>CP073276.1:1277756-2555512 GCA_038561985.1 Petrimonas sulfuriphila | reverse complement strand
ATATGTATTTAACTATGTTTGTGTTATCTGTACGAGTTTCGGCTCACTCCATTTCCAACAGTCCAAAGAACTGTGGAGCGTGAAAATCGGGTGAAGGCAAATCGATGGGGTTCCAACTGATGAAATGTGTTTCGGGAGTCTTATCACCGCACTTATAGAAATTTGCCCGGATCTTTTTTCCCGATAAACTCTCATCGGCATGGAAACCCATTGCCTGTCGGGGAATTATCAGGAACATCGTCCAGTCGCTAACCTGTATGCCGTTCTCATACCTGTGTCTGATCGTAGAAAAACGGGAGATCGAGGACATATGCTCCGTCAGTTTTTCCGCTATTTGCCGGGTTTCGTGCTTTGCTGCAAGTAACGCTCCCAATATATTACACTCAAAATTCCTATAAACGGCTTCGCCTTCCCGCTGCATAAAAAACTCTACACAACTGTCTTCCCAGACCGAACCGAAATCCTCTGTATTCACTGCACGTATTTTTTCTCCTACCACTTCAAAACAGAGGTAAATTTTTTCTCCATCGTGAGCAACACGCACCGTAACAGGAAGTGACTTGGGAAATTCTTTTTTCCAGTTCACCTGGTCAATTTTAGCGACTACGCCGGCTTCGCGCAATAAATTTATACAATCAAAAATAGTTTCGCATTGCGAAATGTGTTGTTTGGGTACTTTGAGAGTTTTCATCAGCAATTATTATTTTTTTCAAAAGTACCTGTTTTCCCCGGATTTAACAAAAATGCCGCCCACTTTTTTACCGGAGAAGCTCTTCCGCCTCCTCCATCGTGAGTTGCGGGCGAACAAGCGCATCGGAAAGGGCGGACTTATATTGTTGTAAACGGCGGATTTTTTCTTCCACCGTGCCCAGTGTTATATACCGGTAAAGCGTCACCTTCCGTTCCTGCCCGATACGGTGGGCACGGCTGACGGCCTGCATCTCGGCTGCCGGGTTCCACCAGGGGTCGAGAATAAATACGTAATCGGCGGCGGTGAGGTTCAGTCCCGTTCCCCCGGCTTTAAGCGAAATAAAAAAAGCACGCACTTCCGGATTGGAGTTGAACTCCGTTATTTCGATCTCACGCCGGATAGTCTGTCCCGTGAGCCAGGCGTATTTCCACCGGCGGGCATCGAAATAATCGGCAAACAGTTGCAAATGTTTCACAAACGATGAGAACACCAACACCTTATGCCCTTCTTGAAAAAGGGTCTCAACCGTGTCGATGACCTGTTCGAACTTGCCCGATTGTCCCGAAAAACCGCAGTCGACAAGCGCCGGGTGATTGGCAAGTTGCCGCAGGCGCATCAGGCCTGCCAGCGTAGAAAGGCCTATTCTCCGGCTCCCCTCCGAGAATTGTTTGACGAGGGTATTCCGGATTCTGTTTTTCTCCCGGTTATACCGTTCGGTCTGTTCTTCACTCATCTCACAGTAGCGGATTTCTTCGGTCAGCGACGGCAATTCCGGCGCGACCTGCTCCTTGGTACGTCGCAGGATAAAAGGCGAAATAATTTTCAGGAGCGACCGGACTGCCTCTCCATTCTCTTCCGGTGCCGGGATGAGGAAACGTTTCCGGAACTCGCCGAGCGGACCCAAAATCCCCGGATTCAAAAAATCCATTTGCGTCCAAAGGTCGGTAGGCGAATTTTCAACCGGAGTGCCCGTGAGTGTAAGCCTGTGGCGGGAACGAAGCCGTTTCACCGATAAAAAGGTTTGTGAGGCGGGATTTTTGATGTTCTGACTCTCATCGAGCACCACGTAATGAAAATCGAAATGTTGAAGGAAATCGATGTCCTGCCGCACCGTTCCGTATGTAGTGAGAACGATCGGGAAACGGCTCGACTGCCGTGCGAAAGCCTCGTCCCGAAAACGACTCGCCCCCGCATGCACATAAGCGGACAGCTCCGGTGCGAACTTCCTCAACTCATTCGACCAATTGTGGAGAAGCGAAGTAGGCATCACGACAAGCGACGGGGGAAACTCGGCGCTTGCTGCCCGGCCAAGGGCAACGGGCGCCTCGAAAAGCGAGAGCTGAACGGGCGCCCTGCTTCCCGGCGATGCCTCACCGCCGGTGTAATTGCACAAAAACATCGCAATGACCTGCAACGTTTTACCCAACCCCATATCATCCGCCAGGCATCCGCCGAAACGGTTTTGTTGCAATTGCATCAACCATCGGAAGCCGTACCGTTGATACGGACGCAGCACGGCATTTAACCCGCCGGGGATTTCGGCCGTGAGCATCGTGCTCTCCGGTTCCTCATCCGGCAACGCGCCTTTTTCGGCCAACTCTTTCACGCGAAAATGGTAGCCGGCAAGGCGGATATTGTCGCCGACGGCCCGCCCGAAACGAAACAGTTCACCGAACCGCGCAAACCATTCCGCCGGAAGCACGGCAATGCGCCCGTCGGGCAACAGATATTCCGTGATGCGGTTAAGGATGTGCCCCCTGAAGCGGACAAGTGGAATTTCGACATCATCGAAGCGAACCAAGCAATACACATCAAACCAGTCCCTTTTCCCGTTTACGGCAAACTCCAGGTTAATTTCGCCCGTATAGTAAACGTAATTCCCGAGCGACTGATTCAGTTCGAATGACCTCAACAGGGCTCCATTGCGGTTAATCCATTCAACGATGCCGGTTTTACTTTCTTCATTGCCCCAAACGGCAAACTGATTGTTTCGGCCGAGGATCAACCCGTTGTTCAGAAGCAAATCAACACAGTTTTGTTCCCACGGCTCGTCCCTAAAAAACCATCCGATGGAAAACGCGCCGTTTTGTTCCAGCAGTTCAACTTCTTTCTTTCGCGGAAGGTCGATAGCAAAAAGATGTTTCCCGTACCGGAATTTCAGGTTGAGCACCGGCATCAGGTCCAGTCCCGTTTCAAGCGTGAGAACAGCTACCGGCCGATGCGTCTGTTCAAACACGGAAAATCCCTCCGCCACCACATCAAACTCTTTCACACACGGCACAACAAATTTGCGGATATATTCGGGAACGTTTCGCGACGACACCTCAACCTGCTTTTTCACGAAAAAGGGACGCAATTTCTTCTCATCCACATCTTCAAAGTAATGCAGCCGGTTTCCGATAACCGCTTGGGCGGGTTTGGCGCAAAGCGGCGCAAAAAATCTCCCGAAAAGCGCCACCGACTCACCGCCGTTTCGCACACGCGCCGAGTAGGTAAACGTGGCCGCGTTGCGGAAAAGGAAAATCATTTTCGACGGGCAAGCCAGAATCTCGATAGCCCGGTCTTCCGAAAACTCGCGTTCGCGTATTTTTTCACGCAGAAACAGCGGTGTTGAAGTATCGCGCAGGGTAAGCAGCATTTCTTTATGCCGCGCCTCGATGAAAGGGCGTATATAGGTTTGAATGGTTTCGGGAGCGACTTTTTGCAGGAAAGCGGCCTCGTCTTTTTCATGCGAGTAGGTTTTCATCAGCGCCTTGTCGGAAAAACGTCCCGCCGCATTCACAATATTCTTTTCATCCTCCGACAGGTTTTCGTAATTCGAACCGCTGCCATGAGCCGTTTCGGTAATGGCGTACACTCCGGTTCCGGTGTCGAACGACGCAAAAACGGGTTGCAACAGATAACCGAATTTAGGATGAAGGGCAAGGGTTACAATAAGACGGTCGGACATCCAAAAAAAACTTTATTCTCGAATTACAAATTTGCGGATAAAAATTTCCTTATCTTCTCCGTTTCCGTGTTCCGGCGAAGGGCATAATCGTGTAATTGCTCTTCGGAGACAGGGCCAATAACGAAATATTTCGATTGTGGATGAGCAAAAATGAAACCGCTGACCGATGCCGGTGGATTCATCATTCCGTTTTCCGTCAACGAAATTCCGATCTCATCGGTTCTAAGCATATCGTGCAGTACAAAATTCATTGTTTGGTCGGGAATGGACGGATAACCCACCGCTGGGCGAATGCTCCGGTATCTTGAAGCCAGCATATCGGCAACAGACAGGTTTTCATCTTCCGCAAAACCCCAGTATTCTTTCCGGATCATGTGGTGCAACCACTCGGTTGCTGCTTCGGCCAGCCTTTCGAGCAATGATTTCAACAATAATGCCAAATACTCATCACCTTCGTCTTCATAAACTTGCAGCAGCTCATCGGCTCCATCTCCGGCAGTAACCGCAAAAGCGCCGACATAATCTTTTTTTCCGGATGAGGCTGGCGCAATAAAATCACTCAGGCTCAAGTATTCGTTTTTATCGTTCTTCTTTTGCTGGCGCAGCATGGGAATACGAACACCTTCAGCCAAAACATCATCGTTTTCACTGTATGCCTCATACAGGCCAAAAACAGCATGGATATATCCTGCCCGATCATTCACCAGCTTATTGAGCAAACGACGTGCATCATCGTACAATTTTGCGGCTTCGCCGGCCTTCTCCTGCTCGTCGTCCTTGAATTTTGCCATCCAGGCATTGCGTCCTTCCACTGTGAAATCCGAGTTAGCAACAGAGCCGAACTTGGCAGACAGGTTCCATCCGTGGAAGAAAAACTTCCAATCGATATAGGGAATTATAACCTCTACCGGAACGTTTTTCATCACTTTTCTTCCCATCATCCGGGGTTTTTCGGCAGAAAAATTTTCCCAGTCAATCTTATATGCGTTTTCCCGCGCTTCTTCAAGTGAAACCAGTTCTACTTTTCTGTCCGTACTGTTTTCGCGAAGGGCAGCGTATTCATCACGCACTTGTTGGGAATAATTTCCGTTCGTTTCATGATTTAACAGGTTCGCCACCACTCCCGGGCTTTGTGATGCATCTTTAACATATACCACTGCTCCCCTACTGTATTTCGGCTCTATTTTCAGGGCCGTATGCAACTTCGACGTGGTGGCACCACCGATGAGCAGAGGCATCCGGAATCCGACTTTTTCCATTTCAGCCGCAACAACAGCCATCTCTTCGAGTGAGGGCGTGATTAGTCCGCTCAATCCCACAATATCAGGTTGTTCACGAATAACGGTTTCGATAATTTTTTCGGGCGGGACCATCACCCCCAAATCCACAATTTCGTAATTGTTGCACGACAACACGATGGAAACGATGTTTTTTCCGATATCGTGCACATCACCCTTCACGGTAGCCAACACGATTTTCCCGGCTTTTTGCGCTGCTCCTGACGACTTTTCAGCTTCGATAACAGGTTGAAGTATGGAAACAGCTTTTTTCATCGTTCGGGCAGCTTTAACCACTTGCGGAAGGAACATCTTCCCGGAGCCGAACAAATCGCCTACCACGTTCATCCCTTTCATCAGCGGCTTATCAATAACATCCACAGCACGTGGATATACCGCAAGCGCTTCAGCGATATCTTCGTCCATAAAATCACCGACCCCCTTCACGAGAGCATAACTCAACCGCTCTTCGAGAGGCAGGGATCGCCACTCGAGCACTTTTTCCTTCGATTCTTCCGGGGTTTTGTTTTTGATGCTCTGTGCATACTCCATCATCCGCTCCGTGGCATCTTCCCTGCGATTGAAAATGATATCTTCCACCAATTCTTTTACTTCGGCGGGTATATCTTCGTACAACTCCGATTCTGTGGGATTGACTATTCCCATATCCATTCCGGCCTGAACGGCATGATAGAGGAAAACCGAGTGTATCGCTTCCCGGACATAGTTGTTTCCCCGGAATGAAAAAGAGAGGTTACTCACTCCTCCGCTCACCTTAGCTCCCGGTAAATTGGATTTTATCCATTTCACACTCTCCAGGTAGTCTACGGCGTAATTGCGGTGTTCTTCCATTCCCGTAGCAATCGCTAGCACATTCGGGTCAAAAATGATGTCTTGAGGAGGAAAACCGTTCCCGACAAGCAACCTGTAGGCTCTCTCACAAATTTCGATGCGCCGGCCGTAGGTATCCGCTTGTCCTTTTTCATCGAAAGCCATTACCACAACTGCCGCACCGTACGACATTACCTTTCCGGCTTCCTCCAGAAATTCCACTTCACCGTTTTTCAAAGAGATGGAGTTGACAATACACTTCCCCTGCATACATTTCAGGCCGGCCTCTATCACCTCCCATTTCGATGAATCTATCATCACGGGAACACGGGAAATATCCGGGTCGGATGCTAGCAGGTTGAGAAAACGGGTCATCTCCTGCACACCATCGAGCAACCCATCATCCATGTTTATGTCGATGACCTGTGCACCGTCTTCTACCTGTTTACGGGCAATCTGCAGGGCTTCTTCGTATTTCTTCTCCTGAATCAGGCGCAAGAACCTGCGTGAGCCCGCTACGTTACACCGTTCCCCGATATTCACAAAATTAATTCCGGGCGTCAGCACAAATTCTTCCAGGCCCGAAAGACGCATCAACCGGGGTTGTTCTACAGGAGCCGGTGGCACAACATCCGCTACGATTTCGACATATTTTGCAATGTGTTCGGGAGTGGTTCCGCAGCAACCGCCAACGATGTTTACCAATCCCTCGTCGATAAACTCCCGGATTTGGGAGGCCATCTTTTCGGGTGTCTCATCGTACTCTCCAAGCTGATTGGGTAGCCCTGCGTTGGGATAAGCGCTCAGGTAAAAAGGTGAAACGCGGCGAAGCTGCTTCACATAGGGTTTCATATCCGATGCGCCGAACGAACAGTTCAACCCCACCGAAAGTAAGTTGGCGTGGCTTACCGATGCAAGAAAAGCGTCTATCGTTTGTCCCGACAGTGTCCTTCCTGCCTTATCCGAAAGTGTTACTGAGAGGGAGACAGGTATATTCCTGCCCCTTTTTTTCCCCACTTCGTGAGTCGCAAAAAGAGCAGCTTTGGCGTTGAGCGTATCGAAAATGGTCTCGATCAGCAGGATATCAATCCCATTTTCCACCAAGGCGTCAATTTGTTCGTAATAGACATCGCGCAGATCATCGAAAGTTACGGCACGGTACATCGGGTTTTCCACATCAGGGCTCATCGATGCAGTTTTGTTAGTGGGGCCAATGGAGCCGGCAACAAAACGGGGTTTCCTGGGGTTTTGAGCCGTAAATTCATCGGCGGCTTTTCGCGCGATCTGAGCCGCTGAAGCATTGATTTCCCGTACCAGATGAGCCATTCCGTAATCATCCATCGAAATGGCGTTGGCATTGAACGTGTTGGTTTCGATAATATCGGCTCCAGCAGCCAGATAGCTGCGGTGAATTTCATCAATGATTTTCGGTTGCGTAATGGAAAGCAAATCGTTGTTCCCTTTCTGCAGCTTCGCAGCATCCCTGAACTGTTCGCCGCGATACTCCTCTTCCGTGAGCTTATAACGTTGTATCATTGTTCCCATAGCACCATCAAGAATGAGGATGCGGGATTCTAAAATTTCTTTTATTTTCATGCTTAACAAAATGTCAAATTAAATATTCTTATACGAATACATGGCTTTTCGCTTCATTTTTAAAAAAATCCGCCGAACCCAAACCACCAGCCAGGCTACCACCAACCTTACACCCAATATCCACCAGACCGATACTCCCAGCGCCACGAACAATAAATTATCCTCAATGACGGAATGGGAAACCGCCAGGTGGTAGTTTAATAATTCGGCATCCGACCGCGTTACTTTTCCCTCCTTCATCTGGTCAATCATCAACGCTCCACCGTAAGCCAGCCCAACGATATAACCGATAAGCCAAAGAAATCCGGTGCTCTCCGACAGACCGAAAAAACGTAAAACAGATTCAATAGCTTTCGACAACCTTACTATCATGTTGTTCTGTTCCAACAACTTATAAATAACGTTCAGAACGGTAACAATGAAGAATATCAGCAATGCCATCTGAACCGAACCCTTCAACCACAGCACCAGCACGTCTGCAACAGAGGTTGGCAGTTCAGCATTTACCTTGACGAACAAGGGCATTCCCATATCAGCCGGAAGGATCAGGTTAAGCAGCACCCCGACCAATATGCTGACAACAATCCGTAAGGAAAACATGGACCAGAACGATGTGCCCGTTTTTGCCTGGATAGCGCTTTCTACGGGTAAATTATGCGCTATCTGGCACATCAATGCCAGAATAGTCAGTTCACGCAACGTCACCGTCATTGACATTATAATTGCCAACGGCGCATAGAGGGGAAGGAAGATACTGGTGATGAATATAATTGCCGTGCTTCCGGGCAAACCGAGATGCAGGAAAACGGGGTCAAGGAACTGTGCAATAAAAGCCAAAGCCCCAAAATAATCAAGAAAACGAACCAGCAACGAGATGGGTAAAATAATTTTGAGCAGCCATATCGTTGTACTTCCTGATTTTCTGAAAGACGGGAAAAGTATCTGTTTGAGAAAATTCATTTTTTAAACATCCTGTCCATTGAGCGTTTGTCTTCCTTCTCTTTCAGCGATTGCCGTTTATCGTATTGCTTTTTTCCCTTTGCCACCGCAATAACCAGCTTTGCCAGCCCTTTTTCATTGATGAACAATCGTATGGGCACAATCGTGAATCCGGTTTCCTTGGTCGCACGGGTAAGCTTTCGCAATTCGTTCCGGTTCAGCAACAGTTTTCGGTCGCGCCGTGCCACGTGGTTGTTGTAGGTTCCGTAAAAATATTCGGCGATATGCATATTCCGCACCCAGAGTTCGCCTTTCTCAAGCAGGCAATAGGTATCCACCAGACTAGCCTTGCCAAGGCGAATCGATTTTATTTCGGTTCCGGTAAGCACAATACCCGCGGTGTAAGTTTCGAGCAGTTCGTAATCAAACGTGGCCCGTTTGTTTTTTATATTTATGGGTGCTTGTTTCATTTCTTTGAGACTATTGGAGATCAAATGTCAGACTTCAGACTGTTTTGTTGAGTGAATAGCTTTCTTAACCGGGCAATAAATTTATCATAAATTCCAATAATATTTTTATTGCCAGAGGTACAACAACAATAAGCAATGATGCAATAACGGTGAAACTCAACTTTTTGTTTGCCGTCATGTGTAAAAAATCACCGGCACCTGCGTAAACGATATACAACGTATAAATTATAGCAAACCACAAAAAAACAGCTCCCGGCAAGAGGGGTATCAGGAAAAACAAGAGGTATAGCACCACCGATGAATAACCCACAAATAATTGTGCGGCATGCAACTTTTTACCTAACCCAAATTTAGGGAAAAGCTCGTTTAATGCATACGATACCAGATAAAATCCGCCAAAAAGCGCCGACACCACGATAACCACCTGTTTTAACGCCCAATGGATTCCACCGTTATCGGCGAGCCACATTCCGCCAATAAAAGAAGGAATGGCAATGAACCCAAAAACGGGAAACAGGAAGTTGTTGATAAAATCCTGTTGTCCAGTATCTCTATCAGAAATTCTTCTCCATCCTTTTCGCGGTGAAGCAATTAAACAATAAATCGTTTTAATGATCGTTGCAAACATTACCTTTTGATTTTGAAGTGCAAAGGTAATGATTTCTTGCGGAAGTGCGATTGTTCCAAACCAGCCAATGCTTTTTTAAGTAAGGTTGTGGCATAATCGAGTGATATCTTATTAATCCCTGTAGTTTTTTTCGCAATTTGGCGTCTAATAAGAACAAATCTCATTATAACAAACTAAAACACAAATCCAGTTAAATAAAGAATTTGAGAAATAAGGTATTATCTTTGTACATGTGCATACACGATTTTTAAATGAAAAAACAACAAATCCTCTTTTGGATTATTTTCTTAATCGCCATAGACCAAGCAGTTAAGATTATCATAAACGTTTATTTCCTAGATATCAAATTCGAAATTATTCCGGGGTTGTTAGAGTTTAAACCTGTATTTAACAGCAAACACAGCTATTTAAATTCGTTGCTATACAAACACTTCAATATAAATTTGGGATTTTGGTTTCATATAATTTTGTTTTTGGTTGCTCAAGCCATTTTTATTGTTCTACACGATTTCTTAAAAAAAAATACCATTGACCGTGAAAAAATTCTCGATACCGGACTTGTATTTCAAATATCCGGATTTGTATGCGCGTTAATCGGAAACATAATCTGGGAAAACGGCATCCTTGACTTTATCTACCTGAAACCTCTTTTTATTTTTGATTTTAAAGATGTATATCTCAACTGTTTTGCAATTCTATTTATTATTTTTGTACACAAGCATAATAAACAAATAAAGCATTTTAAAACGAAAGATATAATTCAATATTCAAAAACCAAATTAAAACGATGGAACGAAGAGACTATCTCCTACTGGAAATCGAAAAGATAGGCCTTGTATTAACTGCTATAAAGCAGAAACTTTTTGGTGGTAAAGAGAATTTAGCCATAACTGTCAATAAACAAATGGAAGAGACTAAAGACATCTTGCTCAACGGACTGAATTTTGAGTTTGATAAATTCCTCACCTTAGATATGGATGAATCCATTCAATATTTAGACAGTTTCAACGGGTTCAATGTTGAGAACACCGACGAGTTGGCTGGATTTTTTTTAGGATTAGGCATTAAAGACAATTCCTCTCCATCTAAGGAATATTTAGAGAAAGCGCTACAGCTTTATACCATCAGTAACTTAAAAAGCAAAACATACTCTATGGAGCGGGAAATGCATATTATGAAAATAAAAAATGCATTGGAATCAATATAAACCTACAATCCAGTAAAATACTGTTCATAATTACTATTATGTCTAGCCCTCATAACGTAACACTCTTGACTAAACATCCGAAATTTTTCCGCTGAAAGTTGTAGTTTTTCACTCACTTTTGCGTCTAACAAATAAACGAAGTGAACGATGCATCTCGAAAAAGAGTTTGAAAAAATTGTCAAGCAATACAAAACAAACATGTACATGATTTGCTACATGTACGCCAAAGACAGCGACGAGGCCAACGACTTTTTTCAGGAAACACTTATCCGCCTGTGGCAGGGATTTTCTCAATTTCGCGGCGAAAGCAATATCAATACGTGGATTTCGCGTATCTGCATCAACACGTGCATATCGTCGCTCCGAATGACAAAAAAGCATGCGGCAACCATCCCGCTATCCATCGACCTGGACATGCTGGATGACGACCGCGAACAGAGCCGGCAACTAAACCGGATGCACACGCTCATCAACAAGCTGGGCATATTGGACAAGGCACTTATCCTGCTTTGGCTGGACAACATGAGTTATGCTGAAATTGCCGAAATAATGGGCATCTCCGTTTCCAACGTATCCGTAAAACTTTTGCGGATAAAGGAAAAGCTGAAAACAATGGCCTCCGTCGCATCTGACGAATTAACCGTTTGACGCATTTAACTCCCTACGCCTCAGACCAAAATCGGCCAGATGCGACACAAAAAAACGACATCGAATTGTCCGGAAAATTTGAAAACGATGTCTATGTATTTATCATTATAAACATTAAACTTTAAACTTTTTGAATATGGAACTCGAACAACTGAAACAACAATGGGAAATTTTACATAAGAGGCTTGATGAACAGAAAATTATTAACAAACGGTTGATGGAAAATGCGGTAAGACAGAAGATTGATTTTATCAATTCATACAATCTTTTTACCTCAATTTCTGCTCTTATCTTAATTCCCTTTCTTTTTATAGTACAAAAACAGAAAAATTTAGATGGCATATTATTTTATTTCATTCTAATTTGTGCTTTTTTGTTTATTGGTTTTAGTGTTTTTTGGTCGCTTCAATTTGCAAAAAAAATGTCTGTCAAAACAAAAACACTTGAACTTGAGAAATTTTTATTAAAATACAAGCGATATACCTATATTTCTACAATTATAGCATACATTTGGTCTATTATTATTTTCGCATGGACCATTGTAATTTATTACGATTTGTTTGTACAATACAATAGACTTGAAATAGCAATAGTTGCGTATTTAGCAACATTTCTTTTAATTGTCTTTATAGGTACGCGCGATATTAAACGGCTAAAAAACCTCCACCAAAGCATTTTCGACCTTAAGGAATTTGAAAAAGAATAACGTTCTCACTTCGTTTTTACGTTATCCTTTTTCACGGGCAGGCGATTTTTCGTCTGCCTACTTTATAAAAAAACACTACCTTTGTGCAATGATTATCAATCAACTCAAGCTTATTATTCTGCTCAAACTGACCACCTTGAAACGATCTGTGCGGGAAATTCCACCTGTACACCTTATTCTTTTGTCCATTTTCGCACTTTCGACAAGCTGGTTTCTTTTAAAAGCGGATATTCCCGTAACGGGGAAGTCCCTTTCCGTGGCGGCAATGCTTCAACTGCTCGTTTGCACGCGCCTGAAATATCCCGCCAACAAAAAAGAATTGCTGAATCAATACCCGAAACTCTACCCCGCTTCGTTGCTCACAGACACTTTACTTACCACACTGCCGTTTCTTTTCGCACACATTCTTTTTTGGTTTGTAGCCATTGCCGTCGCTCTGCCATATACACTGCTTTCTGTGCAAAAAGAACGAAAAACCGCCATAAAACTACCCGCCCTGCCGTCCCCCTTTTTCCCGAAAAGCGCCTATCTGTGGCATTCGCAATTCCGGGTATTTCTACCGGCGGTTTGGCTGTTTATCGCCGCAATTTCAGTTATCGCACGCATCCACGAAAATTTCAACCTGGCCATTGTAGTTTATAACGGCGGAGTTTTCGTTTCCGTCATAACGGTAATGCTGCAAAAAGAAGGAAGCGATTTCATCGGCATTTATCTGAACGGCTCACGTTTTAGAAAGCGGACAACGGAAGAAACCCTCGTGAGCGCCACCATATTCGCACTGCCGCCTGCCGTTTTGTTGCTGCCGCTGTTCCCTTCGGAATGGCCGGCAATCGCATTGTCGTTCCTGTGCATCCTGCTGATTAGCCTGAATTTATTGTGGATAAAATACATTTTTTACCCGTCAATGATATTGGCATCGTTGTTCTTTTTCGTGGGAATAGCTGTTCAGGCCGCATTAACCATCTCGCAATACGGCTTGGCGTTAATTCCTTTTTATCATCTCGGGCTTTACCATTTTTTTAAAAAAAGGACCCACCTCTATTTTACCGAAAATGAGAGAACTGATTATTGAATCGTTAAGCAAGAAATATGGCGATGTCCGGGTGTTGGAAAACCTGAATCTTCGCTACCGCTCCGGCACGATAAACGGCATCATCGGGAAAAACGGCGCGGGGAAAAGCACGCTTTTCAACTGCATTGCCCGCAATACTCCGTACCGCGGGAAAATTGAACGGAAAAACATCGAATCCATCGGTATGTTATCCGCCAACCCCTACATGTTCCCGCGCATCACCGGATACGAATTTATCCGCTTTTGTCTGTCGGCAAAAAACCGCAGGGAAAACAGGCAAAAGATGCTGCAACTGAACCGACTGTTTGAACTTCCGCTCGATAAATACGCCGAAAACTATTCCACCGGAATGCTCAAAAAGCTGCACCTGCTGGCGCTCTTTCTTCAGGAAAACGATTTGCTGCTGTTGGATGAACCTTTCAACGGACTGGATATTCAATCATCGGCATATTTATCTGAGATTTTAAAACAGATGAAACATTCCGATTCGCTAATTCTTGTTTCTTCGCACGACATCTCGCATCTTCTGAGAATTTCCGGCACCCTCACTACCCTGGAAAACGGAAGCGCTTATTTCAGAACCGAATCGCTATCGGATATCGAAAAAGAGTTTCAACGGGAAGCCGAAGAAAGAGTAAAAAACTTGTTCTCCATAACTTAGATACCGGCCAAGTCAAAACCGGCAAGCATTTTGAAAAAAAATCCGCCAACCGGTGTAAGATTTTTTCCGGCTTCCCGTCTATATATGTGTATGAACGCTCAGCAATTTCAACATCAAATCCTGTGCTATTCCGATAAGCTGTATCGCATGGCACGCTCGGTATTAAAAGACGAAAGCCTGTCGCAGGATGCCTATCAGGAATTGATGATGCGGTTGTGGGAAAAGCGCGGGCAGTTGGAAATAATCGAAAACCAGCAGGCCTTTGTGCTGACATCGATGCGAAACTTGTGCATTGATTGGCTGCGAAAACAACAACCCAACGGGGAAATTCCTGCTAACGCGACATACCCTGCACCCGGTCCGCATCAGCTTACGGAGGAGGCCGATACGGTAAACACCATCAGCAGGATGATTGACTTGCTACCCGAGATGCAACGAACCATTGTCCGGATGAAAGACGTGGAGGAGATGGAGGTTAAGGAAATTGCCGAAATCATGTCGATAACGGAGAATGCCGTTACCGTAAACCTGTCGCGAGCCCGAAAAAAACTCCGCGAAATGATTCTGACTCATCAACAACAGGAGAAACTGCTTTATGAACAACATAGATAACATACTGAACAATTATTTTGAAGGCAAGACATTGCCCGAAGAGGAAAGCAGGCTGAAGGAATATTTCCGGAGCAGTACCGTTTTGCCTCAGCACGAAATATATAAACCCCTGTTTATTGCTTTCGATAAAGAAAAACAAATTGCTGCTCCTTTTTTTGAAATTCCGGCAGAAAAGAACCGTAAAAAACCGTTTCCAATCTGGAAATTATGGATCGCTGCAGCAAGTATCGCTGCAGTTACTCTCCTGGTCGTTACTTTGTTTCCGTATAAAAACAAAGTAGGAATACCGTCAGGCGATTACCTGGTTTTCATAAACGGCAATGAAGTAACCAATCCGCAAAAGGCGCAACAATACGCCGATAAAATGTTTATGCAAGCCGATGAAATCATCCGCACCAGCTATAAACCGATTGTAGAAGCAAATGTCATACAAACCGAAATGGATGCCGACAGGATCTTTGACGACTTATCGCAAAAAATCAATTATATAGAATCTGTGAAACAATAATTTATAAACCCTACAAATATGAAAAAAATTCTTTCAATTTTATTTTTGGCAACCGTTTTTGTTGCCGGAGCATCGGCTCAACAACTCGAAAAGTTGTTCGACAAATATATGGAGGATGAGCGTTTCAATTATGTGTATCAGAAAAAAGCGAGCATGATGGATAGGCTGAACGATGCCGGAAACGTAGACGTCTGGGTGTTCGACAAATCGACAACAAGCCTGGGACGTCAAATGCTCACGTTGAATTCGGCCGACAAATCGCTGGACGAAAGTTTTACCCGGGAAGTGGAAAACGCGCTCAAAGCCGATAAATACGAACAGGTTTCGATCGTAAGAAACGGGAAAAACAGGGTGGAAACGTATGAGAAAAATACCGATAAAGGGATAGCAAAAGTCAGTTTTATAAAAAATCCCGGCAACATTATGGTTACATTGAATGTATACGCTCCCAGAAAATAACTCTACTTTTAAATACAAACACTTTACGGAAATAGGATGCGATATCGTGTTTCCGTTTTTTATTTTTAATTATCTTTGTCCGTTTAACAACCAAAGGTCAACAGATGCAACCAACCAAACCCTACCGCGATTTTTCAGAATTTCTCACGCAGAGATTTCCCTTTAAAGTTCAAAAGATTTCCATCAATGCCGGCTTTACGTGCCCCAACAGAGATGGAAGCAAGGGCCGCGGAGGATGTACCTACTGCAACAACCAAAGCTTCAGTCCGGGGTATGGCAAACCGACAAAAAGCATATCGGAACAGTTGGCTGACGGCATTAACTTCTTTTCGCACAAGTATCCCGAAATGAAATACCTGGCATATTTTCAATCGTACACCAACACATACGACAGCATACAAAAACTCATCGAGATGTACGAAGAAGCGCTTGCCTATCCTGATGTTGTGGGCATCATCATAGGCACCCGGCCCGATTGCATGCCGGATGAGTTGCTGGATTATTTTGCAGAGCTCAACAAAAAAACGTTCGTTTTAATCGAATATGGAGTAGAAAGTACATTAAATAAAACGCTGGAGCGTGTAAACCGTCAACACACCTGGGAGGAATCTGTTGAAGCCATTACAAGAACAGCAGAAAGGGAAGTTCCAGTAGGTGTACATTTAATTCTGGGGTTACCGGGAGAAACAGATGAAGACATTCTAAGTCACGCCGTAGAAATCTCAAAATTACCGCTAACAACCGTAAAACTCCACCAGTTACAAATTATTAGAGGGACGGCTATGGCCAAAGAGTTCAGGTTGCTTCCAGAGTCGTTTCACCTTTTCGGACTTGAAGAGTATGTGGATTTATGCGTTGATTTCGCAGAACGGCTGAATCCCGATTTTTATATTGAACGATTTGCGTCCCAATCACCAAAATCACTGCTTATTGCACCTGATTGGGGATTGAAAAATTATGAGTTGACAGAAAAAGTAAAGAAACGATTTAAGGGGAAAAATACGTTTCAGGGAAAACTCCACTCCCATAAGAATCACTACAAGTAGTGATTTTTTTTTTAACAAAAACGCATTTACTTTGTACGTTGAATTTAAAATTTATACACAAATCAAATGCACTTTAGAAAATCGTTTTCACTACAAAAAAGCGGTATTTTATTCCTTTTTCTTTACCTTATCATTCCAATTTCTGCTATTGAAA
This sequence comes from Petrimonas sulfuriphila, assembly GCA_038561985.1. Taxonomy (NCBI): domain Bacteria; kingdom Pseudomonadati; phylum Bacteroidota; class Bacteroidia; order Bacteroidales; family Dysgonomonadaceae; genus Petrimonas; species Petrimonas sulfuriphila. The sequence goes on along the minus strand of CP073276.1, from coordinate 2,539,057 downwards.
AAGACTCCCTACGACATTACAACTTAGATACGTTGGTGGTTTCCACATTCAAGCATGAAAACAACAAACTCATGAGGCCAATGGCGGCAAGCGTGGTTACCTCACAACTTATGGAGCGGCAACAGATCAGCGAAATGAAAGGTTTTACCGGAATTATTCCCAACTTTATGATCATCGACCGCGACACACGCCTCACCTCCTCGGTTTTCATCAGAGGTGTTGGTGCGCTTATAAACACTCCCGGCGTAGCGATGTATGTTGATGGAATTCCACATTTTGAAAAATCATCGTTCGATATCAACTCGTTCTCCTTTCCGCTATCAAGGCACCCGTCTTCAACTTCGCTACGGGAGTTACGACGAAACTTCCGTTACGCTTTCTCATCTCGGCAAAGCGAACGACAAATTCGCCCACAGCATTGCCGGAAACTACAATTACTACGGCGGTCACATCACAAATGTTCATACGGGGAAAAAGGCCAATTATCTAGGTTCAGCTTCTGTAAATACACGCTTTGAATGGCGGCCTTTACCACAAATGAATATCCGCCTAACTAATAATTTCGAGAATGCTCACCAAGGTGCTTTTTCTTATGGAGATGTAAATAACAAAACACTTCTCGTTGATTCTGTAAGCACAGATCATCCCAGCTATTATAAACGAAAACTATACGATGGAGGCCTTCAGATAAGCTATTACAACGATTACATCGCCATCAGATCGCAAACCTCCGTTCAACACTTAAACGATACGTATGAAGTTGACCAGGACGGCTCACCCAAAAATCTGTATTTTGCCATTCAATCAGAAAAACAACGACTAATATCCGAAGAAATCATCTTGAAAGGACTTGACGACAATATTTACGGATGGAATTTTGGCGTGTTTGCTTTCAACCACGGTATCGATCGTGCTACCGATGTATTTATGAACTTGAGGACCCCAAAGTATAAACTCGAAAAAAGATACGATGATTATAGCCGGGGAATTGCCCTGTTTCATCAATCCACACTCAACATTACGTCTAAACTCCGTGTTGAAGCCGGTTTACGGTATGATTATGAGAAAGCAAATTCTATTCACGAAGAACATAAAATAATCGAGAGTGAAGCACAATTAATTAACGATTTCGATTCGCCACTTACCTTTTCACAATGGACACCGAAAGCATCACTCCAATATTTACCCACTCATCAATCACAATTCTATCTTACCGTTGCAAAAGGCTATAAAACAGGCGGATTTAATACCGTTTTCGATACACCCCTGCAACGGACATTCGAACCCGAATACAGTTGGAACTATGAACTGGGAAGCAAGGGTTGGATCATACCCGAAAAACTTTTTGCAGAGGTAGCTCTGTTTTGCATCAACACCTACAATCAACAAATTAAGCAACACCTGGACCAACAAGGAATAAAAATATTTAACGCCGGTAGTTCTGTAAGCCAAGGATTTGAAGCTACACTTAACGCAACCCCTTTTAAAAACTTCGGGATAGATGTCGCATACGGCTTTACGCATGCAACGTTTACGAAATATCAATACAGTAATGATATCGATTATAGCGGTAAGTTTTTACCTTTTGTCCCGCGTAATACAGTTTCGGTAAACGCTGACTATACGATCCACACAACCAACGAATTTTCCGATGAAATAAGTTTTAACGCAAACTATACCGGTATTGGTGTAATGTTCTGGCACGAGAGCAATACCGTACAACAACCGTTCTATGGCTTACTTAATACAAGCGTAACCGCAAGAAACGGCAATGTAAGCTTTTCACTCTGGGGAAAAAACATCACCAACACTCAATATTTAGGTTACTTTTTTGAGGTAGGCGGACGAAAACGTGGAAAACAAGGCAAGCCTTTATCCGTTGGGATCAGCTTGACTTTAAACTTCTGAAGCAAAAATGAAAATAGATAAATCGTACAATCTCTTTACCTTTTTCACACTCTATATCGCCCAATCCATTCCGATGAGCTTTTTCTCTTCGGTTTTACCTATCTTAATGCGGCAAGGCGACTATTCTCTCGTGGCCATCGCGCTGCTGAAACTAATAAAGTTGCCGTGGATCATGAAATTTCTGTGGTCACCGATAATCGATAGAAAATGCGATAGCATAAACGATTACAAGCGATGGATTTTGGGTTCGGAAATAGTCTACGCCCTGCTCATTTTTGTTGTGGCTATGCTCAACCTGCAAACAAATTTCACGCTCATCATCGGGTTGATTCTTCTTGCATTTATTTCATCGGCTACTCAGGATATTGCCACAGATGCGTTGGCTGCCAGGTCTTTTGAACGCCGCGATAACAGCTTGCTCAACAGCATGCAGTCTATGGGTTCGTTTACAGGAAGCATGGTAGGCGGGGGATTCCTCCTACTGCTCTTTCAGCAAATCGGATGGGGTAAAATGCTACCGTGGGTTGCCATATTTGTATTACTGGCGCTTGTTCCACTGCAATTAAATATAAACCTAAGATTACGCGAACGGCAAAATAAAAGTAAGGCTCGCCCACAAGACATGTACCTGTTCTTTAAACAGAAAGGAATTGGCAAACACGTGTTATTCCTCTTTTTGTTTTATTCGGGAGTGATCGGCATTCTCTCCATTCTCCGGCCGTTGATGGTAGATCTGGGCTACGATATGAAAGAAATCGGGGCAATGATAGGTGTTTTCGGAACGGCTACCGGCATCTTCTGTTCGTTCCTTTCGGGGCTGTTTATCCGAAAGATCGGGCGAAAAAAATCACGACGAATCATATCGCTGCTTATCGTTGCCACGGCAAGCTATTTCCTGTGGGTGCACGCTTCGGGAAACGTCCACAGTCTCGTGGCAATAATGGCAGGAATTGCTCTCGTATGGGGCACTTACGGTATGGCTTCCACTATAGTTTATACCACATCGATGGACATTGTGCGAGAAGGCAGGGAAGGTACTGATTTTACTATGCAAATTGTTATTACGCATCTAAGTTCTATGATCGTTGCCATTATTTGTTCACGAATTGGAGATATTTTCGGATACGACGGATTATTCGCATTAGAGATTTCTCTGGCAGTAATTTCGTTCGTTTTCGTGTGGTTTTATCGTCCTCCTTTTTCAATGGATAAACTTGAAATGGAACAAATTCCAAATACTTCACATAACGAATAAAATGGATCATTTAATTTCAAAATACAATACTCCTGTACCCCGCTATACCAGTTATCCGCCTGCAAATTTCTTTCACGATAATTTTGCAGAGTCTCAATTTTGGGAAGCTATTACACACTCCAACACTCAAGAACCCAATCACCTCTCTTTCTACATCCATATCCCGTTTTGCAAACGAATGTGCTATTATTGCGGATGCAACTCTTTTCCTATGCAGCAAGAGCAAGAGGTAAGAGAATACAGGGACGCCATAAAAAGAGAAATAAATTTGGTCTGTGAAAAGATAAGCCCCGGGAGAAAAATATCGCAAATTCATTTTGGTGGAGGGTCGCCCACGGCAATACCATTATCTTACATTAAGGAAATCAACTCGTTGTTACTGCAAAAATTCGAATGCATTGACAACCCCGAGATAGCCATCGAATGTCATCCGGGATACATGGACGAGCACGATTTTGAATTGCTGGCAGATGCAGGATTCAACAGAATAAGCATTGGCATTCAGGACTTCAACAATGCAGTATTAAAAGCCTGTAACCGTAAAGCACCCCAAGTCCCTATCGATAAAATAGTTACCGCGCTGCGAAACAGAAATATTCACATCAATTTCGATTTTATTTACGGATTGCCCCTGCAAACAACGGAAAGCTTCGAAGAGACAATTCAACAAGCCATCGCACTTTCTCCCGACCGCCTTGTAACTTTTTCTTATGCTCACGTTCCGCATATATTTCCACGGCAGCAACTTCTCGAAAGAAATCCATTACCACAGGACGAACTGAAAAGTAACATCTACGAAAATGCACAAAAACTATTGCTTCACGCCGGCTATATTCAAGTAGGAATAGACCATTTTGTCAAACAAAACGACGAATTATCCATTGCCCGACAAAACCATACACTGCATCGAAATTTTCAGGGATATTGTACCCGACGTACAACCGGACAGGTTTATGCTTTTGGCGCCACAGCCATTTCGCAACTTACCTCTGCTTATACACAAAATACCAAAAGCATAAACGAATACATAGAAACCATAAACAAAGGACATATTCCGGTAAAAAAAGGATATGCGCTTAGCCAAGAAGAACAAATCTTACGCGAAGTCATCACGGATCTTATGTGTAATAACAGGATAAACTGGCAAGAAATAGCCGACAGAGTTAAGCTATCTGTTGCAGAAGTAAAATCTGCAACGACGTACGACGAAAAAAAATTACAGGAATTTGCTGATGACGGCATCACTGAGTGGTCTGAACAGGAAATAAGAATGAAACAAAAAGGATCTCCGTTTGTAAGAAATGTAGCGGCATCGCTCGACAAGCTTTTGCTGCAATCGGATAAAACATTTTCAAAACCGATATAATGATTAGCCTAATGGAAAAAGACGTAGTAATAATAGGGGCCGGACTTACCGGATTAACTGTTGCTTTACTTCTGAAAAACAGAGGATTGTCGGTAGCAATTCTTGAAAAGAGTAATCGCGTAGGCGGACAAATACAAACATTTCATGAAAATGGCTTTGTGTTTGAGTCGGGGCCAAATACCGGAGCAAGCGCATCAGAAGAAGTGATTAATTTATTTAATGTACTGCAGCCCGATTGCGAAATAGAATTTGCCCGTAAAGAATCGGAAAGCAGGTGGATATGGAAGAACGGACAGTTCCATCCATTGCCCAACGGTCTGTGGAGCGGCATTATTACACCGTTGTTTACATTTAGTGATAAGCTGCGGATATTGGGTGAACCTTTTCGGAAGAAAGGAAAAAATCCAGACGAGTCCATAGCAGCGTTGGGTGCCCGCCGTTTAGGAAAATCGTTTGTCAATTACGCTATCGACCCGTTCTTATCGGGAGTTTACGCCGGCGATGCCGAAACACTCATTACCCGTCACGCATTGCCAAAGCTCTATAGTCTGGAACAAACCTACGGTAGTTTTATCGGAGGAAGCATAAAAAAATCCTGCGAAAATAAAAGAGACTCCCGGTCTAAAACTCCAAAAGGTATTTTTTCGGTGAAAGGCGGCATGGAGAATTTACCCAAAGCCATGCAAAAACATATCGGAACAGAAAACCTGTTTCTTTCTGCAACCGGCACCATCGTTTCACAAAATTCTAAAAACAGAGCATGGCAGATTGAATGCACACAAAACGGAAAAGGACTTAATTTTACCTGCCGCCACGTAATAACCACCGTGGGAGCTTATGCTTTGCCGCCACTCCTACCGTTTATTCCTTATAACGAAATTGAAAAGATAAGCAATCTGCGCTACGCCCCAATCGTTCAAGTGGCAGTAGGAGTAAAAGAACGTGAGGAATTAACATTCAGCGCTTTTGGCGGATTAGTATCATCTAAAGACAAAGAGGATTTTTTGGGAATTCTTTTTCCGTTCTCTTGTTTTGACAAAAGATGTCCGGAAAACGGCGCTCTTTTTTCTTTCTTTATGGGTGGAACAAAGCGAGTAGATTTAACGCAGTTATCTGACACGGAGATTGAAGAAAAAACGGTAAAAGCTTTTCATCGCATGCTGAAATTCCCGGAAAACAAAATGCCCGATTTGATTAAAATATTTCGTCATCCGAATGCTATTCCCCAATATGAAATCTCTTCGGAAGAACGATTGAAAACGATATCGGAATTGGAAAAAAAATTTCCCGGCTTGCATATAGCCGGTAACCTGAGGGACGGAGTAGGAATGGCGCATCGCATTATTCAAGGAACAAAATTGGCCAATGAGATAAATCAGAAAAGTCACATCTTATAATTCCACGTACGTTGCGAATATTTCTCACGTTGCAATGTTTCTATAGCTTCCACCTCAGCCGGAGAGAATGAGGTTAGCCCGGCAATGTTAAAATATTTCATCGATTCATCTACAAACCGCTTTACAAATTCCCGGAAAGAAAAGGGGTTCCTTTTTTCTTCTTTCAAAAAAGAACTTATGTTTTTCACCGGACTGGGTACGGAAGCCGTTGCCTTGGTTATAAGGTTTCTTTTTTCCGGACTTAACGAACGTTTCAAATGTTCTAGATTGCTTTCGTAAAGCAATGTCCCGTGATGCAATTCACGGCCTTTTGACACATGCGACGCGGTACCCGAAACCTTGTACCCACCGGGTAACCATAAGTCTTTTCTCTTTCCGGTTTCAACGGGAATATTCAGCTGCTGAAGCACATGGATCACGGGCAAAAGAAAATCGGCGCTGAGCGGCATTTCTTTCTTATCGGATATAAAAGCGTAGTTCAGGTTTCCTGAATCGTGATAAACAGCTCCTCCACCCGATAAACGCCGGATAATGCGAATATCTTTCTCAATACAAAAGTCCATGTCCACTTCGTTCACCACCGCCTGATTATAGCCAACAATAACACTTGCATTATTTACATACAGGAAGAGATAATCTTCCCGGACGGAAAAAAGGTATTCCTCCGCAGCCAGGTTAAAAGCCGGTACGGTTGAGGGAGAAAAAATAAGTTTCGTATTCAAATTGAACTTATCCAACATTAAAGGCGATACGAAGGTCATCTATCTCCTTGTCCCCGATAGGTTTCAACGGTCCGATAGCAGAAGCCATCACGAGAGAATTGGCCGAAAATTCGGCAACTTCCAGGTAATCGAAAGTGTTGAGCAATTTATCTCCTGTAACAAAGACACTGTCGTTCTCCACCAAAATCACCCGGTTTTCACGAAACATTTTTGCTACACCGTCAATCTCGTTATAAATCAGTCCGAACGGAATCGAAGGCACGTCCTGCAGGAAGATCCAACTTTCGGGAATCGTACGTACATCAAACTTGCTTCCGCTCACAGCGTGTGCCATCAGGTTGATGGGTTGAGTGCAGATAATGGAATTGATGTGCGGATTAAGCTGATAAATCCGTTGGTGAAGCGCTACCGAACGGCTGGGTATTTTTCCTGCTTCTGCCATTCCGTTTTTGATTTGTACAATATCGCTCGGCAAAATATCCCAACGGGCAACATCACGGGGCGTTATTAAAAAGTCATCGTTACGCCACCGTACACTCACCGTTCCATACGTAGAAATCATCAAGCCCTGATCGCATGACCGGCGAATGATATTAACCATTTCGGTACGTAAAGCACGTTCATCAGACGGATATTCTACATCCATAAAATGTGAAATATTCCTCGGGATATGGTTCACATAGCTTGCCACCTGTTCGTCAGAAAGATATTTTACTTTTCCGAGTTTACCTGCATTCACGATGGTACGGCAGCAAAACTCCAAGGTTTCAAACCGCTGATAAGCGTCCATCATATCGGTCCCGCCCAGCACAACACCGTGATTTTCCATAATTACGGCCCGGAAACGTTTGTCTTGAAACACACCGGCAATTTTTTTTCCAAGGTCTTCACTCCCAGGTGTGCCATAAGGCGCAAAACCGATATCGCCACAGACATTATGCGCCTGCGGAACAATCTTGGTATCGGGGACAGTGCCGGCGATGCTGAAAGCGACCAGCGCCGGTGGATGAGCATGAATGATTGCCGTTATATCCGGACGAGATTCGTAAATCGCCCTGTGGAAAGGATATTCTGAAGATGGTTTGTGAAGGCCTACGACGGATCCATCTTTTTTTACACACATAATGTCCTTGGTGGTCAGATTTCCTTTATCCACGCCCGACGGTGTGATCCAGATATCTCCGTTATCATCCCGGATGGAAATATTTCCACCGGAAGTGGTGGTCATTCCGCTTCGGTAAATTCGTCCGATAATTATGTTGATCTGCTCTACCGGATGCATTAAATGAATGTCTAGTTGTTTCATATGATGCCAGTTTCGGGTTATGGGGTACGGATTGAGGGATGGTTAGACAAGAGGTATGCTTCTGCTTCTACGCTCCACAAACCGTTATGCCGGTCACAGATTTCAGCTAATTTCTTAAAGAGACCGTCGGTTTCTCCCAAACTTGCAAAATCGGAAATGGGGGTAAGCGGCATTTCTATATGTGTATAAATCAATTTTTTACCTCCAGGAATATGGGGCAGGTTGTTAGTCGCTTCAGCAACAGCATTCAAGCCTCCGATATGAGTAACCAATCCGGCAGGATCCAACCCTTTGCTCATGATGTCCAATGCTTCTACCATATCGTCGTTATTTCCACCGCTGGTGCCGACAATATGCGTATAGGCGTAATGAACATTATAGAAATTCAACATGGCACTGAAGTTCGGGTTGTCAGGGCCGGCAAAAAAGTTCAGGCATCCGTCAAATCCAAGAATAGCATCCCCTTGTTCTACAACAGGCTTTACGGGAGCAAACACAAAGACATCATCGAAACCTGCTCCGCCACTGATTGCTTTCAGCTCTTCCACGGGATTCTCCATCTTTCCTGTATTGATGTACTTCAGATCGATTCCGCGTGAAGCAGCGAACTCAACGGTATAGATGGATGCTGCACGGTCGAGCCGTGTCTGGTCGATATCGGTAACCACCAGTAAGGATGGCTTTACTTCTTCGCGACGGAGCACGAAATTGATCGCGGCCAGCCCCATTGGACCTACTCCGGCAAGAATAGCCATCTTTCCGCCGTCAATTATTTCCATATTATGCCGGTAACTGCCCGGAGTGGTATGATAATTGGCGTGCATGGCTCCAATAACACACGAAAGCGGTTCGGCCAATGAAGCAGGATAATACCCTTCACCGTGATAAGCCAGGAGGCAATCTCGCTCCATCACTTCATTCGGAATCACCACATAGGTTGCGTCACCTCCAATATACGAGTAACTATAACCAGGAGCGCTCAGAATACCAACAGGCCCGTTTTCGTAATACAGGGCCGGCTGAATGGAGAATTTATCACCTGCTTTGAACTTATGCGCCCACTTACTGCCAACTTCCAGTAATTCTCCGGCAAACTCATGACCGATGATGATAGGGTTTTCGGCTACATTATCGGGGATCCGTTTGTGTTCCGCGCCTTGCGAGGATGCCTTGTAAGACGACATACACAATGAATCAGAAACTACTTTTGCAAGTATCTCGTCGTCCTTAATGGCCGGCAATTCAAACTCTTCCAGCCTGAGATCTTTTTTGCCGTACAAACGGACTGCTCTTGTTTTCATTTTTTGCTATGATTTTATTAATTCAACATTACTTGTCCACCGGTAACAGGCAATGCCTGTCCAGTTTCGCCGCATTGCTCCATCAGATACAGTACCCCCTTGGTAACATCCCCGGGTGTGCAACCTTTTCGCATCGGCACCTGTGCCAGATAGAACGCTTTCACATCGTCAATAGTTTTGGCACCGGGTACTTTTCCTGCATTCAGGTATTGTACAAACAACCCATTTTCGGGATCACTCCAGAGCGGGCCTTCGTAGTAATTGCCAGGGCAGACCGAATTGACTTTTATCCTGAAGGGAGCCAGTTCCAGTGCAAAGGACTGCGTAAGTCCAACTCCTCCGAACTTCCCACCAGCATATGCAAAGTTAGCCTTGCTTCCGCGAAGTCCCGATTTCGAATTTATTTGAATGATATCGGCAAAATAATCGCTTGATGCATATTTCGTTTGCAGCTTCATTACTTGGCTCACTACTTTTGTACAATAGAAATAGGCATTGTAGTTGATCTTTGTGACAAAGTCGAAGTTTTCGGGTGTCATATCTTCTAGCCCACCGGCTCTCAACACACCGGCGTTGCTAATAAAGCAGTCAATTCCACCAAAATGACAGACAGTCTCCTGCACCAGGTTGTCGAGGCTTGAAATTTCGGAAACATTTGTTTTCACAAAAATTGCCCGGTTACTTTTCGCCAGGCCATTAAACTTCCCAACCGTATTCCGTCCTGCCTCTTCGTTCAAATCTGCCACTACAATATTGGCTCCTTCCCGCAGCAAACATTCGGCAATTCCCTCGCCAAAACCTTGTGCTGCACCGGTTACAACAATGGTTTTATTTTCTACCCGCCCCGAAGCATTTCCGGCAGCAACACTGCGGCGGTAATTTTCCACTTCCCAGTTATCAATAAATTCAATTTGAGCCTGTGTCATTGGGTGTGCACCGCCAAACGATTGAGAGAGAAAGGCAACTTTCATAGCATCCTCAAATACGTCGAGAATGGTATCGCATTGTCTGGCATTATCTCCCACGGATACAAGCCCGATGCCTTTTATCAACAAAACTTTTGGCAGATAACCAAACTTATTTACAAAGCCGGGAATCAATTCTTCAGCATTTTCGAGAACTTGTCCAGGTGTTTCATCGTTCAAAAACAAATAGTTAGACTTGCAGTAAACGATCGCATCGGGAGTAAAAGGTTTTGCAATGGCTACCTGGTTTCTCGGACTTTCGCAAAAGTATTCTATCAATCCGTTCCTGCGAACTTTCAGGGTTTTAAGGTTATCCTTAGAAACCAACATCCGGATTGCAGGCAACACTTCACTCACGCAGCGGCACACCTTCCTCTCGTCTTCCGGCAATGGAATGCTCACGGCCTTTTCAAGTGTTGCAAAAATTGAACCATATATAGATTTTATCTCTTCAATACTATCCGCAGCCACAAAAATCCCGTGGTTCTGCAACCAGATTACCTGTGGTTCTTCGCTGAATTTCTGGCGATATTCCTTTATTTTCTCGTCTACTTTTTTAAACAGAACATAGCCCGGATCGGTATATTCCACGTACAACACTTTTTCACCGAAAAGATTTTCCAACACTGTGGTGACATTTACTGCGCACATTAATCCATTTACGATCGTTGGATGTAAGTGAACCACAAATGCATAGTTGATCACGTTGTGCATGGAGGTTTCTACCGACGGGCGTTTACCTTTTGTGACAGTAGCCGCAGCAAGATCATTTTTGACTTGCTCTTCGCGTTCGGCAGCATTTTCGCTGTATTGCTTTCCAGACATGGGATTAAGTAGCGAGCGATCCAGTATGGCAAAGCCATCTTCAGTAATGGTTTCGAGTGATGAACCACTGGCTTTCACCCAGATCTTCTCTTCGTTCTTGTACGATGTATTTCCCCCTCCGGCGATCACAAAACGGCTGTCTTTGCCGTAGAATCGCGAAATGGATATTAAATCCTGAATTTCTTTCATCTTTATTGTTTTCCGACTGTGTTTCTGATTAACTCATCTCCCCATTTCACAAACTCACCTCTTTTTGAGCGGTCGGCGTTCCCCTGTTCATCCAAATAACCGCTCAGTCCCTGGGCAACCAAATGTTGATGAGCTGCAATAATACACGCACCCTCATAGTTGACCCGCAGTAATTTTTCCGATAACGGGGTCTGGTTGCGGGCAAAAAGTTCAATAGGTTCCATTGACGGAGAGTTGTGTTCACTGCCCAGGGTTACGATAAAACCCTGGTTGTGAAGATATGTTGCATATTTCTCCAACAGGTTCATATCGTTTCGGGTGGTAATAAATTCCACGGAATGAAACCCACGCTCGGTCAGTTGTTTTGCCACGTGTTCCAGGTCACGTTCAAAATCGGTATAATTTCCCTGGGCATCATCCGCTAAAAAGGGATAAGTAGGTATTCCTCCGGCTGCCAGAATGATTTTGCATACCGTCTGCATCGGAAGAAACGCCTCGACAGTCTCGGGAACAAAAGCCGAACCACCTGCTTTCAACAGGTTAGCACGGATCTCGTTCTCTACACCTGCAAGATTTTCAGTATCCGACTTCAGTTCTTTTCCATCGAAAATTTCTTCTAGCAGGTTCTTTATGCTTGTTGGGTTATCGCCTGAATTTTCATAAACTTTCAAGCGTAAAGCCTTCGCCAAATGACGTTCCCTAACAGAACCCTTAGTCAGATTATCCTTAATCCAATCCATATCGAGTACAAATCCGACATTTTTAGCAGTAAGGATTCCGTTCAGTTTTTCACACATGGCTTCCACCTGCTTATTAGCCTCTGTACGTACATTCGTCAATTGCGAAGCATAAGGCTCACTCAGCTTAAAGGGCTGTAACAATCCTTTCCCGCTGATGTAAGTCCGTCCTGGATTTCCGGGATCGTTCACCCGCAAACCTGCTTTTTGATCCTCTTCGTTCAGGCTGATAAACTCGATGCCGAAAAGCGGATAAAGTCCACGTTTGGAACAACCTTCCATCCACTCTTCGTAACCTTCGGCAGTATAAAAATCGTTGATACCAACCACTTTAACCTTTTCAGCAACGGCCCTGTCCAGCGCATCGTCAATATCGCGGAAAGCACTGAAAGAGAACGGGGTATGCAGGTGGGCATTTACTTTTGGTAAATTCATGATCAAATTCCTTTTTTTGCTCTCCTGATCATTTCGGCATCGGTGAAATTCTCACCGGGCATATACCCTTTGAGGGGCTGTATGCGTTCGTGGATCATATCGATGAACCAGCCTGGCTGCGGGAAGAACGCGCCTTCAAGTTCGTGAGCCGGCGTGATCCAGTTGCGTGACCCAAGCACCGCAACGGGCGCGTCCAGGTAATCGAAGCAGAGCGAACCGATGGTTGCCGCCAGGTCGTTCAGGAACGAGCCGCGGGCAGTCGCATCGCCGGCAACAATGATCTTGCCGGTTTTCTTCACCGAGGCGACCACTTTTTCGTAATTGAACGGCACCAGTGAACGGGCATCGATCACTTCGGCGCTCATCCCATGGACCGACTCCAATTCTTTTGCCGCCTGGAGCGCGGGATAAAGCGTGTGTCCGATGGTCAGGAAGGTGATGTCCTTTCCCTCTTTCTTCACGTCGGGTTCACCGATGGGTATTTCGTAATATCCGGCAGGAACGCCTCCTTCATGGAATTGCTCGCCGATATCGTAGATGCGCTGGCTTTCAAAGAAGATCACCGGATCGGTTCCCTGAAGCGCCGCGTTCATCAGCCCCTTGGCATCGTAAGGCGTCACCGGGAAACAAACCTTGATGCCCGGGATATGTGCCACAAGCGATGTCCAGTCCTGCGAGTGCTGCGCGCCGTATTTGGAGCCCACCGAAACACGAAGCACGACCGGCATCTTCAGCACGTTGCCGCTCATTGCCTGCCATTTGGGAAGCTGGTTGAACACTTCATCGCCACAACGTCCCAGAAAATCGCAGTACATGATTTCGGGGACAACCCTTCCTCCGCACATGGCGTAACCGATGGCCGTACCTACGATAGAGGCTTCCGATATGGGTGAGTTGAACAGGCGGTGATATGGCAAGGCTTCCGTCATCCCTCCGTAAACGGCAAAGGCGCCTCCCCAGTCGCGGTTCTCCTCTCCGTAGGCAACGAGCGAGGCATCCTTGTAAAACCTGTCCATGATGGCTTCGAAAATGGCGTCGCGCAACTGGAACTGCTTCATCTTGCTGAACGGCTTGCCTTCGGCATCGAACGCAAAACGTTCCTTGCCGGCTATCTTCTTTACGCGGGAGTTCTCCTCCATCGGCATCAGCACGTCGGGCCTTGCATCGGAGAAACTGTCCACGGAACCGTTCGAGAACATCATATCCCCGATCGCGTCGGGATTTTTCATGCGGGGCGAGATCTCATCGTTGATCGATTTGAGGAACATCTCGTGGATGAGCGTCCTTATGTCATTCCAGATGGCGTCAAGCTCGTCCTGGACGGCCACGCCCGCCTCCAGCAACTGTTTGCCGAACGACGCAATACAGTCCTGTCTTTCCCAGGCTTCCACTTCCTCCTTCGTGCGGTAGGAAGACGCGTCGGAGGGAGAGTGCCCGCTGTATCTGTAGGTCAGGACATCCAGCAAGACCGGCCCGTTTTTCTCATCAATTATTTTTCGCTTGCGTTTGTAAGCGTCAATTACCGCCAGCGGATTGTAACCGTCCACGCGTTCGGCGTGCATCTGTTCCTCGTTCACACCTGCACCGATACGGGCTGCGATGCCGTAACCCATGGTTTCGCCACAGGTCTGGCCGCCCATCCCGTACTGGTTGTTCATGATGTTGATGATCACCGGAAGCCCGCCCTTCATATCTCCGTCCCAAAGCTCCTTGAACTGGTCCATGGCGGCAAAAGTGATCCCTTCCCAAACAGGTCCGCAAGCCATCGATGCGTCACCTATGTTGGCAACCACCATGCCGGGTTTGCGGTTGACTTTTTTGTATAACGCGGCACCAACGGCTATGTCTCCCGATCCACCCACGATGGCATTGTTGGGATACACGCCGAAAGGCGTGAAGAAGGCGTGCATGGAACCGCCCAGTCCTCTGTTGAATCCGGTTTCCCGGGCAAAGATTTCAGCCAATGTTCCGTAAACCAGAAAACGGCGGGCAAGCTCCCTGGTTGTTCCGTTGAAATCCTTTTGAACGATTTCCAGTACCGAACCGTCAAAGAATCCCTGCATTATCTTCAACAGTTCCTCATCGGCAAGCTTATGGATGGCAGACATCCCCTTGGCCAGGATTTCACCGTGCGAACGGTGGCTCCCGAAAATAAAGTCATCCACGGTAAGCGTCCAGGCCATCCCCACGGCCGCCGACTCCTGTCCGATGGACAAGTGGGCCGGCCCGGGGTGATTGTAAGCCACACCGTTGTATTCACCTTTGGTTTTGATAAGGTTAAGCATGGTTTCAAACTCGCGGATGAGCGCCATGTCGTGATAAATGGCTTTTAGTTCCTCGTCGGTAAAATTTTCGCGTTCTTCTTTTACCGTTTTTTGATACTGATTGACAGGAATGGGCTGAAATTCCACAAAGCCCGGTTTCCGGGCTTCAGCCGGATCAATAAATTGAATTTTTGGCATACTGTTTTATTTTTTCGATCGATTTTACAATCGTCATTTTTCTTATAAATTGTTATTGGGTTTTGAGCAAGCAAGTCCGGGCAATCAAAATTCAAAAATCACTTCCTTGAATATTTCACTTACTGTAGGATGCGGAAAAACGACCTCTTTCATTTCTTCGAGCGTCATCTCCTGCTCTATTGCCAGACAGGCGCCGTAAATCATTTCACTGCTCGGGTTTCCCAGCATGTGAACACCGATGACTTCGCCGTATTTTTCACCTGCAAGCACCTTGCATAATCCGACACCGCCCTCGTTTTCTGCGACAAAACGCCCGGCATAGGCCATGGAGAGTCTGGCTACCTTGTAGGCAATCCCTTTTGCCCTGGCACTTTCTTCGGTTTCACCCACACCTGCAATTTCAGGGTTGATGTACACGACTCCCGGAATGGCATTATAACGCATAATGTCGTCTTTTCCCGTAAGGTTGTTAACCACCACTTCGCCTTCACGGCTGGCGGTATGCGCCAAAAGCGAAAAACCGGTCACGTCGCCGGCGGCAAAGACGTTGGGCACATTGGTACGCATCTTTTCATCGACCTTGATGCCTCCCCTGTCCAGTTCCACATTCAGATTTTCGAGTCCAAAACCCCTGGTCACCGCGCGGCGCCCGACGCTCAACAGGATTTTATCGCCTTCGACGGTGCGTGTTTCTCCCGCCTTCTCAAAAACCACTTTATTTCCGTCCACCCGGACCACCTTGGCGTTAAGGTGAAATTCGATGCCTTTCCTGGTGAAAATATCGCGCGAAAGGGCTGATATCTCGTAATCGTTGTTTCCCAGAATCTCGGGAAGCATCTCGATCACGGTCACCCTGGACCCTAAACTGTTGTAAAAACTGGCGAACTCCATCCCGATAACTCCTCCCCCGATGACGACTAGACTTTTGGGTTGCTCCTTGAGTTCAAGAACCTCACGGTTGGTCAGGACAACATCGCCGGCTTCCCCTAATCCGGGAATGGGCGGAACCGACGCTTCGGACCCGGTACATATCAACAGGTTGTTTCCCAGGTAATGCTCTCCGTTGCAAACCACCTCGATTCCCTTGGCGCTTCTGCCCGAGATCCAGGCTTCGCCTTCAACAACCGCAACATCGCTGGCCTTCATCTTGGTTTTCACGCCGGCGACCAATTTGCGCACCACTTTATTTTTGCGGGATACAATCTTGTCGTATTCAAAACGGACATTCTCCGCAAAAACACCGTATTTGTCCCCGTGAAGGGCATTCTCATAGGTCTTCGCACTGTAAAGCATGGTCTTGGTGGGAATACAGCCTTCGTTAAGGCAAACGCCTCCCAGGCTTTTCTTCTCGAACAGCACCACCTTCAGCCCCTTGTGCCCTGCGCGTTCCGCGGCCACATAACCGGCCGGTCCACCGCCGATGATCAGTAAGTCGTACATTATTTTGTTTTTTTAGATTAATAATCGATTTCAAGATTTTCTATTTCCAGGGCAATCTGCTTCAGGAAGCGTGTGGCTTCCCCGCCGTCAAGCGCCCGGTGGTCGTACGTGAGGCTCAGGCCGATGTAGGGAACAAAGGCATAAACCCCGTCACCCAGGTCTTTCGGACGCGGAACTATCGTGTTTACCCCCAATATGGCGGATTGCGGCAGGTTAATAACGGGAGTGAAGATCTCCACTCCGTAATTCCCCAGGTTGGACACGGTGAACGAACCGGCCTCGGCGGAAAGGATATCCGGATTCACGCTGCCCGCCTTGCAGGCGTTCGCCACCTCTTTCAGCTGGTTTGAGAGCCCCACGATCGACAGGTCATCGGCATTCTTCACCACCGGCACCATCAGGCCACGTTCAGTGTCCACCGCCAGCCCGAGATGCACCTTGTTGAAAAGGCGCATGCTGTCGCCCAGAAATTGCGAATTGACGTTGGGGAACTTCTTCAGGGCCTTGATCACGGCATGGCAAACCATGTCGTTCAGCGTGATGTTTGCCGATAGCTTCCGGGCTTCCACATCCGCTTTGACCTGTTTCCGGAGCTCAAGGATCCGGCGCGCGTCGGCACCCAGGTGGTGGGTAAGCTGCGCCGAGTTTTGCAGTGAAGCGTGCATGGCTCTTGCAATGAGCTTGCGCATGTTGGAGAGCTTCCTGTCCTCAAAGTCGTTGGCGTAGACAGTATTCAGCGAGGGAATCAAATCGGCGGACCGGGCTGTCCCCGCCAAGCCGGTGCCCGATTGTGGCTGCAGGTTTTCCTGCGAGGCAATCTTTTTTGCCAGGGGAGTCATTTTCGGACGATTTTCCAGGGTTGACAGGACGTCTTTTTCCAGGATGCGTCCCTGGGGCCCTGACCCGCTTATCGCTGCGGTATCGACCGCTTCCTTTGAGGCGAGGTTTTTGGCCCGGGGAGAAATGAAACGGGTTCCGGGTCCTGCGTTCCGGGATTCGAGCTTCTGCGGGGCGTTATTTTCAGGCCCGGCGCTTACGGTTTCCTGTCTTGCAGTTATCGACTCCTCGCTACCGCTATCGGACCCGGGCTCCGGACTGCCTTGCAGCAAAGCGGAATAATCCTCGCCGGGCTCACCGATAATCATCATGTTTCCCAGGACAGGCACCTCATCACCCTCCCGGTAAAAACACTCGAGAACCACTCCGTCCGAAGGGGATTCCTCCTCGAAGGAGGCTTTATCCGTTTCATAGGAAAAAAGGACTTCGCCTTTCTTTACATTATCCCCTTTTTTCTTGTTTATTGAGCCGATAATACAACTCTCGACCGACTGCCCCTGCTTGGGCATAATAACCACTATTGCCATATTTTTTTTGATTTTAGAAAGCTCTTCAATAATTGATTTATAACACAGTATTAAGTATCCCACACTATGCTGACACAAAGTTACCCATATTAACTAAAGTATCCAAAAAAAAAATTAAATAAAATAATGCTAATAATGGTCAACTTTTGATGTTGCAAAAATAGAGGGTTTTCTTTCTTAATCAATGTAATTATTGATTTTTGTACTGTATTTTTTGTCATAAAATATCAAATAATACAGCAACAAAATCATTTTTATTATTTTTACTTACCGTTCTTATTCTTATTTTTGTGAACTGTAACTTTTTATATTATTTAGCCTCATCATGAATGAAAGCAAACTAACCTCTTTTTTAGCTATCGATCTAGGTGCAACAAGCGGACGAGCCATTTTGGGTACAATCAAAAACAACCGGTTAGAGTTGAAAGAAGTCAATCGTTTTGCAAATCCGATTATCGACATCAACGGCAGATTATACTGGGACTTATTTCATCTGTATGGTGAGATAGTGAAATCTTTAAAAGACATTCAACACCAAGGTATTGAAATAGCATCTGTTGGAATTGACACCTGGGGCGTGGATTTCGTGTCTTTCGGCAAAGACGGGGAACCCCTTCGTATGCCCTACAGCTATCGCGATTCACGCACATTCACTGCTCCAGAAAATTTTTTCAATAAGGTTTTATCGAAAAAGGATACCTACCTGAAAACCGGAATTCAGATCATGAATTTCAATTCACTTTTTCAGCTATTTACTCAACACGAAGATAACAACCCCATCTATCCCGTAACGGACAAGTTTTTGTTTATGCCCGATGCTTTGTCTTACCTATTGACAAACAAGATGGTTACGGAATATACGATAGCGTCTACATCTCAACTGTTGAATCCTTTCACACGTTCTTTTGACGAAGAGCTGTTACAGGCGTTAAATCTATCTAAAGATAATTTTGCGCCGATTGTCTTTCCGGGAACACTAATCGGCACATTGTCAGAATCCGCGCAAAAACAAACCCACCTGGGAGCTGTTCCGGTTATTGCCGTAGCAGGACACGATACGGCGTCGGCAGTCATGGCTACTCCGGCTGAAAATGAAAAC
This sequence comes from Petrimonas sulfuriphila, assembly GCA_038561985.1. Taxonomy (NCBI): domain Bacteria; kingdom Pseudomonadati; phylum Bacteroidota; class Bacteroidia; order Bacteroidales; family Dysgonomonadaceae; genus Petrimonas; species Petrimonas sulfuriphila. Next base: position 2,520,286 of record CP073276.1, on the reverse strand, counting down.
TTCGCCTATTTGAGCTCGGGCACCTGGTCGCTGATGGGAATCGAATCGAAAGAACCTGTTGTGAGTGAGGAAACTTTTTCACTGAATTTCACCAACGAAGGTGGAGCTGACGGCTCTATCCGTTTATTGAAAAACATCTGCGGCATGTGGCTTATTGAACAATGCAGAAAAGAATGGACAAAAGAAAAAGATGTCTCTTACGACGAAATAGTGCTTGAGGCTACTCAGGCTGACCCTTTTAAATGCTTCATTAATCCTGACGCATCCTGTTTTGCGAGCCCTGAATCAATGATTGATGAAATACAAAACTATTGCAAAAAAACCCAACAGTTTGTTCCACAGAGCATAGGAGAAATTGCCCGGTGTATTTACGAAAGCCTGGCTTTCCGGTATAAACAGGTACTCGGGAACCTGAAAAGCCTGGCCGATTTTCCCATTGACACCTTACATATTATCGGAGGAGGGTCACAAAACAATATGCTGAACAGATTCACTGCAAACGCTATCGGAATAGCTGTGGTTGCCGGACCGTCGGAAGCTACGGCCATTGGGAACATATTGCTTCAGGCAAAAGCTGTCGGACTAGTGGCGGACAAAAACGATATGCGAAAAATGGTTAGAAACTCCGTTGACCTTACGAGATTCGAGCCTCAGGACACCAGCCTGTGGGACAAACATTATACCGAATATTTAAATTTTTTCAAAGAGATATAAAACATAAATCAGTTAAATGAACAATAAAAAAAAATCATGAAAGAAGAACAAATTAAAAAAGAGTTTGCCGCTGCAAAAGAACAATACGCTGCACTTGGAGTTGATGTGGAAAAAGCCATTGAGAAGCTAAACAGTGTATCTATTTCCATTCACTGCTGGCAAGCCGACGACGTGTTGGGCTTTGAAAATCCCGACGGAGAACTGACCGGAGGAATCCAAACAACAGGGAACTATCCGGGCAAAGCCAGAACGATTGATGAATTAAAAAAAGACATCGGGAAAGTGTTGAATCTGATTCCTGGAAAACATCGCTTAAGTTTACATGCGATCTACGGTGATTTCGGAGGTAAATTGGTAGATAGGGACCAGATTGAGCCCAAACATTTTCAAACATGGATGAATTGGGCAAAGGAAACTGGTGCTAAACTGGATTTTAATTCTACCTTTTTCTCTCATTCAAAAAGCGGCAATTATTCACTTTCAAGTTTCGACCCGGAAATTCGCAACTTCTGGAAAGAACACTTACGCCGTTGCCGCCGTATTGGAGAAGAAATGGGCCGTCAACAAGGGGATGCATGTGTTCACAATATCTGGATCCACGATGGGGAAAAAGACAAGAGCGTATCCCGCATACAACACAGGCAACTGCTGAAAGAATCTCTGGACGAGGTATTGGCAGAAAAAATCAGCACTGAATACCTGAAAGATAGTGTTGAGTGCAAACTTTTTGGTATTGGCAGCGAAAGCTATGTGGTAGGTTCTCATGAGTTTTACATGGGATATGCCGTTAAAAACAACATGTTGTTAACGCTAGATGCAGGACATTTCCATCCGACCGAAGGAATTGCAGATAAAATTTCTTCCGTGTTGCTTTTTGTTCCTGAAATTACCCTGCACGTGAGCCGCCCAGAACGTTGGGACAGCGACCATGTAGTAATCCTGAACGACGCATTGCTGGAGTTAACACAAGAAATAGTACGTTCCGGACAGATGGAAAAAATACATATCGGGTTGGATTATTTCGATGCATCCATCAATCGTATTGGCGCATATGTTGTTGGAATCCGGTCTACCCAAAAAGCTTTATTACAAGCGCTTTTAGAGCCGACTGAAAAACTGCGTGAGTACGAGAATCAAGACAATAATTTTCAGCGTCTGGCTTATCTGGAAGAGCTGAAGGCCATGCCTTGGAATGCCGTTTACAACTATTATTGCCTGCAACAAGGTGTTCCCGTTGGAAACGAATACATTAAAGAAATTGAAAGTTACGAATCGGAAGTAACCTCTAAAAGATAAGCAGAATGAACACCATTATTGGTCTGATTATTATAGCGATAGGAAGTATGGGGCAGTCAAGCTCCTACGTTCCTATCAACAAAGTTAAAAATTGGTCGTGGGAAAATTTCTGGTTGGTGCAAGGAGTTTTCGCCTGGCTTATTTTTCCAGTTTTAGGAGCATTTCTAGCAAATTCCCTTCCGGAGTTGGTACAGGTTTATTCTGCAAATTCCGGTGCAGCGCTACAATCGATTGGATACGGCGCTTTGTGGGGGATTGGTGGATTAACTTTCGGGCTTAGCATGCGGTACCTGGGAATTGCACTTGGCCAATCTGTTGCTTTGGGAACATGTGCTGGATTTGGAACGCTAATCCCTGCTGTTCTTGCCGGGGATAATCTCTTTTCACCAAAAGGGTTGGTTCTGTTACTGGCCGTTGTTGTAACCCTAGTGGGGATTGCATTGGTTGGATACGCCGGCAGTTTACGCTCTAAAAACATGTCGGAAGAAGAACGCAGGAAAGCTATAAAAGACTTTGCCCTAAAAAAAGGGTTGCTGATAGCGTTGTTTGCCGGAGTAATGAGTGCTTGTTTCAGTTTAGGCCTGAGTGCCGGAATTCCGATAAAGGAAGCCGCTATTGCAGCGGGGGCAAAAGAAATTTTCGCTCAAAACCCCGTAACACTTTTGGTGACGATTGGCGGTTTTTTCACTAATCTGGTCTATTGCCTGTACATGAATTCGAAAAACAAGACCAGTGGGGAAATTCGGAAAACATCCAAATCGGTACTTGTTAACAACCTTCTCTTCTGTGCCTTGGCCGGTTTACTCTGGTATTCTCAGTTCTTCGGATTAGGGATGGGGCAAAGTTTTTTTGAACCGGGCAGTGTGATGATGGCATTCTCCTGGAGCATCCTGATGTCCTTAAACGTTGTTTTCAGTAATGTGTGGGGTATTATTCTGAAAGAATGGAAAGGAGCCGGTAAAAAAGCCGTCACATTTCTTGTCATCGGCATGGCCGTCTTAATATTTTCTTTAATAATTCCAAATCTATTCTAATTCATTCTCTCATTTTTTCAGAAGCACAATGCAATCAATTGAGTTTGCATTGTGCTTCATTTTTTTTTGTAAATTTGTAAAAAAAAGAAAAGCTACATACCACAAAAACAGAAAAAATGAGATACAACGACTTGGGTATAGATTTTAAATACTTGTTGGTCAGCGAGAAAGATAAAGAATTTGGATTAACAGTAAATACTGTTGGTTTTTCGCACATTGCACCCAACACATTATATCCTTCCACCGACCACCCCAAAAGTTATTATTTTAACCCCCAGAAAGGGAGAATACTATCTGAGTATCAATTTGTTTACATCTGTAAAGGGAGAGGGGTTTTTTCATCTGCCACGACAAAAAAAACATCCATTGAAAAGGGTCAGGTAATGGTCCTTTTTCCAGGACAGTGGCACTCGTATCAACCCGTAAAAGAAACGGGATGGAACGAGTATTATATTGGTTTTGAAGGAAGTATAATCGACTCTGTAATCGAAAAGAGCTTTATTTCAGAACAAAATCAGGTTTTAGATATTGGTACGAACGAAGAGCTTATCAATCTGTTTTTAACCGCTATCAGAGTTGCCAAGGAAGACAAAAAATCGGCCCAACAGTATCTCGCCGGAATAGCTTTTCACATCTTAGGAATGATTTTATCACTTTCTCAAAACAAAAGTTATGATGCTAATGAATCGACACAAGTAATTGAACGTGCCAAGATCATCATGAGAGAAAACATCCATAAAGACATCGATGTAAAGGAAATTGCATCAAATCTGGGAACAAGCTATTCCTGGTTCAGAAAATTTTTCAAAGAATATACGGGCTATCCGCCCGCACAATATTTTCAGGAATTGAAACTCCGAAAAGCAAAAGAACTGTTGACGGAAACAAGTTTACCTATCAAGGAAATTGCCTATGAGCTCAATTTCAGCTCCATCGAATATTTTTTATCCTTTTTCAAACAACGGGTCAGGATAACTCCTTCTGAATACCGCAAATTAAACGGCAACGATAAATAATAATTAATCAATCACCGCAAATCCTGTATAAGGCACCAATGCAGCCGGTATAATTATTCCTTCTGGGGTTTGGTTGTTTTCCAGAAGTGCGGCAACGATACGTGGCAAAGCCAGTGCGCTCCCGTTGAGGGTATGGCATAGTTGTGTTTTTCGATCCTCGTTGCGGTATCGGCATTTCAGCCGATTTGCCTGGTAACTCTCGAAATTAGACACGGAACTCACTTCCAACCACCTCTGTTGTGCCGCGGAATAGACTTCAAAGTCGAACGTAAGCGCCGATGTGAATCCCATATCACCGCCACAAAGACGTAAAATGCGCCAGGGGAGTCCTAACTTTTCCACCAAAGTTTGCACATAACAGACCATCTCATCCAACCGCTGATACGAATTTTCAGGCTTGTCAATACACACAATTTCTACTTTATCAAACTGATGCAAACGGTTCAATCCGCGCACATCTTTTCCGTAGGATCCTGCCTCACGGCGAAAACAAGCAGAATAAGCCGTATTCTTTACCGGCAGATCCTTTTCATCCAAAATCACGTCTCGGTAAAGATTGGTAACCGGCACCTCAGCCGTTGGTATCAGGTACAAATCGTCTAATCCTACATGATACATTTGTCCTTCCTTATCGGGTAACTGCCCAGTCGCAAAGCCAGATGCCGCATTTACGACATAAGGCGGCTGAATTTCAACAAATCCGGCATCACGGGCATTGTCAAGAAAGAAATTAATGAGTGCGCGCTGCAGGCGACTACCTTTGGCTTTGTAAACAGGAAACCCGGCACCGGTAATCTTCACCCCCCATTCAAAGTCTATCAGGTCATATTTTTTTGCCAGCTCCCAATGAGGAAGAGCGTCAGTAGAGAGTTGCGGAATGTTTCCTCCCGAACGCTCTACAAGATTATCTTCGGCAGATTTACCTTCAGGCACCGAATCGTGCGGTAAATTAGGAATAATAACCAACAAATTTTGAATAGCTGCTTCAGTTTCTCTCAGCCCGGCTTCATTAAGTTTGGAAAGCTCCTTCAGTTCGGAAACTTGTTGCTTGGCAATTTCCGCTTCAGCCTTCTTGCCTTCTTTCATCAGCCCTCCGATCGACTTCGACAGGAGGTTGATCTCCGACAACTGACTATCCAGAAGAGTTTGAGAACTACGACGTGTTTCGTCTAACGCCACAATTTGATTAATTATATCTTCAGCGGCGAATCTTTTTTTGGCAAGTTTGCGAATGACTTCTTCGCGATCTTCGTTTATTACTTTGAGTGTAAGCATAAAAAAAACAGTTTCAACTATTTTGACTGAGAATATGCAAAGGTAGCAAAAATTCTCGCGCCGAAACAGTTGTAACACAAAATATATTTACCGGTAAAGCGGCAATCAGAACAATTGGAAATGAACAAAATCCCTCATTTGACGGTCTCTCCTTTTCTTTCTCTGGTAGTTTCGCATCACAATATATGAAACTGCCGAAAAGGCTGCCACCACCAAGATATCCTTAAATACACTATTTTTCATTATCGTAGTTTTTTAGTTATAACCGTTTTATCTGCTTTTGTGTTTAAACAAAATCAATTTTTCCGCTATGAAGTTACATAAAAATACCTTTTCGTCAAAAAATAAGGGTGAGAATTATCCTGAAAATAGTTTTATTAAAGCTATTTCATCGTTTTTAACTCAATTTGCAAAACACGTTCAGTCGCTGGTGTAATTTTAAACCGGTTATCCGCCCGATGCCCCACAACCCAAACCACCTCCTCACCCGAAAGCAAAAGCCATGTTTCTTCCTTTTCTTTCAGGTTAAATTTCTGATCAGTGAAAAAATCACTCAACTTCTTTTTGCCTTTCATTCCAAAGGGAATAAACCTGTCGCCGGCTTGCCATTTCCGCAACTTGAGGGGGAACTGCAGCTTAGCGACATCGGCATATAACATACGACTCTTTTTATCGATTAGTTTCGGTACACCTGTTAATTTAATAGCTAAATTTACCGGAGTGGATATTTCTTGCGATACCGCATCGATAAAATAGATTGGGTCATCGGACTCCGTTTTTTTTATTTTATCGATTAGGAAACACGTACGATCTTTTATCAACCGATGTGTAGGTGAAAAAAACTGCTTCCCCGGCGAAGCATCCAATCCAGCCTTCACATCATCGATCACGGCAGGATGAAACCCTAAAGGTGACAGGATCTCAAACAAAACCGATAAGGGGGAAGCGGATAGTTTTAGCGCCTCAATATCTATTCTGTTATTTTTCAAAACAACTTCAATATCCGCATGAACTGCTTTTTTATATATTTTCTCTGCTTCGGCCAAGTTTTCAGCAGTACGGAAAATGGTTTCGTTGACTGACGGATTGATTTTCTGCAACATCGGCAAAACATTTAACCGTATGTGATTCCGGGTATAAATATCTTCGAGATTGGTACTGTCAGTCCTGAAAGGGATTTGACGTTCCACCAGGTAATTTTCGATTTCGACCCGGGAGACACAAAGCATCGGACGGATAACTTTTCCGTTTTGGGGCGAAATTCCGCTAAATCCACTTATTCCCGTACCGCGGATTAAATTCATCAGTACCGTTTCCACCGAATCATCCTTGTGATGAGCTACGGCAATTGCATCGGCATTAAATTGTTTCCTCACTATTTCAAACCAGGCGTAACGCAATTCACGTGCTGCCATCTCGATGGAAATTTTTTTATCGGCGGCATATTGCCGGGTATCGAAGTCGATGGTTGTAAATTCAATATCACTCTCCTTACACCATTTCTTTACAAAGCGGGCATCCTCCTCCGATTCTTCTCCCCGAAGATGGAAATTACAATGTGCAGCAATACACCGGTAACCCAATAAAGTCATTATATCCAGTAAAGCCATGGAGTCAGCGCCCCCACTAAGCCCCGTAATCAACACATTATCGTTCTCCAACAAACGTTTTTGGGCAATATAGGATTTTATTTTCTGAAGCATCGGCTCAAGATATACGAACAGGTATTTTTTGTAAATGCAAAAATACGATATGTTTTTCAAAAATTGCGGGAAATGATTTCTTTCTTCAAAATCAAGGTAAATAGCCAAGAAAAATGTATTTTTGCATAAAATTAAAGACAATAAAGATCGTATGTTAGATAAAATTCACTCCCTTCTTTCTGAAATAGATCAATTTTCAGCATCGGATGCCGATGAACTGGAAGCATTACGCATCAAATACTTAAGCAAAAAGGGCATCATTTCTGTGCTGATGGACGATTTCAGAAACGTTGCCCCCGAACAAAAACGCGAAGTGGGTATGAAGCTGAACGAGCTGAAACAGAAAGCCCAGGAAAAAATTCTTTCGTTGAAAGAGATGTTTAACGGCAACAAAGAAAAAAACGTGGATATCGACCTGACCCGGACGGCTTATCCGGTTGCTCTCGGAGCACGTCATCCGATATCGATTGTGAAAGAAGAAATTTGTGATATTTTTAAACGTCTGGGATTTTCCATCGCCGAAGGGCCGGAAGTGGAAGACGACTGGCATGTTTTTTCTTCACTTAACTTCGCAGAAGACCATCCTGCACGAGATATGCAGGACACATTCTTTATCGAAAGCAACCCGGATATTGTTTTACGCACACACACTTCATCTGTCCAGACTCGCGTAATGGAGAAAACGCAACCGCCCATCCGCATTATTTGTCCGGGGAGAGTTTATAGGAACGAAGCTATCTCGTACAGGGCACATTGTTTTTTCCATCAGGTGGAAGCATTATACGTAGACAAAGATGTATCGTTTGCCGATTTGAAACAGGCGTTGCTTTTCTTTGCCAAAGAAATGTTTGGTAACGAAACAAAAATCCGGCTTCGTCCTTCTTATTTCCCGTTTACAGAACCCAGTGCAGAAATGGATATCTCCTGTAACCTATGTGGAGGTGAAGGTTGCCCATTCTGCAAATATACCGGTTGGGTGGAAATCCTGGGATGCGGCATGGTTGACCCCAATGTATTGGATAATTGCGGAATAGATAGTAGGGTCTACACCGGATACGCTCTTGGAATGGGTATTGAGCGTATTACAAACCTGAAATACCAGGTAAAAGACCTGCGGATGTTTTCGGAAAACGATTTGAGTTTCCTTAAGCAATTTCAGGCAGCACATTAGACTTTAAAATTCAATATGGCCGCTATTCGTAGTGTCGGGAAACTATTCAACTAAACAATTGAATATCATAAAACAATAAATGATATGATAAAAATAAAACGTCTTGTATTGTCCGCTTTAATTGTTTTACTCCCTGCAGTTAGCATGCAGGCTCAGCAAACCGTGAGAATGAATGCCATCAAAGCCAACGACTACGGGGTAATCTATTCATTGCCGAAAACATCTCTGGTGGTAACGCTGAAAGTAAAAAAAACGGTTTACAATCGCGGTGAGTTTTATCAGTTCGCACAACGATACTTGAGTATTGATCCTATCACCGAAAGCAGAACCGAATTTACACTTGAAGATGTAATGGTAACGAACCGAGGAGTCGCCGACAAGGATAATTCGTTTATGGTAATCTTCAGGCCTAACTCAATCGCGCCTTACGTTCATCTCACACAAGACGGACTGATTTCTACCATAAACACAGACCCTGAATCAGAAAAAACACCTTCTTTCGACGTTCCTGAGCCATCTCCCGCTCCGCTAAACCCGAGAAGGTTTTTGTCGGAAGAAACGCTGATGGCGGGTTCAACAGCCAAGCAGGCAGAATTGGTCTCGAAACAGATTTTTGAGCTACGGCGAAGCCGAAACGATATCCTGATCGGCGAAGCCGATAATATGCCGCCCGACGGTGAAGCCTACAAAGTAGTTATGGAGCAAATAAACAATCAGGAAAAAGCATTGACTGAAATGTTTTCGGGAAGTACACAAACTGAATATTTCACCAAAGAAATTGTGGTTATCCCCACAGAAAAAGATATTGATAAAAGGATTATTGGCAGGTTTTCCGAAAAACTTGGTCCTGTGGATGCTGATAATCTTGCCGGGGCTCCCATTTACCTGACACTGAGAAGTAAAACACAGAAAGCAGAGACCATTCTTACCGACAAAGATAAAGAACGCCTCGCAAAAAAACTCTCCGAAGGAGTAGTGTATAATGTTCCAGGAAAAGCGCAACTCACACTGGAGTTCAGGAACAAAACGTTGAAAAATATGGAAACAGATATCGTTCAGTTTGGCACAAAGGATGTACTTGCCAAAAAAATGTTCGACAATATGAAACAACCCATTAAGGTAGTTTTCTATCCCGATCTGGGTGCTATAAAGCAGATTATTCAGTAATCAGACACCCTATTCATCCTGCCGGCGTCAAGGACATTGCCGGAAAAAGGTATTTTGTTCAGACCTGACGCATGGATATAAAGGTGGAAAACCAGAGACTGCAGGGTAAGAATTTTTATTGGCAGTCCCAACAAATAATTTAGATATGAGAAAAAATATTTTTCTTCCCGTTGCTATTTTGTTTTTCTTACTTTTGTGCACATTGTTTTCCTGCAAAAAGACCGCACAAATTTCCACAAAAATAGTTTTTGACAGTATCGTGATTAAAGACCAGATACCCCTACTCGAAACGAACGACACAACATTGCCTTTTGCCGATGTTAAAATAAGCTTTACTTATCCGGTAAAGTTTGGCAACAAGGAAGACCTTGCCCGTTTGCAACAAATCTTTATCGGTACATTTTTCAACAGCCTCCACCTCGACACCCTTTCTCCGCAAGAAGCTGTTAAGGCATATGTTTCCGGTTACAAAGAGGAATATAAGTCGCTGTCAAACACCTATTATTCCGAAAAGAGCCGACTTCCAAAAGGTGAGATACCTATGTGGTACTGGTATTATATGTACAACACCAATAAAGTGATGTTTCAAAACGATTCACTGCTGAGTTACGCTATAGAATATAGTGATTATACCGGTGGTGCACACGGCTCGTACAGAATTACTTATACGAACATCGATCTGGGTGAATTGGTTACTGTTTCGGAAGAGGACATCTTTGTGTCCAATTATAAAAAGCCACTCGCAGAAATCATAATTAACAGATTGATGGATCAATACAATGTCAGCGTTCCTGATTCCTTAATCAGCTTAGGTTTTTTTAATCTGGACGAAGTTTTTCCGAACAACAATTTTTGGCTGGACCATGAAGGGATTCACTACTCATTTAATCAATACGAGATTGCACCCTACTCAATGGGCGTAATTAATGTTGACATTCCCTACGGGGATTTGTCGGCTATCCTCAAACCGGAAAACGTTACACAAAAATTCTTTTTAAACTCAGGTCATCGCTGACCCGAGTTTTTTGAAAGATTCAGTTAATTGGCGACAAACTCCATATAAAGAACAAGATCTACATCTTTTGCAATCGCCTTGGAATCAGGATCGTAAGCTACGTTATAATCCAACCGGTTGATACTGTTTTTAGCCGTAAAGCCGATAATATCCTTACCGTCTCTGCCCACAATTTTTCCACCGTATTTAACCTCAAACGTAACGGGTTTTGTTACATCTTTGACGGTAAGCAAACCGTTTAATTTGTATCTCTTGTCGCCGGTTTTCTCGATGTCTGTACTTTTAAAACTCATTTTTGGATACTTTTCCACATCGAAAAAATCCGCACTACGCAAATGCTTATCACGCGGCTCAATCCGGGTATCAATACTTTCCGCATCAACCGTAAACTCAATATTGGCATTCTCCAGGCTGTTTAAATCCCCTTCTATAAATCCTTCGAAAGAATTAAAACTGCCGTTGACAAAAGATATTCCGTTATGTTTCACTTTAAAATTGACGGAAGAATGTGCTTTATCCACCAAATATCTCGTTTGGGCCATTAAGCCGAACATAAAAAACAATACTAAAAATGTTAAACCTGTTTTTTTCATCGTTTTATTCCTTTTTTAATTTAATTCCACCTTTTAACCCACCTACCACAGGTTTTGTTCAGAAATTGATGTAATTTTGCGTAAACAAATCCATACAAAGTTTGTTTATCCATGGAGGGGGAATTGGGCTCTCTTCTTTATTAAGAACCGATCACAGCGATCGATAATCAATATTTATCATGCAGGAATTAGATCAAGATCAGATATTAACCGACTTAACAACACAAGATTACAAATACGGATTCGTCACGGACGTTGAAACATATACAATTGAAAAAGGGCTGAATGAAGACGTTGTCCGGTTAATTTCTTCGAAAAAAAATGAGCCGGAATGGTTACTGGAATTCCGGTTAAAAGCATATCGTCATTGGCTGACAATGAAACTGCCCGACTGGGCGCAGTTAAATATCCCGGAAATAGATTTTCAGGAAATTATTTACTACGCAGATCCGACTCAAAAAAAGACTCCAAAATCGTTGGAGGAAGTAGATCCGGAGTTGTTGAAAACATTTGAACGATTAGGTATTCCGCTCAACGAACAAAAACAGCTGACCGGCGTGGCCGTAGATGCCGTTATGGATAGTGTCTCCATAAAAACGACTTTCAAGGAGGTCCTTGCTGAAAAAGGAATTATATTCAGCTCCTTCAGTGAAGCCGTGAAAAACCACCCCGACCTGGTGAAAAAATACCTGGCTACCGTGGTTCCTTACAAGGACAACTTCTATGCAGCATTAAACTCTGCCGTTTTCAGCGACGGCTCTTTCGTGTATGTCCCGAAAGGAGTTCGTTGCCCGATGGAATTATCTACCTATTTCCGTATAAATGCGCAAAACACAGGCCAGTTTGAACGTACGCTTATTGTTGCTGACGACAATTCATACGTAAGTTATCTGGAAGGATGCACGGCCCCCATGCGTGACGAAAATCAGCTGCACGCGGCAGTGGTGGAGATCATTGCCCTTGAGAATGCCGAAGTAAAATATTCGACGGTACAAAACTGGTATCCGGGTGATAAAAACGGTAAGGGCGGAGTTTATAACTTCGTTACGAAACGCGGTATCTGCAAAGGCAATAATTCAAAGATTTCCTGGACACAGGTTGAAACTGGTTCAGCAATTACCTGGAAATATCCCTCGTGTATCATGGCAGGAGACAACTCCGTAGGGGAGTTTTATTCAGTTGCCGTTACCAACAACTTCCAACAGGCCGACACAGGAACAAAAATGATCCACCTGGGCAAAAATACCCGCAGCCGCATCGTCTCCAAAGGAATTTCAGCGGGAAGCAGTCAAAACAGCTACCGGGGATTGGTGAAGGTTTCTAAAAAAGCGATCAACGCAAGAAACCACTCACAATGCGATAGTTTGTTACTTACCGATCATTGCGGAGCCCACACTTTTCCTTATACCGACATCCAAAACCCCTCAGCGATTTTGGAACACGAAGCCACTACTTCAAAAATCAGTGAAGATCAGATTTTTTTACTGCAATCAGCGCGGTTTAGGAGAAGAAGAAGCCATAGGATTAATCGTGAACGGATATGTGAAAGAAGTAGTAAATAAACTTCCTATGGAGTTTGCCGTGGAAGCGCAAAAGCTGCTGCAGATCAGTTTGGAAGGCAGTGTAGGTTAATCTCCGGGTATGTATGGGTTGTGGATTGAAGACAAGTTAATTAGCTGTATAACTATTTAAAGCCGACACTGAAATGCAAAATGCTATTACAAAATTAACAACCGTTCTCATAGCACTTATCACGGTTCTATGTTTCACAAGCTGTGGAACTTCCTATTACGGGGCAGCGGAGAACAATTACTACGACAATTATTACGACTACAATCCGGCATGGGCGCCCGATTATTACTTTGGAACGCGCTATTACTATTTTCCCGACATTGAAACCTACTACGATCTGGGCACACGCAATTTCGTATATCTCAATAACGGACGTTGGCTTTTCGGACCAACGCTTCCGCCCATTTACGCTGCATTCAACCTGAATAATGCATTTATTGTAATCGTCAACCGTAGTGTGTACACCCCCTGGATGCATCATCACTATTACAATTCGCACTATCCACGCTATTATTACATCGATTATTACGACTTCAGTAACATCCCGTACGTAAGGGGATACAACGAAAACGGGCGCAGGGCAGTATATTGGCGAGAAGCAGAACGAAACCGCGCACGTGAATGGGGCGACAGAAGTATCCGCGAAGGGCGTAAATTCAAATACTCGACAGACGATCGCCGGGTACAGCAGGAAGTTACCCGCCGGATAACACAACGCACAGCCGTTTCGCCTGAAGAACTCAGACAAATTGGCAACGCTGACGAAGGAAGAATGGTCACATCCCGGTCGGGTACCACGCAAACGCCTTCCCGACAGGCGGCACCCGATACTCAGCGCACGAGTACCAGACGTTCCGAAGAAACGAATTACTACGGCGGAGAAATTGGTCAACCGGTGAAAGTACAGCCACAAATGCGCGGGAACACAAGTGGGCGTAGTTCTTCAACAAGGAGTGAAGGAACGTCAACACGAAACAGAGAGAAAACAACTTCAGGAAGGAGTTCTGATTCCCGCCGATAACTATTTCACGGTCGCAATAAAACAAGATCGTTAAAATAAACACATAAAATATATTTATTTTACCTCTGTTATTAGCTGTTTAAACAAAAAAATCTGAAAAATTCTTACCGGAAAGCCAGTAAAAAACCTAAAAATACACATGAGCATCCTTACTATTTCCGTTCTTGTACTGCTGAGCATCGTACTGATTGTAATCCTTACATCCGTCACAAAGCTCAACGCATTTGCATCGTTGTTCATGGTGTCTTTACTGCTTGCGGTTATCGCACTACCAGGTAAAGACATCGTGGAAATTCTTAAACAGGGCTTCGGCAACACCGTATCATCCATCGGATTTCTTATCATTTTTGGAGCAATCATTGCTGTGGTATTGGAAAAAACCGGTGGTGCAGCCAGCATCGCCAATTATATTTTATCGAAGACAGGACACCGGAACGCTGCCTCAGCAATGGGAATCACGGGGTTCATTGTAGGATTGCCCATTTTTTGTGATTCTGGATATATCATTATGAGCGGACTGGCAAAGTCATTCAGTTCCAAAGCCAAAGTCGCGCTGCCTTTTATTGCATTTGTACTGGCGACTTCGCTCTATTCAGTTCATTGCCTCACTCCCACCCATCCCGGTGCTTTGGCCGCCTCCGGGATTCTGGGTGCCAACCTGGGTATGCTGATCGTCTTGGGAACACTGTTTGCTATTCCTGCAGCTTTGGCCGCCTTTTTGTGGATTAAATGGCAAACCCGAAACGACATTTACACAGAAACCGAAAATTCTCATCATGAAATCCGGAGCAATGAACAACTTCCTCCGATTCACCTTTCCTTGTTACCTATCGTTACACCGCTTTTGCTTATAGCAACCGGCTCGTTGCTAACCGTACTGGATATTTCCAATGTCAACTTTATACTAAAAGGATTGGCTTTTCTCGGACAACCTATCGTTTCACTGATGATTGGGGTATTGCTATCGTTGTTTCTACTAAAAAACAGGGCAATAAAAAATATCAATATAGTCCTAGAATCTGCCATTGAAAAAGCTGGACCGATACTGATCGTTACCGGTGCAGGAGGAATGTTCGGGCTGGTGATCAAGGAAACCGGGGTGGGCGCTTATGCGGGCGAGTTTTTGCTGCAAACGGGATTGGGACTTGCCGTTCCGTTTCTCATAGCATCAATTTTAAAAACGGCGCAAGGTTCTTCTACCGTGGCAATTATCACGGCTGCATCTTTCGTTGTACCAATGCTACCCGCTTTGGGACTTGACTCTGAACCAGGAAAACTTTTGGCAATGATCTCGATGGGTGCAGGTTCGATGATGGTATCACATGCCAATGATTCTTACTTCTGGGTGGTTTCCCGGTTCTCGGGAATCGGCTCAAATACAGCGCTGAAGGTATACTCATCAGCCACCGTTGTGATGGGAATTGTAACGTTTCTTTGCGTGTGGCTGACTTCGCTCTTCATGTTGTAACCGGAAAAGATGAAAAAAATTGCCGAACTGATATTTTTTGCCGGAGTGAACGGTGTCTTGCCTGAGAAGCTGATGCAATCACAGGTGAAACTCTCCGGAGATCTATTGCAAGTCGCAGAAAAGAGATTCCCGTTATCCCGTTTCAGGCACATTTATGTTTTAGCTGCCGGTAAAGCAGCCGCCTCAATGTCTAGGGGGGTGGAAAAAGTTTTAGGCGACAAAATAACAAACGGTCACGTTGTCACCAAGTATGGACACGGAATGAACCTGAACTACCTGACACTTACCGAAGCTGGTCATCCTATACCCGATGCGGAGGGGGTAAAAGGTACTCAAAAAATAGTTAATATCGCCCGAAAAGCAACCGAAGATGACCTGGTTATCTGCCTGATATCCGGAGGAGCATCGGCTTTAATGGCCGATTTCCCGGAAGGTGTAACTCTCGATGATTTAAAACGCACCAATGAATTGCTGACCAAATGCGGCGCGAATATTACCGAAATTAATACGGTACGTAAGCATTTATCAAAAATTAAAGGAGGTCAACTCGCCCGGATACTCTTTCCGGCAACAACGGTGTGCCTGATATTATCGGATGTGGTCGGTGATAGGCTGGACGTGATTGCGTCTGGGCCAACTGTGGGTGATTCAAGTAGTTTTGCGGATGCACTGACTATTATTGATAAGTATTCGCTACAAAACCGGCTTCCCTCGTCTGTGTTGCATTATTTACTCGAAGGTGCAGACGGTTCAATTGCAGATACTCCCAAACCGGACAATCCGGTTTTTTCAAAATGTGCACAACTACATTATCGGTAGTAATGGTATCGCTCTCGAAAGCTCCGCAAAAAAGGCGATGGAACTGGGCTTTGAAACGCATACAGTAACCGACAGTATACAGGAGGATGTCACCGAAACCGCCAATTTTATTCTGAAAACAATCGATAATCAGAAGCCCACCGGTAACAAACCCGTTTGCCTGCTATTCGGCGGAGAGCCCACAGTAAAAGTTTCGGGGAAGGGACTAGGTGGGCGTAACCAACACCTGGCCTTGTATTTAGCAACAAAAATCTGTTGTAAAAAAAACATCACTATTCTTTGTGCGGGCACCGACGGTACAGACGGGCCTACAGACGCAGCAGGGGCAGTTGTGGATTACGAAACCGCGACCAAGGCTGTAGAGAAGGGTATCGACCCGAACCATTACCTCTCCAATTGCGACTCCTATCGTTTTTTTCAACAAGTTGGAGGGCATATCATCACCGGAAATACAGGTACAAACGTGATGGATATAATTGTGGCAATTGTTCAATAATTTTGTTTAAATTTGTACGACAAGCCCATAAAATTGAATCGACAGGGAATCAACTGATTCCAAAATTCATCAATGGTTAAGTTCCCCAATGATGAGAATCTCCCTTTATGATTACCCCGGGATTCAATATATTCAAATATATACAAGCACATTGGATACTCCGGACAAAATGTGTTACCTGACTTCTCAGACTACACAAAAATAAGCTTTTAGGCTTAACCCTGTGTCCCGGCTAAGTTAGTAATTCCACTGATAAACTTTAGTTTGAAGAGATACACTAAACTATTATTTAGTCTCTCCTTAATAAATCACTTTTATCAGGTCGCAAGTTGTAATCTCTGCTTGAAAAATATTCTGAGAACAAAATCCAAAAACTCTCTTACGAGTTTTTCCATCATTTTCTTCAAGTTCCAAGCCGTTGCAGCCATAAAAGCATTGATTTGTATGCCTTTTTCGCCCCACAAGTAGTTTTGTTCCATACGAAAGTCTTTTTTCAGATGTCCGATAATGGGTTCGATGGCTGCTCTGGCTCTACATTTGTTGCGTTTGCACCGTTTTTGATAAACCGTATCCGATGCTTTGGGTTTGTCGGGGGTAATGATGGTTACTCCCTTAATCTGCTTTCTGCCTTTCCCGCCACGATCGTATGCCAGCTCTTGGGGTAGTTTCAGCTTGTTCTGCTGCATTTGTTCCAATAAAGGATCGATGGTGTCTCCGTCATAAGGCGTATCCAAAAAAGCTTTTATCGCCGTGATAACTTTTCGACCTCTTTTTCCCGTAGTTATCAGTCCGACCTTATTGCCGAACTCATATTGTTTGTGCGTTTTGCCCTTGGAGATACAGCGTGTAAAAGGCTTGTGAAGGCTGTAAATCTTGTCTTTGTCATCTTTCTGTTGATTGATAACACGCTTGTAAAGCGACAGCTCTTTCCGGTAAAGCGCTTTTTGCTCATCGCTCATTTTGCGTTCAAGTTCTCGCAACAGGGCCCCTGCTATGGTTTTCAACCGTCGCTTTGCTTTTCCGGCTTTTTTTGCCCGCTTGGGATGCTTGCCGTTGTAAGTGTCGCGAACCAACTGCTTGCTCTCCCGTGTATAACGCTGACGCTGCTTAATACCCGATTCTTCGGCTATTTTATTGCATTTGTCGATAACCTTTTTACACAATTTGGCATCGGTGGGAAAAGTGGTGTTGTTTTCCTGGACTGTGGTGTCCGAAAGAACAAACTTGGATTGCCTGGGTACTTCTTTTCCGTGAAGATGCACGCTGTAGGCGAATATTTTGCCTGTGCCTTCTTTTTCCCACACGATTACGGAAGTGAACAAAATCACTCGGATCGAAAGGAAACTTGTGTTCGAAAAAATTCTCCGCCACAAAAAATACTGGAAGTAAACGTCTCGAACCCAAAACTCGGGTATACGTTCATCGCCGAGATTGTACAGATGCTTCAGCATCAAACAACCCACCATCAGACGAATGGGAACGCTTGGAGCCCCTTTTTCTGAATACAGCGGGGAAAACTCGTTTTCGAAGTATTCCCAATCTATTTTGTCTGCAAGCAAAACAAGTTCGTGCTTGCTGTCGATAAAGTCTTTCAGCATAGGACGGAATAAATCGCGCTGTCCTTTTTCCGGTAATTTTCCTATCATAATTTGCAGGGTTTCATACCGTAAAGATACAAAAAACGGCAAAAACACACAAGAAATACTAACGTTATTTTGCTGCTCATCAGATAATTATGCCTATTTTAAGGATCGACTATTTATTAAAACCTTTTGAGGAAAGAAATTCCCAAATACGTTCCAGGTATGTATAGCTCCCTGTTCCTGGAGATGCTTTAAGCTGGAAACAGTGGTCACGAGTAGCTAAGGTATGAAGTTCGCTTTGAATTCCCATCTGTTGCATCTTTTCCCAAGTCTTTACTGAGTTCATAGCAGCCCATCCGTCAGCATCTCCGTGTACAAATAGCATAGGAGCCGTTTTTAAATCGAAAGAGAGTTCTGGAACGAGAACGGCACTATCTTCATTGCCTTTATCTATATTGGGTTGCTCCGAGCCATCGGTTAGCGCATATGCAGGATAAATACCAATTCCCCATTGTACATTACAACGAAGTTTATCAATTTCGTCAATAGGCAAATAAGACTGATGCAAAGACGAAGTAACCCCCATCAAAGTTAAATGCCCACCTGCAGAACTACCCATAATACCTATTCGTTCTGGATCAAGCCCGCGTTTAGACGCTTCGCTTCGTACGATTTTGATGGCACGCTGCAAGTCTTGCCAAGCTGTGGTATGTTTAGATAACCCTGTAGTAGGTCTAGGTGTACGATACTTTAAGGTTACTACTGTCATTCCCATTTCATTTAGATAGCGACGGGCAGGAGCCACTTCAAAACCATCTGGGTCGTTGCCTTCATAACTTCCGCCCGAGTAGATAATTTGTATCGCTTTTATCTTTAGGTTTTTTGGTGTATGCCATTCTAAATAAGGTGTGCATTGATTCGGTTGAATATCTGGTGTTTTTCCCTCTGGCCAAATATTCATCTTAAAATAATCGGTACGACTATCATCGGAAGCATATCGCTTCATCAATTCTTCTTCCCCAGCTAGCTTACCCATATATCCCATTTGGCGCATAAATTCAACTCCTCTTTCTAGTCCAAAAGCGCCATGTCCCTTATCCGCATATAGATGTAATTCGGCAGGAATATTCATTCGTCTGAGTTGGCGGTAAACCAATGTCGAGGTCTGTGAAGCATAAATATCAGTTCCTCCGTGATGAAGACTCATCGGACAGGTACGTTCATCAAATTTAAAAACATTACTCAAATTCACATCCGTTCCATATCCTTGTCGGCTAGCAGGTATACCTGTTTCTGCATCGTTAGTACCATAGGCTGGAGCATTAATAATCGCCCAATTAATGTTGCAAGGTAGTTCGTCAATTGGGTCCACTTTTTCATAAGCCGATGTTTGTGAACTAGTCGCTAGCAATAAAGCTAAATGTGAACCTGCTGACATGGATATAACTCCTATTTTTTCTGGATCAAATCCACGTTTTTTAGCTTCACTCCGTACTTTACGTACAGCACGTTGTCCATCTTCCCATGCAGTTTGATAAATAGGAAGCCCCACAGGCCTAGGCGTCCTATACACAAAGTTTATACATTGAAACCCTAATTGAGTAAATGTTTTATTCCATAGTTTAATGAGTTCTACATCACAACAGGACTCGTAAGAACCGCCCGAAATAAGAATCATACATCCTCCATTACGTACTTCCTTAGGGGGGGCATCAAACCATTCCAGGTAAGCTACCCGATTCTTGTCTGCATTAAAATCTTTTTTCCCAGCCTCGTCTACCATGGCTGCAATCTGATGATCTTGCCTATGTGGCATTTTATCCTTTGGCCAAATAGGAACTCTTTCACTAGCAAATAAACTTATACTAATAAACAAAGTTAATAAGCATGCCATTTTTCTCATAGCTGAATATTATTTAAGATAAAGTAACGTATACAAAAGTACGTAAATTCGTTGAAGCTACAAGGCTTTAAGTTTCAAAAAGGAGTAAGCTAAAATAAAGAAATTCAAAAAAAACTTTTTACTTTTGTCATACCACTACGGTTTTATGCTAGCAGAGATTTATTTTTTC
The DNA here is from genome assembly GCA_038561985.1 of Petrimonas sulfuriphila. Classification (NCBI taxonomy): domain Bacteria; kingdom Pseudomonadati; phylum Bacteroidota; class Bacteroidia; order Bacteroidales; family Dysgonomonadaceae; genus Petrimonas; species Petrimonas sulfuriphila. The sequence goes on along the minus strand of CP073276.1, from coordinate 2,500,271 downwards.
TTATGCCAGTCTCATTGAATAAGCATCGTCATCGATAGTTTTGATACATAATTATCCTTCTGGTAACTTAACTCCAACTAGTGCAGATTTGAACATAACCAAAAAATCAGTGATGCATGTAAACTTATGGATATTAATTCACTAACCCATTTAATAATAAATAACAGAAAGTAGAATAGTTTTGCAGCTAATGTGAAGTATAGCACTTCATCACACCTCCATTAAAAAAATCAGTAAAGATTAAAGTATGTATTTCATAGTAGTTAATATAGCGAAAACTGGAAACTAAATGTTTCAACTGTATTTCAATCAAAAATTAAGGGAGTTACAATATTAACTGTAACTCCCTCATTTTTAAGTCGGGGTGGCGGGATTCGAACTCGCGACCCCCTGCTCCCAAAGCAGGTACACTAACCGGACTGTGCTACACCCCGAGTCGTTCTTTTCAAAACGTGGGTGCAAAAGTACGATTTTATCCCGATAATATCAAAACTTTTCAGCTTTTTTTAATCGATAAGCGGTTTCAACGTTAGAAATGTGTAAATTTGCAATTCAAACATGGCAAACGAGCAAAATATATGTATAGAAACAGGACTTGTGGCGAATTACGAATCGCCGACATAAATAAGGAGGTCACCCTTTCGGGCTGGGTGCACAAAATTCGTAAAATGGGAGGTATGACTTTTATTGACTTACGCGACCGATACGGAGTCACTCAATTATCGTTTAACCAGGAGATAGACCGCGAACTTTGCGAACAGGCAAATAAACTGGCACGTGAATATGTAATTCAGGTGACGGGAAAAGTAGCAGAAAGATCAAGCAAGAATCAAAACATACCTACCGGAGATATTGAAATAGTAGCAACGGCTGTGACTGTTTTAAACGCAGCACAAACGCCTCCTTTCACCATCGAAACAGAAACTGATGGGGGTGATGATTTACGCATGAAATACCGCTACCTCGATTTACGACGCAGCATAGTTAGAAAAAACCTTGAACTCCGTCACAAAATGGCGTTCGAGGCACGGAAGTATCTCGATAAAAGAGACTTTCTGGAAGTAGAAACTCCCGTGCTTATCGGTTCTACTCCGGAAGGTGCACGCGATTTCATTGTACCATCGCGTATGAACCAGGGAGAGTTTTACGCGCTGCCACAATCGCCGCAGCTCTTTAAGCAGCTACTGATGGTTTCGGGATTCGATCGTTATTTCCAGATCGTGAAATGCTTTCGGGATGAGGACCTGCGCGCCGACCGCCAACCGGAATTTACACAAATCGATTGTGAAATGTCGTTCGTTGAGCAGGAAGACGTGCTGAATATGTTTGAGGGACTGACGAAACATCTTTTTAAAACGCAGAAAGGAATTGAGCTTCCCGATTTTCCGCGGATGAGCTACGCCGATGCCATGCGGCAATACGGATCGGACAAGCCCGATATCCGTTTCGACATGAAGTTTGTGGAAATAAAGGATTTGACAACCGGCCGGGGTTTTGGTGTCTTCGACTCATCGGAATACGTCGGTGCCATTTGTGCTCAGGGATGCGCTGCATACACCCGCAAACAACTCGACGAGTTGACGGATTTTGTGAAGCGACCGCAGATCGGAGCCAAAGGGTTAATCTATGTTCGTTACAACGAAGATGCAACCTTAAAATCATCGGTAGATAAATTCTTCTCCGAAAGCGATTTGAAATTGTGGGCGGAACGTTGCAACGCCAAACCCGGAGACCTGCTTCTTGTGTTAAGTGGAGAAACCGAGAAAACACAAAAACAACTCTCTGAACTTCGTCTCGAAATGGGTGCGCGCCTAGGATTACGAGACAAAAACAATTACAAATGCCTTTGGGTAGTAGATTTTCCTTTGCTGGAAAAAGACGAAGAGTTGAACCGGTTTTTCGCCAAGCATCATCCCTTTACCTCCCCCAAACCGGAAGATATCGCACTGCTTGATTCAGATCCGGGAGCTGTTCGCGCCAACGCTTACGATTTAGTAATCAATGGCGTGGAAGTTGGTGGCGGATCTATCCGTATCCATGACAGCGCGCTGCAAAAGAAAATGTTTTCGGTTCTTGGTTTTACCGAAGAACGCGCCCAGGAACAATTTGGATTTCTGATGAACGCTTTCAAGTACGGGGCACCTCCGCACGGAGGGATAGCCTTCGGCTTGGACAGGCTGGTTTCACTCTTTGCCGGGCTCGATAGTATTCGCGACTGCATCGCTTTCCCGAAAAACAATTCCGGACGCGACGTCATGATTGATGCTCCTTCGCGCATTGAACAAGAGCAGCTGGATGAACTGGGCTTGATTATCGTAGAAAAAGAAAAATAAGTTTTGGCGAACAATAATATTAAAAAAGCTGCCAAAAAAATTTTGGCAGCTTTTTTAATATCAGATCGAAAACCCTTCACTGTATGTTTTCGTGAGGTATTTTGTCGCTTCGGGGTCATCTACAAATGTTTGAGTTTGCGGATCCCATTTAACCGGACGTTTCAGTTCAATGGCAATATTGCCTAGATTGCACGTAGTACACGTGCTGTGCCCAATCTCTACCGGGACAATGGGATCAATATTTGACTTTACGGCATCGATAAAGTTCTGATTATGTGGAACTCTCGTTTCATATCTTCCTCCCTGAGTTTCTGCCTTAGGAGGCATCAGACTTTCATCGGAAGCATGATAGAATTGTCTCGAAACTTCAATCCAGCCTTTATCTCCCCAGAACTTAATTCCCAATGTTTTTTCCCTCGTCAAACGGCTCGTTGGTCACAACTACTCCATTATCGTATTTGAACGTAAGAAATTCCGTGCCCGCGTAGCCGGCGGGAATAATTTCAACTGGACCGCTCTTATCCATCCCGATACCCCATTGAGCGATATCGAAGTTGTGCGCTCCCCAGTCGGTAGTGTATCCTCCGCCTAATCCCTTGTTGTAACGCCATTCAGCCCAATAACTTTCATTCTGCTCCGGATCAAGCGAGATGGGTGGATTCAACCGGGAATTGTAATGAAAATACTCCAACGGGCCTAGCCACATTTTCCAATTCAAATCGGCAGGTACAGGTTCTTCCGGCAGATCATACGGATGTGGTCCAGGGCCTACATAAGCATTCACTTTCTCAACTTTCCCGATCTTCCCTTCCTGAACCATTTTCACAGCATGTTGAAAATTCGGATCCGAACGTTGCTGGCTGCCTACACCAAGAATTACATTATTTTCGCGTACGGCCTTGACCAGTTCCTGACCCTCTTTTATCGTAAATGTTAACGGTTTTTCCAGATAAATGTGTTTCTTTGCTTTACAAGCATCAATGGCAATAAAAGCGTGCCAATGATCGGGTGTGGCAATCACAACGGCATCAATATCATCGCGAGCCAGAAGATCTTTGTAATTTTCATAAACATCCACTGAAACAGTTTTTTTGCTGCGATCCATAATGATCGTTCAACCGTTTTAGAAAACGTTCCCGCTTAATCCCGTATACATCACTTCCTGCTACAACCTCCACTCCTGAAATAGTCAGAAATGCACCCAACAGGCCTATACCCTGCTGACCTAAACCGATGAACCCTAAACGAGTGATACCATCGTCAATCTTCTCATTTCCCGATTTTTTGTTTGAGTTGCAGGAAGCCAAAAACTGGGGAAGCACCGTTACACCAACCACTCCAACGGCTGCTGATTTAATAAATTTTCTCCTTGTTAATTGATTACTCATGACTTTAGATAAATAAATATAAGTTAATTTAACACCCGACACCAGTCTTTCGACTTGTCTGGATTTTATTCAAAATGGTATGTAAACATGGATCAGCAGGAAAAATGATGAGGGTATTCCTTAAAGAACACCCTCACGCCATAAATTGCTTCTTTTAAAGGATATAACCTTCAGTATAGGTTTTATTAAACAACCTGTTTTTATCCGCTTCCGGATCATCTACAAATTTTTTCTGTGGCAGGATCCCATTTTATCGGGCGCTTCATGTCGTAAGCGATGTTTCCGAGCGTACATACTGTACAACTGCGATGTCCGATTTCAACCGGCACAACCGGATCGGTTTTCGTTTTTACAGCATTGATGAAGTTTTCCAAATGCGGGACTTTCGTTTCATATGCACCTTCTGTTTCTTCAACTTTAGGAGGTAACAAACTGTCATCCGAAGCTAAGTAGTGCCCCCTCGATACTTCAATCCAACCTTTATCACCCCCAAAACTTCACACCTTTTGTTTGTTTTTCGTCGAAAGGTTCTTCAGTCATTACAGCGCCATCAGCATATTTGTACGTGAGAAATTTTGTATCTTGATATCCTGCGGGAATAATTTCCACCGGACCACTATTGTCCATGCCTAATCCCCATTGTGCAATATCAAACATATGGGCACCCCAGTCGGTAGTGAATCCACCCCCTAGCTCTTTGTACCAGCGCCATGCTCCCCAGAACTGTTCTTTTTGCTCGGGATCAAGTGAAATGGGCGGGTTTAATTGCGAGTTATAATGTATAAATTCAGAGGGGCCCAACCACAGTGGCCAGTTCAAGTCGGCCGGAACGGACTCTTCGGGAAGATCATACGGTGTTGGGGGAGCGCCTACGTAAGCATTTACTTTTTCTATTTTTCCAATTTTTCCTTCTTGTACCATTTTTACAGCGTGCTGGAAATTAGGATCTGAACGCTGTTGGCTGCCAACAGCAAGAATTACTCCGTTGTTTCTTACTGCTTTTACCAATTCCTGGCCTTCCTTTATAGTAAATGTTAACGGTTTTTCGAGATAGACGTTTTTCTTGGCATTACATGCTGCTATGGCAATAAACGCGTGCCAGTGATCGGGCGTAGCAATCACAACCGCATCGATATCCTCTCGTGCGATCAAGTCCTTATAGTTCTCATACACCTCTACTGCTACAGATTTCTGCTGTGTGACATTGTGATCGTTTATGCGCTTCAGAAATCGTTCCCGCTTGATACCGTACACGTCGCATCCGGCCACAACTTCTACTTCCGGCATCCCCATAAATCCGTTCAGCAAATACATGGCTTGCTGCCCTAAACCAATAAATCCCAGACGGATAATTCCATCGGCAACTTCACCGGCTTTCTTGTTCTGACAAGACGTTACGAACTGTGGGAATACGGCTACACCAACAGCACCGATAGCCGCCGTTTTCAAAAATTTTCTTCTTGTTAATTGATTACTCATGACTTTTAGATAAATTTTTAAGTATAATTTTTTTAAGTATAACTTTTTTCTTTAAACTTTACAAATATAACGGATAAATTCAAATATAAGTCCATTTATTGTGGAAAAAATGCTTTAATAATGCTCCAGCTTTTTCCGGTTTAACACCTTTAATTCCTTTTTGTATAAAGAAATAACACCATCATTGATCATCTCGCCAATGGTGCGTGCAAGGGACGGACGCTGAACACCAAAATATTCGGCTAATTGCGTCTGAGTTCTTTTTAAAATAAAACTGTCCTGATCGGGAGAGGTGTTCTCGAGGATATATAAGGACAACTTCGCACGCAGACTCTTGATAGAAAGCATTTTGACCTTCCCTGATAAAAAGACCGTCATATTGGAATTCAGCCTCAAAAAGTTTCTCAGCAACGTTTCATTCAACATCATTTTTTTGAGAAAAACAGATTTTGGAATCATATAAACAACTGCCTTCTCCATGGTAATGGCATCGACAGGAAACCTGTGCTGGTCGGAAAAAATAAATGCAGGTGCTAATGGACGAACGGCCTCAATAAATTCAATTTCAACCAAATTACCCTCAGCTGTAATCATTTCAGTGCGCACAATCCCTTCCGTCAATAAGTACAGAAAAGTGATAGTGTCTCCCTGTCTAACCACGTATTCTCCTTTCTGAAAAGTCCGGATTTCACATACTGTATCGGATATAAAATCCTCAAGAGTTTTATCGTCGATTCCGGAAAACAGTGGACAATCAGCAAGAATTGGGTTGTACATGTATTTTTTTAAAAACAAAAATAATTAAATCCATACAAACAATCAAAAAAACACGTTTATTTACTCAAGCAGTTAAGTTCCGCAGGTTATTCTTCCAAATGGTTGCATATGCACCCTGAAAATCCAACAAACTATTTAAAATTACCTAAAAAAATCTCGTGTAACCTGGGTTACAAAAGTTCATGATTCTCCGGACTACCTTTGTCTCACTAAACAATAACAATAAAAATTAAAAGTATTATGGATAAAATGTTTTGTTTTCAGTGTCAGGAAGCAGCAAAGAACGAAGGCTGCACCGTAAAGGGAGTATGTGGAAAAACCGCAGATGTGGCCAACCTTCAGGATTTGCTGTTGTTCTTGTGCAAAGGAATTTCACATTATACCGTTCCGTTGAGAAAATATGGGATTGAAATTCCGCAGATCAACAAATTTATTACTGATAGCTTGTTTATGACCATCACAAATGCCAATTTCGACAAAAACCGGTTTACCACACGCCTGTTAATGGCTTTCGAAATGCGGAATGCCGCAAGGGAACGCCTGACTAACACAGGGGGAAATATTGATGGGATCACTTTTGACGGTGCTCTCTGGGTGGGAGAAACCGAAGCCGAAATATCAAAAAAAGCGTTCGAAGTGGGTGTGCTTACCACAAAAAATGAAGATGTCCGCTCTCTTCGTGAACTCACCATTTACGGATTAAAAGGAATGGCTGCATATGCCGAACACGCTTTCAACTTAGGTTACACAGAAAACGAAATTTTCGCTTTTATGCAGCGTGCGCTGGTAGCAACAACGGACGACACCCTTTCGGTTGACGAGTTGACCGCACTGGTTCTCGAAACCGGGAAATACGGTGTACAGGTAATGGCATTGCTGGATAGAGCAAACACATCGAGTTACGGAAATCCGGAAATCACAAAAGTAAACCTTGGCGTACGTAACAATCCGGGAATTCTCATCAGCGGACACGACTTAAAGGATATGGAAGATCTGCTGAAACAAACCGAAGGGACAGGGGTAGATGTTTACACGCACAGTGAAATGCTTCCGGCAAACTACTATCCGGCATTTAAGAAATACAGCCACTTCGTGGGCAATTACGGGAGTTCATGGTGGCATCAAACCGAAGATTTTGAGAATTTTAACGGAATTATCCTGTTTACGACCAACTGCATTGTCCCTCCCCGAAAATCATCCACTTACATCGACAGGGTCTATACAACAGGGGCATCGGGATTCGAAGGATTCAAGCATATCGGGGACCGAAAGGAGGGACAACCAAAAGACTTTTCTGCAATAATCGAACATGCCAAAAAATGTGCTGCTCCCAAAGAAATCGAAACGGGTGAGATTGTAGGCGGATTCGCACACAATCAGGTCATTGCTCTTGCTGATAAAGTGGTTGAAGCAGTCGAGTCCGGCGCCATTCGCAAATTCTTTGTGATGGGAGGATGCGACGGGAGAATGAACGGAAGAAACTATTATACCGAGTTCGCTCAAAAACTGCCCGGGGATACAGTCATCTTAACCGCCGGTTGTGCCAAATACCGGTACAACAAGTTACCGTTGGGTGATATCAATGGCATTCCCCGTGTACTTGACGCCGGACAGTGCAACGACAGCTACTCACTCGTAAAAATCGCTCTCGCATTAAAAGAAGCCCTAGGTTTAAACGACTTGAACGATTTGCCCATCGCTTATAACATTGCCTGGTATGAACAAAAGGCGGTAATTGTTTTGCTGGCCCTGCTCTATTTGGGAGTAAAGAACATCCACCTTGGACCGACCCTCCCTGCATTCCTTTCACCCAACGTGGTGAATGTACTGGTAAACAACTTTGGAATTACGGGAATTACAAGCGTGGACGAAGACATGAAACTTCTCCTCGAAACGGTGGAGAGCAAATGATCCGATTTACTCAAAAAGTGAAAGATATCGAAAAAATTCTAAACTGTAACCTGAGTTACAGTTTAGTTTCAATCTAAATAATATCTTTACCGCATCAATCATCAATTAAAACCAATTATGGCAACTTTTGAACCTGCAAAAATTTTTACGATGGAAGATTCAATTGAATATTCCTCCGGAGGCGTTATCAGCAAACAAGTTATAAAAAAGCAATCGGGAAACGTCACATTGTTTTCTTTCGATAAAGACCAGGGACTGACGGAACACACCTCGCCCTATGATGCGATGGTATACCTGCTGGACGGTGAGGCAGAAATCCGCATAGACGGCAATCCTCACCATTTGAAAAAAGGTGAGTGCATCATTATGCCTGCCGGGTTCTCTCATGCACTCTATGCTATTGAGCCGTTTAAAATGGTGTTGACAATGATTAAGCAATAAATTTATGAGTGAAGTAATCAACAACTCGTCGCAGCGCAAAGAACTGTTGCGACACCTTCTCCTCCGTTTACACGAAGGAGAAAACCCCGAAGTGCTGCGACAAAGACTTATCGAAGTGCTCCGCAACATCCCATACAACGAAGTGGTGGAAGTTGAACAGGAACTCATCAATAGCAACGCACTTACCGAGGAAGAAATTCTCGATTTCTGCGATTTGCATACGGCTGTACTCGACGGTAGCATCGATTTGGGTGGTGCCAAACCCGTTCCCGCAGGGCATCCGGTGGACACATTCAAAAAAGAAAATCAGTCATTAAAAAGAGAAGTAATTAAAATCGCCGGCCTGTTTGATAACGTAACTGACCTTAGCGAAAAACAACTGCCGGGATTTATACTGCAGCTTCGTACAATATTCAATAACTTATCCGATGTGGATAAACACTACAAACGGAAGGAATATCTGCTTTTCCCCTTTTTGGAGAAACACCTTATCACAGGCCCTCCAAAGGTGATGTGGGGTAAACACGACGAAATCAGGGATTTGTTGAAAAGTTCTTTTGAAGCGCTGGAATCACCCGTTTCAACGGTGGAAGAAATGAAATCCCTTGTTCAGCTCGTACTTGTTCCGGCCGTTGAGATGTTGGACGGAATGATTATGAAAGAAGAGGAAATTTTGTTCCCAATGGCAATGGACACATTAACCGAAGAAGAATGGTACAAGGTCTATCAGGAAACGCCTAATTTCGGTTACTGCCTTTTTGACCCGGAAGACGAATGGCAACCGTCCGGCACAAAGGTTGAAAAACAGGAATACGTGACCGCCGATGCTATACGCCTTTCCTCCGGAGCATTTAATCTCGCTGAGCTAGAAGCCCTTTTCTTACATCTTCCCATCGACATTACATTTGTGGACAAAATCGATAAGGTACGTTTCTTTTCACACAGTCCCAACAGGGTTTTCGAGCGAAACCGTTCTATTATCGGACGTGATGTACGGATGTGCCATCCGCCGGGAAGTGTGCACGTGGTAGAGCAAATACTTTCCGATTTCAAAAGCGGGAAAGAAAACAAAGCCGTTTTTTGGATGTCGAACTTCATGGGGCGGTTCATCTATATCGAATACTCGGCTGTACGCGGAAAAGAAGGGGAGTATCTGGGTGTTGTGGAAGTAACGCAAGATATCACACAAATGAGAAAACTGGAAGGCGACCAGCGACTGCTTTCGTATGAACACAAATAATCCCGACATCACTCCCGACACCAAAGTTGCCGATTTATTAAAAGAATTTCCGCAACTGGAAGAGCTTTTGAAGCATTTCTCTCCTGCTTTTGCCGCATTAAAAAATCCGGTATTGCGAAAAACGGTAGCAAAAGTAACCTCGTTGCAGCAAGCGGCAAAAGTGGGAGGTGTGAGTATAGTGGAGATGGTTAATACGCTCAGAAAGGAAGCAGGACTATTGCCGCTTGAGAACAGTTTCTGTCCAAACAGTGAAGATATTCATATCCCTTTCTCAGAAAAAATGCTCCCGGCAACCATTACGCACACATTGGATGTCCGCCCCATCATCGAATCCGGAAATCACCCTAAGGATCAAATACTTGATCTCGCCAATAAGTTGAATCAAGGAGATTGTCTGGAATTTATCTCTTCGTTTCCTCCCACCCCACTGATCGATTTGCTACAAAAGAAAGGCTACAGCGTCACGATGCTTGCGCCTGATGAAGGCGTTGTAAGAACCTTCGTGAAAATGAAGTAATCTGCGTTTTTTGATGATAATCAAACGTAAATAGAAAAACCGTTGCCAATTAATTTTGTATTTTTGTCAAATTCAAACGTGTTTTTCTAAAAATATCATCATGACTACAAGAAGAGAATTTATCAAAAAAGCAGCCATTGGCACAACACTGGTTTCTATAGGGGGTGTTTTACCTGGATTTAGCGCCAGAAGCTACAAAAACATAGTCGGGGCCAACGAGAAAATAAAAATGGGCGCTATTGGTGTAAACTCACGTGGTAACGCCTTGTCGGGAGGTTTTGCACGGGAAAAAGGATGCGAAATAGCTTACGTTTGCGACGTAGACAGACGTGCCATGGAAAAATGTATCACCAACGTAAAAAAAATTGCAGGCAATACCCCTCAGGGAGAAAAAGACCTAAGAAAGTTGCTTGAAATAAAGGATTTAGATGCCGTGATCATTGCTACACCCGAACATTGGCATGCACCAGCTGCTCTGATGGCTATGAAAGCCGGCAAAAATGTCTATCTGGAAAAACCCACCAGTCACAATCCGGCAGAGGATGAAATCCTCATGCAGGCAGTGAAAAAATATAACATAGTTACTGCAACAGGTATGCAACGCAGATCGTGGCCTAATGTAATCAAAGCGGTACAGGAAATAAAAGAGGGAATCATTGGCAAAGTCTACTTCGGTAAAGCCTGGTACGCAAATAACAGGCCATCAATTGGAACAGGAAACGTTACGGCTGTACCGGAATGGCTTGACTGGGAACTGTGGCAAGGTCCGGCACCAAGGGTAACCAGCTACAAAGACAACTATCTCCACTATAACTGGCATTGGTTCTACAATTGGGGTACCGGCGAAGCTGGAAATAATGGTGTGCATTTTCTTGATATTCTCCGTTGGGGAATGGACTTGACCTATCCTACCCATGTTGATTCCTCAGGAGGCAGATACCTTTATAGTGATGACTGGGAATTTCCAGATACACAAATCGTCAACCTCGAATTTGGAGGCAACAAGCTAATCACATGGGAAGGTCGGAGTTGCAACGGTCGGAATATTGAAGACTCTTCGGTAGGCTGCGCATTCTACGGCGAATCCGGCACCCTGGTGATCGGAGGAGGAAATGCTTACAAGGTGTACGACCTGAAGAATAAGCTTGTAAAAGAGGTAACCAGTGAAATGAGTTTCAAGGCCGGGGATACTACAAACCCCACCCAACAATTGGACTCGTTCCATTTTTCCAACTTTTTGGACGGTATCAGAAAAGGGTCTACGCTTAATGCCGATATTAACGTAGGATGTATCAGCACAACCCTGGCACATTTAGGGAATATAGCCCAACGCACAAGAACTACATTCGAGACAAATCCCACCAACGCCCACATTATCAATAACCGTGCAGCCAGCAAACTGTGGAGCAGGAAATATCAAAAAGGTTGGGAAATGAAACTTTAAATTCATTCTTATAAATTCTCTCATTCTTTCATTCTTTCATTCCGCCAGATTTTTGTAAGGTTAACACACAAAAATCCTGGCGGATTTTTTTTAATTCCGGCTGTCTGCATTCGGACGCCTGAAATATACTTTGTTCTATCTTTATAAGATCTGACGCAATGAGAACAATTATCCAAGGTTTTAAGCAACTAATGGAACATGTCTTCTCTTTCTTGCGCTTTTTGAAAGAAGCTTTGCGTAATTTTCTGATATTATATGGTTTATCCTGGCGAACTTTGAAAAAAATGAAAAAACGGAAATCCCAGTAGATTTCTATGATTGTTTACGGATAATAAAACCTATAAATATTAGAAAAATGATTGCTAAAACCTATTTTTCAGGATTTCAGGATGCTCATGAAACCTACAATGCCATTTCCGAAGCCAGTGACGGAAAAATTTACTACGTCCTCTGTTCAACCCGGCACGACGTTGGAGCTCAGATGTATTGCTACGATCCGGCTTCAGACAAGACTCAGTTTCTGGCGGATCTCTCAGAAGCCCTGGGGGAGAAGAAACTGAATTATATTTCTCAGGGAAAGAGTCATACCGAATTCTTTGAACACGACAACAAACTCTTTTTTGCCACACATGTTGGATATTACGAAATGATCGATGGTGCACAGCAACTTCCTGTAAATGCACCTGATGGATATAAACTTTATCCGGGTGGACATTTTCTCTATTACGATATGACCACCGGAGAGATTCAGGATCTAGCATTGGCACCCGATGGGGAAGGAATTCTTACCATGACAATGGATAAAGAAAGAGAACGTTTGTATGGCATAACCTGGCCCAAGGGATATTTTATCGATTACGATATAAAAAAGAATACACTAAAAAATCTGGGTCTTATCAATGGACTGGGCGAGTTCGGAAAAAGAGGGGAAGATTACAGGGTGTTGTGCCGTTCCATCCTTGTAAACCCTGATGACGGACATGTTTTTTATTCTACGGCTGAAGGTGATATCTACGAATATGATCCTTTCACAGATCAGGTTCCACAGAAAATGGAGGAGGTAAGCATGAGACTTGATTACTTTGGGAAATACGATGTAAAGGATGCCGGCAGCATGGGATATAACTGGAGGAAAATCTTCTGGTACGGGCCAGAAAACAAAGCTTACGGTGTACATGGGAACTCAGGATATCTTTTCAACTTCGATCCTAAGAGCCGGAAGATTGAGATCGTCGAAAGAATCACGTCTGAACCTTCTCGTAAAAGCGGAATGTTCGATCAGTTTAGCTATGGATACCTGGGATTTAAAATTAAGAACGATACCATTTTTTATCTTACCGGTGCTCCTATATATAAGGATGGAAAACGAATAGCCGGATTGGAAAAAATAAGCATGGGCGCTCCTAAAGGATTAGAATATCTGCACGTTGTTACGTATAATATTCCGGAGCAAAAATATAAGGATCTGGGCCCGGTTTTTTATGAGAATGGCAATTTCCCCACCTATGTAAATTCTATTGCTATCGGTGATGATAATGATATCTATACCGTTGCCAGATTTGATCATAATGGAAAAAAGATAGATGATCTGGTAAAAATCTTTCTTGACACCTGAACGGCACCTTAGCCGGCTGGCCCGACAATAACAGCTATTAAAGAGTGACCTGCCGGCTTCGGTTTTTAATTCACGTGTTGAAATCATCCATATCGTTGGCACGAATGATTATTAATATGTTCTAAGAATAAATGTCATGACAGTTCATAAACGATTGAAATGTTTGCTGATGGTGCTGTCCATTACCTGGGCACCGTATATGATGATGGCTAAAAATCAGATTCCTCCAGCCAATAATTCAATTGCAATATCTGTCTTCGATCTGGATGCTACCCCTTCCGTTGGGACAGCTCTGGCATATGATGAAATGAAAAACAGCTGGGATTTGGGCCTTCGTGCTCGAGGAGTAGTGATCCTGGGATCGGGGGAACCGATTGTCTTATGTGCAATTGACTGGATTGGCATCGCCAATGAAAGTCATGTGGCTTTCAGAAAAGCATTGGCTGAAGCAGCAGGAACCACTCCCAACAGAGTTGCATTACACTCGCTTCATCAGCATGATGCTCCCCGTTCCGATTTTGGAGCTGAGAAGTTGTTAATTGAAGCAAATCTTGATCCCGAACGATATGAAGGCACCTACGACCGCCAGCTGATGGTTAAATTGGCTGATGCTGTGAAAGAATCACTAAAGAACCCCCACCCTATTACACATATTGGTCTGGGAGAGGCTGAAGTGTATCAAGTTGCTTCCAATCGCCGCATTTTCGGAAGTGATTCCCTTGTCAAAGCTACCCGTTTTTCGGCATGTGGGGATCGTAATCTCAGAGACGAGCCAGAAGGGCTGATCGATCCCAAAGTGTCCCTGATCAGTTTTTGGGAGAGAGAAAAACCGGTAGCTATACTGAGTTTTTATGCAACCCATCCTCAAAGTTATTATCGGACCGGTATTGCCAACCCCGATTTTCCGGGAATAGCCCGTTTTCTCAGACAGCTGGAGGTGCCTGATGTTTTGCATCTGCATTTTAACGGAGCAGGTGGCAATATTGCCGCTGGAAAATACAACGACGGCTCGAAGATAAACAGATGGATTCTCGCTCAACGTCTGGCGGATGGCATGAGAAGGGCCTGGAGCGCCACAGAGAAAGAAGCCGTCGCGGCAGTTTCAGTAGAGTGGTTGGTTCAACCGGTACGTTTGCGTCCTTCTGACAAGAGTCTTGAAGAGGTTAACAAATGGGAAAAAACCAAGGAGAAAGAGGCTCTGCCAGGAATTGTCTCCCGGGTTGCATATATTCAACGATACAGGGATGGCGGAGAAACTGACATCACGTGTTTAAAAATCGGAAAAGCCAGAATAATCGGACTACCCGGAGAGTGTTTTGTAGAATTTCAGCTGTTTGCAAAAAAAATCCGTCCCGATTTGTTTGTAGCAGTTGCTGCCTACGGAGATTACGGCCCGGGCTATATAGCCCCCCGGGAAGCTTATAAACAGGGAGGTTATGAAGTAGAGGTATCGGGTATCTCCCCCGAAGCAAGTGATACTCTGATGCAAGCAATCGAAAGTTTACTAACCCAGAAGTAACCCAGAATTCACAAAAGGAATCAATCATATAATCATCGGCTCCATCACAATCAATCACGATTAGCGTTTTAGGATCGTTTTCATTCTTTTGTACTGCCTGAGTATAAAAATCCTGTCTCCGGAAAATAGTTAAATATTACTAAATTACTTTTTTCTATTAAGATCCTACCTCTAAGTACTTATTTATGCCTATATTTGCATTGTAAAAGCGCATAAAAACGCAATAACTGTTTTTTAGTTATACTTAAATGTATGCGTTGTAGCTGCACCAAACCTAATTGAAATCAAAGACGACAGGATATGCTAAAGGAAGAACGATTTAAGATTATCATGAAACAGATCAATTTGCACAATAAAGTGCTTTCTGTTGATCTGAGCAAATTGTTAAACGTATCAGAAGACACCATCAGAAGAGACTTGAAAGAACTGGCTGATGGCGGACACATTGTCAGGGTTCACGGCGGTGCCATCAGTAAATCCCTGGTCAGGCCTTTTATTGCTGACGTCAATGTTTATTCGATAGAAGAAAAGAGGATTATTGCTGCAAAAGCTGTAAAACTGATTGAAAACAACATGACCTTGCTTTTTGAGGGAGGGACCACTATTTTTGAACTGACGAAGGTTATTCCTGAAAATCTCAACCTCACCATTTTTACCATAAGTCCGCAGATAGCAATCTCTCTTTCGGAGTACAAAAACATAAAAGTATTTACTATTGGGGGGGAATTAAAAAAAGATCATAACATTCATGTAGGTGCTCACACCATTAATGAGTTGCATCGAATAAGATTTGATCTTTGTTTTATGGGAGTAAATGCGATCTCCGTTGAACGGGGAATGACAGATATCGATATGGAGGTTGTTGAGGTGAACAAGGCCATGTTTGAGGTATCGGAAAAGAATGTACTGCTTACAATTGCTGAAAAACTGAATTTATCGCAACGCCATCAGGTATCAGATTTGTCCGACATCGATTTCTTGATCACCGAACTGGATTGTAATAATCCTTTTCTCGACGGATTCCGGAATCAATACAGCCACATAAATATCCATTAGTTTACCACATCAATTTAATAACTAAAAGATTATAACATGACAACAAAAAAAATCAACAGAAGAGGCTTTATTAAAAGCTCATCGATGATAGGTATGGGAGCAGCCCTTGGGCTGTCAGGCTTGCCCTACTCAATGCAATCGCAGACGCGCAGGTCGGCAATTCTTGGTGGAAAACGCTCGTTCAACGGTACCTGGCACGGATGGCCTGTAGTTGGAACTCCAGAAGAAGAAGAGTTGTTAAAAGTATTACGAAGTGGAAAATGGTGTCGCCTGGGCAGTCCCACAGCACCACGGTTTGAAGACGAATACCGGAAAATGACCGGTTCTGGACATGCCCTTGCCACCTCTAGTGGTACCACGGCCTTAACGACGATGCTCGGAGCATTGGATATCGGCCCCGGCGATGAGGTGATCTTGCCACCCTATACTTTTATCGCCACCTACAACGTGATTGTACAAAACTATGCGCTGCCCATTTTTGTGGATACGGATATAGAAAGTTTCCAGATTGATGCCTCAAAGATTGAGTCGGCGATCACTTCTCAAACCCGTGCATTAATGCCGGTACATATTGGCGGATCGCCATTTGATGTGGATACCGTGATGAAGGTTGCCTCCAAGCATAATCTCCCTGTCATTGAGGATGCCTGCCAAGCACATTTTGCCGAATGGAAAGGGAAAAAAGTCGGTAATTTCGGACTGGGAGGGGCTTTCAGTTTCCAGGCTTCCAAAAACCTCAATTCCGGGGAAGGAGGAGCGATCATCACCAACGATAAGGGTTTCTACAACAAATGCTACAGTTTTCACCACCAGGGACAGGGTTCCGATGCGGCAAGCCTTGAACCCGGCTCGGGCACCCGTGGTTCAAACCTGAGAATGACGGAGTTCCAGGCAGCAATCCTTCTGGCGCAGATGACGCGCATCCCTGAACAAATAAAACAACGATCAGAAAATGCAGCATATCTCTCAGGGTTACTTTCCGAGATTCCCGGGATCAAGCCCGCCAAGCTCTATGAAGGGACCACCCGCAGCGCTTTCCATCTCTATATGTTCCGTTACAACAAGGAAGCCTTCGCCGGTATGGATCGCTCCACATTTGTCCGGGCATTAAATGCGGAAGGCATTCCCTGTTCGACAGGTTATACTTCCCTGACCAAAGAGGCCTATGTACATAATCTGGCGAAGAACAAGCACTACCTGAAAATTTACGGGGAGAGGGGAATGAAACAATGGCTCGAACAGATTGCCTGCCCCGTGAACGATAAGTTATGCGAAGAAGAAGCGTTATGGTTTACCCAAACCATGCTGCTTGGTGACAGAAAGAATATGGATATGATTGCCGACGCTATCAGGAAGATATCCCGTGAAGCGAAAGCAATCAGCAAGTTGTAATTTTCCTGTACTTCATTTCAAATTATAAAGAGTTTCAGGTTCAAGAATAAATCACTTCAAACCGTATATTTATGAGAATAAAAACAGTCTTTATTTCTCAACTGATCGTTTTGTTTCTATACCCCTGTTTTTCTCAGGATTCCTACCGGGTGGGTTTTTCCTCTACAAGTCTTGAGCCGGACGATCAGTTTGTCTCACTTACCCTTGCCGGCTATGCTGCTCCTTGGGAAGGCCGATTCACACTGCACTGGAAAGAAAAGGGAACAATGCCCGCTTATTTGGGAATTACCGGTGGAGAAAGCCACCTCTTTTTTGTGGATGGCCAATCGCTGTACCGCAGCAGTAGCAAAAACACTTCTCGATGGGAGAAAATCGGCGATGCAACCGGTATTCGACAAATAGCCGCGGGAACGAACACAATCTATGGTGTTGATTCGGAGGGCCAGCTGAAAAAAAGTGATTTATCCCGGAAAAAGCTCAGGTGGAAAAACCTGGGCCACTGGGATCAACCGGTCCATGCCATTGCTGTTGCAGGAAATAAACTATATCTGGCAGACAAAGAGGGATTATTTCATGTCGCAGACCTTAAAGCCAGGAAACTGAAATGGGAAAAGGCCTCTTTTTTCCCCCTTGAAGATGTAATTTCTCTGGCTGGTGATGCTGACAGATTACTTGCTCTTACCCGGGAAGGGGTGCTTTATCAACAGGGTGGCACCTATCAGCAGGGTAAATGGATCAAGATCGGTTATAAAAACGGTGTAACTGTCCATGAGGATATCAAGGCCCTGGCCCTTGCCGGACACCAATTCTATGGGATAGACAGCTCCAACAGGTTATTTCAGGGAGAACACCGAAGCAGGCAGGAGCTCTCGGCAAGAGCACTCTCCATTGCCACTGCCGATAAAACCGTAATAGTTGTCGCTCTGGACCTGACCGGTATCAATGACTCCTTTACCAACATGGTCAAGAATGAACTCTATAAAAAACGGGCTCTCCCTCACTCGGCTGTATTTATCAACTCTTCTCATACACACTTTGCCCCGGTCACTCAAAACTGGCCTACCTGGCAGGAGAGCAACCGGATTGCTGACTCCACCTATCTCTATACAGTGGTACGTGAGGCAATTGTAAAGGCGGTGGAAGAATCGATAGACAATGCTAAGCCAGCCGAACTATTCATTGGCAGAGGCAGTGCACAGCTCGGCTACAACAGGAGCCTCAGGGATCATCCGGAGATCTATGATAATGCCGTCGATGTACTTCGCTTCCGTTATCTGCATGATCAAAGCGAAGGATGTCTCTTTATTGCTGCGTGCCATCCAGTATTCAGTTCACCGGAGGATCGTTTTACACTTTCTGCCAACTTCCCGGGGGTAGCGAGAAAAGTGATCGAAGAAAAAAGCGGCATCACCCGTACTCTCTTTTTACAGGGTACCGCCGGGGACATCAATCCGACAGACAATTCAGAATATACGACGGGTGAAAAGTTGGGCAACGAAGTGATGGCTGTGCTGAATCGTCCAATGGAAAAGATCGGTGGGCCTCTCACCTTTTTTCTCGACAGCGTTGTTTTTGATGTACCGGTGAAAAGCAGGGATGAGATCCTGGCCTATACAGGGGATGAAAAAATCAATGCCAACGCCATGCTTGCCGAAAGGAACCAGACCTGGGGTGAGATCATGCTGGATTACCTGAAACGGGGAACGAAGCAATTTCCGATGCCGGTCTATGTGCATACACTGAATGTCGGGAACTGGAAACTGGTGGGCTTCTCGCGGGAAACAACTACACCCTACAGTTTGCATGTAAAGAAGATGTGGCCAGGCCAAATGGTCTCTGTAACCGGTTATACAAACGATGTTTCCAGTTATCTACCTACTCACTTACATATCGAAAAGCGGAATTATGAAGGGATGGATTCCTTTTACTGGTATGGAATGCCCGATACTTATCCGTGGAATGTAGAAGAAAAGATCCTTACTGAAATTAAAAATAACAACCGATAAAAATTTCACACATTTAATATAGATAAACGAACAGGACAACTTATTTTACTCATCAAGACAAATATGGAAAAAATTACCGAACAACCCTCGTTATACAACGATCTGGAGAAGAAAAGTGTAGAAGAACTGACATCTGGATTGATTTCTGAATATAAAAAAATTGCACTGGCAGTTGAGGCTGCCAAGCCGCAGCTCGACAGGCTTTTGAATGCTGTTGTGGAGAAAGTGAAAGCAGGTGGACGGATGATCTATCTGGGAGCTGGCACAGGTGGACGTCTTTCAGTGCTTGATGTACTGGAACTACCCACAACCTTTGGTATGGAAGATGATACCATCTGCGCTGTGCTCGCTGGTGGTATAGATAAACTGATACTGGCGCTGGAAGAGAAAGAAGACGATACCGAAGAGTCATGGCAGATGCTCACCGAAAAGGGTGTCTCATCCCGTGACATCGTGGTGGGCATCTCGGCCAGCGGAACTACACCTTTTGTATTGAGCGGCCTTAAGAATTGCAGAGAAAACGGAATCACCACCTGCTGCATTGTCAATAACCCCGGCTCACCGATCGCGGAAGTCTCTGACTATCCGGTTGAAGTTATCACCGGCCCCGAGTTCGTGACCGGCAGCACCAGGATGAAAGCAGGCACTTCACAGAAGATGGTGTTTGACATGATCAGCACTACGGTCTGGATCCAAATGGGCAGGGTGCTCGACAACAGAATGGTAAACGTGCAGCTGATCAACCGCAAGATTACCGACAGGGCTGTGCGGATTTTGATGGACAAATCCGATATCAGAGACTACGATCAGGCACATACGTTTTTGCTTGAACAAGGCAGTGTAGCCAATGCCTTGAAAACGTTACACCAAAACGGAGGGATTAGAAAGTGATGGATGCTGCACGCAAGAACGCTTATCTCTACCCTTTAATGATTATCGGGGGATTATTTTTTATTTTTGGCTTCGTCACCTGGGCTATCGCCGTATTGATCCCTTATCTGCAGATTGCCTGTGAATTGACATCAATCCAGGCCATGTTGGTCTCCTCAGCCTTCTATATTTCCTATTTTGTGATGGCGATCCCTTCAGGGTATCTACTGAAAAGGATCGGCTACAAGAATGCACTCACATTTGGTCTTGTAAGCATGGCTGTTGGTTCATTGCTGTTTATTCCGGCAGCGATAACCCGTATTTATGCCATCTTCCTCCTCGGACTGTTTGTCCAGGGATTAGGCCTTTCCATACTGCAAACCGCATCCAATCCTTACGTGACCATTCTTGGTCCCCGGGAAAGCGGAGCCCGCAGGATGAGCATCATGGGCATCTGCAATGGTGTTGCCGGTATTCTGGGGCCCCTCATCTTGGGATCCATTGTCCTGAAGGATGCAGACGGACTTACTGCTGCACTCGAGACGATGGCCGCTGCCGACAAAGCAGTAGTGCTCGATGAACTGGCCCGCAAGGTGATTGTACCCTACCTGCTGATTGCAGCCTTGCTTGTACTGGTTGCCTTGGCAATCTATTTTTCCTCACTGCCGGAGGTGGTTGAGGAAGAAACGGAGGGGTCGTCCGAGACTAGTTATAGCGCTTCAAAAAAAAGCATTGTTCAGTTCCCACACCTTATGCTAGGCGTCTTCACCCTCTTCCTTTACGTAGGGGTCGAAGTGATTGCCGGGAACACCATTATAGGATATGGCTCTTACCAGGGAATAGCTTTAAGCAGTGCCAAGCTATTCACTTCAATGACCCTCTTTTTCATGCTGACGGGTTATGTTATTGGAATCATCGGTATCCCCAAATACTTCTCTCAGCAGCAGTCACTCATATTTTCCGCACTGCTCGGCATTATTTTCATCATCGCCTCTCAGCTAACCAGTGGTTTTGTGTCGGTACTTTTTATTGCGCTGTTGGGATTGGCTAACTCCTTGATGTGGCCTTCCATATGGCCCCTGGCAATATCCGATTTGGGACGATTCACCAAGACTGGCTCTTCCCTGTTAGTGATGGCTATTTCCGGAGGAGCCGTACTGCCGCTCATCTACGAGCGACTGGCTGGCAGCCTGGATGCACGTCAGGCATACTGGATGGTAGTCCCCTGCTATATGATTATTGCGCTCTACGCTTTGTGGGGACACAAAATCAGAATCAGAAAGAGGTAGCAACAAAAAATAGTTACACAAATTTTAACACCGAATTATTAACTGATATGATACTGATTGCTGATGGAGGATCAACAAAGACAAGCTGGGTGCTGCTGGATCAGACAGGGGAAGTGCTGCAATTTGAGACTGAGGGGTACCATCCTTTTTTCGTGGGGAGTGACTACATCCGTGACTCACTGGAGAAGAAACTGCCAGAAGAGCTGAAAGAGAAGACCTGTAGTGTTGAAAGAATCTTTTTCTATAGTGCTGGTGGAGGCTATTCTCAGGAGACTGACAACATCCTTGTAAAAGGAATATCAGGTGTCTTTACATCGGCGCAGATTATTATTGAAACCGACCTGCTGGCTGCTGCCCGTGCACTGTTGGGTGATAAGGAAGGTTTTGCCGCCATCCTGGGCACAGGAACCAATAGCTGTATTTACAACGGGGAAGAGGTGACAGTCAATATTGAATCACTTGGATTCCTGCTGGGTGATGAAGGAAGCGGCAGTTATATAGGGAAGAAATTAATTGGAGATTATATCCGGGAAGTGATGCCTGATACAATCAGGGATGTTTTTTTTCAAACGTATAATCTCACCGGTACGGATTTGTTGAACAAAGTTTATGAACATCCTTTAGCCAATCGTTACTGCGCCTCCTTTGCAAAATTTGCAGGTGATCATTTACAGGAGGACTCCTATTATGAACACCTGATAGTCAGCGCCTTTCGGGATTTCTTCCGGAATATTGTAGTCCTGTATCCCAACTACCGGAAATACAAGTTTAACTGTGTCGGTTCCATCGCTTACTATTTTCGCGAACTCCTGGAAAGGGTAGTTATTGAACAGGGCATGCTACTGGGAATTATTGATAAAGATCCGATAAAGGGATTGATTGCCTATCACCGAAAAGATCTGTCATGAATAAAATTCTTTCTGTCATATTCTTTTTTCTGATATCTATCTCTGCCCTGCCGCAGACCGACTCATTAAGGATTGTGGCCTTTGGCAATTCCACCACTGCCTTTAGAAAAGGGGTGGATAAAGTCTATTCGGTCAGGTTACAAGAGAAACTTACCCAGGCTGGCATTTGTGCTTGTGTAGTCAATTCAGGGGTTGGAAGCAGCCATACCGGGTCAATTAAAGATAATGATTTTGCAAAGGTAAAACACGGGATGGATCGGTTTAAAACCGATGTGCTGGATCTCCGACCCAATTGGGTAATTATTAATTTCGGACTGAATGATGCTTATCAGGATGAGGGAATCAAAGGCAAACCAAGGATACCTTTGGTAAAATACCGTGAGAACCTTGAATATTTTATCAAAAAAATAAAAGATCAAGGGGGAAATGTAATCCTCCTCACGCCGAATCCTTTGGGTAGCAGGTATGAGCAGTTCAGAAAAAGCCAGGTAGAGAAGTATGCCAACTGTGTACGGGCTATCGCCAGAGAACAAAAGGTGGCGTTAGTTGATTCCTGGGAATTGTTCAGCCGACATGCTTCTGCAACCCATGTCGCGGGTGATATTGATTTTCTATACCTGGACGGTATCCATCCCAATGATCTGGGACATGAGCTGATTGCAGATGCATTATTCCGTTCGTTAACTCATTTTTTGAGTAATGAATCTGAAAACTTCCGGAATAATGCGGAATAGTGTTGAAAACAATACAATCATATATAACCGGTGTTTAAACAATTTTTCGGGACAGAAAGCTTATACCATAGGGTTAAAAATATAAGTATTACATGAAAACAATTATCAACAGAAGAGATTTTATCAAAAGTTCCGCACTGGTTGTTGCCGGAACAGGATTGGGGAATCAACTTTATTCTGCTGTTGCAGAACATCCATTTCTTTCCATCACTCCGGATCAGAGACTGATTACAGCTCCAGATATCCCTTTCCGACCCAGACGGGTTGCCAGCTGGTGGAATACACTGGATGATTTGCTTTGGTCGCAAAAGGTCATTAAAGACAAGGTGAAAAGGAGGGCAGAAGGTTTTGCCAGCGCCCATATTGATACAGCCATGAACTATGGTTTTCATGTGAGATTTGACTATTCAAACTATTTCGGTCGTCTGAATGAATACTTTCATTTCGTGAAGGAGGAACTGAACCAATACGATATTAAGTTTATCGAGCATTATTCCTGTAATCATGTACACCGTCCGAGGGGAAAAGAAGAGCGGGAGAAACTGCACCGGACACATCGTCATCATGTTCTGCTGTTTCATGATCCGGAAGCTGCGGAGCATGCACAATATGAAGGGCATCTCTTCAGGGATCTTGTTGAGGTAGATATCATTGATGGTAGCAGAGGGTATGCACGTCAATACCAGATGGAGGCTTTCTGTCACAACAACCCGGGGTTCCTGGATATGCATCAGAAATACCTGGAGCGCCTCATCAAAGAAGTGGACTTTGATGGTTATGAAATCGATGATATGTGTGACTATGTGGGTCTTAGGGCTTGTGGTTGCAAATATTGCAGAGAAAGATTCAAACGCGATTATGGACATGAGTTTCCCCCGGTAACCGACACGAATTTCTGGGGAGATATTACTAAACCAATGCTCCAATGGGGTAACTATGGCAATCCTGTGTTCAGGGACTGGATAAAAATGAAGGATGATATTATTGCCGATCATGTAACAATGGTAAAAAAGGTTATTGGCAATAAACCGCTCTTCACCTGTTGTTCGAGCACCGGACCCATCATACTCAATTCAATATCTCTTAACCTCGAACGTATTGCAGATAAACTCGATTTTTATATGTTGGAGAATGTGGGGATCAACATTCGCTCCGTAAACTGGGGAGAAATGGATGCTGAAGCACTGCAACAGAAAGATATTGCAGAGAAAAGAGGTAATTCTCCCGCAATTGCCCTGAGCTACACCATTTATCCCGACGGTGGTTATCTGGGATGGAGCCTTGCACGCTTCTGGGGAGTGGCTAACTGGGCAAGCACATTTCAGCATCGGGTTTACGAAGAGGACCCTGCCGATTCTATGGAGACAGAAGATATGATCCGCCCTTACAACAATTGGGAAATGAAGCTCAGCGATCTCAATCACCATCAATCGAAAGATCTTCCGGAAGTTAGATTGGTGTACAATTATTATTGCAGGATTAACGGCTGGAAAGACCAAAAAGGTGTAGAACACTGGAATAAGACAAAAATGTGGTCAAAAAAATTTCTAGAAAATAATATTGGTTATAGAATTCTCAGATACAAAGAATTATCGGATGTAAATTGTCTGCTTTCAGAAAAGAGTCCGCTCTTGCTCGATGGTGTGGCATCCCTATCTGACAACCAGTATAATGCCATTGAAAAATATGTATCCAGGGGAGGTACACTCTGGGTCTCTCTTCCCTTTGGCACCCACGATGAGAAAGGAAACCTAAGGAAGAAACCCCTTTCCGATATATTGATAAACAGCAAGCGGAAAAATCTGAAACTGATAGATTCAATTTCTGATAACGACAATGTATTTCAGCAATTTGTTCTGGACAAGTCCTTTTCACCGATAGTACGTCAGGTCTCTGGCGATATCGGTTGGGTAGTAAGGTTACGTGATTACAAAGGGAAGAGAGTGATTCATTTTATGAATACCAATATGAAAGCAATTCCCCATCCAACTGTAAAAGATATCGGTCAATCACCCGTATTAAGTAGAATTGAATCGAGTATTAAAAATAACGTATTGAAGTTTGAGATTGACACAAAACAGTTTGATATTACAAAACTAAATCTGTATAGCCCTGAATTAGGAGATCAGTCAAGGGAAATCCATCTTTCCCGGGCACGGGGAAAAACAATCTTGGAAGTGGATTTGACTGGAATCAGAGTTTATGCCGTAGCACAATAATTAAAACAGTAAAACGATGAAACGTAGAGATTTTATTCAGAGTATCGCAGCAGCTAGCTTGATGGCCAATGTCCCTCAATCTCTTTTCGCTGAAAAGAGCGGAAAACAAAAAAATGATTTTATCTGGGCCAATCTCCTTCACTTGAGCTACAACATGTGGGAAGATCACACACCTGCACCTTATCAGGACTCAGTTTTCACGGGTAATGATTGCCGGGAAGCCTATCTTTGGGCACATAAATATCACCCTGATCTTTCATTTGATAAAAAGATGTGGGATCGTTTATTAATCAGAATGGCTGATGTGGGGATGAATATGGTTTTAATTGATTTGGGAGACGGTGTAAAATACGACAGTCACCCGGAAATTGCGGTTAATGGAGCCTGGAGCCCCTCCCAATTGAAAAAAGAATTAAAGACAATTCGTGAACTTGGATTGGAGCCCATACCCAAACTAAATTTTTCAACAGGACACAAAGCCTGGTTGGGACCCTATCAACGCATGATCTCCTCTGATACATATTATAAGGTATGCTCCAACCTAATTCATGAAGTGATCGATTTATTTGATAAACCCCGTTTCTTCCACCTCGGGATGGACGAGGAGACTGCAGAAAACCAAAGAACACATCAAAATGTGGTGGTACGACAGGGTGACCTTTGGTGGCACGACTTCTATTTTCTGACTGAACAAGTTGAAAAACAGAATGTCCGTTCTTGGATCTGGTCTGATTATGTATGGAGTTTTCCGGATGAATTCTTTAAGAAGATGCCAAAATCTGTACTCCAGAGTAACTGGTACTATGGGACTCAGTTTGAAAAGTTTGACAACGCATTGAATGAAAAATATGTCAGGATATACGATCGGCTTGAAGAGCATGGTTTTGACCAAGTACCAACGGGCAGCAACCACAGTAATGATATAAATTTCAGAGAAACAGTAACATATTGTGAAAAGAAGATTGCCCCGGAGCGACTGAAAGGTTTTATGCAGACTGTATGGAGACCAACACTTCCTGCCTGTCAACAAAAACACATCGATGCAATTGATCAGGTTGCAGAAGTGATTCGGAACCGTAGCTGAAACAGAAAAAACAGTAGAAATTAATGTGCTTTTGTTGAGGATATTTGCGTATTTTGAGGGATGGGTTGCGTAATTAGAAAATAAATTTAATCAATTGTATTCTATATTTGTCATTGAGGGGAAGCATCATTTTTAAAGGTCAAATCTGTGTTTAATTCTTCAGTAAAATGTTTTTCGGCATAGTGTAATTTTAAGTTGGTATTTAAACAAAAACGACTAATTCTACAAAAAACAAATGAAGATGTGCCATTGATTTATCACTCTGATGAAAAACTTTTCCCATTACATAAACATAGTCCATGGACAAGTGAATGGCATTCTAAAACATTTTTTTTACCGGAGTACTTTAACGTAAATTATTTAATAACAAAACTGTTAGTAGATAACGCATTAAGAAAATCCTCGATTCCTCTATGAAAACACCGGAACATATGTATTTAGATAGAAATTAGAAAATGTAAACGGAAATCCGCTAGCAAGATCAGCCTTTCTCCCGGATAATCAACTTTTTTGTCTTATAAGCCTAAAGCGGTTTTTAGGACTAAACACACTTAAAAAATAACAAGTTTAATTAATAAAAAGTAATCAACATGAAAAGTAATGAAATCAGTCGTCGTCGCTTTATAGGTACATTAGCTGCCGCCACAACAGGGGTAGCAGTATCGGGCATTACGCCCGTTTTTGGAAATTCCCGGGACACTTCGGATAAGCTTGCCCTTCTCGGTGGAATCCCTGTCCGGGGGAATAAGAAATGGCAGACCTGGCCGCAATGGGATGCTGAAAAATTCAATCCTAAAATGAACGAAGTGATGGGTAACCGGGTTTGGTCTCGGAGCCGCAAGGTTGCTGAATTTGAAAAAAAGTGGGCAGAAATGCACGGGTCGAAACATTGTCTCACTACGGTTAATGGTACTAACGCTTTGAGTGCAGCATGGATGCAATCGAATATTGGTCCTGGCGACGAAGTAATCTGTTCCCCTTATACCTTCAGCGCTTCAATTTTCGGCATCCTCTATAAAGGGGCCATGCCGGTTTTTGCAGACATTGATCCGGAGACATTCCAGATTGATCCCAAACAGATAAGGAAAAAAATTACTCCTCGGACCAAGGGTATTTTACCAGTTCATATTTGCGGATATCCATCTGATATGCCAGAAATTATGAAGATTGCCAAGGAACATAATCTGTTCGTTGTGGAAGACGCTTGTCAGGCTCACTTGGCAGAAATCGGAGGTAAAAGAGTCGGAACATTCGGTAATGCCGGTTGCTTCAGCTTTCAGGCATCGAAAAACCTTCCTATAGGCGAAGGAGGAGGAATCCTGACTGACGACACCGAATATTTTGACCGGCTGTATTCGTACCATAATTTCGGCTACGCATCAGGGTCTGTATCCGGGCAAATAAGTTCTATTTCGGCGCTCATCCTGGCAAACAAAATTCGTATGGCTGAGTACCAGGCTGTAATTGGATTGTGTCAGTTGGAAAAACTCGAAGAGCAACACAAAATCAGGAACGAAAACGGAGCTTACCTGAATGAGAAACTTGCTGCCTATCCCGGTATCACACCGGTCAAATTGCACAAGGGTGCAACAGCGGCTTCCTATTACATTTACTCCATGGTTTACAACCAGGACAAACTTGACGGACTGCCGCGTCAACGGTTTATCGAAGCGCTCAGTGCCGAAGGTGTTCCGGTAGGGACCGGTTATCCGAACGATCCTCTTTACGGTCAGCCGATGATGCGTGAGGTATTCAAATCCGAAATTTACCAAAAGGTTTACACTGCAGACGAATTGGATTTTGAAAAATATAAGCAAAAAAATCACTGTCCTTCTTTGATTAAAACTTACGGTTCAGCACTTTGGATTTGGAATGGCGGACTCATGCTCGGAACGAAATCCGATATGGACGACATTATCAACGCTGTAGATAAAATCCATAACAACGTTGCGAAACTCAAATAAATACAAGAACTGCGTAATATTTTGCACACAGGTTGTCTGCTCCGGCTATACAAGATAGTCGCATGCCCGGTTTGAATGGAAATATATCGACGGTTAGATTCTACCAAAATTTTGGGGATACGTTTGAATGATTTTTCCGTATTGAAAACCTGGCATGCGCCGGAGTATATCTTCGCCGAAAACACATGGCTGAAGCAGTAATTATTCTGTCAACCACAAATACATTACAGAAACGGGGTATGAGATTTTGCATTATCCTTTTTTCCTTTTCTCTATTACACTCATTTATTGTGAACGCACAGGACACTTTTAAATGGACATTAGAGCAGGAAACGGCAGCGTGGTCACCGAGAGATTCACAGGGAGAAGTTGTACATAACGGATATATGTGGATATTGGGTGGGTGGCATAACTCATACGAAGCTCCTCCCCGAGATGTATGGCGATCGAAAGACGGCAAGAACTGGGAGCTTGTATTTAGAAATGCTCCATGGATACACAGTGATTTACCTATGAGCATATCTTTTAAAGGTAAAATGTGGATGATGGGAGGCTGGTACAATGGCCGCTTAGAAAACCGATCGGCCAGCCATATGGTTTGGTCTTCTCAAGATGGTAAAGATTGGAATTTGGTTACCCAAAATGCAGAATGGACTCCGCGATGTGCCGCAGCAATAGTTTCTTTTCAAAACAAGTTGTGGATATTAGGAGGAACTACAGACTATTATTATGGTAACAAAAATAGTCTTTTGAATGATGTTTGGTGCTCGGATGATGGAAAAAATTGGACACTTGCAACAAAAAATGCGGAATGGTCACCCAGAGCTTTTCATCAAGCTGTCGTATTAAATGATCGGATTTATGTAATGGGTGGAGGAAACTATGACCCGGAATATTGGGGTTATAATGACGTTTGGAGCAGTTCGGATGGTGTTCATTGGCAAAAAGAGACTGAAAATGCACAATGGCACGAACGAATATGGTTTTCTTCAGTAGTATACGGAGGGTATATGTGGATGATAGGAGGTTGGTCGGGAAACCCTTATAAGAATTGGGATGATGTTTGGTATTCAAAAAATGGTAAAGACTGGAAAGAGTTAAAAACGGAAGGATCAAAATGGAAGGAAAGACACGAACATGCTGTTTTTGTATTTCAAAATAAAATATGGATAGCCGGAGGAATGATCCCGCCGTTAAGCAATGATGTCTGGTCTCTGGAACTTCCTTCCGATTGGTAATGTAATACAAAGGAAAAAAATGCATTTGTTCCAGACCGGCTTTACAAACTCCGGGTTGGAAGCTTTCATACTAATTTTAAATTGACATTATAGCAATGCGAATGTAGCCAAGTACCTAAATTTTAAAAACAGATTAATTAATGAAGTTTGTGGAAGTTGAATTAACATTAAATTAGCAGCGACGAACAGTTATTCATTGTACAAATACAAAATCATTCAATAAATAATATGAACAGACGGAAATTTTTCAAAAAAAGTGTAATAGGTAGCGCTTCCCTGATGACACTAAATGGTTTTGGTAACCAAAAAGCTTGGGCTTTTAATAAAGTTGACATAAAACCTGCTATTCTGGGTGGTGAGAAATCATTTACAGG
The DNA here is from genome assembly GCA_038561985.1 of Petrimonas sulfuriphila. NCBI lineage: Bacteria > Pseudomonadati > Bacteroidota > Bacteroidia > Bacteroidales > Dysgonomonadaceae > Petrimonas > Petrimonas sulfuriphila. The sequence goes on along the minus strand of CP073276.1, from coordinate 2,470,473 downwards.
CCAATGGCCCAAATGGCCAATATGGAATCCTGCGACCGATGAGAAGCAACTTCTCGAGGTCATGCGCAGCGGCGTTTGGTCGAGGAGTAAGGTTACAGACGAGTTTGAAAAAAAATGGGCACAGTTGCTGGGTGCTAAACGCAGCCTGGCAGTTGTCAATGGAACCAATGCATTGAACACTTCTCTTGCCCAGTTGGAGATTGGTTGGGGCGATGAAGTGTTGGTTACGCCCTATACCTTTATTGCTTCTGTATCCAGTATTCTGTTTAATGGCGCAATACCTGTATTCGTGGATGTAGATCCTGAAACATTCCAGATGGACCCCAATAAGATTGAAGAGAAGATAACACCTCACACCCGGGCAATTCTTCCGGTTCATATTCTCGGCCTCCCGTGTGATATGGAAAGAATCATGAAAATTGCTGCAAAACACAACCTGTTGGTCGTGGAGGATGCATGTCAGGCATGGTTGGCCGAAATTAACGGGAAGAAGGTGGGAACATTCGGAAAAGCAGGTTGTTTCAGTTTCCAAAATTCCAAAAATATGGCAATGGGGGAAGGAGGCGCAATCATCAGTGATGATGATGCGTTTATGGATCGCTGTTATTCCTATCACAATTATGGCAATCCACACGGAACCACGGCAGGACAAATTGGAGCCGGCACTGTGATGATCGGCACCAAGCTTCGTATCACGGAATATCAGGCAGCAATTGGGTTGGCACAGTTGAAACGGCTTGAAGCTGAGACTGAATTGAGAAACAAAAATGCCACCTACCTCCAATCACTCATCGGTGATATACCCGGTATATCCCCTTATAAGTTATATAAAAATGTAACAAAAGCTGCATACCACCTTTTTCCCTTCAGATATCACAAGGAATATTTCAAGGGATTATCGAGAGCTGAATTCCTGAAAGCATTGCAGGCTGAAGGCATACCTTGTTCTGCCGGGTATAGTGAGTTGAACAAAATGCCTTATTTGAAAAACGCTTTTGAGAGCAAATATTTTCAGAAATTTTATCCAACAGAACGGTTGAATTATGAAAAATATGCGCAAGCAAATAAATGTCCTTTGAATGAGAAGCTTTGTAATGAAGAAGCGGTATGGATTTCCCAGAGTCTACTTCTCAGTTCAAAATCAGACTTAGATAAAATTGCGGGAGCAATAGAGAAAATTCAAAAACATGCAGAGCTTATAGTAGCTAAAACAAAATAACCACTCGTTGATGAAGAAAATAATTACACGGATTGGATTACAACTATTTTTCCTGTCGTTTTTTATATTACAGTTGCAAGCTGTGAATGATAACGAGGAAAAATATACCTGGAAAATCGGCACGGGACGAACCGTGATTACCCCAAACGAACCCACATGGATGGCAGGTTATTCCAGTCGCACTTCCCCGTCGGAAGGGAAATTGCATGACTTATGGGCTAAGGCTCTCCTGCTGGAAGATGCACGAGGCAATCGTTCCTTGCTTATTACGATGGACATACTGGGTGTTTCAAAGGATTTCTCGGATGAGGTGAGAAATCTGATAAACCGTAAATACAACCTGAACAATTCGCAGATAATTCTGAGCAGTTCCCATACACACTCCGGACCTGTCATCTCTCGCGCATTGCAGTATATCTATCCAATGACTGAGCAGGATTGGAAGGTTGTGGACAAGTATACGGAACAACTGAAAGAGAAGCTGGTTGAGTTGGTTGACCAGGCGATAAAAAATCTACAACCGGCGCACATTTATACGCAAAACGGTATTACACGCTTTCAGGTGAACAGGCGTAACAACAGGGAAAACAGCATTACACCTACCACTGAACTGAAAGGCCCCAACGATTATGCTGTGCCGGTCATTAAGATCGAATCACCGGACAAACAATTACTGGCTGTAGTTTTTGGTTATGCCTGCCACCCTACAACATTGTCCATCAATATGTTCTCCGGAGATTATGCCGGGTTTGCCCAGCTGGAACTGGAGAAACGCTATCCGGGTGTAACAGCCATGTTCTTTCAGGGCGCCGGTGCTGACCAGAATCCTCTTCCCCGAAGAACCGTTCCTCTGGCAATTCAGTATGGCAAGCAACTTGCTGCCACTGTCGAACGGGTTCTTTCTGAAGAGATGCCTCAGCAGGAGAGCAATCTGATCACAAGGTATTCCGAAATAGATCTTTTGATCGATGACCCTCTTCCAACAGAAGAACTACAAGTTATAGCCAAAGGTAGTGATTATCAGGCCAGATGGGCTAATGGCATCATCAGTGAACTGAAAACTAAGGGCCATTTGATTAAATCTTACCCGTTTCCTGTTGGATACTGGCAAATTGGCCAACAGAAACTGTTTATTCTCGGAGGAGAATCTGTGATTGCATACAGCGTGAAATTGAAACAGACTTACGGGGAGCAGATTTTTGTGATGTCATATGCCAACGATGTTATGGGTTATATACCTTCCGAAGTGATCCTCGAAGAGGGAGGATATGAGGGTGACACCTCACAACGGGTTTATGGTTTACCTTCCAAATGGAGTAAATCAGTAGAATCAAAGATTATTAGCGAATTAAAAAATATTACAACAAAATAAAATCATTATCATTTGAAAAGATTAACATCATGAAGAAAAATTATTTGTTTTACAGTGCTATACTATTACTAGCGTTGTTTTTTACTCAATGCGTTCAACAAAACAAGCAAGCAAATCTAAGTGAAATTTCCTCTGGGAATCAAACCGATACAATGATTGCCAAACGGTATTTTTCAGGTTTTGAGGATGCACACGATACCTATAATGCAATTACGGAAGCAAGCGACGGAAAGATTTACTATATCCTCTCCTCTACTCGTCACGATGTGGGCGGTCAGATGTATTCATATGATCCTCAGCTAGATAAGACAGAGTTTATAGCCGACCTATCTGAAGCATTGGGAGAGAAAGAACAAAACTACATTGCGCAGGGAAAAAGTCATACCGAATTTTACGAACATGACAATAAACTGTACTTCTCAACTCATGTAGGTTACTACGAAATGATTGACGGTGCGGAACATTTGCCGAAAAATGCACCGGAAGGCTACAAGCTTTACCCGGGTGGTCATTTTCTTTATTATGACATGAGCACCAAAAAACTGGTAAGTCTCGGACTTGCCCCCGACGGAGAGGGGATTCTCACCATGACCATGGACAAAGAGAGGGGACACCTTTATGGTATTACCTGGCCTAAAGGATATTTTATCGACTATGACCTCAATACCAACAAGATGAACAATTTAGGCCTTGTTAGTGAACAGGGAGAAAACGGTGTAATCGGGAAAGACTACAGGGTGCTCTGCCGCTCTATGTTCGTAGATCCAAGGGATGGCAATGTCTATTATTCTGTTGCCGAAGGAGACATCTATTATTACCATCCTTCCGATCCTCAACTGAAAAAAATGGATGGAGTGGATTTGAGACTCGATTATTTTGGGAAATTTGATGCCAGTGATGCCGGCAGTATGGGATATAACTGGAGAAAAATATACTGGTACGAACCGGAAAATAAAGCATACGGCGTGCATGGCAACTCCGGTTATCTTTTCACCTTTGATCCCCTTAACAAGAAAGTGGAGATTGTGGATAGAATTACTTCGGAACCGTCCAGAAAAAGTGGAATGTCCGACCAGTTCAGCTATGGTTATCTTGGATTCAAAATTAAAGACGGCGTTATCTATTATCTTACCGGAGCTCCTATCTACAAGGATGGCGTTAGAGTTGCCGGTCTTGATAAAATTAACATGGGTGCAGCTAAAGGCCTGGAACACCTGCATGTGGTAACATACAATATTCCCGAAAAGAAATACAAAGACCTGGGACCGGTCTTTTATGAAGATGGTTCTTTCCCTACTTATGTCAACTCAATCGCAATGGGGAGCCAAAACGACATTTACACACTGGCCAGATTCGAAAACAACGGAAAAGTCATTGAAGATCTGGTAAGAATCGATATAAAACGATAAAAGACTGTTACTAACAGGCTGAGGAAACTCACAGAAGTTGAATTTATAAAAAAAAGATGGGATGATTAACAACAAACGGCTGAAAGTAATGAGAATGCAATTTGTTTTTCTTCTTCTTTGTATTGCGGGATCAACATTTTCAAAGACTTCAAATGTTGATCCCCGGGAGAAACGAGGAATAAGGATTGCTACTTTTGATGTGGATGCTACTCCACCTATAGGGAGCAGACTCACTTACGATCCGATGATAAACTCCGGAGAACAAACATTGAGGGCAAAGGGCATTGTTTTATTTGGCGAAGGTGATCCTATCGTGTTGTGTTCTGTTGACTGGATAGGTATTGCTAACGAGTCACAGGATGCCTTCAAGGAAGCCATGGCCGAAGCTGCGGGTACTATTCCTAACCGGGTGGTGGTACATACAGTTCATCAGCACGATGCTCCCATCTGTGATTTCACTGCAGAAAAAATTTTAAAAGAAAACAACATTCCAGCAGGCTGTTTTGACGGCACTTTTGCAAGGGAGTTGATTCAAAGGCTTCAGTCATCAATCCGTTTATCACTCAAAGACGTGAAGGAGGTGACAGAGATAGGTATCGGTAGTGCGGAGATACATCAGGTAGCTTCAAACAGAAGAGTTTACAAAAAAGAGGGACGAATTGTTACGATGCGTGGCTCTTCGAGTAAGGATTCTCTCCTCCGTTCCATGCCAGAGGGATTAATAGATCCGGATGTGTCGCTTGTAAGTTTCTGGAATGAGAATACTCCGCTGGCTGTATTGAGTTTTTATGCAACCCATCCGCAGAGTTACTACCTGACCAAAACAACCAACCCTGATTTTCCCGGTATTGCCCGTTTTTTGCGTCAATTGGCTGTACCGGATGCCTTGCATGTTCATTTCAACGGGGCTGGAGGTAATGTTGCAGCCGGAAAGTATAACGATGGCAGCCATGAAACCCGTTTCATCCTCGCAAAGAGAATGGCAGACGGCATGGAGCGCGCGTGGAATAATACCCAAAAGTTCAGTGTTCAATCAGAAGATCTGGGTTGGGATACCGAAAACCTGTTGCTACCCTATCGGGATAAAATCAAAAAGATAGAGACGACCATGAATCAAATGGATAGCCGTTTGCTTGCCAACAATATGGGGCGTTTGGGATGGTATAAAAGGAGGGTTGCAGGAAAGGGGATAGAAATCGCCTGTTTGCGTATTCATAACGCCCGTTTGCTCTTTATGCCGGGTGAACTCTTTGTGGAGTATCAGCTGGCAGCCAAAAAGATGGCGCCGGATCATTTTGTTGCGATGGCAGCTTACGGTGATTACGGCCCATTTTATATCGGAACGGAGGCAGCCTACGCTGAAGGAGGGTATGAGATTGAATCCAGTCCTGTAACCGCAGAATCGGAAAAGTTGATCCTGACGAAGATTAAGCGGCTTTTAGACCGAAACAAAGCCAACCAACCCCGGGAGTTGTTGACCTACAAAGATCGTAGCGGTCAAATTTTTCCTGTCACAAATAAAAAAGAATGGGAGAAAAAAAGAGAGGAGGTACTAAACAATATGCAACTTGTCATGGGAAAAGTCCCGCCACGGCAGAAGAAAAAATTGCATGTGATCTATACTGACTCTGCTGTGTATGAAAAATATGTACGTTATAGTATCAACTTTGAGGCAGCACCCTCTGAAAAAGTGTTCGCCTATCTCTACCGGCCAAAAAATAAATCGATGTTATCTCCTGCTATGCTTGCTCTTCACGGAACCGGCATTGAAGGCAAGAAGATAATAGATGGCGTTACCAGTATTAAAAACAGGGCTTACGCCAAGGAGCTTGCAGAAAGAGGATATGTAGTTATTTCACCAGACTATCCGAGTATGGGTGAGCTGGAAAATTACGACTTTGCTAATGACCGCTATGATTCGGGAACAATGAAAGGGATCTTCAACCATATCTCTTGTGTCGATATACTGCAAAGCCTGCCTTACGTTGACAAGAAGAGAATTGGGGTTATAGGCCACTCACTGGGTGGTCATAATGCCCTGTTTGTTGCTGCCTTTGATCCCCGGATAAAAGTAATCGTCTCCAGTTGTGGATGGACATTGATGGACTACTACCACCCCGGTGAACAAGTAACTGCCGGATACGGTGGCCGTCTGGGTCCGTGGGCTCAAGAGCGATATATGCCCTTTATAAGGGATAAATACAATCTGGATGTTGAAAAAATCCCTTTTGATTTCGATGAAATCATTGCATCACTTGCCCCCAGGCCTTTTTATTCAAATTCTCCTGTATCTGACCTCAATTTTTCTATTGAAGGCGTCAGAAAAGGCATCAGTCACGTCAGGGAGGTTTATCGTTTTTTGGATAGCGAGGATCATTTAAAAATCGTTTACCCTCAAGCAAGTCACGATTTTCCCTCTGATATAAGGGAAGATGCGTACCGATTTATCGACAAATATTTAAAATAAGTTAGTTGTAAATGGGAATTTATACCTAATAACTGAGGGTATACCTGACACAAATGTCTTCGAAAATTAGTCTTGATAGCAGATATTTCTTTTCTCTCTATTCACCGAGAAATCAAGTACTTTTTTTTGCTTAAAGTGTTTATAGCCTTTGGGAAGCTATTTTCCCTTAGCATTTGGCTTTGTCCGTTTTAAAACGAAATGGGCGATATTTTTATCCAATTGACGCAATCTGTTGAACGATTACTCTTTAAACCTACCAAAATCTGTAGTTGTCGGGACCTTGATGTACCTGTAGAATTCACTCATTCACAACCCAGCTTCCTCGAAAGTCACGAAGCAAATGTAGTGATGTTTCAAAAAAACAAATGGACTGAACCTCTCAGTACTCTTCTGTTATTATGGTATCGCACAACCTGAACGTCCCTCGCATTTGAAGCTGTTGTCACGACTCTTATTTTCATACTAGAAACACCCTTAACGCGGTAAATTTAGCAAAACAAATTAAATGTGTGCTGATAGTCTGATATTTAAGACCGTCCTAAATTGAATGAGACAAGTTAGAGAAATAATGGGCAAGTGACCCCATAAAAAAACGATCAGGGGATTACCCCTGATCGTTTTTTTTATCTCCAAAATACTCTGACGACGAAAACTAAGTCTTAATATCCCGGATTTTGCGGAAATTCCGCATCAATATTCAAATCAATCTGTGTTTGAGGAATTGGCCAACGGAAATTATGCTCCTCGATATGTGCACCCGGGCATAATGGATTATCGTTGTATTTCCGTACCCTCTCAATGAGCTTACCGGTACGACGCAAAGCAATAAGGCGCCATTCTTCACCATAAAGTTCTCTGGCACGTTCATCCAAAATGTAGTCTATATCAATAGTACTTGCTGATACGGGCTTGGCATTAGCCCTTGCTCTTACTACATTCACGTCTGCAGCAGCTAAATCCGGACGATTAATTCCCAAATAGGCTTCGGCCCGCAACAGTAATGTTTCCGCAAAACGTAACGCATACCAGTCTTTATGAGTATTACCGGAACCTGCTCTGGGTAACTGCACCGTATAATTACAGGGATCATGAAATTTCATAAATGTAGGGAACATCAGTCGTATTGTATCATCTAACGGATTGGTTCGGGGATACGGTGTTCCTTCATAGAGTTTGAAATCAATCTTATGTCCATCATAGGCCGATTCGGGATTGTCGTAATAATAATTCCTCCTGAGATTGTGTTCAGCGTTTCGGATATCATTATCCCAATTGTCCTTCCATATGTAATAATGAACCAGATTGGTTCCTCGTCCGTTGGCGCAAGGACGGCTAAGTGTATCGGAGATTCCGGTATACTTCCCGCCATAAAAAGTTCCAAGTGTTGCTTTTTTTCCGTCAGGGGTTAGTGCTATATCAAAATAACGTGGCCCATAAATATATGCAGAATTGATTGTAGTTTCGTCCGACGTTCCTCTCTCTACTTGAATCACCCACATAGCTTCAGTATTGTTAGGCAGGTTATGGTTAGTATATCCAAACAGATCAAAATACGCATCACCTGAACCCAGAATATCTGTACCCAACCTGTTTCCGAATCGCTCAGTCATTAAGGCATAATCATAATCATTCACTGCATGGCTTGCTGCCGTAACAGCTTCTTGTGCATTTCCCATCTCTAGATAGGTTTCAGCTAAATAGTGCCATGCAGGACCTTGGGTAACTCTTCCGGGTGCACTCTCTTCTCCCGGTTTAGGAAGATTTGCAGCAGCAAATTTGAAATCTTCTTCCATAAATTTGTGAATTTCAGCGACAGGGGCTCTTACATAATCTGTTTTTGCCTTTGTTGTCGGTTCATCCAGTAATGGAATGTCTCCATAAGTTGAAACTAAGTGGCGATATATAAATGCACGGAAAAAACGAGCTTCGGCAAGATAAGCATTTTTCCCGGCTTCTCCCTGGGTGAATATTGTCGCATCAGCCTTTTTTATACCGTCAATCAATACGTTGGCCCATTGAATAATTTCAAATCCCCTCACCCAATGATCGACTACCGGTGTAAATGTGGGGGTTAAATCCCGGTACGAATTCAGATACCGGCTTCCACGGTCTGGTGTTTCACCATTGAATCCAACATCTGATCCATGTGTTGCCCAATTCATTGTACCAAAAGAGCCATAGGTGTAATATACAAATCTGATTCTATTTTGAATAGCAGTAATCCCCTGCTCTATACCCGTTTCGGTAGTATATGCATTTTCCGGCGATAAAAAATCGAGAGGTTTTTCGTCCAAGAATGCCTCACTGCATGAAGATAAAACTGCCGAAAAAAATACAAATCCAATTACTAGTTTTTTTATAATCGAAGTTCTCATAATTGTCAAAATTTTAATGATTAAAAGCTAAATCTTAAACCCAAAATAACATTCCGGGTCAGCGTTGGGAAAGTAGACGTAGAGCTGTAACCAGTTTTGCTATCACTTCCCGTAGTCCCGATCTCAGGATCCCAGCCTTGCCATTTTGTCCATACATAAGGATTTTTGCTAGACAAATAAATTTGACAGGAATTAATGTTTATTCTATCTAATAATTGCTTTGGAAAGCTGTATGCAAGAGAAACATCCTGAAGTCGTATAAAACTCCTGTTCTGATAAATTCCACTCCAAATCGGCGGATTATTGTAGATACCCGTTGTATTTGTAGTAGGAGCTTCAGGACTCCAATACGGATTAACTGCTGAGACATTTTGTCTTTCAGGGTAATAGATCAACGGGTTGACATTATCACTGTTATTGGCCATGAATCTATTTTTGCCCCCTTGTATAGAGTTGATAAAGAAGGAAAAAGTGAAATCTTTATACCGCAGTACATTTTCAATACCGAAACGATACGACGGAGATTTATAACCGATGATGCTTCGATCATTCACGGCATCAATCGAATTACTACCATCTAAATCAGCTAACTTAAACTGTCCTGGATACCATCCAGGATATACTTCACCAGCAAAAAACTCTTCTTCCGTCCATACTTTTTCAATTTGGTAATCGTAAATTGCCTGAATGGGCTTACCTACAAACCATCCGTTAGCTACATCCGCATCACTCTCTCCCCCGTAAAGTTTGGTTATTTTATCCCTATCAAGCCCAAAAGTGAATTTAGTGTTCCAAGTGAAGTCCTTACGGTTAACATTTAATGACCTTATTTCCAAATCGATACCTTTTGTTTGAAGTTCTGCAACATTATCCCATACATTGGCATAACCCGATGTAGCCGGCAACTGCCTTCTCACCAACACATCGTCTGTATTGGATAAATAGGCATCTATCGATCCTGAAAGACGGTCGTTTAGGAAACTAAAATCTACTCCAACGTTATTGGAAGTCGTCCTTTCCCAAGCCAACTCCGAATTCCCAAGTTTATTTGGATATAAACCAACAGCATAGTCCCCACCGTATACATATCCCAGATTGCTCATTGTAGCTAGACTGGCGTACCGGCCACTACCCTGATTACCGTTGACACCGTATGAAAACCTCGTTTTCAGGTAGAATGCAGGATTATTCATAAAAGGCTCTTCTGTAAGCACCCAGCCAAATGAAAGCGACGGAAACGTAGCCCACTTGTGATCTTTTCCAAATCCGGAAAAACCATCCCGACGAACTGTTCCTGTAAATAGATAGCGTTGTAAATAAGTATAATTAATCCTGGCCATATAGGCAATATTAGACTCTTCATAGGCAGAGCTAGCTACATACGGTGTAAGACCCAGGCCCATGTTATTGTATCCCAGGGTTTCGTTATCAAAACCGTCTGCACGCAAGGTAGAAGCATTCCCTGAAAGCTTATCAAGACTGTACAATAACGTACCGTATATGGAGTGGTTGCCAAAAGTCTCTGTATAGCTAAGAATATTATTCATTAACCATTTATTGGATTCTGTATGAACTTTCGTAGCACGTCCCCCGTATGCCATTCCTCCGGGTGTTCTGGAATTCCAATAGGTATAGTTTCCAGCAGTATTATACCTGTCTGAAATATCAAATTCAAATTTCAATCCTTTTAAGAACGGAAAATCAACAACTGCACGGCCTATTCCGAAAAATGTATGATTCAGATTCGAATTATCCGCGTAAGTAAAAACCAATGGATAAGGCTGAAACAACTCATTGGTCAGGTATATATCGTAGTCATCTTTTCCAATATGATTATCTGCCCAGGGAGTTGCTACCCTAGCATAATGTATATTGGCCTGCTCTCCGGATTGATCGGTTAATGTATAGGTAAGGTTTGTACTGATTGTAAGCCAATTATTAACTTTACTTTCTAAATTGCTCCGCAATGTAAATCTTTTAAAATTGTCGTTTAATTGTATACCTTCAATATCCGAATAGGATGCCGATAAATAATATTTTGAATTTTCTGATCCTCCGTTTAAACCGATATTGAAATTCTGCATCGGAGCAATTTGAGTCACTTCTTTAACCCAGTCAATAGGTTCTCCATTTAAATAATTGTTTTGCTCTTCCGGGGTTTTCAAATAGGTCGCAACCAATTGACGATTGGTAATATCCGGGCGCGCGGGACGGCCTGCAGCAGAAGTGGGCTTTGTAGCATACCATTTGTAAACATCGCTTTGCCATTGCCAATCCACCATTCGAATAGCAAATTCCTCTCCGTTCATTACCCGCATAGGGGTATTAGTCATATCTTGAAAACCATAATAAGCATCTACTGAAACCTGCGGTTTTTCATTTTTTCCTTTCTTTGTAGTAATCAGGATGACTCCGTTTTTCGACCTGGATCCATAAACAGCTGCGGCACTGGCATCTTTCAAGACATCAATGGTTTCAATGTCGTTTATATTAAAATTGGATATGGAACCATCGTAAATAATACCATCGACCACAATCAATGGAGAAGAAGAGGTTGACAAGGTGTTCTGACCACGTATTGATATAGAAGATTCACCTGTAGCACCTCCCCTTTGTTGAATATTAATACCTGCTACTCCTGACAAAACCTGTGAGAGATTCACGTTTGCCTGAAGACTTTTATCATCAACTGTAACTCTGGAAACTGCACCTGTTAAGTCTTTTTTTCGCATTGTACCGTATCCCACAACCACCAATTCATCCAACAATTCTGTATCTGTTTGAAGAATTACCCGTAAGTTTGGAGCGGGTGAAACTTCCTGAGTTTTCATCCCTACATAAGAGATAATCAACGTACTTTCGTTTGAAGGTACAGTCAGCGAAAAATTTCCGTCATAGTCCGTTACCGTGCCCTCTCCTGTTCCTTTAACCTGAATAGATGCGCCTATAACAGGCTCATTCGATTCATCCACAACATTACCTTTTACGCTTACTTGTGAGTACAATCCAAAAGATAATATCCACATAAAAGCGAAGAATAAACTTTTACATTTGAAAGATTCCATATTATTTCATTTTTTCTACTTTCGCAAGCTCCATCAGCCTGCCTGCGATAGGCTTTTAAATTTAAGAATTTTACAACATTTTCATTTACATATGTTTGATATGTATATCCTGAAAACCCGTGTTATTGTGGCAAAAAAATCAATGGTGGTGCCTCGAGTTTCTATCCCACAAAAATCATGAAACGGCAGACCCTTATCATGTGCATATGAATCATTAACTAACTGTGAAACAAAAGGGCCTGTTTCTGATGCATATAGCTTGACAGATTTAAATTCAATACATTATTAAATATAAAGGAATATATTTTAAAAGATAAAATCTCCTGTTTTTGCGAAAAGAAATCTTCAAAAAACGTTTTTATTTACAAACTGATATTTATTCAAAAAAAGTCTACAACCACATCGATTGATTATATAATAATCAATTAATTATGTTATACTTATATAAGACAAAGCTATTTTCTTTGGGTAATTTAACAGAAAGTCCGCCGTTGTCTTTTACCGTTTGTCTACTTTTTTGCCATCACCCAAAAGAGGTGTAAATTCCAACCTGATATTTTTTGGTAACCATGTAGTAATGTCTGTTGTTTCGTTTTTGTTGAATTCCCACAACACCAACAGAAAGTCCACTTTTTTTCCGATTTACACTATTTTTACTGAAAGAATTCCAATCCTTGTAACTCATTCCAATCTCCCCTGGTGAAATCGGGAATTTTCACCGGCTGCCCTCCATTGGTAGTGGATGTTTTTGTAAGTTCTACGAGACATGACCATTCTGCGGCATCATATACGTCCATATCAAGAGGCAAGCCATTTCTTAAGCAATAAATCAAACGATAATCCATCATGTAGTCCATTCCTCCGTGTCCGCCCACTTTTTTAGCTTTCTCTCCTATCTCTTTTATGAAGGGGTGCTCATACTGTCTCATCAGGTCATTAAACGTTCTATTACTATAGTATATTTATAGCTATAGCCTACTATATTTATTTCCTTTATTATCTATTCTTTATATTTTCCTTTCTTTTAATTTCATTGCATCAACCTGGGAAGCAAGATGTTCTGTCATTTCTAAACAAAATTTGAAAGTTAAAAAACATTGCTCCCCTTATGGACAATAAAGCAGAAAAAGAGGAGAAGCCGATATTAAGCATTTATCCCCTTTTTAATTGCACCCAAATAGTCAATGTCAGAAATTACAAAGGAAGAAAGGAATGAAAAAGATAGATCAGATTAATCCGCAGACTATTCCTTAAAAAACGGAAAAATAGCTGAAAAAGTAATAAATGATTATTCGTTTGGTGTGAGAAACCATTCAAAAAAAGCATACAACACTTTATTTGATTCCGCATTTGGGCTATGTTCAGGGCGGTTGGTCATAGCAACCCGGTGTGTATAGCCCAACAATTTATTAACAGCAACGGTATGATTCAGAGGAATCCAACGTTCAACCTGGTCGGACGATCCTCCAGACACAAGAAAAGGACGTGGAGCCATAAGGGCATGTAGTTCATGAAGGTCGTATTCTTCTTTTTTAAGCTTTGGATACACCCCCCGGCCATTTTCACCTGTCTTGCTCCATGTTTGTTTCCAAGGCGGTTGATAATAACCCAAGTACCACGGTTCCCAGTAATTTACCCCGGAACCCTTGGTCTCATCCAAAACGATGCCGGGATCAACCCACGCTGCACAAGCAAACTTATCGTACAGACAGGAGGCAAACATAGCCCACTTCCCTCCGTATGAGTGCCCGACAATTCCTATCCGTTCCGCATCTACATCCTCTACTTTTGTTAGTGCTTCCAGCGCATTTGCTGCAGCGTAGGCCAATGCTGATAAAGGTTGTATGATTGCAGACTCTCTATTTGGATAATAGATGGAATATGTTTTGTTTTTCGTTGTTTCAGAAGTACCTAGGGAGAGAGTAACAAATCCTTTTTTTACCAATTGATACGCAAAATCCCTATAAGGTTTTCCTCCTATTCCCACTGCTGTTTCCGGTTCATAGAAAACAGATATCACGGCAGGCTTTTGACCTTTCTTATCAGGAATCAGTAAATATCCTTCCGTTTGTTCATTGGGTGTCCAATAAAACCGGACTCTGTATTGTGTAAAATCTTCTCTTTTCTCTTTGTCGATAATTTTAAATTCCTGTTGATCCAATATAGGTGGCCATTCTCCCAACATCTCCATCCAGCGGGAACGGATCTCTTCACGCCTCTTTCTCCAATCTGTTCTGTCCTTTACAAGAGTACCGTCGTAAAACTGCAGGGGAGAGCGATATCCGTGGAAACTATACTCGTACTCTTTGGGTGGATAGAAATAGGGAGCAATAGTACGCCAGGAATATTCACTCACCTCAACAGGCGTTACTTTATCGGGATTGGCTACAGCATAATGGGCGGAAAGCTGAGCTATCTTTGCCTGAAAGGGAGTAACCGTACAGGGCACATAACTGTTTCCTACAACCGTTTTTTTAAATAGTTTCTCGTACCATGCACAAGAAGCCGTATACCTTCCGTAGTTCAGTTCCAGATGATAGCCATCTCTGCAAAAAGTGTCTCCCAGACTACTTGTTCTACCGTTTTGTATAGCCGTACCGGCCGGGATAATAATCTTGATTCCCGTTTTTTGTGCTGCACGGCCAGAGGCATCAATAATGGCATTGTACATCGAACCCTGATTGTTACTGTAATTCTGAAAACCCGCATGTGTAGAAGTTTGTGCATATGCCCAGGTAGCGTGTAAAATGGGCTCCATATCCGGATTGGAGGAGTATTTTTCTGCAAAACTAATCAGTTCTTCAAGGTATGGGAAATAGGACTCATATTGTCCGGAAAGGGAACTTACTTGTTGAAAGGAGATGTAGTCCCACTCTTCATCTCCAAAAGCATCGATCAGCGTGTAACCGGGTGTCGTAGTCTTAACCCCGTTAACAATTTTTCGATATGAGTAGTCGGGGGAATTATTTACAGAATTGTTGTAATGCTTTTCTAAAGAGCACCCGCCAATGTACATGTTTCCGAGTATAATGGTATCTCCATTTGCTTCAGCTAATCCGGAGAGATAATATTCAATTGCATCGTCTGAGAAGCTGTTTCCTATCGCAAGGAGTTTTATCTGTTTCGCATGAACAGATAAAATTGAGACACCAAACACAAGAAAAAACAGGGTGAATTTGTTCATCATCATTATGGATTATAATCTGTTTATATACTTTCACCTGTGTTACGATAAAAGCCCACAGGCTATCAAAAATCAACTCACTTCAATCAAACAACCTAGCAGATTTCACCTTAACAAACATCATTTAATTGCATTATTCTTCTCTCAGTTCAGGAATTTGATCAAACAATAAAAATCCGGTTATACGATCATTTTTATCGGCCCGTTTTCTTTTCCAGGATGGATGATCAAGAGTTTCCTTTTGCCATTGGACGAGCAACTTGGCTAATTTCCTACCCTCCTGTATATGTTCTTGTACATCGGCAACATTGTTCAATTCAAGAGAATCATTCTGCAAATCATACAGTTCTACCATCGGACGGGGAGCAGTAAATACTTGCATTTGATCTTTTGTCAAGAGACCATTATTTTGCTGCTTTCTCAATTCATACCAACTTGCGCTTGAACTCAAATCAGATGCTGTTCCATGCGGAACTTCAAAGTAGGCGTTATAAATAAGTTTATATTTCTCTGTGCGAATACAGCGTATGTATTCATCTGTGTCGTGCCAGTTTCGTTCAGCGAAGATGTAATCTCTTCCCCTTTTAGTATGATCAAAAACAATCTCATGAAAGCTGTTCCCGTAAATATTCTGAGGTAACGGAATATCAACAAGGCCTAAAAGCGTAGGAGCTAGATCAACACAACTGATTAAACCATTATCATGTACTGTATTAGGATTAATTTTCTCTTTCCACATAAGGATACGCTCTTGGAATGGGTATTGAGCGTATTACAAACCTGAAATACCAGGTAAAAGACCTGCGGATGTTTTCGGAAAACGATCTGCGCTTTTTGAAGCAATTTCAGGCAGCACATTAGACTTTAAAATTCAATACGGCCACTATTCGTACTATCGGGGAACTATTCAACTAAACAATTGAATATCATAAAACAACAAATGATATGATTAAAATAAAACGTCTTGTATTGTCCGCTTTAATTGTCTCACTCACTGCAGTTAGCATGCAGGCTCAGCAAACCGTGAGAATGAATGCCATCAAAGCCAGCGACTACGGTGTAATCTATTCATTGCCAAAAACGTCTCTGGTGGTAACGCTAAAAGTAAAAAAAACGGTTTACAATCGCGGCGAGTTTTATCAGTTTGCACAACGATACTTGAGTATTGACCCTATCACCGAAAGTGGAACCGAATTTACACTGGAAGATGTGATGATAATGAACCGCGGAATCGCCGACAAAGATAATTCGTTTATGGTAATCTTCAAGCCTAACTCAATCGCGCCCTACGTTCATCTCACGCAGGACGGACTGATTTCTACCATAAATACAGACCCTGAATTAGAAAAAACATCCTCTTTCGACGTTCCTGAGCCATCTCCCGCTCCGCTGAACCCGAGAAGGTTTTTGTCGGAAGAAACGCTGATGGCGGGCTCAACAGCCAAGCAGGCAGAATTGATCTCAAAACAGATCTTTGAGCTACGGCGAAGCCGCAACGATATCCTGATCGGCGAAGCCGATAATATGCCACCTGACGGTGAAGCATATAAAGTAGTGATGGAGCAAATAAACAATCAGGAAAAAGCATTAACTGAAATGTTTTCGGGAAGTACACAAACCGAATATTTCACCAAAGAAATTGTGGTCATCCCCACAGAAAAAGATATTGATAAAAGGATAATCGGCCGGTTTTCCGAAAAACTGGGCCCTGTGGATGCAGATAATCTTGCCGGTATTCCCATTTACCTGACACTGAGAAGCAAAACACAGAAAGTAGAGACCGTACTTTCCGACAAGGAGAAAGAACGCCTCGCAAAAAAACTCTCCGAAGGAATAGTGTATAATATTCCAGGAAAAGCGCAACTCACACTGGAATTCAGGAATAAAACGTTAAAAAATATGGAAACGGATATCGTTCAGTTTGGGACAAAGGATGTACTAGCCAAGAAAATGTTCGACAATATGAAACAACCCATTAAGGTGGTTTTCTATCCCGATCTGGGTGCTATAAAACAAATTATTCAGTAATATTCAGACACCACCCTTCGCCCTACCGGCATCACAAGACATTTCCAGGCAAATAAATCATTTTAAGGCCAATGCATGAGAACAAAAGGTGGAAAACCAGAGACTACATTTACCGACAGTCTCAATAAACAATTTAGACATGAGAAAAAATATTTTTATTCCGGTTGTTATTCTATCATTCATACTTTCGTGTACTCTATTTTCCTGCAAAAAGACCGCACAAAACTCCACAAAAATAGTTTTTGACAGTATTGTGGTTAAAGAACAGATACCTCTACTCGAAACGAATGACACAACATTGCCTTTTGCCGATATTAAAATAAGCTTTACCTATCCCGTGGAGTTTGGCAACAAGGAAGATCTTGCCCGTTTACAACAAATTTTTATCGGTACATTTTTCAACAGCCTCCATCTTGACACCCTTTCTCCGCAAGAAGCTGTAAATGCATATGTTTCCGATTACAAAGAAGAATATAAGTCACTGTCAAACACCTATTATTCCGAAATAAGCCGGCTTCCAAAGGGTGAGATGCCTATGTGGTACTGGTATTATATGTACAACACCAACAAGGTGATGTTTCAGAACGATTCTCTGCTGAGTTACGCTATAGAATATAGTGATTATACCGGCGGTGCGCACGGCTCGTACAGAATAACTTATGCGAACATTGATTTGGGTAAACTAGTGACTGTGTCGGAAGAAGACATCTTTATCCCCAATTATAAAAAGCCGCTCACAGAAATCATAATTAACAGACTGATGGATCACTACAACGTCAGCGTTCCCGATTCCTTAATCAGCTTAGGATTTTTCAATCTCGACGAAGTTTTTCCGAACAACAATTTTTGGCTGGACAATGAAGGGATTCACTACTCATTTAATCAGTACGAGATTGCACCCTACTCAATGGGTGTGATTAATGTGGATATTCCCTACGGGGATTTGTCGGCTGTCCTCAAACCGGAAAACGTTACACAAAAATTCTTTTTAAACTCAGGTCATCGCTGACCCGAGTTTTTTGAAAGATTCAGTTAATTGGCGACAAACTCCATATAAAGAACAAGATCTACATCTTTTGCAATCGCCTTGGAATCAGGATCGTAAGCTACGTTATAATCCAACCGGTTGATACTGTTTTTAGCCGTAAAGCCGATAATATCCTTACCGTCTCTGCCCACAATTTTTCCACCGTATTTAACCTCAAACGTAACGGGTTTTGTTACATCTTTGACGGTAAGCAAACCGTTTAATTTGTATTTCTTGTCGCCGGTTTTCTCGATGTCTGTACTTTTAAAACTCATTTTTGGATACTTTTCCACATCGAAAAAATCCGCACTACGCAAATGCTTATCACGCGGCTCAATCCGGGTATCAATACTTTCCGCATCAACCGTAAACTCAATATTGGCATTCTCCAGGCTGTTTAAATCCCCTTCTATAAATCCTTCGAAAGAATTAAAACTGCCGTTGACAAAAGATATTCCGTTATGTTTCACTTTAAAATTGACGGAAGAATGTGCTTTATCCACCAAATATCTCGTTTGGGCCATTAAGCCGAACATAAAAAACAATACTAAAAATGTTAAACCTGTTTTTTTCATCGTTTTATTCCTTTTTTAATTTAATTCCACCTTTTAACCCACCTACCACAGGTTTTGTTCAGAAATTGATGTAATTTTGCGTAAACAAATCCATACAAAGTTTGTTTATCCATGGAGGGGGAATTGGGCTCTCTTCTTTATTAAGAACCGATCACAGCGATCGATAATCAATATTTATCATGCAGGAATTAGATCAAGATCAGATATTAACCGACTTAACAACACAAGATTACAAATACGGATTCGTCACGGACGTTGAAACATATACAATTGAAAAAGGGCTGAATGAAGACGTTGTCCGGTTAATTTCTTCGAAAAAAAATGAGCCGGAATGGTTACTGGAATTCCGGTTAAAAGCATATCGTCATTGGCTGACAATGAAACTGCCCGACTGGGCGCAGTTAAATATCCCGGAAATAGATTTTCAGGAAATTATTTACTACGCAGATCCGACTCAAAAAAAGACTCCAAAATCGTTGGAGGAAGTAGATCCGGAGTTGTTGAAAACATTTGAACGATTAGGTATTCCGCTCAACGAACAAAAACAGCTGACCGGCGTGGCCGTAGATGCCGTTATGGATAGTGTCTCCATAAAAACGACTTTCAAGGAGGTCCTTGCTGAAAAAGGAATTATATTCAGCTCCTTCAGTGAAGCCGTGAAAAACCACCCCGACCTGGTGAAAAAATACCTGGCTACCGTGGTTCCTTACAAGGACAACTTCTATGCAGCATTAAACTCTGCCGTTTTCAGCGACGGCTCTTTCGTGTATGTCCCGAAAGGAGTTCGTTGCCCGATGGAATTATCTACCTATTTCCGTATAAATGCGCAAAACACAGGCCAGTTTGAACGTACGCTTATTGTTGCTGACGACAATTCATACGTAAGTTATCTGGAAGGATGCACGGCCCCTATGCGTGACGAAAATCAGCTGCACGCGGCAGTGGTGGAGATCATTGCCCTTGAGAATGCCGAAGTAAAATATTCGACGGTACAAAACTGGTATCCGGGTGATAAAAACGGTAAGGGCGGAGTTTATAACTTCGTTACGAAACGCGGTATCTGCAAAGGTAATAATTCAAAGATTTCCTGGACACAGGTTGAAACTGGTTCAGCAATTACCTGGAAATATCCCTCGTGTATCATGGCAGGAGACAACTCCGTAGGGGAGTTTTATTCAGTTGCCGTTACCAACAACTTCCAACAGGCCGACACAGGAACAAAAATGATCCACCTGGGCAAAAATACCCGCAGCCGCATCGTCTCCAAAGGAATTTCAGCGGGAAGCAGTCAAAACAGCTACCGGGGATTGGTGAAGGTTTCTAAAAAAGCGATCAACGCAAGAAACCACTCACAATGCGATAGTTTGTTACTTACCGATCATTGCGGAGCCCACACTTTTCCTTATACCGACATCCAAAACCCCTCAGCGATTTTGGAACACGAAGCCACTACTTCAAAAATCAGTGAAGATCAGATTTTTTACTGCAATCAGCGCGGTTTAGGAGAAGAAGAAGCCATAGGATTAATCGTGAACGGATATGTGAAAGAAGTAGTAAATAAACTTCCTATGGAGTTTGCCGTGGAAGCGCAAAAGCTGCTGCAGATCAGTTTGGAAGGCAGTGTAGGTTAATCTCCGGGTATGTATGGGTTGTGGATTGAAGACAAGTTAATTAGCTGTATAACTATTTAAAGCCGACACTGAAATGCAAAATGCTATTACAAAATTAACAACCGTTCTCATAGCACTTATCACGGTTCTATGTTTCACAAGCTGTGGAACTTCCTATTACGGGGCAGCGGAGAACAATTACTACGACAATTATTACGACTACAATCCGGCATGGGCGCCCGATTATTACTTTGGAACGCGCTATTACTATTTTCCCGACATTGAAACGTACTACGATCTGGGCACACGCAATTTCGTATATCTCAATAACGGACGTTGGCTTTTCGTACCAACGCTTCCGCCCATTTACGCTGCATTCAACCTGAATAATGCATTTATTGTAATCGTCAACCGCAGTGTGTACACCCCCTGGATGCATCATCACTATTACAATTCGCACTATCCACGCTATTATTACATTGATTATTACGACTTCAGCAATATCCCGTACGTAAGGGGATACAACGAAAACGGACGCAGGGCAGTATATTGGCGAGAAGCAGAACGAAACCGCGCACGCGAGTGGGGTGACAGGAACATTCGCGAAGGACGTAAATTCAAATACTCAACCGACGACCGGCGTGTGCAGCAAGAAGTTACCCGCCGGGTAGCACAACGTACTGCCGTATCGCCTGAAGAGCTCAGGCAGATTGCAAATACTGAAGAAGGGAGAATGACTACAACCCGACCACGCACTGCGCGAACTTCTGCTCGACAGACCACACCAAATACTACCCAGCGTACTAGCACAAGCCGTTCTGCAGAAACCAATTATTATGGCGGAGAAATCGGACAACCGGTGAAAGTTCAGCCACAAATGCGCGGGAACACAAGTGGGCGTAGTTCTTCAACAAGGAGTGAAGGAACGTCAACACGAAACAGAGAGAAAACAACTTCAGGAAGGAGTTCTGATTCCCGCCGATAACTATTTCACGGTCGCAATAAAACAAGATCGTTAAAATAAACACATAAAATATATTTATTTTACCTCTGTTATTAGCTGTTTAAACAAAAAAATCTGAAAAATTCTTACCGGAAAGCCAGTAAAAAACCTAAAAATACACATGAGCATCCTTACCATTTCCGTTCTTGTACTGCTGAGCATCGTACTGATTGTAATCCTTACATCCGTCACAAAGCTCAACGCATTTGCATCGTTGTTCATGGTGTCTTTACTGCTTGCGGTTATCGCACTACCAGGTAAAGACATCGTGGAAATTCTTAAACAGGGCTTCGGCAACACCGTATCATCCATCGGATTTCTTATCATTTTTGGAGCAATCATTGCTGTGGTATTGGAAAAAACCGGTGGTGCAGCCAGCATCGCCAATTATATTTTATCGAAGACAGGACACCGGAACGCTGCCTCGGCAATGGGAATCACGGGGTTCATTGTAGGATTGCCCATTTTTTGTGATTCTGGATATATCATTATGAGCGGACTGGCAAAGTCATTCAGTTCCAAAGCCAAAGTCGCGCTGCCTTTTATTGCATTTGTACTGGCGACTTCGCTCTATTCAGTTCATTGCCTCACTCCCACCCATCCCGGTGCTTTGGCCGCCTCCGGGATTCTGGGTGCCAACCTGGGTATGCTGATCGTCTTGGGAGCACTGTTTGCTATTCCTGCAGCTTTGGCCGCCTTTTTGTGGATTAAATGGCAAACCCGAAACGACATTTACACAGAAACCGAAAATTCTCATCATGAAATCCGGAGCAATGAACAACTTCCTCCGGTTCACCTTTCCTTGTTACCTATCGTTACACCGCTTTTGCTTATAGCAACCGGCTCGTTGCTAACCGTACTGGATATTTCCAATGTCAACTTTATACTAAAAGGATTGGCTTTTCTCGGACAACCTATCGTTTCACTGATGATTGGGGTATTGCTATCGTTGTTTCTACTAAAAAACAGGGCAATAAAAAATATCAATATAGTCCTAGAATCTGCTATTGAAAAAGCTGGACCGATACTGATCGTTACCGGTGCAGGAGGAATGTTCGGGCTGGTGATCAAGGAAACCGGGGTGGGCGCTTATGCGGGCGAGTTTTTGCTGCAAACGGGATTGGGACTTGCCGTTCCGTTTCTCATAGCA
Organism: Petrimonas sulfuriphila; assembly: GCA_038561985.1. Classification (NCBI taxonomy): domain Bacteria; kingdom Pseudomonadati; phylum Bacteroidota; class Bacteroidia; order Bacteroidales; family Dysgonomonadaceae; genus Petrimonas; species Petrimonas sulfuriphila. Next base: position 2,447,989 of record CP073276.1, on the reverse strand, counting down.
TCAATTTTAAAAACGGCGCAAGGTTCTTCTACCGTGGCAATTATCACGGCTGCATCTTTCGTTGTACCAATGCTACCCGCTTTGGGACTTGACTCTGAACCAGGAAAACTTTTGGCAATGATCTCGATGGGTGCAGGTTCGATGATGGTATCACATGCCAATGATTCTTACTTCTGGGTGGTTTCCCGGTTCTCGGGAATCGGCTCAAATACAGCGCTGAAGGTATACTCATCAGCCACCGTTGTGATGGGAATTGTAACGTTTCTTTGCGTGTGGCTGACTTCGCTCTTCATGTTGTAACCGGAAAAGATGAAAAAAATTGCCGAACTGATATTTTTTGCCGGAGTGAACGGTGTCTTGCCTGAGAAGCTGATGCAATCACAGGTGAAACTCTCTGGAGATCTATTGCAAGTCGCAGAAAAGAGATTCCCGTTATCCCGTTTCAGGCACATTTATGTTTTAGCTGCCGGTAAAGCAGCCGCCTCAATGTCTAGGGGGGTGGAAAAAGTTTTAGGCGACAAAATAACAAACGGTCACGTTGTCACCAAGTATGGACACGGAATGAACCTGAACTACCTGACACTTACCGAAGCTGGTCATCCTATACCCGATGCGGAGGGGGTAAAAGGTACTCAAAAAATAGTTAATATCGCCCGAAAAGCAACCGAAGATGACCTGGTTATCTGCCTGATATCCGGAGGAGCATCGGCTTTAATGGCCGATTTCCCGGAAGGTGTAACTCTCGATGATTTAAAACGCACCAATGAATTGCTGACCAAATGCGGCGCGAATATTACCGAAATTAATACGGTACGTAAGCATTTATCAAAAATTAAAGGAGGTCAACTCGCCCGGATACTCTTTCCGGCAACAACGGTGTGCCTGATATTATCGGATGTGGTCGGTGATAGGCTGGACGTGATTGCGTCTGGGCCAACTGTGGGTGATTCAAGTAGTTTTGCGGATGCACTGACTATTATTGATAAGTATTCGCTACAAAACCGGCTTCCCTCGTCTGTGTTGCATTATTTACTCGAAGGTGCAGACGGTTCAATTGCAGATACTCCCAAACCGGACAATCCGGTTTTTCAAAATGTGCACAACTACATTATCGGTAGTAATGGTATCGCTCTCGAAAGCTCCGCAAAAAAGGCGATGGAACTGGGCTTTGAAACGCATACAGTAACCGACAGTATACAGGAGGATGTCACCGAAACCGCCAATTTTATTCTGAAAACAATCGATAATCAGAAGCCCACCGGTAACAAACCCGTTTGCCTGCTATTCGGCGGAGAGCCCACAGTAAAAGTTTCGGGGAAGGGACTAGGTGGGCGTAACCAACACCTGGCCTTGTATTTAGCAACAAAAATCTGTTGTAAAAAAAACATCACTATTCTTTGTGCGGGCACCGACGGTACAGACGGGCCTACAGACGCAGCAGGGGCAGTTGTGGATTACGAAACCGCGACCAAGGCTGTAGAGAAGGGTATCGACCCGAATCATTACCTCTCCAATTGCGACTCCTATCGTTTTTTTCAACAAGTTGGAGGGCATATCATCACCGGAAATACAGGTACAAACGTGATGGATATAATTGTGGCAATTGTTCAATAATTTTGTTTAAATTTGTACGACAAGCCCATAAAATAAAATCGAATCAACAATGAAAAATCTTGCCACAATTTCCACCATCATCGCATTACAATTATTATCGGTGAGCTTTCTTCACGCACAAAATCTTTCCGAAAAACTTGGCGCAGTCCAAACCAATCTCATTATTACGTCGCATGGTATGGAACTTGAAGTTACAAATCAAATTATCGCAAAAAGAGCCGAAAGATTTTACGACTGGGGTGGACATAACGATGGCGCATACGGATACGGTTACGGATATGAATCATTCCATTTGGAATTTACGGTAAAGAACGGAGAAATAGACCTGCCGCAACCCGGTGGGCTTTTGAAAGGAGAAAAGCGCACTATCCTGGATTTCTACGATGCGGAAGATAATTTGTTGGGGTCTATTGCAAAAGCTCCGCGTGAAGTCCGTCTTGTCAGCAATAACACCCTTGAGAACAAACTAATGCATTACACCATTGACCTTATAAACATACCTTTACCGTTGCTGGATGCTACAAACAGAATTGATATTTATAGGGAATAAAAGCAAAACCACTCGCAAAAAATGCAAGTGGCTCTCTCTGTCGGGGTGGCGGGATTCGAACTCGCGACCCCCTGCTCCCAAAGCAGGTACACTAACCGGACTGTGCTACACCCCGAGTCGTTCTTTTCAAAACGTGGGTGCAAAAGTACGATTTTATCCCGATAATATCAAAACTTTTCAGCTTTTTTTAATCGATAAGCGGTTTCAACGTTAGAAATGTGTAAATTTGCAATTCAAACATGGCAAACGAGCAAAATATATGTATAGAAACAGGACTTGTGGCGAATTACGAATCGCCGACATAAATAAGGAGGTCACCCTTTCGGGCTGGGTGCACAAAATTCGTAAAATGGGAGGTATGACTTTTATTGACTTACGCGACCGATACGGAGTCACTCAATTATCGTTTAACCAGGAGATAGACCGCGAACTTTGCGAACAGGCAAATAAACTGGCACGTGAATATGTAATTCAGGTGACGGGAAAAGTAGCAGAAAGATCAAGCAAGAATCAAAACATACCTACCGGAGATATTGAAATAGTAGCAACGGCTGTGACTGTTTTAAACGCAGCACAAACGCCTCCTTTCACCATCGAAACAGAAACTGATGGGGGTGATGATTTACGCATGAAATACCGCTACCTCGATTTACGACGCAGCATAGTTAGAAAAAAACCTTGAACTCCGTCACAAAATGGCGTTCGAGGCACGGAAGTATCTCGATAAAAGAGACTTTCTGGAAGTAGAAACTCCCGTGCTTATCGGTTCTACTCCGGAAGGTGCACGCGATTTCATTGTACCATCGCGTATGAACCAGGGAGAGTTTTACGCGCTGCCACAATCGCCGCAGCTCTTTAAGCAGCTACTGATGGTTTCGGGATTCGATCGTTATTTCCAGATCGTGAAATGCTTTCGGGATGAGGACCTGCGCGCCGACCGCCAACCGGAATTTACACAAATCGATTGTGAAATGTCGTTCGTTGAGCAGGAAGACGTGCTGAATATGTTTGAGGGACTGACGAAACATCTTTTTAAAACGCAGAAAGGAATTGAGCTTCCCGATTTTCCGCGGATGAGCTACGCCGATGCCATGCGGCAATACGGATCGGACAAGCCCGATATCCGTTTCGACATGAAGTTTGTGGAAATAAAGGATTTGACAACCGGCCGGGGTTTTGGTGTCTTCGACTCATCGGAATACGTCGGTGCCATTTGTGCTCAGGGATGCGCTGCATACACCCGCAAACAACTCGACGAGTTGACGGATTTTGTGAAGCGACCGCAGATCGGAGCCAAAGGGTTAATCTATGTTCGTTACAACGAAGATGCAACCTTAAAATCATCGGTAGATAAATTCTTCTCCGAAAGCGATTTGAAATTGTGGGCGGAACGTTGCAACGCCAAACCCGGAGACCTGCTTCTTGTGTTAAGTGGAGAAACCGAGAAAACACAAAAACAACTCTCTGAACTTCGTCTCGAAATGGGTGCGCGCCTAGGATTACGAGACAAAAACAATTACAAATGCCTTTGGGTAGTAGATTTTCCTTTGCTGGAAAAAGACGAAGAGTTGAACCGGTTTTTCGCCAAGCATCATCCCTTTACCTCCCCCAAACCGGAAGATATCGCACTGCTTGATTCAGATCCGGGAGCTGTTCGCGCCAACGCTTACGATTTAGTAATCAATGGCGTGGAAGTTGGTGGCGGATCTATCCGTATCCATGACAGCGCGCTGCAAAAGAAAATGTTTTCGGTTCTTGGTTTTACCGAAGAACGCGCCCAGGAACAATTTGGATTTCTGATGAACGCTTTCAAGTACGGGGCACCTCCGCACGGAGGGATAGCCTTCGGCTTGGACAGGCTGGTTTCACTCTTTGCCGGGCTCGATAGTATTCGCGACTGCATCGCTTTCCCGAAAAACAATTCCGGACGCGACGTCATGATTGATGCTCCTTCGCGCATTGAACAAGAGCAGCTGGATGAACTGGGCTTGATTATCGTAGAAAAAAGAAAAAATAAGTTTTGGCGAACAATAATATTAAAAAAAGCTGCCAAAAAAATTTTGGCAGCTTTTTTAATATCAGATCGAAAACCCTTCACTGTATGTTTTCGTGAGGTATTTTGTCGCTTCGGGGTCATCTACAAATGTTTGAGTTTGCGGATCCCATTTAACCGGACGTTTCAGTTCAATGGCAATATTGCCTAGATTGCACGTAGTACACGTGCTGTGCCCAATCTCTACCGGGACAATGGGATCAATATTTGACTTTACGGCATCGATAAAGTTCTGATTATGTGGAACTCTCGTTTCATATCTTCCTCCCTGAGTTTCTGCCTTAGGAGGCATCAGACTTTCATCGGAAGCATGATAGAATTGTCTCGAAACTTCAATCCAGCCTTTATCTCCCCAGAACTTAATTCCCAATGTTTTTTCCTCGTCAAACGGCTCGTTGGTCACAACTACTCCATTATCGTATTTGAACGTAAGAAATTCCGTGCCCGCGTAGCCGGCGGGAATAATTTCAACTGGACCGCTCTTATCCATCCCGATACCCCATTGAGCGATATCGAAGTTGTGCGCTCCCCAGTCGGTAGTGTATCCTCCGCCTAATCCCTTGTTGTAACGCCATTCAGCCCAATAACTTTCATTCTGCTCCGGATCAAGCGAGATGGGTGGATTCAACCGGGAATTGTAATGAAAATACTCCAACGGGCCTAGCCACATTTTCCAATTCAAATCGGCAGGTACAGGTTCTTCCGGCAGATCATACGGATGTGGTCCAGGGCCTACATAAGCATTCACTTTCTCAACTTTCCCGATCTTCCCTTCCTGAACCATTTTCACAGCATGTTGAAAATTCGGATCCGAACGTTGCTGGCTGCCTACACCAAGAATTACATTATTTTCGCGTACGGCCTTGACCAGTTCCTGACCCTCTTTTATCGTAAATGTTAACGGTTTTTCCAGATAAATGTGTTTCTTTGCTTTACAAGCATCAATGGCAATAAAAGCGTGCCAATGATCGGGTGTGGCAATCACAACGGCATCAATATCATCGCGAGCCAGAAGATCTTTGTAATTTTCATAAACATCCACTGAAACAGTTTTTTGCTGCGATCCATAATGATCGTTCAACCGTTTTAGAAAACGTTCCCGCTTAATCCCGTATACATCACTTCCTGCTACAACCTCCACTCCTGAAATAGTCAGAAATGCACCCAACAGGCCTATACCCTGCTGACCTAAACCGATGAACCCTAAACGAGTGATACCATCGTCAATCTTCTCATTTCCCGATTTTTTGTTTGAGTTGCAGGAAGCCAAAAACTGGGGAAGCACCGTTACACCAACCACTCCAACGGCTGCTGATTTAATAAATTTTCTCCTTGTTAATTGATTACTCATGACTTTAGATAAATAAATATAAGTTAATTTAACACCCGACACCAGTCTTTCGACTTGTCTGGATTTTATTCAAAATGGTATGTAAACATGGATCAGCAGGAAAAATGATGAGGGTATTCCTTAAAGAACACCCTCACGCCATAAATTGCTTCTTTTAAAGGATATAACCTTCAGTATAGGTTTTATTAAACAACCTGTTTTTATCCGCTTCCGGATCATCTACAAATTTTTCTGTGGCAGGATCCCATTTTATCGGGCGCTTCATGTCGTAAGCGATGTTTCCGAGCGTACATACTGTACAACTGCGATGTCCGATTTCAACCGGCACAACCGGATCGGTTTTCGTTTTTACAGCATTGATGAAGTTTTCCAAATGCGGGACTTTCGTTTCATATGCACCTTCTGTTTCTTCAACTTTAGGAGGTAACAAACTGTCATCCGAAGCTAAGTAGTGCCCCCTCGATACTTCAATCCAACCTTTATCACCCCAAAACTTCACACCTTTTGTTTGTTTTTCGTCGAAAGGTTCTTCAGTCATTACAGCGCCATCAGCATATTTGTACGTGAGAAATTTTGTATCTTGATATCCTGCGGGAATAATTTCCACCGGACCACTATTGTCCATGCCTAATCCCCATTGTGCAATATCAAACATATGGGCACCCCAGTCGGTAGTGAATCCACCCCCTAGCTCTTTGTACCAGCGCCATGCTCCCCAGAACTGTTCTTTTTGCTCGGGATCAAGTGAAATGGGCGGGTTTAATTGCGAGTTATAATGTATAAATTCAGAGGGGCCCAACCACAGTGGCCAGTTCAAGTCGGCCGGAACGGACTCTTCGGGAAGATCATACGGTGTTGGGGGAGCGCCTACGTAAGCATTTACTTTTTCTATTTTTCCAATTTTTCCTTCTTGTACCATTTTTACGGCGTGCTGGAAATTGGGGTCTGAACGTTGTTGGCTGCCAACAGCAAGAATTACTCCGTTGTTTCTTACTGCTTTCACCAATTTCTGGCCTTCCTTGATGGTAAATGTTAACGGTTTTTCGAGATAAACGTTTTTCTTGGCATTACATGCTGCTATGGCAATAAACGCGTGCCAGTGATCGGGCGTAGCAATCACAACCGCATCGATATCCTCGCGTGCGATCAAGTCCTTATAGTTCTCATACACCTCTACGGCTACAGATTTCTGTTGCGTGGCATTGTGATCGTTTACGCGTTTCAGAAATCGTTCCCGCTTGATACCGTATACGTCGCATCCGGCCACAACTTCCACATCCGACATTCCCATAAATCCGTTCAGCAAGTACATGGCTTGCTGCCCTAATCCAATAAATCCCAAACGAATAGGCCCATCGGAAACTCCACCGTCCTTCTTGTTCTGACAAGATGTTACAAACTGTGGGAATACAGCCACGCCAACGGCACCGATAGCTGCCGTTTTCAAAAATTTTCGTCTTGTTAATTGATTACTCATGACTTTTAGATAATTTTTTTTAAGTATAACTTTTTTCTTTCAACTTTACAAATATAACGGATAAATTCAAATGTAGGTCCATTTAATGCGGAAAAAATGTTTTAATAATGCTCCAGCTTTTTCCGGTTTAACACCTTTAATTCCTTTTTGTATAAAGAAATAACTCCATCGTTGATCATCTCGCCGATGGTCCGTGCAAGAGACGGACGCTGAACACCAAAATATTCGGCTAATTGCGTCTGAGTCCTTTTTAAAATAAAACTGTCCTGATCGGGAGAGGTGTTCTCAAGGATATACAAGGACAACTTCGCACGTAGGCTCTTGATGGAAAGCATTTTAATCTTCCCCGACAAAAAAACCGTCATGTTGGAATTCAGCCTCAAAAAGTTTCTCAGCAGCGTTTCATTCAACATCATTTCTTTGAGGAAAACAGATTTTGGGATCACGTAAACAACCGTCTTTTCCATTGCAATGGCATCCACAGGAAACCTGTGCTGGTCGGAAAAAATAAATGCAGGTGCTAATGGACGAACGGCCTCAATGAATTCAATTTCCACCAAATTACCCTCCGCTGTAATCATTTCGGTACGCACAATCCCTTCCGTCAATAAATAGAGAAAAGTGATGGTGTCTCCCTGCCTAACCACATGTTCGCCCTTCTGAAAAGTCAGGATTTCAGATACTGTGCCGGATATAAAATCCTCTAGGGTTTTATCGTCGATTCCGGAAAACAGCGGACAATCAGCAAGAATAGGGTTGTACATGTATTTTTTTTGAAAAGCAAAAATAACTAAATCTACACAAATAATCAAAGAAACATGTTTATTTACCGAATCAGTTACGTCTCGCATGTTATTCCTCCAAAGGGTTGTACCTACATCGTGAAAATTCAACAAATCATTTAAAATTACCTAAAAAAACCTCGTGTAACCTGGGTTACAAAAGTTCATAATTCTCCGGACTACCTTTGTGTCACTAAACAGTAACAATAAAAATAAAAAAGTAGTATGGATAAAATGTTTTGTTTTCAGTGTCAGGAAGCAGCAAAAAACGAAGGCTGCACCGTTAAGGGAGTATGTGGAAAAACTACGGAGGTGGCTAATCTTCAGGATTTGTTGTTGTTCTTATGCAAAGGGATTTCACATTATACCGTTCCGTTGAGAAAATATGGAATTGAAATTCCGCAGATCAACAAATTCATTACCGACAGTTTGTTTATGACCATTACAAATGCCAATTTCGACAAAAGCCGGTTTACCACACGCCTGCTTATGGCTTTCGAAATGCGGAATGCAGCTAGGGAACGCCTGGCAAATACGGGTACGGACATTGAAGGGATTACCTTTGACGGTGCTCTCTGGGTGGGAGAGACCGAAGTCGAAATAACAGAAAAAGCGTTCGAGGTGGGTGTGCTTACCACAAAAGATGAAGATGTACGCTCCCTTCGCGAACTCACCGTTTACGGACTGAAAGGAATGGCTGCATATGCCGAACACGCTTTCAATTTAGGTTACGAGGAAAACGAAATTTTCGCTTTTATGCAGCGCGCGCTGGTCGCCACAACCGACGACTCCCTTTCGGTTGACGAGTTGACCGCACTGGTTCTCGAAACCGGGAAATACGGTGTACAGGTAATGGCATTGCTGGATAGAGCAAACACATCGAGTTACGGAAATCCGGAAATCACAAAAGTAAACCTTGGCGTACGTAACAATCCGGGGATTCTCATCAGCGGACACGACTTAAAGGATATGGAAGATCTGCTGAAACAAACCGAAGGGACAGGGGTAGATGTTTACACGCACAGTGAAATGCTTCCGGCAAACTACTATCCGGCATTTAAGAAATACAGCCACTTCGTGGGCAATTACGGGAGTTCATGGTGGCATCAAACCGAAGATTTTGAGAATTTTAACGGAATTATCCTGTTTACGACCAACTGCATTGTCCCTCCCCGAAAATCATCCACTTACATCGACAGGGTCTATACAACAGGGGCATCGGGATTCGAAGGATTCAAGCATATCGGGGACCGAAAGGAGGGACAACCAAAAGACTTTTCTGCAATGATTGAACATGCCAAAAAGTGTGCAGCTCCCAAAGAAATTGAGACGGGTGAGATTGTAGGGGGATTTGCACATAATCAGGTCATTACACTTGCCGATAAAGTAATTGAAGCAGTGGAGTCCGGCGCCATCCGTAAATTCTTTGTGATGGGAGGATGCGACGGAAGAATGAACGGAAGAAACTATTATACCGAGTTCGCTCAAAAATTACCCGGAGATACAGTCATCTTAACCGCCGGTTGCGCCAAATACCGCTACAACAAGTTACCGCTGGGTGAAATCAATGGTATTCCCCGTGTACTTGACGCGGGACAGTGTAACGACAGTTACTCGCTCGTAAAAATAGCACTTGCATTGAAAGAAGCCTTGGGATTAACCGATTTGAATGATCTCCCCATCGCTTATAACATTGCCTGGTACGAACAGAAAGCGGTAATCGTTTTGCTCGCCCTGCTCTATTTGGGAGTGAAAAACATTCACCTGGGACCGACCCTTCCTGCATTCCTTTCACCCAACGTGGTGAATGTGCTGGTAAACAACTTCGGTATCTCAGGAATTACAAGCGTGGACGAAGACATGAAACTTCTCCTCGAAACGGTGGAGAGCAAATGATCCGATTTACTCAAAAAGTGAAAGATATCGAAAAAATTCTAAACTGTAACCTGAGTTACAGTTTAGTTTCAATCTAAATAATATCTTTACCGCATCAATCATCAATTAAAACCAATTATGGCAACTTTTGAACCTGCAAAAATTTTTACGATGGAAGATTCAATTGAATATTCCTCCGGAGGCGTTATCAGCAAACAAGTTATAAAAAAGCAATCGGGAAACGTCACGTTGTTTTCTTTCGATAAAGACCAGGGACTGACGGAACACACCTCGCCCTATGATGCGATGGTATACCTGCTGGACGGTGAGGCAGAAATCCGCATAGACGGCAATCCTCACCATTTGAAAAAAGGTGAGTGCATCATTATGCCTGCCGGGTTCTCTCATGCACTCTATGCTATTGAGCCGTTTAAAATGGTGTTGACAATGATTAAGCAATAAATTTATGAGTGAAGTAATCAACAACTCGTCGCAGCGCAAAGAACTGTTGCGACACCTTCTCCTCCGTTTACACGAAGGAGAAAACCCCGAAGTGCTGCGACAAAGACTTATCGAAGTGCTCCGCAACATCCCATACAACGAAGTGGTGGAAGTTGAACAGGAACTCATCAATAGCAACGCACTTACCGAGGAAGAAATTCTCGATTTTTGCGATTTACATACGGCTGTGCTTGACGGCAGCATAGATTTGGGTGGTGCCAAACCCGTTCCAGCAGGGCATCCGGTGGACACATTCAAAAAAGAAAATCAGTCATTAAAAAGAGAAGTAATTAAAATCGCCGGCCTGTTTGATAACGTAACTGATCTTAGCAAAAAACAACTGCCGGGGTTCATATTGCAGCTCCGTACAATATTCAATAACTTATCCGATGTGGACAAGCACTACAAACGGAAGGAATACCTGCTTTTCCCTTTCTTGGAAAAACACCTCATCACGGGCCCACCCAAAGTGATGTGGGGTAAACACGACGAGATCAGGAATCTGTTGAAAAGTTCTTTCGAAGCGCTGGAATCACCCGTTTCAACGGTGGAAGAAATGAAATCCCTTGTTCAGCTCGTACTTGCTCCGGCCGTTGAGATGCTGGACGGAATGATTATGAAAGAAGAGGAAATTTTGTTTCCAATGGCTATGGACACATTAACCGAAGAAGAATGGTACAAGGTCTATCAGGAAACGCCAGAATTCGGTTACTGTCTTTTTGATCCGGAAGACGAATGGCAACCGTCAGATGCGAAAGCTGAAAAACAGGAGTACATAACCGCCGATGCTATACGCCTTTCCTCCGGAGCATTTAATCTCGCCGAGCTGGAAGCCCTTTTCTTACATCTTCCCATCGACATCACATTTGTAGACAAATATGATAAGGTACGTTTCTTTTCTCACAGCCCCAAAAGGGTTTTCGAGCGAAACCGTTCCATTATCGGACGTGATGTACGGATGTGTCATCCGCCGGGAAGCGTGCACGTGGTAGAGCAAATACTTTCCGATTTCAAAAGCGGGAAAGAAAACAAAGCCGCTTTCTGGATGTCGAATTTCATGGGGCGGTTCATCTATATCGAATACTCGGCTGTACGCGGAAAAGAAGGGGAGTACCTGGGTGTTGTGGAAGTAACACAGGACATCACACAAATGAGAAAACTGGAAGGCGACCAGCGACTGCTTTCGTATGATCACAAATAAATCCGACATCACTCCCGACACCAAAGTTGCCGATTTATTGAATGAATTTCCGCAACTAGAAGAGCTTTTAGGCCATTTCTCTCCTGCTTTTGCTGCATTAAAGAATCCAGTATTGCGAAAAACGGTAGCAAAGGTAACCTCATTGCAGCAAGCGGCAAAAGTGGGAGGTGTGAGTATAGTGGAGATGATTAATGCGCTCCGAGAGAAAGCAGGGCAACTGCCGCTTGGAGATAGTTTCTGTCCCGGCAGTGAAGATATCCGAATCCCATTTTCGGAAAAAGCTCCTCAAAAAGTCGTTACGCACAGGTTGGATGTCCGCCCGATTATTGAAGCCGGAGAACATCCTAAAGACCAGGTTCTCGCTCTCGCCAATGAGTTAAGCCAGGGGGATTGTATGGAGTTTATCTCCTCGTTCCCCCCCACCCCGCTTATCGATTTGCTGCAAAAGAAAGGCTACAGCGTAACGATGCTCGCTCCCGATAAAGGAGTCGTAAGAACATTTGTAGAGAAAAAGTAATTTGCGTTTTTTGATGATAATCGGACGCAAATAGAAAACGGTAGATGCCGATATCAATGTGGGATGTATCAGCACAGCCCTGGCCCATTTAGGTAATATCGCCCAGCGTACAAAAACTACATTCAGGACCAATCCTGTGAACGGACATATCATTAACAACCGAACAGCTGATAAACTCTGGAGCAGGAAATATCAAAACGGCTGGGAAATGAAATTGTAATGTTGAAAGTTATATGATTGCGGAGTTTGGGTTATTTCACATTATATGTTTCAGTTCGTTAGATATTGCCCTATTGATAAACTCATTAATAGTGGTTCCTGTATTGGCAGCAATAGTAGCGACACGGCCATGAAGTTCTGAAGACATTCGTAAATTAAGCTTTCCGCTGAACGGTTTGCGTGGTTTTACCCCACGATCTTCACAACTTGCCAGATAGTCCTCAATAGCTCCCTCAAAATCTTTTTTCAACTCCTCTACGGTTTCACCTTCATAGGAAATCAAATCATTGTGCATACCAAAAACTTTACCGTACAGACAATTATCTTCTTCGCTGTACTCCACACTTCCAACGTATCCTTTGTATTTTAACTGTCCCATCATCTCCTCCTTTTCCTGCTTTTATTATTTACATTCTTCTCTATAAGGCGATGTTCACGAATAAACGAAAGCATTTGCTTCATTACATATGAGCTCAGCCCATCCGTACTAACAAATTCAACGCGTGAACCGGAAGTACCACCTTTTGTTTTCTCTACATAACCTAATATTCCAAATAGTCGCTTCACTTCTTCAATAGTACCACAAAACAAGTTATTTACGGAAATTTTTCTTTTTTCTTTAAAATGTTTTGTTAGACATAAGCATTACCAGCCCATCTGGGTGATGGATTGTAAACTGAAGGTTTTACCTCGAGTACATACGTCAATCAGCAATCAAGCGTTTAAACTATAATAAACTCAAGCCCGAATATTTACAATATTATTTCAATAATTTTGTTATAAATTCAACCCGCTCATGCTCACCGCCGTTTCGTAATATAATTACTATCCAAACAAAAATGTTGAACAAAAAAATCTGCTAATTAGGAAAGGTTTCTTTCAATGTTGTAACTTTGTTGTGGAGGCAATGAATAGCTGCGCTTTTTGAGGGTAAAATTTCGATATTTATTTTAAATTAAATTAGTTAAGTTGCATCTTTGTAAACCGATAATGAATGTGTATAAGGAAATTCAATATGATTTGCACAGTGGTGTAATTTTTCCGATCGGCTATATCCCTTCCGGAAAATCATGGACAGGCTTTCAAAGCATTTATGACGGGTATGGCTATTTTTTAATATTAAGGGAAAACAACAAGAATAAATCCAAACAATTGCATACATGGTTAAAACCAGGGACAGATATAAAATTAGAGAAAATTTTGGGCGAAGGTGATAATTTTCAGGCAAAAGCAGGTGAAGAGGGGCAAACTAGTTTCACATTGGAAGCGGAGAACAGTTATTCACTTTATAAATACAAAATAGTGCAGTAACATAGCCTGTATGCAAGAGGTACCGGATTGTGAAGGATGGATAGTCACAAAAGATAGGTTTTTCGCCATCGGCACATGGCATGTACCCGGTTATGTATTTACCCAGGGACCCGAAGTTGACAGCCTTACTTATGTCCGGAATGAATCACTTTATGAATGTAGAGGATGCGATAAGATTTGTTTATCCTCGTGCAGGTCACAAGCCCCCCTCTAATATCGAAGAAGACGCATATCATTTTATCGATAAATATTTAAAATAAAAACCATTTACATAATAAATTTAAAATGAAAACATTAATTAGTCAGCCCTTAAAAAGTGTTCAATCGTCTATGATACAGTAAAATAATAGATATTTTCCTTGGTTATATCTGCAAGTTTTCGTAAATTTGAGATATAAATCTTGCAGAAAATCATGCTGGCAAAACAACAAGACCGTTCACAACACTCATTGTTCTTTTCACTGGAAAGCACATTGAATCATAAGCACCCGCTATTCATTCTGGCCAATAAAATTGATTGGGAGATGTTTGAAAGAGAGTTTTCACCCCTGTATTGTCCCGATAACGGACGTCCGGCGAAGCCCATTCGCCTGATGGTGGGATTATTGATCCTGAAACACATCCGAGATCTCTCGGATGAAAGCGTGGTGGAACAATGGAGTGAAAACAATTACTACCAGTATTTTTGTGGTGAACAGGAATTCCAACCTCGTGTTCCTTGTGAAGCGTCAGAGTTGGTTCATTTCCGTCACCGCATCGGCAAAGAGGGTATTGAGCTGATCTTAAGGGAGAGCATCCGTATCAATGGTAAAGACTCGAACGACAAGGACGTTTACATCGACACCACTGTCCAGGAGAAAAATATCACCTTCCCCACGGATGACAAACTGGCAAAGAAGATTATCAAGAGGTGCTGGAAGATAGCAGACAGGAACAGTTTGGATTTGCGCCAAAGTTACACGCGAATTTTAAAAGACCTTTCCTACGATCAGCGCTTCCGAAATCACCCACGAAACAGGGGTAAAGCCAGGAAAGCGGATAAGAAAGTGAGAACCATAGCCGGACGGCTGGTACGCGATGTGGAAAGGAAGCTGGGTCCGATGGTTGATGGTTACCGGAATGAACTGGACCTGTACAAGCGGGTACTGGCCCAGAAGAAGAAAGACAAGAACAAGATTTATTCACTGCACGAGGTGGATGTGCAATGCATCAGCAAGGGGAAAGAGCATAAACTGTACGAGTTTGGAAACAAGGTATCCATCACACGAACCGGCAGCGGTGTAATTGTTGGAGCACTGAGTTTTAGAAATGAATTTGACGGGCACACGCTAGACAAGGCTATCGAGCAAGTGGAGAAGTTGACTGAAAGAAAACCCCGAAACGGTATCTGCGACAGGGGGTACCGGGGAAGAAGTAAAGTCAGGGATACACTCATCCACATCCCCAAATCCTTTTCAAAGGCTCTAAGCACCTATAGGAAGAATAAAGAGAGAAAGTACTTCCGCAAGCGGGCAGGTATTGAGCCGGTAATCGGACACCTGAAAGAAGATCACCGTCTCTCCCGCAATTATTACAAGGGAATCACCGGGGATGAGATCAATGTTATGCTCGCAGCTGCCGGATTCAACTTCAAAAGGATGATGAACAAGTGGAAGTCATCTTTTTGGCTCTTCCTTGAAAAGATAATTGTGTTCCTGAACAGGCAACTTCACCCCATCAGGGACAGTATAATTTTACAAACCATATAAAAATGGGCTTTTTAAGGCTCGACTAATTATTGTTTTAACATTAGGTATCATGGCGGTATCTGCGTGTACAGAATCAAAAAAAAAGACAGCAGAGCGTGTTATCTCGGAAAATACTGCGCTTTCGCAAGATCTCTTTATTCCCGAGAATGAAGGTTATTCCCTCTTCTGGGAAGATCATTTTGAAGGAACGGAACTGGATACATTAAAATGGAGAATCAGGGGAACCGGCCCTCGCCGTATCGGTTACAACGACCCCTCCATGGTTGCCGTAAATGATGGATGTTTACACCTGATGTATGACATCAGAAAGGACAGCATCATGGGTAGTGCTGTAGGGAGCTATCAAACTTTTAATACTACTTATGGTTATTTCGAATGTAGAGCACGCCTTCAAAAATGCGATGGCCCTTGGGCTGCATTTTGGATGCAGTCTCCGCTGATATCGGAAGGTGAAGACCCAGCAGTTTTTGGTGCAGAAATAGATATTTTTGAATATTTCAAGGGATTAGGTAACGATCATATGACCCACTGTGTTCACTGGGCTTATGGGCCAAACCAGAAATCGGTGGGGCGTCTTGACAGCGATCTGAAAGGGCTTTCAGAAGGTTTTCATACCTTTGCACTTGAATGGACACCGGAGAAATATGCATTTTTTATTGATGGACTGAAGTTTCATGAGGTAAGCGAAGGAATATCGAAAATTGATCAGTATATGATTCTCAGTATGGAGATACCAGCCACACTTGAAGGGATAAAGAATGCTTGCGCTCCTGATACATTTATGGTAGATTATGTAAAAGTGTATAAAAAGAAATAGCCGCTGCTGTTGAGTCTGAAGATTTATCCATAATCATGATAAATGCAAAAGTTGAATTCTTAACAATTTCCGCACTTTTGAAACTTGAATGTTAATATTGAACCCGCTTGGGAAAAAGTCTTTTTTCACAAAGAAATTTCAAGCACCAGTCAGTTAGACATTTACAAACTCTGATTTGAAACATTTTAAAGGGGTTCAATATTTTTTGTTTTTTAAATTGGAGTACCCGTCATTCCACAAAACGGGCTTGTAGTCCTGATTTTGACAAATGTGCCACCCTATTTGCCATTTCAACTCGATTAGAGGCTTAATGATCTCTTTCTGTGATGTTGTGTAGAGTGTCTGTGTGTTGAGTTCACCGTTCGGCAGTCGAATTTTAAGGATCGATATCGTCTTCGCGATGTCCAGAACCTTATCCACGCTCATCCTTATACCGATAGTTCGGATAGTTCGTTCAAGTTCCTTCTAAAACCTTGTAAACAACAAAGCAAATGCAGATATGGACCTCTATTCGTTTCTCCGTAAAATGGAACATCGGAGGCATCTATAGCGTGCTTTTAGCAATCTGAAACACTGTTGTCCGATAAAACTTTTTTAAAAGAAGTGCGAGGGCAAATTAGATTTTGATCAACGCATTAATAATTGTAGCTTTGTATCCACCACAAAAACAAGGCTACAATGAACAAGAGCACACATTTTTTGGATAATCGGTTCTTGGACAACTCATTATCTATGATTAATACAAGGATATTATTGTACGGAACAGCAAACGATACAAGGCAGACCATTATGTGAAACGCTTCACGGCGAAGGATCACCTTATCAGCATGCTCTTCTGCGGTGTGTACCACGACTTGCTCCGGGGAGTACGGGCACGTGATCTCGGACATCCGGTTTAAGAAAGTAATAAACAAACAAATCGAGTTCTTTGACAGTACGGTCATCAGTTTGTTCCAAGATATCTTGAAGTGCGTGGGCTGCCCCCCCTCGGACGGTAAACGCAAAGGAGGATCAAGGTGCATACCGTTATCAATGTCGATGAAGCTTGTACCAAAGATGATATGGTTCTCATCGGCTGCCACGAGCGACCATTTACTCTTAAAGAGGATCACTCACGATGCCAACACCATCTACGTCTTTGACAAGGATCCAACGATTATAAAGCGTTCAAACTGTTTTGTGAAAAAGGAGCCGGATTTGTGACACGCCTCAAGGACAATGCCATTTACAAGGTGGAAGAAGAACTTTACATTGATGAATGTATTCACAGTGGCGTGCCGGAAGACACCATCATCGGGATAACGGTGAAGGAAGTGGTGTTTTATGACAGGGTGTTGAAGCGCAAGTTCGAGTTCCTGACCAACCTGTTCGGTATGCGCCCCAACATGATGGCCGCCATATACAAAATAAGGTGGCAAATCGAGGTACTCTACAAACAGTTGAAAGGGAATTTCCCGCTCAAGTATTTCCCGAGAGACAATGAGAACGCGATAAAAATACAGATATATTGTGTTTTGAGCGTGAACCTGTTACTTACGGTTATACAGAAGCGTTTGAAACGTCCCTGGGCATTTTCGAACCTGGTGTCATTTTGCAGGATACACTTGTTTAACTATCTGCATTTGATAATAAACCTGTTAGAGGTCACGAATAATCAAAACTAGTTTTTATCGGACGGCAATGATTTACAATATTATCTCAATAATTTTGTTATAAATTCAATCGGTCCGTGCTCACCGCCGTTTCGTAATACAATTACTATTCAAGCAAAATGTTGAATAAAAATCCGCTAATTCGAAAAGGGTTCCTTCAATGTTGTAATTTTACACCTCTTTCCGTTGTCAAGAATAAGGTGCGACAATGAATGACTGCGTTTTTTGAGGATAAAATTTCGATATTTATTTTAAAACGAAACAGTTAAGTTGCATCTTTGTAATTAGATATTCAATATCAATCTGTAGACTTATGTTATTGAAGATAATTTCCATATAACTAGCTGATTTATATACTTTTTGATATAGGAGATATACCTGAGAGAAAGTTTGTCAATAAAACGCATACTCTTTCGGTTTATCGAAAAGAGTGGTGATATTATAAGTTTTACTATGAATAGGAGATTTTTTATTAGAAAATCTGTTTTGGGAGGAGCAAGCTTACTGGCTGTTTCGGGAATAAATAGTTCATACGTTTTTGCTAAATCGAAGGATAGTCTAAAACTACCTGCAATCCTTGGCGGTCCGAAATCGTATACCGGTTTATGGCCCGATTGGCCCAGATGGAAATCCCCCAATTACGATGAAAGTATTTTGAACATTTTGAGAAGTGGGGTTTGGTCGCGCTCTAAAGTTACATCTGAGTTTGAAGATCAATGGGCCAACATGATAGGGACCAAGCGCTGTCTCTCAGTAGTAAATGGCACCAATGCTTTAATTACGTCTCTAGCTCAATGGAATATTGGGCCGGGAGATGAGGTGATTGTAACTCCCTATACATTTGTTGCGACTGTCCAAGCCATTTTACTTAATGGAGCATTACCTGTTTTTGCAGATATTGACGCGGATACGTTTCAAATTGATCCGACCAACATAGAGAAAAAGATTACAGAAAAGACCAAAGCAATTTTACTGGTACATATTCTGGGAATTCCGGCGGATATGGAGCGAATAATGAGAATAGCCCGGAAGCATAACTTAATTGTTATTGAGGATGCTTGTCAGGCCCATTTGGCGGAAGTAGGAGGGAAAAAGGTAGGTTCCATCGGACATGCAGGCTGTTTTAGCTTTCAAACATCAAAAAATATGCCTATCGGAGAAGGTGGGGCCATTGTCAGTAACGACGATGAATTTATGGATCGCTGTTATTCTTATCATAATTTGGGATTCCCTTATGGTACACAAGTCGGAAATATTAGTGGAGGCGCGGTTATGGTCGGCACTAAAATCAGGTTTACGGAATATCAGGCTGCCATCGGATTGAACCAGATGAAAACATTACGGGCAGAAACGGATAAAAGATGGGATAATGGCATGTATTTAGCGAAAAAAATTGATGCCATACCCGGCATTTCTTCCGTTAAGTTATATATGGAAACGACTAAAGCTGTCTTTCATTTGTTCCCTATGATTTATGATAAGCAAAAGTTTAAAGGAATGCCAAGATCCTTATTCCTTAAAGCTTTGCAAGCGGAAGGCGTTCCCTGCTCTGCGGGATATACACCTCTTCATACCCAATCTTTTATAAAGAATGCGTTTGAATCGAGATTATACCAAAAGCTTTATTCAAAAAGTGAAATTGATTACAATGACTTTCTTGAAAATAACCAGTGTCCGGTCAATGATAAGATTTGTGACGAAAAATCTATATGGTTGACTCAGAATATGCTGTTGGGAGACAAATCTTCTTTAGATAGCATTGCGAACGCGATTGAGAAGATCTCTATGAATGCCGAGAAAATTATTAAAAGAGAAGGAATGTAGGTCATGTTGCAGAAAAGAATAATTCGCCATTGTCTTATACTTGTACTGTTTATTCTGCCTTCGTTCGGATTTTCTGGAAATGTGGAGGAATCTGCAGACATATGGGAAATAGGGGTTGGCAAAGTAAAGATTACTCCTGAATTTCCGATGTGGATGGCCGGTTATGCCAGTCGGACAACACCGTCAGAAGGTGTTCTTCACGATTTATGGGCAAAAGCGATTGTATTCCAGGACCAGAAAGGATTCAAAACTCTTTTGATAACAATGGATATCCTTTCGATTCCGCAGGATTTTTCCAATGAATTGAAGGGAATATTGAAGCAGCGATATGACTTTGAAAAATCGCAAATTATTATAAGTAGTTCCCATACTCACTCAGGACCGGTGGTTGCCCGCGCTTTAAAATATATTTATCCGATGGATCGTTCCGAATGGCAAAAAGTGGATATCTATACAGCACAATTGAAAAAGAATTTGTTGCTATTGGTTGAGCAGGCATTGAGTGGTTTGAAACCAGCCAGAATATATACCGGGAATGGAATTTCCAGATTTCAAGTAAACCGAAGAAATAACAGTGAAAATCAATTGTTGTCGGTCACAACGTTAAAAGGCCCTAATGATTACGCTGTGCCTGTGATTAAGATTGAGGATTTGGATAAAAAGCTACTCGCCGTGATCTTTGGCTACGCTTGTCATCCTACTACTCTGTCTATTAATGAATTTTCAGGAGATTATCCCGGATTTGCCCAGATAGAACTGGAAAAAATGTATCCGGGGGCAATGGCGCTTTTTTTTCAAGGTGCAGGAGCAGACCAGAACCCCTTGCCGAGAAGATCTGTTCCTTTAGCCATCCAGTATGGAAAACAATTAGCGGTATCAGTTGAGTGTGTCCTTTCCGGGGATATGAAAATTCAAAAGAGTAATATACAGGTTGCATACGATGAGGTTAATTTGTTATTCGATACACCTCTTCCGATGCAAAAAATTCAGGAAATATCTCTTAGGGACGATTACGAAGGTCGCTGGGCAAGGGGAATGATTGCCGAATACGAATCCAATAAATCATTCCGACATAATTATCCTTTCCCGATTCAACATTGGCGGATAGGAGAACAGCAGTTGTTTGTCCTTGGAGGGGAGTCGGTAATTTCCTATGCCCTTCAGTTGAAGAAGTTGTATGGCGATGAATTTTTTGTAATGTCTTATGCAAATGATGTAATGGGATATATCCCAACAGTCACAATTCTCGAAGAAGGGGGATATGAGGGTGATGGCGCTCAGCGGGTATATGGGCTGCCGGCAAGATGGGATAAAAGTATTGAGTCTAGGATATTAGCGGGATTTTCAGAAATATTAAAAATGTAACCAATATAAATTAAAAATGAACTTTAAAATGAAAAAAACAATCTTGATTCCTTTTTTATCAACTTTGTTACTCATTGCTTGTAACAACAATTCGAAAACCGTTTCTGTCGAGAAAACAAATGATTTTATTGTCGGTGATACCTTAATTGCCAGAACTTACTTTTCCGGGTTCCCGGATGCGCATGACACCTATAATGCGATATCGGCAGCAAGTGATGGAAAAATATATTATGTATTGTCCTCCACTAGGCATGATATCGGAGGACAATTTTACCGTTATGACCCCAAAGAGGATAAGACGGAATTTATTGCAGATTTATCAGAAGCATTGGGAGAGAAACAACAAAAATATATCGCGCAAGGCAAAAGCCATGTTGAATTTTATGAAAAAGACGGGAAACTGTATTTCGCTACCCACCTCGGTTATTATCAAATGACAGATGGTGCCGAACATGTTCCCACAGTTGCTCCGGAGGAATATAGGTTATATCCCGGTGGCCATTTTCTTTATTATGATATGAAGAGCGGAGAAATAAAGAGTCTCGCCCTAGCACCGGAAGGGGAGGGTATCATTACAATGGTGATGGATAAAGATCGAGACCATTTGTACGGACTGACTTGGCCAAGAGGGCTGTTTTTGGATTATAATATCCAGAAAGGAGAACTGAAAAACCTCGGTTCGATATCTAAAGCAGGAGAAACGCAGCTAGGTACCGAAAATTTCAGGGTAATTTGTCGTTCCATGTTCATAGATCCTCGTGACGGGAATGTTTACTATTCTACTGCCGACGGAGACATATTCTATTATAACCCTTCTGATCCCGCTTTGAGAAAATTGGACGGAGTTGATCTGCGACTCGATTATTTTGGTCAATATGATCCCAAAGATGCGGGAAGTATGGGGTATAACTGGCGTAAGATATACTGGTATAGTCCTGAAAATAAGGCATATGGCGTGCACGGAAATTCAGGGTATCTTTTTACATTTGATCCGCGTGAGAAAAAAGTTGAAATTGTTGACCGCATTACATCTTTACCGTCGAAGGAAAGCGGAATGTTCGATCAATTCAGTTATGGTTACCTTGGCTTCTGCATCGATAAGAGCGGTATGATTTATTACCTTACGGGTGCGCCGATATACAAAGACGGAAAGAGAGTAGCCGGACTCGACAAAATTAATATGGGTGCCGCGAAAGGGATGGAATATTTGCATCTTGTTACTTACAACATCCCTGAAAGGAAATATCAGGATTTAGGTCCAATTTTCTATGAGAACGGTTCTATTCCAACCTATGTAAATTCGATTGCATTGGGGAATAATAATGACGTATATACATTGGCCAGATTTATAAACGAAGGAAAGGAAATTGAAGATTTGGTCAAAATTCAGTTGGTGGGTATTAAATAATAAGAATGTACTTAAAAAAAATTAGTTCCTATGTTTAAACTTGGAAAAGACGGATAGGTAGTCCAGTAAAAAAGCTATATCATTTTAGTTAACTTTGTTTTTGAGAGATAACAATCTTAACTTAAACAATATAGCTTATGAATACAAGGCAAAGTAACAAATTAGATTTCAAAGGACAAAATATTTACATAGGAATTGATGTCCATTTGAAGAGTTGGTCGGTATCGGTATTGTCGGAACATTCGGTTCTGAAGAGGTTCAGTCAATCTCCAAGTCCGGAATCGCTGCACAAGTTTTTGACAACCCATTATCCGGGAGCGGATTATCATTCGGTTTATGAAGCGGGCTTCAGCGGGTTCTGGATACATGAGAAGTTAGTAACATTGGGGATCAACAATATCGTAGTCAATCCGGCGGATGTGCCGACCATGAGTAAGGAGAAATTGCGCAAGACCGACGCGGTTGATTGCGGGAAACTGGCCAGGGAGTTACGGTCGGGAACATTAAAAGGTATTTATGTGCCGGATATAGCCACCCTGGAAATGCGTTCTTTGATAAGGTTGAGAAACAGGATCGTAAAAAGACACCACGAGGGAGAAGAACCGGATAAAGTCATTTTTACGCTTCCACGGGATAGATATCCCGGAGGAATTCACACGTTATTCGGTGGGTAACTGGTCAAAGCGGTTTCTGGCATGGCTACGCGAAGTACTCCTTTCTACCGAATATGGAAAGGAAGCACTGGGGATACATATTGAGCAGTTTGTACGCCTGCGGGGCATACTCCTGGGGCAAACACGCCTGCTGCGTGCGTTATCCCGCAGTGATGCACTCAAGGAGCCAATACGTCTGCTGACTTCGGTCCCGGGAATAGGGATAACCACCGCCATGTCGTTGGCGGTCGAGATAGACGATATCGGGCGGTTTTGCAATGCCGATGCGCTGGCCTCCTACATCGGTCTGATACCGATGTGTCATTCCAGCGGGGAAAGTCAGGCAAACGGTAACATCACGGTTCGCAAGCACGCCATGTTGCGCTGTTATATAATCGAGGCTGCCTGGATAGCCATAAGGAAAGACCCGGCAATGACGATGGCTTACCAAGGGTACCGTAAACGGATGAACGCTCAGAAGGCCATCGTCAAGATTGCCCGTAAACTGGTGAACAGGATATTTTTCGTACTCAAACATGGACAGGAATATGTGCCTTGTGTTGTCAATTAACATACAATCCTACAGTGTAAGCAATTTTTCCACGGGGGAAACACTATCATAATGTTGCAGCTTTGAAGTCTGCTTAAATTAGTATGTGACCCCCGCCTATCGTAAACTGATACAGGAATTTGCAGCTCCCGCCGAAAGGACGGACAGTCTGCTGTGGAAAGATTGTTTACCGTAGGATGTAGGATCGGGTTTTCTTAGCCATATGGACAGTATCAGTAATACAAAAAGGGAGGTAGAATCTCGACCTCCCCCAGTAGCATTACTGCGTACCGTCAGGGTGCTTATTGCTGACAGGTTGCCCCCCGGCAGAGCCTGTTTCCTCTTAACACCCTGACACAAAGATAAAATTTAAAAGTTAATTAAAGTGAATTGTCCAATTTTATTTGGATTTTAAATGGAAAAACATTATGAAATCAAAAAAAGTTAGCAGAAGAGCATTTCTGACAACCGTATCAGCTGGTGCAGCTGCGATGGCGAGTTCAAATGTTGTGAAACCGTTGGAAAGTATTTCTACGAATATTTATCTAAAGAGTGATATTTCCAAATTAGCGGCACTTGGAGGAGAACCGGTTGTGAATAATAAGGTTTGGCCCAAATGGCCATATGTGGATGAACAAATAGTTGAAAGCCTTTCGAAAACAGTCAGAAGCGGTAGATGGAACAGAATAGACGATAACCTAAACGGAGCTGTTCCAACTTTTGAGAAAAGATACGCTCAGCTTTTGGGAGTGAAGGGGTGCGTGACCACCGGCTCTGGAACCCAGGCGTTGCATACGGTTGTCGAAGCCATGGGATTTGGGCCGGGTGATGAAATAATTACTACTCCCTACACCGATATGGGCACCATTTCCGCAATTATCAGCGCACGTGCTCTCCCCGTGATGGTCGATTTGGATAAAGAATCGTTCCAATTGGATCCTAAGGAAGTAGAAAAGAAAATCAATAAAAATACGGTGGCTATCATGCCGGTACACATGATGGGACAGCCGTGCGATCTGGACAGTATTTTATCTATTGCAAAGAAACATAATCTTAAAGTTATCGAAGACGCTTGTCAGGCACATCTTGCTGAGCACAGAGGTCAAAAATTAGGTTCTTTAGGGGATGCCGGATGTTTCAGTTTTCAAACCAGTAAAACAATTTGCTGCGGAGAGGGTGGCGGCATTATTAGCAATAATGAGAAATTGCTTAATGACTGTTATACGGTGATGAATCATGGCACGAATAAAGAGGGTCGTTCCGTTACCATCGGGCCAAAATACAGAATGAACCAGTTTGAAGCTACTATTCTTTTAGAACAGTTAAAGCATGCTCAGGAGCAATTTGAAACACGTAGCCGTAACGCTGCTTTCCTGACCTCTAAGTTGAAAGATTTTAAAGGTTTGGTCCCTCAAAAAATGTATCATAAAACCGATAAAGGATCATATTACCTATATACAATGGCTTTCCACAAAGAGTATTGGAATAATGTTCACCGGAATGTTTTTTTGAAAGCAATAGCCGCTGAGGGAATTGAGCTCAGTCCGTATATTAAAAACGGCCTGCATCGCGAACCATGGACGGATAATATTCTTTCAAGAAGAGAATATAAGACCATGTACTCCGCTGAGAGGTTACAACAGTTCAAGAGCGACTTATTCCTCCCGGCTTGTGATTGGGTTTGCGATAATATGGTCATGCTTTGGGCGTCAGGCCCCTTGCTCGCGAATGAGAAAGACATGGAAGATGTGATCAATGCTATCATGAAAGTATATGAAAACAGGGATAAACTCCATCTGATTTCCTAGAAAGGGTCAAACTACTCATAACAGTAAGCCAAATGCTATTAAAAAATGTATCAAGAAGATCGTTTTTGACGACCGTAACCGGCGGGATTGCTGCTGCAACTGCTGCAGCCGTCCCGTTTGGAAACATCTACCGCTATATCGATAATAAAAATGGCGATTCTCTAAAATTGGGCGTATTCGATGTTGATGCCACGCCGCCCGTGAGTAGCCTTTTGACTTACGACCCAATGATCAATTCCTCTGAATTAGGGCTGAGAGCGAGAGGCGTAGTCATAACCGGGGCCGGCCTCCCTATAGTTTTATGCGCTGTCGATTGGATAGGTATTTCAAACGAATCTCAAGATGTCTTTAAACAGGCCATCGCTGAGGCGGCAGCCACGGCTTCCGACCGAGTGGCTGTGCATACCGTACATCAGCACGATGCGCCTATTTGCGATTTTACAGCCGAACGTTTATTAAAAGAGAAGAATTTGCCTATCGGTTGTTTCGATGGCACCTTCGCCCGAGTTCTTATAAAAAGGCTACAAAAGTCGATTGCTAATTCGTTACTGAAATTGCAGGATGTTACGCATATCGGATTAGGGAAAGCTCCGGTTTTTCAGGTTGCTTCCAACAGGAGAGTCGATACAATTAATGGGAAGATGGGCGTGATGCGTGGATCTTCTTGTTCTGACCCCCGGCTAAGGAATATGTCGGAAGGGGTAGTTGATCCCGATGTGTCGTTACTCAGCTTTTGGAATAAAAATATCCCGCTCGCTGTTTTAAGTTTTTATGCCACCCATCCGCAGAGCTATTACCGTACGGGCATTGCAAATCCTGATTTTCCCGGGATTGCCCGGTATCTTCGTCAGTTGGAAGTTCCCGATGCGTTGCATGTTCATTTTAATGGCGCAGGCGGGAATATTGCCGCGGGAAAATACAATGACGGTAGCCGTGAGACTCGGTTTATTCTCGCAAAAAGGCTTGCCGACGGCATGAAACGCGCATGGGAAAATACGCAGAGATATTCCGTAAATAGCGGTAATGTTACCTGGTCTGTTACGCCCGTTTTGTTGCCATCCAATCCTAAAACAGCCGATATCGAAAAGGAAATGGCCACGAAAGACGGCATTTATTTGGCCAATAATTTAGGCAGGTTGGGTTGGTATAAACGGACTTTGCAGCGGAAAGCAATTGGTTTTGCTTGTTTGGGAATTAATGATGCGAGAATTTTTTTCATGCCCGGCGAACTCTTCGTAGAGTATCAGTTGGCCGCCAAAGCAAAAGCTCCTGATAGATTCGTGGCGATGGCCGCGTATGGCGATTATGGCCCATTTTATATTGGGACCAGGAATGCGTACCGGGAAGGCGGATATGAAATTCTTTCAAGCCCTGTTACGGAGAATGCGGAAGGCGTTATAATGAGGGCAATTGATGAACTTTTTAACAGGAATTAAACGAATTGTAAACTTGACTATAACATTCTAATTACCAGCGTATATACTTGATTTAAGTTAAGTAAATAATAGAGTGTTATTTTTTATTGCTTTTGATATCGTTTTTTACGTCTAATATTGAACAGAAACGATATGTTTATTCTACGATTTTCAACTTTTTTTAACACAATAAAATGTATACAGGCTTATGATGGCTCAAACTATATTTCTATTACTTTTATTGAATTTCGGTCTTGATGGGACAAGCGAGATTCCAAAAACAGAAAAATTCCCGGTGGTCAATCAAATCGATAAGGAGATTGGCCTATTCCCAATAGATTATAAATACTCTGGCTGGCGCGGCGGTGTAGGTGTTGCTTTTGGTCAACCTACACTCAATATACCAGATATAACCGAACTTGGCGTTGAAATAGTGTGGGGAGGAGAAGACGCAAAACGTACGTCGATGTTGGACATAGCCGTCTTCGACTATTGGAATTCTGTGGTCGAGATATCGATTAAAGATCCAGAAGGACGATATGATTTCAGTCATATAGAAGACAAAGAGAAAGCGGCCGTAATAGCATTTGACAAATATGCTGAATTACAATACGGAGTGCCGGGACTTTCGAAGTACGCTAAAGTGAAGTATATTTCAGATGGGGCGTATGGGGATGTCTATGGTGAAATGGATCTGTCGTCGATTAATCCTTTGGTGAAAGCTGTAGTATCCAGCAAACTGGAAAGATTAACGAAAAACGGGAATAAATATGGGGGAATGGCGCTTGACAATGCCGGAAAAGTTCCCGAGACCTTTCTGGAGTATCTTCAAAACAGTTTGCATCCTGCGGGATTTGGTATTTTCACCAATGGAGGGCCAAGTCATTTATACCGCTATGTCGATCTCTTCGCGAATGAGGGTTTTCAATTCTCACAACAAAGGATGCATAATATGCAGGCGGATGGTTTTAAAGGAGTTCAGGCGGAATTACTTACCCGTCAATTGTCAGCCGGAGAACTGGAAAAATACCTGAAAGCGAAACACTTTAATGGTATTGTATATTTCGGATATACAGACGGAAGAGTCAGGGCGGCCGGGACACACTATTCATTTTTTTCTTCCCGACCGGATATTTATGACCATCAACGATGGGTTCTGCGTAAAATCTTGCCACTAACCCGATCTATGTTTAGCGCGGGACCACAAGATAATGCGTATGCTTATCTTCTAAACAACAAGACAGAGCGTCGCGCCGAGTCATCTAATAAGAGTCGTCAGAATCGTGTTGATGCAACCGGAAGAGTTATTGAGCCGGGGTTGATTGAACCGGAAGATAATGATATTTTTAACGGAACTTTGGCGCTAGATGGAAGTGTTAAAAGATATGGCGATGATGTTGAGAAAGGAATTTATTTTTATGTCAATTCTAATAGGCCGGAGACCGTTGAATGCCGTCTTGATAGTTTAGATGCGGAGACATCCGGCTTACTTGTTTTTGATGAATTTTCGGAAAAGCCATTGAAATATCAAAGAGATGGAAGAAAGATCCGATTCGAGACGCCATCCGGTCCTTCTCTCATTCAATTTGGGAAAAAAGAGGTAATTGTTGAAAAAATCCTCTCACGTATTTCAAATCTATTTAAAGTGCAGTTGTTACAACGTGAAATGGATGAAAAACTAGGAATTGGATATACTCAAAAGAAAATGACTCTGCCATCCCCTAATTTATTAAGGGCAGATTTCGATAAGCCAATGAAACCATGGACCCCGTTTTGTCAGGGTTATCTCATCGATTTAAAGACAAAAAGGTCTGGACGCGGCAGTCTACGAACCGACGGAAATACCTATTCGATGTATAATAATCAATGGCCTTACCATAACCGACAGGGTGCCGCCCAGTTTGTTACGCTGAACCAGTCGAAACCGGAACCTCTGACGCTTACGGCTTATAGTAAATCTGTGAACGTTAAGAGGTCAGATTTAAAGCAGATCACTGACGAGAACCGAAGAGATCATTTTGGTGAACGGTTAGGGTATTATTATGCAATGCATTTATATCTGGATTATCAAGATGGGAACTGGCCAGAAGTTCATACTTTCACCTTCTCTCCCGGGACACATGATTGGGAAGAAGGGAAGATTACCGTTATTCCTAAAAAAGCGGTAAAAACAGCAATGGTCCTAGTGGAGCTACATCAGCCTGAGGGTACTGCCTGGTTTGATGATTTTAGTCTTGTTGAAAGTACAAACCCCCAGCACAACTTACTTGCGAGCGCTGATTTTGAAAATTCCGATATTCTTTTGGACAAAGCCAACGCGCGTGAATACGATTTGAAAGTATCCGCATTAAATGAAAGCATAAATCAAACGAGAAAGAAAGTATCTCTCAAAGAATTGAAACAACTTGAAAATGAAGTCATGTCGATTCAGCAATGGCTAATTTCACAGGGAATTGCAGAAATATCGGGGCGTGAGATGCGTGATTTTTATGATGCGTCCGAAAAATTAAGAATTTGTCGGAATCTACTGGAGAAATAGAAGAAAAGTGAATATGGGGTATTTCAGTTGTTATCTTGACGAACAACCAATACTCCATTTCCTACAGCTCTCACACTCCCATCCGATGGGTTGTTAACCACTTGATCTCGGACTACCATTACCGATGATCCTCCTCCATCTAAATTAATGGCATACCAAGCTCCGGCCGACAAGAGTATTTCACCGAAATCTTTCATCGTGCATCCTTTTGAAAAGGTTTGCCTACCGTCGGCAACCATTAAATAGGCTTTTCTTTTATCTTTAGAATAACCAATTCCCGTTCTTGGATTATATAGGTCATCACCTTCGGCTCGTTCTCCGTTCTTTAGAATAATATTATCGCTTCCTCCAACCATCTCTTTAATTTTAATTGTCAGATTTGGATTCGATTTTAGGGTAACTCCAAGATAAATATTGATTTCTTCATTCATTTTTAGCGTTTTTAAAAAATCTGCGGAGCTCCCCCTGCCATGCAAAACGGCACATCTTTCAGGAATTATTGATTTCCCCGGGTTGTCATAAATGTCTTCAACCTTGCATCGGATTTCTCGATTAGCTTCAAAAAAGAAACTTTCATTATCCTTAGGTCGTATTACAACCTTTGTTCCACCATCGACAGTTCCCGTTGTTTTACCGAATGAAGGTGTATAAAGTGTCATCAAATTGGGGGTAAGATTAGGGTAAGCCTCTAATCTCAGCATATTTACGGTATGTATTGTTGTGGTAAACTCTCCTTTCTTCAAGATCCCCTGAAAAATGGGCCTATCGATATAAGGTATTCCATCTTCACTTAAAATGAAACAAGCCCGGCCGGTCGGATTGGTTACCATCCCTCCATGATGGAACTGCCCACTTCTTGGAATGCCTATTTCAATAGGATCCTGATAAAAATAAAAATCCCCGTTTGTGGCCGCAACGACGTCGTAACCTTGTAATCTTTTCCGCTCTACCATTGCATTTGGGCGTTCGGTTGCGATGGCATTGTCCATCGCGAGGCAGGTCTCTACTCGGATGAAAGGGTTTGTCAAATCGATTTCTAATGCATAGACTCTCAGGGGGTATTCTTTTATTGCGATAGAATAGTAGGATAAACCCGGGCTAATAGTTTGTCTTTGTTGGAGTGTATCTACTCGATACCATTTCCCGTTGATTTTACAAACATCTTTAAGTTCTGTAGTCGTTACGTATAACTTGTCCAGATAGATAATCTGATTGTTTTTATCTTTTACGTAAGGCAGCAGATTATAGGTTGTCGCCGGTTCTAAATTATCAATTAAGATTGTTGAATTAACCGATGATTTTTTAACTGGATCTTTAGCTGTTACTTCCGATTTACTGTAGTGTATTCCCCATTCTTTTAACCGGCTTGTTGAGTTGAATGAAATTTCAACGGAAGTGCTGGTAATTTTACTGTAATCAATTATTGCTTTAAAAGCGATTGGCGATAGAGTCGTGAATTTTTTTTCAATTCCGTGATAGGTAACGCCATCATCGACATAAGCGCGATAATAATAAAGCTGATCAGAGACTAATTCACTTAAACGGACTTCATATCCACTTTCAGAAGTATTTGTATGGGACATTTTTATATATCCATTACCATTTTTAATTTCAATGCCATAATCTCGAATGGTTCCACTTCCGGCATCGGTAATTTTTCCTAAACAAGTGGCAGATATATCGGTAATTTCCTTGACGCCTATCGTTTCAACTTGGGGCGGGTTCACTCCTTTTTCCGGCGTTTCATTACAACTTAAAGAAAAGAATACCAATAAAAGAAAGTATAATATAAATTGATTGCCTTTCATTGACGTTTCGGAAAATTCAATTAATGCTTTTCTTTACGGATGTGTTGCCACCTTCCGATAAGGATATATCAACCGGTTGATTGCCCTGCCATGCCCCTCTTGTAAAATCAGGTACTTCTATAGGCCTGGAATTATTAGATAAAGACCACTGACTCAACGAAGTTATCACACTCCATGCAGCAGCGTCGTACACATCAATATCCATCGGTAATCCGTTTCTTAAACAGTCGATAAGCCTCCATGTCATCAGAAAATCCATTCCTCCATGCCCTCCGACCTCCTGCGCCATATCTCCGATCCTTTTCACAATCTTCGGCATATATTGCTCATTTACCTTTTTCATTTCTTCTTCGTTCAACCACTCGTCCCCGACGGAGATTCTGGCCGGGAGCGGATATTTCTGGGCGGCAGCGCGGGTTCCGCTGATGGCATGTATCCGCGAATAAACTCTGGGGCTTGTAGTGTCATGCTGCAGCATGATAGTACGACCCTTTTCAGTACGAATGATCGAAGTATTTATATTACCCCTGTAGGAATCGGTATTGAATTTTTGATAGAACGGGTCGGATGAAGCCAACTCTGCTACATTTTTGCCCAACATAAAATCATCTGACGACATAGAAACCATATGGCTCAATTTATCCCCACGATTTATATTCATGATCTGACAAACCGGGCCTAATCCATGGGTAGGGTAGATATTCCCGTTATGATACTGACTCTCTTCGAGTCTCCACATATCATTATCCCTCGTCTTTTCATAGATCTTTTGAAAGTGCAGATAAGCAGCATCGCCGTGTATGATATCGCCGAAAAAGCCCTGACGTGCCATATTCAATGTCAATAATTCGAAGAAATCGTAACAGCAATTCTCCATCATATAACAATGTTTCATCGTGTTTTCTGATGTTTCCACGATATTCCACGCTTCATCCACCGTTGCGACGGCCGGTACCTCAACAGCCACATGCTTTCCGCATTCCATCGCATAAACGGATATTCTGGCGTGAAGCGGACCTCTCGGCACCGCAATACTGATCAGATCTATATCGGGATTCTCACATAAACCCCGCCAGGCATCATTGCTTCCGGTATAAACCCCGGCTGTAGGTAATCCTCTCTTTTGCAATAACTGCTGTGCCTCATCAATACGAAACTGAGCAATATCACAAATAGCTTTTATCTCCACCCCGTCCAAAAACGTCATCTGATTAAGATTGGAATATCCTCTGTTACCGACTCCTACAAAGCCGGTGCGAACAGTTTTAAGTATTGGAGCCCGGTAGCCGCACATATTATTATATTGATTGCTTTTTGTCTTGTAACCGGAAATAGTTTTAATTTCGTTCGAAACCATTTCGTTGGCCTTAAGGCCGGGGGCGACCGTCAAACCGATGCCTCCGATTGCAATTTGCTTTAAAAAGTCTCTCCTGTTCTCTTTCATACGACAATATTTATTTTTTCTCTTTTCTATTATCCGAAACCATCAGTCACCTATAAAACCCTATCCATATCTATAATAGGCCATGGCTTTGCATCCTTCCATTCTCCTCTCGTAAAATCCGGAACTTCTACCGAATTACTTCTGTCTAGAACCGATCTTTCACTTAACTCCACAATGGAGGACCATGCTGCCGCATCATAGACATCCTGATCCAAGGGTAAGCCATTTCTCAAACAATAAATCAGTCTCCAATCCATAATATAATCCATTCCTCCGTGCCCTCCGACCTTTTTGGCCTGTTCACCTATATACCTCGATAATGGATGTTCATACTTTTTCATGATAGCATTAAAATCCTCATCACTTAAAAATTCATGCGGGTCGGGCTCCAGGGCTATCTTTTGTTCCGGATATTTTACCGCATATCCTTTTGTCCCATAAAGTTTATGAAGACGGTCATACGGAGCCGGACTCGTCACGTTATGTTCGATTAGGATTGTATTTCCATTGACTGTTTTGACAGTTGTACAGTTCATGTCGCCCAACTTATAGACAGTTTTCGCTTCCGAAGAATCTTTACCGTATTTGTTTTCCGCATAGAGCGTCAATCCGTGATGATTTGAAGACATTGACGTAAGATAATCAAAGCGATCGCCTCTGTTAATACCCATCATTTGTGCAATCGGTCCCAGTCCATGAGTGGGATAGGGATTCCCCGTATGCCTGGTGTAATGATCCACTCTCCAGGTATTATGGTAGCTGTCGCTTCTGTCCAACTGGCATCTCAAATCATGGATATAAGCGCATTCACCGTGAAATACTTCTCCGAATAGACCTTTACGGGCCATGTTCAACGTAGTCAATTCAAAAAAGTCGTAACAACAATTTTCCAGCATCATGCAATGGCGTTGCGCCTGTTCAGCCATATCTACCAGTGCCCAACAGTCGTCTATCGTCATTGCCGCGGGAACTTCGATGGTAACATGTTTCCCATGTTTCATCGCGTACAAGGCGATTGGAACATGCAGATTCCAAGGCGTTGCATTGTAAATTAAATCAATATCATCACGCTCACATATTTTCTTCCAGTCTTCCTCTTTGGAATAGACAATTGCCTCCGGACGTCCGGCATCCCTAAGATTTTCTTGCGCCGATGCAATTCTTTCAGGTACTAAATCATCGATAGCGACAATCTGTGTGCCCTTAATTCTGGCCAGACGGTAAACCGCACTATTACCCCTTCCTAAGCCAATCACGGCAATTCTCACCACAGGGAGAGGTTCACAACGCAAGCCCATCACCGATTTACCTTTTCGTCTGGGTATTTTCAATCCTTTCTTCGCTGTTTCTGATGAATTCCCTGCATAACCGGGTAATCCCAAAGCTCCTAGCGCAACCCCGCTCAACACGGTCTTTTTAATAAAATCACGACGAGTACTCATAAATCTTGTATTATTTATATTTCACTAAGCAATATGACTGAACTATCAAATATGGCTTCAATTTGAAGATTTATCCCAATTTTCATCAACTCTTCTCCGGTAAATGTTTTTCCATCCGCCCAGAAACTCTTACGATTGTTTCTAGTATTCAATTCTTCCAGTCTGTACCTTTTATTCGGATCTAACCCCTTTAATTTACATTCAAAGTATTCTGTCCTACTGTGGAACTCCAGGCTGTACGCGAATAAAACGGCGTGGGACTGTTTCCTGTCAACGTAGAGCGATGCCGACCATCCGCCTTCATTATTGGGGGAAAGTAACCGATACAAATCTCCAAACTGAACGATCGGTCTAATTTTCTTGTATGTACGGATAGCTTCCGTTACAAAAACTTTATCGTCACCGGCTATATCCTTCAACTGTAATTCTAGTCCCAAGCGTTGTGACATCGCGACATCGAATCTGAATTTCAAAGGTGTTACCATCCCCGTTTGATGATTAGGGCTCGTTGAAACATGCGACGCCGTTGCCATTGCAGGAAAGAAGAGACTAGTACTGTACTGAATAAAAAGGCGATTCAACGGATTGGTATTATCACTTGCCCAAAATTCATCATGAAACCGCAACGCGCCGAAATCCAAACGTCCTCCTCCAGATGAGCAAAGTTGAATCATCACATCCGGGTGTGATTCCCTAATCCGTTCATAGACTTTATACAACCCTCTCGTATATTCTATCCAGAAATGGGTTTGCTCTTCAGCTCCCAGGTAATCGGAACCGACATTGTCGACATGTCTGTTGGCATCCCATTTAATATAACTGATATGTTCCGACAACGATAAAACATCATTGAATGTTTTCACTACAAAATCCTGCACTTTCGGGTTACTGAGATCCAATAACCATTGATTACGAATAGTCAGCATTTCCCTGTCCCCGCTTTTCACGATCCATTCAGGATGCTTTTCGGCCAGTTCGCTTTTAGGATTGACCATCTCAGGTTCTATCCATATTCCAAATCGGAGGCCTTTGTTTACAGCATATCGGGCAAGAAAATCAATTCCTCCCGGTATTTTTTTTCTGTTGACCTGCCAATCTCCCAATCCCTCACGATCATTGTTACGGGGATATTTATTGCCAAACCAACCATCATCCATTACAAACATTTCCACGCCAAATTCTGCCGCATGATCAATCATTTCCATAATGGTCTGCTCGTTGAACGAAAAATAGGCGCCTTCCCAGCTGTTAAGAACCACTGGACGTAACTGACCACCGTGAGCCAGCGCATATTTACGACTCCAGTTGTGATAATTGCGGGATATCTCTCCCATTCCGGATGAACTGTAAGTCATTATATTCTCCGGAGTTTGAAAAGATTCCCCGGCTTTGAGTTTATAGGATGACGCAAAAGGATTCATACCTGATAGGACATGGAGCCTGCCGAATTCATCAAATTCAAACGAAAGTTTGTAATTGCCCGACCATGCCAGCGATCCGGCGTATATTTCGCCACTGTTTTCTTGCACAGGATTATTTAATGATAACAAAAAGGATGGGCTTTCCGACTGAGTGGTACGGACACCTTTCTTCGACTCAACTTTTTTTATTCCGGGCGTCAGCTTTTCTTCAATCAGTTGCATCTCGTTTGCCCAAGTACCGGAAAAATGAGTTAAGTAATAGGACTGCGCTGTCAGCGGTAAATATGAAGAAGCCAATTCCTCTATCATTACCGGCTTACTCTCATTATGACTTACACAAACGCTCTGACTAATCACATTCTCCTTCCGGTATGCCTTAAACTGAAGATCAACCCAGACAGGATAGATTTTGTCCTTTAGCCGAATAACGGTTTCAGTCACATTATCATCGATATCTTTTGTATGGTGAGAATCATAGACGAGATCCGTGGTCAATACCCCATCCTGATGAACCAGACGGATCGCAGGCTCCATATATAATCTCCTCCCGTACGCCGGAAAGATCTCCGGAGCTGTACTCTCCTTTATATCCTGGTTCATTTTAAATCTCTCTTTGGAGATCTGCAAGGGAGTTGTCGACAGCTTATCTCCAAAATACTGGAAAATAGCTTTTTCACCCAGCTGAGACGTAAATATCAGACTGAGGCGTTCCGTTTCTATATGGATAAGCTCGCTGTTCTGTCCAACAGATACCATTATAAAAGAACTGAGGAAAAAACTGATAAAAACAATATATTTCATTAATAACAAGCCTTCTAAATTAATAAGTGGAGTATTTATACAATGCAAAACTGTTCATTTTAGGAAGATGTAGTGTAACGGATCCCGTATCGGATACCTGCTGTTTTATTCGGTCTCCATCTCCGGCTATAGGCGTCAAATTAACGACCCGGCCTGCAGGAAGCCATGTCTTAATCTTCGCACTAGCGTTCGGTGACATTTCCCTGAAAATCAGCAAATATCCCTGATCGTCCCGTATAGATTGAAAACCTGTCCAAGATTTTCCGGAAGGTTCATCCCCGATCGGTAAAATCACACCTTGGTGAAAATCGTGTTGAATGGTCCGGTATTTTTTTATCAGCTGTTGATTTGTAAATGCTCCTGCAGGAAGATCCGCCACATCCATCCAGACGAGAGGTTGTGCGGCCATGGTTGTGGCAAACAGGTATTCGAATGAATAATTTATCGGGGCAAACGGATCGTTTTCAGGGTATTTGTCTTTATTTTTCCACTTGTTGGGAAACTCAATAAGTAATTTTTCTGCAGGTATGTACCTTGACAACATCCAGAGATTTCTAAGGGTTTTATATGGATAGTAATTACCCCACTCAGTGTATCTGTTTTCTAAGAACAAGTTTCCATATTCCGTAAACATAAAATAACCGCCCCTGACTCCGGCTGTAATATCTATGTTAAAGAAGACATTTTCGTCAGTTTCACGCATCACTTTATCGTACATCATGCGGGTTCTTCTTTCTGCCAACTTGTTGGGCATCTTCTGACCATCAATTTTAAACATTCTTACCCCGTAATCCCGATACATTTTGATAATGGCATCGGCGTCTTTTTCCCAATCTTCATTATCATTGGAAAGCGACGGGTTTAAATAGAGGCAGACATCCACGCCAAGTTCTTTCCCTTTCTCAATGACGGGGGATAGTCCGTTAGGAAACAACTGCTTGTTGGGAGTCCAGAAATCAGGATTCTTTTTATAAACGTGCTGATAGGTCCCTTCATCGCTCCCTTCCTGCCAGCCATAATCCAATTGAAAATGGGTTATACCCAGCCGGGCACACGCTTCAATTTGCTTTTTGCAAAAATTTTCTGTCAATCTGCTGATGCTTCCTCTGTCCCCCCAAGTATTCATCACTATCATTTCATCCCTTTCAGGAAGGAGCTTGCGAAAATTTTTCTGATACTTTTGCAATGCAGTCAAACGTTGGATTTCTCCGCCGGAATAAACCCCGACAACAGCACTGTAGGCCTTTGTCCATTCATCCACATTCAAATCTTCAGGCGTAACGCCGAGTCCAATCATCCTTACATGTCCGAAGTTGGTAACAAAATCAGCTCCCGGATAGGCCAGTTGTACACCAGAACACGGAGCCTCTTTCAAGAAGAAGAGACCATCGTCAGATTCCATATTTTCACAAAAAAGTAGATTTCCCCGGTAAGTATTTTCGGTATAGGATGTACCCGAATAGGGTTTAACCATTGTGTTATTGAAATCAGACCTGTCCAGAAATTCAACAGTGTTCAAAGACCAATGTTTTCCTTCTAACGAAATTTGATCTATTATCGGAATTTCGTTGTATTGAGAGAGAATATTTCTGGATTCGACATAATCCAACTCCGCCGGATCTTTCTGTTTAATGACCCATTTTCCTTTTGCCTCTCCCCTTAAATAAATATCACAAGCGATGACGGGACAATCAGAATAAATTCGGTATACCTTTCGAATCTGCAAGTGATCAAGCGTATATTCAACAGTTATAGCCAAATGTCTGGGCAAAATAGCGGTTTCTATCTCTTCAGCAAACCATTTGTCATTTTTTGCGTCTTGATTTTGCTGGGGAATAAAAAAGTCGGGAGATAGTTTTTGATTGATCCAGCTATGGCAATTTTTTTTATCTTTGATAGAGATAGTTTTAAGATTCCCATTATTCCAGAGGAATTTTCGCTCGATCAAATTATTTCCAATAAATAAAGTATCATCATCGAATCTCGCGTAATAGGTATTTTTATCAATACAAAATATAAGTTGAATATTAATAATAAAGATTGAAAGGAAGATAAATTTTTTTAGAGTCATCTTGTCTATATTTAATTTCGCGGATAATTTTGGTAACATGTTATCCGAATCTAAAATATAGATTTGGATAACATGTTCACTTGATTTCTATAGGGATTTATTGATAGATCAATTGTGTCACCACCAATGAATATCAAATCATTCATTACTTCGCCCGCACACAAATATCTCTGAAATTTGTGTGTTCTGCGCATTATTCGAATCTCTTAAATAGATAAGCAGATAGCGTCCGGCAACATTCAATCCATCAGAAACCTCCAAGACCAATCTATTGTTTGATGCATTCGAGTCAAAAATTCCTTCGGTTATTTTTGTCCATTTATTAAAATCAACATTCATGTCTCCGGGGATATATTCATTTCCAACGTAATATTCCACTGAACGTGTCGAGTTGTTACTCCAACGGCGAAAGGTTTCAATCATCGCAATTTTTTTCGGTGACTTCATGTCTATTACTGCCCAGTGAGGAAGAGGTGCGACTGGAGACCATCGAGAATGCCAAAAATTAGATGGTATTCCTTGTGCATGAATGATCCCATCAATAATTGTTTTAACACCGCCTCCATCCGAAACTTGTTCATCGGAAACCCCTATGACTTCCCAGTTACTTCTGTCGAAAGGAAATTTTGTTTTATTGAACGACCAATCTGTAGCGAAAGTATCTATCGCGGTTGGTTCAGGTAAGAAAAATGTACGGTATTCGAAAGGTGAATCTGTTTTTGCATCTGGACAAGCCATGGACGTGGAAGATGCCGATAGCGATACAATTGCTTCTTGATTATCCTTCTTCGTGTATTTAACTTCTACCCCGATCATCTCTTCTGATGCTGCATACCAATCGATGGTTGCGTTCTCGTTTATGGCGTATTGTGAAACTGATTTTACCCTGCGATTTGAGAGCCCATTTTCAAAATTAGCGCCATATGAATTTGCAAAACCTTCGACTTTCAGAGAATAATTATCGGATGAATCTATTGTCTTCACGTGGAAAGAATAAGACCCTTCCTGTAAATTATCAATCATTACTTTTCCCGAATCACATAAAATGTGACTCTCTTTTATTGTTGCTCTTTCAATTGGAATTTCCAATGAATCTTTTCCATTATTCCAATATACATTAATTGATCGTACACTAGGCGAATCGTACAACCAATATTGAAATTGAATTCTACGTTTTCCAGATGAGAAAATAACCGAATCTACTTTCGGTGCATATACAATTTCTCCTCCTTTTGTATAGTCTTTATGATAATCCATCATATCTTCACATGAGAAAAATGCAAAAAAAGACAATATAATAATGTATAGATTGCTGTTTATCTTTTTCATCTTTTGTATTGTTAATCTATAATTTCACCGAAAAAACTTACTTCTGCAAAATAGCAGTTCGAAACATTTCCAAATGTCCTGTTAACTTTTACCCGTATATAACGCACTGCGGGTGAAGTTATGTCAATTGTAAAATCATGTCCTTTAGCGGCTACCGTAAAGTCTTCATCTGTTACAGTGCCTAATGGTGAACCGGAAGGCTTTATGGTTTTAAAATCTCCAATTTTTATCCATCCGGCCTCTTCCCATTTTCCATTCATAATCGGTTGATCTTGCGCACCCCATACTTCAAATAATTCAATATTTCCCTGATTATAAACACGTGGAGCGTAATTATAATCTCGTTGGAACGTATGAATGCGACTTAACTTCATCAGACAATGCAAGTCAATTGTAAACGCTGCTCCGGGAACCGTTGCTATGTATGTATGGCTCCAGGTGTCTCGGCTCCCGTCAAACATGCTGTAAGCGCTATTACCTGACGCCCACCCCGGGTAATCCCATCTTACGTCATTTTCATAAGGGTAAATAAGAGCAGCGCCTTGCGGTAAGGTGTTGTTATTTAGTATTTCAATTTTAGAACGATCTAACTGTTCTTCAAAAAGTGGAGTAATTACACCTTCTTTTGGGTATAGCGTATCAGAGTAATTCTCGTATCTGTCGCTGACAATGGCCCCAAAACGATATGGATTTGTATCGTATCCGCGAAGAGCGCCACTCCCGTCGGCTAATTGAGACGAAATTATCTCTACTGTCTGTAACTCGCCTTTGTCGTTTTCTCCTAGAAACTCGAAATTCAAGATCTCTTTGTCTTCATTTTTCCACCTAAACCCTACTCCTCCAAAATCGCTTAAGAATTCGAATGATTCTACAACTTTTTGGATGGCTGATTTTAGGGGAGTGAAACTTACTTCAACTGGATCTGAAAATTCAAGGGCGCGATTGAACGTATACAATGTTGCCGAATGTACCTTTTCATCGGTATATCCTTTTATTTCCAAGGATGTTTTATAATAAGAAGAAACTACTTCTCTTTGTTTTCCACTCTGTAAAGTGTAAATTGCTTTAACCCCTAATATATCATTTGAATTAGGAATTTCATAGGTAATTCGTACCCCCCCTGCTATGGGTGTCGTTTCCATGACAGTCACCTTGTCCGGCTTACCGGTTTTTTCATTTATCGGTTCCAAATTTTTCTCACTGCAGGAGAAGACAACCGATAACAAGATAGTGATATAAAAAACTTTTTTCATATTTATCATTTCCATTAATTGTTTATTACCAACCTGGATTTTGTATCAAATTCGGATTATTGATAATATCAGAATCAGGTATGGGCAGAAGATAATTATTTACTGTGAAAGATTGCGTGTAATAAGGAACTACTGTATAATATTCCCTGATATCAGTAGCACTGGTATTAAACCCTTCTATCTTACGATTATTTAAATTTTTCACGGCTGTTTTCCAACGACGACAATCCCAAAAATATGAACTTTCGGCAAATAACTCAATTTTACGTTCGCGGTGTATAATTTCTCTCATACCTGCTTTGGTCAGTGGTTTGTCAGGCTCATTAGAGTACTTCCTCCAGCTATCCAAGACACCCTCCAATCCGGCACGCCTACGAACCATATCCACGTATTGATAAATTTCTTGATCGGGGGAAGATTTCACTTCATTCAATGTTTCTGCATACAAGAGATAAAGATCAGCCAGACGCATCATTGGAACCGGGTATTTATATTCATACCAAGTATCTGCATTTCTAAATTGGGATTCAAAATTGACATACTTCTTTGGCCAGTACCCTGTTACATGAAGATCCCTAGGTTGAAGAGAACTTGATGCAGGTTCGCCCCAGCGCATCTTTACAGTAAAATTTGTTTGCGGTGTATTCCCGTACCAAACCGCCCTGTCAAAAGTCAGCCAAGAATAAAACCGGGGTTCTCTGTCGAAATTCATCGAAACGGTTTGTTCGGTTTGATCAATATAATATTTATGTTGACTATCCCCTTTACGAATGCTAAAACGTCCCTGATAATCATATATTTTATCTTCATTAATTGGCACTCCGTTTTTGGAATAAAACTCATCTACTATATCCAAGGGGACGCAATAGATTCCTCTGGTTGCCTGGCTGGAAGAGGCAGCATATCGAGGCATTGCGCAACCCTGATATATTGTCGTTGAACTACATCCCCATATTAATTCCACATTCCAGCGTTCAGTATAAACCGATCGTAACGTATTTAGCAGATTAACCTGTTCTGGAAGTCCTACAGGCGTTTTGTAATCGGATTGTTGATATAAACGAATTCCGGCCGTTTCACATGCCTCTATTGCTTTTTTACAGGCTGCCGCTGCTTTTTCCCATCGAGAAGGATCAGGTGTCTGATTAAAGAACGGTTTACCCTCATGGTTTAAAAAATTATTGAAGTCTGTATTCCCATTATAGAGGGGACTGGCCCAGGCTGTTAATACCCTCGCCTTAAACATCGATGCGATGGGATGCGTGTATCTCCCCAATTCTGTCGATGTTGTTGTTATGACATCGGGGAGGGGTTTGTTATCTTCCGAATCGCCCAATGCTTCTTCAGTGAGTTGA
Organism: Petrimonas sulfuriphila; assembly: GCA_038561985.1. Taxonomy (NCBI): domain Bacteria; kingdom Pseudomonadati; phylum Bacteroidota; class Bacteroidia; order Bacteroidales; family Dysgonomonadaceae; genus Petrimonas; species Petrimonas sulfuriphila. Next base: position 2,405,835 of record CP073276.1, on the reverse strand, counting down.
AGAATGTATTCAAAGCAATCATCAATTTTTTCCCGATACGCGCGAATTGTTTCTCCAGATGCTCCAACTGGTGGATTTTCTTTTAATAACACAACCGGACCATACATCTCCATCAGGAAGAATATATCCATCGCTTTATGTAGTTTTACTTCAGCGCTCCAACGTGCTTTTTCCTGAGAATCTAAATCCGGTACGCTTTCAATATTTTTCAAGAAAGTGTTGCAATCGTTTATATTTTTATATAAGCTAGGGGTATAGGCTGCACCTCCCGACCAATAATTTGCATACGGATCGGTAGGGGTAGAGTAGCCTAAAGCCACTTGCATCCCCATCCAATCGGGCCGAATTTGGTCGTTAACAATAAATTCGCCAGTACCCATGAAAGCCGGATTGGACGTGGCATCGCCATATCTTGGCCCTTGCTGATAGATTGTTGATAAATACTTTTCTGCATTATAACGATTTGAGAAAGCGTGATCTATTGTCGCTATATCGTCAGGAACAACATCTAGATAATTGCATGCACTTACTGTAAGTGCAAGAACTAATATTATTATGTAATTATAAATGTACTTCATATTCATAAGATTTAAAATCCAACATTTAGACCAATATTTATTACCCTTTGGAGCGGATATCCCAATCCGTTTCCACCCATTTCAGGATCCCAAAATTTGAAATTACTGAAACATAATAAGTTTGTACCACTTAAATAGAGACGAAGATTTCCTACATGCAGTGTGTCCATTACTCTTTTAGGAAAGGTATAACCCAACTCGGCACTCTTTAAACGCAAGAACGATGCATCTTGCATAAACCAAGTACTTGGTTTGTTATTGTTGTCGATTGCTTGATTAGCTAATCGCGGCCATACAGCATAAATATCCGGGTTAGATTCAGACCAATAACTATCTGAAAATGCTCTTAATACATTATTCCCATTTAAAAATGGGATAATGTTATTCGAATTATCTTTATTTGTATTCATCCAAAAAGATTGTCTGCCAGAGCCTTGGAAAAAGAATGAAAAATCCAAGCCTTTATATCCCATTGAAAGACCAAAACCATAATTGATTTCTGGTACTGTAGGATACCCAATTGGTACCATATCTAATTCTGAGATTCTTCCATCGCCGTTAAATATCCCTATACTTAATATCACCCGCCTTATAGTCTCCAAATTGCGTCGGGGAATTTTTAACTTCTTCTTCGTCTAAGAATAAACGCTCAGCGATGTATCCCCAAGTTTGATTGATGGAATATCCTACTCTGGAACGCCATGGAGCATCTGAATATTCCGGTTCTTCCCACTCTAATACTTTACTGGTGGCGTATGTAAAAGTTCCGCGCCCGATCAACCAAAAATATTTGTTAAAATTCTTTTCATAATTAAATTCAACATCGATCCCACTTCCTTTTGCTTTTCCAAGATTCGCTTTTACAGGCACACCTATACCTGTTGTCTTAGGAATAGTCCGGGATAATAAGATACCTTCCCGTTTTTCATTAAAAAAATCAGCGTTTGCCGAAAAACCATTCTTCAGGAGAATTTCAAATCCTAAATTAGTTTTATAAGATTTTTCCCAACCGATATCATCATTCGCATATCTTGAAATAGTAACTATACCGGGATTATAGTCTAGGTTGGTTCCCCAATTAACGAAGCTGCTACCACCTATATTCACTTTAGATAAATAGTAGAAACGGTCGCTGGCACTTCCTATTGCATCATTTCCTACTAATCCGTAGGTCGCTTTTAATTTAAATACAGGAACATATTCCTTCAATGATGCAAAAAAATCTTCGTTTGATACCATCCATGCTGTGCCAATAGACGGAAAGAAGCCAAAACGATGTTCGGTAGAAAAGCGTTCCGACCCATTGTATCCAAAATTAAATTCGCCGAAATATCGCGTATCATAATTATAGGCCAAACGTCCTGATAACCCTAAATTCCTATAGGGAAGTGATGATTGTAGATCTGGTGCAGTTCCTTCTTTTTCTTCCCGCATTTGATATACCAATAAAGCGTTGACATCGTGCTTTTCTTGAAACTTCCGATTATATTCAGTCATAGCTTCCAAATAAAAAGTGGATTTTATATAACGGTCGCCTTCCTTAAAGTCCAACCATTCAGTTCCAGAGGCTTGGTTCAGGACGTCCAATTCATATTTTTGAGTCCATTTGTCATAACTCCCATCCTTGATTTTGTAAAAAAATGGAGAATACTGACGAGTTACGGTGTAATCTGAATTTCTATTCATGTTTACCATTGCTCTTGCAGTGAGCCCTTTAGTAATCATGGAGAGGTCTTGTTTAATTTCAAATTGCGTGATTAACGTGTTTTTACTATAATCTTTATACCCTTTCATCGCTTCTGCATAAGGATTTAGGTATCCTCCGTTTCCATAATTTCCAAATAGAATGTGCTTCGTAAAGATATTCGCCTCGTCAGGCTCATAATATGGTTTAAACAATACCGGATTTGATCTCATTATTTTGCGGTATAGATCTGCACCTCCGTCCAGAGGTCCAGTATATTCATCAAAAGAAGAATTCATTTTTATGATCATCTCCGTAGTTTTCGTTACATTGATATTTACATTCGCACGAATATTATACTTTAATAAGTCAATATTCGAATTAAACTGATTCTTTGAGTCCGGTTTTAAATTGCCATTATCTTTTGTTAATGCTGCGGCAACATAGTAACGAGCTATATTACCCCCTCCACTTATACTTAAATTGGCACGTTGATTCATTGTCACATCATTGAACAATATATCATACCAGTCGGTAGATGGATAAAGATCAGGATATAATCCCCGTTCAGTCATACGTATTTTTTCTTCACTATATAAAGATACTGCAGATGGATCGCGCGTTTTTATCGCTTCATTTTGCATTCTCATGTATGTGATTGGATCGGTTAGCTTCACACGGTTCGTTGGTGATGAAATTGAATTTTCGACACGAATATTAAGTTTAGCTTTCCCCTCTCGCCCCTCTTTCGTTGTAACTAGAATTACTCCGTTTGCTCCCCTCGCACCGTAGAGTGCAGTGGCTGTCGCATCTTTCATTATTGAGAATGTGGCGATATCATCGGTATTTAGGCGAGCTAGATCGTCAGTAGTAAGTTCTACCCCATCAATTAAAATTAACGGGTCTTTCTTTGCTTCCGCCCCAAATGTAGTGACACCGCGGACAAAAAAACTTGCATTGTCCTTGCCAGGCTCTCCACTAAGTTGGTAAGAAATAAGGCCGGCAACTCTTCCGGCAAAAGCCGTGGTTAAGTTACTGCTTGGAACTTTAAGTTCGGATGTTTTAACCGTCGATATAGAGCCTATTACGCTTTCCTTCTTCTGTTTGGCAAAAGCCACAACAGTTACTTCATCCAATTCGCTTGGCTGCGGCTTCATGGCTATTTCTAAGTATGTCCTACCGTTTACCTTAATTGTTTGTGATTCCATTCCAAGAAAAGAGAAAATCAAATTATCAGTAGGTAATACTTTGATCTCAAAACTCCCATCTATGTCAGTTGTGACACCTCTGGTAGATTTATCTACAATTACACTTACACCAGGCAAGGGACTATTTGTCTCATCTTCAATAACTTTTCCTTTTACTTGTATTTGTTGTTGCGCAAATGAGGATAAAGAAAAAATGATGAAGATGCAACATAAAATAATAAATTTAATTCTGCTTTTCATTTCATCTCATTTTTATTTGTTAAATTAAATAACGGGTTATAATTTACAGAAGCTCTGTTTATATTGATTTATTTTATTAAAAATTTACATTATCCTTTAATAATTGTCTTCTTTGACTTATTCCTAAAAATAACATTTATTATTTGGAATACATGTTGAAACAACTGGAAAAAAATTGTCTCTAAATGGCAAAATATTATCCATAACATATGTATATAATGATTAGGGAACTACAAAATACTAATCCACTCAATGATCAAAATGAAATGATATAATATCGAAATACTCGTGTTTATTTCTTGATACAAAGGAATAAATGAAAAAAAGAATCAAGGAGTTTATTGCGAAATAATATATTCAAAAAACGTAAATAAACAAAAAATGCTTTTAAATGTAAACCTTGTAGTTATGAGAGAATTTGTGATGCAATAGAAACATCAATCTGTTCGAGCCAGCCATTCATCGTGGTCGGGTACCACATTTGTTGTTATGTTTCAACCATAGCAATCGTAAGCCATGAATTTTCATTCACCTCAATGGGAGTGACTTTACCGGGCTCTTCGACCGCACGATGTGCGGCAAGTTGAGCTACTTTTATCTGAAAAGGCGTAATCGAATGAGGGGCATAATTATTTCCAACCACAGATTTTTGAAATAACTTCTCATACCATACGCAAGATGCGGTGTATCTCCCGTAATTAAGATCTAAATGATAGCCATCCCTGCAAAATGTATCTCCCAAACTGCTTGTTCTTCCGTTTTGTATGGCTGTCCCGGCCGGGATAATAATATCAATGCCTGTTTTTTGCGCTGCCCGATTGTATGCATCAATAATAGCATTGAACATCGTTATCTGGTTATTTTCATAATTGGCAAAACCGGCATGCGTGGAGTTTTGTGCATAAGCCCAAGTGGCGTGCAACACGATTTTCATGACAGGATTAGTTGAATGTTCCCTTGCAAAATCCATCAAGCGGTCAAGGTAGGGAAAAAAAGATTCGTACAGGCCGGAAAGGGAACTCACCTGTTGAAAAGAGATGTAATCCCATTTTTCGTCGCTAACGGCATCGATCAGCCTGTAAATTGGGCGTTATGGTTTTAATCCCGTCAACAATTTTTCGATAAGAGTAATCCGGTGAGTTATTCACTGTATTGTTATAGTGTTTTTCTAAAGAACATCCAGCAATATACATGTTTCCGATTATAATGGTATCGCCGTTTGCTTCTACCAGTCCCGGGAGGTAATGCTCAATAGCATCATCCGAGAAGCTATTCCCTATCGCCAATAGTTTTATTTGCTTCGCATAGATAGAAGTTGCGAAGATGTAAAACACAAGGAAGATCAGGATAGTTTTTTTAGTTACCATGAGTATTCTGTTTTATCAACTTTCTGATCATATAAACAATAACTCTAACCAGAATAACCAGTAGATAGAAAAATAGAGCAATAAAAATGACATATCCCAGTTGGGTAAACACTTCGTACCAGGGTGTTTTGAAGAGGATGATTGAAACGATGTTCGTTAAAAATGCCGCGGCAAAGCAAGCGGAAAGAATATATATTTCTTTTTTTAATTGCCTGGATGTTATAATTAAGTCTTTCATCTGAATATTTTCTTTTTATTGATGAATCTTTTCTAAGAGAATTTCATATAAGGAATTTTGTATTCTTCGGGAAAAGTAATTTTCTTTTGCTCCGCCATCGCCTGATTTCCCAAATGACAAAGCATGGTGGCAAGATAGGCCTCTTCCACTATATTTTTCCCTTTTTCACCGGTAATGCAAGCCTGACAAAATGCGGACAAAATTTCATCGGAACCATCTTTTAATGCGCCAATCATGGATAGACCATCATTCACATGAAATTCACCTTCAAGAATGTTGTGAGGGATATATTTCTCTTTCGTTTCCGGGCGCCAGCTCGGGCCGGCAGCAGGTACGGAGGCATATAATTTATTTCCTATCTGCCCAATCAATTGTTCAATCCCGGATTTTTTCCCGCCGGCTTCATCTTCCAGATAATAAATACCGGTGGCCAGGTTCATGGTTCCTTTATTGCCCAGTATTTGATCTTCCATCCCGTTGAATTTATTGGAAATAAGCGATTCATAATTGATTTTGACCCCATTGGAGTAGTGATACACCAGATTTACACTATCATATACCTCTCTTCCGTCTTTCCAATATACGATGTCTCCTGTTCCTATCACTGATTCAGGCACCATCTGCATAGCCCAGCAGCAGACTTCCAATTGATGGGATGCCAATTCAGTCATTAACCCGGCTGAATAATCCCGATACAAACGCCAGTTGATCTGACGCTCCAGTTCCGGAGAAGGTACGGGGCGCCTCCAGTCATGGTTCCTGAACCAATGACAGCGTTCTCCCACAATTTCTCCGATTAAGCCGGAATGGATCATTTGTATCCCCTTTATATACTTCTTGTCGTACATACGCTGCATGCAGAAATAGAGAACTTTATCCGTTTTCCGATATGTATCGTAAATTGCTTTGCATTCCTCCATGGTTAAAGCCATTGCCTTTTCGCAATACACGTGCTTTCCCGCATCCAGGGCATCCAATGTCATAGGAGCATGCAGATAAAGCGGGGTAGATATAATAACTCCGTCGATGTCAGCAGATTCCAGCATCTTTCGATAGTCGGTATATGTCTTCGCGTTGGGACAAAGACCGGAAGCCTCTTTCAGGTTCGGGGGATATATATCACACAGAGCCACAATTTCGGCATGTTGCAGAGACAATACTGCGTGTATATTATACGTTCCTCTGGAACCCGTTCCGATAAATCCTATCCTGGCTTTCTCTTTTTTTATTTCTTTGGCTTTATCCGGGGTAAACGACTGCAACCAGGGGGTCGTAGCTAAAAGCGCGGCTCCTCCCGAAACGTAACCTAAGTCTTTGATAAATTGTCGCAGGCTCGTATCCACTTGTTTAGGCTTTTTGTTTGACATAATGTTACTTCACTAAAGTTAGACTAATATTCTACTGTATTTTGTACTTTAAAACCTTCTGTAATTCGTTTCTTTTCCGTATCATCGGCGATCATGAAAACTGTGCTTAGCACTTCAGCATCCAATGGATCTTTTGAGGTGATCGAGACGACCTTATTTCCTTTTATTGCTTCTCGCGACATAGGCCGTACTATATGGCCTGTGTAGGTCGGTGTATTTCCCGATACCGACAATGCCTCGTCCTTTAAAGAAATCTCACCTAAAACTTCATCATGGTTATATGGGTTTTCAATGCTCACCTTCCATGCATCTCCGTAAGGATGGTGCCCCATTCCCAGAATAGAACTGTTCCCGAAATCTACAAAACAGTGTTTTACTCCGGCTTGATGAATTAAATCCTTAATTTTCACCAGTGCATATCCTTTGGCATAGCCTCCAAAATCTAATGATATATCTTTTTTCAAAAAAATGACAGTGTGCTCTCTTTCATCCAGCAACACTTTTGAAAAATCATCCAATGTGATATCAAACAATCCCAATGTGCGGATATTGTATTGCCGGCAACTTTTCAGGATCGTCCACATCTCCTGGCTTACATGCACAGGTTCAAGAATAGCTTCGCGATTGATTTTTGAAGTTTCGCTTGTACTGCTAAAGCGATTAAAGATCCGGTCGAGCCGCCGAAGTTCGAAAACGACATCTTTCCAAACTTCCTGCGATTTCAATTTGTTTTGGCCGATGATAAGTATATCGAACCGTGTTCCCATGATGTTCTGCAATGAACCATGGAACATCTTTGATGATTCGTAATAAGTCCCGCCGATGTCAATCCCTATCTTTTGCAATTTCTACAGCTTTTGTTGTGATGTAATATTTTGCTAAGGTATTGATTTTTTCCCAGTCAGGCATATCGCGATTTACTAAGAAGCTGAAAAAACTTTCGGCAACATATTTGAAATGTGATTCGTGTCCCTCCCTGTTTTCGGAAGGAATATTGATGATATACTCCCCTTTTACGGTTGTAGGAGAAGCAGATACGAAAGGATAGGTTGTCCGGATTTTCTCGATCGCCTTTTGGAGGTTATCGGAAAATTCATTTTCATCCATCCCGTCGGTTTTTTGCACATACAGTTGTTTCACAAAATTCTGCTCTTTGTTCTGTATTGTTTTCAGCGTAGTTTTTGTTCCTTTTACAACCGACATGAAGGTATCTCCGCTACCTTCAGGCGCCTGGTAATTCCAAATAACTTTTAAGCCCACATTCCGGTGTTTTACATCGAAGTGGAGAGTGCCGTTGGCATACACCTTCAGTATGGAATTGTTGAGGTATTTTTGCAGGTAATCGGGGAAGGCGGTTTCACCGGTCGATTTTGTAAACTGCGGTAATGTGATCTCTGTTGCCCAATGAGAGGAAGAGATATTCCCGATATCCCGGGTGTAATTGATAGACTGTCCGGGAAAACATTTCCAGAACAACAAATCGATCAGGTGCGTGGTTACATCGGCAATCCCTTCGCCCTGTTGCTCCACGTCGTAATACCATGCCGGACGGATCAACGGGGTGCCGGACACTTCTTTATAGAAGTGATGCACGCTCTCCATATACACGGCGGGATCTTCCGGTGTTCCCGTTTTCAGCTCACCGAAAAAATCGGGATCGTTTATCAACTCTTTCTCGATGATATTTAGCATATCGTAACGTTCGGTCATCATATCATATAACAACACGTTTTGTGCCTCAGCATTGGCATACGCTTCTTCCAACAAAAGAAAATCTTCCCGGTTAATCGCCATCGGCTTATCCGACAAAACGTTTAATCCGGCATCTACCGCACTGAGAATATATTCGGTTTTCTCTTTATTGTTACCGGCAAGTACGACTACATTCCCTTTTTTGTCGGTTACCATCTTATTTAGAAAATCGTCGCCGGTATAGACAATTGTTTGCCAACTTGTAGGATCTTTATCTCTTTGGTTGAACGACTCAATGGCCGAAAGATACTGTTTTAATCCGGTATCTTCGGCGGGTGCATATATAAATACCGAATCGTTTACCTGTGGCATGGCGCTTTTTTGAAGCAGGTTGGCATGAAAATGCCCCGGGGCAAGGACGATCAGTTTTATTTCACCCTCTTTGCCGATAAATATCGTTTGGTTGCCCCGGGGGCTATTGTTCTTTTGCATACAAGAAAGTAATATCAGTCCGACTGCAATTATAGACCAACCCTTTTTCATTTTATTTTTAATTCCAGCAGTAATTCTTTAGCTTCTTTTAAGCCTTTACGATAGACATCCTCCATCAGGATGATTTTTCCATCATTACGCTTGCTTTCGTTCGAAGCCTCCATAAAGGTGAATATTTCGAGCGTTTCTTCTGCTGAAATCGGAGCAACGCGAGTTCTGAAAAATTTCAATATCTCCGTCAGTAGTACTTCATATCCCTCATAGGGACCGACAGGTTCCGCGCCTTTATCCGTAAAGGCTGTTCCTCCGTAGATACCCTTTCCCGCACGAAGGCCTCTGAACGTGCCTATCCTGCCATCGCTCCATAAGCCGGCGACTACGTCAGTTCCTTCAGCCGACATTCGATTCACGGATACACACCCCGTTCCCATAATAGTGAACAGGGTTTCCACGCCATGGATGCCATACCACCCAAAATCGGGATGCGATATTTCACGTGTTGCCGGAGAGTAACAATCCGCTCCTAAAACTTTACCATACTCTCCGTTGCGTAATTTTTGATTTTGCGGAACAAACCGTAGCGCGGATGAAGAGAAAATGGGAATATTATATTCCCTGGCTAATTGACAGATCGCTATGGATTGTGCCAAAGTGGCGCCAAGCGGTTTATCTATAAACATGATCTTACCTGCCTTGAACACTTCGTACGCCTGTTCCAGATGCAGGTTCCCATCGTTTGTTTCCAACATTACACAATCTACTTTTTTGAGCAATTCTGCTATGGAGGGAACAATCTCCACTCCCAATCCTTTAACCTGTTTTATATAATCAGGTATGCGGTCGTAACTCGATTTAATGGTTTTCGATCCGTAGGGATAGGCTGCGACAATTTTAAAATCTTTGAATTCTTCTTTTTTATCTTCTCCATTCAAAAATTTGGTAAAGGCAATAGAGTGAGAGGTATCGAGGCCGATGATGCCAATTTTTATTTGTTGTGCCTGGGCTATCCATAAAAGTCCGGACAAAATAGCTGACAAAATAACTTTTAGTCTCATAATGATTTTGTTTTAATTCAGTAATGACGCACTTTCTTTGTCCAGATACAATACAGCGCCTTTTTTCGTTCGTAAGATCGTAGCCGGGCATTCCTCGCTGATATCGTTATTCAGAGCGTGATACACGGCTTCAGCTTTATTTTTGGCCGGTACCATGCAGAACATATATTTTGCCCTTAACAGTGCCGGAATAGTCACGGTGATCGCATGGGTAGGTACCAAGTCTATTCCGGTGAAAAGGTTTTCATTGACTTGTTGTTGCCTGCAAGCCATATCCAGTTTTACCACTTTCACTAATTCAGGATCTTTGAAATCGGCTACTGGCGGGTCATTGAATGCGATATGGCCGTTCTCTCCGATCCCAAGACAAACAATATCAACAGGGTATTGATCCAATAAGCCGGCATACCTTTCGCACTCGGCAGAAGGATCTTCCGCTCCACCGTTTATCCCGTTTATATAATGGACACTTTTAAAGGGAACTTTATCAAAAATGCGTTCTCTCAGGAAATTACCGAATCCCTGAGGGGCATTCTCTTCCAACCCAATGTACTCATCCATGTGAAAGGCATTGATCTTCTCCCACCGGATTCGTTTATCGGCAATCAGCTCCTTCATAAAATCGCTTTGTGAGGGTGCGGCGGCAAAGATCATATTGATTTCCTCTTTTTCATTGAACAGTTGCCGTATAGTATCCGATACATTAGCTGCCGCTTCCATACCCATCTCCTCCCGGGTATGAAAGATTTTCACTTCCAACATTCCTTTGGTGAATGTGATTACATTCGTGTTAGTTTCCGTATATGACATTTCCTTCCAAGATTGTGTATGAAACATTAATATTATTATCAAAAATAACCAGATCAGCATCTTTACCTTTTTGGACAGATCCTTTCTGCTGATCTATCCGCATGATGCGGGCCGGAGTTAAGGTCATCATTCTTACCGCCTCCACCAAAGGCACATCAGCAATGTTTACCATGGTCCTGACCAAACGGTCGGTGGTGGCAACGCTTCCGGCAAAAGCTGTCCGATCCGGTAGTTTTGCCACGCCATCTTCGATGATTACCCTTTGTCCTTTTTCCAGGCTGCCTAAAATAGATTCCCCGTCGGGCATACCTGCCCCCCGCATTGAATCGGTACAAAGCGCAGTTTTGTCAGGCCCTTTGAATTTATATACGAACCGGAGAAGGGATTTAGGTAAATGCACTCCATCGGCAATGATCTCCACTGTCATGTCATCGATCAGGTATGCAGCTTCCAAAACGCCCGCGTAGCGGAATGCATTCCTGCGGGTAACGGTGGACATAGCCGAATAAAGGTGGGTTACGTGTGTAAACCCTGCGTTGAAGGCTTTCAGTACCTCCTCATAAATGGCATCGCTATGTGCTACGGAGGTGAGGATGCTTTTTGAAGTCAGCACCTTTCCGAAGTCGAGCGCACCGGGCAGCTCCGGCGCCAGGCTCCAGCGTACAATATCGTCCGACGCCGCTAAGATCTTATTGTATTCTTCCGGTTCGGGGTTTTTAAGATATTGGGGATCCTGAGCGCCCCGCTGATTATAGGCAAAATAGGGTCCTTCCAGATGTAGCCCGAGAAATTTAGCTCCTTTTGTGTTCTGTTTTACGGCTTCTTTATATACGTCAAACGTGTTAATCAGCTCGTCGAACGTGCTTGTCAACGTTGTAGGCAACAACGCCGTGGTTCCATACCGGGCATGAGTTTCCGCCGCTCCGAGATATGCCTCAACGGTCCCGTCCATAAAGTCATGCCCGCCACCGCCGTGTGTGTGGATATCAATAAAGCCGGGAGCAACATACTTGTTTGTCGCGTCTATCACAATATCGCTATTGCCGGGAGTGAATTCTTCATTATGAAGAATATCGGTTATTTTCCCATTTCCACATACAACGGTCAGGTTCTCCTCTATCGTATCGGGAAAAATGACCTTGCCGTTTTTTATGATGATTCTATTATCCATAATATCAATCAATTACCACATTAGTTCTTTGTTCTTCTCCAGAATTTGATCCGGTATCCTCTGGCCGCATACCATACAATATAGGCAAAACAGGGGATAAGAATCCAATAGGCCTGTTTCATTGCTTCAAAAGGCGAGAGAGACGAATTAAGCTCCACAAGCGAATGATAAATCATAGGCATAAATGCACTCCCGCAAAGCGCCATCACCAGAAAAGCAGCGCCAAGATTCGTGTGCTTGCCTAATCCGTTGATGGCAAGAGGCCAAATCCCGGCGTAAAGTAATGCATTGGGAAGTCCCATCATTACAAGGTACCAGATAGAAATATCGGACGTAATTCCGAAGAAATTAACCGTTCCTGATGTACTAATTATTAAAATAGAAAGAACTAAATTGAGTGAAGCGCAGATTAAAAGCGCATTACGTTGCTTCAAGTATTTGGGGATCAATATGATTCCGATAAAATATCCCAGAAAAGTCAACAGCATGGTGTATGAAGGGATATTTTTAGCCGGCCCGGCCAGGCTTTCACCCATAGTACCTGCATATTGGATGCTGGTAGCAAGAGCAATCATCTGTGTTCCTATATGGAAAAACATGGCAACCACCCCCAATATCAATGCAGGATATTGAAAAATGGATTTACCGGAGCTTTCATCTTCGGCAGAACATTTGTTCACTACCGAGGGATCTAATTCCGGTAAAGCCGAATAACGAACAATAATTCCAAAAACGAAGAGCGCTACAGCTAAAATCAGATATGGGAACATAACGCCTTTGATCAGATTATCCAAAGCAGCATCTAACGACGTGCCGGTATATAGGCCGGATTCAATCTCCCGCATCAATACCTTGTCGGATTCACGGATAACAACTCCGGCAAAAATAAGATTAGCTATAACACCGGCCAGTTTATTGCCCGTCCCAACTATACTCATCCGTTTGGCAGCGCTCTCGATTGGCCCTACAATGGTTACATAAGGGTTAGCGGCCGATTGTAAAATGGCAAGTCCTACACCCAGCAAAAACAGTCCCAGTAGAAACACCTGATAAACACGCCAATAGGCAGCAGGGACAAAGAGCAGCGCCCCGATTGCCATACACCACAGGCCATACATCATCCCCCTCTTATATCCCATCTTATTCAGCAAGAAAGATGAAGGGATAGCCATCACTAAATAAGCAATGTAAAAAGCAAATGTAACAAACGAGGATTGAAAATTAGTCAGTTGAAGGGTCAGTTGGAAATAAGGGACTAAAATAGTGTTTACCCACGATACCAATCCGAAAATAAAAAACAGCAACACCAGAATAATCATTGATTTGATCGTGGCGTTTTTGTTCTGAACATGTTTAACCCCTGGTTTTGTACTCATCTTTTATTGATTTAATACAAGTAAATAGTTTGTCCCACATTTTTGTAGTACACAAAATTATGTTTTATCAGGTATGGGAAATACGTTAATAACGAAATAGTAATCTCAAAAAACGTTATGGTGGAAAGTTATTGCTGTATTTTTTTTGAAATTCTACAGGAGTGCAGCCTCTATGCTTTTTAAAAATGCGCGATATATTTTTGCAGTCATTGAAACCGGCTTCAAGGGCCATATCGTATAGAGTCCTGTCAGTTGTTAGCAATAAATGAGCAAAATAGTCAATCCTGCAACTCAGGATAAATTGATAGATAGTGGTACCCATCTCTTCTTTGAATTTCACTTCCAGGTTACGCCGGGATAGCGGAACCAGTTCTGTGAGTTCCTCAATATTGATGTCGGTGTTGAAATTGTCTTCGATATAATTGACGACTTGAGAGATATAGCCATTGGATATATCATACTTCTCTGTCGATTTTCGAAGTTCGAACCGCGTTGGCCGGATAATGATGTTGAAGGGCTCTACGATCTCTCCCTTGATCATCCGGTCGATCAATCTTCCAGCTTCGTACCCTCCCTTTTCTACGTCTGTTACAATGGATGATATGGGAGGATCGGAAAGGTGACAAATCAGTTCATCGTTATCCACCCCCAGCAATGAAATTTCTTCAGGAATTTTAATGTTGTTAATTTTACAAATTTGAGATATTCTTAAAGCGAAATCATCGTCACAGGCAAAGAGGCCTACAGGTTTTGGAAGAGATAATAACCACTCATCCAACTCGGCATGAGTGCTGCTCCATTCCTTGCCCCCCAAATCTTCACTTTCAAAACAAAAGAAATTTCCTCCCGCTTTCTCAACCTCTTTCTGAAAACCCTCCGCCCTCTCCTTCGACCAAACAACACCCTTATTACCATAAAACGCGAAGTTGCGGAAACGGCGCATAATGAAAAACTTAGCAGCCATCACTCCGGTACCCACATAATCTCCGGTTAGGTTGGAAAAATAAGGACTTCTGGATTTGTAATTCTGTAGCACGATAGGTATATTTAAAGAGGCTAACAAATTGGTTCCTTCATGATCCCATCGTGCCAAAATTGCATCGGCCTTCCAGCTTTTGGCCCATTCAATTATACCCTCCTTTCCATACATCGTCTTATAATAAGTGGGTAGTCTGTAAAATAACCAAGGCCCGTGTTCATGAGCATATTGAATCAAACCTCTCAGTAGCCGGCGGCTGAATTCACTGGAGTAGTCAATAAGTATTAGAATTCTTTTCATTTACTTCTTGTTTTCAGATTTTTTTCACCTATAGGGTCAATATCAGAATGAACGACTTTCATTCTGCGAAAAAAACTTTTAATAATCCTCAAATATATACATTATTTTCAGAAAAAATTCAAGGAGGGTTGTTTTTAACCAAAAAGAAAATGTGTTTTGGTACTGAAGATTTTTAAAGGCTACAAAAAAAAGCAACTGCGATAAATTACGCAATTGCTTTAAAAACAGTCGGGATGACTGGATTCGAACCAGCGACCACTCGCCCCCCAGACGAGTACTCTAAACCGGACTGAGCTACATCCCGAAAAAGTGAATGCAAAGGTACTTTATATTTTTAAATCTGCAAAATTTATCTTAACTAAACATTTTCTGTACGCTTAACTTTGTCTGTTAGATTTTTATTTGTTAATTTGCATTTTTAAACCCAATAAAATAGAGTAAATGACCTTTACAGCACAACAAATTGCCGACTTTCTAAAGGGAGAGATTATAGGGAACCCGAACGTAGAAGTCGATAATTTTGCAAAAATTGAAGAGGGAAAACCACGAACCATTGCTTTTCTTTCCAACCCCAAATACACCCATTATATTTACGAGACTAAGGCAGATATTGTACTGGTAAACAATGACTTTATACCGGAAAAAACTGTTTCTGCCACATTAATTAAAGTCCCCGATGCTTATGCAGCTCTGGCTTCTCTGCTGGACCTGGTGAACAGCTTAACTCCACCAAAAATAGGAATAGAAGCGATGTCTTTCGTCTCGGCAACTGCAAAACTTGACGATAATATTTATGTCGGAGCGTTTGCCTATATCGGAGAAAACGTACAGGTGGGTAAAAACGTAAAAATCTATCCGCAAGCATATATTGGGGATAATGTAAAAATCGGAAATAATGTTGTTATTTATGCCGGAGTAAAAGTCTATCACAGTTGTATAATTGGCGACAACTGTATTTTACACGCAGGAGTTGTTGTTGGTGCGGACGGATTCGGGTTCAGCAAACAAGAGGGGGTGTACCATAAAATCCAACAGATCGGTAATGTGATACTGGAGGAAGATGTAGAAGTAGGTGCCAATACAACTATAGATCGTGCCGTTATGGGATCGACCATCATTCGTCGAGGAGTGAAACTCGATAATTTAATACAAGTTGCACACAATTGCGAAATCGGAAAGAATACGGTTATGGCGGCTCAGGTAGGAATTGCCGGATCAACCAAAATAGGTGAAGGTTGTGTCTTAGGCGGCCAGGTCGGAATAGGCGGACATATAACTATCGGTAACCAATCGCAGATTGGTGCACAGTCCGGAATTATCAGCAATACTCCTGAGGGATCTGAAGTAATGGGCTCGCCGGCATATCAAATAAAAAACTATTTCAAATCGAGCATAATCATCCCCAAGCTACCCGACATGTACCGTCAAATAAATGTGCTGGAAAAAGAAATCAAGGAGTTAAAAAAACAACTCTCCTAAGAACAGGAGACATGTTTTGCTAAAAAAACCTAACGGGAGAGCCAAATTCATACTTTTCAAGGCAAAGTTGTATCTTTGCCGGATTATCTGCACTCAAAATTAAATTTATCGATATAACAAGGTGAAACAGAAAACATTAAAATCCAGCTTTACGCTAAAAGGCCAGGGGCTTCATACCGGTTACAAAATTGAAATAACTTTCAATCCTGCACCCGTTGATTCCGGATACCGGATCCAACGGGTAGATTTAGAGGATCAACCTGTTATTGAAGCGGTGGCCGAAAATGTTGTCCATACCCAGCGAGGCACGGTTCTGGGAGTGGGTAATGTCACCGTCAGCACTGTTGAACATGCGTTTTCAACACTTTATGCACTTGGGATAGACAACTGTCTTATCGAAGTGAACGCGCCGGAATTTCCCATTCTTGACGGAAGCGCCATAGAATATATTCGTGCTATTGAAAAAGCAGGTATTGTAGAACAGGAAAAAGACAAAGACTTTTATGTTGTACGAAAAAAAATAGAAGTCTCCGACCCCGAAACCGGTTCTAAAATCACGTTACTTCCGGATGATGGTTTCGCGATCAATTCTAACATAGAATTCGAATCACAATATATCCCCAATCAATATGCCAGTTTGGAATCGTTGGAGAATTTTGCTACAGAAATAGCGCCTGCACGCACGTTTGTTTTTGTTCGTGAAATCCAAAAACTGCGTCAGGCCGGACTAATCAAAGGCGGTAACCTGGATAACGCCATCGTTATTTATGAAAGAAAGCTTCCTCAGAACGAGCTGGATGAGATAGCCGATGAACTAAACGTCCCTCGCATGGATGCAAACCAGCTGGGTTATCTGAATCACCGCGAACTGGCATTCCCTAACGAGCCTGCACGGCATAAACTGCTCGACATAATCGGAGACATGTCGCTGATAGGGAAACCTATAAAAGGACGGCTCATTGCTACACGTCCGGGGCATAAAATCAACAATCAACTGGCAAGGCTTATCCGTAGGGAGATAAAAAACAAAAATCAAGCACCGTTTTACGACCCCAATGTTGAACCCCTGATGGACATTAATCGCGTAAAACAATTGTTGCCACACCGTTATCCTTTCCTGATGGTGGACAAAGTAATTGAACAAACCGAAAGTTACATCGTAGGCGTAAAAAACATCACCAATGACGAGCCTTATTTCGTCGGCCATTTCCCCGATGAACCGGTTATGCCTGGAGTTCTGCAGGTAGAAGCCATGGCTCAGACAGGAGGATTGCTGGTGCTTTCCGGACTTGACGAACCCGAAAGATATTCGACTTATTTCCTAAAAATAGACAATGTGAAATTCCGAAGCAAGGTCGTTCCCGGCGATACCATACTTTTTAAAGTAGAGTTTTCGTCGGAAGTTCGCAGGGGCATCGCCACCATGCGAGGACTGGCTTTCGTGGGAGATAAAATAGTATCTGAAGCCGACTTCACCGCTCAAATAATCAAAAATAAATAATGCTCAATAAGTTATGAGTAATATATCTTCACTGGCATTTGTTCATCCCGAAGCCCAAATAGGCAAAGACGTTGTCATTGAACCCTTCGCATACATCGACAGAAATGTTGAAATTGGTGAGGGAACAGTTGTAATGCCATATGCAACCGTTCTTTTTGGTGCACGTATCGGGAAGAATTGCACCATTTTTCCGCACGCTACCATTTCCGCTATTCCGCAGGACCTGAAATTCAGGGGTGAAGAATCGTTAGCCATTATTGGCGACAGAACTTCAGTCCGCGAATGTGTAACTGTGAATCGCGGCACAGCGTCACGGGGAGAAACAGCAGTTGGCAGCGACTGCCTGTTAATGGCATACAGTCACGTGGCACACGATTGTGTATTAAAAGATTTCGTCATCCTGGGAAATGCCACGCAACTGGCCGGAGAAGTAGAAATTGACGATTACGCTATTCTCAGCGGCGGGACACTTGTACATCAGTTTTCACGAATTGGTGCGCACACGATGATACAGGGTGGTTCCAAAGTTCCGAAAGATATCCCCCCCTATACTATGGTCGGCCGCGAACCACTTACTTATGTAGGTTTGAATTTTGTTGGGTTACGACGCAGGGGATTTTCAAGCGAAGTGATAAATTCCATCCAGGATGTATACAGGTATCTGTATTTAGCTGGATACAACACCACACAGGCGCTGGAAAGAATTGAGAACGAATTGCCGGAAACGAAAGAGCGAAATCATATCATTGATTTCGTCAAAAATTCGTCCCGCGGAATTATTCGCGGAAATATGGAAGGATAAAAATCGATGAACAACGTTGTTTTTCCGCCGGAATGGTATCCGCAGAGCGGTGTGTTGGTCACTTGGCCTCACGCCGGTACTGACTGGTTCGACACCTTGGAGGAAGTTACGGAATGTTATGTGACATTTTCGAAAGAAATTCTGAAAAGGGAAAAGCTGCTAGTCGTATGCCCGGAAGAAGACGAGGTTGTGAAACATTTCACGCCTCAAGAACGTAAAAATCTTATTACGTCGGAACTGAAAAGCAACGATACCTGGTCGCGTGACCACGGTGCTATTTCGGTTTTTATCAATGGAAAACCAATGCTTTTCGATTTCGGTTTTAACGGTTGGGGACTTAAGTTTGCCGCCAACCACGATAATCAAATCACACAACATCTTTTCCGTCAAGAAGAATTCAAACCCGAGGTTCAATATACAAGCAAGAAAAGATTTATTCTGGAAGGCGGTTCAATAGAATCGAACGGAAAGGGAACTTTGCTTACCACATCGCAATGCCTGATGGCCCCTAACCGCAATCAGCCAATGATGCTGGAGGAGATTGACGAGTACCTGAAATCAACATTCGGGGTGCATCGGATTTTGTGGCTCAACCACGGTTATTTGGCCGGAGACGACACCGACAGCCACGTGGATACACTTGCCCGATTTTGCGACGAACAGACTATCGCATACGTAAAATGTGACGATAAAACCGACGAGCATTTCGATGAACTCAAGCGTATGGAAAATGAACTGGGATCGTTCAAAACCACCGAAGGGAAGCCTTACAGGTTAATTCCGCTACCCATGGCGGATGCTGTGTATCATGACGGCTATAGACTTCCCGCCACTTACGCCAATTTTCTGATTATCAACGATGCTGTTTTAATGCCTACTTATGCATCCGCAAAAGACGAAATGGCAAAAAAACAACTGCAAAAGGCATTTCCCTATCGTGAAATAATCGGCGTCGATTGTCTGCCTTTGATCAAGCAACACGGCTCACTCCACTGTGTAACGATGCAATTTCCGAAAGGTTTTATTTGATTTAGGATTTACTATTCTTCCGCCGGCGCCAAGCGGATTTTTTCTACCAATCAGACAACATATGAAAATCGGAATAATACAACAAGCCAACACGACAGACAGAAACGAGAACGTTTCGCGATTGCAGTCAAAAATCCGCGACTTAGTATCGAAAGGAGCAGACCTAATTGTGTTACAAGAATTGCATAACGGACTGTACTTTTGTCAGACCGAAGAGACGGGTATATTCGACCAGGCAGAGACCATTCCGGGCCCTTCCACCCATTCATTTGGCCAACTGGCAAAAGAGCTGGGAGTGGTTATCCTGTTATCTCTTTTCGAAAAACGGGCTCCTGGGCTGTATCACAATACAGCTGTGGTCATTGAAAAAGATGGAACAATAGCCGGAAAATACCGCAAAATGCATATACCCGACGATCCGGCCTATTACGAAAAATTTTATTTCACTCCCGGTGATTTGGGTTTTAACCCCATAGATACATCGGTGGGAAAACTTGGTGTGCTGGTCTGCTGGGACCAATGGTATCCCGAGGCTGCCCGAATGATGGCTTTAGCGGGAGCAGAAGTGCTCATCTACCCCACCGCTATCGGCTATGAGTCCTCCGATACCGAAGACGAAAAGAATCGTCAACGTGAAGCGTGGATCACTGTTCAGCGCGGGCACGCCGTAGCAAACGGCATTCCAGTAATTGCGGTGAACCGTACCGGTTACGAACCTGACCCATCGGGCCAGACTCGCGGGATTTCATTCTGGGGAAACAGCTTTATCTGCGGACCACAAGGTGAGTTCCTATTTCAGGCAGCAGAAGGTGAAATAACTCAGGTTGTTGAAATAGATAAAACCCGCACCGAAAACGTCCGTCGCTGGTGGCCTTTCCTTCGCGATCGCCGCATCGATGAGTACGGGGAATTGACACGACGGTTCAGGGATTAACAAAAACGGCTCCGCGACGTTATTCCGCGTGAGCCGTTCTATCTGATAACCTGAAAACTACGTATATCAATTTAATTTTTTATCCAGATTGCGCTTTAGCGCAGCCAGGAAATCCTGCGTATTCAGGTATTTTCCTTTCACATCATCGCCATATACCAGTACTGCCAGGTCTTTGGTCATTTCTCCGTTCTCAACGGTTTCCACACACACCTGTTCCAGCTTTTGACAGAAATCAATAAGTTCTTGGTTGCCATCAAGCTTTCCTCTGTGTTCCAAACCGCGAGTCCACGCAAAGATTGATGCGATCGGATTGGTGCTGGTTTCCTTGCCTTGCTGATGCTGACGATAATGGCGTGTTACCGTTCCGTGTGCAGCTTCAGCTTCCACTGTACGTCCGTCGGGTGTTACCAAAACCGAAGACATCATTCCCAGCGATCCGAAACCCTGTGCTACGGTATCCGACTGTACATCGCCGTCGTAATTCTTACAGGCCCACACAAAACCACCGTTCCATTTCATCGCTGATGCCACCATGTCATCGATCAGCCGATGCTCATAGGTAATCCCGGCTTCCTGAAACAACTCCCTGAACTCATTCTCATACACTTCCTGGAAAATATCCTTGAAGCGACCATCGTATGCCTTCAGAATAGTATTTTTAGTGGACATATATAGCGGATACTTTTTCGTGAGCGCCATTTGAAATGACGAACGGGCAAATCCATAAATCGATTCATCGGTATTGAACATGGCCATGGCCACTCCGTCTCCTTCGAAGTTGTAAACCTCCCATTCTTGCACGTCACCATTTTCAGCGGTAAAAGTAAGTTTCAGCTTACCTTTCCCTTTGACAATCTTATCCGTGGCACGATACTGGTCACCAAACGCATGACGCCCGATAATGATCGGTTGCGTCCAGCCCGGAACGTACCGCGGGATATTGGAACAAACAATGGGTTCACGGAAAACCGTCCCTCCAACGATGTTCCGGATAGTTCCGTTGGGAGACTTCCACATATGCTTTAATCCAAACTCTTTAACCCGCACTTCATCGGGCGTGATGGTAGCACACTTGACGCCCACGTTATATTTTTTGATAGCTTCTGCAGCCTCAACTGTAACCTGGTCATGGGTAGCATCCCGGTTCTGAATACTCAAATCGTAATATTTTATATCTACATCGAGGTACGGCAATATCAACTGCTGCTTGATAAACGACCAGATAATCCGAGTCATCTCATCGCCATCGATTTCCACAATAGGATTTTGTACTTTTATCTTCGTCATTTTACGTTCTGTCTTTCATCGGTATAAAATCCTGTAACGGACGTACGTTTTTGTATGCAGGACGTATAATTCTTTTGCTGGAGAAATTCAGTTCTTCAATACGATGCGCTGTCCAGCCCACAATACGCGCCATGGCGAAAATTGGTGTAAATACTTCTTCGGGAAGACCGATAGCGTCATAGACAAAACCGGAATAATAATCTACGTTGATACACGTACGTTGTTTAGCTCCTTGTTTTTTGTAATTAAGGAACACTTCCACGCCGCGTTCTTCGATCAACTCCATAAATGCGAATTCGTTCTCACGTCCCTTTTCTTTTGCCAGCTCACGTGCCATCTCCTTAAGCAACCCCGCACGCGGGTCACTGATAGTATAAACAGCGTGTCCTATACCGTAAATAAGCCCTGTCTTGTCATATGCTTCTTTATTCAGTACTTGGGTAAGGTAAGCATCTATTTCGCCAACATCTTTCCAGTCTTTGATATTTTTTTTCATATCTGCGAGCATACCGTTTACTTTCACGTTTGCCCCACCGTGAAGCGGACCTTTCAGTGATCCAATACCGGCAGCAACTGCTGAATAAGTGTCGGTTTCCGTAGAACTGGTCACACGCACCGAAAAAGTAGAGTTGTTACCCCCACCGTGATCGGCGTGCAGGATAAGCGCGAGATCAAGAATTTTCACATCCAGTTCGGTATATTTTCCGGGACCTTTCATCATATAAAGAAAGTTTTCGGCCACCGAATAATTTTCATAGGGATGGCGAACGTGTAAGGAACGTCCCTGTTGATCATGACGCAGTACTTGATAAGCCAGAGCAATAATGGTCGGAAATTTTGCTATCAGATTGATTGATTGATGAATCAAGTTGTCGGGAGAAATATCATCGGGATCCTGGTCATATGTATAAAGCTCCAGTACACTCCGGGCAAGGATATTCATGATGTTCTTCCCTTGCAACGACAAAATATTCATCGTTGCTGTGTGATTAAGAGGCATAGTCTGTGCTAGAAGGCTTGAAAAAGCCTGGAGGTTCTCTTTGTTCGGCAATTTTCCCGATAAAAGCAGGTAAGCCGTTTCTTCAAATCCAAGACGATTGTCTGCCTGAAGGCCGTGTACCAGGTCTTCAACATCAATACCCCGATAAAACAATTTGCCTGGGATAGGCTTCAGGGTTCCATCTTCCTGGCGCTCATAACCAACTACATCGCCCACCCGGGTAAGCCCGGCAAGCACACCGGAATGATCTTCGTTACGAAGTCCGCGCTTCACACCCATTTTGGTAAAAAGATCCTTATCGATATTGCTTGTTACTGCTATCGAGTCTGATAACACCTTAATCAATTGCTTGTTATCCATTATTGTTATTATTTTAATTTATTGGTTTTATTGTGCTTCGGTTATTTCTGTAATTGTAACAGTATTTTACCTGTTTTTGTTTGAACAACGTAGAAACTAAAGTGAATTTATTACTTCTGACGCAAACTCAGAAGTGGATAATGCCTTTCCGTTTTCCATAAACCGGGCCAGGTCGGAAGTAGCGTATCCTTTTTCAAACAGGTTTTCCAGAGATTTTGTGATAAGGCTGCCCGCTTCATTCCAGCCAATATATTCCAGCATCATCACACCCGAAAGCAACATTGAACAAGGATTCGCCTTGTTCTTACCTGCAATATCGGGTGCGGTTCCGTGCGTAGCTTCAAAAATAGCATGCCCGGTTATGTAATTGATGTTTGCCCCGGGAGCAATACCTATACCACCAACCATAGCGGCAAGCTGATCGGAGATATAGTCTCCGTTCAGGTTCAGCGTAGCTACCACAGCGTATTCTTCGGGTTTCAGCAATGTATTTTGCAAGAATGCGTCAGCAATAACGTCTTTAATGAAAACTTTTCCGTTTTCCATAGCCTTGTTATATGCTGCAACTGCTTCTTCCAAGCCTCTTTCGGTTTTTATTTTATTGAAAATATTTTCCGTGAAAACCTGATCAGCAAATTCTCTTTCGGCGAGTGCATATCCCCATTTTTTGAATCCTCCTTCGGTAAACTTCATGATGTTCCCTTTGTGAACCAGGGTAACCGATGGCAGTTTGTTCCTTATAGCGTACTCAATGGCTGAACGCACCAAACGCTCGGTACCTTCCACCGATACAGGCTTGACACCTATGGAGGTGGTTTCAGGAAAACGGATTTTAGCAACTCCCATCTCCTCCTTCAGAAATTTCAGGACTTTCTCAACCTCGGGAGTTCCGGCATTCCATTCGATTCCGGCATAGATATCCTCCGTGTTTTCCCGGAAAATAGTAACGTGAACCTTTTCAGGATGAAGCAGGGGGGTGGCTACTCCTTTGAACCACCGTACTGGCCGCAGACAGACGTATAAATCAAGTTCCTGTCGTAACGCAACGTTCAAGGAACGAATCCCCTCCCCTACGGGTGTAGTGAGCGGCCCTTTGATTCCTACCCGGTATTTTCGAAAAGCCTCCATGGTCTCCGCGGGGAGCCAGGTCCCAAGCTTGTTGTAGGCTTTTTCACCTGCAAGAACTTCTTTCCATTCAATTTTCCGTTTTCCGTTGTAGGATTTCTCAACCGCTTTATCGATGATTTTCCTGACGGAAGCTGTGATCTCCTTTCCGATTCCGTCACCCTCGATAAAGGGAATGACAGGATTATCGGGAAAGGACGAAAGGGTTATCTTCTGTGGGTTATCCATTTTATCAAAAAATTTACATCATCCCGTTCAATGCACTGCCGGCCTTGAACCAGCCAATCTGTTGTTCATTGTAGGTGTGGGCAGCTTCAAACTCATCCGTAGAGCCATCAGCGTGATGAAGAACAACTTTCAGGTTTCTTCCCGGGGTAAAACCGGTTAAACCTACGATGCTGATTCTGTCCTTTTCCTGCACTTTGTTGTAATCCTCCTTATCAACAAACGTAAGCGCAAGCATTCCTTGTTTTTTGAGATTTGTTTCATGGATACGGGCAAACGACTTTACCAGAATCACTTTCACGTTCAAGTGACGGGGTTCCATAGCCGCATGTTCGCGACTGCTGCCTTCACCGTAGTTTTCCTCGGCAACCACGACAGACCCCAGTCCTTCTGCCTTGAATTTCCGGGCCAACGCAGGAACCTCCGTGTATTGTAACGTTACAGGATCAAGAGTTTTATTGGTCTCGTCATTGAATGCATTTACGGCACCAATAAGCATATTGTCGGAAATATTGTCCAAATGTCCGCGGAAGCGAAGCCAGGGGCCGGCCATCGAAATATGGTCAGTTGTACATTTTCCTTTTACCTTTATCAAAAGCGGAAGCTCTTCGTAATCCTTGCCATTCCATGGCTCAAAAGGCTCCAGTTTCTGTAAACGGTTCGACTGCGGATTAATGCTTACCTCTATTTTACTGCCGTCTTCCGATGGAGGCAGGTAGCCGGCATCTTCCACCGCAAAGCCTCTCGGGGGCATCTCAAACCCAACGGGTTCGGCCAGTTTCACTTGCTCACCCTTGGAGTTGGTAAGCGTGTCCGTAAGCGGATTAAATGTTAAATCTCCGGCAATGGTGAGCGCCGCCACCAGTTCTGGCGAAGTTACAAAAGCATGGGTATTGGGATTTCCATCGTTCCGTTTGGCGAAATTCCGGTTGAATGAAGTAACGATTGAGTTTGAGCGCTCCGATTTCTCGTCGGTACGCTTCCATTGTCCGATGCACGGGCCACAGGCATTCGCCATAATTACCGCTCCTGCATCTTCGAATTCCTGTAAAATCCCATCACGTTCCGCGGTATACCGGACCTGTTCCGATCCGGGGTTGATAATGAATCTGGCGTTTACACTTAACCCTTCTTCTTTGGCTTTTCTTACGATATGCGCAGCCCGCGTAAGGTCTTCGTACGACGAATTGGTACAGGAGCCGATTAATCCCACTTCCATTTTCCGGGGATAGCCTTTTTCTTTCACTTCTTGGGCAAACTCAGAAATGGGGAAAGCAGCATCAGGGGTGAAAGGGCCGTTGATGTGCGGTTCCAATTCAGACAGGTTGATTTCGATGACTTGGTCGTAATAGCTTCCCGGGTTGTTGGCTGTTTCTGGATCGGCCTGCAGGTAAGGGGTAATTTTCCGGGCTTCATCGGCCACTTCCTTCCTGCCTGTCCCTTCGAGATAGGCAGCCGATTTTTCATCAAACGGAAAAATGGAAGTAGTTGCTCCTACTTCGGCCCCCATATTACAAATAGTACCTTTTCCGGTCGCAGAAAGTGTTGAAGTCCCTTCACCGAAATACTCGATGATGGCGTTTGTACCTCCTTTTACGGTCAGGATACCGGCAAGCTTGAGGATCACGTCTTTCGGCGATGCCCAGCCCGACAATCTCCCGGTCAGCTTCACGCCGATAAGTTTCGGCATTTTCAACTCCCACGGCAATCCGGCCATAACATCCACGGCATCAGCTCCTCCAACACCTATAGCAATCATTCCCAAGCCACCTGCGTTGGGCGTATGCGAATCGGTACCCACCATCATCCCTCCCGGGAAAGCATAATTTTCAAGCACAACCTGGTGAATAATTCCTGCTCCCGGCTTCCAAAAACCGATTCCATACTTGTTGGAAACATCGCGCAGGAAGTTAAACACCTCCTCATTGGTAACCTTTGCTGTATGTAAGTCGGTTTCCGCATTTTTATATGCCTGAATCAAGTGATCGCAGTGTACTGTTGACGGTACAGCAACGTTTTTCCGGCCCGAGTTCATCAATTGCAATAATGCCATTTGCGCAGTTGCATCCTGCATGGCTACCCTGTCGGGAGCGAAATTAACGTAATCTTCGGCGCGCCTGAATTTTTCCAGCGTTACTCCAGGCGAAAGGTGCGCAAATAAAATTTTTTCTGTTAACGTTAACGGACGGCCTAATTTCTGTTTTGCCTGCGTTATTTTTTCGGGAAGCTGACCGTATACCTCACGGATCATGTCGATATCAAAAATCATAGAAATAAAATGGGTATAATGTGATTTATAATGCGATGACTGGCGTTTCAACAATTTAAGGTACGAAATGTTCGAAACAGGCGTCAAAAAAATCAAAACAGTTTCTAACTGAATATTTCACAGATTTTTTGTATTTTCGTGCCATTCATCGCATCATTAAAATAAAAATAAGAAACCATGCAATCAAATAAAGATGACAAACAGCCGGTTAGCTTGCCTGAAAACGCTTACTCAGAGCTTAAGGAAGGTGAGGAGTACAAACCGGTATTACCTGCGGACAGGGCAATCAAAGAAATCACACCCTGGTCTGTAGGAATGGGATTACTGATGGCCATAATCTTTTCAGCAGCGGCAGCCTATTCCGGATTGAAAATCGGACAGGTTTTTGAAGCAGCCATTCCTATTTCCATTATAGCCGTAGGCGCGTCGGCAGCTTTGCGAAAAAAGAACGCACTGGGGCAAAACGTAATTATCCAATCCATCGGAGCTTCATCGGGAGTGATCGTTGCCGGGGCTGTTTTTACCATTCCAGGACTCTACATTCTGCAGGCCAAGTATCCTGAGATTCAGGTGGACTTCTGGCAGATTTTCTTTTCATCGCTCTTCGGTGGATTTTTGGGAATACTGTTTCTTATCCCTTTCAGAAAATACTTTGTAAAAGAGATGCACGGCAAGTTGCCGTTTCCTGAAGCTACGGCGACAACCGAAATTCTGATGACAGGCGAAAAAGGAGGCAATCAAGCCAAACTACTGGTAACAAGTGGTTTGATCGGAGGACTGTTCGACTTCTGCTTTTCGGCCTTGCGCTTGTGGAGCGAAGAGATATCCACACGCATCATTCCTGCCGGGGCCCTGCTGGCTGAAAAGTTCAAAATGGTACTGAAGTTCAACGTCAGCGCACTTATTTTCAGTTTCGGCTATCTTGTAGGATTACGTTACGCCCTTATCATTACGGTTGGGTCTTTGCTTTCTTGGCTTGTACTCATACCCCTGGTAAACGAGATAGGAGCCTTGGCGGCAGCAAACGGAGGAATGAACCCATTCGCGGCAATGTCTGCAGAAGAAATTTTTGCCGTCTACGTACGTCCGATAGGTATTGGCGCCATTGCCATGGCGGGGATTATCGGAATTATCAAATCGTCGGGAGTTATCGGAAACGCTTTTAAACTGGCCATGGGAAGTAAAAAAGGAAAAATCCACGACAGGGAACTCAGGGGAGAACGCACGCAACGCGATCTGAAGATGTCGTTTGTCATGTTGTTCCTGTTTTTGACACTTGTTGCTGTTTTTATATTCCTGCTCGCCGGCGTTAAGGTCACTCTTGTTCAGGCTATTGTAGCGCTGATCACCATAACCGTCATCTCGTTCCTGTTCACTACGGTTGCTGCCAACGCAATCGCCATTGTAGGGACCAATCCCGTTTCGGGAATGACCCTGATGACCCTGATCCTTTCATCGGTAATCCTTGTTGCCGTAGGGTTGAAAGGATGGCAGGGAATGGTCAGCGGGCTAATTATCGGAGGTATTGTCTGTACCGCACTTTCAATGGCAGGCGGTTTCGTGACCGACCTGAAAATCGGGTACTGGATTGGGACAACTCCTGCCAAACAGGAATCGTTTAAGTTCCTGGGAACGCTGGTTTCCGCCGCTACCGTCGGAGCCGTAATATTTATTCTGAACGAGGCGTACGGATTTGTCGCAACTGAAACGCACACCAACCCGATGGTGGCACCGCAGGCCAACGCTATGGCCGCCATTATCGAACCCTTGATGTCCGGTTCGGGTGTCAGCTGGATGTTGCTGGGAATCGGCGCGGTCATCTCTATTCTCATCAACTGGCTGAACATATCCCCGTTGGCGTTTGCGCTCGGGATGTTTATCCCGCTACCGTTAAACACACCGCTTGTAGTGGGGGGATTACTCAACCACTGGATCAGCAAACGTTCAAAAGATCCGGTGCTCAACAATGCCCGCCATCAACGTGCGATACTTATTGCATCGGGTTTTATAGCGGGCGCTGCACTGTTCGGCGTTATCGGCGCACTGGTCATTTTTGTTACAGGCAATGGGAATGCACTCAACTTGCGTATTTGGGAAGACCCGCACGGCACAGGAGCTCAGGTTACTGCTTTGATCGCTTTCACCGCGCTGATCACTTATTTTGTCTGGGAAGCCATGAGGGCGAAGAAATGAACTGAAATAAAGAACAACAAGACAATGAAAAAAATTCTTTTTTGTGTGACGGCAGCCGTGTTGGCTGTTGCCTGCACACAACAAAAACAAGGTATAAAGACCGATGAATCCGATTACACCAAGTACGTGAATCCATTTATCGGGACAGCTTTTACCGGCCATACATTTCCCGGGGCAACCTATCCTCTGGGAATGATTCAGGCCGGACCGCAAACCGGCAATTTTTCGTGGGCATACTGCTCGGGATACTTCTACGAGGATTCGCTGATTCAGGGATTTACACAAAACCGATTAAACGGAACCGGATGCGTAGATCTGGGAGATTTGCTGGTACAACCGTTTTCGGGAGAGAAGCGGGATAGTTTTGACAGCCGTTTCGACAAAGCTACGGAAAAAGCTTCTCCCGGATATTATGCCGTACAACTTTTGGATAACGAAGTGAACGTAGAGATTACGGCGTCGCCACACGTTGCTTTTCACAAATATGCTTTTCCTAAAGGGAAAGCGGCCAATATCCTCGCCGATTTTCAAAGCGGACTGGTGTGGCAGGACGCTCGTTTTCACACACACGTGCTTGATAATGAAGTAACCTTCGAAAGTGACCGGGTAATTTCGGGTTTTACGAGACGGACGGAATGGGTGGAACGGATTTATTACTTTGTAATCGAATTTGACAAACCAATTGTAACCAAAGAAGAACTTCCGAAACGTAGTCCGCTTGAAAAATCGTCACGCTACGTTCTTACGTTCGACATGCACAACGCCGATACGCTAAACATGAAAATTGGGATGTCGTCTGCAAGCGTGGAAGGAGCAAAAGCCAACCTGGCAGCCGAAGTTCCAGGCTGGGATTTCGAATCGGTGCTGCAGGATGCAAAAAAGGGATGGAACAGCTACCTGGCAAAAGTAAAAATAGAGGGATCGGAAGACGATAAAGTGAACTTCTATACATCGATGTATCACCTGTATATTCAACCCAACAACATTGCCGATGTGGATGGGAAATATACGGGTCCGAGCCGTAAAGTGTCGCAATCACCCAACGGAAAATACTATTCCACGTGGTCGCAGTGGGATACTTTCCGTGCAGCCTTTCCCATGTATACCATCCTCACCCCTGAACTTATACCCGATTTTGTGAACTCAATGCTCGACTACAGCGAGCAGCAGGGGCATCTGCCTATCTGGTCGTTGTGGGGACAGGAAACTTACACCATGATCGGGAACCATTCTGTTCCGATGATCGTAGATGCTTACCTGAAAGGGTTTACGGGATTCGATGCTGAACGGGCCTATAACGAAATAAAGAAATCCATTACCGAAAGTAAACACTATAAGTCTGATTGGGATATATACGACAAATTCGGATATTATCCGTATGATCTGATCAAGGTAGAGTCGGTTTCCCGTACACTCGAATGTGGATTCGACGACTATTGCATGGCTGTTTTTGCAGAAAAACTGGGCAAAACGGAGGATGCTGCTTTTTTCAGAAAACGGGCCGATTATTACAAAAATCACTACGACAAAGCGACCAACTCCATGCGTCCGAAAGACTCAAAAGGGAAATGGCTTACGCCTTTCGATCCGTATGCACTGGCGCACGCAGATTCAAATGTCGGCGGACATTACACCGAAGGAAACGCCCTCCAATACACGTGGCATGTGATGCAAGATATTCCGGGATTAATTGAATGGATGGGCGGAAAGGAAAAGGCAGGTGAAGTGCTGGATTATCTGTTCAACACCGAGCAGGAATCGACCGGAACGCTATCAGACGTAACGGGACTTATCGGACAATATGCACACGGAAACGAGCCGAGTCACCACGTAGCCTACATTTACCCCTACCTCGACCGTCCCGGGGAAACGCAACGCCTCGTACGGAAGATCTGCACCGATTTTTACAAGAACAAACCCGATGGACTTATCGGGAACGATGATTGCGGGCAAATGTCGGCCTGGTATATGTTCTCGGCAATGGGTTTTTATCCGGTAAACCCCGTAAGCGGCGAGTTTGTGCTGGGCGCCCCACAAGTTACTTCGGCAAGCCTTGATATAGGCAACGGCAAATGGTTTACGATGGAGGCCAAAAACCTGTCGAAAGAAAACCTCTACGTCGAGAAAGTGGAACTTAACGGAAAGCCGTACGGCAAGAGAACCATTACGTATAAGGACATAATGGACGGAAGTTCATTGGTGTTTTATATGACAAGTGAAGTTAAAAAGTAATAAGTTTTATCTGTTGTGTATTTAGTAAAAATTAATTGGGGTGTTGTTTCTGTTTCTGTGGATTGGATTTCCGGAATAGATTAAAAACAACCATCCACCTTTGATTTTTAATTTTTAAATAATAAAGACGAAAATGAGAAACGTTGATTTGTTGTTTTGTTTTTTGTGTTTGAATTTTCTTTTATCCGGCTATTGCATAGAAAACATCCACTCACAACCAATTAAAAATGATTTTTTTGTAGACATCACTCCCAATCAATTCAAAGGTTCTGACATTGAACGAATCCAACAAGCTATTCGTCTTGCCCAAAAAACTTCCCGAAAGGTGGTCATCCCGCAAAGCAATGCCAACGGTACACTTGCTTGGAAAATAGACCGGGCTATTTTACTGCCTTCAGACATAACCATCATTTTAGACAATTGCACCATCCAACTTTCCGATGAATGCCGCGACAATATGTTCAGAAGCGAAAATGTAGGAACAGGAATTGAACATCCTGTATGGTTGAATAACATACACCTTATCGGAGTAGGAAAAGTCCTGCTGAAAGGAGCCGATAATCCCCGCGCCACAGGAGATGCCTACCGCACACTGGTAATGGGAACCGGCAAAGGACGGATAAGCTACGGCAGTGACGCTGGAAAGAAAGGCGAAAAACAACGAGGCGACTGGAGGAACAACCTGATTCAGATTGCCTTAGTGGACGAATTTTCCATAAAAAATGTCACGATTCAAAACTCCCATGCCTGGGCCATGAGTTTTGAAAGGACAAAAAATGCCGAAATATCGGCCATCCGTTTCAATAATCCGGAAATCATTGAAATTAACGGAAAAAAAGTGAGTGTATATAATAAAGACGGTATAGATTTAAGGCATGGATGTAAATACTTTAAGATAGACGATATTTCCGGTTTAACCGGTGATGATTTTATCGCTTTATCAAGTTTGGATATTGAACCTTATTATCACTCAAACGGAGATATAAACTCGTATCAGGTGACCTCTACCCGCTGGAACGGTCCCGAGGACGACACCGAACAAATATTCATCACAAACTGCCGGACCAATTATCCGGGAGTAGCAATACGTGCCAGCGATAACGCAAGCATTCATCACGTATACATCGACGGAATTGTTGTAACAAACAGGCCTGACAGCCAGGCACCGTATATGGGAAGCCCTTATACCCTATACATAGGAGGCCGGGGATACGGTAAATTATCCATTGCCGGAAAAATCAACAATATCTATGCATCCAATTTAACAGGAGACGGGAAATCGTTGATTACTATTGAAGCTCCCATAACCGATTGCTTATTTATGAATGGAATTTATACCGGAACAGCGCCTTCGGCGATAACGTATAAAATAGATAAATCGGAAACAAAGAATATTATCGAAGTCAACTTGATAAAAACTTCAAAAGATTGAAAAAACAATGTATAAAATAAGCAAACGGTTCTATGGTCAGCAAACGGCTTGCGAAGCGACTTCATGCTTTAGCAACACTCCTCCAGCTCACAGTCTTCATCGGGTGTTTCAAACTCGATGGTAGAATGTTGTACATTTAGCGAGAACAGTCTCCTCCGGATCTCTTTCTTCAGACTATGCAGTTCAGCCATGGACAACGGTTTTGTAAGCACTACATGGATGGTCAGTACGTTATATTCTCCGTCCACCGACCAGACATGCAGGTCATGAACATTTTTTACGTTCATAAGCGCCATAACCGTCTTTTCAATCTCATCGATATTGATCAAATCGGGACTGCCTTGCAAAATAATCCGTAAACTCTCACGAATATTCCGGTATACGTTGAAAAGAATAAACACTGAAATGGCAATGGAAAGCAGCGGATCGATAAACGGTGCATCCACGAAATACATGACGCCGGCACCAAGAAGGACGGCCAGCCATCCCAGTACATCTTCAAGCAGATGCAACGAAACTACTTTTTCGTTCAATGAGCGTCCTTTACGCAGCTTCAGCACTGCTGTGCCGTTCACCACAACACCCAGCACGGCAAGTAAAAGCATTCCCTTTACATCGGGTTGCTGCGGGTTGAACAGCCGCGGAATGGCATTCATCAAAATAAGCACGCTGCCCACAGTCAATATCACCGAGTTGATCACAGCACCCATTAGGGAAAAGCGTTTGTAACCGTAGGTGTAGTTCCTGGTACGCGGACGCTTGGCAATTTTCTGAAAGTACCACGACAAGCCCAGCGAAAAACTGTCGCCTAAATCATGTACCGCATCAGACAGGATAGCGACACTGTTTGTCAGTATGCCACCTACGATCTCAATTACCGTAAAAAGGAGATTAAGAAAAAATGCCACCCGGATGTTCTTGACGTCCTCGTTGTGATGAGTATGATTGTGGTGTTGCATTTACTTGTTAAATGAGTTATTTGATATAACATAAGGATAATTTTTTTGTTCATAAAACACAATTATCAATAATAAATCATACATTTGCATCGTTTTAAATCCATATAAACAAACAATTTTTATACGGCCGGCTCAACCGGGATACTGTTTTTCTAAAAAATGCTGACAAAAAAGCATATAAATTGAACTCCATATTGTAAACGAATAAATCCAACAATAATGAAAAGCTGGAATTATATCCTTTCAATAGTTGCTGCAGCGTTGATGACCGCCTGCAACCCTTCGAAAAAAGAAACTGTCATGTTGAAACAATCAGATTTTCCCGCACCACCGGTAGCGGAAGTAATTCCCGACACATTCTCTAATTTCGGGCAAACGCGTATCGATAATTATTATTGGCTGAAGGACAAAAATAATCCGAAGGTGATTGATTACCTGAAAGCGGAGAATGCTTATACCGATACGGTTATGGCATCAACAAAAGCGTTGCAACAAACCATTTACGACGAAATTATCGGCCGGATAAAAGAAGACGATGAAAGTTACCCGTCGTTTTCCGACGGATACTATTATTACAGCCGCACCGAAAAGGGGAAACAATACCGGACCTATTGCCGGCGCAAAGGCACATTGGATGCGCCCGAAGAAATTATTTTCGACGTCAATAAAATGGCGGAAGGGAAGCCGGCATATATTTTCCGGGGATATTCCATTAGTCCCGACAACAGCAAAGCAGCCTATTTCTACAACGAAACCGGTTCCTATGCGGAATTTATTATGAAAGTGAAAGACCTTGCTTCGGGCAAGGATGTTGGATTTACGGTTAACGGCGCTACTTCCGTGGCCTGGGCAAACGATAACAAGACACTTTTTTACGGTATTGTCGACAACACGTTACGCTCCTACCGCATTTTACGTCAGGTACTGGATGGTTCCAGGGCCGACCTGGTATACGAGGAAACGGACGCACGGTTCTCTACTTACGTTTCGGGGAGCAAGACCAAACAATACATTTTTATCTCATCGGCAAGCTCCACTACCGCCGACGAACGCTATATTCCTGCAGATAAACCGCTCGAACAGTTCAAGGTGTTTCTGCCCCGTGTCCAAGACGTGGAATATTCAGTTTATCCGCACAAGGGGAAGTTTTTTGTCCGATACAAAGACAAGGAAAACCTGAACGGAAAAATTTACGAAACACCCTTGACAAGCCATGAAGACCGCAACACCTGGAAAGAGTTTCTAGCACACGACAAGAACGTTCGGATCGAAGGTATCGATATCCTGAGAGATTACGTGACAATCGAACTGCGCAGAAATGGGTTGAGTGAGATTATCGCGAAACCTGCTTCAGGCATAGGGGAAATTAAAACCATAGCTTTTCCTGAGCCGGTTTACTCGGCAGGATTAAACGGAAATCCAGAATACGATGCCACCACTTTCCGTTATTCCTATACATCACTCAACCGCCCCGGCACACTGTACGAATACAATATTGCTACAGGTGAGGCGGTAAAACTTAAAGAACAGGAAATTCCTTCGGGCTTCAATCCCGATGATTATGTGGTTGAGCGTCTTTGGGCAACTGCCCCCGATGGAGTGAAAGTGCCTATGGCCATCGTGTACAAGAAAGGATTAAAAAAGGACGGAACCAACCCCGCGTTGATCTATTCCTACGGAAGCTACGGAAGTAGTTCCGATGTGTCTTTCAGCGCTAGCCTTTACAGCCTCATTGATCGCGGCTTCGTGTATGCTCTGGCTCAGATACGTGGAGGAAGTGACCTTGGAGAACAATGGTACGAGGAGGGTAAACTGCTCCACAAGAAAAACACGTTTACCGATTTTATCGCATGCAGTGAACTGCTGGTCAACGAAAAATACACATCTACAAATAAGCTCGCAGCTATGGGCGGTAGCGCGGGCGGCCTGCTGATGGGGGCCGTCACAAACATGCGTCCGGATCTGTATCAAACCATCGTGGCACAAGTACCGTTTATAGACGTTATCAACACCATGCTGGATGACACGCTTCCACTCACTACAGGTGAATACGAGGAATGGGGCAATCCCTACGAAGAAGAATATTACAACTACATGCTCTCCTACTCGCCTTACGACAACATTAAAGCGCAAAACTATCCCAATATGCTCATTACTGGTGGCATTAACGACTCGCAAGTGCTTTTTCACGAACCCACCAAATATGTTGCCAAACTCCGTGCCCTAAAAACCGATGACAACCTCGTGCTATTGCACATGAATATGGATTCGGGACACGGCGGCGCTACAGGGCGTTACGACGGGATTAAAGATACAGCTTTTGAGTTTGCTTTTATTTTGAACAGAGTCGGGATTGAAAAGTAGTGTATCAAACCAAACTTACAGCTAAACGGTTTATCGCTTATGATAAAGATAAAACGCATATACGATTCTTCAGGAGATGAAGACGGCTGCCGTGTGTTGGTGGATCGTCTCTGGCCACGCGGCCTATCGAAAGAAAGCGCCCGGGTTGATGTATGGATGAAGGAAATCGCTCCATCTGCGATTTTACGGAAATGGTTCTGTCACGACACGGAAAAGTGGGAAGAATTCACCAAGCTCTACACCCGGGAACTTACTGAGAACAAACAGATGCTTCTGGAAATAAAGAGACTGGAGAAAGAACACAAGACGGTGACGCTTCTTTACGCTTCCAAAGACACAGAGCATAATCAGGCGCAAGTACTATACCGGGAGCTAAAGAAAATAGAGGCAAGCGAATAAAGAAACCTGCAAGTGTAGTTATCACGCCCCGTGCAGGAGATGCTGGAAAAGAATTTTCATCCCTATCGCAATCAGGATGATACCGCCCAGCATTTCGATGTTGAGCCGTAACCTCCGGCCAAATCGTACTCCTATAAACATTCCCGAAAAAGCGAAGAACAAGGTAACCAAACCTATGGTTATCGTTGCCGTTGATATGGTTCCCGGATAAGAAACGAAAACTAGCCCGGTAGCCATGGCGTCTATACTGGTAGCAAAAGCCAGTACAACTACTTTTCTCCAATCAACAACAATATCTTCCTGACAATCGCAACCTACACATACCTCATGAGGTTTGGAGATAAAGCTTTCGTATATCATTTTTATCCCGATAACCGAAAGAATAAAGAAGGCAAACCAATGGTCAAAAAGCTGCATCCATGAAGCAAAACTTATTCCGAGCACATACCCAACAAATGGCATCAGCCCTTGAAACAATCCAAAAACGGCAGCTATCTTCAACGATCTCCACAGGTAAAAACGCTGCCGGCACATTCCTTTCCCGACACAAACGGCAAACGAATCCATAGCCAAGCCAATGGCAATAAGCATTATCGAAATATAATCCACAACTATTTTTCAAAAAACGCACAAAGGTAAGGGATTTTCGGGAAACAATCGGAGAAAATGAAACTGTTTTGAATTTTTCATGCCCTGTTTTATGCCTGTTTTTGATGGATTTGACATTTCAGTTCGTACAGAATAGCGGGTTATTTTAAAGAAATCAAAATTCAAAACAGTCTCTATCAACATCGCTAAATTTTTTGATGAATTCTCGTTAATTAGAAATTTTATGTTATTTTTGCCTTCTCTCCTGATTAACAAAAAATTGTCCTATGAAAAATAGAAATTTATTCTTACTGCTGGGCCTTGTCCTGATAATAATTCAAGTAGCTCATTCCTGTAAAAATATGCCTCGAGCAACTCAGGCCCGCGACGCTGCAACAAACTACCGCATGTTTTGTGCTGGATGCCACGGCGACAATTTAGAAAAATTTGCCGCCAAACAATGGATGGAGGAAGCGGGAACCGCATCGGTAGAACGAAGCATCAGAAACGGGATATTGGATATCGGGATGCCCGCTTTTGCAAAAACTTTTTCCGACAGGGAAATAAAAGAGCTGGCTGGTTACGTTAAAAAAGGAATCCCCGCCGACAGAGCGCTACTCAAACCGGCTGTGACGGCTGAGGGAATTGTTAAATCGGAAGAATACAATTTCGTGATCGACACCGTGGTTACCGGATTGGAAGTTCCCTGGGGTTTGGCTTTTCTACCTAATGGAGATTTATTGATTTCGGAAAGAAAAGGAGCACTGCACACCTTCTCCAACGGAAGACTATCTGCACCGATAGAAGGATTGCCGCCCATTATGGCTTTTGGACAAGGCGGATTGTTGGATCTGGCTCTTCATCCCGATTACGATAAAAACAGCTGGATCTACATTTCCTATTCAGCTCTCGACACCACGAGCGAAAAAAGAACCGGATCCACCGGAGTAATGCGCGCTCGTTTGAGCGAAAATAAATTGACGGATCAGGAAATTCTTTTTATTGGGTTACCGGCCACCGATCGCGGACATCACTGGGGATGTAAGCTTGCATTCGATGGAAAGGGCTATCTGTTTTTTGGGGTAGGTGAACGCGGTCAACATTTCGATTTTCCGCAGAGACTCGACAATACAAACGGAAAGATACACCGCATTCACGACGATGGAAGAATCCCGGCCGATAATCCTTTCGTAAACACTCCCGGGGCCATTAAATCCATCTACAGCTACGGCCACCGCAATCCACAGGGTACGGTTATCCACCCCACAACAGGTGATGTATGGGAAACCGAACACGGTCCTATGGGCGGTGACGAACTGAATCTGATAAAGCCCGGAATGAATTACGGCTGGCCAGTCATTTCCTACGGAATCAACTACGACGGAACCGTTCTTACCGAACTGACAGAAAAAGAAGGAATGGAGCAGCCGGTTTTCCAATGGACACCATCTATCGCTCCCTGTGGGATGACAGTTGTCACCGGTGATCGGTTTAAAAAATGGGAAAACAACATGTTGGTCGGTTCACTCCGGTTCGATTACATCGAACGGATGGTGTTAGACGGCCAAAAAGTTGTCCACACCGAAAAATTGGCCGAGGGCATAGGCCGGGTAAGAAACGTGGTGATGAGTCCCGACGGGTTGGTTTATATCGGTTTGGAGGAACCGGGAATGATTGTCCGGCTCGTACCGGTGGAATAAACCCGTAAAATGTTGAAAAAAAGAATACGCTTTTTTTTAGGTATTATTTTCTTACCGCTAGCTATTGATGCACAGGAGCTGTCGCCCCGGAAGGAAGATTCAACCCTTCTTCTCCAGGAAGTGATTGTGAATGCGTATCAAGTGAATACGAGATGGCACAACGTCCCCGGCAGCATTTCGGTTCTGTCGGGGAGAGAGGTACAGGCAGGCGACGGTAACAATTTCGCATCAGTACTGCATGCCCTTCCCGGCATTTACATGCACAGCGGGACATACGCCACGAACCGTATAGTGATCCGGGGAGTGGGAAGCAGAACACCTTACAACACCAACCGCATCAAAGCGTACCTGAACGATATTCCCCTCACTTCATCCGACGGAATTTCTTCACCCGAAGACATCGACTTGTCCGGAATCGGGAGGATAGAAATTACCAAAGGGCCGGCCTCTGCGCTTTATGGCTCCGGACTTGGCGGCAACATCAACCTGTTCACCCAGGATTCATACAGAAACTCCTTCAACGCCCTGTTGCAACAAGGAAGTTTCAATACCCTGAAAGCAGCTATAGGAAGCAGCTTCCACCACAACGACCTGGATATTTCCGGAAACATCAACCATACCCGTTCCGACGGATACCGGGAAAACAATCATTTCCGGCGGACATCGTTACTCTCGTCAGGAAGTTGGGAAAAGCCGGAACATGCACTGGAATACACGCTGCTTTTGCTAGACATGAATGCAGGAATTCCGAGTTCCATTGGCGAGTCATTATTCAAAACCGATCCAAAAGCGGCAGCCCCCAACTGGGAAACAATCGGGGGTTTCAAAGAGTATCGCCGCGGACTTGCAGGCATTACGCTTGAAAATCGGTTGTCTGGTGTTTTGAATAACCGACTTACGTTTTTCGGAAGATGGGTGGAAAGTTACGAGAAACGACCTTTCAACAACCTGACCGATGGATCACGGGGTGGTGGAATAAGGAACAAGCTGAATTATCACGCCGAAAAATACGATGCCGTGATCGGTTTGGAATGGATTACCGACACATACCGATGGAAGCTGGATCTGCAGGACGAAGTCATCAACAAAAACAGCGAAGCCCGAAACCACCTAAATGTGTTTGCCATGACCTATTTTCGACCATCGTTGAAATGGAATGTTTCGCTGGGTGGGGCCGTTAACAAAATCGGGTATGAGCTGACGGATAAGTTCCCCGGTAACGGCAACCAAAGTGGGAACCGCGGTTTTCCGGTTATTTTTTCTCCCCGGTTGGGAGTAAATTATGCACCCGGCAATAGGATGGCCTTGTATGCGTCCGTGGGACACGGATTTTCGATGCCGTCTCCCGAAGAAACATTGCTCCCTGAAGGCAATATCAACAAAGAACTTCAACCTGAACAGGGTTGGCAATATGAAGCGGGTATCCGGTTGAATTTGCTGCGCAACACTGCGCAGGTTGAAGCAACGGTCTACCAGATAAACTTAAATAATCTGTTAGTAACAAAGCGTTTAACCGAAGACATCTTTACAGGTATCAATGCTGGAAAAACCCGTCACCGGGGGGTTGAGTTGTTGTGGAAACAGCAGATTTTTCATAACCTTAATTTTCCAGGGAATCTCCATATGAATGCCAATTACACCTTTTCTCAAAACCGATTTATCGATTTTACCGACGACAACAAGACCTATGACGGTAACCTGCTCCCCGGTATTCCGTCGCATCTTTTCCAGACGACGTTGGTTTGGAATCCCTTAAAACAGCTGGTTTTGAATGTTCGGTTTCAATATACGGGTGAACAACTCATAGATGATGCCAATACTGTGACAAACGACGCCTATTTCTTATCGGATGGAAAAGTAAGTTATCTTTTTAAAACAACGCGGTTGGGAAATGTAGAGTTGTACGCTGGCATGAACAACATAACCGATACCCTTTATTCACCTATGCTCAACGTGAATGCCGTCGCTTTCGGCAATGCCGAACCAAGATACTATTATCCCGGTCTTCCGAGGCATTACTACTGCGGTGTTTCGTGGAGTTTTTAAGCAGGTAAGAAGAAATAAGCTTAATTACAGCTTTATTATTTTGAAATAGAAACCAATAAAATTAGAATAAATTGCTATCTTTGCAGCTTAATTCCATACTATTTCACATAAAAATGGTTATCTCCTCAAAAAATAACGTTTTGCTCGGCTTAGCTGATTTATTGAAAAGAAATAAATCGGAAATTCTGCGGAAAAATGCACTGGATATGGATTCGTTTGCCGATATGGACGAGTCGATGAAAGACCGTCTGAAAGTAGATGAGAATAAAGTTGACGGAATGATCCGTTCTCTTCGGGAAGTGGCAGAACAAGAGGATCCCGAAGGTAGGATCCTGTACGATTTTACCCGCTCAGACGGGTTAAGAATAGTCAACCGTTCCGTTCCGTTCGGAACCATTCTTATTATTTATGAATCGCGCCCCGACGTAACCATTGAAGCGGCAGCCACGGCATTCAAGGCAGGTAACCGTATCTTACTTAAAGGAGGAAAAGAATCCTTCCTTACAAACACCTACCTGACGGAGTTGTGGCAACAATCATTGTCTGCAAACGGCTTTGATGCTTATTTTGTGGAATACCTGAACTTATCACGCAACGAAACGCAACAGCTGATCAGGGAAAATACCCGCAACGTCGATATCATCATTCCCCGTGGAGGAGATAAGCTTATTAATTTTGTGACCGAAAATTCATCGGTACCCGTAATTGTGAGTGGCAGGGGCAATAATTTTATGTACGTAGATGATAATTGCGATACAGAAATGGCTGCCCGTCTTATTATCAACGGTAAGAAACGCATCAGCGTCTGCAATGCGCTCGATAAAGTATTGGTGAATGAGAACCTGCCGGAACTGGCAGAGAAAATTTCCGGTTTTGTTTCACAACTTCAAGGAAAAGGAATTGAGGTTTGGGGCGATAAAAAAGCCGCATCAGTATGTAGCCGTATCCAGGAAACCAACGATGAGGCTGTCCTTTTTGAAGAATTTATGGCACCGAAAATCTATTTTTCGCTGGTTGGTGATATGAACAAGGCGGTGGATATGATAAACCGTTATTCCGGTGGCCATTCGGCAGTTATAGTAACCCAGGATGAGTCAAAAGCCGACATATTTATGCAAAAAGTGGATTGTGCAGCCGTCTACCACAATGCCTCCACCCGGTTTACCGATGGCGGGCAGTTCGGTGTAGGAGGAGAAATTGCCATCAGCACGCAAAAGCTTCATTTCCGAGGCCCTCTTGGCACACAAGAACTGGTTACCAACAAATGGTTTGTTTACGGTGACGGCCAGATACGCGAATAATATGAGAAAAAAACTGATTATAAAAATAGGTACCTCCACGCTCACGGCTGGAACGAACCGAATTTCGTTTGCGGTTATCGAAAGTTTAGCCCGGCAAATTGTTGAATTAAAGAAAGAGTACGATATCGTGATCGTTTCTTCGGGTGCCATTGCTACAGCACGACAATTCGTGGAGATCAACGGTTTTCATAAGAACGTGGATTCTAAACAGGCCATGGCAGCTATCGGCCAAACCAAACTGATGGAATTGTACGACGACATTTTCCGCACTTTCGGATTGAACATCGCACAAATACTGCTTACATACCGGGATTTTGAAAACGAAACTGCTAACGAGAACACCCGTAACACCATCAATAAACTCTGGGAAGTAGACTATATTCCTATCGTGAACGAAAACGACACGGTCTCCATTGAGGAGATTGTATTGGGAGACAACGATAAGCTTTCCGCACTGGTTGCGGTTATCACCAAAGCCGACTTGCTTATTCTTGTTTCCGATATCGACGGTATATATACCTGCAACCCACACCTGCATCAGGATGCAGAATTGATAACAAGCGTAACTGACCTCAATTCCATTACCCATTGCGTTGAAGAGAAAGAGTCAACACTGGGTACCGGTGGAATGTCATCCAAGATTTACGCAGCCGAAGTTTGCATGAGGCATCGTGTGGAAATGTGGATCGTGAACGGACAACGGGCCAACTACATTATTAAGGCGCTTAACGGAGGGATTCCGTTTACAAGGTTTAAGGCAAAAGAATAAGAAATATCAAACACCAATTATGAACTACGGATTTATCGGTTTCGGGAATTTGGCCAAAGCTGTTTATCAGGGACTTAAAAAAGTAAACAATATCCAATTTGCTTACTTCACCCGAAGCAAGAAAGAGGTAAGCATTCCTTTCTTCGACTGTATCGAAGAGTTGGTTTCTTTTGCCGATGTAATCTGGATCACCGTTAAGCCACAGGATATAAAAGGGATTCTTGAAAAGCTGCAACCGCTGAATCTTGAAGGAAAGCTGATCGTTTCACCCGTTGCAGGAAAGAGCATCGCATTTATCGAAAATTATTTGGGGAAGGAAGTTCCGATTGTCCGCATAATGCCTAATCTGGCGATGGCTTACCAGAAATCGGTTACGGCCTTTGCCACAAACCAACCCCTCAATCCAGCTACGGACGCTATTTTTGAAACCCTTACCCGGCTTGGCAAAGCCGTAAAACTAAACGAAAAAGGATTCGACCTGTTCACATCGGTTTTTGGGAGCGGCCCCGCATTTATTTTAGCATTCATCCAGATTTTCAAGGATAAAATGAAGGAATTTGAACTGCCGGGAAACGTTCTCGATGAACTTTTGCTCGAACTCACACAAGGCACCACACTCTATTTTGCCGAAAATCAGTCCAGCTACAGCATTGAGGAACTCATCCGGAACATAACCAGCAAGGGAGGTACTACCCAGGCTGGACTGGATCATTTTCACCGTCACAAGATCGGCAAGCATTTCGAAGGAGTGCTGGATGCCGCAAAGAATCGGTCGGAAGAAATGAGTAAAAATTGAACAGAACAAAAATCTTTTCTTTGCGTTTATAACAAAGATTTTTATTACCAAAGTCAGCAGTGAAACATACCACAAAACAATAGAGTATATGGCTAACAAGAAAAATTTTATCATCGACACAAACGTTATTCTTCACGATTACAGTTTTATCGAAAATTTTGAAGAAAACGACATTTACATTCCGTTTGTTGTTCTGGAAGAACTTGACAAATTCAAAAAAGGCAATGAACAAATCAACTTCAACGCACGGGCTTTCGTGCGCGAACTGGACCTGATCACCGACGACAATTTGTTTAAACAAGGCGCTGATCTGGGCGTAGGACGCGGAAAGTTATAC
Source organism: Petrimonas sulfuriphila (assembly GCA_038561985.1). Taxonomy (NCBI): domain Bacteria; kingdom Pseudomonadati; phylum Bacteroidota; class Bacteroidia; order Bacteroidales; family Dysgonomonadaceae; genus Petrimonas; species Petrimonas sulfuriphila. Next base: position 2,362,151 of record CP073276.1, on the reverse strand, counting down.
ATTGTGAATAGCGTGAAAACGCACGATAAAATTATTGAAGCATTTCCCGAAAGAACTCCCGATAACCGCATCTTATCTACCGTTTTGGATGTAACGGAAAAACATCCTAAAATGAAAACCATTCTTGTCACCAAAGACATCAACCTGCGTATGAAAGCGCGTTCCCTGGGTATTCCGGTGGAAGATTACATCAACGACAAGGTTATCGATATCGATGTTTTCGGCAGAGGTGAGCAAGTGATTGAAGGATTGAATCCCGAACTGATTGATAAGATCTACGCGCAACCTACGGGAGTTGATGTGGATGAATTTACCTTCGACAATCCACTCGTTCCGAACGACTCTTTTGTACTGAAGAGTGAACGCAACAGTGTTTTGGCAAGATACAATCCGTTTACGCAAAAGATCATCCGTGTAGACAAAGAACCCAGCTTCGGAATTTCACCCCGAAACGCAGAACAGACATTTGCCCTCGGCGTTTTAAACGACCCCGACATCAAGTTGGTAGGGATCACCGGAAAAGCGGGAACAGGTAAGACATTGCTGGCATTAGCCGCCGCCCTGAAACAAAGCAAGCAATACAACCAGATTTTGCTCGCTAGGCCCATTGTTTCCTTATCCAACAAGGATCTGGGATATTTACCGGGCGACGAAAAACAAAAAATAGCCCCCTATATGCAGCCGCTGTTCGACAACCTGAATGTAATAAAATCACAGCTCGGACAAAACAGTGCTGAACTTCGCTCCATTGATGAGATGCAGAAATCCGGAAAACTTGAGATCGAGGCCCTGGCATTTATCCGCGGGCGCAGCTTAAGCGAAACGTATTGCATTGTTGATGAAGCCCAGAACCTAACGCCACACGAAGTGAAAACCATCATTACCCGCGCAGGGGAAGGTACTAAAATGGTTTTTACGGGCGACCTGCAACAGATCGACTCACCTTACCTCGACTCTCAATCCAACGGCCTGGCATACATGATCGACAAGATGAAAGGGCAGCATGTTTTTGCTCACGTAAATCTGGTAAAAGGCGAAAGGAGCGAATTATCGGAATTGGCAAGCAATCTTTTATAGATTCAAGAACAAAGACTTTGTTGAACTCATTCAAGCGTGTTGCAAATTACTGCAATGCGCTTTTGTTATGGCCGAAACAGATACCACGGTAACTCAAAATTCATTATCTTTGCAGTTCCAAACAAAGAAAATCAACGATGCAAAAACCCTCCATACCTAAAGGTACGCGTGATTTTTCGCCCGAAGAAATGGCGAAACGCAACTATATTTTTGATACAATCAAAAACGTATATCGCCTCTACGGATTCCGGCAGATTGAAACACCTGCTATGGAAAATCTTTCCACGCTGATGGGGAAATACGGTGAAGAGGGCGATAAGCTCCTGTTCAAAATCCTTAACTCGGGTAACTTTCTTTCGAGTATAAGTACTGATGATGTAAAGGAAGGGAACTCGGCAAAAACGGCCGGTAAGATTTCAGAAAAAGGATTGCGATACGACCTTACCGTACCCTTTGCCCGATACGTAGTAATGCACCGCAATGAGATATCTTTTCCTTTCAAGCGGTTTCAAATTCAACCCGTCTGGCGCGCAGACCGGCCGCAAAAAGGACGTTATCGCGAATTTTTTCAATGCGATGCTGACGTGGTAGGTTCCGACTCATTGCTTAACGAGGTGGAGCTGATACAAATTATTGACGAAGTATTCCGCAGACTCAATATCCGTGTATCGGTAAAACTCAATAACCGGAAAATCCTTTCAGGGATTGCCGAAATTATCGGCGAGGCCGATAAGATCACCGACATTACCGTTGCCATCGATAAGTTGGATAAAATCGGGCTGGCTAACGTGAATGAAGAGCTCCGGGGAAAAGGCATTTCCGAAACCGCCATACAACAACTGCAACCCATTATTCTGATTGGAGGAACCAATAATGAGAAACTGACAACACTTAAAAGCGTGCTGTCTTCTTCCGAAACTGGCCTGAAAGGTGTGGAAGAGCTGGAATTCATTCTCAATAAAACCGGGCTGCTAACTATCGGTTGCGGCCTCGAACTTGACCTCACCTTGGCTCGCGGCCTCAATTATTATACTGGAGCCATCATCGAAGTAAAAGCGTTGGATGTGGAAATAGGAAGTATCACGGGCGGAGGCCGTTACGACAACCTTACGGGTATTTTCGGACTTTCGGGTGTATCGGGTGTTGGAATCTCTTTCGGTGCCGACCGTATTTACGATGTGCTTGATCAACTCAGTCTCTTTCCCGATAACTCCACGCACACAACCGATGTGCTGTTCGTTAACTTTGGCGACAAGGAAGAGTCATGCCTGCTCCCCATCCTCTCGCAATTGCGAAGCAACGGGATTTGTGCCGAAATTTATCCCGAAGCCGCCAAGATGAAAAAGCAAATGTCGTATGCCGACAATAATAACATTCCTTTTGTGGCATTGGTGGGAGAAAACGAAATAAAAGAGGGGAAAGTTACGCTGAAAGAGATGCAATCGGGAGAACAAACGGCTCTGTCTGTTGATGAACTTATTCAAAAACTGGCACATCAAAAGTAATCCATGATTTCCATCGAAAATCTAACCGTTCAGTTCGGCGGGTTTACCCTGCTCGATGAAATTTCTTTTGTTCTGAACAAGGACGAACGAATTGCACTCGCCGGGAAAAACGGCGCGGGAAAATCCACGCTGTTAAAACTTATGGCGGGAGCACAACAGCCTACAAGCGGCATCATTTCGTACCCGAAAGAAGTCACGGTGGGCTACCTGCCACAACAGATGAAGCTCAGCAATGAACGAACGGTAAAGGAAGAGGCAGCACTTGCGTTCGAGCACTTAAAAAAACTGGAACAGGAACTGGAAGTGCTTCACCGGCAATTGGCTGAACGGACCGATTATGAATCGGACGAATACCACCATATTATTCAACGATCCACCGACGTGCAGGAGTTGCTTCTGATGTCGGGCATCAATGATTTTGAAGCCGAAACCGAGAAAACACTACTGGGGTTAGGATTCAATCGTTCCGACTTTAACCGCCCGACGCAAGAATTCAGCGGTGGATGGCGGATGCGCATTGAGCTGGCCAAGATCCTGCTCCAATCACCCGACGTACTTCTGCTGGATGAGCCGACCAACCACCTGGACATTGAATCTATCCAATGGCTAGAGACCTTCCTTATCTCACGAACCAATGCCGTGATGCTGGTTTCACACGACAAAGCTTTTTTAGACAACGTAACCAACCGCACTATCGAAATTGTGTTGGGGAATATCCACGATTACAAAGTAAATTACTCCAAATACCTCGAACTTAGAAAAGAGAGGCGTGAACAACAGCAACGGGCTTACGAAAATCAGCAGAAACAAATTCAGGATACCGAGGCATTCATCGAACGGTTTCGATACAAAGCCACCAAATCCAACCAGGTACAGTCACGCATCAGACAACTCGAAAAAATCGAACGCATTGAAGTGGATGAAGTGGACAATTCACGCCTGAATTTAAAGTTTCCTCCTGCACCACGATCAGGCTCCTATCCGGTCGTTACTGAAAATTTAGCCAAAAAATATGGCGATCATCAGGTATTCTCAAACGTAACACTGACCATCAACCGGGGTGAGAAAGTTGCTTTTGTGGGAAAAAACGGCGAGGGAAAATCAACACTGGTGAAATGCATTATGGGAGAGATTGGGTTTGATGGGAATCTGGAGCTCGGACATAACGTAAAAATTGGTTATTTTGCTCAGAACCAGGCACTGTTACTCGATGAAAACCTGACGGTTTTTGAAACCATCGACTACGTTGCTGTAGGTGATATCCGAACCAAAATCCGGGATATACTGGGAGCATTTATGTTTGGCGGTGAAGCATCCGATAAAAAAGTAAAAGTATTGTCCGGCGGCGAACGCACCCGGTTGGCGATGATCCGACTCTTGCTCGAACCGGTGAACCTGCTTATTCTCGATGAGCCGACCAACCACCTGGATATTGCATCGAAAGAAGTATTGAAAAAGGCCATTCGCGAATTCGACGGCACAGCCATCATCGTGTCGCACGACCGGGATTTTCTCAATGAACTCGTTAGCAAAGTCTATGAGTTTGGCGGTGGCGGAGTACGGGAGCATATGGGTGGAATTTATGATTTCCTATCCAAAAAGAAACTTGAGAACCTTCAACAACTGGAATTATCAAAATCTCCTGCTACATCCAAGCAGAAAGAAAAAGAAGAACACCTGTCAGAAAATAAGCTTTCGTATCAGGAACAGAAAGAACAAAACCGGTTAATTAAGCGAAAAGAAAAAGAAGTGCAGGAAGCCGAAGAGAAAATCACTAAAATGGAAGAACGTTTATCGGAAATGGAAACGCAATTATCCACACCCGAAGGCGCAGTCAATTTCGATTTATTGCAAAAGTACCTGGAGACCAAGAATAAATTAGACGCTGTGATGAACAAATGGGAACGCATAACGTTGGAATTAGAGAACTTAAAATAGAATATATGATAGATTTTCATCATCGTTCAATATGACAATTTAACCCTATCACAGTATTTTTTTCGTCTAAAAAATTAAAAATAAAAAACGTTGAACTAAAATGAGACTTAGCAAATTCATATTAAACAAAATACTTGGCTGGAAAGTTATAAACACCCTACCCGATGCATCCAAGTGCATCATTGTAGTTGCACCGCACACAAGCAACTGGGACTTTATTATTGGTAAACTCGCCTACTCCTCTATAGGCAGAACCGCCAATTTTTTGATAAAAAAAGAATGGTTCATTTTTCCATTTAATCTCTTCTTCAAAAGTATCGGAGGGATTCCGGTGGAACGAAGCAAAAATAATTCAATGACCGGTTTTTTGGCGGCAGAGTTTGAAAAACACAACAAACTACATCTAGCCATTACTCCCGAAGGAACCCGTAAGCCGGTGAAAGAATGGAAAAAAGGATTTTATTTTATTGCCGTGAAGGCTAATGTTCCTATTCTATTGATCGGATTGGACTATAGCAAAAAAGAAGCCTCACTTCTCGACCTGTTCTATCCGTCGGGCGACTACAAAACCGATATTGTGAAGATCAAATCCTATTACAAGGACATCAAAGGGAAACATCCTGAGAATTTCATTCTTTAAACTCAAGGGTTAACTGAAGCGGTTGGTTTGTCAAAACTACCTGGTCGGTACCGGCATTTTTCAAAGTCAATCCCATTAACCGGATTTTTCGCTCTTCGATATCGTCTACTTGTAGAAGCAATTCTTTGCCTATGTCGAAAAGCTGATCATACGTCCTTAAATAATTGACAACGGTTCTACTACGGGTAACAACGGCAAAGTCAGCGTATTTAATTTTCAGGGTCACTGTTTTTGCCAGAAAACCTCTTTTCTCGGCTCTACGGTGTACTTCACGGGCAATATCGTCCAGGGCACGTAACAGATCAACCAGTTCGTGAAGGTCTTCTGCAAACGTCTCTTCTGCACCCAACGATTTTCGTACGTATTCCGACTCCACTTCTCGCTCATCGATCCCGCGGGCAAACTGATGATACAGGGCTCCGGCCTTACCGAAATGGTGTACAAGCTCCTTTTCCGAATGCTGTTTCAGGTCGAATCCATTTCTTATTCCTAATTCGTGCATCCGATGGGCGGTAACCCTGCCTACACCAAAGAACTTTTCAATGCCCAGCTTCTCGAGAAACTTTTCAGCTTTTTCAGGCGTAATCACGTATAACCCGTTTGGTTTATTGTAATCGGAAGCGATTTTAGCTAAAAACTTATTGTAGGAAACTCCGGCAGAGGCTGTTAACCGGGTCTGGCAGTGAATCTTTTGCTTAATTTCTTTAGCGATTTGCGTCGCAAACTCCATCACTTTCTTATTTTCCGTAACATCCAAAAATGCTTCATCGAGAGAGAGCGGCTCCACCTTATCGGTATATTCACGAAAAATCTGCATAATCTGGTTCGATACCGTTTTGTAAACTTCAAAACGAGGCATCACAAAAATTAAATGGGGACATTTCCTCAATGCCGTTACCGATGCCATCGCAGAGTGAACACCATATTGACGGGCTTCATAACTTGCAGCTGCCACTACGCCACGCTTACCGCCATAACCTACTGCAACAGGTTTACCGCGATATTCGGGATTATCGCGTTGTTCTATGGAAGCATAAAACGCATCCATATCTATATGGATAATTTTACGAAGCATGGTAGCAAATTTACGGTAAATAAATACAAATCAAAGCAAAGACCGAGTTATTTTAAAAAACAGACTTTAAAAACATAAAAAATCTGCACTCTGCATCCTGATCAAAAGACATACGCAACAGAGACTGCGCCTTTGGTAGGACCAAAATAGTGTTTTCGCCCTTCGTTTATTTTGAATCCTTCCTTTCCTTTTGAGAAAACATCGTAGTTTAATCGGCCATAACCAGCGCCTCCCGTTACTTCCAGCAACAGACTATTTCCAACTATCCAGGTATAGCCATAGCTCAATCCAACCCCATTCACCACCCCCTGATAACGGCGATCTTTCAATGCTGCCAACCTGTCGAAGGGAAGATTCAATCCCCCTACATTAAATTCAGCAAAAACACCGTGCAACCCTAAAAAATGTCCATTAAACGGTTCCCAAAACCAATAGCGAACCTCGGGCCAAATAATCCAATGCTTCCATTGCTGCCCGTCCCCAAACTCAAAAGGATTATAACCTCCGGAAAGTTCAAAAGTCATGTTGTTCCAAAAAGCGACTTCAATCCCTATGTTCGGCGTAACGGTTGCCCAATGCGGGATATTTGTCTTTACACCTACAATTTTCTGTGCGTCAACGCTATAAAAGAATAGGATGCAAAACAGATTTAGCAAAACTATTTTCCTTGTTGAGTTCATAATTGCCTTCGTATTGTTTCCGGATATTTGCTTCTGCATACAAAGATAGCCGGATTTGCAAAAACCCGGCTATTCTTTTTGGAAAAAAGTTATTAATTTCCGATGAATACCACCTTCTTCCCTTAACGGATGATATAAATTAAAGACAATGCTCCTTTGGTAGGGCCAAAATAATTTTTTGTGTTCTCTCCCGTTTTCTGACCGTTGTTCCCCAATGAATACACATCATAGTTGAACCTGGCAAAACCTCCTCCTGCAGTTATCTCAATCCCCCATCTGTCGTTCAAGACCCATCTATAACCGTAACTCAGCCCAACGCCAATGGCGCTCCCCTGATAACGGCGGGTTTTAAGTCCTGCAAAGCGATCCCAAGGCAAATCCAACCCGCCGATATTGTATTGACCGGCCACACCGTGAAGACCAAAAAAATGTCCGCTGTCAGGTTGATACAACCAATACCTCAATTCAGGCCAAATGACCCAGTGTTTCATCTGTTTCGTGTCACCGAATTTGAACGGATTAAATCCAGCCGTGAACTCCAGGCTGAGGTTCTCACCCAATACATATTCAAACCCTACATTGGGAGTTGCCGTAAACCAGTACGGAACATTGGTTTTAACAGAAATCTCTTGAGCATGGGTACTGACAAATAATCCTGTCGTTAGGAAAAAAATCAGGGATAGTGTTTTTAACTTGTACATCATTTTGCTTCATTTTTTGTGATATCTATTATTCAAAACAACTTTAGTGATAAAAAGTTTGGGAATAACGAGATTACCCTAAATAAATCCATAAACACACATTTTCAATACTAATTTACAATAATTATTGTTAACGTATAATTTTATATAATAATATTTATGAATTTAATGCTTATTTAAAACAACCCTTATTTTCGATATATTCATAAATAATATTATATTTTTATATTATTTATTATGTTTTATTTTGCATATAATAAATAATATTCTATTTTTGCAATGAATATTTAGCATTATTAAAACTCATGTGCCGTTAGTATACACAAGCTGTAACTGAACCTCTGATGATCATATTCATAATATATGATAATTTATGTGTCATTTTGTGCTTAATTTTTTATAATATATTACAATTTTACTTTCATTCTACAAAAAATCAATCACTCAATACCAAGATGCGCTCAGGACTTTAATTAATTATTAATCTAAAAAAATGAAAGAATGAAAAGACAAATTTCAAATCTGGCAAGAGGAATGGTGTTCATTTTATTATGGACTATTTCCTTATGTATGTTTGCTCAGGGCATTACAGTAAGAGGTAGTGTGGTTGATGCAAACAATGAACCATTAATTGGGGTAACGATTCAGGTTCCTGGAACTACCATCGGAACTGTTACCGATGCCGATGGGAATTTTACGTTAAGTAATGTTCCCTCCAATGGCCAAATAGAGGTATCCTATGTGGGCATGCAGACACAGTTAATTCCGGTGAACGGAAGAACAACCATACAGGTGACCTTAAGTGAAGACACCGAATTACTGGAAGAAGTGGTGGTGGTTGGGTACGGCACCATGAAGAAAAGCGACCTGACCGGTGCCGTCGAGAATGTATCTGCAGCCCGCTTGCTGGACAAGCCGGCATTCAACGTGGCTCAGGCTCTTTCGGGAAAGGTAGCCGGATTAAAGATCATTGAACGTTCGGGAGCACCCGGAGGTATCCCCATGATCCGTATCCGTGGAACGAACTCCATCAACTCGGGAAACGACCCGCTTTTTGTGGTAGATGACGTAGTAGGCGTCACCAATGCATTAACCATTTTAAATCCAAACGAAATTCAATCCATTGATGTATTGAAAGACGCTTCTGCTACGGCTATTTATGGTGCCCGTGGCGCAAACGGCGTTATCATTATTACCACCAAGCGCGGTGTCGAGGGAAAACCGATAGTATCGTACGATGGTTATGTCACACAAAGTTATATGCAACGCAGGTTGAACGTATTGAATAACGAACAGTTCTTCTACGTGATCAGGCAAGCCTATATGAATGTATCCAAATACGCTACCAATCCTAACTGGTCAACCCTTTACGATGCTTCTATCCTGCCTCCGGGGAAAGGCTCCATGACCTATTCCGAGATGCCTTGGTTGTTTGAAAAAACAACACAGGGGGGATACCCAATTCCAATGATGGGGCGCGACGGAAACTATTACAAACCGCGTTTTGAGAACGACTGGGAGGGCGAAACTTTCCGGCCGGCAACTTCCACCAACCATCAGATAGCCATACGCGGGGGGAATAAAGACGTAAAACTGGGCACTTTCCTAGGATATTCAAACAACAACGGATTGCTGTTAAATTCAAACTTCGAACGTTTTTCAGGCAAACTCACCGGAGATGTAAAACTGACCGACTGGTTCAACATCAACTCTTTCTTATCGCTGAACAGAAGTAAGGAAAGGACCAACGACGTTTCATATTTCAGCGGGGGTATGGCACGTTCCGCTATCGAATCATACCCTATGCTACCCATCAAGTATCCCGATGACCCGGAAGTCTACGGAATTTATGCCGGACAATACGGAACCAATGCCGACTTCCCGATGGGAGAAGTGGACTGTCAGTCTCCCGTAGCTATCAGTAACGGGGTGGAAACATTCAGACGCCGCGTGCAGGTAAACGGAGCTCTTAGCCTCAATTTCACGATTACTCCAAACCTGACGTTTAAAAGCAATTTTGCTATGGATCTTCTGGAAGAGAAATATTACCGGTATGCCAACAGAAAAATTTCCCGTTCGGCACAAGGTGCTGCAAACCTGGAAGCATTTAAAAATTATTACTGGCAAAACGAAAACTATTTCAACTACAACAATACGTTCGGAGATCATACAATTGCCGGTTTGCTGGGAGCATCCTGGTCGAGATTTACGGGTGAGAACCTGACCACTTGGAACGACCATTTCTTTGATGACTTTTACGGCTGGCACAATATCGGGATTGGTACAGCAACGAGGCCTGCTCCAAGCAGCAGCGATCGCCAAAATTCACTCAATTCTTATTTTGCCCGTGTGAATTACGATTTTATGGGCAAATACCTGTTTACAGCTACAGGACGTTATGACGGCTCTTCCAAATTCGGGAAAAACTCCAAATACGGATTCTTTCCCTCTGCCTCAGTGGCCTGGAGAATGAGTGAAGAAGAGTTTATGAAGAATATCAACGGGCTGACCAACCTGAAATTCCGTGCAAGTATCGGCCAGACAGGTAACCAGGAAATTGGTAGTTATGTAACACAAACCTTTATCGGCTCAGGAAACGTAGTATTGGGAAATGCGGGACAACCCGGACTGTGGCCCAACTCGGTAGGAAATCCCGACCTGAGGTGGGAAAAAACGACACAATACAACTTTGGAGTCGATTTGGGGTTTGCAGACAACAGAGTCACTCTGATGCTGGATTATTACAACAAGCTGACATCAGATATGTTACTGGACGTACCTTTGCCACAATCTACCACAACGGGGAGTGTGCGGTTGAACTACGGAAAAATACGCAACGAAGGATTTGAAGCCGTATTGAGCACCCACAACGTGAAAACACGGAATTTCAACTGGTACAGCGACATCAACTTCACCCGTAACGTCAACACCATTGAACAATTGGGCCCGACAGGAGCAGACATCTTACGTAACTGGTGGGTAGGCGGAGCCAATACCATTTTAAGGGAAGGTTTGCCGGTCGCTCAATTTTTCGGATTAAACCGTTTAGGAACCTACGGAACTCAGGAAGCTAGCCTGGCAGCCCGTTACGGCATGCTTCCCGGCGACGTTAAATACGAGGACCGGAACAACGACGGAAGAATCAGTTTCGTAGAAGACGGTATACCTATGGGAAGCGCTTTCCCTATTTGGGACATGAACGTTAACAACAGCGTAACGTACAAAAATATCGACTTCAACCTGGACATCCGTATTTCTTACGGCGCCAAGAAGGAAAACAGAACCAACCACTCTTCAGAAGACCGTCAGGGCTTAGCCAACGGAAAAACATCCATCTTGGATGCCTGGCGCCCCGACCATCAGAATACGATGGTGGCACAGGTTCGTCCCGGAAACGGCGGTGCATACTACCAAACTTATCCCGATACCCGTTGGATTGAAGACGCTTCTTTTGTCAGGGGTGATGGGATGACGCTGGGTTACACCTTCCCGCAGGACATGACGAAGAAAGTCGGAGCCAGCAGGGTGAGAATATACCTGAATGCTTCCAATTTCTTCTTATTGACCAAATATTCAGGCTACGACCCTGAAGGTAGCGATAACGATAACATGGATAGTATTACACCCGGTATGGACTTCTTCATGTATCCGAGACCGTCGAATTACTCATTCGGTGTTAATCTTACTTTCTAACCCAATTAAACTGCATTGAATATGAAAACAAAATCAACCAATATAAAATACGTATTCATTACGTTGATGGCCGGGATATTGTTCTTTTCCTGTAATGAATTTTTGGCAGAACATCCCACCGGCACATTGACAGATGAAGCACAGATCACAAGTATCCCCGGCGGCGTTGCACTGGCAACAGGAGCCTACAGGGCATTGCCCGACTGGACAGGCGGAGGTAACGTATGGGGAAGCAGCCTCCCGGGAAGTTTGGAATATCCCACTGGAAAAGCGTATGCACAATACATGGGATCAGACCTTTGGAAATACGAAACCGATATTATGGATGGAACGCATCCATATTTTACAACCATATGGAACAACTGGTACAGAGGCGTCAGGGATGCCAACCTAGCCATAAAAATGTTACCGGGCGTGACGCAGATGCCGGAAGCCGACCGGTCAAAATATATGGGTGAAGTCCGCACATTACGCGCATTCTATTATTTCTGTCTGGTAAGACTGTATGGCGATGTCATAGCCAATACGACTGTTTTGCAGAATGTAAACGATGCTCAACAGCCGCGTACGTCGCTGGTAAATATTTATGACAAGATCATTGTTCCCGATCTGGAATTCGCTGTAAATGAAAGTAATCTACAAGATACGCGATCAACAGACGGGCGGGTTACCAAACACGTTGCCAGAGCAATACTGGCGGATGTCTACCTGACCATGGCCGGTTATCCCTACCAGGAAGCAAGGACTGACACCACAAAGAAATGGTGTGAAACCGGGAGCTGGGCTATGACCGAATATCCAGTAAATACCCCAAGTGCAAAAGAGTTGTTGCAGAAAGCCAAAACCCAGCTAGATTTTCTTTACGGCAAGTATCCGATCGGGAATTTCAGTGATTTGAACAATCCGGAAATGGACAATCAGGGAGGAGCAATTTTTCAGATCCAGTATGCATCGGGCATCAGGGATAACGGACTGATCGTTCATACGTTACCTTTATCCCTTCAGATTTCTGTATTTGATGTGGAAACCGGGACATTCATCCCCAGCACGGAATACCTGAACTCGTACGACCCGGCAGATATCCGTATGCAGGAAAGAGTATATTTTTACAGCAGCGATACAAAAGCTGCAAAATACGATCCCAACGAAAGCCCTGCACCAAAATTTGCCACCAGGTACCTGCAGAAATATTACGATAAGGACGCCATCAAGAGGAGTGCTCGTTCCGGCTTAAATTTCAACCTCTACCGGTATGCCGATATTTTACTGATGCAGACGGAAGTAAACTGGGCCCTGAGCAGGTTGGGAGTATCGATTCCCGGAAATGACATTATAAAAGGGATCAATGAAGTGAGAACAAGAGCCGGGTTACCCAGTTTTTCAGCGGAAGGACTTACCCTGCTCGACATCATGAGTGAACGCGCTTACGAACTGGTATTTGAAAACAAGATGTTGTGGGACCAGAGACGTACCCGCAAAGCACTGGTTGATGGAAGCGGCCAGTTTACCAGCATTGAAAATTTCGTTGGTCACCAGCCTGTAAATTTCAACTTTGAGTTTAGCAATAAACATTTACTGTCTCCGGTTTCGGGTACCGAATTGGATAACAACAGAAAATGTACTCAGAATTTCGAATGGCTGCCCTTACAGAAAGGGGAATGATTTTATTAATTTGAAAAATTTAAACGTATGAAAAAATATATTTCAACTCTTTTTGCCGTCATATTCATCATCAGTTGTGGTCAGGACAATGTATATGAAATACCCACTGACGCAAATGGGAACATTATCTGGACCGGAGTGTCAAGCACCACAACGACCGGAATAAGCTCTATCGATAACTCTTTCACGGTTACCGCCACATTTGCAACAGCTAAAGCCGGCGATGTGATGAAAGTGGAGTTGCTGCAGTTACAAACACCTCCCGAAGGCGGGACAACAAAACAGTTGCTTCCCCTGGCAAACACTCAAAAGGATGTTACGGTCGGAAGCGACCTGAAGGCATCTATAACCTATACCCGGGATCAGGCGAACCTGAAAGGGGTGGGCGATTATGTCATGGTTATGTTTAACGGAGCTACCGATTATGCAAAACAACGAGTGGACATGACCAACGCCATGACGGTATCGAAACCCACAGTGTCCGGTAAGGAAATTGAGGTTGCCCGTACGGCTGAAGTAGCCTATTTCAATGTAAATGTAACCCCCAAAGAAGGCACATTCACTGGAAATGTTGAAGTAAAAAGAAAAAACGGCACCAACGGGACCTGGATTGATGTAACAGGATCTCCTTTCTCGGGCGCTACACAGCCTTATCTAGTGCCTATTGCGGGAACCGACTTTGTTATCGAAAACGATACAATGTTCTACACCTTTACAGCTACACAAGGCAGTTATCAGGAAAAAATTGAAAGAACGGTTATTGTAAGAGATCCCTATTTCTACCTGAAAAAATCGGCCACACTCACACTGGGCGGTTCTTCGGCAGGTAGAAACCTGCTTATAAACGCAGCTGTTCCTGCAAACGATCCCATGGCCCTGATTGCTATTGAAGGTTCCCTGATGCTTAAAGGTGGTTCAGCATATCTGGCTGCCGGCAAAACCATACAGTTTGTGCCTTCTACAACTGCAATGTACGCGCTCAATAATTCCAATACGGCAATTGCTGCATTTGAAAGTGGAACGCCAGCCAACACATTGGATCCTATTTCAGGACAGGGCGTATACATATTCAAAGCGGTAACCGGTCCAAATCCAGCCGATGTATATTACGGAATGATTATGGTTACCGGCGTAACTCCAAACCAGTCCGTTTCGTTCGAATACAGAATTGGGAACCAGTATGCTCACCTTACCGTAATAAAGTAGGGGAAAGCATAAATACAACAACACCGCGAATAAGTCCGCGGTGTTGTTGTATAAAAAACGGTCGTGAAGCTATCGGTATCATAGGAGCCTATTTTAGGCACAATTGCGATGTTAATTAAATATAAAAACAAAGTATTCTGGAAGAATTACTTCAATATTTATTTATCTTCGTAAAGATTTTTTATAAAACGTTAGTTAACCGGTTTAGCAATAAAGGTACATGAAAAAAAAGAAAAAAGTATCCATACAGGATATTGCTGATAAACTAGGCGTTTCGAAAGGGACGGTTTCATTGGTATTGAGCGGAAAAGCGGAAGGGAGTCGTATAAGCGACGAGATGAGTAAGAAAGTGAAAGAAACGGCTGAAGAAATGAACTATCAACCCAATGAAATAGCGCGAAGCCTCAGTACCGGCAAAACCATGACTATAGGAGTGATTGTCACGGATATTTCCAACGAGTTTTTTGGGAACCTGACTTTCCACATACAAGAACAGGCAAAGAAATACGGTTACACGGTGATTACGACGAACACAAATGAAAGCCTGGATGAATTCAGTAATGCGGTGACTACATTGCTGAACAAACAGGTTGACGGCATTATATTTGTTCCCGTGGATAATGGACGGCAGATTGCTGAGAAAATTACGAGAAGGCACATCCCCCTGGTACAGGTAGATCGTTTTTATCCCAACCTCGAAGCCAACTACGTCATAGTTGATAATTACAACGTATCGGCAAAAGCCACGGAGCATCTGATAAAAAAAGGGTTAAAGAAGATTGCCGTTGTTTGTTATGATTTTGATGTAAATGCCTTAACCGAAAGGCGGCGGGGATGTACAGATACGCTGAGCAAGTATAAATTACTGGATTCCAACCTGATTAAAAACATCAATTATCAGGATCAGGAGGAAGAGATCAAACTGGCTATCCATGACCTAAAGAATTATCCGGAAAAAATTGATGCCGTGTTTTTCTGTTCGCGGAAGGTATTTATTACCGGTGTGAGATATATGTATAAAAATGCCATTAAAATTCCTGAAGACATGGAAGTTGTCTGCTTCGATAAGATTGACTCTTTCGCTATCGCCAATATTCCCATCATTTACATTGAACAACCCATAAAAAAAATGGGGGAAAAAGCGGTCGATGTGCTTATGGAACAAATCAAGGGATCAGACACAATAAAACAATGTGTGTTTGATACTGAACTCATGTATATGAATTAAGAAACTGATCTACTTATGAATCCAATTTACAAATTCTTCGATAAGACATATTGCAGAAAAGTATTGTTCTATTTTCTTTTGCCCTTCTTTGTTGTTGAGGGACTCTACGCACAGGGCAATCAGCAAGAGCAGGTTATTTTCATGAATACTCCGGTCCTCTTTAGCGAAAACGGGCAAAATTATCAGCAAGTTATCGCAGGCTATACTTCGGAAAACGCAGGGAAAATCATTTTCCGATACGGCGGTAAAAATTTATTAGCTTCGGACACGAGGAAAGGGTTTAATAAGTTCTTGCTGACATTTCCTGCCGTAAGCAAGCCTGAAGAGATTACCCTTGAAACAACGGTTAACGATGAAAATGCGATGCAACACAAGGTTGTTCTTATACCTCCTCAGAAGAAATGGACCATCTACCTTGTCCAGCATTCCCATACAGATATCGGGTATACTCGCCCGCAATCCGAGATACTTGCCGAACAGATGCGCTACATCGATTATGCGCTGGATTACTGCGACCAGACCGATAATTTGCCGGATGAGGCCAGGTTCAGGTGGACGTGTGAATCATCGTGGGTGGCCCGTGAATATATCCGTACAAGGCCTGGATCACAGATCAAGCGGTTATTGAAACGGATACGGGAAGGGAGGATAGAAGTGACCGGCATGTTCGCGAATATGTCAGAAATAGCCGATGAAAATTCGCTGTTCGATTTCTTACAGCCTCTTAGAGAGATTAAAAATTCAGGAATTCAGGTTAAAACAGCCATGCAAAACGATGTAAACGGAATAGCGTGGTGCATGCCCGATTATTTTAAAAATACCGGAGTAAAATACCTTATCATGGGCATAAACGAAACAAGATCAATAAGGCCGTTTGATATACCCACTTGTTTCTGGTGGGAAGCGCCATCCGGGGAAAGGTTATTGGCTTTCAGGGGTGAACACTACATGACCGGCAATTTTTACAACATCGAAAAAGAAGACATCGATTTCACCCATATGATCTGGGGTATTTCAGAGTTGGAAAAAAAAGGCTATCCGTTCGACCGGATAGGTATCCAGTTCTCAGGTTATTTTACTGATAATGCCCCACCTTCCACTGCCGCCTGCAAATTTGTTGAAGAATGGAACTCCACCCACGAATTTCCTAAACTAAAACTAGCCATAGCCAGTGAGTTTATGGAATATGTTGAGGAAAATCATGCCGAAGAGTTGCCGGTTTACAGAAATGCCTGGCTCGATTGGTGGACGGATGGCTTCGGCTCTATTTCCCGTGAAACAGCGGAAATCAGGAAAACACAGAACGCCATCCAGCAAGACGAAGGGTTATTGGCCATGGTTACACTGCTGGATGGCGAACTATCGCCTGAAATTGAAAAAAAAATCGAGCACATCAAGGAAAATATCATTTTCTTTGATGAACATACGGTTGGAGCAGCCGAAAGTATTCAATCTCCATTTTCCGAAAATTCGGTTAAGCAATGGCTGCAAAAAGGAGCCTACGCCTGGGAGGCTGTAAAAAAAGAAACACTGATGAAGGAAGAAGCTTTGGCCAGGTTGCAACCCTATTTGCACAAAGCAAATTTTCCCGTCATTTACATTATCAATCCCTTGGGGTGGGACCGCTCAGGATCTGTAGAACTTTTCATCGATTCAGAGGTATTGCCTCCCGAAAAAAAGGCCAGCATAACGGATGTTTCTACAGGAAAGAAAGTCCCTGTCCAGTTGGTTAAAAAAAGGGCTGAGGGCGCTTACTGGATGCTTGAAGTAAAAGACGTCCCAGCACTGGGTTATAAAGCATTAAAAATCAGCACAACAGACGAGTTATTGTCACCAGAAATACTTCCTGGAACCGAAATTATGGAGAACGGGTTTTACCGGATCGAAGTGGACAAAAAGACCGGTGCGGTTAAAAGCCTTTTCGACAAGGAGCTTCGTCTCGAATTGGTTGACCGCAACAACCCCTACCATTTGGGACAACCCATCAGGGAAACATCCGAAAAACGCGACACCCCCCCATTCCACCGGGCCGTGAGCGACCACATCAGTGTGGAAAAAGGTGTGCAGGGCACTATTTGGGAAAGCATAAAAATATTTTCAGACATGCCGGGATTCAGCGGCGCTGGGGAAGGGGCAACAAAGGGCTTGGAACTTGAAATAAGGCTTTACCGCAATACCCGAAAAATAGAATTTAAATACAGTGCACATAAGGAGATAATCACCGATCCCGAAGCATTGTACATAGCTTTTCCCTTTTCTTTACCGGAGGCTAAAATTGTGTTCGAAACAACCGGAGGCATATTAACCCAGGGCCAGCAGCTTCCGGGCTCTTCTTCCGACTGGAATGTCGCCCAAAACTTCGTTTCCGTTCGGAGCAGCAAAGGCCAGGTGGTAGTTGTCAGTAATGAAGTTCCCCTGTGGCAATTCAGCGATTTCAACATGGGTAAGTTCGAACGCTATCCCAAACAAGGACTTCCCTGGCTCTATTCCTGGGTAATGAACAATTACTGGTTTACGAATTTCAGGGCTTACCAGGAAGGAACTTTTAGCTGGAGTTATCAACTTACCTCTACAAACGATACCACCAACGCTTTTGCTACGAAATTCGCATGGGGAGAACGAAATCCTTTTGCCACCAGAACCCTTCCCGCAGGAGAGAACAAATTATGCAATGCATCGCTCAGAACATTAAAAATCGATGGCCCCGAAAACGTCTTGGTAATAAATATCCGCCCGTCCTTTCACAAAAAATCGATTATACTGCATTTACGTGAACTCGAAGGATTGCCGGCCGATATTAAGCTGTCACCCGCTGATCAAACCCTAACCATAAAAAAAGTAACCGAAATTAATTCCTTGGGAGAGAGAACCGGACAACCGATATCAGCCATCCGGTTAAAACCTTATGAAGTGAAATTTATTGAAGTGGAAATTTAATGTTTTTCTAAACTAAATCATCAAAAAATGAATACGATGAAAGCAATTCTTATCACCCTTTGTGTTTCGTGGGTATCGTTATCCTCTTTTGCAATGTTCAACGAACCTCTTGTTCCCGACGTATCAAAGAAAGATACCATCCATGTCGTAGGACATGCCCACATGGATATGAACTGGCTATGGACTTACTCCGAAACCATGAAAATGTGCAACGACAATCTCAGGCAAGCCGTCGCTTTTATGAAGGAATTTCCCGATTATACCATGATTCAGAGCCAGGCCTCTGTTTACAACTTCGTGGAAAAAGTAGATCCTCCGTTGTTTGAAGAAGTTAAAAACTACGTAAAAGAGGGGCGCTTTGAACCCGTTGGGGGTATGTGGACCGAAGGCGATATGAATCTTTCTTCCGGTGAGGCCATAACCCGTTCCTTTTTACTTGGACAACGCTACTTCCAGAAACATTTCGGAAAAATGGCAGCCATCGGCTGGCTACCCGATAACTTCGGCCATGTGTCGCAGATGCCTCAAATATTGAAATTGGCCGGATGTAATTATTTCTATTTTCACCGGTGCAAACCTTATATCGGTACATTCTGGTGGGAAGGGACTGATTTATCTAAAGTCCTTTGCTACGCAAACGACACCTATAACGGCGACATTAACTTGAAACTGAAAGATGAACTCACCAAATTTGACCCCAAAGGGCACCGGATCCTGCAAATTACCGGCGTAGGAGATCACGGAGGAGGTCCCACCCGGGCAAACATAGAGATGGTCCATCAACTGGATAAGATGGCTGATTATCCTGCCGTAAAATTTACGACGGCGAAAGATTTCTTTAAGAAAAGCGCCGTTGAAGCCAAAGACAAACCAACGCATCACGGTGAAATGCAGTTTATATTCGAAGGTTGTTACACCACCGTATCGGAAATAAAATCAGGGAACCGTAACAACGAGAACATGCTGTACAGCAACGAGTTTTTTAATACGCTACGCTGGTTGAAAGGAGACAACTACCCTGCTGAAGAAATACGCGACCTCTGGATTACACAAACATTCAACCAGTTTCACGATATTCTTCCCGGATCGGCTATCAACGAAGCCAACAAAGAAGCCGTTGCCCGGTATATGGAAAATCTCCGGAAGTCGACGGAACTGAGGGACAACGCTTTCCGAAAAACAGCCGACGAAATAAAATTTCAGACCAACATGGGACAACCTGTGGTAGCATTTAACCTGCAGCCAGTCTCGCGTAAAACGGTTGTGGAAGCAAACGTCTATTCTCACACGCAACCTGCTTCCGTAAAATCGACAAGCTGGGGCGATTATTACGGGTCAAAAAACATTACTCCCATCGATAAAGGCCAGGGAAATTATCCTACTGTTTTGGTTCGTGATGCTTCCGGAAAAACGTATCCCGCGCAAATTGTATGGTCCAAGGTAACTCCTCC
Source organism: Petrimonas sulfuriphila (assembly GCA_038561985.1). Lineage (NCBI taxonomy): Bacteria > Pseudomonadati > Bacteroidota > Bacteroidia > Bacteroidales > Dysgonomonadaceae > Petrimonas > Petrimonas sulfuriphila. The sequence continues at coordinate 2,342,358 of CP073276.1, read as the reverse complement.
GGGGTTCACCTCAAAAATACAATTCATTGTTGACGAAATGCCGGCAGGAGGATACAAAACGTTCTACGTGGATATGACCCAGCCGGGCACGTTCAATGAACCGATCCCTTTCGAAAACAACACATTCGAAACAGATTTCTTTGAGGTAAAAGTAAACATGAAAACCGGATCAATCTCAAGTCTGTACGACAAACGTAACGGGAAAGAATATGTTCAGGAAGGGAAAGAACTGAATCGCCTCAAAATGTATCTAGAAGACAAGAAAGGGGGAATGAAATCATGGACCTTGAATAAGATTGTAAAAGAAGAAGAGGTAGATGATGTAAGAAGCGTGAAGGTAGTAGAAAACGGGCCGGTAAGGGCATGTATTGAAACGGTTAAATACTGGGGAAAATCGAGTTTCACCGAAAGAACCTACATCTACCGTTCCTATCCGAGAATCGAATACGAAATGGAAGTGCATTGGCTTGAAACCGGAACAGACTCAACCGATTCACCCATGCTAAGGGCTCACTTTCCACTGGCATTTGATGCTCCAAGATTTTATTGCCAGGTGCCTTTTGATGTGGTTGAAAGGCCGGCAAACGGTAAGTTTCAGGGAGGAGCCGTGCCCAGACACCTCACCTCCCAATCGAATGTTTACGGTGTTGATCCCGAAAGAGGTGACGGACAGGAAGTGCCCGCACAAAAATGGGTGGACGTAACCGACGGGCAAGCCGGTATAGCCCTTCTAAATAAAACCAAATACGGGCATTCCTATCACGACGGGGAACTACGGCTTACGCTGATGAGAGCCGCAGGCAGTCCGGACATCTATCCCAATCTCGGCAAATTTGTCATCAGTTATGCACTTTATCCTCACGCGGGAGATTGGAAGAATGGCGTATGGGTAGAAGGCGATGATTACAATGTTCCCGTGCTGGCAGCAGAGCCTCCCTCGCTGGCTCTGATAAAAGACCACGCCACACAACCCGAGGAAAAATCGTTCTTCTCCGTAGCCCAGCCCAACATAGCAATAACAGGCATCAAACAATCCGAAGAGGGCAATGAACTTATAATCAGAATGGTGGAAACTGAAGGAAAAGCAACAACCGCCACTATTAATCTACCCGTTGCGGCAACATCGGCACGAAGGCTGAACCTGATAGAAATGCCCCTCCAAGGTGTATCTTCACCTGCCTTACAAGGTACAACCCTATCTGTACAGTTAAAACCCCATGAAATTGCAACAATCGGTATCAAACCTTAACGGACAAACTTAAATTAGTGATGTATGCAAAACCTAAATACAGTAGTTTCTGAAAAGAGAATTAATTTAACCGGTATTTCCCTTATAGCTGCCTTGGCCGGTTTCATTTTTGGGTTTGACACGGTTGTCATTTCCGGAGCCAATTTACCCATTAAGGAACTGTGGAACACCTCCCCACTATTTCATGGATTTTTTATCATGTCCATGGCTTTATGGGGCACCGTGATCGGAGCAATTTTCGGTGGGTTTCCCACGGAAAAATTCGGAAGAAAAAAAGTATTGCTCAGCGTCGGGATCTTGTTCAGCTTATCAACAATAGGAACGGCATTGGCTACAAACCCCTATTCTTTTTCTTTCTTTCGATTTATCGGGGGATTGGGGATCGGAATATCTTCTGTTGTGGCCCCCATCTATATATCGGAAATTTCTACTCCGGCAAACAGGGGAAAGCTTACCGGAATGTATCAGTTCAACATTGTATTTGGTTTGCTGATAGCATATATTTCAAATTATTTTTTAAAGGGATTTGACGGAGCAAACGATTGGCGTTGGATGCTGGGTGTTATGATTATACCTTCTCTTGTTTACGCACTGCTGGTAATCTTTGTTCCCGAAAGTCCAAGATGGCTGGTGATGAAAAACAGGGAGGGAGAAGCTGAAGAAATAATTACCCGGCTAGGGATTAATCATCCGAAAGAAGAGGTTCAAACCATTGCAAACCATATCAGGGAACAAATGAAGCGTAAAAAATCTTCCCTTTTTATCCCCCGGTACAAACGTATCCTGTGGTTGGCTTTCTTCATCGCTTTTTTCAATCAGTGGTCGGGTATTAATTTTATTCTCTACTATGCTCCCGAGATTCTGGAACGATCCGGATTGGCAGCTAGAGACTCCTTAATGAACTCCATCCTGCTTGGCGGAATAAACATCATTTTTACTTTTTTAGGATTATACCTTATCGATAAGCTGGGCCGGAAAAAATTACTTATTATCGGCTCATTCGGATACATTATAAGCCTTGTAATGGTTGCGTGGAGTTTCTATACTCACGCCGGATCCATGGTCCTGCTGGTCTTTTTGTTGTTGTTCTGCGCATCGCACGCTATCGGACAAGGCACGGTTATCTGGGTCTTTATTTCGGAAATATTCCCAACCGGTATCCGGGCGAAAGGCCAGTCTTTCGGTGCGAGTATACATTGGGTCTTTGCTGCCCTCATTACGTTGATCACTCCTGTTTTTTTGGATTCCGAAAGAGGTGTCTTCCGGGAAAACCCCTGGCCCATATTTGCCTTCTTTGCCTTCATGATGGTGCTGCAACTGATATGGGTATTACTGAAAGTACCTGAAACCCGGGGGATCTCCCTGGAAGCGCTGAGTAAAAAGTTGATACCGGACAAATAATCTATAAGCATGGTCATTTTAGAAAACAACAACGTCTTGCTGAAGATAAATTTAGATGGCGGTTCTTATTCCGATTTTCACCTGAAAGATCAGCCTTTGAATCCCATTAACTGGGTGATTAAAGACGAGACACAACCTCCTTTTAAAGGCCATTTCCTTTGTTTCGACCGTTGGGGGCCTCCTTCCGAAGCCGAAAAATCAAATGGGTTTACGCATCACGGAGAAGTGAACAGTCAACGATGGGAACTAATAAACCATGCTGCTACCAGCACTTCTAACGAATGCGTTATGTGTTGCACTTTACCGATGGGGGGACTGGAAATAACCCGGCAGGTCAGTCTGTCGGGAGAAGAGCCGCTATTTTTCGTTTCGGAAAAAATCAGGAACCTCAACAAGTATGGCCGCATGTTCAACCTAGTTCAACACGTCACCGTTGCGCCGCCTTTTCTCGACAGGAAAACCTTATTCGATAACAATACCGAAAAAGGATTTGAAGACAAGGAAGACGGAAGTTTACATCAGGAAGAACCTGTTCTGTGTTGGCCTGAAGCCGTTCATAAGGATGGGAAAGTAGACCTGCGGCATTTTCAGGATCCCTGGCCCAGGGTATCCTCTTTCATTTACAACAGACGTGAAACTTACGGCTGGGTTACCGCAAGTAATCCCACCCTGGGGGTTATGTTGGGCTATCTGTGGAAAGTTGAGGATTATCCCTGGATTAATTTTTGGCGATCCATGGAAAACGGCAATCCTGTAGCTTTCGGTATGGAATTTGGCACTACCGGGTTACACGAACCTTTCACGGTAGTGGCAAAAAAAGGGAAGATCTTTGACCGGAACCTGTATGAGTTTATCGATGCCCAAGAAACGATTGAAAAGACTTTTCTGGCCTTTCTGGCCAGGATCCCTGAAGATTTCAACGGAGTAGATAACATCAGGTTGGAGGACTCAAACCTGGTTATCAGGGAAAGAGGCAGAACAGACAGAAACATCCGGTATAAGTTCAAGAGACATTATCTGGGATGACAAAAAGTCAGCACGCAATAAAGATCAACATGAACAGGTTAAAAATATTACTTATTCTATCGGTTATGGCCGTTCCTCACCTCCGTTCCGTGAGTCAGGAAAGGCCTTCAGATTTGGCAAACCCTTTGATTGACACGCACAAATCCAGGTACGATTATTTTATATCTGCGGCACTTCCCTTTGGGATGGTCTCCCTCTCTCCCGATATGAAACACGGCGAGATGTGGAATTCAGGGTATTTATACGACGAAAAATATATCCTGAATTTCTCACATGTGCACAACGGACAAACTGCCGGTATACCGGTAATGCCGGTTGTGGGAGAATGTAAAGGGTACCTCGGGCTTGAAGCAAGCAAGTCGGAATTCAGTCACGACAAAGAGGTGGTCAAGGTGGGTTATCACAAAGTTTTTCTCGAAGATTCTCAAATTACGGCGGAGCTGACCGCTACCTGTAGGGTAGGAATGCATCGGTACACTTTCCCGGCAGCAGATACCGCCCACTTCATCTTTGATTTAAGCGCTGCTCTGGGGGCAACAAAAACATCATATGCCTACGCAAGAAAAATCAGTTCAAACGAAATTGAAGGATATTCTCTCCTCTCCCCCACGTTCAGGAGAAAAAAACCTTACCTGATTTTCTTTGTTGCTCAATTCGACAAGCCATTTGACAGTTTTAACGGTTGGGAGAAAAACAAGGAAGGTATCCGAAAGATAATCCGCCCTGAAGAAAATCTCATATCCGGCGATACCATCGGCGCATACGTAACCTACAGAGGATTGAAAAACAACGAACAGATATGCATCAAGGTAGGCATCTCTTTTGTCAGCACTGAAAATGCGAGGATGAACTTGAGCTCAGAATTACCGCATTGGAATTTTGACAAAGTGGTAAAAGATGCCGCAGAAGCGTGGGACAACTATTTAAGCCGGGTACTGGTGGAGGGAGGGACCCGGGAACAGCGCATAAAGCTATATACCGATTTGATGCATACCGCTTCAAAAAGAATATCCGACGATGTAGATGGTTCATATATGGATTGGACAGGCATGTATCCGGTGGCAAGAAAACTCCCGTTGGGAAGCGATAACAAGCCCACCCGGCACTTCATCGAAGGAGACGGGCTTTGGGGAGGACAATGGAACCTGAACATCTTTTGGACACTGCTTTATCCCGAATACGGCAACTGGATGGTAGAAACATTTCTTGACTACTACCGGAATGCGGGGACAATGGCCCGCTGTTCCTGGGGGGGAAATTATTCCTATGTCATGGTGGGAGATCACACAACCCCATTGATAGCCGCCCTGTTGTCTTCAAAACGGGCCACATTCGATCCCGTTAGTGCCTATACCGGAGCCCGAAAAAATGCTTTCCCTGGAGGGATAAGGGACAGGGCCGGTTACGAAGCAGGCCCGCATCCTTCGGGAGGCGGGATGGATTGGTACGTCGAAAAGGGATATGTACCCATCGAGATCAGGGAGCGAGGTGAGGGCTTTCACCGCGAGGGAGCGGCAATGACGCTTGAATATGCTTATCAGGACTGGTGTCTTGCCCAGATGGCCGGGATACTGAAAAAGAGCGAAGACAGGAAACTTTTCATACAACGTTCCGAGAATTGGAGAAATGTTTTCGATCCGGCAATCGGGTGGTCACGTCCGCGACATGTCTCAGGGGAATGGCTGAAGGATTTCACGCCCGTTGTGGAAAAGGGGAAATTCAATTCCCCCGGATTTATTGAAGGAAGTTCGGCTACATATACTTTTTATGTTCCTCAAAACATGGAAGGTTTAATCCAGGAAATGGGAGGAAACAAAAAATTCATCGAGAAGCTGGAGTCAAATTTTTTAAAAGCAAAGGATTTTCGGTTTATTGCTCCCCACGGAGAACATGGCTCTGCCTGGGTTGATTATGAGAACCAACCTTCACTGGCAATGGCTCATTTGTTCAGTCACGCCGGAGCTCCCTGGAAAACACAGTACTGGGTGCGCGAGGTCAAGGAGAAAGCTTTTGGAGGAGTGGATCCGTACAGCGGGTACAACGGTGACGAAGATCAGGGAATGCTGGGTGCGCTTGGGGTGTTAATGGCCATCGGGTTATTCGATTTGCACGGATGTGTGGGTGAATTTCCCGAGTTGGAGATCACAAGCCCCCTGTTCGATAAAATAGTGTTGAGGTTTCCCTCTTTGGCAGATCCCCTACAAAACACCCTGTTCAGGATTTCTGTAAAAAAGAAAAATCCTGCAGACATATACATTCAACACGCCATATTGAACGGTATAAAATGGTCCCGTTTTCAATTTCCTGTTACTGATTTTTTAAACGGAGGAGAACTTGAGTTGGAACTGGGTCCTTATCCCAATAAAAAATGGGGAAAACCCTTTTGAAAGATACAATCTACTAAAACATCAAATTTATATTTATGAAACGAAGTGAAATCAATCAGATCTTAAGAGAAGCGAAAGAGTTTTTACACGAAAAAAATTTTTTGTTACCTCCCTGGGCTTATTGGACGATAGATGAGTGGAGGGAAAACAGAAAAAATGCGGAAGAAATTTTCAACAACATGTTGGGATGGGACATAACCGACTTCGGTTCAGGAGATTTTCACAGCCGGGGATTGTTTCTGTTTACCATCAGAAACGGAAAATTCAATGTAGACAAAAAGCCGTACGCCGAAAAAATAATGATCGTGGAGGAAAATCAGGAAACCCCGATGCACTATCATTGGTCAAAAATGGAAGACATCATTAACCGGGGCGGAGGAAACCTGGTTATCGAGCTTTACAATTCTACCCTTGACAACCAACTTGATACCACGGACGTACACTTTAAGAAAGACGGTATAAAAGGGTGGGTGGAAGCAGGAGGAAAAGTAGTCTTAACACCGGGAGAAAGTATTTCTCTGGAGCAGGGTATGTATCATCGCTTCTATGGCGAGCCGGGGAAAGGGAAGGTACTTGTCGGGGAGGTAAGCATGGTAAACGATGATTCGGCTGATAACTGTTTCCACGAAATAATCGGAAGATTTCCGACTATTGTCGAAGATGAAAAGCCACTCTATTTATTGGTCAACGATTACAACACTTTTCTCTCTTAACGTAAAACAGGAATGCTTAAAAAGAAAATAACAGTATCCGGTACAGGATGCTGCCTGGTGGACAGGCTGTACAACAACGTATCTTTTTATTCCAATGCTTTTCTTTCTTATTCCTCGAAAAAAAGAGGAGACGGAGGCCTTAGTCCCGGACACCTGGTACTGAAAGAGGAATTTGAAGAGTACACGAAAAAGAATTTTCAAGTTATCCTCAACGAACTGACAGCGGGGAGAGCGCCGGACAAAATCAATGTTGGAGGACCCTGCATCGTAGCCCTTATCCATGCTGCCCAGATCACATTTGGATTGAATAGTGAAATCAAGTTCTACGGGTGTCACGGGCCTGACGAAAACGGGAGTTTCCTGTTATCCTCCTTGCAAAAACTTCCGGTAAACATCAGTCATTTCAAGCAAATGGGGAACCTGACTCCATCAACCGATGTCCTTTCCGACCCCAGTTACGATAACGGGCACGGAGAAAGGGTATTTGTAAACTCTATAGGCTCGGCCTGGGACTATTCTCCCGAAAACCTGGATAACAATTTTTTCAAATCGGACATTGTTGTATTCGGAGGGAGCGCTCTGGTGCCGCAAATACATGACAATCTGGTTGAGTTGCTTCAACAATCGAAGGAGAACGGATGCATTACACTGGTTAACACGGTTTTCGACTTCGTGAATGAAAAGGCAAATCCACATAAAAGGTGGCCATTGGGAAAAAACGATGAAAGCTACCCAAACATCGATCTTTTGATTACCGATAGAGATGAGGCATTGCGCTTGAGCGGGGAAAAAAGTATTGAAAAAGCCATGCAATTTTTTATTGAGAAGCAAACAGGTGCAGTTATCATTACCAACGGGGCAAAGAATGTTTTGCTGTATGCAGGAAATGAATTGTTCGGGAGGGTTGAAATGCGGGAATTACCCGTTTCCGACGCTATATCGAAGAGAATAAGAGAAAAGGTTTATAACGGAGACACAACAGGCTGCGGAGATAATTTCGTAGGCGGCGTGATTGGCTCGTTGATGTTTCAACTCAACGAGGGAAAGATGAAACTTGACCTGGAGGCAGCCACCACACTCGGCATAGTATCAGGAAGTTACGCATGCTTATATATTGGCGGCACCTATTTTGAAAAATATCCGGGTGAAAAATACGAACTTATGACGCCGGTTCTTAACGACTACAAAAAGCAGATTAAATAACGAACGACTTATGGAAAAAAAATCCATCCTAATTTTTGGCGCCGGCAAGATAGGCCGCTCTTTTATCGGGCAACTGTTTGGTTTGTCGGGATACGAAGTTGTCTTTTCCGATATCGATGAGGAACTGGTTTCATTATTAAACCACGAGAAGTCATATGCCGTCGTGATTAAAGGAGACAAAGAGGAAAGGATAACCATATCCAACGTAAGGGCAATTAACGGTACCAATCAAGAAGCTGTGACCGAGGAAGTAAAAAACACTTCCATTATAGCGGTATCGGTTGGCAAGAATGCGTTGCCGAAAATTATTCCCACACTTGCCAAAGGATTAATAAAGCGTTTTCAAGGTTCTGAAAATGGTCCGGTTGATATCATCATTGCTGAGAACATGCGTTCTGCAAATGAAGTGATCTATAAAGAACTTAAAGACAATCTCCCGGACGATTTCCCTCTACACGATTATGTTGGACTGGTTGAAACAAGTATTGGAAAAATGGTTCCCCTTATGACTGCCGGAGAGATAAAGAAAGATCCTCTATCGGTCTTTGCGGAGCCTTACAACCAGTTGATCCTGGATAAAAAAGGATTCAGGAACGAAGTCCCGGACGTCATGGGGTTGGCTCCTAAGGAAAACATCAGGGCATGGGTCGATAGAAAAGCATTTATCCATAATTTGGGACATGCCACTGCTGCTTATTATGGTTTTTTTAAATATCCCGGTTCTACCTACCTCTATGAAGTTTTGGAAGACACACACGTAATAGAGTTTACAAGGGAGGCTATGCTTCAGTCTGCTGCCGTTCTTTTGAAAATATATCCAGACGATTTTACACCAAGAGATCTATCCGTTCACATTGAGGATTTACTATTCAGGTTTCGGAACAGGTCGTTGAAAGACACCCTATTCCGGGTTGGACAGGATATTCCCAGAAAATTAGGCCCCGATGACAGGTTTATGGGAATAATCCGTCTGGCCATCCCGTTGAGAATGCCTTATGACAAAATCCTGGAAGCCATGTCGTACGCTTTTTTCTTTAAAGCAACGGATGAAAACGGCCACAGGTCGGAACAGGACATCGTTTTTGAAAAACTCCTCTCTCAGGGAATCGATTATACATTGCAAAAAGTGTGCGGAATAGATCCGGTATTTGATCAGGAATTGGCTGAAAAGGTGAAAAGTTCTATAAACGTCAAACGTTAAATAATTACAAGTATGTTCAGGTATCTGTTTTTAAGTTCTCTATTTTTCCTTTTTTTGAAAGGCTTTTCCCAATCCAACCTGCCCTACGTAGACCCGTCGATTGGCGGTGTCGGAATTATTTTAGAGCCTACGAGGCCGACAGTGCACCTGCCCAACAGCATGCTCAGGTTTTTCCCCCAACGAAGGGACCATCTCGATGATCAAATAGGTAATTTTCCTTTAACCCTTACTTCTCATCGAAGGCACTTGGCTTTTGCCTTCCTGCCGTTAAGCGGTGAAAAGAATCCGGAAACATGGAACACCCGGTTAACTTATTTTCAGGAAAAGCTCAGCCCCTACTACTACACCACCTCCTTCGAGGAATCAGGCGATTTGCTTGAATTCTCACCTCAAAGCCGGAGCGGTTATTTCAAGGTTCATTTCAAAAATAACATGGATCATTATTTAAGGTTCGGCATTTTCAACGACAAAGGAGAAATATGGGTTAGCAACTCCAGAAATGTTTCGGGATTCGAAGAGTTTGAAGGAATAAAAATCTTCTTTTACGGAGAAACTGATACGGATATTGTTTCCAAAGAATACAGGAATTCATCGGATAAAATGTGGTTACTAGCAGGTGTAGGAAAACAAAACAAAAAAGTATCCTTCAAATATGGAATCTCTTTTATCAGCATTGAACAAGCGAAAAAAAACCTGTTAAAAGAAATTCCGGAATGGGACTTCGAGAAAGTAAAAAAGAATGCCTATGCGGTTTGGGACAAGACATTGAGTCAAATACAGGTCAAGGGCGGATCCGACGCACAAAAAAGAGTGTTCTATACGGCTTTATACCGCTCTTACGAAAGAATGGTTGATATCAATGAGTACGGAAGTTATTACAGTGCTTACGACAATAAGATTCATTCATCCGACACCCCTTTTTACGTAGACAATTGGATTTGGGATAATTACATAGCGCTGGAACCTCTGCACATGATATTGAATCCAGATAGAGAGATCGACCAGATAAACTCATATATCCAAATGTACAAGCAGGGCGGATATATACCCTCATTTGCCTTGGCGACGGGGGACTGGCCGGCAATGACCGGGAATTTTGCCGCTTCCTGGATAGCGGATGCATGGCACAAAGGGTTGAGAAACTTTGACCTGAAAACAGCTTACGAAGGGCTTAGGAAAAATTCCCTGAACGCCACACTGATACCGTGGAGAAACGGGCCAAAAACAGTGTTGGACGATTTTTACAACGAAAACGGTTATATGCCCGGACTACCTCCGGGGGAAAGAGAGACCGTTTCGACAGTAGACACCGTTTGGGAAAAACGACAAAGCGTTTCCGTCACAACTGCCAACAGCTATTCAGACTGGTGTATCGCGCAACTGGCCTCGGAATTAAAGCTGATGCAAGAAAGAGACCTTTTTTTAAAACGGGCGGAGAACTATAAAAATGTGTTTCGTGCAGAAAGTGGGTTTATGTGGCCGAAAGACAAACGGGGAAACTGGATTGAACCTTACGATCCCCGTTTTGCAGGAAGAGAGTATTTTACCGAAAACAATGCCTATACTTACAATTGGGATGTGAAACACGATCTTGAAGGCTTATTTGAACTGATGGGCGGGCGTAAGGCGGCAGAATTAAAACTAGATCAGCTTTTCCGGGAAGATTTAGGATTGCCGAAGTTCAGGTTTTGGCTCACTCAACCCGACGCATCGGGGCTTGTAGGACAATTTGTTATGGGCAACGAGCCCAGTTTTCACATTCCCTATATCTACAATTATTTAGGAGTTCCCTGGAAGACCCAGAAAAGAATAAGGATGTTACTGGACACATTCTTTCTGGACAATATCTTCGGCATACCCGGAGATGAAGACGGTGGAGGAATGTCGGCTTTTGTAGTTTTGTCGATGATGGGATTTTTTCCGGTCACACCCGGCATCCCGGTTTATAATATAGGAAGCCCCGTGTTTAACGAGATAAAAATAAATCTGCCGAACGGAAAAGTGTTCAGGATAATTGCGAAAGGCAACACCGGTGAGAACATCTATATCCAACAGGCGTTTATAAACGGAAAAACCTTAAACAAACCTTGGTTTACTCACGACGATATCATTAACGGGAGCATATTGGAACTGGAAATGAGGAAAACGCCAAACAAGTTGTGGGGAAACAGCTCCGCAGACAGCCCTCCTTCATCGTTAAACTATGCACCAGGTATCAGAACGGATATCCGATAGCAAAATGGAAGGCAAAGTCACGGTGAAAATCGGGACTGAAGATAGTCCACCGTTGCCCTTCAGGCAAGGCTGGGTTATGGGCTTTCATTCCCAGATCGACGCGCAGTAAGAGGAAATTCAAATCGAGCCGGATACCCATTCCGTATGCAGCTGCAAGTTCTTTATAGAAACTGTTCCAACTAAAATAACCTCCGGGTTGTGAGTTGTAATCTTTTATCGTCCATACGTTTCCAACATCAACAAAACCGGCCAGTTCAAAAAGCTTCGTCAATTTTCTTCGAAACTCCAGGCTCATGTCCAATTTAATATCACCGGTCTTGTTGGCGAAATCGTAACCTAAACTATCGTTGTTATAAGTTCCGGGACCAAGTGTTCGCGTACTCCATCCTCTCACACCATTCGCCCCGCCGCCGTAATATCGTTTTTCAAAAGGCAGGACAATGGAATTTCCGTAAGGATAAGCCATACCAAGCGCAATATGTCCGGCCAATGTATTTTTGTCGTTCCACCGGTAAGCAGGAGCAAAATCGAAATCGGTTTTCACGTACTCGGCATAAGGTATTCCCAAAAACATTTCCCTGCCCGATGTGTTCTTTCGTGTTCCACCCATCGCTGCCACTATACGGGGAAGATAACCCGCGACTTCTATTCCGGCACGCACACGAAAGGGTAACCGGGGTGGTAACTGTCCGGAAGACACGTTTGTATAGCTGACGTTGTATGCTGTACGGACAATCATCTGTTCTTCATAACTGGCTTTTAAAATGGGATTGATGCTATCGTTCATATACGCATTTTTGAACTTTTCGCTCATCCGGGGCATTCTCACATACGTAATATCCAGAGGCTCTACCACATTGGTTACCTGCCAGTTACGACGAGCCCACTGAAGGCGGGACGAAAGGTTGAAAAACTGGCGCAGGTATTCACTCCTGTTTTGAAAATTAACTCCGACAGAGAATTCTGTAGATGCCGAAGGTTGATCTCTCAATTGCTTCATCACCCAAGGCAACAGGAGCTGAGGTATCGATAAAAATGCTTCCGCACCGTATTCGTAATAACTTTTATCAATAAGGCTGGCGCTATCGGATGCCGTGATGAACTCGTAGGCTCCGTTCAGCTTGATGCGAAAAGTTTCCCCACCCTTCAATATATTTTTATGTTCGTAGGTTGCATCTGTCGCTATACCCAAGTCTCCAGCAGCATGTGTTCCATCAATACCAAACTGCATAAAATGCATATTTCCCGGATAAATGGAAATATTAGCGTTAATATAATTAGAATCGTTTACTACAACCGGTGTTAAATTGATTGCCGTTTGACTTACCGAGCCCAAACGGTTCAGCGAGGAATAGGTTCTCTCAACCAATTGATCGGAATAAACCCTAGTGGGACGAATAAAGGTATTGTAAAAAATAGCTGCTGGACGCATAAACTTATCCCGTTCCTGTACGACTTTCACATCCCTGTATTGAACGGTATCCAACAGATAATGCTTGGAACTGTCCTGTAGAATGGTAGAACTGACTCCGTTATTTACAATCACTTCTCCAAACCTGTAGCTGCTGTGCAAAGTACTGTCCGTAGGATTATTCAATCCCAGTGTCAAATCCACCTGATGGGTGCCGACAGTGGTATCGGCCAGGAAATAGAAGTTTTCCTTGGAGAAATTATAATATCCGTTGTTTCTCAGTTCGTTGGTTATCTTTATTCGTCCGTTTTCCAGTACCTCCAGATCAAAAGCATCTCCTTCTTTTATCACATTCAAGAGCTTCTTTTCATCCAGTATTTTGTATATTGTGCTATCGACAGAATAGATAGAGTCCCTGAAGGTTCTGACCAGGTAAGGGTCATTACCTGTAACTTTATAAGTCACACTGGCTTTCCGATCTTTCTTATCTACTACCGTATCTACCTCTGCATTTAAATATCCTTTATTACCCAGCTGCAGCCTGATCTGTTCCATCGAAAGTCCGGTGAGGCGGTCGCTGTACAACACAGGCGGTTCGCCAAACTTAAGGAACTGGCGATTGAGCCATGTGGAGTCATTCTCAGGAATATTATAGGCATGCAATTTTATTTTCCCGAAAATAAACATCGACGAGTTAGGCTTTTGCCGAAGGTAAGGCTTCAGGTCCGACTCACTGGCTCCTTTGGTATCTGTATCTATTTCGACCTTGTTCAGCAAGTAGCTTCCGCTCGGCACTTTTTTTGTGGCATCGCACGAAATCAACAGTAAAACAAGGAATATGCAGAAAGAATATTTCATCTGTTTATTTTTGTTCTTTGCTCTTTGTTCTAATCCTCTTTTTTTCTGAAACTAAACCGGAACAAATCCCTGAAGGTTCGGGCATCCCGTGTCACCACAATCCCAGTTCCTTGTGTAGTGGGCGCCCGTTTGGAGAATCGTTGGTTCGCCCTGTTGTAGACACGTATCATCAGCCAGTTATTAATATCGTACTCCAACTCAAACTCTCCCATAAATGCCTGATCGCTCGCGGTGGTTGCTTTGTCTCCATAACTGAGATTTGTTGAAATTCGAAGCCGGTCATCAAGTAAACGTGTGGAAAGATCCAACCCCATTCGAGCACTTTCAAAACTTCCATCCCGGCTTTGGAGGTTGGTGCTTATGGTCCAGTTATCGTTCAGGGCTCCGGCAAGAAGCGCATCCAATCCTTTGGTAAGCTGACCTGCGGCAAGCGTAGCAGCCATATTGTTACCCAAAGCCACACCCAAGGAGCCCTCGGCAGGGAAAAATCCACCCGTCAGGATAAGGCTGGCAAACTGGCGGTTCTTCTGCTCGTCGGTACTGATCAGACTGTTCAATCGTTGCCGCACATCGTTAGAAACCTCGGGAAGATCTATCCCGTATTTCAGGTTCATCTGCTCCAGATTCCCCTGTATCTCCAACAGGGCGTTAACTGCAGTCCGGGTATTGGAAAGCTGGGTAGTGAAGCCTTCGCTGAGCGTGGCTAAATCAGCATTTACCTGATTGTATGCAGCAATATTAAATTGCGTACTCATCGGGTCTCCGACAAGAGTAACCGTGCTTCCTTCACGAATATTAAAATCGATGGTCTTAAGGTTTTGAAAATTATATTTGAATTTTCCTTCCTCGGCAACATAATCACCATACAGACGAACGGACGGCACGGCCCTAGAATCGAAATTAGCACGAATCTGTCCAGATCCCTTGATCTCCAAAGCATCTCCCGTTGTCGGATTGATCACTACTCCTGCTTCAAGCAGCGGATTTAAATTCAAAATTGCTTGTATATTAATAGGAATGCCCGTACTCAGGCGTGTATTGATGCGTGCATTCACGTTATCGTTCTCTCTTTTTCTAAGAAACGAAAGCGTATCCACATCCTGCGGAGTATTTATGTAAATGATACCGCTGTACTTTTCTGCCTGAGCGGTTTGTGGTAATTCAATCCTGATATTCGACCGGCTTTCATTCTTCAAATTTGCATTTCCGTATATTCCCGACGAGGAGCCGTTTATGTTGATGTCTCCGCTTAATCTCAGCGTACCGTAAGCTATTTCATCCGTCCTTTGCTCGTTATTCAACAAGAGAAAATCGGCCATATATACACTGACATTGTATGTCATTCCATCAAAGTTATTGTGGCTTAACGAGAGGTTCAAGCGAGCCTCATGATTATTGTTATCTTTAATAACCAAATTATTAAGACCGATATTTTTTGGCGAAATATTGATGGTATCTGATACATTGTATGTCACGTTCGTAAATGCAACCGTCATTATTCCTTCGTCAATACCTAGCCAACCTTCAGTTATAGGAGCATTTGTTTTGCCGGAAAAGTTTATATTGGAGTTTATTGTTCCCGACAGCTGACTAAAGGTAGACACCGCAAAAGGCTGCACCCAGGCTAACGGCAAATCGTTTATTTTTATATCCACATCCATTGGATTTTCACTACCCATAGGTACAAATCCGGCAACGGCAAGGTAGTTATCACCGTTGTTCTTTATACTGGCATCTAACGAAAGTCCTTTTTTAATCACGTCCCAGTTTCCTTCAATAGCTAGTGTTCCGATGGTATCCGTCTGGGTTCGTATATTTTCAATTCTGAAATTGTCCGTTTGAATAAGTGGGTCTGCTAAAGCCTGGTTAACAATCACTCCCCCATTGATTGAGCCTTTAAACGTTGAAATATTAAATGCGGCCAAAATGGTTTCTACTTCAGTATTGTTGAAAAACGCCCGAATGGCATCTTCCCGTTTTTTCGATGCCACACCATCTATTCCCAACAATAACATTTCGTTTTCCCGTATTTCAAAATTGTTTACGGTAATTTTTTCCTTTTCGTAAACAACAGATGAAGGGACAATACTGATTGTCTTTCCATTAAACACAACCTGAGTGGAATTAATGGAAATATCCGATACCGGATTATCTTCTAGATCACGCCGGAAACCCATAGATATATTCAGGCTTCCGTCAGCTTTAGCCACTTTGTTATTTACATTGATATGCAATATGTTTATAACTGAATCACTTATTGCCCGGGTATCCAACCTTGCATTAATATGACCGTTTTCCTGTACAAGATAGGTATTAGCATTTACACGTGCTCCCGATAACACACCTAGATTTACATCTATTTTGCTCTCGCGGATTTCGTTTTGCCCAAACATCAATCGCGGAATATGGCTGCTTAACTGTACCGATTTTGAGTTTACCATATCCACAGTACCGGTAACGGTTGCTGGTTCAACGTTTATAAAGGGAAGCGACAAGGCATACGAAATATCTTCGGTATTCTTCAGTAAAAAATTAAACCTGAAAAAATTCGTCCCTACCTCCGCTGCTTTTTTTGGAGGTTCTTTTATCAACGTAGGTAAGTGTGGATGCAGGGCATTCATCAACTCGGTACCGATAGTTGCAAAACTGTAATTCCCGGATATTTCTCCTTCTACGATGGAGGAAAGTACCTGTATCTTCTTTTCACCCGCCTCATCAGCCGAAAGCGCCTGAAGATAAATCGGACCTGGGTTGTAAATAAAATTGGCATCGTAGAGGGAAGTACTGTCAATCACCACATTTCCCTCGAGATCATCAATGTTTTGCCCTTGAAGTTTTCCATTAATACGGGCAGTGAGGTAAGGATTCTCCCACTTTTCAACCGTTATAAGCGGCGATAGAAAAAGTTTATCGATGGTTCCCTGTACATCAAACCTCATTTGATTTCCAAAACCAATATTAGCGTATAAATCGAGTTTATTGTCTTCGGTATCCGTAAACACCCGGCCACCAACACTATTGTCATTCCCGTTGTAGACGCCACTTACAGTCAAATCCCGATATGGATAGCCTTTGTAAAATACCGATCCGACATTGCCATCGATAGATATCTTTGGTAGTTCATTTTTCTTGATATTTACTTCGGCAAAAGTATGGAGAGAAAGATCATCAACGCCAATTTCTTCACCTATTATTTTACCGATTTGCAGGTTTTCGGTTACCAGCCGGCCATCAACGTTGATATTTTCGAACTTGCTGTCGGTACTACCCTTTCCATTAAACGAAAAGCTTCCGGGAGATGTGTTTACCTGAGTAACAACATTGAAATTACTCATACGGCCTTTCGCTTTCAGCGTCAACTCTATATTTTCCAACGATTCCAGTTGTGGGCCAAGTACAAAAGCAGGTGCACCAATACGGATAAAATCCTGCAAATCCTGTACGCTCATTCTGAAATTAGTGATATCCACACTAATATCGGCATCTCCGTATTTTGAGAAATCGGATATCAGTCCATTCACCGTAAAAGCCGTTTGATTGCCGTACCTGGCTGTCAGGTTTTTAATCTCAGCTTGTGGAATTTTCCCTTCCAAATCGGCATCAAAAGCAAAAGGCTTGCTTAGGTGCGTGAGCTTATCTGAAAAAACAGCCGCGTCTTTCGGATCAATCCAATCACTTTTAGCCGTAAGGTTAAATGCTTTGCTGTCTATATCGTAAACGGCTTTGCTTACATCCAAGTGAGAATTATTCAGCGTGAGCGAGAGTCTGTCGCTCCACAGTTTTGTGCCGTCTGAGCGAACCATACCCTGTAGGTCATACACTTTTACTCCCGCTTTTTGTTCATCAAAACTCAAGGTTTGGATATCCGCGACAAGATGTTTGATGTCGAGCGATGAAATGTCCGCATTGAGATTGAAGTTTTTTACGAAAAAGTGATCGGGATTGAACTTTCCCGGAGCTTCCGGCCTTGAAAGGATATCGTAACGCAGCGTCCCGTTGGAAAGTTTAATGTCGTTTATGGAAATCTTAAGGGGAGCTTTTTCGGATTTCTTTTTTAACGTGTCGGTAGGCGCAAATGCATCAATGATGAATTGGAAGTTAAAAGTTGTGTCTTTAGATTCCCTATATACTTTTGCGGTAAAATTATCCAAACGGACCGACTCGATAGACAAATGATTGTCCAATAAATTCCAGATATTTATGCGCGCGGATAATTTATCGGCAAACAACAACGTATCTTTCTCCTGGTCTTCTACATATAAACCTCCGATTTCAACACTATTAAAGAGTTTGATCCGAATCTTGTCAATGGACATTTCGGTTTTTACTTTGGGTTTAAGTTTCCCAATAGCAAAATCAGCAGCAAATTTTTGAACGGATGGGATATTGAATGTCAGAAAAAGTATAATATTCAATACTATTACACAAACGATAATAATGGCAAAAATCCGGACAATTTTCTTTGCTAATTTCATTTGATTTTACCGATAGTGTCGGTTAAACGTGCAATATTACTAAAAATTTAATTTTTAAGGATGGGAAAAAGGCATTTTAACTTAGATTAAGGCGGAGTTGAGGATGTTTCAACACGACGTTTCAGCAGGTTTTAGTTTATAATTCAGCAAGACTGTATTCTTCAGGTATTCAAACTCAAGCTCAAAACATTCGGAGAAAATATGAGAGTTTCTGTTATCTTCAATCTGCTTTTCTGTCCATAGTTTTCCGTCCCGCAATTGCAATTTGTTGAACTTTTCCTCATCGTCGATAATAGAAACGTACAAAAAAATCAAACGCTTGGTGTTGCTGTTTTCGAAAATATATTTAAGCAAGAAACGTAATGGAATATCCTTGGTTCCAATTTCTTTACTAATCGTGTTATGGACCGCTTCATTTATATCGTGATTATACTGCATGTATTTTTCAAATGGATAATCGAGGGCTCCCGGGTTTAGTAATCGGGAAGCATCGCGCTTCTTCAAGTAAATTTTGCCGTTACTTATCAATGCCACCCTCACCACCGGATGCATAAACTTATTCCTCATCTCTTTCGTAACGGATTTCGCCACTTTCCCGGTAACTTCTCCCGATTCTGTTACCACGGGGAGCCATTCCTCTTTTCGCAGTTTTTTATCTAAGAACAAAAACCGGATAACCTTCAGAAAGATTATGGTCAGCAGGATAAGTTGCGCGATCAGTATAATCTCCTGTTTACTTATCCAAGGAGTCTTGATTGTTGAAACGGTAAAATATACCAATATCAGTAACAAATGGAAAAAGAACGCATACTGTACTTGAAAAGCAACCCGAAAAGATTCCGACAGGTAGTTCCTGACGTTGGGTTTTTTGTTTTTTGACAGCAACAATATTACCCGGGTACGAAGTAAACGGGATATAATCAATGCTACAACAAAGATTACTTCAACAATCACAAATTTTCCAAACGTATCAAGCGGATGATAAAAAAGAAGCAATAAAAGTGCAACGGAAAACGTGATGGCCGAGATATCATACAACATCCGGCTGTGTTTCCGAACCAGGAAAACACCTGCCAATGATAATCCCAACGCAATACACATAGCTGTTCCTGCATTTACCCATCCTAAAAGAATCGTAAACACAAGTAACGGAACGAGTCCGTAGGCTGGGTTTCTAAATTGTTTTATGATTATACTGCCTTCTCCCATAATCGAAATTCGATCAGCTTAAAAAAAATCGTGATTCAGAAACTGTTTTGAAGAAATTGCTTCATTGTATCCTGATGCAAAACTGCTTTAAATCAATTTTTAAACCTGTCATAATAACACCCAGCTGAGTTTTTTGTTTTAGGGATACAAAAAATTACGGCTTTCCCTCAGGTCATAAAAAACTGACGGAACGACTAACCATCACTCCGTCAGGACAAGCACCACACTACAATTGTACGGGTACACAAGTTTCTACATACGTTTTACAGATTCTTCCTGTAAAACTCAATTACTTTTTCGTATAGGTACAAACGAGAGTTTTCGCCGGAGATAAAATGATCTTTATCGGGAAAGTAAAACATGTCGAAATGTTTACCGGAAGCGATTAATGCCCGCGAATACTCTATGGCGTTCTGAAAATGGACATTATCATCGGTCGTTCCATGGATGAGCAACAACTTTCCCTGTAACTGCGAAGCAAGAGCAACCGCCGAGCCAGCAGTGTATCCCGATGCATTCTGTTGCGGTGTCCGCATAAAACGTTCGGTATAAACAGTGTCATAAAACCGCCAATCAGTCACAGGTGCAATGGCTACTCCTGCTTTAAAAACACCATTCCCCCGGCTCATACTCATCAAAACATTGTAGCCTCCGTAACTCCAACCCCAGATGCCAATACGGCTACCGTCTATATAAGGAAGTGTAGCCAGATAGCGTGCAGCGGATGCCTGATCATCCGACTCTTTTATACCCAAATTCATGTAGGTTTGCTTTCGAAACTCTTCGCCGCGCGCGCCGGTTCCCCGTCCGTCAACCGATACAACCAAAAAACCTTCGTTCGCCAGAGCGTAGTGCCAGTCTGCACCAAACCGGTCCAGCACCTGCTGCGAATTAGGGCCGCTGTACTGTATCATAACCACCGGATATTTTTTAGAGGCATCAAAATTACGGGGTTTAATAATCCAACCGTTCAACTGTGTGATGCCATCGGCGGCAGGGATGCTGATAAACTCTTTATTAGGGAATTGTGCAGATGTCCACAGGGCCGCCGCCTGCTTATTATCTTCGAGGACGCGAAGTTCCTTACCGGTGGCGTCATGTACAGTAATGAGGGTGGGTGTATGGGTATCCGAAAACCGGTTGATGAAAAACTTGCCGTTACTGCTGAACGACGCATTATTATAACCCTGCCGCACGGATAGCTTTTGCGGTTGACCCTTATCAATATTTACCCTGTAGATATTCCGGCGAAGGGGACTTTCATCGGCAGCCTCATAGAAAACCGTTTGGGTCTGCGCGTCCACCGCCAGGAGATTTGTCACATCGAAAGGGCCCGTAGTCAGCTTTTTTTGCAACGTTCCCGTGTAACCGTAAATATAAATATGGCTGTATCCCTCTTTTTCCGACACGTATGTAAAACGGTTGGGTAAGAAATGGATTCCGTTGAGCAGTTCAGCATCAACGTAATATTTGTTTTCTTCCCTAAGAATGAGTTTAGCAACTGTTGTTCTTGGATTTACAAAAAACATATCAAACCGGTTCTGATTGCGGTTCAGGGTCATAGCCACCAGTTCTTCGGCATTTCCGGTGAAAGTTATCCGCGGTATATAACCGTCTAGATCCAAAGGGACATCCATTTTACGGGTCGTACGGGCATCGATATCAAAAACACGCAATTCTACTGATGAGTTTTTCTCGCCCGGCTTGGGGTATTTGTAGGTATAAAACCCGGGATAAAGTTCCTGGTTAAAAGTTTGAAACTGATATTGACGGACTTGCGACTCATCTGAACGAACAAAAGCCAATAACTTGCTATCGGGTGAAAATTCCATTAACCGGGTGGTAGCAAATTCTTCTTCGTAAACCCAATCGGTGGCTCCGTTGATAACTTTGTTGGTTTCACCGTCTTTGGTAACCTGAGATTCTGTATCAAAATCGAATTTGGCAAGCCAGATATTGTTTTCGCTCACGTAAGCCAGCATTTTCCCGTCGGGAGAAAACGTAGGGATCATCTGTTTGGAAGGATTCTGCGTAAGTTTACGTACCAGGTTGCGACGGACGTCGTGATAGTAATAAGTTGCCTTGAACGAGTGGCGGTAGATCTGTTCCTTTTCTCTGTAAACCAACACCCTGTTTTCATCCGGACTCACCAGAAATCCTTGAAATGTGTCAAAAGTACATTCTCGTGCCCGACGCGTGTTGAAAAGCGTATCCACCGCATCTCCGGTAGTATAGGAAAACTTAATAACCGCCGTGTTTCCCGGGTCCATCTGGTAGTAATGCATCCCATCGGCCGAAGATTCCATCTGCCGGATATCTTTTGCCGTAAATCGGCCTTCGACGATGTCTTTTAATGTGTAATTTTGTGCATTTAACAGCAAAATGCTGCTTACGAAATAGAGGAATAAAAGTGTCTTTTTCATTATTATATGTTTTGTTCTTTTACCGTTTAATTGCTCTAGCCTGCGAATAAAATCCGTCAATAGATGACTTTATCGATCACAAAAATAAGAATTATATCCGACATTTTTCTGAAGGAGAAAATATCTCAATCGTTAAATAACAGAAACAAGCAACAAAATCACAAAAATTATACCTAATTTTGCAGCGTCATTCTGGAAATAGATGACAGAAAGTCATTTTTATGATTGAACACCAGGGAATCATAACAAGTATATCGGACAAGAAAATATCCGTTAAAATCATACAACAATCGGCTTGCAGTACCTGTCATGCGAAAGGAGCATGTATGGCGGCAGACTCGAAGGAGAAAGTGGTAGAAGTGACGGATGTTACGGGGAAATATAAGATAAATGACCTTGTAATTATTGAGGGAAAAGAATCAATGGGCTATAAAGCGGTTTTGTGGGCTTTTGTTATTCCTGTTTTTATTCTTGTTCTGACAATAATACTTGCCACCTCTTTTTGGAAGTGGGGAGAAACGGAAGCCGCTACCGCTTCCATCCTTGCATTGGTGCCCTATTACCTGGTACTTTATTTTTTACGTCATAAAATGGCCAATTCTTTTAAATTTACTATCAAAAACTACCATTGATACTTAGAATATGAGTGTATTACTTTCTGCTGTAGCCACATTAGGAGCAATCGGAGCCGGAAGCGCCGCCATTCTCTATTTTGTGGGAAGAAAATTTCACGTGGAAGAGGATCCCCGTATCGAAGAGGTGCAGGAAGCGCTTCCTGCAGCCAATTGCGGGGGATGCGGCTTCCCGGGATGTGCCTCGTTTGCCAATGCTTGCGTGAAGGCCGAAACCATGGACGATCTGTACTGCCCTGTTGGCGGACAAGAAACAATGGACAAGGTTGCCGAAATATTGGGAAAAACGGTTGCCACCTCCGCAAAAAAGATTGCGGTTGTCAGGTGTAGCGGTTCGTGCGATGAACGTCCGCAGTTGAATTTATACGATGGGTCTTCCAACTGCGCCATTGCTGCAGCGCTTTACGGTGGAGACACCGGCTGCTCGTTCGGATGCCTGGGATTAGGCGATTGCGAAGAATCGTGCACGTTTGATGCCATCCATATCAATCCTATAACCCGGCTGCCCGAAGTGGTGGAGGACAAATGTACTGCCTGCGGAGCTTGCGTTAAAGCCTGCCCGAAAGACATTATCGAGTTGCGGAAGCAGGGCCCTAAATCGCGCCGTATTTATGTCAGTTGCGTAAACAAAGACAAAGGCGCTGTTGCCAGGAAAGCTTGTAATGTAGCTTGTATCGGTTGCTCCAAATGCCAACAGGCTTGTCCGTTTGAAGCCATTACGATCGAAAATAACCTGGCGTTCATCATCGATGACAAATGTCGTTTATGCCGTAAGTGCGTTCCGGTTTGTCCAACAAACTCGATATTGGAGCTCAACTTCCCGCCGAGGAAAGAAACACCTCCTGCTGTTAAGGAAGAAGCGACGGTAAACGCTTAATTCAAATAAAAAACTCATCCCAAAAAAGTTCTCATCAAGGAGATCCAGGAGTTCTATGTTAAAAACATTTCGTATCGGGGGAATCCACCCTAAAGAAAATAAATTTTCCGCCGGAAAAGCAATTCAACCCATTGCCATACCTGCACAAGTTATTATTCCGCTTACCCAGCACATTGGCGCTCCGTGCCAGCCTGTGGTTAAAAAAGGCGACAAAGTGAAAGTAGGGACCCTTATCGGAAAAACGGTAGGGTTTGTATCTGCAAACATTCACTCGTCTGTTTCGGGGACTGTACTTAAAATTGATAAAGCTCTTGACGTCAGCGGATATAAACGCGACGCCGTGTTTATTCAAGTTGAAGGTGATCAGTGGGAGGAAAAGATTGATTGTTCTGAAACTCTGGTAAAAGAATGTACACTTTCTTCAAAGGAAATTATCGACAAGATTTCCGAGGCTGGTGTAGTGGGTATGGGAGGTGCCACTTTTCCCACTCACGTAAAACTGATTCCACCACCAGGAACAAAAGCCGAAACACTTATCGTTAACGCCGTTGAATGTGAGCCTTATCTCACATCCGATCATCAGCTGATGATGGAGAGAACCGAAGAAATACTGGTAGGAACAACCATACTGATGAAAGCCATCAACGTGGACAAAGCGGTCATCGGTATCGAGAACAACAAAAAAGACGCTATCTCCAAATTCACTACTACAGCCAAATCGTACCCGGGAATTACCATACAACCGTTAAAGGTACAATATCCACAAGGCGGTGAAAAACAGCTGATCGATGCCGTTGTTCGTCGTCAGGTCCCTAGCGGCGCGCTTCCCATTTCGGTAGGCGTGGTCGTGCAAAACGTGGGAACAGCTTTTGCCGTTTACGAAGCTGTCCAGAAAAACAAACCGCTCGTGGAGCGCATAGTCACCGTTACCGGAAAAGATGTCAAAAACCCGTGCAACGTGCTTGCCCGGGTGGGAATTCCCGTAAACAACCTGATCGATATAGCAGGAGGGTTGCCCGAAACAACCGGAAAAATAGTGTGTGGCGGCCCTATGATGGGAAAAGCCATTGCGAGTGTGGAAATTCCTGTAACCAAAGGTACCTCGGGAATACTGATTATCCCCACGTTCGAGTCGAAACGAGACAGGATGAAAGACTGTATCCGTTGCACCAAGTGCATACATGTATGCCCGATGGGTTTAAATCCGACACTTTTAATGACTCTGACAGAATACAGTGAATGGGACAGGGCCGAAAAAGGGCGCATAACCGATTGTATCGAATGCGGCTCTTGCAGCTATACCTGTCCGTCCGACCGTCCTCTGCTCGACTATATCCGCCTGGGAAAAGGCAAGGTGATGGGGAACATCAGAGCAAGAAAAAACTGATTTCGGTTTTGTGATTTGAGAACGGCAAAAATTAGAACTAAATACTAACAAATAAATAATATTTCAATTCCCTTTCCGGGGATTCAGGGGTAATATGAACAACAAACTAATCGTCTCCCCATCACCGCATGTGCACAGTGGAGACAGTATCGAAAAAAACATGTACGGCGTACTGATCGCACTTATCCCGGCGTTTCTGGTCGCAATATATGTGTTCCGACTGGATGCTTTGATAATCACGGCTCTGTCGGTATTATTCTGTGTGGGATTTGAATACCTCATTGCCAGGTTCATCCTGAAAACGGAGCCTTCGGTTTTCGATGGTTCTGCCATAATCACCGGTGTATTACTGGCATTCAACGTACCGTCCAACCTACCGGTGTGGATTTTGGCACTTGGGGCACTTTTTTCCATCGGTGTGGTAAAGATGTCGTTCGGCGGATTGGGAAATAATATCTTTAATCCTGCTATTGCAGGGCGTATCTTCCTGTTGATCTCCTTTCCGGCACAAATGACCACGTGGCCTACACCTAGTGTTGGCTCAACAACGGATGCAGTAACATCGGCAACCGTTTTATCAAACCTGAGATTCAATCCCGATTCATTGCCTGCAATAAAGGATATGTTCCTGGGGTTTGAAGGTGGGTCCATCGGGGAAATGAGCGCTTTGGCTCTTTTGTTGGGATTGGCGTATCTGTTGTGGAAAAAAATCATCACTTGGCACATCCCGGTATCGATTATCCTGTCGGTAGCCCTGTTTACGGGAATCTTGTTTATCTTTAATCCTATTCCGATGTTCAACCCGCTTATCCACTTGTTCTCAGGAGGGTTAATGCTGGGAGCCATCTTTATGGCAACCGATTATGTAACGTCGCCAATGACAAAGTCGGGGATGCTCATTTATGGCGTAGGCATCGGATTGATAACTGTTTCTATCCGATTGTGGGGTGCTTACCCGGAAGGGGTTTCATTTGCCATCTTGCTGATGAACGCTTTTACTCCGCTGATCAATAATTACACAACACCAAAAAGATTCGGGGAGGTAGTGAAAAATGGCTAAATTAAAATCTACATTCAAAAATATGTTCCTTTCGTTATCCATAATCAGTTTAGTGGTAGCGGTTTTACTGGCGCAAGTGAACAAAATGACTGCCAAACCCATAGCAGCAGCCAAGGCATTAAAATTAGAAAACGCAATAAAAGAAGTGGTTCCCGAATTCGACAATAATCCGGTTGAAGAAGCCTACAAAATGGCGACACCCAATGGCGACTCGTTATTGGTTTATCCTGCCAAAAAAGGTGACGAGGTTGTCGGTTTTGCTATAAACACTTATTCTAACAACGGATTCAGCGGAAATATACAGTTAATGGTGGGTTTTGACACCAAAGACAGGGTAGTCAATTACGCTGTTCTTTCGCACGCCGAAACTCCGGGACTGGGATCAAAGATGAATGACTGGTTTCGCGATACAGCCAGGCCCAATCAGGTTGTGGTTGGCAGAAACCTGTCGGAAGGAAATTTAAGTGTTTCAAAAGACGGCGGACAAATCGATGCCATCACCGCATCCACCATCACCTCGCGTGCTTTCCTGGAAGCCATAAACAGAGCATATATGGTTTATAAGAAAAGTGATGTTGATTCAAGTGCCACAAAACAAAACAATCCTGACAGCAACCAGGAAGAGGAAGGAGGAGAGAGTCATGAATAACAACTTAAAAGTCATTGTAAACGGGCTTATTAAAGAGAACCCCACGTTTGTGCTTTTGTTGGGAATGTGCCCTACCCTGGCAACAACCAGTTCAGCAATCAACGGAATGAGTATGGGATTGGCAACCATGTTTGTGTTGATTTGTTCCAATGCAGCCATCTCTGCATTAAAAAACCTTATTCCCGATATGGTGCGCATTCCGGCATTCATTGTGGTAATTGCCGCTTTCGTAACAATGGTGGAGATGGTGATGAACGCCTACGTTCCAGCCTTAGCTGCGAGCCTGGGGATTTTCATTCCACTTATTGTGGTAAACTGTATAGTGCTAGGACGTGCTGAAGCGTTTGCGTCCAAAAACAACGTCTTGGCATCGTCTCTCGACGGTTTCGGTATTGGTCTGGGATTTACCCTGGCGCTCACATTGTTGGGCGCTATTCGTGAATTACTGGGAACCGGGAAAGTATTTTCCTTATCCATCTATCCGGAAAATTTTGGTTCACTCATCTTTGTGCTTGCACCGGGTGCGTTTATCGTACTGGGATTTCTGATCGCGGCGTTTAATAAGTTGCAGAAAAAGTAGAACTGGGTTGCCTATTGAAAAACTTCGCTGAGAACGCGAAACTCAAAACAAAAGAAGATTATGGAATATATCGGAATTATAATAGTTGCTATTTTTGTAAACAATATTGTTTACTCGCAATTTTTGGGAATCTGCCCTTTCCTGGGTGTGTCTAAAAAAATAGATACCGCCATCGGCATGGGCCTTGCCGTTACTTTTGTACTGACCATTTCCACCATTGTCACTTTCTTGCTGCAAAAAGGGATTCTCGATCCTTTCGGCCTGGGATACCTGCAAACCATCTCTTTTATTTTGGTTATTGCTGCTTTGGTACAAATGGTAGAAATTATATTGAAAAAGGTTTCGCCATCATTGTACCAGGCGTTAGGGGTTTTTCTGCCGTTAATCACCACCAACTGTGCTATTCTGGGTGTTGCAATTTTGGTTATTCAAAAAGATTTCAACCTGCTGCAATCGGTAGTATTTGCCATTGCTACTTCGCTCGGTTTTGCACTGGCCCTGATTATTTTCTCGGGTGTCCGGGAACAACTCTCCCTGACCAAAGTTCCAAAAGCCATGCAGGGTATTCCTATTGCCCTGATTACTGCCGGAATTATCGCAATGGCCTTTATGGGGTTCTCGGGGATTGACCAGGTATTTAAGTAAGAGTTGCTCTTCTGATTATTAGTCCTCGAAAACAAGTTGTGGGGTTTTCTTACATTCTTTATCCAGCTTAAAAGATGCACTACCTGTTTTTAATCGCGGGATTCAACGCTATTTTTTTTGCATTGCTGCTTTTTCAGAAAAAGATGGCCAGGCACGACAAAATTCTTTTTTGTTGGCTGATTTACCTGGGTTTCTATACAGGTTTTTACGGGCTTTTCTCGCATAAGTTGTTTACCGCTTACCACCTGCTTTCGGCCTCTTTTGTTTCGCTGCTGATGCTGAACGGTCCTTTTTTGTACCTGTATATCTCCTCGCTTATTCAGCATAGCTTCAGGTTAAACACCGGAAGGCTACTGCATTTTCTCCCCTTTCTGCTGTTTAACCTGTACCTGCTTATCGCCTCTTTTTTTCCGGGTATCTCCGAAGGAATCCGGTTAGATCATGTGGAACATGCTTCCAAACCGCCTTTTCTTTTCAACCTTTTCTTAACACTGACGGTTTTATCCGGGCCTGTTTATTTTCTTTCATCCATTCAATTGTTCAAAAAACTGGATATTAATATCTTCAACAACTTCTCTTCCGACACAAACGTCAACCTCAATTGGCTCCGGAAACTTGTTTACTCTTTCGGAATTGTCTGGACGATGCTGATGGTTACAACAACCATTCATCACATCTTTCACCTGTTTTCACTGGCATTCTGTACCGATGGCATTTCTCTTTCTTTGTCCCTTTTTGTTATTCTTATCGGATATTTCGGATTAAAGCAAAAGGAAATCTTTCCGCAGGAAGTTATCGAAGAGAAAAACACCTACGTAACCGCCGATAAAAACAAGGGAAAATATGCAGGCATCCCTATGACCGAAGAGGAATTGAACGATTGTGCAGAAAAGATCAGTCATTTTGTGGAAACGGAAAAAGCGTACCTCAATCCCGACCTGTCACTTCCTCAATTGGCAGAAACACTTGATGTGCCTTCACACCACCTCTCACGGGTAATAAACGACCAATTCGGTGTAAATTTTTTCAACTTTATCAATAGGTACCGGATAGAAGAAGTAAAAGCTAAAATAGGCAATCCTGAATTTCAAAATTTATCCATACTTGGAATTGCCTACGATAGTGGATTCAACTCCAAATCGGCCTTCAATAGGGTTTTCAAGAAAATGGAAGGCATGACGCCATCGGAATATAGAAAGCAAATACCGAAATAGCATCAGGCCGATTAACATAACGCACAAAAAAACCATTGCTATAATAGGATGCTCCATTGCCTTTGCGGAAAATAAATGCCAATCGTTAAACCATCCGTCGTATTGTTTGTCTTAAAGGTAAACAAAACGATGTTTCACCCATTAATACTTACAGATATGAAAAAGTTAATAAACACCATCTTGATCGCCCTTGTAGCAACATTACTTACATCCTGCATGGCTCTTCAAGGCGGGGCTTATGCTCAAAACGGTTACGACAGGGATTACGGTTATTACGACGATGATGACTATTACGGTGATGATGACTATTATTACGGTGATAACAACTACGATAACCGGGACGGAGTAAGCATTCAGGTTTTTTATAATACCCTGCGACCTCACGGCAGATGGATGAGACACAGCAGTTACGGTGAGATCTGGATACCACGAGTGGGACGCAATTTCCACCCCTATGCGACCAATGGATATTGGGTGATGACCAACTACGGAAACACCTGGGTATCCGATTTTTCCTGGGGCTGGGCACCTTTCCACTACGGACGGTGGTTCTACGATGACTACTACGGATGGGCTTGGATTCCCGGATATGAGTGGGCACCTGCCTGGGTAACTTGGAGAACTGGCGGCGGATACTACGGATGGGCTCCCATGGGTCCCAGGATGGGAATCAACATACACATCAATCTGCCTATAAACTACTGGGTTTTCTTACCGAACAGGTATATGTATCATAGAAACATGCACAGATACTATCCCGGAAGAAATTTCCACCACAACATTTACAACAAAACCACCATCATAAACAACACCTATGTTTACAACAACAACCGCTACTATAGCGGCCCCACCGCCAACGAATACCGCAGTACTACCGGAAGAAGCGTGAATGTACGCACATTGGAAACGAATGGACGTTCAGGCAGGACAGCGGTTAACGACAGATCTGTAAGCGTATACACCCCGGGGAACTCGAGGAGCGGCGGAGGCGGAAATGTTTCGAGATCGGGGAACACAAGCCCGGCAACAAGAGGAACGGTTAACTCCGGTGCACGCAGCAGCGAAGTAAACAGAAACGCAACCACAAGGACCGCAGGAACTTCAAATCGTGAAGCAATAAACAACCGCCCGGACAACAACCGGAATACTCCGGCCCGAAGCAGCAACTCAACCCGCGAAATAAACAATTCACGCTCATCAAACGGTGGTTCTTCGAGAACTGTAGCACCTCAGCAAACATCCAAAAGCCGGAATGCCAACGTAAGCAGAAGCAGCAGTTCGTCCTCTTCATCCAGAAGCAATGAAGCAACAGTAAGGTCACAGCGCTCTTCCGGCTCGAGTTCGAGAAGTAACGCCGCAGTGAGATCGCAAAGCTCATCCAGCTCAAGGAACAGCGGGTCTGTAGCATCAACGAGAGACAATGAAAACAGCTCTACCAGGTCTTCTTCAGGACGCAGATAGCAGGTCTCAACATATAAATAACGAAAGCCGCTAAAATTAGCGGCTTTCGTAGTGTTTAGCGGTAACGCTAAACCGTTCTATTTCGCATAACTCACCGCTCTTGTTTCACGGATCACGGTAATTTTCACCTGGCCGGGATAAGTCATATCGGTTTGTATTTTCTTGGCAATTTCTGCGGATAATTTTTCCGTATCCTGATCATCGAGCTTGTCTGCTCCAACAATAACCCGTAATTCCCGGCCGGCCTGAATAGCATAAGTTTTCACCACACCTGGATACGAAAGCGCGAGGTTTTCCAGGTCGTTCAGTCGTTTCATGTACGCTTCCACTATTTCGTGCCTTGCACCGGGACGCGCCCCCGAAATAGCGTCACAAACCTGAACAATCGGTGCCAGGAGAGTAGTCATCTCCACCTCATCGTGGTGCGAGCCGATAGCGTTGCATATATCGGGTTTTTCCTTGTATTTCTCCGCCAGTTTCATTCCAATCATAGCGTGTGGCAGTTCCGGCTCATCATCCGGCACCTTACCAATATCGTGCAGTAATCCGGCACGTCTGGCTTTTTTGGGATTCAATCCAAGCTCAGCAGCCATAATGGCGCAAAGGTTAGCCGTCTCACGAGAGTGTTGAAGCAGATTTTGTCCGTAGGAGGAACGGTATTTCATTTTCCCGATCAAACGGATCAACTCGGGATGCATCCCATGGATTCCCAAATCAATAACCGTACGCTTACCGGTTTCAACGATCTCTTCCTCAATCTGTTTCTTCACTTTAGATACCACCTCCTCGATCCTTGCAGGATGAATACGTCCATCTGCAACAAGTTGATGGAGCGACAGGCGGGCAATTTCACGACGAACAGGGTCAAAACCCGATAAAACAATCGCCTCGGGAGTATCGTCCACAACAATTTCCACCCCCGTTGCGGCTTCCAACGCCCGGATATTTCGTCCCTCACGCCCGATAATACGCCCTTTTACTTCATCGGAATCGATATGAAAGACCGTAACAGCATTCTCAATTGCGGTTTCTGTCGCCACACGCTGGATACTTTGAACTACAATACGTTTAGCTTCTTTGTTTGCCGTCATTTTAGCCTCTTCCATAATCTCGTTGATGTACGATTGAGCGTTGGTCTTGGCCTCTTCCTTGACAGATTCAACCAAACGCTCCCTGGCTTCATCGGCCGAAAGTCCCGAAATTGTTTCCAACTGTTCAACAGACTGGCGATAAACTTTCTCCAGCTCAGCACTTTTCTTGTCCAACAGTTCTTGCTGATTCTCCAGATTAACACGAAGAGTGTCAATCTCGTTCCCTTTTTTACCCAGCTCTTCCTGCCGTTGATTCAACGACATCTCTCGTTGTTTCAACCGGTTTTCGGTAATTTGTATTTTCGATGTACGTGCATTGGCCTGCTTTTCAGCTTCAGCCTTCATCGAAATAATTTCCTCTTTAGCTTCCAGTAATTTATTTTTTCTGATTACCTCAGCATCTTTCTCGGCATCACTCAAAATATTCTGAGCACGCGAATTTGCTGCCTTACCGGTTAAGTACCAGGCAATAACTGCTCCGATAACTATTCCGATAACTCCTACAACTATTTCCATATTTCTGATTATTAATGATTTATAAAATCCCCGCTTTCAATTTATCCAATCAAAAACGAGAGATGGTTCTACTTTATTTTTATGTTGAATCTTGTTAAAAAAAATCGCACTGTCCACGGATTGATTAAAATCACCCGTGAAAAAGTGCGATGTGAGTTGGCCCTGACAATCAGGATTCTGTTCTATTTCTTTAGAAAAAGATCCAGTTCTTTTATCAGCGTACTGATTGTATCCTCATAGGGTTTCGTATTATTCTTACTTTCAATAGAAAAATTCTCCACCAATGCCTGTATAGCAGTCATAGCCATAAAGTCTTGTACGATTAAATCGGGATTTCCACCAAACTTAACCCTGTACTGATTGATCTTATTGTGTATTGTCTTGGCAGCTTTTCTGAAAGCTTCCTCTTCCGATTGTTTGATCTTCAGTGGATACTTCCGGCCGTCAATTTCCAACGTTAATAAAAACTTTTCGTCGCCCATAGCATAAATTTCCCGTTTTTAACTGTTCAATAAATTTATGCATTTATCAACTTCTCGCACTAATTTGGACAGCTTGTTTTTGGCAACTCTCACATCCACCGATGCCGCAGTAATGGTTCTTGCCGTTTTTAAACTATCGTATTTTGTTTTCAACTGATTAAGTTGCTCTGTTTTTTCAACTAACTGTTGTTGAATAACCTGTAAATCAGATTTTAGTCGAATATTCTCTTCTTTAAGAGTGTCGCACATGAACATCACCTGTCTCACACGAAACTCCAGATCAGTCAACAACTTTCTTTTCTCTTCAGTCATAGAAAAACAAAAACTCACGCAAATATAGTCATTGCTCTCATTTTTTACAACTTTTTGTAAGTTATTTTTCATAAATTCATTCCCTTGCGCTAAATACTGAAAAGTTTGGTGGAGATTTTGTAAATTTGTGATTCATTGACCTTCAAAAAGGTTTATATTTATTGCCTGGCTCTGCGGTAACCAGGGGGCGGCATTATGCCTGTCTCATCTAACGGGCAACCCATAAAACATCCAGATATCTCATATTTAGTTGTATGAGGGGCAGCAGCTAATGCATACGAAAATTAAACAATAAATAAGAATGAGCGAGATCAAGATAACCGTCAGCGACGAAATTTTCCGGGCTTGTCCCGAGTTTTGCTTCTCTGCCATAATCTGCAGGGTAAAAAATTCCCCTCACAACGAAAAATTATGGAAAGAGGTGGAGGTATTTTCGACAGATTTCCGGGCAAGGTATAAAATGGAAGATATAAACAAAAGAAAAGCAATTTTTGCCACGCGACAGGCGTATAAAAATCTGGGAAAGGATCCTAACCGGTACCGGCCATCGGCAGAAGCATTGTGCAGACGGATAATTAAGGGTATAGATTTATATCCGATCGATACGTTGGTAGATCTGATAAATTTTGTTTCGCTGAAAACCGGATATTCCATCGGAGGGTTTGATTATGATAAAATTCAGGGTAATCTGGTTTTGGGCATTGGAACAGCCGGAGAAAAATTTGAAGCTATTGGCCGTGGTTTGTTAAACATCGAAGGATTGCCTGTCTACCGGGATGAAGTTGGGGGAATAGGCACACCTACCAGCGACGAAGAACGCACAAAAATAACCGGGGAAACAACCCGCCTGTTGATGATTATAAACGGATATTCCGGAAGAGAAGGCCTGGAGGAAGCAACAGACTTTTCAGTGGAGTTGTTGAAAAAATATGCGGGGGCGGAAGAAATTATCCTTTCCTCAACAAAATTCTAAAGGTGGTCCCTTTTCCGATTTCTGACTGCTTAACAAAAATTTTTCCCTCGTGATAGTTCTCCACTATACGTTTGGCCAGGGATAACCCTAATCCCCATCCCCGTTCCTTGGTGGTGAATCCGGGCTGGAAAATACGGTTGAATTTCGATGTTGAAACGCCTTTTCCCGTGTCGGAGATATCAAGAAAGCAATGCCTCCCTTTTTCGCCCATTGAATAAGTAATAATGCCTTCTCCTCCCATTGCATCAACCGCGTTTTTGGTCAGGTTCTCGATTACCCAACTGAACAACGATTCATTCAGTTGCACCATTGCTGAAGATTCGGGAAAATCGAAAATCAACCGCACTTTATCGGATATCCGATTCTCGAGATAGGCAACCGATTGTTTTACTGCATCTTGCAAGATCACAGGCTTTATATCGGAAACGGATCCGATTTTCGAAAATCGCTCGGCAATGACCTCCAACCGATACACATCCTTACCCATTTCGTTTATCAAAGCTGGATCGAGCCCTTTCAGCTTTAAATACTCCGTCCACGCTATCAACGACGAGATAGGCGTTCCCAACTGATGAGCCGTCTCTTTCGACAATCCAGCCCATACCTTGTTCTGCTGTGCTTTTTGTGAGCTCATGAGAGCAAAAAAAGCTAACGCTATAAAAATAGAAATCACCAACAACTGTACATACGGATATATCTGCAACCGTTTAAGAATAAAAGAATCATCAAAATAAACAGACTGATTGAGTTCCTCAAGTTCAATGGGATCGTGTTTTACAGCAAACTCCCCTGTTTTTTTCAGCAAAAACCCTTGAGTGTCTTTTTCAGGTAGTTTTATGTTATTCGCAGAAAGTGTATTACTGGTTTTATCGTACAAGATTACAGGAATGGTCTTGTTACTTTGCAGAATCTGCAATACCAGATTCATGTCGCTGCTTTCATCGCTTTTGGCTAACAACTCTGTTGCCGCAGCCCAGATCTCAACTTTATTCCTTTCCTCTTTGGCCAATCCTTTTACAAGCGTGTTCGAGAAGACAAGCGAAACAAGGGCAATCACAGTTGCAACAGCTATAAAAGCATATCTCACAGGTTGCCGGGATTCGAATAAAAAGTTCATCCGTTCATTTGCTTTAGTTGTTTACAAAGTAACGAAAAAAGGTTCGATTTATTGAATAAGCAATTATTTTATAACAAACTTCACTTTTTATTCGTGCTTCTCCATAAAATTTGTATTTTTGTGCACGAACACAGAAATACTTTTTTAATTTAACTCAAGATGAAGAAATTAGTTTTTTTGCTGACGGGAATTTTGGTTTCCCTGTTGATCCATGCACAACAACGACCCGACCCGCAACCGGCGCCGGACACATTCGAAAAATTTAAAGTGGGAATGGCCGGGTATACATTTGTAAAATTTGACTTGGACAAGACATTGGAAATCATGCAGAAATGCGATGTTCGCTACCTTTGCATCAAAGATTTTCATTTGCCGATGAACAGTACCGATGAACAGATTGCGGCTTTTCACGCCAAGCTGAAAGCCAAAAACGTGACCGGCTATGCTGTTGGCCCCATTTATATGCGGTCGCAGGAAGAAATTGACAAAGCGTTTGAGTATGCGAAACGTGTGGGAGTGAAAATGATCGTCGGGGTTCCCAACTATGATTTACTGCCTTACGTCGATAAAAAAGTGAAAGAGTACGATTTCAAGTATGCCATTCATCTTCACGGACCAGACATGCCCCTTTATCCCGACGCCGATGATGTCTGGAAGAACGTAAAAGATCTTGATCCACGCATCGGGATGTGTCTGGATATCGGCCATGACCGCCGTAATGGAAAAGATCCTGTGAAAGACCTGAAAAAATACCGGTCCCGAGTTTTTGATGTGCATATCAAGGATGTGACCGGAGCCACGAAACAAGGCTATTCCGTTGAAGTGGGCCGGGGAATACTGGATATTCCGGCGTTTGTAAAAATGCTCAGAAAAGTAGGATACGAAGGCGTTTGTAGCTTGGAGCACGAGCGTAACATGAATGATCCGTTTCTGGGCATTGCCGAATCCATCGGATATTTCCGTGGGGTAATAGCTGCCACAAAATAAATATGATCACGTTCCTGATAATCGGAATAACATCGGTAATTTCCATAGCTGCTTTCGGCAACTATACGATGATGGATAAATTCATTTTCAGGCCCACAGAAGCGGGTCGCGGACAATGGTATCGTTTCTTCACGTATGGTGTATTACACGCCGACTATACGCACCTTATATTCAATATGTTCACGCTCTATTTTTTTGGCGGCGATATAGAGCGTGCTTTTAAAGCAACATTTGGAGGACAGACAGGAGTTTTCTATTACCTGCTGCTCTACGTAACCGCCCTGCCCGTATCCATTCTCCCCACTTACCTTAAACAGAAAAACAACAACAGTTACCGGGGAGTGGGTGCGTCCGGGGCAGTTTCAGCAATAATTTTCGCATATATTCTCATAAACCCGATGAATTTCATGGGAGTCCTATTTATCCCGGTATGGCTACCCGCTTTCCTTTTCGGAACGATTTTTTTGCTTATTTCTGTTTCACTTGACAAAAAGCAATCCAAAGGGATCAATCACTCGGCACACATAACCGGCGGTTTGTACGGAATAGCTTTTATGGTAACGGTTTTTATCGCATTTGCCAACATCAACCTGGTAAGCGAGTTTGCAGACAAAGTAAAAATCGATTCAATATACGATCTTATCCGGATAGGTTATTGATTCGTAAAATCACAACATGTATAAACATTTTTGGCTAATTTTGCAGGAAAATGTTCATCCATGAATTTGAAAAGCGACAACAAATCCCTGCATTGGAGAGTATTGGGAAGCGAATACCTGCATCAGGAACCCTGGTTAACGGTCAGAAAAGAGCAACTGCAATTGCCCAACGGAAATATCGCTCCCGAATATTACGTCTTGGAGTACGCCAATTGGGTAAATACGATTGCTATAACCCGCGAGAAAAAATTTGTACTGGTGAAGCAGTACAGGCATGGAATCAGACAGGTTTGCTACGAACTGTGTGCCGGGGTATGCGAAAACAGCGACCGGTCGCCACTCGAATCGGCAAAACGGGAGTTGATGGAAGAAACCGGCTACGGAAAAGGGAAATGGAGCGAATTTATCTGTGTTTCTCCCAATGCAAGCGCAAACACAAACCTCTCCTACTGTTTTATCGCTGAGGATGTGGAAAGGATAAATGACCAGGCACTAGAAGACTCCGAAGACCTTACGGTGCATCTCTTTTCTCTTGATGAAGTAAAAGAGTTGCTGATGAACGGAGAAATTATTCAGGCTACCATGGCTGCTCCTTTATGGAAATACATGGCTGTAAACAAGTTACTATGAAAGATGCCGCCTTATACCTGATTCCCACAACGCTGGGAGACACGCCGGTCAACCAGGTTTTACCATCGTACAACCTCCGGATCACTTCCGATTTACGCCATTTCATCGTAGAAAACGTACGAACAGCACGTAGATTTCTGAAGCAATGCAATCCTGAAATCGATATCGATTCCCTTGCTTTCTACGAGTTGAACGAACATACCGACCGGCATCGTATTTCAGCGTACCTGAAACCCATCCGGCAGGGAGAAAGTGTGGGAATTATCTCCGAAGCAGGCTGTCCGGCCATAGCCGATCCGGGAGCTGATGTAGTGGCTATTGCACAAAGCGAAAGAATAAAAGTTGTACCGCTGGTTGGCCCGTCATCCTTACTCATGGCGATGATGGCATCGGGATTCAACGGGCAAAGCTTTGCTTTTCACGGCTACCTGCCCATTGAATCCGGCGAGCGGATAAAAACACTTAAGAAACTGGAGAACAGGGTATATTCCGAAAATCAAACGCAGCTTTTTATCGAAACACCCTACCGCAACAAAAAGCTGGCAGAGGATATTTTACAGCACTGCAAACCTCAGACACTGTTATGTATCGCGATGAATATCTCCTGCGAGGATGAATACATTGCAACAAGACCGGTGAAGGCCTGGAAAGGCAATTTGCCCGATATGCACAAGAAACCGTGCGTATTTCTTATATACAGATAGGCGCTATAAGCAATAAACCCATAACCCGAATGAACATTCAACACGACATCCAACTTCAACCCTACAATTCTTTTAAAACAAAAGCGCTGGCTAAACTTTTCGCGCAACCGTCAACCATTACCGAATTGCAGGAAATTCTCTCCAGCTACAAAACCGAAAAGAAGTTGGTTATCGGAAGCGGATGCAACCTGTTTTTCACCCGAGATTTCGACGGGCTGATTATCAAACCCGAAATCCACGGCATCCGTGTTTTAGAGGAAAATGCCGATTGGGTAGAAATTGAAGCAGGGGCAGCGGAAGATTGGGACAACTTTGTGGAGTTCTGTGTTTCTCGCGGTTATTCGGGAGTGGAAAACCTATCGCTTATCCCCGGAACTGTAGGAGCGGCCCCCATACAAAACATCGGTGCTTACGGAGCCGAAGTAAAAGACGTAATCACGTACGTGAAAACAGTGGAAGCCTCAAGTGGCAAAATTGAAAGTTTCTCCAACACAGCATGCAATTTTTCCTATCGAAACAGCATCTTCAAGCAGACCCGTAAATTTGTGGTAACCTCGTCGGTTTTCAGGTTGCAAAAAGCATTTACGTATGTAGAAAAATATGCAGACCTGAACCTGGAACTGAGAAACAATTTCCACCCCTCTTTATCCCAGGTAAGGGAAGCCATTATCCGGATCCGTACCCGCAAATTACCCAACCACCTTGAATTGCCTAACGCGGGGAGTTTCTTCAAAAATCCCATTTTATCAAAACCGCAAAAGGAAAAACTGCTCACACTCCTACCCGATGCGCCAATATACAATATCGGAGACAACGGTTTTAAGACCTCGGCGGCATACCTTATCGAGAAAACGGGATGCAAAGGAAAACGGAAAGGCAACGTGGGCATTTACGAAGGTCACGCGCTGATTGTCGTGAATTACGGAACCGAAAACGGGGAGGAAATACTGAGTTTCGTTCAGGACATTCAAAACGAGGTACAATGTAAATTCCACATTATGCTGGAGCCGGAGGTCTGGATTTTTTAACAAAGGGCAGAAAATGCCGGCCGTATTTTCCTAAACAACGATTATTTCAAAAGAAAACCCTAAATTTGCACAAATCGAAAATCAACGTATGTCATCATTTATTATCGAAGGCGGACACCGGCTAAAAGGCGAAATATTTCCTCAGGGAGCAAAAAACGAAGCATTACAGGTAATCTGCGCCACACTGCTTACCGATGAAGAGGTTGTTATTGAAAACATCCCCGATATCCTGGATGTGAACAACCTTATAGCATTGCTTAAAGATATGGGTGTGGAAGTGCAAAAATTAAGCCCGGACACCTATTCGTTCAGAGCTTCAGCTATTGATTTGGAGTTCACGAAGACCGAAGATTACATGAAAAAAATCGCCGCCCTGCGTGGTTCAATTATGATAATTGGCCCACTTTTGGCACGATTCGGGAAAGCGATCGTCCCCAAACCTGGAGGCGACAAAATCGGGCGGCGGCGTTTGGATACACATTTCAACGGAATCATGAAGCTGGGGGCCGAACTGGTTTTCGATGAAAAAAAACAACTTTTTTCCCTTTCCGCCAACCACCTGCGCGGGCAATACATCCTGCTGGAAGAGGCATCGGTTACCGGAACCGCTAACTTGCTGATGGCTGCCGTGTTTGCAGAAGGAGAAACCATTATCTATAATGCCGCCTGTGAACCTTATGTGGAGCAATTGAGCAAGATGCTGGTAAGGATGGGGGCAAAAATCGAAGGGATAGGTTCTAACCGGCTCACCGTAAAAGGAGTTACAAGACTGGGGGGTTGCCGCCACAAACTGCTGCCCGATATGATCGAGGTCGGCAGCTTTATTGGAATGGCAGCGATGACTGCTTCTGAAGTAACCATAAAGAACGCGTCGATAGAAAATCTGGGAATTATTCCCGAAAGTTTCCGCAGGTTGGGTATCGCTGTTCAGCAACAGGGCGATGATTTATACATTCCGCCCCAGGAACATTACACCATCGAATCGTTTATAGACGGTTCCATCCTGACTATTGCCGATGCACCGTGGCCCGGCCTTACCCCTGACTTACTGAGCGTCATGCTTGTTGTTGCCACCAAAGCCGAAGGGTGCGTGCTGATCCACCAGAAAATGTTTGAGAGCCGCCTGTTTTTTGTAGACAAGCTTATCGATATGGGGGCTCAGATTATTTTATGTGACCCGCACCGGGCAACAGTTATCGGGTTAGGTGATCGATTCCGCCTTCGTGGGATGACCATGATCTCGCCCGATATCCGCGCCGGGATCTCGCTCCTTATTGCGGCGATGAGCGCCAAGGGCAAAAGCATCATTCATAATATCGACCAGATAGACCGGGGCTATCAGGATATTGACTTACGGTTGAATAAGCTGG
Organism: Petrimonas sulfuriphila; assembly: GCA_038561985.1. Lineage (NCBI taxonomy): Bacteria > Pseudomonadati > Bacteroidota > Bacteroidia > Bacteroidales > Dysgonomonadaceae > Petrimonas > Petrimonas sulfuriphila. Next base: position 2,302,193 of record CP073276.1, on the reverse strand, counting down.
GAGCAAATATTGAGAGGACATGAAACAGGAAGCTTGAAGTCTGTTAACACAAGGTAAGGCATCCGGCTAATTAATTTATAGAACGCAAAATTTGCTTTTTCCCCAACTCTTTTGTTACTTTGCACCGTATTATTATCAACGGAATTAACCTGTCAAAAGTTTAGAAACTTGTTTTTCAAAAACTCGATTGAAAAAACACACAAAGAAGTTAAAGATTTACAAATCAAGACATTTATTATGATTAATGAAACTGTAATTACAGATTTGAAGCAGGTAACGATACGGTTTTCCGGTGACTCGGGTGACGGGATGCAGTTAACCGGGACGTTATTTTCCACTTTGTCTGCCATTTTTGGAAATGAAATCGCCACTTTTCCCGATTATCCGGCAGAAATTCGCGCACCGCAAGGCACGTTAAACGGAGTTTCTGGTTTTCAGGTCCGTGTAGGATCGAAAGATATTTACAACGCGGGAGATAAAGCCGACGTATTGGTCGCGATGAACCCCGCTGCACTGAAAGTCAACCGCCAGCACTTGAAAAAAGGATCGATCGTCATTTTTGATACCGATTCCTTCACACGAAAAGACCTGGAGAAAGCGCTCTTCAAAACAGAAGATCCTTTTGCAGAACTTAACCTCAAGGACGTTCAACCTATTCCGGTGGCCATCACATCGATGACCAAAGACTCACTGGCAGACAGCGGAATGGAAAACAAGGATATTTTACGAAGCAAGAACATGTTTTCGCTGGGCATCGTTTGCTGGCTCTTTAACCGGCCGATTGAGATTGCCGAACAACTGCTGAAAGACAAATTCAAGAAAAGGCCAAAACTGGTCGAAACCAATATAAAAGCATTAACAGACGGATATAACTACGGAAACAACATACACCTGACAGCTACCACCTACCGTATCGACACCGTAGAAACCGGAAAGGGTTTTTATACCGATATAAACGGAAATACTGCCACAGCATACGGACTAATCGCAGCCGCCGAAAAAGCCGGAGTAAAACTTTTTCTAGGTTCCTACCCCATCACGCCGGCCACCGATATCTTACAGGAACTCTCCGCAAGGAAAGACCTGGGCGTAAAAGCATTGCAGATGGAAGATGAAATTGCCGGAATCTGTACCGCCATCGGCGCCAGCTTTGCCGGAAGCCTGGGTGCAACCTCCACTTCAGGTCCGGGGTTGTCGCTCAAAAGCGAAGCACTTGGACTAGCGGTGATGACCGAGCTGCCGTTGGTTGTGGTTGATGTACAGCGTGGCGGTCCATCAACAGGAATGCCCACCAAGAGCGAACAAGCCGATTTGTTTCAGGCTCTATACGGGAGAAACGGCGAAAGCCCCCTAGCGGTGATAGCGGCCACCACCCCCACCGATTGTTTCGACAGTGCCTACTGGGCATCGAAAATTGCCTTGGAACATATGACTCCGGTGGTTTTACTTACAGACGGGTATATTGCCAACGGTGCATCAACGTGGAAGATTCCAAACCTCGAAAAATACCCCACTATCACCCCTCCTTACGTTCAGAAGAACTTCAACGAAAGTGCCGAAAACTGGAAACCCTATCTCCGCGACGAAGAAACGCTGGTAAGGTACTGGGGTGTCCCGGGCACCGAAGGATACATGCACCGCATCGGAGGACTGGAAAAAGATTATTTCACGGGTGTGATATCGTCCAATCCCGAAAACCACCAACTGATGGTAGATACCCGTAAGGCAAAAATAAAAAAGATAGCCGACTTCATCCCCGAACAAGCGGTCATCGGCAATAAAGATGCCGACACGCTTATCGTTGGATGGGGAGGAACTTACGGCCATTTGCTGGAAGTAATGATGCGCATTCAGGATAAAGACAGAAAAGTAGCCCTCGCGCACTTCAGGTTTATCAATCCGTTGCCACGCAACACGTACGATATTTTGAAGAAATACAAAACCATTATCGTTGCCGAGCAAAATACCGGCCATTTTGCTTCCTATTTACTGAGCCAGTTCGATGATATTAAGGTACACCGGTTCAATCGGGTGGAAGGACAACCTTTCAGCGTAAGTGAGCTGGTGGATGAGTTTATTAAAATTATGGGAGACAACTAAAAATTAAATGTATGGAAACAGCAACAGCAGAAAAAATACAAGCAAAATATACCCAAAAAGATTATAAAAGTGAAGTAAATGTACGTTGGTGTCCGGGTTGCGGAGACTTTGCCATTTTAAGCTGTGTGCATAAAGCCATGGCAGAACTGAACATCCATCCACACGAGACGGTGGTGGTCTCGGGGATTGGCTGTTCATCGCGTTTGCCCTACTACATGAACACCTACGGATTTCACGGGATTCACGGCCGTGCCGCAGCCATCGCCACCGGAGTGAAAGTATCCAACCCCAACCTGAATGTTTGGGTGGCAACCGGCGACGGCGATTCACTGGCAATCGGTGGAAACCATTTTATCCACACCGTCCGGAGAAATGTAGACATCAACATCATCTTGTTTAACAATAAGATTTACGGGCTTACCAAAGGACAGTACTCCCCCACTTCCGATCGTGGATTTGTATCCAAATCCTCGCCTTTCGGAACGGTGGAAGATCCTTTCCGTCCGTCAGAACTTTGTTTCGGAGCACGGGGGACATTCTTCGCCAGAGCCATTGACGTGGACATGAAGAACACCACCGAGATAATGGTAGCCGCAGCCAGACACAAAGGAACATCCGTGGTGGAAGTATTGCAGAACTGCATCATTTTCAACGATGGTATTCACAATAAGATTGCTGATCGCGCGTGGAAAGCCGAGAAAACAATTATGCTGAAACACGGCGAGAAAATGATTTTCGGACTTGAGAACAATCGGGGGATTGTCCTGGATGGATGGAACTTAAAAGCTGTTACTATCGGCGAAGAAGGATATACAATGGATGATATTCTGGTTCACGATGCCTCCTCTACTGACAATGCATTACACATTAAGCTCAGCCTGATGGGTTACGACAATGATCTCCCGGTGGCGTTGGGCGTTATCCGCTCAGTGGATTCGCCATCATACGAAGCCGAATACGAGAATCAGATTGCCGAAGTACAGAAGAAAGCAGCCAAAAAGTCATTTACCGATTTTCTGATGAGCTCTTCCCATATCTGGGAAATGAAATAACGAAACAAAAGGGCGTTGTAGAATAAATGGGGCAATTTCAAAAAGAGATTGCCTCATTTTTTTTTCAGGTTTTTTCACTCCGATAGAAAATTTATCACAGCGTATCAACCTCATGTAAGGGTAGCGTTTTGCACAATCCGGTTTGACTTAAACTGCTTTTCTAAACAAAATTGTTGCAAAGCGTGAACAAAATCATCATCTTTACAGTTTGAATAAATTAACTACAACAACTGATCGATGGATACCCGCAAAGAGTTAAATTTTATGGATATTGGAGCCATAGAAGAATTGTATAAACAGTATATGGAAAATCCGGAAAGTGTCGATGAAAGCTTTCGTTTTTTCTTTCAGGGTTTTGATTTAGCCACCAGGCATTTCCCTGCCAAGCCACAGGAAATAAAGGGGGATGTCGGAGTTTCCACCAAGGAAATAGCCGTAATGAACCTGATTACCGGATACAGACGTAGAGGACACCTGTTTACCAAAACCAATCCGGTCCGTTCGCGCCGTCAATATTCACCTACACTCGATCTGGATAATTTCAATCTTTCCGAAAGCGATCTGGACAAGGAATTCGAAGCCGGGAAAGAGATCGGAATCGGCAGAGCAACCTTGAGAGAAATTGTCGAACATTTAAGTGAGACCTATTGTAAATCCATCGGCGTGGAATACCGTTACATGACGAAACCGGAAATCGTGCAATGGTTACAACAAAAAATGGAAAGCAGCAAAAACCAGGAAACCCTTCCCAACGAAAAAAAACTGCACATCCTCAACAGCCTGATCGAAGCATCGGGGTTTGAAGATTATATGCACAGAAAATACGTGGGGCAAAAACGGTTTTCACTGGAAGGCTCGGAAGCTATTATTCCAGCCCTGGACGCCATCGTTTCTCACGGAGGATCGTACGACGTAAACGATATTGTAATAGGAATGGCCCACCGGGGAAGGCTCAACGTACTGACAAACATCATGAAAAAGCCGTACTCCCAGGTTTTTCGCGGATTTACCGCTGAAAACTACGGAGAAGAGATAAAGTACGGCGACGTAAAATATCACCTGGGGTATAACAATACTATCGATTACGAGGGACGAAAAATTTCCGTCAGCCTGGCACCCAACCCTTCCCACCTGGAAGCAGTAGGTCCTGTGGTGGAAGGAATTGCCAAAGCCAAGTTGGAACAGGAACATGATTTTCAATACAATCAGGTGTTACCCATTTTGATACACGGTGATGCCGCCATTGCCGGACAAGGAGTTGTTTACGAGACCATCCAGTTCTCAAAACTGGATGGATACAAAACAGGAGGAACCATCCATATCGTAATAAACAACCAGGTGGGGTTCACCACCAACTACCTGCAGGGACGCTCCAGCACCTACTGTACCGACGTTGCCAAAGTAACCCAGTCGCCTGTTTTCCATGTAAACGGAGACGACGTGGAAGCCATGGTCTTTGTCGCAAAGTTGGCACTGGAGTTCCGTCAGAAATTCAATATCGACGTGTTTATCGATCTACTTTCGTACCGAAAATACGGGCACAACGAAGGTGACGAACCCCGTTTTACGCAACCCAAGTTATACGACATCATTGCTAAACATAAGAATCCGCGGGAAATTTATGCCGGGAAACTGATCAGCCAGGGAGTACTCACCCAACTGGAATACGAAACCCGGGTGGCAGACTTCCACAAGGTGCTGGATCAGGCATATGAAACTGCCAACGAAAGCACGCAATTGAATATCCAACTTTTTCTTGAAGAAAAATACAAGGGTATAAGGTTTCCCAAAGCAGAGGATTTCGAGACCATTGCCAATACCAAAATATCGAAAGAGATGTTTCTGGAATTAGCGGAAAAGATAACGTCATTGCCGAAGGACAAGCACTTCTACAATAAAACCGTCCGGCTGTTTTCACAAAGAGCCGGCATGATTAAAGACGATTCATACGATTGGGCGATGGGCGAATTGATGGCTTATGCATCGCTGGCAAAGGAAAATTATCCCGTTCGGTTGAGCGGACAGGATTCCGAGCGGGGAACTTTCTCGCACCGTCATGCTGAAATCATAACCGAAGACGGTGAAGAAAAATACTTTCCACTGAAGAACTTAGGCGGTGAGCACGCCATGGTGCGTGTGTACAATTCACCACTCAACGAATACGGAGTGCTGGGTTTTGAATACGGATATTCACTCGCCAATCCTTTCGGGTTAACTATCTGGGAAGCTCAGTTTGGAGACTTTTTTAACGTGGGGCAGGTAATCGTGGATCAATATATTTCTGCCGCACAGGAAAAGTGGGGCGTGAAATCGGGTTTGGTGATGTTTCTGCCACACGGATACGAAGGACAGGGAGCCGAGCATTCGAGCGGAAGAATTGAACGTTTTTTGAACCTGTGTGCCAACTTTAACATGCAAGTGGTTAACCCTACAACGCCGGCTAATCATTTTCATGCCATCCGCCGCCAATTGCATCGCGATATCCGGGTTCCTTTGATCGCATTTACACCGAAAAGCTTGTTGCGCCATCCCGACTGTACATCGACCATCGCTGATTTTACCGAGGGGCATTTCCAGGAAATAATTGCCGACAACAGCCTAAAATCCCTGTCGAAAGCAACCAAACTGCTGTTGTGTTCGGGTAAAATCTATTACGAACTGGATGCTGCACGCAAAGAAGCTAATGCAGACCACCTTTCCATTATCCGTATTGAGCAACTCTATCCCTTCCCCGAAAAGCAACTCCAAAAGATTCTGAAAAATTACAGCAAAGATATAAAGCTTGTCTGGGTGCAGGAAGAGCCACTGAACATGGGTGCTGCCCTGTTTGTTAAACACTGGATCGGTGACCGCAGCCTGCAGATCATCAGCCGTCCTTCAAGTGGCGTAACAGCAGAAGGCTTAACGGCTTTACACAAGATACATCAGGCAGAAATTATTAAGGAAGCAATACAATAAATGCAATCTGGATTCGCTTTTATTCTGAAAAACTATTGAATAACAACCGAGGTATTATGGCAATAATAGAAATAAGGGTACCCAGCCCTGGAGAATCGATAACGCACGTCGAGCTTTATAAATGGCTCGTTGCAGACGGAGCAGTAGTTAAGAAAGACACGGAAATAGCCGAGTTGGAATCGGAAAAGGCAACACTGACATTGGTAGCCGACGAATCGGGAAAAATATCGTTGAAAGCTTCGGAGGGTGATAGCCTGGAAGTCGGTTCCGTAGCATGCACCATTGATACGTCCGTTCAACCCGAAGCAGATGTGGAAACCGAAGAGAAGAAACAGACAACAGCTCCCGCTGACACGGAAAAGAAAGAAATCAAACCCGAACCTGCCAAAACAGAAAGTCGGAAGCCGGAAGCAAAAGCCACAACGGATGATTATGGAAATGTAAAAGTGACCCCATTAGCCAAACGGGTAATGGAAGAAAACGACCTGTCGCTGGAAGACGTCATAAGTGGCCTTCGCCGGTTGAAACGCTCCGATGTGGAAGCAGTACTGGCAGCAAGCGGCGTAAGCTCCGTAAGCGGATTAAAAAAACCGGCAAGCCGCGAATCCAGAATCGACAGGATGAGTTCGTTACGCCGAAAGTTGAGCGAACGCCTGGTTTCCGTAAAAAACGAAACAGCCATGCTTACTACGTTCAACGAAGTAAATATGAAGCCGATTATGGATTTGCGAAAAAATTATCAGGACAGATTCGTTGAGAAACACGGAATCAAATTGGGTATGATGTCGTTTTTCCTGAAAGCCTGTTCCATAGCGCTGCAGGAATTTCCGAGTGTAAACTCGATGATGGAAGGTGAAAACATGACCACTTACGACTATGCCGATATTTCGGTAGCGGTAAGCACACCCAAAGGACTAATGGTTCCCGTGATCCGGAACGTGGAAAGCATGGGGCTGTCCGAAATAGAAAAAGCCATTGCAGAGGTTGCCGATAAAGCCCGCAAGGGGAAGTTGTCTATCCCCGAAATGACAGGCGGAACGTTCACGATAACTAACGGCGGTGTTTTCGGGTCAATGATGTCTACCCCTATCATTAATCCCCCTCAATCTGCCATCTTGGGGATGCACAATATCTTGGACCGCCCGGTGGTGGTAGAAGGGCAGATTGTCGTACGGCCGATGATGTACGTAGCACTGTCTTACGACCATCGCGTGATTGACGGACGCGAGTCTGTGGGTTTCCTGGTACGGGTAAAGCAGCTGCTCGAAAACCCAACCGATATGCTCTTTGGGAAGAGCAGCGGAGAGAAAGAGTTGCTGGAACTGTGAGTCTCAACAAGACAAAAAGGACTCCACCCGAATGGCCGAAACCCTTTCAATTACGATAGCGGTAATATTAAGGATATTTTCCAACCCGCTGGCAAAAAGGGAGCCATCCGCTGGTTGTTAACTTTCTCACTTATTTTCTGCTATCGGTGGTTTGTGGCATTTCGCTGTTTTTTTTACGAATATCCCATCTCAACCACGATTTCTGGATCTATTCGATACTCGGAGGGATAGCAGGAGCATTGGGAAACGGATTTCTGGTAAAGGCGCTTCACCTGGGCGATTTATCGGTACTGGGACCCATTAATTCCTATAAATCCATTGTTGGGATTATTGCCGGAATATTCCTACTCTCAGAAATCCCTAACATTTGGGGAATCCTGGGCATAGCATTGATAATTTACGGGAGCTACTTTGTTTTAGACACGACCGATGAGAAATTCTCGTGGAGATTGCTGAAACGTCCCGAAATCCAATTCAGAATTTGGGCAATGATTCTTACCGCTATCGAAGCCGTTTTTATTAAAAAAGTAATACTGGCATCATCAACCACTGTGGCATTCATGAGTTGGTGCCTGTTTGGTGCTTTGTTTTCGTTTATCGTACTGTTTTTCTGCAAACTGAACCTCAAAGCAGAACTCAGCAAGACAATGAAATTTAATTATGCAAGTAAGTTCTTGCTGTTAGCAGGATGCGTAGGGACAATGCAACTTACGACAAACTACACTTTTGACCACATGCCTGTCGGTTATGCATTATCGCTGTTTCAGCTTTCTGTCATAATAAGTATTTTGTTCGGATATAAATTTTTCCGGGAAAAAGAGATTGGAAAGAAAATCGCCGGATCCATTATTATGATCATGGGGTCAACACTGATCATCTTACTTAAAAATTAAAAATCACCCTTACCCGACAACAAACCTATTTCCAGACTATTTACCTTTTCTTCTTCTGACTTCTTTCTCGATAAGCTTCAGTTCACGACTCGATTGTCCTTTTACCGATGTGTTTTCCTCGGCCCTGCGAAAAAGGTAAGGCATCATTGTTTTCACTTCACCGTAAGGCACGTATTTTACGACATTGTAACCCTTCTCCGCCAGGTTAAAGGTAATGTGGTCACTCATGCCGTAGAGTTGTGAAAAATAAATATGTGGATGATCATGAGGCAGGCCGCGTTCATCAATTAACTGCGCCAGCAGCTGTGAGCTCACTTCGTTATGCGTGGCCACCATGAAATGGATGGTATCGAGGTGGTCCATGAAATAACGGATAACTTCGTTGAAATCGTGGTCCGTAGCGGGCTTATCGGGCTGAATAGGTGATGGGTAACCCATTTCGGCAGCACGTGCACGCTCAATCTCCATATAAGCCCCCCGTACAATCTTAAGCCCAAACTTCACTCCCATATCCAAGGCAATCCGGTGGTGATCCTTTAACCGGTGAATGGCATCATGACGGTACATCTGATAGGTGTTTTGTACAATGGCCACATCTTTGTTGTATCTTTCCATCATTTCCAGCACCAGGTCGTCCAAAACAGGTTGAATCCAGGTGTGCTCCGCATCGATAAGTATAGGGACACCCAGATCATAACCCCGTTTGAAAATTGACTCCACACGGTCGTAAACCCTTCTGTATTCTTTCGACTCCTCCTCAGAAAGCTGTGCTTTTTCACTCACTTTGGCAAGCAGGTCGAACCGTCCGACACCGGTTATTTTAAATGCACTGAACGGTACATGCCTGTTGTTACGGGCAAATTCTATTGTACGAATGACCTCTGCACACGTGGCATCAAAAAGTTCGTCACGTTCCTCACCCTCAACCGCAAAATCAAGAATAGTGCCCACGTTTCGTGCTGCGAGTTTTTGAATGGTTTTGGAACAATCTGCAATAGATGTTCCCCCCACAAAATGCTGATAGATGGTGTTACGAAGGATTCCCTTAACGGGAAAGTGGACAGCAAAGGCAATGTTCACCAAGTGTTTGCCTAGCTTTACCAGACCGGCATTGTTCATTACTTTAAATAGTAAATGAGCTTGTCTCAATTCGGCATTTGATTTATTCCGGAAAGCAATTTCTGAATTATTGAAATCGATAACACTGTGTGTCAATGACATATTTTTTCTATAAAGTATTTAGATTATAAATACAAAAATAAGAATTTTTTTATTTATATGCCTATATCCCGTGTATTTTTTTATTTACTCTAAACCTGGCCAGCCGGAAAATCAGGTCACCTTTTAAAAATCCGTTGGTTTGAAACGCGGCTATGCCGCTTTATTCCCGGACGCACCGCACCGGGAACCCGTACCTCCGATCGAAATAATAGACTGGATAAAAACCACTAAAGACAAAAACCATGTGAAAAGCCATGTCCGTTCCAGTGAAGATGCTACTGCTCCAATTGTCCCCATAGGTACCGATACTTAAGAGCATGCCATTATGATCCCGGTAACCGGAGGCAGGAAAACGTGAAACAGCATGGCCGACAGTATAGGTACCGCCACTCCCGACCAGAGTTGTACCGTCTGCCTCAGCACCGGAAACTGTAGCGAAAGTACCAAACCTCGACCAGGGAAGAGAATTGGTTGACCAGCCAACCATAGCGTGCTCCGCTATACCTGCAGCATTAAAATCGGCACCGGTTGGCATGCGCCAGTTGCCTTCTACAGCACCGGTCTTACTCAGGTACTTGCAGATATCGCCCCTGGACGTCAGATACATAAAGTCGGTATTCTGCTGGGTATCGTTAAGATAAGTGTTGGTCTGTCCGCCGCCAGAAATATTTGCGCCATAAAAATCCAGGATACTATTATACGGGGTAGCACCTGAGATCCAAGAGCTTGCACCTCCCATCACATAAATGGGAGTATAGGTTACATAAGATAGGGAGGGGGAAACGCCCACCAGCGATCCCCATTTAAAGAACACACCCTGTTTAAGGTCGGAGCCAGCACCGGCATCGACAACCGTTTCATCGAACGTGAGCTGCGTACCGTTCCAATAGATATTGCTGCCCGCCCAAACAAGGGGTTCGGCAAACTTGAGGTCAGTATGGTAGTAATTCGCCGAGCCATAGAGATGGTAGGCACGGCCTCTATCCAGTCCGGCGCTGCGCGCAGGCTTTTGGTTGGAGGAAACGAGGCTACCAGCCTTTAACCCTATTACCGGTGGAATGTTCCCGTTGGGCATCACCCATTGAGCAAACAATACTGCCTGTGTGGCCGGAACGGAAACCTCCTGCCAAGGGGTTGTACCGCTACCGATGTTGGTAACCGATTCGCTTATCAGGTCGTATTTGCTGCCGGCCTTGTAAAACCATTCATCGCCTGCTGTATAGGATAATTCCAGCGTTGCCGTAAACGCATTTTCCCAGTAGTTTACCAGTGTGAGGCACTGCAAGGCACCCAAATGATGCAGCGGAATGGCACCCACCGAACTACCGGAAACAACCTCCACTTTTCCAGTAAGAGGTGTGACCAATTCGTCCAGCTTTTTGAAACCCACGGGAGAAACATCCACTTCGATCTTGCTGCCATCAGTGGCTGCCGTTGCACCGTGAACCAGATAAACGGTGCAGGGTGCAGTAACACCCGCCGGCAGTATAACGTCAAAGGTAGCTTTTTTGCTGTCCGTATCGGGGACGATGGTTATGGTTGGCTCATCTCCTGCCACAACCGACCCATCCGGCTTCTGAAAGAAAAGAAGCACCTTGTCGCCCGCTTTCCATCTCACGACAATATTTTTGTTGTCCGGATCTTTCTCCAGGGCAACGCGGGTTTGCGACTCCGTGCTCGGCATGACAGCAGTGAGGGTCAATATGCCGGTATCGCTTTGTTCGACTGGCAGTTCTGTTTTTGTGCAGCTCGCCGCTATGAAAACGAGGGCTACAAAAAGGAATAATTTATGTCTCATAACGCATAATTTTAAGTCGGAAGTTCGAGGAAGCAAATCGGCATTTTGTAATTGATAATTGACACTTGTTCATTCATTTTACCAGTCTTCGCCAGGCATACCGGGTAAATCGCCGCTACCGGCCAAAATGGTGTGACTGATTTCAATGTCGGTTACTTCGATGTCCGGGGAAATGTACTGTTCTTCGGTTGCAGATAAGGTTGTTTTTGTTTTTGCTGTTATCATAGTTATGAATGTAAATTAAAGTCAGGAAGGTATACTGCCAGCCCGGGGAAAAAGCATTTAAGCCTATAAATCAGGGCATTACACTAAATAGCGAACGTTACAATATTATTCCAAAACTGTTTTATAGCTATAAAAAGCGCAAAGAAAAACAAAAAAACGATACCAACAAGCATTGGAAAGAGGAAAAAGAGGAAAAGAGGGCAGAAACAATTATTTAACAGGCTTAATAAAAAGCAGGTATTCTTTGTCTGAATAGTAGAAATGCAGTTTATTGGTGAAAACCCTGTAATTTTTCACTTTTAACAGCCGGTTCAGGTATAAGTTGCCGTCGTTTGTTTCAGTCAGCTTGCCTGAAGAGTAAAAATCTGTCGTCGAAAAATTTATAACGCCTCTGTGCGTGTCTATGGTAAATTTCCCACCGATTGCATTAGTAGATGAGGTTCCGGTAAAGGTACCGTCTTGGTTCAACGTCAGGTAATACGCCGACGGAGAACCTAGAACTATCGTAACCTGCTTACTTTCCGAACTGGCATATCCTTCGAGCTTCCATCGGCCGTAAGGCGATTGTAATTCAAGGACATCACTTTCCAAACCTAACGCATCTTCCCTGGAACAAGAGAAGAGTATTGCCGTTGTGACGATGATTAAAAAAAACACTGTGAAGATTCTATATTTCCTCATCTGATTCATAAACGAATTACAATGTTACGTATAATAGATGAAAAAAACGAAAAAACGTTGCATGAGAAAGTGTTAAAAATGAATTTTACAATTAATTCAATAGCAAACTGCTCTTCTTCTCCGTATTTTTTTTATAAATTTGTAACACTAAAAATAATACTAACCACACAAAAAACAATACGCCTTATGTCAAAAGGAATTTATAAACTACCCGAAATTAAGAACGAACCTGTAAAGAGTTACGCACCGGGGTCACCGGAGAGACAAGCTTTAAAACAAAAACTTGTCGAATTAAATAAAGGCGGATTGGATATTCCAATGATCATTGACGGAAAAGAAGTCCGTACGGGAAACTTATACGATATTTGCCCGCCACACGACCATCAACGCTTACTGGGACACTATCATCAAGGAGACAAAACACACGTACAGATGGCTATCGATGCTGCTCTAAAAGCAAAACCCGCCTGGGAAGCGATGCACTGGGAAAGTCGTGCTGCCATATTCCTGAAAGCAGCCGAACTGATTGCCGGACCATACCGGTACGACTTCAATGCCGTCACCATGATCGGACAATCGAAAAATGCTTTTCAATCTGAGATTGATGCTGTTTGCGAATTAATCGATTTTTACCGTTTCAACGTACGCAACATGTATGACCTTTACGGGATGCAGCCTAATTCGGCTCCCGGAATCTGGAACCGCACGGTTTGGCGTCCGCTGGAAGGATTTGTTTTCGCGCTCACTCCGTTCAATTTCACTTCCATAGCTGCTAACTTGGGGGGAGCACCGGCGTTAATGGGCAACACCGTAGTATGGAAACCTTCGAAAACAGCGGTCTATTCAGCTCATCTTATTATGGAAGTGTTAAAAGAGGCCGGACTGCCCGACGGTGTTATCAACCTGGTTTATGTAGGAGGAAGGGAAGCAGCCGAGGTAATTTTTAATCATCGGGAATTTGCCGGATTGCATTTTACGGGCTCTACGGGTGTCTTTAACGGAATGTGGAAAACCATAGCCGGAAATATGGAGAAATATAAATCCTACCCGCGTATCGTGGGTGAAACCGGTGGAAAAGATTACGTTTTTGCCGATGCAACGGCCAATGCTAAACAAGTAGCCACTGCCCTCACACGCGGAGCATTCGAATATCAGGGACAAAAATGTTCTGCCGCTTCCCGGGCATATATTCCTACGACCCTGTGGGAAGAGGTTAAAAATCATATGGAAGAGGATTTAAAATCGATAAAAACGGGTACCCCTGAAGATTTCACCCATTTCATCAATGCGGTTATCGATGAAGAGTCTTTCGATAAACTGGCAAAAGAGATTGCGGATGCGCAACAATCGCTGGATGCCGAAGTAATTATGGGCGGAAACTGCGACAAGTCGAAAGGGTACTTCATTGAACCGACAGTTATTCTTGCCAAGAAACCCGACTATAACACGATGAAAGAGGAACTTTTCGGTCCTATACTAACCGTTTATGTTTACGATCCGGATAAATTGGATGAGACATTGGATATTCTTGATACAACCACCGATTATGCACTCACAGGGGCTATTTTCTCCTCCAACAGAGCCAATATAGAGAAAATGACTTCCCGGCTTACTCATACGGCTGGTAATTTTTACATCAACGACAAACCTACTGGCGCTGTGGTTGACCAACAACCGTTTGGTGGTGGCCGCGCATCAGGAACAAACGATAAAGCCGGCTCTGTTTTTAACCTGCTTCGTTGGGTCTCTCCGCAAACCATTAAGGAGACTTTCGTCCCGGCAACGGATTATATGTATCCGAATTTTTTGAATGAATAACTTAATTATTAGGGCGTTACACTAATGTAACGTCCTAATTGAATAACCTCAGATGCGCTAGGATGCGCATTCTAACTTTTATGAAGATAAACTCGCTCAAACAACAATAAAAACAAACACAGTTTTACTAATTTCCGTTATTGTTTGTTTCATTAGAAAAAAGGAAATTTTATCTTTGTAAAAAAAATATTCAAAACGTGCAATTCTTCGATGTCGTCATCATCGGCGCAGGGCCTGCCGGTCTAAAATGCGCAGAAAAATTGGGTAATTCTTCTTTGAAAGTTTTATTGCTTGAGAAGAACGACGAGATTGGGCCTAAAGTATGCGCTGGAGGACTTACCGGAAAAGGAATTGAATATCTTGGCCTTCCGCCGCAACTCATTGAATATAGTTACAACCAGGTAAAGCTACATGTTAACAATATCGCTTCAACCTTAAAATCCGATACCGATTTTGCTTTTACTATCGATAGGAAAAAATTCGGACAGTGGCAATTACAAAAAATAAAGGCATTCCCCAATATCGAAATAAGAATCAGCAGCAAGGCTACGGTGGTCAACAAAGACTTCATTGTTGTCGGTGGGGAAAAAATAGGCTTTAAATATCTCGTTGGAGCAGATGGATCCAATTCTATCGTGAAAACCTTTCTTGGTTTAAAGTCAAGAAGGAAAATTATTGGTATTCAATACATAATTTCCACCAACAAGTACCAAGATTTCGAAATATTCTTTCAGCCTGAATACTTTTCGGCATGGTACGCGTGGATTTTTCCGCATCGCAGCTATATCTCCGTCGGTTGCGGCGCCGATCCGAAACATGTATCGCCGAAAAAATTAAAGGAGAATTTTCATCAATGGCTCAACGACAGACAGATCGATATTTCCAAAGGAAAATACGAAGCTTTCCCCATGGATGCCGATTATAACGGAATCCGTTTTGACAACATATTTCTGACCGGTGATGCCGCCGGACTGGTTTCTCCGTTCACCGGCGAAGGGATTTACCAAGCACTTATATCGGGAGAAGAAACTGCAAAAACTATTCTCAACCCATCGTATATCTCCGATAAAATGCCGGCTGTTATTCATAAGCACAAACGACACCAGCAGTTAATTAATCTGATGATTAAATCGGGAAGGTTAAAATCGCTTTTCTTTGCAACCGGACA
Organism: Petrimonas sulfuriphila; assembly: GCA_038561985.1. Classification (NCBI taxonomy): domain Bacteria; kingdom Pseudomonadati; phylum Bacteroidota; class Bacteroidia; order Bacteroidales; family Dysgonomonadaceae; genus Petrimonas; species Petrimonas sulfuriphila. The sequence continues at coordinate 2,286,951 of CP073276.1, read as the reverse complement.
GCAGTTATTCAAGATTCCCAAATACGAGAAAAAAGCAATCGAATTGTTTGGCTAGATTTTGTGTTAAAACCAATTATAACGAAAACATTCTATCTTTGTAGTTGTTTATAAAAACAGTATCTGCTTTCAATAAGAATGGGAAAAATAAATATCGCCGTAGATGGCTTCTCATCATGCGGCAAAAGTACTATAGCCAAGGGATTGGCAAGGGAATTAGGTTATACTTATATCGACAGCGGAGCCATGTACAGGGCAGTAGCTCTGTTTGCATACCGTAAGGGATGGATAACCGATACGGAAATTGATGATGCTGCATTACAAATGCATATCTCAGAAATAGATATTTCCTTTAAAACAAATTCAGAAGGCCAACAGGAAACTTATCTAAACGGTGAAAATGTAGAAAAAGAAATCCGTTCGCTTGAAATAGGGAACGGTGCAAGCCGCGTGAGTGCTTTGGGATTTGTACGCAGAGAGTTGGTACGCCAGCAACAGGCAATGGGGAAAAAGAAAGGGGTAGTGATGGACGGCAGGGATATCGGCACAGTAGTTTTCCCTGACGCGGAATTCAAAATTTTTCTCACGGCATCACCCGAAGTTCGCGCACAACGCCGTTACGAAGAACTTCAGGCCAAAGGCAATCCTGTTACCTATGAAGACACCCTCGCCAACGTCCTCGAAAGAGATGAAAGAGACACCACCCGCATAGAGAGTCCGTTACGAAAAGCGACCGATGCTATCGAACTGGATAATTCACATATAACTATTACAGAACAATTGCAATGGGCAATGGATATGTTTAACAAAATCACAAAGTAAAATGAGTAAAATTGAGATAGACAAGCAGTCCGGCTGCTGTTTTGGGGTAGCCAAAGCTATCAGCAAAGCCGAGGAAGAACTGAAAAAAGGCGGAACTCTTTACTGTTTAGGCGATATCGTTCACAATAACATTGAAGTGGAGCGTCTCGCCAAAATGGGATTGATTACCATCAACCACGATGAATTTAAAAAACTCAGGGATGTCCGCGTTCTGCTTCGCGCCCACGGGGAGCCCCCAAGCACTTACCAAATAGCAAAAGAAAACAATATAGAATTGATTGACGCATCCTGTCCGGTCGTTCTTGGGTTGCAAAAACGAATCAAAAAGAAATTTATCACCAAACAAAATGAAGATGGACAAATAGTGATATTCGGAAAAAAAGGCCATGCCGAGGTAAATGGATTGATGGGACAGACCGATGAATCAGCCATAGTAATCGAAAAGAAAGAAGACATAGACAAACTCGACTTCTCACGCGACATAAGCCTCTTTTCACAAACGACGAAACCGCTGGACGGATTTCAGGAAATAGGGGAATTGATAAAAGAACGGATGAAAAATGGTGCCACATTTGAATTTTATGATACCATTTGTCGTCAGGTTTCCAATCGCGTACCCAACATGCAAGAATTTGCTAAGAATCACGACCTCGTTATTTTTATCGCAGGAGAAAAAAGTTCCAACGGAAAAGTCCTTTTTGCCGAATGTGAAAAGTACAACCGGAACTCACACTTGATCCATCATCCTGACCAACTGGATACGGAATGGATACGGGATGACATCAGCATCGGCATTTGTGGAGCTACCTCAACACCCATGTGGCAGATGGAGGTTGTCGCAAAAAAAATATCGGAGCTTATACCGGAAATGAAAGTTGAAAAAGCTGCTTTTTAAAGCAGCTTTTTTTTGTGCGCCTCCTAAAAAAAAATTACCTTTGCAGCCGATTGTATTCAGGTTCAACCAATTTTAAAAAAAGAACTAATTTTCGAAATGGATTCAAATGTAAAAAGCATCGGCGTACTTACTTCCGGAGGAGATGCACCGGGCATGAATGCTGCCATCCGCGCTGTAACGCGCGCTGCAATTTTCAACGGTATGCGCGTTTTTGGCATCTACAGAGGCTATAAGGGACTTATTAGCAACGAAATAGAAGAGTTTAAGACCAACAGCGTAAGCAATATAATCCAACAGGGCGGAACAATACTTAAGACTGCCCGATGTGAGGAGTTTATGACTGAAGCCGGAAGAAAGACAGCTTACGAAAACATGCAACGACACGGAATAGATGCGCTTGTGGTCATCGGCGGCGACGGATCACTGACTGGTGCCGGAGTATTTGCCAATGAATACAATATTCCGATTGTTGGGTTGCCAGGAACCATTGATAACGACCTGAACGGAACCGACACCACCATTGGTTACGATACTGCCCTAAATACCATTATGCAATCGATGGATAAAATTCGCGATACAGCCACATCCCACGAACGACTCTTCTTTGTGGAAGTGATGGGACGTAATTGTGGCTATCTGGCACTCAACAGCGCTATAGCCTCGGGGGCGGAAGCCGCCATAATCCCTGAAATAAGCATGGAGAAAGACCAGTTGGCGGAACTTATCGATCAGGGTTTCCGAAAATCGAAAAGCAGCAGCATGGTTCTTGTTACTGAAAGTGAAATTACAGGTGGCGCGATGAACCTGGCTGAGAGGGTAAAAAAACAGTATCCTCAGTACGATGTGCGCGTCTCCATTTTAGGACATTTGCAACGTGGAGGTTCACCCACGGCACAGGACCGTATCCTGGCAAGCAGGATGGGCATAGCAGCCATCCAGGCGTTGCTGGAAAATCAACGCAATGTAATGATCGGTATTCGTGAAAACGAAATCGACTATGTACCGTTTAAACGTGCCATAAAAAAAGATCGGGAAATCAGTCCTGAACTACTCGAAGTACTTGAAATTTCTTCCATTTAAAACGAAAAAAATAAATTTTATCATACAACTTAAAAGTCTTACCTTTGCATTTTTAAAAAAATAATCACTTAATTAAGTAATATGGAATTAACACACATTGAACACATCGGCATTGCTGTAAAAAACATTGAAGAACAACTTCCTTATTATGAAGGAGTTCTTGGTCTAAAATGCTACAACATCGAAACGGTTGAAGACCAAAAAGTAAAAACGGCCTTTTTTATGATCGGCCAAACAAAAATAGAACTATTGGAACCTACCAGCGAAGAAAGTACCATTGCCAAATTCATTGAAAAAAGAGGTGAAGGTATTCATCACATCGCTTTTGCCACTAAAAACCTGGGTGAGTCTCTCCGGGAAATTGAAGCAAAAGGCGTACGCCTTATCGATACGCAACCCCGTGCCGGCGCCGAAGGACTGAACATTGCTTTTTTACATCCCAAATCAACCGGTAGCGTATTGACCGAATTGTGCGAGCATCCGTAGATGACCAACCTCGATAGTGATTTGAGGAGGCTATCGATGTAACAATAAAACAAAAATTTAATTCATAACAAATTATAATCTTATGAGCATCCAACTCGAAAAAGTTAAAGAGCTTATTCAATTACGAGAAAAAGCTCGCTTAGGTGGTGGTGAGAAAAGAATCGAGTCTCAGCACCTAAAAGGTAAATACACAGCTCGCGAACGTCTGGCCATGCTTCTTGACGAAGGAAGTTTTGAAGAATTCGACATGTTTGTGGAACACCGTTGTCACAACTTCGGCATGGAAAAAACCAAATTCCTTGGCGACGGAGTTGTTACCGGATACGGCACTATCCAAGGACGCCTGGTTTATGTTTTTGCCCAGGACTTTACCGTTTCTGGCGGTTCGCTATCCGAAATGCAATCGCAAAAAATTTGCAAAGTAATGGATCAGGCTATGAAAATGGGTGCCCCTCTTATCGGTATCAACGACTCCGGAGGTGCACGCATTCAGGAGGGAATTAATGCACTGGCAGGTTATGCCGAGATTTTCCAACGTAACATTTTAGCGTCGGGAGTGATTCCACAGATTTCAGGTATCTTCGGTCCCTGTGCAGGAGGTGCCGTATATTCCCCTGCTCTTACTGACTTCAACATCATGACCCAGGGAACTTCCTACATGTTCCTTACCGGTCCCAAAGTGGTAAAAACCGTTACCGGAGAAGATGTTACACAGGAACAACTGGGTGGCGCTTCGGTGCATACTTCCAAATCGGGCGTGGCCCATTTCTCCGCTCAGACCGAAGAGGATGCTATACAGATGATTCAGAAACTGTTGTCGTACATTCCTCAGAATAACCTGGAGGAACCGCCGGTATTTAAAAGCTCCGACCCGATCGACAGGTTGGAGGACGGCCTGAACGAAATTATCCCAGACAGTGCCAACAAACCCTACGACATGTACGAAATTATTGGAGCCATTGTCGACAGTGGAGAATTTCTGGAGGTGCATGCTGACTATGCAAAAAACATCATCGTGGGTTTCGCTCGTTTCAACGGTCAATCGGTAGGTATTGTAGCAAACCAACCCAAGTTTTTGGCAGGGGTTCTCGACATTAACGCTTCACGCAAGGCAGCCAGGTTTGTCCGTTTCTGTGATGCTTTCAACATTCCCATTGTTTCGCTGGTTGACGTTCCCGGTTTCCTTCCTGGTACCGGTCAGGAATATGGCGGCGTAATCACTCACGGTGCAAAGCTGCTATACGCATACGGTGAAGCCACTGTTCCGAAAGTGACCGTCACACTGCGTAAGTCGTACGGAGGAGCACATATAGTCATGAGCTGCAAGCAACTTCGCGGTGATATTAACTATGCTTGGCCAAGTGCAGAAATCGCTGTGATGGGTGCCGAAGGAGCTGTAGAGGTTCTTTACAGCAAGGAAATTGCTGCCGAAAAGGACCCCGAAAAACTGGCTGTCGTGTTGGAAGAAAAGAAAAAAGAATACAACGACTTGTTTACCAACCCGTATGAAGCAGCCCGTTACGGCTATATCGATGATGTGATAGAACCGAGAAATACCCGTTTCCGTGTGATCAGGGCACTACAGCAATTGCAAACCAAAAAGCTGACCAATCCTCCCAAAAAACACGATAATTTACCGCTATAATTTACATAAGTATGAATAATTTAAAACAACTGTTGTTTTTGTCTGCATTGATACTTCTTGTGAGTTGTACCATAAAAGATGAAAATCCGCGTTGGGTGATCAATGAAGTTATGGTGGATAACCAAACAGGGTACATGGACGACTTCGGTCAACGAAACGGATGGATCGAGATATTCAACAACACGTATAAAACGCAGGATCTGGGTGGAAGATATCTTACCGATGATCCCAACAATCCGAAAAAATATCCAATTCCGCGGGGTGATGTTCTCACAAAAATTCCACCCCGACAGCATGCACTGTTCTGGGCAGACAACGAGCCTTTTAACGGAACCTTCCACGTGAATTTCAAGCTTGATCCGAGTAAAGACAATTATATCGCATTGTATGAAAATGACGGAAAAACATTACTGGATGAAATAATAATTCCTGCTGGATTGCCCGCTGACAAGACTTATGGTTATCCTGACGACGGCATCAAGTTCGATAAAAACAGCAATACACCTCTGGCCACTCAGCTTGAACGAATAACCCCAAGCAGCAACAATGCTGTTCTGGAAGAAAATCCAAAAGTGGTTTCACTACAGGAGAACGATCCTATTGGGGTAACCATAACCATTACCTCGATGTTGGTGGTTTTCCTGGGACTGATCTTGCTGTATCTTATCTTCAAGGCAATTGGAAACACAGCGAAAAACATTTCGCATAAACGTGTTGCTAGTGCGGGGACACTATCGGCAGTGCGGGGCGAGAGTTTGCTTACTGGAGAAGTACTGGCCGCAATATCCGCTGCAATTCATGAGCTGAATCAGGACGTTCACGATGTTGAAAGTACCATCCTTACCATCAGCGAAGTCCGACGCAAATACTCTCCCTGGAGTTCCAAATTATACACCTTGCGTCAGGATCCCCGCAGATAATTCATTAATCCATTTACACATTACACAGAAAGAAATATTCCTTATGAAAGAATTTAATTATAAAATTAACGGCGCTCCCTACCGTGTGATTATTAACAGTACCGATAGTTCTGTCGTTGAACTTGAAGTGAACGGAACTCCGTATAAAGTAGAATTGGAAAAAAAGGAAAGTAAACCGCTCTCAAAAATTAAAAAACAAGCCATTACTACGCCTACTCCACAAACGACCTCTACTCCGCTTGTTACAAGGCCTAAAGAAGCAACTGGAAAAAACACCATACAGTCTCCGCTTCCGGGAATTATTCTCGATATTCGCTGCCAGGTAGGGGATACGGTAAAGAAAGGACAAACCATCATGATTCTGGAAGCCATGAAAATGGAAAACAACATCTTGTCAAACGCCAACGGAAAGATAACAGGGATCTTGGTTAACAAAGGAGACTCTGTACTTGAAGGAGCCGAATTAGTAACCATAGAATAAAAAAGAGAAAATGAATACACTTTTGACTTTGGGTGACAACCTGAAAACATTTTGGGACTATACCGGAATGGCCAATGCCAGTTCCGGGCACATCATCATGATTCTGGTTGGCTTAATCTTTATTTACCTGGCTATTGCAAAAGAATACGAACCGTTGCTGTTAATACCTATCGGTTTTGGTATTCTTATCGGGAACATCCCGTTCAATGAGGCAGCCGGCTTGCAAGTAGGGATCTACGAAGAGGGTTCTGTACTTAATATTCTGTATCAAGGCGTTGTACAAGGCTGGTATCCTCCGCTTATCTTTATGGGGATCGGGGCTATGACCGACTTCTCGTCACTGATCGCAAATCCAAAACTTTTCCTCATAGGTGCAGCCTGTCAGTTCGGGATTTTCGGGGCTTACATTGCAGCGCTAATGTGGGGATTTGCACCCAACGAAGCAGGCTCCATCGGTATTATCGGCGGGGCAGACGGTCCAACGGCTATCTTCCTTACATCGAAACTGGCTCCACAACTCCTGGGCGCAGTAGCCATATCGGCATATTCCTATATGGCGTTGGTTCCGGTGATTCAACCCCCTTTTATGAAATTGCTTACCACCAAAAAAGAAAGGGTTATCAGGATGAAAACACCCCGTGTGGTGTCGCAAACCGAAAAAATATTGTTCCCCATAGTCGGCCTGTTGCTGACCACTTTCCTGGTGCCTTCCGGACTTCCCTTATTGGGTATGCTCTTTTTCGGCAACCTGCTGAAAGAATCGGGAGTAACACGCCGTTTGGCTGAAACGGCCCGGGGTCCGCTGATCGACACAATTACCATCTTATTGGGATTAACAGTGGGGGCATCCACACAAGCCACCACGTTCCTACGTCCCGAATCTGTAAAGATTTTTATTATTGGCGCTTTCTCCTTTGTGGTAGCCACCTGTGCAGGAGTACTTTTTGTTAAATTTTTCAACTTATTCTTGAAAAAAGGCAACAAGATCAATCCGCTTATTGGCAATTCAGGAGTATCTGCCGTTCCAGACTCGGCACGTATCTCACAGATTGTGGGGCTTGAATACGACAACACGAATTACTTACTCATGCATGCCATGGGTCCCAACGTTGCCGGAGTTATCGGTTCTGCTGTTGCTGCCGGTATTATGCTTGGCTTCTTGTATTAATATCAGGCATTAAACCCTGACAGTCTGATAAAGGGTGTTGCCGTAAGGCAATGCCCTTGTTTCAAAATTTATAAATACTGAAAAATATACCTTACTTTTGCACCGGTATATTTCAACCAACATGAATATACGCTAAAAAACGGAAAACTATGGGATTTGAACAACTGATGCCTGCTGTCGCAGGAATGACATGGCAAGACCTGGTTATGATAACCATCGGACTGATTCTCATCTATTTGGCTATTGCCAAGAATTATGAACCCACGCTACTCCTGCCAATGGGATTCGGGGCTATTTTGGTGAATATTCCACTATCGTCGGCTATCACGCAGATTGATCCTGCTACGGGAGAAGCAGTAGAGGGTGTTCTCAACATTTTCTTTCAGGCAGGGATAGCAACGGAAATATTTCCCTTGCTAATTTTCATCGCTATCGGAGCCATGATCGATTTCTCACCGCTGTTCAGGAGCCCCTCGTTACTTTTGTTCGGAGCGGCAGCACAGTTTGGTATTTTCATGACCATGGTCCTGGCTTCTTTTCTCGGTTATGACTTGAGAGAAGCCGCCTCTATCGGTATTATCGGTGCGGCTGACGGTCCAACCTCCATCGTAGTTGCCTCCAGGTTTGCTCCCAACTTATTGGGACCTATTTCTGTTGCTGCCTATTCTTACATGGCGCTGGTTCCTATTATTCAACCGCCGGTCATCCGATTGCTGACATCAAAAAAAGAACGCTTGATAAGAATGTCGGGGACCGGACACGCCAATAAGAGGATCTCGAAAAAAGCGCTGATTGCTTTTCCTATAGTTGTTACGATTGTTGCCGGTATTATAGCTCCATCATCATTGGCGTTGATCGGTTTTCTGATGTTTGGCAACCTAATCCGGGAGTGCGGAGTATTAAATAAATTGTCGCTCTCTGCTCAAAACGAATTGGCCAGTTTAGTCACCATATTGTTGGGAATCACTATTGCCAGCACCATGACTTCCGACCGCTTCGTCCGCGTTGACACATTACTAATCATTGCACTGGGATTATTTGCCTTTGTCTTCGACACGTTCGGCGGAGTAATTTTTGCAAAATTCCTCAATCTTTTCCGTAAGGAGGGTAACAAAATCAATCCCATGATAGGCGCCTGTGGTATTTCTGCGTTCCCAATGTCGGCACGCGTTATCCACCAAATGGGACAGAAAGAAGATCCGTATAATTACCTGCTCATGCCGGCTATCAGCGCCAATGTGGGCGGACAAATCGGATCGGTTGTTGCCGGAGGTATTATTTTAACGCTGGTCCCGCTGTTTGCGTGAATCAGGGTGTAAAATGATTCTCCTGTAGCACTCAGCACCCAATATCAAAAACTAAACATAAAACATTATGACATCTACAATAGAAACTACTTTATTGATTGCCGGAATAGGCATAACGGGGATTTTTGTTTTTATGGCTATCTTTTATCTGCTGATCATTGGGCTGGATAAACTCTTGCCCTTTGAAGAGGTAAAACCGGAGGAGTAAGCCAATCGCATCGCTTCATCGTTATTTTCTCCTTACGTCCACGCCCCACATCAGTTTATCGCGTAGCGTTTCGTAAAAAGTATGCCCTTTGCGCTTTACCACCTTGAGCATATAGTCTGCTTTTTTCACTTCAATTTCGGTTCTCACATGACAAACTTGTGACTGACCGTCCAGGGAAACCAGAAAACTGTTGCTTCGGCTTTCTATTCTTAGTTTGATCTTTGCATCGTCCTGTACGATTAACGGCCTTGATGTCAAATTGTGGGGAGCAATAGGCGACAAGACAAAACTTGGAGAGCTTGGAACAAGTATTGGCCCACCAACGCTGAGTGAATAGGCTGTTGAACCTGTTGGTGTAGCAACAACTAGGCCATCGGCCTGATAAGACGTGAGAAAATCGTTGTTTATATATGTATGAATAGTGAGCATCGACGCTGTGTCTTGTTTTAGTATTGCCACTTCGTTCAAGGCACGATTCGGTTCATCCACAGCTATTTCAAGCAGAGATCGTTCTTCAATCTCATATTCACCGGTAAAAATCTCATGAAGCGTTTCTTTTAAATCACTAAAGTTAACATCAGCAAGAAAACCTAGCCTTCCGGTGTTTATACCTAAAACAGGAATGTCTGAGTTACCTACAACAGCTGCCGTTCGCAGGAAAGTACCGTCTCCACCTACGCTTAACGCGAGATCTACAGGGGGTAGTTCATCGAAAAGTAAACACAACGGACGGAGGGTATCTTGTGTAAATCGCGATACCGAGTAGAATAAGGTATCAGACAAATAGAGCTCAACCGGATATTGCTTCACCGCCTCACAAACTTTAATCATTTGAGATTCGGCTTGGGGGGTATACTCGGGAAAAGTGCTCCCAAACAGTGCAATTTTCATTTTTTTCAGATTGTCAAACTTATGGGTTTACAGACATCAGAGAGTTAGGCCTTGGACCAAAAGGAGGAAGAGACGAAGCCACTCACATGTTTAGATAATACAACAACTCATCCAACCTCTCTTTATGAGTTTCGGTAACAACGCCCTCTTTCATCTCATAGTGCAAAACTTTGTAATTGAATCTTTCCAAACTCATCAAAACCGGAGAAATATCCAACAGGTTCAACTTGATGGAAATAATTAACGTATTGCCGTCAGCTACCGGGAGAATAAAAACATTCATGATGCGGGCATTGTTGCTTTCAACAATACGGGCAATCTCGGTGAGTGTATAGTCTACCAACGAAATCTCTATTACAACCAGTGAGTTTTCCGTATCGGAAAGACCGAGAAAATTCTCAACAGTAAACGATACGGACTGTTTTTCTATCTGATGTCTGATAAAATCTTTCATCTGTTACTAGGCAAAACCGTTATTTCGTATTAATTTTGTAATGTTTTACAAAGATGGGAATTTTTTAGGTAAAAAATCGCGTTAGGTTGTTTTTTATCAATTCTCATCAGAGAAATGAATTTCAAACACAACAATCAAAGAGGGTAAGTTGATTTAAATGACAAAATTAAGTGTAAATATCAATAAAGTGGCTACCATCCGAAATTCAAGAGGAGGGAATATTCCAGACGTAATTCAAGTAGCCGTTGACTGTCAACTGTTTGGAGCAGAAGGAATTACCGTCCACCCCAGACCCGATGAGCGCCATATCCGCTATACGGATGTAATTGACCTGCAACCCAGGATAACTACCGAATTTAACATTGAAGGGAATCCTTCCCCTGAGTTTATTTCGCTGATAAAAAAAATACGCCCTACGCAAGTAACACTCGTTCCTGACGCACACGATGTCCTTACATCGGATTGCGGATGGAATACGTTGGAAAACAGGGATTTTCTAACCGAGGTAGTAAATGAATTCCAATCGATGGGTGTGCGTACTTCCATTTTTGTAGACACAAATCTGGAAATGATAAAAATGGCATCGAAAATTGGTACTGACAGAATTGAGCTTTATACCGGACCCTATGCCGAAGAATTCAAAACCAATAAGGAAAAGGCAGTGGCCCCTTACGTAGAAGCGGCAACAATGGCTAAAAACCTGGGTTTGGGAGTAAATGCGGGACATGATTTGAATTTGGACAATCTGAATTACCTTTACGTAAACATTCCCTGGCTAAAAGAAGTATCCATTGGGCATTCGCTCATTAGCGACGCACTTTATATGGGTTTGGAAAAAACAATTAAAGCTTATAAAAATTGTTTAAATACTCCTGTCAACAGTACTAATGCCTAGAATATTATTTATCTTTACAAACACCTTTTAAAATATCCGATTTGATGAACTTGTTACAAATTGCTCCTGTTCAAGATACATTGCAACAAATACAGCAGATTACAACTGCCGTTGAACCTCAAACAACCATGAACGCCTTAGACCTGGCATTTAAAGGCGGTTGGTTGATGATCGTATTGTTGGTACTTTTACTACTTTCCGTATACGTACTGATTGAGAGAACATTAGTAATAAATAAAGCCGGGCAGGAAGACAATTCTTTCATGAACCGCATAAAGGATTATATCCTGGATGGAAAAATAGAAACAGCGATGACTCTTTGTCGTAATACCAACACACCCTCAGCAAGAATGGTTGAGAAAGGAATCTCGCGGTTGGGCAGACCTACGGCAGATGTTATGTCAGCAATTGAGAATCAGGGAAACATAGAAATCTCCAAACTGGAAAAAGGATTGCCGCTTCTTGCGACCACCGCATCGGGAGCTCCTATGATCGGATTTCTTGGAACGGTTACAGGGATGGTGAAGGCCTTTATGAGCATGGCTAGTGCAGGAGCGAATGTGGATGTCAATATTTTATCAACAGGAATCTATGAAGCGTTGGTTACAACCGTTGCCGGCCTTATCGTGGGGATTATCGCATTATTTGCCTACAACTACCTTACAACGAGAATAAAAGGTATCGTAAACAAACTGGAGATGCGAATCATGGAATTTATGGATATTTTGAATGAACCGGTGGCATAAAACAAAAGGAAAATGGCATTAAAACAACGATTTAATGTAGAAGCAAATTTCAGCATGGCCTCCATGACTGATGTGATCTTTCTTCTGTTGATTTTCTTCATGATCACATCCACCATCGTAGTGCCAAATGCAATAAAGGTGCTGCTTCCCAAATCACAACAACAGGCACAGGCAAAGCCCATTACTCGGGTTACCATAGACAAGAGCCTGAACTATTACGTTGCCAATGCAAACGAGACCGAACGGATGGTAACTTTTGAACAAATTACACCGTTTTTGCAATCGGTCTACTCGGCTGAACCGGATATCTTCGTAGCACTCTATGCCGATGAGGAAGTGCCCTACCGCGAAATAGTAAAAATACTGGATATTGCGAATCAGAACCAATTTAAAATGGTGCTGATGACAAGACCGAACTAGAAAACCGGTCAATTACTTTTACAGGATGCAAATCACAAGAGAAAAAACAGCAGGAATAGCAGGGACAATCCTCTTTGCCGTATTGCTTCTGCTTGTACTTTTGTTCTCTTACTTCACACTGGTAATACCCCCGGATGAGCTGGAGGGTATCCCCGTTATGTTTGGAAATGTGGAAGAGGCTTCCGGCACAACGGAATCTCCCATGAATGAAATATCTCCTGCACCCGCGCAACGCCCATCCGTCCCTGAATACTCGCCCGAAGAGCCGCTGATCACTCAACAAACAGAACCAACAATAGACGTTACTGCACAACGTGAAGCAGAGCGACGTAAGGCGCAATTAGCAGAACAACGTAGGTTACAGGAAGAGGCTGCACGCAGACAACGTGAAGAAGATGCCAGGCGCAGAGAAATAAATCAGCAAATGAGCGGACTGTTTGGTGAAAACTCCGGCAGCCGGGGTGAAACCGAAGGCAGCGGAACCCAAGGAGTTTCTACGGGAAATGCTTCCCAGGGAGCCACATCGGGTACAGGTGGAATCGGGACCTTCGATTTGGGAGGCCGAAGCTTGGGTTCAGGCGGGTTAGCTCAACCCAACTATTCGGTAAACGATTACGGAACGGTCGTTGTCAACATTACGGTAGATCCCCGCGGAAACGTTATAAATGCCGAAATTGGCCGCGGCACAAATACCCCGAACACTTCACTGCGTAACGAAGCACTGCGGGCGGCACGCAGAACTAAATTCAATGCTATCAACTCTGCCAACAATCAGCAAGGGACCATTACGTACAGGTTTAACCTCAACTGATTGCATCTTTAAATTCGGCGATTTCGCCGCTTTCAATTATCATACGAGTACAACGTAAACAAAACATGAACAGATGAAAAAAGTAGCGCTATTCTTAGCCAATGGCTTCGAAGAAATTGAAGCTTTGGGAACTGTAGACATTTTACGGAGGGCAGGGATTCCTGTTCAGACTGTTTCGATAACTAACGAGAAAAACGTCACCGGAGCGCACCATATTACCGTTCTGGCAGATGTAATCTTCCGGGAGGTGAATTTCCACGATGTGGATGTACTGATACTTCCCGGCGGCATGCCCGGAGCAAAAAACCTTAACGAACACGAAGAACTTAAGAGAAAGGTGAAGGAATATGCCGAAAAAGGCAAGGTTGTAGCTGCTATTTGCGCTGCACCAATGGTATTAGGGGGATTAGGACTTCTGGAAGGGAAAAAAGCAACCTGTTACCCCGGTTTTGAACATCAATTGATCGGAGCTAAAGTCAGCGGCAACAAGGTGAGCGTTGACAAAAATATCATTACCGGAAAAGGGCCGGGATTAGTTTTCGAGTTTGCTTTGGAGTTGGTAGAAACCATTGCCGGAGCGGGGACAAGAAAAGAAGTCCAGGAAGGATTACTTATCTGATCTTCTGCTGGCCTGTCCTCACTTGCGGAAAGTTGATATTTTCCCAAAATTCCGGGTGCAAAGAATTGGTTATTAACAAAAAACCGACTATCTTTGCACCGTTTTTTTTCGACAATATAATGTCTAACTTATTTAATTATTAATTTTTCAAACAACAAATGACTGACAATTTAAAAACTGTAGCTCCCATAGAGGAATTCGATTGGGATGCTTACGCAAAAGGTGACGTCTACTCCAAAGAAAACAAAGAAAAACTTACCGAAAGCTACGACAACACGTTGAGCAAAATCAACGATAAAGAAGTGGTAACCGGTACGGTAACCTCCATGAACAAACGCGAAGTGGTTGTAAACATCGGCTACAAATCAGACGGCGTGGTATCGATGAACGAATTCCGCTACAACCCTGAATTGAAAGTTGGCGACGAGGTAGAGGTTTACATCGAGAGCCAGGAAGACAAAAAAGGACAGTTGATCCTTTCTCACAAAAAAGCACGTGCTTCGCGTTCATGGGATCGCGTAAACGCAGCATTAGAAAACAACGAAGTAATCAAAGGATACATCAAATGCCGTACAAAAGGCGGTATGATTGTGGATGTATTCGGTATCGAAGCGTTCCTGCCGGGTTCTCAAATCGATGTGAAACCTATCCGCGACTACGATATCTTTGTTGACAAAACAATGGAATTCAAGGTGGTAAAAATCAATCCTGAATTCAAGAATGTAGTTGTTTCCCACAAAGCCCTTATTGAAGAAGAGCTGGAACAACAGAAAAAGGAAATTATTTCGAAACTCGAAAAAGGACAGGTACTCGAAGGAGTGGTTAAAAATGTTACCTCCTACGGTGTATTTGTTGACCTCGGCGGCGTTGACGGCTTGATCCACATTACCGACCTTTCCTGGGGACGTATCCAACATCCGGACGAAGTGGTTAAACTGGACGATAAGATCAATGTGGTAATTCTCGACTTTGATGATGACAAAAAGCGCATCGCCCTTGGATTGAAACAGTTAACCCCACATCCGTGGGATGCCATGGACGACAGCCTGAAAGTAGGCGATATCGTTAAGGGAAAAGTGGTAGTTATAGCGGATTACGGAGCATTTGTTGAAGTTGCAGCGGGCGTAGAAGGATTGATCCACGTATCGGAAATGAGCTGGACACAGCATCTGCACAGCGCACAAGACTTTATGAAAGTGGGCGACGAGGTAGAAGCCGTTATCCTGACACTCGATCGCGAGGAGAGAAAAATGTCGCTCGGCGTAAAACAACTCAAGCCCGATCCATGGGATAACATCGAAGAGAAATATCCTGTTGGAAGCACCCACACAGCAACCGTTCGGAACTTCACCAACTTTGGTGCCTTCGTTGAAATTGAAGAAGGTGTTGAAGGATTGATCCATATTTCCGATTTATCCTGGACGAAAAAAATTAAACATCCAAGCGAAGTTACCGAAATCGGAGCTCCAATTAAAGTTCAGGTTCTGGAAATTGATAAAGAGAATCGTCGTTTAAGCCTTGGGCATAAACAATTGGAAGAAAATCCGTGGGATGTATTTGAAACCATTTTCACAGCTGGTTCGGTTCACGAAGGGACAATTCTCGAATTTGTCGACAAAGGTGCAGTAATCGCATTGCCTTACGGTGTAGAAGGTTTTGCTACTCCAAAACACCTGGTGAAAGAAGACGGTTCACAAGCTCAAGTGGACGAAAAACTGGAATTTAAAGTTATCGAGTTCAATAAAGATGCTAAACGCATTATTGTTTCTCACAGCCGTATTCACGAGGATGCTCAAGGAGGCGGTTCTGACGAAAGCAGAAAAGGCAAACGTTCGGGTAAGAAAGAAAACCAATCATCAACAATGGCAATTCCAGTAATGGAAAAAACCACGTTGGGTGATATCGAAGAACTCGCTGCTCTGAAAGAAAAACTCGACAACCAAAAGGTGGCAGCTTTCAAGAAAGAAGCTAAGGCAAAAGCTAATAAAGAAGAGGAAGCAAAAGTTGCTGAGGCAGAAGTGAAGGATGAACCTAAAATTGCAACTGAAGCAGAAGAAACAGTTGAAAATAAAACTGAAGAAACAAAGAGCGAAGAATAAAATTCTCTTCTTCACATGTTTCAACAATAAAAAAAGCTGCCCGTTTGGGTAGCTTTTTTTATTGTTGAAACATGTCTTGTTCTGGAATAGTGTTACGTAAAAAAAGATTACAGGATAACCACCGACTCTCATCATAGATTCAAAAAGTATAAGAATCTGGTGGAAGGTACGCATCTAAACCATCCAGAACAGGTATGGGTTTCCGATATAACTTATATTGGTGGCAAAAAAACGATCATCAGAATGCACTAAATAGCAAAAAGATAACACCGGGTATGACCGAAAGCTATGATCCGTATGCGAATGCAATTGCAGAAAGGGTGAACGGTATATTAAAATAGGAGTTCTTAATCGAAGAGTATCAAGTTGATATAGAGACAATGAGATGGTTGGTTAAAGATGCCGTGCGCATCAACAATCAAAAGGCCTTATTGGTTTTGTCATGTGAAAACACCTGAACAGATGCATAAACAAGAAAGTGTAAACTTTTACATATAAAAAATCAGAGAGAAACAAGGTTAGCCTTGTTTCTCTCTGATGATTCAATTAATATTGTTCTATAAACCTGTAACGCTTATTTAGGACTAGTCAAGATGGTGTTTTGACCGCGGCTCAAATCAGTTTTTATATATCCTGACAGGCTGTGTAACGCTGGTTGGCTGTCCTGCATTTTCTTTGTAATAATTGAATTTTAACTGGATATCTTTAAAATCTTGTCCGTTAAAGTTAACCAGACTACGCAATGAACTCACGTCAAATGCTGCAAAACCATCAACATTCTTTCCAGAAGTTTCCGTGGAAGTGCCGGATTTTTCTAAACGCAATTCCAGTATATATGTATCCGTTGCATCTGGTTGAGTGGTTTCATTATAGAGTTTCGCCTGTACTTTTTCGCCTTCTTTCTTATTCCATACATATTGAACAATCAGGAAATCACCAAATGAACCAACTATGGGCAACCCCCCAATCATGTTAAAGTTAAGGACAGGAGTCATGGTTTCTTGAGGAGCCTCTTGTTGAGAATATACGCCAAGAGGTATTTGCTCTATTTCCGGTGTTATAGCGTTATGTACATTTGTACTGACCATACCGTTTTCGGTACTCCACGACCAGGTAATAAGGTACCACCTGTCCGAATCTTTCGATTTAATCTCATTGGAAGTCATCACAAAATCTCCGTTATGGGCAACTTGTGTTCCCTCTAATTGAGTAATATAAAACAATTGCCGCTGACCTGAAAAGTTACTATCTCCGGCCTCTAAGCATGAAGTCAAAAAGAGTCCAGCAATCACAACACTAAAAAATAAAATCAATTTTCTCATATACATAATTATTTGTTAAATTAAAAATCATTAGAAATCAAATCGGATCCCCGCATTCAAATCGAAACCGATTTTCTTGTCGGTATATATCGTTTTATATTCATAGTTTTTTGCATCAAAGTAATAAACCCCACCAACCTTGCCGTACAAATTAAATCCTCCGTAAATAGGGTAAAACACCCCTACCCCTGCATTTACTGAGATCTGTGGATTCTTCTGACTGATTTTCGTAGTAATCACCCCCTGAGACGCACTGTTTAGTTCAGTTGAAACACTTTGTCCCGTACTCCTGAATTCCCCGTAAATATCTTTTTCCACCATCCCTCCGAAGGATGCAAACAAACCCAGTTTTCCTATATTCACGAAGTTATAATTCAGATTGACTGGAATACCTAAATAATGAAAATGTTGCGTCTCCTGATTTTGAAAATCAACACTGGTGTTTTTAGCCCGCGAGAACAGATAGGTATAAACCAATCCGGTTTCAATGGATAACCTGTCAACAATGGTTTTAGAAACGGTGATGCCGAACGAAACCGGCTGATCGTGTTCCATTTCGGCTACGTTATCAGCAATACTTCGGTTGTTGAATGGGATACTGCTGTAATCAGCATACATCTTATTCGATCCCGTTAATCCGGAATAAAGACCATCTCCGTTTTCAGATGGCTTGACCGCACTGGCACTGCGCAAAGTCATGGGACTATTTACGGTTTTCCGCGAAGAAGTAAGTCCACCTTTTGCGTTCAGTGCCAACATAATAGGTTTACTCTTCTTATCTTCAAACGCCAAACCTTCAAAGATTGTAGCTTTCCCGGCATTCTCAAACTCCTGAATGAGCCGGTCAACCTCTTCCTGACTGGGTTGAACCACCTGCCTTTCCTCAGGACGAATTATTCTTTCTCCCATTGCCTCGGCCTTAACTTCAACAGTTTGTTCAGCAATCACTATCTTTTCCGGAGTTTGTTCTAAGTCTATGTTTACAGACAACACCTTTTCTTTTCTTTTGGTGTACCTGGCCACCAAAACCTCTTGTTTTTGAAGAGAATACCCAACCTGACCGTCCTTGTTACTTTCCTTCTTTGTCGTTTCAGTTTTTGCTATTTGAGTATCCTGTGTATCTAGGCTTCCTGTTTTTTCAGGTGCCATCTTCCCGGTGAAAACAGGGAGATCGGGTTTGACCGGATGAGGCGAATTCAAAAAGAACAAACTTCCCAGTATTAATGCCGCAGTAGCTGCTGCGGAGCCGACATACCAATTTCGGCGGATAATTCTCGCCCGCCTAATGGCATTAAGCGACTGCTCTACCTTCTCCCAGCCATCAGGGGGAACAGGAGCTTCAAAATCGCTGAAAACCGACTTCAATTGTTCTTTAAATATATCTTTTTCGTTCATAGAAGATCATATGTATTTCTTCTTCAACATGGATTGGACTTTCTTTTGTAAAAAAGTCTTGGCTCTGAAATATTGCGACCGGGAAGCGTTTTCTGTTATCCCCAGCATTGCACCAATTTCCTTATGAGGTATATCCTCAAAAATCACTAAGTTGAAAACCGTTCTGTAGCCTTCAGGCATCTCACGAATAATATTCAGAAGTTCTTGACGCGGAATATCTCCTACTTCGAGAGAGTCATCCTCAGGAGTATCCCAAAAGTCTGAATTGTCTTTTCCGTAATCGTTTAAAAAGTTGAACCTTTTTTTCTCCTGACGATAATTTTCGAGAGCCAGATTAACGAAAATCTTGCGTAACCAACCTTCAAAAGAACCCTTGCCCGAATAAGAGCCAATTTGCGTAAAAACCTGCAGAAAACCGTCGTGTAACACATCACGAGCGGTCTCATTATCTTGACAATAACGCAGGCAGACAGCCATCATTTTCGGAGCATACAACTCATACAATGCCTTTTGGGCATTCCGGTTCTGCTTCTTACATGCTGTTATCAACTGCGAATCATCCATGCTTATCGCTTACATTAGTAAAGATGGAAAAAATGAAAAAACGTTGCACGGTTTATCCATTCACCCCTATTCTTTATATTTTTTTAACTATTATAGGTTCTTTCGTGGTCTTTTGTTCTCAAAACAATTTATGAGGTATAAAACCCCGATCACTACAATAATAAATTATCTTACAAGTATAAAGAAACTAAATTGTAATTGTTTTCAATTGCAATATAATTCTTTTTTCTCTATTTTTGTGCTTATAATCAATTTAGAACACAAATTTATGAAAGATTTCTTTAAAATGATGTTTGCATCAGCATTGGGCTTCATCATCGCGAGTTTTATTTTTTCGCTTATTTCAATGCTGATCATGTTTGCTATGATGGGCTCGATCATGGGTTCTTTTGGCAAACAGGAATCATTTGTATTGCAAAATAACTCCGTTTTAAATCTAAGACTCGAAGGCGCCATACAGGAACGTATTGCGGAAAGTGACCCGTTTACCGACCTGGTAGGTGGAGTCCCATCTGCCATAGGTATGAACGACATCATTGGAGCCATCCGTAAAGCAAAAAATAACGACAAGATAAAAGGTATTTATCTGGATACACGTCTTTTTGCAGCTTCCACTGCTACATTGGCAGAAATACGGCAAGAGTTGGAGGATTTTAAAAAAAGTGGCAAGTTTATCGTTGCATATGCCGATACATACACTCAAAACGGCTATTATCTGGCTTCTGTTGCTGATAAGGTGGCCATCAATCCTCAGGGGATGCTCGATGTTCACGGAATTGCTTCAGTTCCGCTGTTTTATAAAGACGCGTTGCAAAAACTCGGCGTAGAAATGCAACTGTTTAAAGTGGGCACTTATAAATCTTTTGCAGAGCCTTTTACCCAAACCGAAATGAGTGAAGCCAACAGAGAACAGGTGAACTCATTCATTACAGATATTTGGAATACTATGAAAACCGATATGGCTGCATCCAGAAATATGGAAACTATGCAAATAGATTCGATCGCCAATCAGTTTCCAATGCTCAGAAAAACCGATTTCCTGTTGTCCCGAAATTTAGTCGACACCGTTCTCTACGAAAGTGAAATGAAAAATTATGTCCGGGAACTGCTCGGGATAGATACTGATACTAAAATTCCGTCGGCAACGGTTGCGGAAATGAAATCAGTAAAAACACCGGCTATACGGAAATCAACAAACTCCATCGCCTTGCTATACGCCACAGGAGGAATTGCATCCGGCAATAGGCCTAATGGCATTCAGGATAAATATTTCGTAAACGAGATTGAAAAACTTCGGAAAGACGATGACATTAAAGCGGTTGTTTTTCGCATCAATTCGGGAGGCGGAAGCGCATATGCCTCGGAGCAAATCTGGAAAGCAATTTCCGATCTGAAGTCGGAAAAACCGGTAGTTGTTTCTATGGGTGACATGGCTGCATCGGGCGGTTACTATATTGCGTGTAATGCTGATAAAATTGTTGCTCAACCCACCACCATCACAGGTTCTATAGGCATTTTCGGTATGTTTCCTAACTTTAGCGGCACACTTGATAAACTGGGCATCGATACAGACGTAGTTAAAACTAATGAATTCTCTGATTTCGGAGACGTTTCCCGAGCTTTCAACGCTCAGGAAGCAGCTATGATGCAAGCTTATGTGGACAGCGGTTACGATCTGTTCCTGACCAGATGTGCCGAAGGCCGTGGAATGCTGAAAGATAGCCTGGCCAAATATGCCGAAGGCAGGGTTTGGACAGGAAATCAGGCCAAGGAAATTGGATTGGTAGATGAACTGGGCGGGGTCGATGAAGCTATCCGTATCGCGGCTGAAATGGCTAATTTAGGCAAAAGCTATGCTGTTTTCGAGTATCCAAGGATAAGGTCACCGTTTGAGGAGATTTTCAGCAAAGACAAGGAAGAATTGGCCGCCAAGACGTTAAAAAGTTATCTGGGAGAAAGCTACGATAAGTTTATGTTCTTGAAAAACCTCAAAGATCAGGATTATATCCAAGCACGTATTCCGTATGAGTTGAATATAAAATAATACAGGCTTTAAAACGCGTAATCTAAAGTTGTAAACAAAAGATGGATTCACCCGTTCCCGATATACGACGTTCGTTGCTGCCACTATCGTGGTTGTACGGGCTTGGCGTGAATTTTCGGAACAGGTTGTTTGATGCGAAAATCCTGAAGCAGCACAAGTTTGATATTCCCGTTATTTGTGTGGGGAATATCACTGTGGGGGGCACAGGAAAAACACCACACATTGAATACCTTATCTACTTATTATCGTCAAGATATAAAGTGGCCGTCCTAAGCCGGGGTTACAAGCGGAAAAGCAAAGGGTTCAGGATTGTAGACGTCGATTCAAAGCCACAGGATGTGGGTGATGAGCCGCTTCAAATAAAGCAGAAATTTCCCGGAACACTCGTTGTGGTGGATAAAAACAGGAGAAGCGCCATAGAGAAAATACAATCCATCGACATAGAAGAGCGACCCCAGGTCATTCTGCTAGACGACGGTTTCCAACACCGTTACGTCACTCCGTCTCTCTCCATCTTATTGGTTGACAGTAACCGCCCGGTCTACGAGGACAAATTACTTCCCGCAGGAAACTTGCGAGAGCCGTTACAGGGAAAAGACCGCGCTTCAATCGTCATTGTCACCAAATGCAGCCGCGATATGCAACCCATCGACTTCCGTATTTATGAAAACGGCCTCGATTTATTTCCTTATCAGGATCTGTACTTCACCACTTTTGATTACGGTAACCTCATACCTGTTTTCCCCGAGTTGCAACCGGAAATTCTCGAGCCCGATGATTTGCGCAAAAAGCACGTTTTTCTGATTACCGGAATTGCATCACCTCAGCCGTTAGTAGAAAAGCTGGAACTGAAAACGTACAATTTATATCCGAAATACTTTCCCGATCACCATTTTTTTAAAAAAGAAGATATTGAGGAAGTTGTACGGGAAATGAACGCCCTGGATGTGGACGACGACGATAAGATGATCGTAACTACCGAGAAAGATGCTGTACGCTTTCATGCATTGTCGTTTCTTGACGAAGAGGTGAAAAAAAGATTGTACTATATCCCCATAGAAGTAGTATTTTTAGAAAAAAACGAAAAAGAATCATTTAATAAAAAAATCAACAAACATGTTAGAAGCTATCAATCAAACAGCCGATTATCTAAAAAATAGAATCGGTGATGTTCCCAATACCGCTATCATTTTAGGAACCGGACTGGGAGAACTAGCCCGGGAGATTAATGATAAAACTGAAATTCCTTACACCGAAATCCCCAACTTCCCGGTTTCGACCGTGGAGGGTCATAGCGGAAAACTCATCATCGGAACACTCGGCAGTAAAAGAGTACTGGCCATGCAAGGGCGTTTTCACTTTTACGAAGGATACAACATGAAACAGGTAACTTTTCCCATCCGTGTTTTCAAGGCTTTGGGTGTTGAATATCTTTTCGTATCAAACGCTGCCGGCGGAATGAATCCGAGCTTCGACGTGGGCGACATCATGCTCATTGAAGATCATATTAACATGTTTCCCGAGCATCCGCTTCACGGCAAGAACTACAACGAACTGGGAACAAGATTTCCCGATATGAGCGAAGCCTACAACAAAGAACTCCGGTTAATGGCGATGGAAATTGCCAAAGAGAAAAACATCAAGTTACAGCACGGTGTGTACGTAGGCGTATCCGGCCCGACGTTTGAAACGCCTGCAGAATATCATTTCTTCCGCGTTATCGGCGGTGATGCCGTAGGCATGTCCACCGTCCCCGAAGTTATCGTTGCCAACCACGCCAAAATGAAAGTATTGGCTTTTTCCATCATTACTGACCTAGGTGTAGTCGGAAAAATTGTGGAAGTTTCACACGAAGAGGTACAGGAAGCTGCAAAAATTGCTCAGCCCAAAATGGCAGAAATTATGCGGGCAATTGTGGAAAGAATGTAAGCAGTTAATTTATGCGTACAGAAATTTCCACCTTAGGAGAGTTTGGATTAATAGACCACCTCACCAAAAATATAATACTCACGCAACCCACAACAAAAAAAGGAGTGGGAGACGATGCTGCTGTTATAGACAACTCGGACAAACGGACGCTTGTCACCACCGATTTATTGCTGGAAGGTATTCATTTCGACCTGACTTACGTTCCGTTGAAACACTTGGGATATAAATCGGCAGTTGTCAACTTTTCCGACATTTATGCGATGAACGGAAAACCACAGCAAATAACGGTTTCGTTGGGTATCTCTCAACGGTTTTCGGTTGAAGATCTGGAAACTTTCTACGCCGGGGTATTACTTGCATGTGAAATTTACGGTGTTGATCTCGTAGGAGGCGACACGACATCATCGCTAACCGGGTTTTCTATTTCCATAACCTGTGTCGGCACAGCTGATGAAGAAAAAATCGTATACCGAAACGGAGCCAAAGATACCGACCTGATATTTGTTTCGGGCGACCTCGGTGCGGCATACATGGGCCTGCAATTGTTGGAACGTGAAAAGGCGGTTTTCGGAGGAAAAGCGGATTTTCAACCTGATTTTTCGGGGAAAGAATATATCCTTGAACGCCAGCTCAAGCCGGAAGCCCGGAAAGACATTGTTCAGTTCCTGTCCGGACAGGAAATAGTCCCCACGGCAATGATTGATATCTCGGATGGATTATCGTCAGACCTCCTCCACATCTGTAAGCAAAGCAACACGGGTTGCCGTATTTTCGAGGAACGGCTACCCATCGATTACCAAACCGCCGTAATGGCAGAAACATTCCATATGAATGTCACAACCGTTGCGTTAAACGGCGGCGAAGACTATGAATTGCTTTTTACCGTTCCCTTGTCTCTTCACGAGAAAGTGTCTGCCCTGCCGGGCGTACATCTTGTGGGCCACATCACTAAACCCGAAGAAGGGTGCTACCTGGTTACCCGCGATGGACAGGAAATGGAATTGAAAGCGCAGGGATGGAATCCAATTGGAAAATAACCGGATAATTTCCGCATATTTTTGTTCCAAAAATTTTTTATTTGTAAAAAATCCTTTTATCTTTGCAGTCGCAATTAAAAAAGCGATGGTGCCATAGCTCAGTTGGTAGAGCAACGGACTGAAAATCCGTGTGTCCCTAGTTCGATTCTTGGTGGCACCACCTGAAAACCAGGGAGTTACGAAAAAGTAGCTCCCCTTTTTTATGTCCATTTCTGTTAAAATACAGGTGAAAACGGTGAAATGTTTTCCATATAGTTAATGATATTTCGTACAAACGGGGTAAAATGTGGGAAAGTGGCTGCTTGCGGCATCTACAAAAGAAAAGCCCCTCATTTAGACGAGCTTCTGGCGGTATGGACGGGTGCGGAACACCCATCTATTAATCCGCTGTATTTGGATATATTACAGTCTCAAACAATACTTATCCCCTACGGATAAACCTACGATTGTATTTCTCTAAAATGTAAAGAACTTCTCCAAACATCTATTTCTTGGTCTTGCAAATATACATTTTTTTCGATTATGGACAAATAAAAATCAAATAAATAATTAAATATATTCGTATATAAACGAAAAAGAATTACATTTGTGCAAAATATTCGATTATGGACGAAAGAATTGCAAGAATAGAAAAGTATAACTTATGGGGGGCTAAAACATTTGATTTTGGCTTTAAACGCGAAGAATATACAGAAAAAATAGTCGATTTTATAGGAAATAGACTAATTAAAGTGCTTGTCGGACAAAGGCGTTCCGGCAAAAGCTATATCTTGCGACAAGTGGGCAAACAGCTTATCGACAATGGTGTAAAGCCTGAAAATACGTTGTTTATAAATCGCGAATTTGCCGATCTGGACTTCCTTCGTACATACAAAGATTTAGACGAACTCATAAAATCTTATAAGAAAGAACTTAAACCCAAAGGGAAAGTTTATATTTTCATTGACGAAGTCCAAATAATAGAACAATGGGAAAAAGTTGTCAATTCATACTCTCAGGATTATTCGGACAGTTACGAGATATTCATTACCGGCTCCAATTCTAAAATGCTTTCGGGTGACTTAGCCACACTCCTATCAGGACGATATGTATCTTTCGAAGTTTTCCCTTACAGTTATTCGGAATACTTGAGAATAACGGGGCAAGACAAGGGCAAACAAAGTTATATGGCTTACATGGATGGTGGCGGACTACCCGAATTATTTATGCTCCAAAAGCAAGAACTTAAACGCAATTATATCTCCGCAATAAAAGACACCGTTTTATTAAGGGATATAATTCAACGTAATAACATTCGTGATCCCAAACTGCTTGAAGATATTTTTGTGTTTTTGGTGAACAACGCTTCTAATCTAATATCCATATCAAGTATTGTAAAGTATTTCAAAGGACAGGGACGAAGAGTAAGCTATGATGCGATATCTAACTATATCGGATATATCGAAGATACGTTTTTAATTCATCGTTGCGACCGATATGATATAAAAGGAAAAGACACGTTATCGGGTAATGCTAAATTTTACATGAATGATTTAGCCTACAAAAATTATCTTTATCCGGGGTTTGGTTATGGTTTTGGATATCTTGTAGAAAATCTGATATACTTAGAGCTGTGTCGTGCCGGATTTGATGTTTATGTCGGTGTTTTACGAAACAAGGAAGTCGATTTTGTAGCTAAGAAAGCTGATCGTGTGATCTATATACAAAGTACGTATTTGCTTTCGGATGAATCTACCGTCGAACGTGAATATTCCGCTCTCGAATCCATTGGTGATAATTTTGAGAAAATTGTCGTATCACTTGATGATGCAACATTGCCTCTAAGGGGTGGAATAAGGCATTTGCAGGCATGGAATCTAAAAGAAATATTGCGATGAAAAAATGACTATTCGGAATATTTGTATCTTATACGTATCCATTTCTGATAGCCAAAGATGATGAATTGGGTAGAAAACTGCAAGATACAGATTTACGTACAAGGTTGCCGGTACCTAAAAAGAAAACAAAACAATTAAGTTAATTGATAAAATAAAATGAGTGTCTCTGCCTGGAAAAAGCAGTAATCAAATACAGAATACCAAAGATAGAACAAGATTTGATGAGGCCGGTTTTTAGGAGTTAGTAAAGGATGAGTAGAAATCCGCATAAAGCTACTTTTCTGAGATGTAAAAGGGGTGCTTTGAACCGTTAGCTGTATAAATTATTAATAAAGTTTTTTTCATAAGCATTTATTTGCAATACATGTAATTAATACCTAATTTTATTCCGTTCTTAATTATTAAAGTCAACTCACTTTGTAAGAAATGAGATTCAAAATTACCTTAAATATTGATAACACTACATTCAGGAACCGACTTCCGCTCAACTACCAATACGAAATGTCAGCCGCACTATACAAAATACTGTATAGTGCTAACGAAGAATACGCTGCATGGCTGCACAACAATGGCTACCTGGCGGACAAATTGACTTTCAAACTCTTTACGTTTTCACGCTTACATATTCCAAACTACCGAATAAAACCGCCGTTTATTGAAATTCAATCCGATACGGTGGAGTGGCTGATTTCATTCCTTCCCGGACGAAGCACACAAGAATTCATTCAAGGTTTATTCAAAGAGCAAAGTTTTGATTTGGGTAACAGGCAGGCGAACGTGCGTTTTCAGGTGAAAAGTGTGGAAATGGTTCCGCCACCAGAGTTTGAAGAAACAATGATATTTGAAACTCTTTCGCCAGCTTGCATTGTTCTCAAACGGGATGACGGCGGGGAAGATTATATTGCTCCCGACCATCCGCAAGCATATGAACAGGTAAAAATAAACTTACTAAATAAATATAAGGCCTTTAAGGGAGAAGATTTTCCCGAAACCGACTTCCCTTTTGCCCTCAAAGCGCTCACCGCGCCAAAATCTGCCCTTATCGCTATTAAATCCGGTACACCGCAAGAAACCAAAATACGTGGATTTATGTGCAAATTTCAATTGACTGCACCGGTGGAGTTGATAAAGATTGCGTATGAGTGTGGGGTTGGTGGGAAAAATAGTCAGGGATTTGGGATGGTCAAAAACAGCTAACGTTTTCATAAATCAATTAACTCAAAAGTTATGACATTTACATTTAAAATCAAAATTGACGGTAGCTCCAAACCTCCTATTTGGAGAAAAGTAAAAGTTAACAGCACCATCTCATTCGATGATTTTCATTTAGCAATCCAAGTGCTATTTGGGTGGCGTAATTATCATATGTATCAATTTTCGCCCAGCGGATGGAGGAGTACACCCTGCATCATGTATATTTACGAAGATGATGCCGAAGTTGAAATCAGACCGCTCTCTGATCCGGACACATTTCCTTACGGAGAACGATACGATGCTGAAAAAATTAAATTGGAAGACTATTTCAGACAACTCAAACAAAAAATGGTGTATATATATGATTTTGGCGATGATTGGAAACATACCATCGAATTAATCGAAGTTTCTGATGATACGGTTCTCTATCCTGTATGCTTGGGAGGAAAAGGTTCTAACCTCGAAGAAGATTGCGGTGGAATTTGGGGCTTTTACAATATGGTGGAGGCTATAAACGATCCAAAACACCCACAGCATAAGGAATACCGTGAATGGCTTGGGATGAAACGAGGGGAAAAATGGGATTTGAATGTGTTTGATTTGGAAGAAACGAATGAGATGTTGCGGGAGGTGTGGGGGATGAATAAGATGTGATTTTTTAGATAGAAACTTAAAACAACCCTCGTTAAGTAAACGAGGGTTGTACTTCCAAGTGGTGCGATTAAACTAACTAAAGTATTCTGTTATTTCAATTCCAAAACTTGGTTTGCAAAATTAGCAAATTAAAATATTTATTTTAGTTATAAAGTATTCTGTTTGGATTATAAAAATATATTTATATCTTTGTGGCACAAAATTAAAATAATATGAAACGCACCTACAATTCTATCAATTACGACTGGCTTTTTCGACCAACAGGTGATCCTTTTGCGGATGCTGGCGGATACGCCCTTAAAGAGTTTGAAAAACGGTATCCAGAATCAGATGTTTTGGAAATTATTATGAAAGCTACAGATATCTATGTGGACAAGTGGAATGGGAAAATAAATCCTTTTTTCTTAAACTCAAAAATTACGCAACCGGCTTTTGATTTAAAAAGGAAGAAAGAAGAAACAAAAAAATATTTTCTTGATTTATTGACAGATGAAACGCAAGGGAATATCGGAATCTGTAGAATTATGGGAGAGAAAACCAAGCTTTATCCTGCAGGGCGAGACAATACTGTCTTATCAGGCTCAGGCACATTGGTTAATTTCCATCATACTTTTCAGGAAGGTATTATGCTTTCCAAAGAGGCTATTATACGCTACCATTTTCTACCATTAGGTTGTGAATTATTAATCGGCCGTGTAGCGGTTATTCACAGTAATAATCAGGATATTACCAAGCAGTTTGCTTCGGATTGTTGTAGCAGAAATTTACGAAATGTGGGGAGCGGGTTATCCGATGGAATTTTAAAATCCCAATCTCGTGCACCTGGCACTGCTTTGTTTCGTTTTATGGATAATGTTATTTCGGAAGTCAAAAAAACGGACAATAAAAACAACCCACAAAATTTAATTTCACTTTATCATTTTACAAATTTTGGAGCAAACCCGGATGTGCAGATTTACACATTACCTTTTGATGTTTTCAAGTTTTACAGAACAACTCAAATAAATGCTACAATAAAAAAACAATGGAATGAGTTTGTCGCCGGGTATTATAGTAACGCTGACTATAAAAAAGCAAAATTTTACGGAGATACCAGTACCTTTATTTATGAAGACAAAAATGAAACAATTGAAGTAAAAGAAGACGACTTTAAGTTTTGGCGCAATTCTATTTACGAAAGATTAATTTATAATCAATCGATTGTGCCACAGATGTTAAAGCGGAGTCGTGAATACGAATTATCTTGGGAACTAATAAAAATTTACGAGCAATATATCAGAAAAATGAAAAAAGAAACTCTTGCAAAAATTGAACAAATGGCTGATTTTATATTATCGTCCAATGATGAACGGACAATAACAAAAGCCATAAAAAAACTGGATGGGGTAAAAAACTCTTATCTTTTAAGGCGATTTATCTTGAAGGACATTGTAGCAAAGTACTATAATGAAGGAAATGATGAAGCGATTGTAACTATTGAAGATTACGCCGAATATCTTTTCCCGGACACAAACTCTTGGCAAGAAACCAGAGATGTGCTTTTGATTGCTATTTACCAGAAAATGCACGAACGGAAAATGTACGTGGATACAGAAATTACAGACGATGAATATTTAGAAAATGATTTAGAAAATAACGAACAATAAATTTTAAAACGATGGAAAATAATTTAAAAACTCAAGGATTTGTTCTACTTGATGTAGATGTAGTGGCGTTAAATAATGCAGGCAAAAGCACAACTTCGAACTTTGATAACGCTGTTGCAACCAAAACTATATTCAAAAATGGCAAAAGCTATGTTTATGTTTCCGGGCAAGCATGGCGTTATTGGTGGCGGGAAGCGTTGCAAAAAAACCTAGGATGGAAACTTTCGCCCGTAATAAGAGACAGCAAAATTGCATACACCAATGCAAATCCTATTGAATTTCCCGACGACGATGTGTTCGGTTATATGCGTGCCGCATCAGAGGAAATAGTTGATGATAAAGGAAAGAAAAAGAATGTAAACATTACCGTTACAAGAATTTCTCCATTAAAAAATTCGGCGATAATTTCAGCTGCGTCTGTTAGACCTGTTGAAAACTGGTCCAGTATGGCTCGTCAAGAAGGAGATTCCGTTCCTTATGCCAAGCAAGAGTACAGTGCTATCATGAAAGGTATGTTCAGCTTGGATTTGAATATGATTGGCACCTTTTCCAATTACAATAAGACCGGTTATCAAAACTTATCTGATAAATTAAAAGCTGAAGCATTGGAAAACGGTGCAGTTGAAATTGATGACAATTTTGTTGAAACCAAAAAACTTATTCAACTGCCAAAACCAACAAGAGTTTCACGAGCCGTTGACACTATTTCTGCTTTGAAAAACATTTCGGGCGGTGCGATGCAAACAAATAACATGGGTGATGTCACCCCAAAATTCATTGTATTGGCAACAACAAATACGGGTAATCATCCATTTTCGCACATTGCAAAAAGTAAAGGCGAGAGAGATGAAGTGGTTGTATTAAACATTGATGGGTTAGAAGAAGTCTTGAATGAGTACAAAGACAACTTCAAAGGAAAAATTTTTATAGGCAAACGGAGTGGTTTTTTTGACGATGAAAATGAATCACTTAAAAAATTACAGGAAAAATTTAGTAACACTGTAGTTTTAGGTACTATAAATGAAGCTATTGATCAATATTGTGAACAACTAAAAGAACAAATGCAATAATGAAAGTTTACCGTATAACCATTAGTACGTGGATTTCAAGTTTCCGATATCCGAACATCATATCCGGATTTCAACCAACTTTGTTAGTCCCGCCTATCAGTACGGTATTGGGTTTTCTGAACGCTTGTTCCGGGCAGTATTTGAAACACGAACAACTGTTATTGGGATATTATTTTGAATATGGTGCCAAAACAGTTGATTTGGAAACAATTTATCAAATTGAGATAAACGACAAAGGGATTCCCAAAAACATGGTTAAATCAAATGTGATTAGAAGAGAATTTTTATTTGACTGTAAATTAGCTATTTACATTACAAATGAACACTATGTTGAATTTTTGAAATCTCCGGTTTATCAGATTCTTCTTGGACGAAGCAATGATTTGGCAACTATTGAGAAAATAGAAAAAGTGGAATTACGGGAAGTACAAAATGCCGATAAAATCAAGGGACAAGTTATTCCTTTTATTGGAAATTATCTACCCGGACTTTTACAAGCTTTGCCAAAATATTTTACGGATACTATTCCAAGAAGCAACATAGGAACAGAACCCTACTCTGTAATACCGTATGACGCCAATGATTTTCAAACAAATATCATTGCTTACCGAGACATTATTGACGGGAAAGAAGTAGATATTTATTTTCACAAATTAGAATTTGAATACGATTAATAAAAACACAGAAGAATTTCGGGTGTTGGCAAAATCCAACCCCGAAATTTCTCTTAAGAAACACATAGACGACTGCTTGTGCATTTATGAGCAGTTGCTAACGTGTGTACCCAATATTCCTGTAAGTGATAAAACATTATTTTGGCAATTGCTCAAAACAAGTATTGTGTTTCACGATATGGGAAAAGCACATCCGGACTTCCAAGATATGTTGAAAGGATTTTCGCATAAATGGCAGCAGCAGCGTCATGAACTGTTTTCTTTGTTTTTTATTAACCAATTAGACCTGCCGGAAGAACAAAAAGAATTAATTCTGTTTACGGTTTTAGGGCATCACAAGGATTTAAACGAACTGTTTTTTTTCGTTGATAAAAATTATTCTTCAGAACAAGATAAATTTTCGTTTGGAATAACTTCAGGACTTGACTTCACCAATGAGTGCAATAGAATTGCGGCAGATGAAGTTTGGGAGGTTGCAGTCTCTAATGGTTTTGTTAAAAAATCTGAAAATAAGCTGGATATAATTTCTTTAATTGAAAAAGAAACAAAACATAATACTGTTTCTGACAGAAACTATTTAGCTAAACTCCTTTTAGTAGGAGCGATGAAACAATGCGATCATTTAGCCTCTGCCGGAATAAATCAATTACATAAAATAGAAGAAAAAGATTTTTCATTTCTTTTCAGGTTTCCGCCTTATCACCATCAGCAACTTGCCTATAATGCGCTTGGGAATGTAATGTTATCAGCTCCCACAGGTTCAGGAAAAACAGAGACATCCCTGCTGTGGCTAAAAAAACAAATTGAGACAAAAGGACAAGGTCGTGTTTTTTATATTTTGCCTTATACTGCTTCTATCAACGCGATGTATGAACGGTTAAATGATGATATCAATTCTGATATTTCTAAAGTTGGGATGATACACGGAAAACTTGCCCAATATATTGAAAACAAGATGGCATACGAAGACAAATCATCGATGGGCGAATTTGACAGGAAGCAGTTAATTGAAGATTTTAAAACTCTTGTTACACCAATTAAAATCACTACGCCTTTTCAGTTACTAAAGCATATTTTTGGGTTCAAAGGTTTTGAAAAAGGGCTTTTGGAGTGGGCTGGGGGATATTTTATCTTTGATGAAATACACGCTTATGATGCGCAAACTTTTGCACAAATAATTGTTTTACTTGAATTTGCCACGAAAAAATTAGGCGTTACAGCTCATATAATGACCGCTACACTGCCGACATTTATGAAGCAAGAAATTGAAAAAGCCATCGGCAATTTTACACCCATTTTAGCTGACAATGAACTTTATAATTCCTTTACCAGGCACAAAGTTATTCTAAAAGATGGTTTATTAATCAATTCATTATCCGAGATTCGACAAAAAATTGACGATGAAAAAAAAGTATTGGTGGTTTGCAATACTGTTGAGCAGTCTCAGCTCGTTTATCAATCTTTACATGCTGACTATAAAGTTTTGATACACGGGTCATTTAATGCTGAAGACAGATTTAGAAAAGAAGAGGAATTAATGTCAGACAAAACCCAGCTGTTGGTAGGGACCCAGGCTATAGAAGTGAGTCTGGATATAGACTTTGATGTTATTTTTACGGAACCTGCACCATTGGATGCTTTGATACAAAGATTCGGCAGAGTTAACCGCAAACGTAAAAAAGGAATTTGCCCTTGTTATATTTTCAAGGAAAGAAACGAAAAAGACAAATACATATACAAAGATAAGGAAGTTATAGAGCGAACAATCAATGAATTACAAAGTATTATCGATGAGAGTAACGGAATAATCTCCGAAGCAGAACTTCAAAAAATGATGGATATTGTATATCCAAAATGGAATGAAGTAAGTAAAAATGATTTTGAAGAAACTAAACGGCTTCTCTCTTATTCTTTGGATAATGAATTGGTTCCATTAATGAATAGCGAACAATGCGAAGAAAATTTCTACAAACAATTTGATGGAAAAAAAGTACTCCCAGTATCTTTGGTTTCAAAATATCAAGGATATTTGTCTAATAGCGAATTTATTAAAGCAGAAGGTTTAATGGTCTCAATTCGTGAAACTCGTTTTATCGGGATGTTTAAAAAAGGGGAAATCAATAGGAAAGAGTTTCCTTACGAATTAAGAAACTCAGAGAAATTACTTGGAAAGACAGCGTATATAATCAAAAGAAAGTATAATGCTGAACTTGGATTACAAGTAAATGAACCGGAAAATTATTTAACAGAAGATTTTATTTTATAATTATTTACATATTTTCCCATGTCCAAATCCATCCTCAAAACCCACTTAAAATCCCTAACCAAAGAGCAGGTGATCGATTTTGTTATGCAGGTTTACGACAACGTGAAGCCCGCAAAAGAATTTATGGAATACTATCTCAATCCTAACGAACAGGTGATGTTTGAGAAGTATAAGAAAATCATTGTCCAGGAATTTTACTCAACCACAAAATACGGTGATCCTAGAACTCGCTTCTCTGTTTGCAAGAAAGCCATTGCCAATTTTCGTACGTTACATCCATCACCATTTCTTTTGGCTGATTTGATGCTTACTCTTGCCGAAAATGCCTGTAAATTTACATACGATTACGGCGATATGTGAGAACAGTTTTATGATAGCGCCGCAACAAATTTTCAATCGGCATTGAAATATATGCAAAAAAATAATTTGTTGGATGACTTCAAACTGCGTTGCGTTGATTGCGTAAAATATGCTTCGCCCTGCGGATATGGTTTTACCGATGAAATTGCTAAAATATTTTATGAATATTACGGTGAAAGTGCCAAGTTTACAAACAAATACGGAGATAAATATGAGTAACACATTAGACCAAATACTTGCCATCATCCGTTCGGTAATGGATGATAAACAGAAGCTCAACCGGATTTTGGAGTTTTTGGAAGAAGAAATTTTCATCGAGGAGAAATTTAAAGAAATTGAGATTCCTGAAAAATTTAAACCCTGCATTGCCGAGATAGCCGTCAGTATTGATGCCGGCCTTGTATGTTTTTTCAACCCCGAAACGCTTGCGATAGACGCTTATCCCCGCGATCTTTTGCATGAAGTTGATTTGTTTGAAGACGATCCGGAAGAGGTGAAAAAGAACTTGTCGGAATTATACGGTTGGGACGACGTAAAAGTGCTTGATTGGCTAATCTTTATCGAA
This sequence comes from Petrimonas sulfuriphila, assembly GCA_038561985.1. NCBI lineage: Bacteria > Pseudomonadati > Bacteroidota > Bacteroidia > Bacteroidales > Dysgonomonadaceae > Petrimonas > Petrimonas sulfuriphila. The sequence continues at coordinate 2,252,410 of CP073276.1, read as the reverse complement.
TTTACTCCGCCCGACTCTCACGAAAGCTTCCGTATTATGGAAGCATTTGCTGAAAGACTGAAAAATGCAGACAAACTGAAAAATAAACTCATCGATGCGCTGAATAATCATAAACCGTTTGCCAATTTCAAGAATATCATCGACAACAGCGACCATCGGCAAGATTGGTTCGATTTCAAGTTTCGATGGTTAGAGAATAATGTGGCCACACAATTGATGGAAGAGTTGGAAAATTTCCAATGTGAGGCTTTTGAAAAAATATAAAGTATTTAAGAAAACAATACGGGCAATGACTAAAGCAAAAAAAACGCTTCCCCTCTACGAACATCTTTTTTCTGCTCAATCATTAAAAAGAGCTTACGAATATGTGGATTATGTTGAAAATGTGCAGTTTTCCCAAAACGGTATTTCCTGTAAAGTGGAAGGTAGTTATCCATACAAAGTAAAAATTGCCTGGAACGATAACGATTACACAGAATTATCTTGCACTTGCCCATACGATTACGAAGGTTATTGTAAACACATTGCCGCCGTGTTAATGTATATAGAGGAAGAGGAGGAATTTCTCGAAATACCAACCGCAACAAAAAAACAAAAAAAGCCGGAGTGGAGACAAATTATTGAAAAATTATCGAAAGAAGAGCTACAAGCTTTCCTGATCGAATATGCTACCGATGATGAAAGCCTGATAAACACGATAATGATAAAATACGCAACGCCAATTGACAGGGTGGATATTCAAAAATACAAGAAAATTGTAAACAACATTTTCAGTTCTGCTTCCGATGATTTCGGATTTATCCACTACCAAGACGTATATGGTGTTTCTCATTTAATATCCAATTTATCAGACAAAGCGATTTCTACTAGAAAAAAAGCCAAATTTGAGGAATCGTTCAGCATTAGCGCAGCCATGTGCGAAGTATACATCGATTATATTCAAAACCTGGACGACTCAAGCGGATGGATTGGAGGACTTATTTATGACGCGTTCCGGAATATTGAAAATGTTTTTCACGAGTGTAAAAACGAAACACTCGAAAACTTGGTTTTCGAATGGCTTAGCAAACAAATGAAAAATCCGGATTACAGCGATTACGGCTGCGATGAAGGATTAGAATCCATTTATTTCGAGCTGGGGAGTAATTCACCATACACAGAATCGACATCTCGGTTTATCGATGAACAGTTATCGCAATATGAAAAGGGAACCGACTGGAGTTCTAAATACAGGTATAACAAGTTTCTAATGCACAAATTAGCATTACTTGAAAAACAAGAAAAAACAGAAGAAGCTCAATTATTGATCGAAGAGAATTTGCAACTGTCCGATATCCGGAAAATAAAGGTAAATCAGTTACTCGAACAAAAAGACTTCTTTAAAGCAATTGCGTGTATCAAAGAAGGAATTGGAATATCGGAGCAAGAGAATCTTGCCGGCGTTACCCGAAACTGGAATAATCTGCTGCTTCAAATCTATCAAGAACAAAACATGCAATACGAGCTCCATTATTTGGCAAGAAGCATGTTTTTAAATCATTCAGAATCTATGGAATATTACCGTATATATAAACGAACCGTAGAAAAAGCAAAATGGAGCGCAGAGTTGGCATCGATAATCGATGAACTGAAAAAACGGAGAAAAACAAACGCATGGCATTACCACTTCTCGTATGATTTAGCCAATATTTACATCGAAGAGAAAATGTGGGGAGAACTTTTTATCGAAGTAAAAGATGCAAACGATATCTCTGTAACAAGTAGATATGCCAAATATCTTCAAGACGGCTTTTCTCCGCAACTTATTGATATTTATCGAGACTCCATCGTTAAATATGCTCAAAGAACAGGCCGAAATATTTACGAAGATACTAAGAAATATTTGAAAGAAATGAGTAAGTTAAAAAATGGCTTGTTTGCGGCTAAAGTTTTGAAAGAGGAACTTCTTAACACATACAAGAATCGTCCGGCAATGAAAGAGATTTTATCGCCTTTATTCCGCTAATCAATAAAAAAAGAGCAAAATGCACCCCACCGGCACCCATTTCAATTACTATCAAGTTTGCAAGCGAAAACTTTGGCTTTTTGCTAACGGCATCAATATGGAGCACACATCCGACTTGGTGTACGACGGCAAGTTGATACAGGAAACCAGTTATCCGCAACGTTCGGAAAGGTACGAGGAGCTGGAAATGGACGGGATAAAAATTGATTTTTATGATGCCCGCAACAAGGTAATTCACGAAATCAAACGCTCCGATAAGGTGGAGCGAGCACACGAATGGCAAGTGAAATATTACATCCACGTGTTGGAGCGGAACGGTGTCGAAGGCGTTACGGGAATCTTGGAATATCCTGCCCTGCGCCATACATCCCAAGTGGTTATGACCGACGAAGACCGCAAAAAAATATTGGAAATGGAAAAAGATATCGAAAAAATCATTTATTCTGATGAATGTCCACCGGTAATCAATGCTAAGATTTGCCGCAGTTGCAGTTATTATGAATTTTGCTACGTGAGAGAAACCGAATAATGAAAAAAACCTATTATTTATTCAATCCCGGCACATTAGAGCGAAAGGATAACACGCTTAAGTTTACTCCGTTTGAGGAAGATGGTAATGGAGAAATGCTGAAATCCGGCCAACCGCGTTATCTTCCGGTGGAAGATATCATGGAGTTTTATGTTTTCGGCTCGCTTAGGGCAAACAGTTCGTTATATAATTTTCTGGGGCAAAAAGGTATAGCCGTTCATTTTTTTGATTATTACGAAAACTATACCGGATCGTTTATGCCACGCGACAGTTTGCTCTCGGGGCGAATGATTTTGGCGCAAACTTCTGTTTATCAAAATAAAAAGAAACGCATTGAACTGGCTCGCAAATTTGTGGAAGGAGCTTCGTTTAATATGACCAAAAACCTACGGTATTACAACACACGTGGCAAAGATCTCGATGGTTTAATAGAAAAAATTGAAGAATATACTTCACAACTTCCGTATTTAAATGCGGTGGACGCAATCATGGGTATTGAAGGCAATGTCAGACAGATATATTACAAAGGCTTTGATTTGATACTGAATGATTTCAGTATGGATGGACGAAGCAAAATGCCGCCCCGTAACGAGGTAAACGCGCTTATATCGTTTGGAAATATGATGTGCTATAGTCAATGTTTGCGTGCCATTCATCAAACTCAACTTAATCCTACGATAAGCTATCTGCATACACCTGGAGAAAGACGTTATTCACTTTCGATGGATATTTCGGAAATTTTCAAACCAATTTTGGTCGATAGAGTTATTTTCAGACTGCTGAATAAAAGGGAATTGCGGGAAAAGCATTTTGATAATAAACTCAATCGCTGCTTACTCAACCCGACAGGCAAAAAGATTTTCGTAAAAGCTTTTGATGAGCGCTTATCTGAGACTATCCAGCACCGTTCGTTAAAACGAAAAGTGAGTTACAAACATCTCGTCAAGTTGGAATGCTATAAACTGAGTAAGCATTTGTTGGGAATGGAAGAATACAAGCCATTTAAGATGTGGTGGTAATAAAGTGTTTTTTATGTACGTTATTTTAGTTTATGATATAGGAGAAAAACGTGTGGGCAAAATGCTTAGACTTTGTCGAAAGTATTTGAATTGGATTCAAAATTCCGTTTTTGAGGGAGAAATTTCCGAAGTTCGCCTAAAAGAGCTAATTTTAAAAGCAGAGAAAATTATGAAAAAAGAAGAGGATGATAGTTTGATTGTTTTTTCGAGTCCTACTAATAAATTTCTTGACAAACAAATAATTGGAAAAGAGCGTAGTAGTATCGATGTTTTCTTATAATCTGTTGTCGAAACTTACTTTTTTGAAAAATTCACCACTAGTTATCCGATCTTAAGTTCTTTGACATATTGAAAATCAAGATATAAAATAGGTTGTCGGTAGTCGGCAGTTTTCTTACTATTGACTATCGACAACTTTTTACACTAAAAAAACAATCTTATATTCATCAAACAGCTGAGCATCAGCTGTATTTTTTGCTGTTATTAACGGCTTTTAATCGCACCGCTTATGGAATTGAAATTCGTATCCGACAATCTACCTGACAATCCAAGAGACTCTTTTAATCGCACCGCTTATGGAATTGAAATAATCATATCTTGCCCTTTTGAAACAATCTTCAATCTTTTAATCGCACCGCTTATGGAATTGAAATGTAATTGATGTTGAGGGTACGGAGCGACCTTTTATTTCTTTTAATCGCACCGCTTATGGAATTGAAATTGTGGCACTTGATGGGGTGACTATTCCCGAGGGGGCTTTTAATCGCACCGCTTATGGAATTGAAATGACACCAGCGGGGCACTGGTACGCCTTTAATCGCAGCTTTTAATCGCACCGCTTATGGAATTGAAATTGGAGAAGGGTTAAGGAGCAAGTATATTGCGGAAGACTTTTAATCGCACCGCTTATGGAATTGAAATCCTGTTCCAGTACCCGTGCTTCCTCCAGTTATACCGCCTTTTAATCGCACCGCTTATGGAATTGAAATTTCGTTACTTGTTCCGTCAAGAAGGTTCACTCCGCCTTTTAATCGCACCGCTTATGGAATTGAAATGCACCAAGAGGCCCGGTTGTGAAATCTCCTATCTCGACTTTTAATCGCACCGCTTATGGAATTGAAATAATGTTCCGTCAAGGTTCGCTATTACCGCCTTGAAGCTTTTAATCGCACCGCTTATGGAATTGAAATAAATTTATGATTAATAACTACACTGGCGGTGGCCCTTTTAATCGCACCGCTTATGGAATTGAAATCTCCATCATCTCCCATAACTTGCTTTGCTTAATTACTTTTAATCGCACCGCTTATGGAATTGAAATGTCGAAAATACTTTCACCTTCGTCGGAGAAGTCAAGCTTTTAATCGCACCGCTTATGGAATTGAAATGCGCTATCTCCTGTGCCTCTGCCTGTGCTTGCTGACTTTTAATCGCACCGCTTATGGAATTGAAATGAACGTACTACGTCAAATGCGTAATCAACTTGATACTTTTAATCGCACCGCTTATGGAATTGAAATTACGTTCACCAGTTGCCAGTAGATGAAAGGGTAACTTTTAATCGCACCGCTTATGGAATTGAAATATTATTTGCGTTCATTCGATGCCAGGAGACAAGCCACCTTTTAATCGCACCGCTTATGGAATTGAAATCTCAAAATCCTCCTCGCTATCAATAAATCTATGCGCTTTTAATCGCACCGCTTATGGAATTGAAATCTGCTAAGTATGATATCTCCTGTTACGGTTACAATCCTTTTAATCGCACCGCTTATGGAATTGAAATGTCATCACTAATCATATCGTATTCTTTTTTATGGCTTTTAATCGCACCGCTTATGGAATTGAAATTTGTCTGTGTGCTATCGTTGCGATAGTGGCATTATTCTTTTAATCGCACCGCTTATGGAATTGAAATTATTAGCCATATCTTCATATTCAAGCTTGCAGCAATGCTTTTAATCGCACCGCTTATGGAATTGAAATAATGTTGTTTCATACTTTTCAATAATTCTAGTTATCTTTTAATCGCACCGCTTATGGAATTGAAATTCAATATTGATACTTCGTTCAATTTTTTTACAGTAACTTTTAATCGCACCGCTTATGGAATTGAAATATGAATTAATCGGACAAAAAAAGAATAGATGAAAACCTTTTAATCGCACCGCTTATGGAATTGAAATACGAATATAATGTGAAAAATAACAACTTGATGGCGCAACTTTTAATCGCACCGCTTATGGAATTGAAATAACACTCATAGTCGTCAGGATTAAATTTGTTTTCCGCTTTTAATCGCACCGCTTATGGAATTGAAATCCTTAAGCCGGAAAGACACAGTTCACCCGGATCCCCCTTTTAATCGCACCGCTTATGGAATTGAAATTGATTTTAATTGGAAGTATGGGGGATGGATTTTAACTTTTAATCGCACCGCTTATGGAATTGAAATGGGACTGGCCTATCTATGAGTTGCTGCCTTGCTGTCTTTTAATCGCACCGCTTATGGAATTGAAATGGGACTGGCCTATCTATGAGTTGCTGCCTTGCTGTCTTTTAATCGCACCGCTTATGGAATTGAAATTTAATAGAAAACCCTTTAACCGTCATTTCTTTTCCACTTTTAATCGCACCGCTTATGGAATTGAAATACGATTGCTACTATTTCGAGAACGTACAAAGCGGCTTTTAATCGCACCGCTTATGGAATTGAAATTTAAGCCCGGCACATAACCACAAGTCGGCGTTGTTTCTTTTAATCGCACCGCTTATGGAATTGAAATTTTTTTGGATGTATGGGTTGAGTTGGGCTTCGGAATTCTTTTAATCGCACCGCTTATGGAATTGAAATGTCCTTTCAAGTGCGATGTTAAACTCCGCGTCAATCACTTTTAATCGCACCGCTTATGGAATTGAAATCATGAAGTCCAACGGGCAATGGCATTTGATGAAGATTACTTTTAATCGCACCGCTTATGGAATTGAAATCTCGTTATAGTCAGGCTGATCGTATCGTTTGCATTCTTTTAATCGCACCGCTTATGGAATTGAAATGAATAATACTTTTTTCATAACTTATTCACTTTTTGCTTTTAATCGCACCGCTTATGGAATTGAAATTAGGCTGGTTTATCGGTTGTCTCTTCTTTTGGAGCCTTTTAATCGCACCGCTTATGGAATTGAAATGGAGATGTGGTTCTGACTTAACCCTGTCTTTTCGGCAACTTTTAATCGCACCGCTTATGGAATTGAAATGCAATTGCAGAGTTTCTAAGTTACGATAAGGTTGCTTTTAATCGCACCGCTTATGGAATTGAAATATAGCAGAAGCAATAATCGCAGCTAATGTAGTAACAGCTTTTAATCGCACCGCTTATGGAATTGAAATTGTAATTGATTATTTTGCGCCATCATCAGCACAACCGCTTTTAATCGCACCGCTTATGGAATTGAAATGGTAATTGGAATGAGCTATCGCTCGAACAATATATTCTTTTAATCGCACCGCTTATGGAATTGAAATTCAACTACCTCTGAAATGGGTATGATGATCTCACGTGCTTTTAATCGCACCGCTTATGGAATTGAAATAAGATGAAGAAGTTCGACTATTCCGAACTGGTTCTTTCTTTTAATCGCACCGCTTATGGAATTGAAATTGGTTTCAATCCACTTTGGATCAGTGTAGTAATCAACTTTTAATCGCACCGCTTATGGAATTGAAATCAATAATCCCGGTCGCCGTGTCGGAATATCTCTCCTTTTAATCGCACCGCTTATGGAATTGAAATCAATAATCCCGGTCGCCGTGTCGGAATATCTCTCCTTTTAATCGCACCGCTTATGGAATTGAAATTAGAACAGAAGGTTAACAACACCGTGGTTGGTAGTGCTTTTAATCGCACCGCTTATGGAATTGAAATGCAGGATAACGACGGATAAGATTGTTTCAAGTGACTTTTAATCGCACCGCTTATGGAATTGAAATGTCGGTTGGCTTGTTGCCTTTTTCGATTTGGATGTTCTTTTAATCGCACCGCTTATGGAATTGAAATGATAATCCCATTTACGTAATTTTTTTGCATATCTCTCTTTTAATCGCACCGCTTATGGAATTGAAATTATACAAGCCATAAGGGTCGTATGCATCGAGCTTCTTTTAATCGCACCGCTTATGGAATTGAAATGTCGGTTGGCTTGTTGCCTTTTTCGATTTGGATGTCTTTTAATCGCACCGCTTATGGAATTGAAATCGATTTAATATTTCATTGACTATCAAGGTAGTTACCATCTTTTAATCGCACCGCTTATGGAATTGAAATGATATATTCGTTTTAACATCAATATTAAACTCCCTACTTTTAATCGCACCGCTTATGGAATTGAAATATGTGATAGAGGAGCACGACGATGAGTTCCAGGTCTTTTAATCGCACCGCTTATGGAATTGAAATGCGGGTAATACAGGCGATAGAGAACAAGAACACGCTTTTAATCGCACCGCTTATGGAATTGAAATACTCATCCCAAACATCCTTTTTTAAAGAGTTAACCTCTTTTAATCGCACCGCTTATGGAATTGAAATCAGAGAGGTGAACTTAGGCCGCGTGGAGGGAGGCAACTTTTAATCGCACCGCTTATGGAATTGAAATCTATGTGAGGAGTGCGAGAAGCGGGACAGGATCACGCTTTTAATCGCACCGCTTATGGAATTGAAATGTTACAAACAAAATCAATGCCGTAGAGGCAAGAATACTTTTAATCGCACCGCTTATGGAATTGAAATGTCTGAAACAAGACGATAGTCTTTTACTACATTTGACTTTTAATCGCACCGCTTATGGAATTGAAATAGGGGGATATCTCCTGGGCGAACGTAGTGGCAATGGCTTTTAATCGCACCGCTTATGGAATTGAAATTGAACTGTGGATTGTCTGCAAAGTATTTGTTATACTTTTAATCGCACCGCTTATGGAATTGAAAGACAGGAATATCCAATAAATTCAAAAAGAGATCTGATCCATCAATATTCCATACAAACCATTTCGATTTTTCGGAGCTGTTTTTTATATGTTCAATAGTGAATTGGGATAGAAGTTTTACAAATGTTGTGCAAATTAGAAAAACAGTAAGCACCCGAGCAACTACCTCTTGATTATTCCGGAGCATACGCACCCACGGATTTGATCTGATTATTCATTCCGACAGTTACTGGATCTCCAGTAAATTGTTAGCGTATTATTAGAGTGGCTATAGGCATTTATTAGAGCATTATTAGATTTTGACTGGTGATTCGCTAGTTTCCTTCGTTTTTCCAGTAATGCGGCAAGAGCTTCTTCAGGTTTTCTTCATTCCCCGGTTTCTGGTAATATGGCATCTTGCCTATAACATCGATGAGCCACTCCCGCGGGTTCACGCCCTGCTCCTTGCATGAGGTCAACAGGGAGCAAATTATGGCCGTGTTCCCGGCTGCCTCGTGGTTGCCACAGAACATGAAGTTCTTTCGAGACAGGGCAATGGGACGGATGGCATTTTCAGCCATGTTGTTGTCGAGTTTCAGCCTCCCATCCAGCAGGTAATTTTTCATTCGAGGCCAAAGTGAGTAGGAGTAACCGATGGCTTCACCGATAAGGCTCTGGGGAAGGACCTTCGGGTAGGTTTTCTCCATCCAGGCTTCAAGCGACTTCATGATAGGAGCTGCAAGTTCCTCCCTGAGTTTGGCCCGTTCCTCGAACGGGAGGTTTCGCTCATCGGCCATCCTCTCTATACGGTATAGCTGCTGGATCTCTTTCAGGGCATGTTCTGCCAGTGCCTTATTCTCATTCAAGGCCTTCTCGTAATAGCGCCTTATGTGGACCATGCAGCCAACGAGACACACCTGATCCTCCTTGTCAAAGACATTGTAAGCTTGCCACCCGTCACTTTGCAGGTAACCGGTAAAGGATTTCAGTAAGGTACCCACGGTTTCCTGAGACCTGGAACCATCGTTGTAATAAAAGAAAACCAGTTTCTTCATGACCGCTCTCACCATCCACAAGTATTCTTTCTTTGCCTTGTGACTTTCCTTGTTGATCACCGGAAGTGTGGTTTCATCCACCTGGAGGTAATCAGTATCAATAATCTCTTTCTTCAGTACCTCGTAGAGTGGCTTCAGGAGCTCACAGGCCGGTTTGAACCAGCCGGAGATCGTATTCTCCGGTATCTTCACCCCCAGATGCCCCAACTGCTGTACCTGGCGGTAAAAGGGGAGATGATACACATACTTCTGGAGCAGGATCTCAGCCAGGAGACTGGCACCGGGAAGTCCCTTGTATATGGGCAGTAACGGGAGCGGGGCGATGATCACACCGGATGTGCCATCAACCGTCGGGGCAGTGTTGTCTTTTAAAGCGTACTTGGGGCGCACAAGCTCTTTCACATACAGCTTCCCGGGTTCAAACTCAAGTGTGCGGGTACGTTCCTCACCGATACGCTTATACTTGTTCAGGTCAAGTTCTTCCGGTTCCAGCACAACCTCCACCACGGGCAGACCCTCCAACATCTTGCGGTTGGATCTCTCTTTCTTCCTGGCGGGAGCCTGCTCTTCTATCTGCTTCTCGGCAGTAGCACGGGCCGCTTCGATCTCGGCAAGCCTTTCCTCTTCGTCTGCAATCGTTTCAAACAGGGAGAGCTGGCCCGGATCCAGTTGCGAGAGTTTCTCGCTTTTACGCCCGTAGAACTGGCGGGTGAACCAGGCGATCTGTGCCAGCAGCTTATCCATCCGCTGCTGCATCCCGGTGAGCTGTCCGGATAGCTTCGCGTTAGCCTCAGTGAGCTGACGGATTTGTTCCGCCTGCGATTGTATGAGGAGCTCTACTGCTTGCATCTGGTCCATTTACCGGGCTTTTATTCAGTCATAAAAATACTAAAAAAACCTGATCTGGACAAGCTTTCAGGAGATTATTCTCACTCTTTTCCCGATTATTTTTATCACCCGTGTCTCATCGCTTTGAGCCTCTTCAAGCGGCTTCCCGGATCATCCTGTATCCCTTCCACCATCATCACCAGATCGCGCCACTGCATGGGATAGGAACGACTCTTTTCATCGTACGCGGGTATGCGGAAGGTACCCTCCTCGAGCCTTTTCATGTACAGAACCAACCCTCCATCTTCCGCATGCAAAAGCTTCATGGTTGTACGGTTTCGATTGATGAAGATGAAGACATCACCCATGCGGACATCATATCCCATCAGGTTTTGAACCACACCACAGAGCGAGTTCATCCCTTTTCGCATGTCTGTCTTTCCCGGACACAGGAAATAGCGCATGGTGTCATTCAGGCAGAACATGGCGTGAGCAGATTTGATTCAGTAAATTGATCGCGAGCTCTGCCTGGGCAGTGCCAATGAAACTAACCTGAATACCTCCCGGGAGCTTGATCCTGATCTCTCCCTGACTGCTGCGTGGTGATGAAGCCGGCGAGGATACAGGGGCTTTAACGGGAAGATTGATACTGATCGGTGCCAGCGTACTCGTGGGTGCCTCCGGTGCATGATTGTTATAGGGACGGGTGAGTCCGAACTTGGTTTTCCAGTAGTGAAAGCTGGAGACCGTATAGGACTCGTTCGCACAAAAGTCCTTGATGCTTAACCCGCTTTTCTGTTGGCGTTCCAATATTTCCAGGAATTCTTCTTTGCTTACAGGCTTCATAAAAAATAGGTTTGCCGGCAAAGATCGAAAAAAACCATTTACGCTAAAATGGGTATTTTATCGGGGGCTTACGAAAAACAAAAACGCTATCAATCTATTTATCAGATTAATAGCGTTTTCATTTGCGGTATGGACGGAATATGAACCTCAAGGCCAACCAACTTCCGCCCAATATGTTAGCAAAGTCTGAAAATCCACGCTCACGAATTGCCACCGTGATTTCTTCGGTGATTTTCAACTTTCTGCAATTTTGTCAATGAACTACCTCACAAAGGTAAGGAATATTTATGAAGATGCAATTATAAAAAATCCTGTCCGAAAAAAAGTAATAATTTCGGACAAAATCCAAACAGTCTAGAATATGTAAAAGTTCAGTCTTGACTTACTGAACCGTGTAAATACCTCAATCATTGTTCTCCGGGTCTTATATTGCATTGTATAATTACCAATCATCTGTTTTACGACATCCTCACCTCCCTTTACATTAAGCATCGATTCGAAATGTTTGACAGTGTTGTCATATACATCCCGACCGGTATTTCTCATGTATTCATCAACCGCTTGCTTGAAAAGGGCTACTGTTTCTTCAGGAAACTCATCGGCTATATGCTTGTAATATTGTTCTAAAATATTACAGCGGAGATGTTTCGTCAGGTATGCCAATAAACGTGCAGTCTGTTTCTCTTCCACAAAAATATCAGCAATACTTGAGATAAACCAATTGTTCCCTTTCTGGTAATGCTTTATCAACTTCTCATTTTCCGCAGCCCATTCGTCTTCTGAAAAAGTTGATTTATAGGGCCGGTAATATTCAAGGTGAAAAGCCCTATCAATAAACTTACGGGATATTCTCCGTATCTCTTTTGCATTGCTTTCTTTCCGGGCTATTTCCAACAGGTATTCATCCCAGCAAGAATGATATCCATTAAAACTGTTGTTCGTATCTTTACTTTGGATATACTCATTGATCAATCTTTTCGCCTCCTTGTATTTATTATCTGCAATCATCTCTTTGACAATAATTTGACGAAAGTCTTCAATCTGTAGATTTTCTTCAAGTATTCTCTGTGCGGTCTGAGCGTCTCCTCGCTGCTTATAAAAGTCGATTTTCCGCTCCAGAATTTGTTTGGCTTCATAAGAGTTTTTATCCGAAAGGCTACTGAACAACCTATCCTGCATCGAAATATAGGCTTCAGGATCGGTATCTTGCGTCAGATTCATTACCAGATCGTTAAACAGATTCCGGGTAACCTTGTCATATTTGTTCTTTCCTATTTCCTTTTTGCAATATGCCAAAAGTCCTTCCGCTGTTAGACAACCAGCTTCGTATGCTTTTTCAAGGATATCGAATGGCCCATACAAATACTCTTCACTGATATATCCATCCGGATCAACATCAATTCTCCTCGTCCATTCAGCATACTCTTCAAGACAGGCTTTGGCTATCAGGATTGCTTCCTTCCAATTATCCTGTTCAATATACTCTCTTGCCTTATTTAGCCATTGATCCAAAACATCGATTTCAAAGCTGTCGTAATGATAATCGTAGATATCATCCATATCAAAATCGATGTCCTCCAAGGCACAACGTATGATTTCCGAATAATCAATATTTCCGTGCTGTTTTTGTTGAGGAGTAAATTCCAGCAAAACAGTCTGTTGGAATGAGCTATTGTGCAATCCGAAACGGATAACAAACTCCTGCAAATCATTTAAAGACATTTTCCTAACCACATTCTCAAACATTCCTTTTTCAGGCTTCGACCTGTTCTTACTAATGCGTTCATTAATAGCCTCCTGAACAATTGGTATATGTTTGCAAGGATAATAATCACTGGGGCAGGAACATGAAAAATTCCGGGTATTCCTGCCGTCGGTTTCTATCTTTATGGTGTAGGTTCCATAGTTTCCCCGATACCTGGCCTTCCAAAAGTTTGGACTTGTTTCCTGTAATTCGATTATCTTGTTCATAAAGTGATAGTATATTGCTTACCGGGCAGGTTTAATAATAAATAGCACATCGAAAAGAGGGGTTCTATGAATCAATTTGGCATGATTTGGACTGTATCTATTCCTTTCATCTATTGTAACAAGCCCAAGATGATAAAACAACACGTCGAATATCCTATATGAATAGCAATATGTAGCCACTTCCTCTTGTGAGCTATATCCCTCTGTAACTTCGCCAAGCAATAAGGGGAATGCTTTAAAATATTTATCGGAATAGAATGTATCTTTTTGGTCTTTCTTCCCGTATTTATGCAATAGCACAAGATTAAAACCGAGACCTACATATCCGATATTTTCAGACGAATAGAAATCGAAATAGGCGGGATTATATTTTGTAAACATCACGATTAATAAGCCCGACAACAACTTGCGGTTATCCTTCATTAATTCCTTTCCTTGTTTTGTCAAAGAAAGAGTATTGTTACGTTTCTTTACTGCCCCCATCAATTCTACAGCTATTCTTGCCATTTGGACAGAGACAGAATCTTTCTCCGTACGCAATTTAACGATACCACTCTGGATATGAGGTTCAGGGGCTCCCGCGGAATACACTTCCTTCACGATACGTGGTGGAAGGTTCCCCGTTTGGGTTAATTTAAGATTTTCTTCCTTTTCGATAATTTCCAGCAATCTTTTTATCTGCCGGAATAAAGGCACAGAATTACAATCTTCATCGACAAAATCTGCCAATTGAACAGGACAGTTCTCTCCAAACAGATTATACATGATATACTGCATTTGAGTAGGAGAATAACCATCGAAATGTGCTAACGGGCGATTATTTTCAATTTGCATCCATTCGGCAACAAATTCGTTGAGTTGTTCGATAGTTGGAGTACCGATTCCTGTTTCCCGTATCCGTTTTTCAACGTATTCTTGTAGTTCCTCTTTCTTATTCATAAAATTCATTTTTTCAATAACTCTAAAAAGACAATGCCTCGTTTTGTTATGCGGAGTTTTTGTTTCGGATGATTTTTATTTCCCGGAATAGTATTCTCTATGAGTTTATCCTCAATTAGCTTTGATACTATTTTTTCTAATTGACCGGAGATTTTCTTTTGTCCGAACGCTTCAGATATTTCTTTTCGAGAAAGAGGAACTTCCATTATTTTGTGAAGAATTTCGGAATACATTGTAGGATTGTTCAACTCCCCCTGCAACTCCCCCTGCAACTCCCCCTGCAACTCCCCCTGCAACTCCCCCTGCAACTCCCCCTGCAACTCCCCCTGCTGCCCTTGCCCTAACTCTTGCCGTGGATCTTGCTGTAACTCTTGCTGCTCAGCATAATCAAGTTTCACAAACTGTACCTGAAACGATAATCCCGTTTCTTTCCAACGGAATTCTATTTGAGGATATTCTTTCAATTCATCAGCTATAAGCTTCAATCCATTTCCCCATTGGTCGATAATCCCCATTCGTTTGAAGACAGGCGCGATAACTTTGTTGCGGGCATCGCTCTGACGACTTTCCATCGCCGCATAGTCAATAGAAGGAGGCAAAAGTCCCGGACTTGTTATTTCGACCATATCATCATAAATGGCCACTTTGATATCTTTTCCGGAAAGGGACAGGTCTCGGTGAACCACCGCATTCCGGAGGACTTCCCTTATCGCCTTTACCGGATATTCCCAACGGGAAACGGTATAGACGCCCTCCACAACAGCGCCTTTGTTTATATGACGTAACACAAAATTATAGGCTTCCTCTGCCTGTGTGGCGATATTGGTCAAAATGCTCTTCTGATCGATAAATTCCTCCGACGTAACACCTTTGAATCTTGCACATTCCACCTTGACAAAAGGAAATAGGGAACGACGAAGCTCATCATCAGAGAACAAGACCAAAGCATTAGTCGGGTATTCCACACCGTTTACTTCTCTGATGAGTTCTAATTTACGAAGTGCTTGAATATCTAACTTCTCTCCGGTTTTATCTTTATACTCCTGCTTAAAGTTCTCGATATCCAGTTCAGAGGCGGGCTTATCCACCACCAATTCACTATCGAAAGATATATTGCGTTTCCTACGCTCCAATTCAGCTATAATCTCTTCATCTGCCAAACGATTAGATGAACCAACCCGTATATACGTTCCATTATGTTTTCCTTTATCTTTCCGATAATATGGGAACGAGCTGCCACGATACACGGTAACCCGTATAATAAGCTTATCTTCCTCCGTTAGAAACGTGATATCAGGTATAATAGCAGGGTAACATCGATCAAAGATTATATTGCTAATCTGCTCCTCCATTTTAACAAGTTCTTCTTCCGGAAGCCCAACAATCTCTCTCGGGTTATTTTGGATACCAATATACAGTTCTCCCCCGGCATCATTTGCAAAAGCAATGATGGTATTCGCCAAGTCAGCACTTACCGGAAGAGCTTCCTTGAACTCTAACCGTCTGCCTTCGGGCTGTTTTATGATTTCTTTGATTCCCATAATCTTATCTTATTGCCTGCTTAATCAAACTCATGATATACTCTAAATTATTTGTATCTGAGACATTCAATTCATAATCACCGTTTCCCCAATGCCCTTTTAGAGAAACATCACTTGCTATTTTCTTCGGATCATCTAATTGTCCTTTAGGAAGATTGATCCAAATTTTCAATCCTATTTGCTGGATACGAATATCGGCAATATTCTTCTCTTTCTTGAATGCTATATACAATTTCTTTGGATGTGATTCAATATCCGAAGCTAAATTTAAAATAGCGTTTTTGTAATTTTCATATAACTCTATTACCTCGTCAGGCTTTCCGGTTAAATGGTCTTCTTCGGTGTACACTTTTATCTCTTTTACTACTTTCTTAATTTCAGATTCGTCATTATTCTGTATTTGTTTAATACTGGGAGCGGATTGAGATTTCTTGAGCGGATTAATAACGATAATACCGTTATTGAATTGTTTTATTTCCCACAATTCAATAGGCAAGTCTTTAAAGTTGGATGACTGGCGCTGAAAATCGGTAAATGAAGGAGCTACAAATATTACTTTACTTTGTGACCAATCGACATCCGATCTTTTCAGATTTTTCTTTTGAGATTCGTTATGCTCAATTATAAAGTCAGCCTTATATTCCAACATTAAATTAAGGTATGACACTCCTTGGTCAACAACGCTGTAATTCCTGCTCTGTTTATATTCGAATATTACAAAGGATTGACTTTCCTCATCGAATGCCAATGTATCAATACGATTACTTTTTATCCTAAACTCCGATTTGATAAACTTATATCCGAAAATCCTTTCCAAATTATTTTCTATTATTCTTTGAATATCTTTCTCCAATTTAAAAGGTATTTCCTTTAAACCGATTAACTCGTTTTTATTTTGCTGGAATAATTGCATGGTTATGTTTATCTATTCTTTTTAAAGTTTTCAGCTTGTTCAAATATCTCAATATATACTTCATCGCGTTCTACCGGAGGATAGCCGAATTCGTCAAGCAATAATATCAATCCAACTTTTAAAGCAGATTTAATATCTTCCCGCTTATCCCAGTCCGGATATTTAGCCTGCGTATCAACCAATACTTTCACGCTTTTAGCTAACTCAATCATTTTATCATCAGGATAAGTAAAGTCGTATTTAACGCACAACGATTTGAGTATGTCGTAAAAAGCTTTTTCTTCAAAATCAATCCCCAATTCATCTCCTGCATTAAATTCTTTATGCACATCCCATATCAGATTGGTCAAGGTTTCCGCCATCTCCTCATAGACTTCACTTCGTAGAATATCATTTGCTTCGCGATTATTATAACGCTCCACTACGGCTTGCATTTTCTTTGTAAAGTCGATGCCTTTTATCCTGTTGACTTTCCGTAAATCCCCTATAACCTTAGCTAACAACTGTTGCAATAGTTTGATTTTCGTGTTGGGCAGTTTAATTTTATCAATTTTTGCCAGATAGTCTTTATCAAAAATATCTTGTCCGGTTTCGCTTTCACCTCCCAGTTTAAATATTTCTTCTACCCCGTCGCTCTCTAATGCTGCTTTTATCATTTCCTGAACCTTGGCATTCATCCGCGCGGTATCGGGGGCATCTCCTTTAGTCAATTTGAAAACAATGGAACGGACAGCCAGATAGAAATGGGTATAATCCCGTTCCTGTTGTGTCAATTTCTCACTTCCTACGCATATATCATAAGCCGCCTTTAGTCGCTTCACCAATCCCATGAACCGAACTTCCGACTCTTTGGTCTGCTGCACAAACTCCGCGGCAAGGTTCAACGTGTTCAATTGTTCGAGATTATCTCCGTGGAAATAGTTTGTATCGTTGAATTTATGCATCAATCTGGCCAACAAATCTAAGTGGTCTCTTACAATTACCAACGATTTATCAATATCCTCAAAATTATGTTTATCGCCCCTACTGTACTTGGCAAGTGCGAGATTCATTTGCTTTTTGATACCGATATAATCGACCACCAGGCCTTTGTTTTTACCCTCCACTTTGCGGTTTACCCGGGAAATAGTCTGTATCAGGTTATGCTGTTGAATCGGTTTGTCGATATAAATCGTATCCAACGAAGGCACATCAAACCCGGTCAGCCACATATCAACCACGATAGCAATTTTAAAGTTCGATTTTTCATTTTTAAATTGCCGGTCAAGTTCTTTGCGGTATTCTTTTGTACCAAGAAGATTGTATAGTTTCTCATCATCATTATCCCCATCCCTTGTCATCACCATTTTGATCCGCTCTATCGGCTTCAATTCCCGTTTGTCTTTATCCGTAAGTTCAGCCCCTTCTTCGGCTTCACGGGTTTCGTTCCACCCTGGGCGCAGGACTATAATGTTTTTATATAGTTCATACGCGATCTTTCGATTACTACACACGAACATCGCTTTGCCTTTCACAGTTGCACCTTCAGCAACCCTTTTTTCATAATGATTGACAAAATCCTCCGCAACCGCTTTCAATCTTTTGGGGTCACCCAAAATTGCGTCCAGTCTGGTAGTCTCCTTCTTGCTCTTGTCAATTTGATATTCATTGGCCCCGGCTTGTGCAGCCTCTTCATAGTAGCGTTCAATTTTTTCTAACTCGGAATTATTTAGGGCGACTTTGGCAGCCCTGCCTTCATACACAATCCGTACAGTAATTTCGTCACGTACCGATTCAGTCATTGTATAAGCATCCACTTCCTGACCAAAGACATCGAGCGTGGCATCAATAGGTGTTCCTGTAAATCCGACAAAAGTAGCGTTTGGTAATGAATCATGCAGGTATTTCGCAAAACCAAATGATTTTGTCACTCCACTCTCGGTTATCCTGATTTTCTGCTCCAGATTTATTTGGCTCCGGTGTGCTTCATCCGAAATACAGATCACATTGGTTCTTTCGGAGAGTAGTTCGGTATCTCCCGTAAACTTTTGTATGGTGGTAAGGAATACACCCCCGCTTTGCCGTCCCTGTAGTTTCTCCCTCAAGTCAGCACGGCTTTCCACACTCTCTACCGTATTATCCCCAATGAACGTCCTGGCATTGACAAACTGTTTTGACAGTTGATCATCCAAATCGTTCCTATCGGTAATCAAAACAACGGTAGGGCTTCCAAAGTGCTCACTTTTCATCAGCAAGCGTGTCAGGTAGAGCATGGTATAACTTTTACCGCTTCCCGTGGCACCGAAGTAAGTTCCACCCTTGCCATCCCCTAAAGGCTTTTGGGCTTTTTTTATATTCTCAAATAGAGCACGCGCGGCATAGTACTGCGGATAGCGGCTAACAATCTTTTCTTCCTTTTTGCCTGTGTCGGGAATAAAAATAAAATTACGGATAACATCCCTCAACCGATTTTTATGGAACATCCCCTGTATGAGTGTAAACATGCTGTCAATACCATCTACTTCATTCGGTTGTCCTGCTATGCGTCTCCACGCGTAGTAAAATTCATAAGGCGCAAAGAGTGAACCGGCCTTGTTATTCACCCCGTCGCTGATCACACAAAAGGCGTTGTATTTTAGCACCTCAGGTATATCCCTGCGATAGCGGACTGTCAACTGATTATAGGCGTTGAAAATGGTAGCATCTTCCCGAATGGCAGATTTAAATTCAAATAGCACCAAAGGTAAACCATTGATATATACAATGCCGTCTGGGATCCGTTTTTCGGAACCATATATTTCGAGTTGGGTCACAAAACGATAAATATTTTTATCTTCCGGAATGTATTCCTCTTCTATGTCCGCGACAATGGTAATCAGTTCTTCCGCGCTATATTTGTATTTCTCTAATCCGGTATAATCGATCAGTTGGATATAGATATCCTTCTGATTACGGTCTTCACGTTTCAGGATAAACCCGTCCGAGAGCATTTTCATAAAACGCTTGTTGCTTTCGTACAGATCAGAGGCCGGCAGCGATTTCAGTTCCAAAATAATAGACTTAATTTCCGTATCAGTCAATCCCTGGCTCTTATACCGACTGCTTAGATAACAATATAAATCACCTTCTATCAGCACCTCATCAATCTGACGCTGCAATGTATTTCCCGAACTATGTAGGTAACCCTCCTGAGTTAATAGTTCGGAAAATGATTGTTCTAATTTCGCCTCTGTGAATTTCATTTTAGTCTTCTAATTTTTTTCTTAATCTCTTATTAACTTCATCCTCCACCCAATTCGTTCTATCTTTTTTTAACTGCCGAATTTCAGGTAATCCTTTAAGCATAATAATTAATATATCTGTTAATAAGTTAACTATTACTGCGGGAACAATATAACTCCAAAAATTATTACTGTTATCACCATACATATAGTAAGCATAAAAACCTATAGCCGAAAGGAAAAAGATCAAAATAGGAAATATTAAATAAAACAATAATCTTTTATTTCGAATTTTCTTACGATACACCTTTTCTACCTCAGCTTTAATTGTTTCTCTCAGCGCATTCGTTGTTTTATCTGCACTCTGTTTATACCTACCTTTTTCTTGTTGTTCTAACGTCAGTTTTGTTTTTGTTTCTTCTAAATCATCGACTAATTGCATTTTTACACCTTGAATCTCCCTTGTCATCTCAAGTGCAATTTTATCTTCATTTTCACCAAGTAATCTTTTCCTATGGACATCTTTTGCAATTCTAATCGTCTCTTCACTGGGAAGTTGTGCAATCTGCTCATTTTTTTCTAGCATTAAAGAAAGATCTGCAACCTTAAAAGCATCACGATTAGGAATTAATCCCCTCCTAACCATTGACGCAAACAAAGGAATATAATCCGTAGCATCTATATTTACCCCACCGTTATTTACTGCTAATACGTTTATTATAGTTTCTAACTTTATAGACATCGGCAAGTCTTGCACTGAGGGCTTTTGTTTCGCATAATTATTAACGGAAACTTCTTGTGACAAAATAAAATACTTTCCTTGTTCTCTTAAATAGTTTACACCCGCAATTAAGCCAACGTCATGTATCAATGCATTTTGGCGCTTATCATGTCCTGTAATTTGGTAAAATATCGCATTTAATTCAGATTGTTTTTGCTCGTCATTCTGTGACTTTTCTATCACCTCTTCCAATTTCGGATCATGATCGAATAACTCAATCCTAACTTTCTCTTCAATATACTGTGGTATCTCTAACAATTGAGAGAAAAATCGTTCGAAATCAGAATAAGTACGACATCTCCGAGCTATCGCAGTTTTTGTATATTGATCATCTGCTTCCTTTATAACATCAAGCTGATATTTTTCAACCATTCGCAGAATTTCATCTCTCTTATTTCCAACTGTATTCTTGTACTCTTCTTTGGTAATATATAAAACCCCGACCTCAATGTTTAATGATTGAAAAACTTCTTCCAAAGATTTAAATGAAGGGTAATACTCGCTTGATTCAAGTCCTATGTGCATAAGTATATTTGTATCCAATACACATTTACAGTCCTTAAATGTTTCAATAGATATATCGTCCGCACCTACAGAATTCTTAATAAGTTGTGCAGAAAAAGATGAAGTCCCATACTCCCACAAGTAAGAATCGACAACACTATCTTTTGTTGTTATAAAGCGAACAAATTTTTCGCATAAATCTTTTTGCTCTTTCTTTTCAATTTGCTCGTTGTTTAAAGTACGTCTGTTTATCGAATCCAAAATACTTTCTTTACTCCCCGAAATTGCCGACATTCTCTTATAACATAAATCGGCAATCCATTCGTTCGAATATAATTGAAAAAAAGATACAGTAATATCTTCCAACCATTCTTTTACAGCCTTTTCATCCGAAAAGAAAGGTTTAAAATAAGTTTCTATTATGTCTACTTTTCTCCTTTCCGATTCTTGATATGATGAATCTATTTTCTCTCTCTTACTTGTTGAAATATGGTATCTACCTTTATGCAAAGTGATAGAGCTGTCCTCTACTAACAATGACAAACAATTTCTAATCTCATTATCATCGAGGTTCTTAACATTTAGAATCGACTTATATTCAGCTATTATCTGCTTCTCCGAGAGAGGATTATTACTAGCATAAATAATTTTAATCAATAACTGAGAGATTGCGGCTTTTGTCAATGATTTATTTGTCGAATCCAATCGCAAGTATATTGATTTTAAAGTTTTATCCATGGTTACTTAATTTATTTTTGTAAGTTGAATATCTCCTGTTGTTTTGCGAGAAGTCCAATATTCTCCTTCTAAAGTCTTAGCATCATCACAAATTTCTAATCTTGTCGTTCCATAATGAATGCCACTACAATCTCTTACAGTCGCTTTTGGATTATTTTGGTAGGTATAAATTAATTGATTTAATCCTCTATCTTCATCAATATCGAATGAGCCACAAGTGCTAATACTCGAACTTTCGTTGGTTTTTATCTTTATTTGTATATTGAAGAAGTGATGTTTAATGACCACATCTACTAGTATAGAAGCATGACCATGATTATAAGTTGACTTAATCACACCTCTCCATTTTCCAGATAAGCAAGGAAAAGGAACAAGCCAGCCTTTAAATATTTTACATCTCCAACCCCACAGAACAAATAGCGTACATATAAGAGTAACAATCGTAACCGTAGTTGTAACATCTTCCCATATAGAATCTAAATCATTAAAATTAAGATTATTCCGAAAAGAAGATATTAGCAAAAATAATGCTATAGAAAGAATAACAATTGCAGCTATATAGCGATCCACGTTATATTTAACCATACTATCCTAATTGTAAATAATTCCACATCCAATACATAGACTCATGTACATCTCTCCGATTCCATTTATGTCCTCTCATTAAATATAGTAAATCAGAAACTTCTCCCCATTCATCATATAGTGACGAATCTTCTTTTGTACCGTTCCATAAATAGAAAATCGCATCTTTTAATATATCATTCCATATACAATTATATCTATTTTTATTGTATGTTTCCGTGGGTACATTGAAAGCCAAGCATTCCAATAAAAAAGACGTAATGTTATCATTAGAATGATAATTATCATTATTCATGTTTATTCGAACATTTTTGAAAATACGGGTGAGTCGCTTAAATCGCCTTAATGTATTGGTATTTTTGTCGATTCCATTCCTTAAATGTTGTTTAGGATAGTTGATGATTCTTTTAATTGGATTATCATCCGCGAACAATACAACTCCTTCAATATAATTTCTATTATTTGCATTGTCATATCGGCGAAATTTCCAAGTCGGAACTACATCTATTTGAATACGATTTGTGTTACCTTTTACTGTAATACATTTATTCTTTCTTATAATTTCCGATCGACCATAATAAGAAACCAACATACTTTCAATATCATTCTTAAATACTTGAAAACTGTAATTTATTGAATTTCCTAAACCATAATCATTTGCCACTCTCCCTTCTGGAAGAGAATAATAGAACCCGCCTGCATAACAAACATTGATATCAATATCACTATTTAAGCGAATGTTGGTATTATTAGCATATGAGCCCTGCCCAAACACTTCATAATCAGAATATGACACTATTGTACTCGCAGATAATGCTCTTCGTAACATAATTTCTGCATTATGCAGTTTAGTTTCTTCACTATCGCTTGCGGGGCGACACATTCGGTTCAATTGTTCTTCTGTGTATTTCATTTTGTAAACAGGAATTAAAAATACAGTGAAAATGGGAAAATCCTGTACAGTGTTTTTGGGAACATTACCTACAGTATTTTCGGGAACAGGAATACAGTAAATTCTGAGCAAAAATAAAGATATTTTCGTTAGTTTTTTTCATTTTCAAAAATTGTTTTTCTGTTTTGCATACGATAGCTTTTTCCTTTTAGTTGTATTAGTTGACATTTATACAGGAAACGGTCTAATAATGCGGTAGCCAGAGTTTCATCATCAAGTGATCTGGCCCACTCGGCGGGTGATTTGTTGGTTGTGATAATAAACGAGGTGGTTTCATATACCTGATTGATAAATACAAAGAACCGGTTACCATCTTCGCGGTTTACCGGAAGTGTCATCACGTCATCAATAATGATCAACTGGGCCTCCGCTAATCGTTTGAACTCTTTGGCTGCATTTTGAGATACATCCTTTAAGCGTAAGGTTGACAGAATATCACTGATATTTCTAAAATATGCCTTATAACCACGCTGTACGGCATCAAAGCCCAAGCCCGCCGAGATATAGGTCTTTCCTGTTCCCGAAGGTCCGGTTAGCATGATGTTGTAACATTGATCCAACCAGTTCAATTCACGCAACTGATTGAGCTGAGTGGGATTCAGGCCACTGGTAAAAGAGTGGTCGTACTGTTCCAGATCGTGGTTGACGGGCAGTCTGGCTAATTTCATTCGTAGCAGCTGCTGTTTGGCTTCGCGCTCCTTGACTTCGTGGGAAAACAGCTTGAACACAAACTCGTCGTAGCTGGGGGCGTCGTTCTGTGCCTCAAGTAGCAAGTTGGTGATATTACTACCGATACCCGACAGGCGCAGACGTGTGGCATGCTTCTTAATTTGTGGTATGTACTGGCTCATGGCTGCTGATGTTCTGGTTAAAGATTAATTCATATTCGCTGATCCTTGACTTGTCAGGCTCCATGTTTGCCAGTAGTTGAGTTTGCGTCCCTCCAAGTGGTTTAAAGGTGGCCTTTTCAGGTGTCTTTTTTACTTTATTGGTACTTTCTAACAGAGATTTGAAATCATTGGCACTAAACAATTCGTTGCGAACACAAAAGTCCAGGGCTTTTTCGGATGCTGCGGCTCCATAACTTTCAGCCAATGCCAACAAGGTGCCGAGTTGATCCCGCACATAACGGGGATAACGTTGATCAATACGATCTACAAAACAAAGAATGGCCGAACTGTGCATAAAAAAGTCCTTTACCCTGGAACGTAACTGGTCCAGCTTGATAGATGTGTCCCGGCGATGATTGCTGTTGATGACATTGTTTCCAACCCCGGCTGGCACCTGATGCCTGGCAATGGTTTGTCCGCCTTGGTCCGAGATGATTAACAGGGAACCATCTTCCTTGAGATGTACACGGGTTTCATCGTTCCTGTAGGTTCCAAAGGGTACGGAATAGCTGTTGCCACGATATTTAACCGTATTGGTCTTTAAAACCCGGTGGCCTTCTTCTCTTGTCTGTGGAAATAACGGATACCATGTCATAAGGTAGGGTTGTTCCCTTGTCCATAGCTCCCGGGGAATCCGTCTGGTAGTGTTATGTACCATTGCATTGCCGGTACGCTCCAGCCAGTTCAGAACCTCGGTATTCAGGTGATTAACGTCAACAAAGGTACGATGGAACAAAAAATTATTCTTTACATACCTTACCGTATTCTCGACTTTACCTTTACTCTGGGGATCTGCCGCACGACAGAACACAACCCGGAAGGGACGGGAGGACTGGTAGCTATTGAAGGTTTCCGTCATTATATAATCACCCAGATTCTCACGATGCAAAAATACGCTGTCCTGATCATAAACAATCTCCTGAGGGATCCCTTTAAAGTAGGAGAAAGCCAGTTCGTGTGCCATTGCGGCACTATCGGATGTAAACGCAGAATCACGAAACAGTACAAACTTTTGCCGGCTATAACAAAGCAACATAATGAAAAAATATACTTTCACCCATTCACCATTACTTGTACGTAACTTCTTCTCTCCAAAATCGACCTGCGCCTGTTCGCCCGGTGCAAGATCAGGTACCGGCGAGTATTGACGCTCACTGGCTGTAACCTTTGGGATGTTCAGCTGCCTGCGCAGATGCATTACGTAATTGTACACGGTTTTGGGGTCAACAGTTGGAAACAAGGGAAAATGCTCTTTTATACGATCGTGAACTACGGATGCAGGAGCATCTTCAAACTGTTTCAGGTAACGAATGATAAATTCTTTATAAGGGTCTAACAGACAGGGTTTGGAAAACTTCTTATCCATAAAATTGTCGAACTCTTCCTCGCTCATGGTGAGCAGCTTCCTTGCTGTGCGGAAATTAATCTGAAGATAATCGGCAATCCGCTGAATGGAAAAGCCCTCGTTTTTGCGAAGTGAATGAATCTGGTGATACATAATAATAAGTCCTTTCTTTTTTGCGTCCATGGCTGTAACCTTTTTAGTTTTGACTGCCAAGATACGCTGGTTAATAAAATTAATACAACTTATTACTGTACTTTTGTTCCCATTTTCACTGTATAATTGTTCCCGTTTTTACTGTAGTCGGATTCCCATTTTCACTGTATTTTTGATTCCTGTTTACACATTTTTTCTATCATTATTCAAATAATTCCATTTGTATCTTGTCCGCTTCTCTTTTTTGCCTATTTCTCCGACCTTCTGGGGTTTCAATAGGGGTATCATTCTCAAAATACTGCTCCACCATTGTCACATCATATCCTTTGATTCTTACCTCTCCTTCACTGTTAATTTTCTTATTTGTTATCAAATGACATAACATTGAAGATCCATTTTTAAACTCTATTTTACCCGTTTGTACCAGTGTTTTGAATTCATTTGACTTCATATTAAATTGAATAACTTCACCATCATATATTCCAACCCATTTATATTTTCCTTTTTTGAGAACAGGCGACACAATCTCAATAATGGCATTTTTATTTACATCCGGATCAATATCATCAGAAGATAGAATATATTGATCAAAAGTGTTTCTAGGTATTTTATACTCTTTAATTACTTGTTTGTTATCGTCAGCAATAGAAAAAGAGACGTCCTGTACCTTTTCGTAGGCATTTACAGTTTCAAAATAGTTGGATTTTTTCTTTTTAAGTACGTTCTCGTCTAGTGCATTGCATAAAGTTTTTGTTTCAAGTTCTATCTTGGCAATATCATATTCTAATTTTGCTCTTTCTTTTTTCTTTTTGAGTTCCCGTATTTCTGGGTCTTCAAAAAATCTCTCTACTGCGGAAGAGGTTGCTATTTGTATCGTTGTAGTAAGCGGTGTAAGTAGAACTTCAGTACATAGATATGTTATAAGCGCTATCTTGAGGGTCTCTTTTGAGGTTATGCTTTTCCGAGATATTTTTTGTTTTGGCTTAAGTTTTAACCAACTCCTAAGTCCTCCATTTGCCAGCGGCTCAGTTTCAATCTCGACCTCTATTTTTAGTTTTATAGCCAGTTCTTTGACAATACCTAAAACCTCATATTCACATTTATTAAACACCACAGCGTTCATCGTATGTGATTCATCATTGAACCAATAATGTAATTCAATGCTATTTGCGGACAGAATTGAAATTGGTGTATTCATATTCAATCATTTTTCATATTTTCCACCACTCCTCTCATTAGCACAGGATAAAGTGGTTTGATTATCCTTTTTAATTGTCCATTGATACGTTTCCGCGTCTCCAAAGTTCGGTAAATGGTAACAATTGCCTTTTGTGATTGAAGGTTGGGAATTGGAATTTTAATCTCCTTAAATCTTTCCCATTCTAAACTTGCTCTTACACTACTGTCACTAATAAACCAACCATATCTGTTAAACTCGGGTCTGTAGAACCACAACATCAGAAATTCAGGCAATATAATACCCTTATCAATCACTTTAAAAACCAGATAAGCAGGAGAGATAATAGCAGGTTCACTGGAGGAGTATAAAACAACTCGTACTGTTTCATCTCTTCCTACCTGCATCGCACTATATGCAAATTGTTCTTGCTGTATAATTTTATATCTTGACAAGTCTGTCTTTGATACATTCGCCTTTGAAGGCATAAAAACCTTATCGACGTTTATTCCTAACAAATTGGTTACTGAATTATCTATATTTCTGTTATCAATAAGCTCAACCAACTCTCCGATAGACTTTTTATACTCAATGTATGTTAGCGAATCCATATATTGATTGCAGATCAATTGTAAATCTTCCAAACTGTTTTCATAGCATTTTTGGTTGTTGAGCAAACCGTTATAAAATGCTACATATTTCCGTTGCTCTTTTATGTCGGGAATGGGGATTTGTATATCACAAAATCGTTCCCAATCCAAACTTGCCCTTACACTACTATCACTGATAAACCAACCGTATCTATCAGATTCCGGTCGATGAAACCACATCATCATAAACTCAGGCAATAATTCGGTTTCGTCATTTACCTCAATTACAGAATAAGCTGGCGAAATAATCGCTGGTTTATCATCTGTATAAAGAGCTATACGAATGGTTTCATCTCTTCCAACCTGCATAGAACTATAGGCAAATTGTCCTTTCTGAATAATTTTATATCTGGACAAATCTGTTTCAGAGGTATTAGCTACAGAAGGCATAAAATTCTTGGAAATATTGATGCCTAGTAAATTTGAAACCACCAAATCTTTATTGCGGTTATCCACCAAATGTATATAATCTCCAATACGTTTGTAGTTATTCAGTTTCATAATTCATATCCCAAAATTTTAAATGCATTAACCAGCTCTTCTTGCGAAGCTCTTTCCTCTTTCAACAATTCCCTAAAATCCTTTTGAATACGTTTCATCTCGGCATCGAAATCTATACCACTATCCTGGTCAATAAATTCGATGTATTTACTTGGAACCAATGAAAAATCATTAGCTGCAATTTCATCAAAATGGGCAGAGTAACAAAATTCCGGTATATTATTATAAACTGTCCCATACTCTTTCTGTTGCCAATTATGGTAATTCTCTGCGACTTTAGCAATTTCATCACCTGAGAGTTCAACATACATCTTCTCAAATTCCTGCCCCCACCGTCTTAAATCCATAAAAAGAACTTCTTTCTCCCGATTACGATAATATCTTACATTTCCATTTATTTCTACAACTCTCTCTTTTTTGTTCTTATTTAAGATCCAAAGCGTTACACTAATATCCGTAGTATAAAATGTATTCCTTGGAATAATAACAATAGCTTCCACCAAATCATTCTCAATAAGCTTTCTACGTATTTTATATTCATCGCCACCTCCACTCAATGCTCCATTGGCAAGAATAAAACCGGCTACTCCATTGTCAGAGAGTTTACTTGCCATATTGAGAATCCAACCGTAATTGGCATTACTTTTTGGAGGCACATCATACCCTTCCCAACGTGGATCGTCTAATAATTCATTTTCACCTCTCCAATCTTTTTGGTTAAATGGTGGATTTGCCATAATATAGTCAGCTTTCAAATCCTTATGCTGATCATCCGAGAATGTATTGGCAGCTTTGGCTCCTAAATTGGCAGAAATTCCCCGTATAGCTAAATTCATTTTTGCCAATTTATAGGTGGTATTGGTATATTCCTGCCCATAAATCGACACTTCCTTTTTGTTCCCATTATGGCTTTCGATAAACCTTACCGATTGCACAAACATACCACCGGAACCACAAGCAGGATCGTAAATGATTCCTTTGTAGGGTTGAATCATTTCAGCAATCAAGTTCACAATACTTTTAGGGGTGTAAAATTCGCCTTTCCCCTTTCCCTCGGCTAATGCAAACTTGGACAAGAAATATTCATAGACACGCCCGACCACATCCTGCTCTTTATCTTTCAGCGTATTTATTTCATTGATTTCATCAATCAAGGAAGCCAATTTAGACGATTCCAATCCTAAGCGGGAAAAATAGTTGTCGGGCAAAGCTCCTTTCAAGCTTTTGTTGTCTTTCTCTATGGTGTGCAAGGCGGTATCAATAATCAAGGCGAGATCATCCTGTTTGGCTTTTTCCTGTATATAACTCCAACGGGATATTTCTTTCAGAAAGAATACATTGCTCATATTATAGAATTCAGGAATTTCTATGTATTTCCCTTTCCCTTCTGCGATCAACTTTGCCCGGTGTTCTTCAAACTTATCACTGACAAATTTAAGAAATATCAATCCCAGCACAACGTGTTTATACTCGGAAGGCTCTACGCTCCCGCGTAATTTGTTTGCTGACTCCCACAAACTGACTTCTATCGGTTTATCTTTTTTTTGATTTGCTTTTTTAGCCATCTCTTATTTTTTAACTGCTTTCGTTTTATGTTTTTTCTGTAAATTATGGAATTCCGTATCTGCTTTTATTTTATCAATAATAGTTTTGACGACATTATGCACTTCTTTATTTTCCGAGTAATCCGCAGAACATACAAAATTGACACGATTTTCATTTATCAATTTAGCTGCTGTTTTCTTTTTTGTCGATCCCGGTTTATACACGGCAATAGAATGACCTCCTTGTTCTTTTATCAACTTCATACAAGGAATGTCTGTCTCTCCATCTCCAAAGTAGATCATGTTTTTGAAAGGAATGGGCCTGTCTTCTTCTGCTACATATTCATTTATCCTCTTATTATCACTGATCCTCTCAATACCTTTATTGATTTTGAATAAGAATTGTGTTTTTGCGGTGTAATCGACTGCAACGGCTGGCCAAACAGCCTTGCCATCGACATCATACAAAAGGAACAAGCATAGATTTTCTTGAATTCTTTGGCTATAGAAGTGCCCTCTATCATTTCTGTCAAGCCCGAGGAGTTAATATAATGCTCAATATTTACCCCAACACTTTTTCCATAGTCGTTGATAAGCTTAAACCAATCCTGAACACCTTTAAACAATTCCACATCTCTCCCGAATTTCCGGAAAGAACTTCTGGACAACGAAATATTTTCGGCTTGCGCTTTCTGTAGCATTAAATACATATAGCACAAAATGCCACTGGCATCATTTTCTTCCGACAGTTTCTTGTTTTGCTCCCAAAAACTTTTAGTATCTTTCCCTATTGCTTGAATAAAACCAAACTCCTGCATATTGCCGGGAGATAATGTACCATCAAAATCGTATATCAATGCTATAGTACTCTTCTTAGCCATATTCTCATTTTTCTTCTTTATTATCGACAATTAAATCTTTCACACTCACCTGTAGTATTTCTGCAATCTGATATAAAGTTTCCAATGGGGGCTGGATTCGATTGCAAGCATAGCTGTTCACAATCTTGAAACTCTTACCGAGCTTCTCTGCAAGCCATGTCTGTTTAATCCCTCTTTCCTGTAATACTTCTTTTATCCGGTTCATTTTGTGGTGATGTTATAAAAGGCAAATATAGGAAATTAAACTGGATAAATATAAGAAATTGTTAATCTAAACACCACGCTTTAAACACTAAATAAAAAACAAAGGTTATAACCTTGCAGAATAGGAATATCTATATCTTTTTCCCTCTATTCTTATTTAAGACAATAGGCTGTTTTTGTTTAGCTTCGCTCATTTGGAATTTCGACAATCTCGGATCATCCCACGCTTCCTGATATTGAGAATCAGTTTTATTTGTTTTCCAAAGATACGGATAAGCATAACTCCCGATGCCATACCATTTAACTTTTGCTTTGACAACCTGACCGTTTTCCACAAGTATCTTGTCTCTCAAACGCATTTCGTATTTCCCATACCGTACAAATGTATCGGGATGTTCATTGCTGAAAAAGAGTTTATTCTTTTCGTCGTTGAGAAAAACAAACGAGGAAAATTTACCTTTTCCGTTATTTCGATTCATGTTTTCAAGATAAATCCATCCGCCATTTCTCAATACTGTTTCTTGTGCGAGAGTAATCTCGATTCCCCGTATAACACGGTTTTCTTCGATTTGAGATACTTGTTTTTTCTCTTCTGATTGATTCTTCTGAAACACTTTCTTGAGGTTTCCGTAACTAAATTTCCTATCCACTTGGGAACCTTTGAAAGAAAAATCGCCGTAACGAAATGATAATCCTTCCACTTCTCCCGTTGTTCTTTTCAACTTAAACTCTGTCTTAATTTCCGATTTTAAAAGTAAGGATTGGAGTTCTTTTTCATCTTTACACTGTGATAAAACTGCTTTAATTGTATCATAAATATGATATTTGACCTTATCGGGATTCTTTAATTTCTCTCTCTTAACTCTTTCCTTACCCTTTCCGTATGTCAATCCATGCTTGTCTTTGAGCTTTTTGCAGACCTTGATATTGCGCTTATAATCATGATTGACGGATATTAATTTTAGATCGTTATTGATACGGTTGTACACAATATGCAGATGCTCATTACCGGTATTATGATGGCGGACAATAATATATTGGGTATTGCGGATACCCATTTCTTCCATATATTCTTTGACCAATTGTACCATAAAATCATTCGTCATCCGCTCCTTATCTTCAGGAGCAAACGATATAGGGATGTGTCCGACAGGTTGCTTTACTTCTCTCCTACCGGAACGTTGCATGACAAAACTGCGAATAATTTCTTCAGACGTTCCTGCCACTACACCTTCCACTTCGAGCAATTGAGCGGTATCGTTCATCACATAACGAACACAGCCTTTGAATGACTTCCCTTTGATATTCTTAGCGATCATTCAATATACTTTTGATTTGGCTCATAATCTTCATTATCTCAATTGCTTCCATAATATATCCGGCCTGATTTGCCTTTTTAGCAATCTGATTTAGGTTGTTTGCTATACCTGCCAACTTACGCATTAAGTCGAGTTCTTCTAACGTAAAACGAGATTTAACACTTCCTTTAAGTACCATTTCCCGAACATATTGTGTGGCTTTCATACCTAATTTTTCCGCTTTCTCCCTTATTCTATTGAAATCCGCCTCGGTCAATTTGAGATTAATCGAAGTGGATAGTTTCGTTTTTTCTTTCGCAGGACGACCTCGCTTTCGTTTATTTCTCTCTCTGTTTTCCATAATATTTATCTTTTAATGGTTATGGAATTTTTCCGGCTATGCAGATAGCCGTGCAAGCCAAAGAGGAAGCGACCAACGGGAGATGAAACGCAGGCTTGCACGACAATCCTAAAGCAATGAGACCATCGGGAGCATCGCAAAGGGATTGTCAAGCGACCTTGAACCTGCCGACCATCGGGAGCGGGTTTTAAAGGTCGCAGCCCCGCAGGGCAAGGTATGCACTGGAGGAACCGGAAAAGCCCCTCAGGGATTTTTGGGTTACCCGTGCGATTACCTTGCTCCCGAACATCCCATGTTCCATTAGAAAAGATAAGCTGCAAGATATCACAGCTTATCCTTTCGTAACCGGAGGTTACAACTTTCGCCATACCTCGATATCTTCATGGTATGCGCTCAGGTGATGACGGGCTAAATTCTCTACAAAGCCCGACACACTCAATCGCCGTCCGCCTAATTTACGGACGATCTCATCCAGCCGATCCCGCACCTCACGGCTGACAAAGACCGGTTTACGGTCATCCAGCTTCGGAACTTGCAAGAAGGTGTCACGATATTCATCCAATGATTCTTTCCGATGCTTGCTACTGATACGCTTGGGCACAGTCGGAACTTTTGGTGTGGTAGATACTTTTGGTTCCGAAGACATAATTTCATCAGTTTCAATCGTTTTATCAGTTTCGGTTGTATTGACAGTATCGTTAGTATAAACACTATCGTTTGTACCACTTGCATCATCAGCATCTCTACCGAAACTATCCATCAAATCATTTGGAAGAAGTTTTTTAATTGAGGAATCAGAATCTTCCGGTGTTCTCCGTTTTACGCTCCCTGGCATCAGGGGATTAAAATCACCCGGTACTTGTTTCTTCTCACTACCTTTTCTTTGCATTGCACTGTTCGCTTCTTTTCTTTCCATACTTTTCAGTCTTTTATAAGTGAATATTACGGCTGCTGTATATACAGTAAACCGATTGTCGCTTGCAAAGAAAAGTCTATTAATCAGTATTGTATTTACGCTGGATTCATATGGGATATTCTGTAATATATTTCAATATTGGTCTCATTGCAGAGGGTGCAAACTTCATCATTATGCAGAGTAGACAAGAATTAGTCCTACTATTCTCTTTATTCGAGATACTTTGTCTATCAAACATATCAAATATTGGCTTCGTGCATAGTCAAATCGACGCCACACACTTCCATCTCATTACCAACCCATTGTAGTATGGTATTTTCTTCTTTCCTTCGTCAAAAAATATCAAGAACAGAAACTAAAACATATGGATATTGTAAATATTGAAGCTAAAACATTCGAGGCGATGCTTTCGAAATTCGAGAGCTTTGCAGCCCGAATGGAACATCTCTGCCGCTTGCATAGCGACAAGGACATGAAAGAGTGGTTAGACAATCAGGACGTATGCCTACTTCTGAATATATCTCCGAGAACGTTACAAACATTTCGGGATAATGGAACGCTGGCTTACTCCCAAATCAATCACAAGATTTATTACAAACCTGCCGACGTGGAACGTATTCTGCCACTCGTTGAAAAAAAGCGGAAACAGGTGGCATATAAAACAGGGAGGAAGATATAACCAATTAAAAACAAGAATATGAGCAATGAGTTAATTACACCAGAGAACAATGAAAGGGTAAAATCTTTTTTTCTTTCATTGGATCGTCTTGCGTCGGCAATGGAACGCCTATTCGTCAGTCGCAAACCGACTTTGAACGGAGAGAGTTTCTATACAGACGAAGAGTTATCAAAGAAATTGAAATTAAGCCGGAGAAGTCTCCAAGACTACAGAAATGAAGGACGTATCCCTTATATCAAGTTGGGAGGAAAAATTTTGTATCGGGCTTCGGATATAGAGAAATTGCTGGAAGAAGGGTATCGGGATAGCTGGAAATAACTGACTGTCTCCAAACTACCCCCACCTCCTTGATTATTCTTTTCCTTTTTCGACTGATAAACCACCAAAGCATTTTTCCACGTCAGCCATATCCCGCATAATTGACTGGTCGAGAACCTTGGCGTAATGCTGGGTCATTTTCGTATTGGAATGTCCGAGTATCTTGGCAACATTCTCCATCGACACATTATTGGCTAAGAAAACAACGGTAGCTGCGGTATGTCGGGCTACGTGGGTGCTTAGTTTTTTCTTGATTCCGCACAAGTCGGCAATTTCTTTCAGATAGGCATTGAGTTTTTGATTACTCATGACAGGGAGCAATACATTCTTTTTCACGCATTCAGGATGATTGGCATATTTCTCTATCAATCCCTTTGTAACAGACAATACCGGAATATTACTCATGTTACCGGTCTTCTGCCGTGGCTTTCGAATCCATAATGCGCCATTGTTATCTTTCATCAGATGTTCCGAAGTGAGATTCTTGACATCTATAAATGCCAAACCGGTGAAAGCACAAAAAACGAAAACATCCCTCACAAGGGCGAGGCGTGGCAGAGTGAACTCCTTATTCATAATCCGCTCCAATTCTTCCTGCGTAAGAAATTCCACATGGGTTTCATCATGCTTGAATTGGATTCCAAAGAAAGGGTCTTTTTTCATCCAGTCGTTTGCCAAAGCAATGCGGATGATTTTCTTCAAGTTTTTCAAATGCTTGATACTGGAATTATTCTGGCACTTACGAACGGTTTTCAGATAGAAATCGAAATCGCTTACAAATTGACTGTTAATCTCCGATAAGAGCATATCATCTTTGCCATATTGGTGTTGCATGTATTCCTGAAGATGAGATAACGAGGTGTCAAATTTTTCGACGGTAGATTTGGTAAAATCAATACCGATCAATGCACGGCATTTCTTGTTATGCTCCCGATAAACATCTACAATGGTTTTATCATTTTCATCCCGACCATAGAAACTATCACGCAAAGCTTTCGCAGTAATCTGTCTGCCGTCAATCTCAAAAGTACGGTGGATTTGATACATCCGCATTTTGAGCGTTTCGAGATAGTGATTCAACTCTCGGTCTTTTACCGTCTTTCCGGAACTGGATTCCCGACGTTGATCCCACATCTTGGCCTGAATACTCCGTTTAGTGGTAATATCGGCAACCTCTCCGTTTACCGTAACACGTAAATAAATAGGGGCTTCTCCATTCTTAAGAAGCCTGTGCCTTCTGATTACAAAAAGCAAATTGAACGTTGATTTAATTACATTCATGGGCTTTAAAATTTAGTTTTGCAAAGTTACTTTATGCAGCCCATTAACAAGATATGCAAATTATTGAAAATCAACGAATAAAAACCCAAATCGTGGGCAAAAAATCAGGATTAAAAAAGCCCACGATTTGTGCCGTGAATAGTGCGTTAAACCGCTATTTTTTGTGGACAAGGGATATAAAGAAAAAGCCCTGAAACCATTGGATTTCAGAGCTTTGCTTAATCTTTCAACTTTTATCTGCGGTATGGACGGGACTCGAACCCGCGACCCCCTGCGTGACAGGCAGGTATTCTAACCAACTGAACTACCACACCGTTTGCAAATCGTTTTCGATAGCGAGTGCAAAGGTAGCTATATTTTTAAAACCTGCAAATATTTCACCGTATTTTTTTCCTTTTTCTTGCACTCGTTATCGAAACTGATTATTGTGTATTTACCTTCCCTCCTGGTTTTAACCATTGATCGAACCACCTGAAAAATTCACGCTGAAATAAAATTCCGTTTTGCGGCTTCGAAATCCAATGATTCTCGTCGGGAAAAATAAGCATCCGCGAAGGAATTCCACGAAGTTGTGCCGCATTGAACGCCATCATTCCTTGTGACGCCAGGATACGATAATCAAGTTCGCCGTGTGTAATCATAATAGGCGTGTCCCATTTATCCACAAAGCGATGAGGGGACGTAGCGTATGTTTTCTGCGCTACTGCATTTAATTTATCCCAATAAGGCCCTCCCATATCCCAGTTGGCAAACCACATCTCTTCGGTCTCGAGATATTGCGCTTCCAGATTAAAAATTCCCGCATGCGACAAGAATGCTTTAAACCTCTTGTCGTGATTACCGGCAAGCCAGTAAACGGAAAAGCCGCCATAACTTGCCCCGGTACAGCCTAAGCGGGTTTCATCAACATACGGTTCTTGAGCGAGAGCATCGATGGCGGAGAGATAATCTTTCATGTTCTGCCCACCGTAATCACCGCTGATCTGTTCGTTCCATTCCTGTCCGAATCCCGGCAACCCACGACGGTTGGGCGCCACAACAATATATCCATTGGCGGCCATCATTTGCAGGTTCCACCGGTAAGACCAGAACTGGCTTACCGTGCTTTGAGGACCGCCCTGGCAATACAACAATGCCGGATAAGTCTTTGTAGAATCGAAGTCAGGCGGATAAACTATCCAGGTCAACATCTGTTTTCCGTCAGTAGTCTCAATCCAGCGCTCTTCCGTTTCGCCCATGGTCAGCTGCTCCAGGATGTGTTTGTTCTCAAACGAAATTTCAGTGGCTTGCCCGTTGGTAAGTTCAACGGAGTATATCTCGTCGGGTTGCGACATGGAATGGCGTTTTGCTATAAGCTTTCCGTTTCCAAGCGCAACGGATGCATAGTCGTGCTTGCCTTTGGTTATTGGCGAAATCTGTTTCGACCGGATATCGGCAGAGAACAGCTGCGTTTTGGCTTCAACGCAAGCCACCAAATAAAGGGTTTTATTATCCGTGTTCCAGACAAATGCATCGGTATTGTAGTCGAAATTCTCCGTCACATACGTCTTATCACCCGTTGCCAGGTCCATCACAAACAGCCTGTTTTTATCGGCCTCATATCCGTCACGCTCCATGCTTTGCCAGGCAAGTTTTGAACCGTCGGGCGAAAACTGCGGATTCACATCGTAACCCATCATTCCTTCGGTCATGTTTGTTGTTTTTCCGCTTTCCACATCGTAAAAAAAGATATCGGAATTGGTGGAAACGGCGTATTCCTTTCCTGTTTTTTTACGGGAGGTGTATGCGATGGTTTTCCCGTCGGGGCTCCAGGCCAGTTGTTCTATCCCGCCAAAAGGCAGCATGGGGGCCTCATAAGGCTCATCCTGGAGTAAATCAATAATGTTCGATACTTTATCGTCGCTGAAATCAGCCACAAACGTGTGCGGGATTTCTTCCACCCAACTGTCCCAATGCTTGTACATCAGGTTATCCACGATCCTGCCCGATGCCTCCGGCAAATCGGGATGCTTATCTTTTATGGCCTCCCCCACTTTTACGTTCTTGATGAACAGCACCTTTTTATTGTCTGGTGAAAAAACAAAACCAGTTATTCCTTCCTCCACATCGGTTATCTTTTTCATTCCGCTACCGTCGGGATTCATGATCCATATTTGTGATGTCCCGCTTTCGTTGCTTATGAACGCGACCTTCTTCCCCCCCGAGATCCATTGCGGATTGCTCTCTCTGGCATTGGTGACTGTTAATTGTTTTTTATCGCTCCCATCAGTATTCATCACAAAAAGTTCGGGATTGGTCTTGTTCTGTTTAATATCGACGTAGGTAACCTGATAAAGTATTTTCGACTTGTCCGGAGACACTTCCACACTTCCTATACGTCCAAAACTATACAAAACCTCCGGGGTTATTAACCCATTCTCCACTTTTATTTTTGATCTCCCTATAGCTTCCCCCAGGTTCTTTGAATCAGTATCCGATTTCTGTTCGTTGTTACATGAGAGTAACAGTCCAGTCGTTGCCATTACCATAATAAAAAACGATTTTAGTTTCATAGAATACTTGTTTTTTGCCATTTGATTTTTAATCTGAAATCTTTTCAACAATTCTCCCATCCATCATATGAATGGTTCGATCTGTAATGGATGCCAGTTGTTCGTCATGTGTTACAATGATAAACGTTTGATTTAGCTGGCTGCGAAGTTCAAAAAACAATGAATGCAGTTCGGCTTTATTATCGGTATCAAGGCTTCCCGAAGGCTCATCGGCAAAAACGACTACGGGATCGTTTATCAGTGCGCGGGCAACTGCCACACGCTGTTTTTCTCCTCCGGATAGTTCAGCAGGCTTGTGTTCCATTCGTTCACTCAGCCCCATCATAGCCAAAAGTTTTTTTGCTTTTTTCTCCGCCGCACCCTGCTTCATGTTACCGATCAGTGCGGGTATCATAACGTTTTCCAAAGCCGTAAATTCCGGCAGAAGTTGATGGAACTGAAAAACAAACCCGATATTCTTGTTACGAAAATCCGCAAGTTTTTTCTCGCTGAGTTTACTCAGGTCGTTGTTGTCAATCATTACCTTTCCGGAATTTGCCTTTTCAAGTGTGCCCATAATCATCAACAGCGTGGTTTTTCCTGCACCGCTGGGACCCACGATCGATACGATCTCCCCTTTACCCACTTCCAAATCAATTCCCTTCAACACCTGAAGGTCACCAAAACTCTTGTGTACCTGTTTAACGTTTATCATTCGAAACATTATTTCTAAATCCTGTGCGAAGATAGCAAATTACTCTGTTTTATTGAATTCAATAGGGTTACAAGAAAAAATCGTTAGTATTTATTAACTAAACCTCACCGTCGGATAGCTATTGCATGGCTTATATTTGCAGAGCAACTCACCGTAAGGATGGACAGCTACAGGTTGTCCGCTTTCTTTATCTAAAAAGGATCGCATATGAAAAAGCTGTTTGATTTCAGGGAAGAATATAAAACCGGAGAATTGAATGAATCGGGGGTGAAAGCAAACCCGATGGAACAATTTCAGTTGTGGCTGCAGGCGGCTATCGACTCGAAAATACCGGAACCAAACGCCATGACTATTGCAACATGTACCGCAAATGGAAAACCTTCCGCCAGGGTAGTGTTATTAAAAGAAATAAATAAAAGCGGGTTTGTCTTTTTCACCAATTATCTTAGCCGGAAAGGCAGGGAGTTACTCGAAAATCCATTTGCCGCACTTGTTTTCGACTGGCATTCCATCGAACGCCAGGTCCGCGTTGAAGGACGGGTAGAAAGACTTCCTGTTCATGACTCCGATACATATTTTAACGAGCGTCCCCGAGAAGCACAAATCGGTGCCTGGAGTTCACAGCAAAGTAAAATATTAAATAACCGTGAAGAGTTGGAACAACGTCAAGTCTCTTTCGAAGAAAAATTCAACAATCGTAAAATTTTCCGCCCGTCCAATTGGGGAGGATTTATTCTTCTCCCCGCAACTATCGAATTCTGGCAGGGACGTCCAGGACGATTGCACGACAGACTTGTTTATCTTAGGACAGAAGAAGGGTGGACGTTGCACAGACTGGCACCTTGAAGTAGCGCCTGCTTCAGCTTCCCATGAATACGAAAGCGTCGCCTATAGGATAAATCAGTCAACATGTATGGACATATATTAAATCGACTACAGGTATTTTTTCGGAATTCTTTGTTTTTTATTTACTTTGTAGAAAAAAGATGAATTTAAAAATAGACCGCAGCAGCCCCATTCCTTTACACAGGCAAGCCGAAATACTTCTTCGCGACTTAATAACGAAAGAAGAATACAAAGAGGGGAAAATGCTGCCAAACGAAGTAGAGCTGTCTGAACAATTAAGAATATCAAGAAACACATTAAGACAGTCGATCAATACCTTGGTTACGGAAGGTTTGTTGATACGAAAAAAAGGCGTAGGAACAAGGGTTGCCGAAAAGAATTTATACAGCGAAGCGACCAACTGGCTGAGTTTTTCACAAGAAATGAAAGTATTGGGAGTAAAAATTGAAAACTTCGAACTACACATCAGCAAACAGGCTCCCACTGAAAATGCCAGGCAGTTTTTTGAAATCACTAACCAGGTGAAGGTCCTGCGTTTAGAAAGATTGCGCGGCAAAGAAAATTTCCCTTTTGTCTATTTTCATTCGGAATTTAATCCTAAAATCAGAATGGATGGTACGGAGAACTTTAACCGGCCATTATACGAAATATTGGAAAATGATTATAATATTATCGTAAAAACATCAAGAGAAGAAATCCGGGCATCCGGTGCCAATCCATTCATTGCTGGAAAATTAGAAATTGAAGTCGGAGATCCAATCCTTATCCGTAAAAGATTTGTAAGCGACATAAACGATCTGCCAATAGAATACAATATCGGTTGGTACAGAGCCGATTCATTCAGTTATAAGATTGAAAGCGTCAGAGAGTCCAGATCTTTTTCTTCCAATTTTTAAGCCAGACCTCATCCATTAAAAAAACATAAAAAACACAAAATAAGATTCAACAGCAGAGATATTGATTATTTTTGCACCCGAAGCATGTTCATACATACGATGAAAAACCCAACATATACTATAAATATGAACCGGAAAAGAAAAAGCAATTACGATAAGCGTCCTGCTGTTGCAATCGGGAAAGGCTTTATACTTGAAGGGTGGAAAAGCATTTCCTCTTTCGTGAGCGGGAAGGTAGAACATGCGAAACTGCTGACGGTCGACTGCTATACAGGCGTTTACTATGACTTATTAAAATCTAAGCTACAAGAAATCAATAATGCACGGCTTATCGACACATTGGAGATCTTTAAATCCGAAAATGAAATTAACGCATTGACCGAGCAGTTTTTAACCGAAGACATTCTTTTTGGCTTCTATTCCAACCTTTCCATCAGCGATTATTTCGATGAAGAGAAACTCCGTTTTGCCAGGGAAAGTATTGAGCAGGCATCGGGTACTGTGATCGTCTTCGGATATGGGGCACAATATGTAACAACAGGCGACATCAACATTTACGCAGACATGCCCCGATGGGAGATCCAGCAACGGATGCGAAGAAAGGAAGTGAACGGCCTGGGTGTGAACAATAAAGAGGAAACTTTTTCTCTTCAATACAAACGCGGCCTTTTCAACGACTGGAAAGCACTGGACAAGCACAAAAAAACAATCTATGACACCGTTGATTTCTGGCTCGACACAGTCAGGAACGACGGGCCCAAACTAATTGACAAAGAGACTTTCTTCAAGGGAATGGACAAGGCGGCAAGTTCTCCTTTCCGGTTAGTACCTTTTTTCGATCCGGCACCATGGGGTGGACAATGGATGAAAGAAGTGTGTGATCTGGACCGTTCGGTGAGTAATTTTGGTTGGTGTTTCGACTGTGTACCCGAAGAAAACAGTTTATTGTTAAAAATTAACGACATTGAATTCGAGATGCCTTCGGTTAACCTGGTGTATACGAGAAGCAGGGAGTTGCTTGGAGACCCTGTCGAAGCCCGCTTTGGCAAAGAATTTCCTATCCGGTTCGACCTTTTGGATACCATAGGAGGTGGCAACCTCAGTTTGCAGGTACACCCAACGACCGAATACGCCCGGGAAAACTTCGGCTTGGCATATACACAGGATGAAAGTTATTACATTATGGATACCAAAGAGGATACTTACGTGTATCTGGGCCTTAGAAACGACATAAATCCCGATGAAATGGTGACCGATCTAAATAAAGCTCAGCAAGATCCTTTTTTTGTGTTTGATGTGGATAAATACGTGAATAAAGTTCCCGTAAAGAAACACGATCATTTCCTTATACCCGGAGGGACCGTACATTGTTCGGGAAAAGACACATTGGTACTCGAAATCAGCTCAACACCCAATCTTTTTACTTTTAAGCTCTGGGACTGGCAACGGTTGGGACTCGACGGAAAACCACGCCCGATAAACGTAGATCGGGGCAAAAAGGTTATCGTGTGGGGAAGAGATACCGGATTTACCTACCGTGAACTGGTGAATAAAGTGAAAATTCTGAACGATACCGGTACGGTACGCGAAGAGAAAACAGGCTTACATAAAAATGAGTTTATCGAAACCAGGAGGCATATATTCACGGAAAAAGCAACTCACTACACCAACGATTCGGTAAACGTACTAAACCTGGTAGAAGGCGATTCGGTGATTGTGGAGAGCTTAAACGGTGATTTTGAACCTTTCGTTGTCCATTATGCCGAGACCTTTGTTGTCCCCGCTCGAATAAAAACGTATACTGTTCGTCCTTACGGCAACTCCAAAGGGAAAGAATGTATTACCATCAAAGCATCGGTAAGATTTAATGCATAATACAATGAACACCTCAAAGAAATCTAATGTCCTTGCACCCATTGCCGCTTTTTTCGGATTTTTCATCATGGGGTTTGTAGACATAGTGGGTATCGCCACTAATTATGTCAAAAACGATTTCAATCTTTCGTCAGGGATCGCAGGGACACTGCCAATGATGGTATTCCTCTGGTTTGCCATCTTCTCCATTCCCACCGGAATTCTTATGGGAAAAGCAGGAAGAAAAAAAACAGTGCTGCTTGCGCTTGCAACAACCTGTGTGGCAATGATCATACCTTTTCTTTTTTACACGTTTTACACGGTACTGATTGCCTTCATTCTGCTGGGTATCAGCAACACTATTTTGCAAGTATCACTTAATCCGCTTGTAGCAGCCATGTTCAACAAGGAGAAGACAGCCAGTATCCTTACACTGGGACAGTTCATCAAATCTGTTTGTTCCTTTTTCGGCCCTATTGTTGCGGGATTTACAGCCAGCCGGTTTGGGGATTGGAAGCTAACGTTTGCAGTCTTTGCTGCAATCTCCGTGATTTCCGTATTCTTGCTTGCATTTTCCAAGGTAGAGGAGCTTGGGTTCAAAAGCACTCCTGCTACATTTAGCGGCGCATTGGGATTATTAAAAGATAAATTTATTTTCTTTTGTTTTTTATCTATTTTTTTAATCGTTGGATTTGATGTAGGATTAAATGTCTCTATTCCTGAACTTTTGATGAGACATGCAGGACTTACGCTCGAAAATGCCGGTTATGGGAACAGTGTCTATTTTGCTGCTAAAACAACTGGTGCTTTTTTGGGCACGTTCCTTCTGTTGAAAATAAAGCCGATGAAGTACCTGCTCGTTTCACTTTTTGTGGCGCTACTATCTTATTTAGCTCTAATGCTCATACACGAGGTGTGGAGTTTGAGGGTGTTGATTTTTATGCTGGGCT
This sequence comes from Petrimonas sulfuriphila, assembly GCA_038561985.1. Taxonomy (NCBI): domain Bacteria; kingdom Pseudomonadati; phylum Bacteroidota; class Bacteroidia; order Bacteroidales; family Dysgonomonadaceae; genus Petrimonas; species Petrimonas sulfuriphila. The sequence continues at coordinate 2,209,048 of CP073276.1, read as the reverse complement.
TTGCCGGTGCCAATGTTTTTTCCATTATTTTCTCTTTTGCATTACAACGGTTTCCCTCACGCTCAAACGAGATATCTGCCCTGATGATTATGGGAGTTGTGGGTGGTGCTGTTATCCCCTTTGTCCAGGGTCTGATAAATGACAGTATCAGCTTTACCGCCGCACTTTCCGTCATTTTTGCCTCTCTTTTACTTATCCTGATTTTCACCTTTAACCTGAAGAAAAATGTTCAGTAACGATCCACGAACAGTTTTGACGTTGGATGCCGGCGGCACCAACTTTGTCTTTACGGCAATCCGCGGCAATAAGGAGATAACAGATCCTGTTATATTACCTTCTCATCCCGATAACCGGGAGGTTTGCCTGGAGACGATTGTTAACGGTTTCAGCACAATAAAAAAAAAGCTGGATGATCTGCCTGTTGCCATCAGCTTTGCATTTCCGGGCCCTGCGGATTACGAAAACGGGATAATAGGTGATTTGCCCAATTTCCCCGCATTTCGTGGCGGTGTGGCATTAGGCCCTTTCTTGATTAAGAAATTCGGGTTGCCTGTTTTTATCAACAACGATGGGAACCTTTTTGCTTATGGTGAAGCCCTCGCTGGAGCGTTGCCCGAAATAAACGCCGAGTTGAAAAAGGCCGGAAGCTCCAAGCAATATAAAAACCTGCTTGGAATTACCTTAGGAACAGGCTTTGGCGGCGGGGTGGTTATAAACAATGTATTGCTTTCGGGCGACAACGGTTGTGGGGGCGATGTATGGTGTTCCGCTAACAAATACAACAACGGCTTGGTATCGGAAGAAGGAGTCAGCATTCGTGCCGTTAAAAGAGTATATCGGGAACTGTCGGGAGATGATACTGAACTCACCCCCAAAGAGATATATGACATAGCGGAAAGCAACAGGAAGGGTAACAGGAACGCAGCTATCGGCACCTTCGAAGAGCTTGGCAGGGTAGCCGGATTCACCGTTGCCGAATCGCTCAACATTGTGGATGGTATTGTGGTAATAGGAGGAGGGATCGCCAAAGCATACAAATATATTTTGCCGGCAATGGTAGATGAAATGAACGGAACGCGCAGCATGCTAAGCGGTAGTGTCTTTCCACGTCTCCAGATGAGGGTATATAACCTTATGAGCGATACGGAAAAGAAAGCCTTTTTGATGGATGAGTCCGTTTGGGTCTCCATTCCCGGTTCAGATAAAAAAATGAGTCATAACACAGGTAAAAAGACAGGCGTAACCGTAAGTAGCTTAGGGACCAGCGAAGCCATTGCTTTAGGGGCTTATGCCTATGCCCTGAGGATGTTGGATTAACTATTTACTATCTGTTTCTATACCCTTTAATAATTTCCAAATGAAAAAAACAGTTGTTTTATTTTATCTGATTTCAATTGCAAACCTCATCCAGGCTCAAATCGTCTGGAATATCGGGGAAAAAGATAAGAATACAGCCGGATTCGCATTGGTCCCGGACAAGTACGCCGACTTCCTGAAAAATGATTTCGGTTGGGAAGATAAATACTTCATCATAGGGTGGTCAAATCCGAAAACTGATTTTCCATACGTTCTTCCCGGGACATCAGATGTATGGGCCGGCTCTCTAAACGGTGCAGGTATTCGAACTCAGGAGATCAACATACTTTTCCGGATGAAAGAAACCGGATCAGGTACCGGTTATAAACTGGTGGTGGACGTCTTGGATGCTCACAGCAAAAACCCGCCTTTACTCAAAATAACCGTGAACGGCCATGTGTATAAAACCGTTTTACCCAAAGGGAAAAGCGATGCGTCGCTCACGGGTGATTACAGTCAAATCACTCCGAATACGATAGAAATACCGCTCGATGACATCATTAAAACGGGTTCAAATACGGTTCAATTAAAGGTAATCGAAGGTTCATGGCTGATTTTGGATGATGTTCGTCTGGAAGGACCGTCTTCGGCCAAACTGGAAACGTTAAACCCTTTCGTATATCTTCGAAACGTAAAAGTTGCCGGCTACCAGCTCAACGAAAAAGCCCAACCGTTATTGATCGATGTGGAACACCTGAAAGATTTGCCTGAACTTACCGTGAGATTAGACGGTAAAACAATCTTAAAGCAAAGGCTGGAAAAGGGGCGGTACAAACTCGAAGCACCCATGCCGGCAGTAAAAAAGGAAAAATTGAGTGTATACGAGGTTTTGATAAACGGAGATTTGGTTGAAAAAGATACGGTACTACGTACTCCGGAACATATTGTAACTCCAGCCGACTATGTGGACACACATATAGGGACAGCACACTCGAGATGGATGATCGCACCCGGCCCGTGGATGCCGTTCAGCATGGTGAAACTCAGTCCCGACAACGAGAATGCCGGTTGGCAGGCAGGTTACGATCCGTCCATAGAGAGTGTGGGCGTGTTCAGTCACGTTCACGAATGGACGATGGCGGGCCTGGGGATGTTGCCCGTAAACGGAGCGCTAAAAACGAAAATAGGCGATCAGAGACAAATCGAAAAAGATCCTGAAGCCTACCGTTCCGCAATCGATAAAACTACCGAAAAAACTCCGTTGGGGTACTATGCAGTCAGGCTGACCGATTACGACATTGAAGCTGAACTCACGTCCACCACCCGTTGCAGCTTTCAACGATATACCTATCCGCAGGACAAAGACGGCCGGGTGATGATTGACTTGAAGATCCCTGCCGAATACCGGTATAATATCCTGGATGCATCCGTCAACCAGGTAAACGACTACACCGTTGAAGGATACAGCGTCCAGCAAACCACAAAAGTATGGTCTGCCGATGACAATCAGGACTACACCATTTACTTCACCATTGAATTTGACAAACCGATCAAGCATTTTGGCACCTGGATAAACGATACGATTTTTAGCGATGAAAAAGCAGTAAACGCCTTAAAACCAGACAAGATAGGTTGCTTCGCTGAATTCGACACAAAAACAAACCCGGTCGTTCAGGTACGTACGGGAATCTCATTTGTGGATATGGAAGGTTCACGCCGGAACCTAAGCGAAGAGGTTACAAAACCATTCGGTTGGAGTTTTGATGCAGTACGCAATAACAACCAAAAAACCTGGAACGATATTTTGTCAAGAGTGAATATAGAAACAAACGATAGTCGTGAAAAAACCCGTTTCTATACTAACATGTACCGGGCATTTTGTCGCAATACATTCAGTGATGTGGACGGCAGATGGGTGGATGCCACCGAAAAAATACAGCGACTAAAAGACCCGGCAAATGAAGTAGCGTTGGGATGTGATGCTTTCTGGAACACGTTCTGGAACCTGAACCAGGTCTGGAACCTGATCGCTCCGGAATGGAGCGGCCGGTGGGTTAAATCCCAACTGGCCATGTACGATGCCAACGGCATGCTTGCCAAAGGCCCTGCAGGAATGGAATACATTCCGGTTATGGTTGCCGAACACGAGATTCCGTTGATGGTAAGCGCGTATCAGATGGGAATCCGCGATTACGATGTTCAGAAAATGTTTTCCGCTATAAAGAAAATGCAAACCGTCCAACCTCGGAAAATTGGTGACGGGCTTGCGGGAAACCGGGACATAGAGGCTTATCTAAAATACAAATACGTACCTTCCGATCTTGGCCGTTTCTCCAATTCGCTGGAGTATTCATTTGACGACTGGACGGTTTCCCAACTAGCCAAGGCTTTAGGGAAAATAGATGATTACCATTATTTTGCCGACCGCGGCACATGGTGGAAAAACACCATTGATCCTGAAACCGGGTATGCTCGCCTGCGAAAAAGTGACGGTTCTTTCGAGAAAGATTTCGATCCGTTTGTAACAGGTGTTAACGAACATTATGTGGAAGGAAATGCCTGGCAACTCACTTTTTTTGTTCCTCAGGATGTTCCTGAACTGGTAAAAATGATTGGTAAAGACCGTTTTCTGAGTCGGCTATCCGAAGGATTCAGGGAAAGTGAGGGGTGGCGATATAACGCTCCCGGCGAGCGTTACGGCGATTTTCCCGTAGTACAAGGTAACCAACAAAGCATGCATTTCGCTTTTCTGTTCAATTGGGCGGGCGAACCCTGGCAGACACAAAAATGGAGCCGTTCCATCTTGGAACGGTATTACGGCTATGGCGCCGGCGACGCTTACCTTGGTGATGAAGACCAGGGTCAGATGAGCGCCTGGTTTATCATGGCTGCACTGGGATTATTTCAGACCGATGGCGGATGCAACATAAATCCTGTTTACGAAATCGCCAGCCCTTTGTATGAAAAGGCTACCATCAATCTGGAAAATCGTTATGGACGAGGCAAACAATTTGTCATCAAGGCAAACGGTGCATCGCGCATCAACAAGTACGTGCAGTCGGCTAAGCTTAACGGCAAACCGCTAGATAGCTTCAAGTTTCCCGCCGCTGATTTGCTGAAAGGCGGAATGTTGGAGCTCGAAATGGGAGACAAGCCAAACTACAAGTGGGGACTAAAAAAATAAACCTTGTTTATTTCTTCACCGATTTAATTTTCGCAAAATACATCGCGAACGAGCGATACAGAAAGTGCGTCCATTTTCCGAAGGGGACAATGATTAGTGCCCATTGCACCAATACTGTTAAATGAATAATATACAACCACTTGCTGGTTTCAAGGATATTAAAATCGATAAATAAACGTACAAAAAACGCCGTTAACCCCATCAACATTAACCAAATTACAAAAAACCAGTCAGATGGTTTGGAGTTTTTAGTCAACGTTTGCTTCTTCTGAATGCGATCTTTCACAAAATCCGCCGTGATGATAAAAATAAAGGCGCTCTCCAGATATCCAAGAACAATTACAAAAAGGTTTTCGGTACTGAACCAATTCAAAAATACCGTTGTAAACAGCAACGCCAAGTAAGCAAATACCAAAATCATGTGTTCTAGCCACCGGAAATGGTTGCCGTCGCAGTCCCTGGCTCGTTTTTGTGTAAACATGTGCACGAAAAGATCATTCAAGGCGGTAAAATAAGTCTTGAACGGCACTTTCACTCCTGCTTTCACCACAGTGAAGTACCACATACGAAGCAAGTTAGGAATAAATATCACTACAAAAACAGTGGCAATAGCGGTTCTTTCAAACATATGTCCCAAATGAAGCAGCCTTTCCAGTTCCCAATTTACCGAATTGGCAAAGAACAATACACCCGCAAACACCAGTACCATGGCAGTAAGAAATGCCGGCAGGTATTTATAAAACAAACCCGAAAGCCCTGTCCAATCATATTTTGCCGTGAGCCAGCGACGCAAAGACATCATCAGTTCACCGGGATTTGCCGTTTGCGGGCAGTGGGTGGTGCACTCGCCGCAATAGTAGCACTCCCAAGGTTTCAGCGATTTTTTTATCTCATCTTCCAGGCCCAACGCGCTCAGCCGGACCATTTCGCGCGGAAAGGAAATGTCTGTCGTGGATAATGAACATACGGCCGTGCACGTTCCGCAATTGTAACAGGCGTTGAAGTTTACGGAGCCGTATTTTTTCAGTTCTTCCGAAAAGGTTGGATTTAATTTACTTGCCATTATTTCACCAGTTTATACAAATAATATTCATCCCTATCGTCAATTTCTCCCGTTGCCACAACTCCGTACTTGACCAGCGACATCAGGTAATACATAACATCGTGTTTGGGCATTCGCAGCTTTTCCGATAGTTGCGCAATGGTCAGTTCTCCCTCTTTCAAGGTGTCGGTTATGGCTCTTTTTATCCGGTTGAATTCTTTCAGTTCTTCTTTTACGTGCTCGGGGACACCCTGCTTCTCCCGAAGGTACTTCGCAGTTTTTCCTGATTCTGCTTCCATCGTCTTTTTGCTTTTATTCAATAAACTTATACCAATGCATCGATCATGCTCATGATTTCCTCACTCGAGTAATTGACCAGGTTAATGGCATCTGGCGGACAAACCGGCGCACACATGCCGCAGCCTTTACAAACCGAGTTGTTGACCACCGCCACCTGCTTTCCGTTGATTTCCTTTTGTTCGATAGCATCGAAAGGACAGGCTTCGGTACATTTTCCGCACCATGTACACAATTCGGCGTTTACTTCGGCTACAATCGGTTCCGTCTCAAGCACACCTTTGCTAATGTGCGAGTAGGATTTGGCTGCTGCAGAAAGCGCCGAATTCACCGATTCCACAATGTTTTTAGGCCCCTGGCAAGCTCCGGCAATAGTAACTCCGTCGATGACCGTTTCCACGGGACGCAGTTTCATGTGTACCTCATTGAAAAATTTGTCCCTGCCTTTCGGGAGTTTAAACAGGGTTCCGATGGAATTATCGGTTCGTGGAACCATTCCCGTAACCAGGACCACCAGGTCGGCTTCGACTTCCAACTCCTTGTTTTTTGTCAGCACATCCTTAACCTTCACTTTGGTGATGCCATTCTCGGCGTAGACCTGTGGTGGGGCATCTTCAAACGATTGCAGGTAGATATCGCCTTGCTGTAATGACTCGGCATACAGCAATTCCTGTTTCCCATACGTGCGGATTCCGCGGTTGAAATGGAAGTTATAAATGTTGTTGAATTTCTTTTTGGCCTGGATGGCTGCGTGAATGACCGACGTACAACAATAACGCGAACAGTATTTGTTTTCCCCATCAATCTGCCGGCTCCCCACACAGTAAATATAAGCTATACGGCTAACTCTCTTCCCTTTATACTCCAGAAATTTTCCAGAAAACGAATCGATCAGGTGCTTGAAATCAGGCAGCGTGATCACGTTCTCATACGATAAAAATCCGAATTCCTCTTCTTTTGGCAGATAGGAGTCGAAACCGGTAGCAACAACTACGGAGCCGACGTTGAACTCCATGGTTTCGACCGGATCTCCCGCTTGGCATGGCCGCCTACGGACTTTCAGCGTAAAGTTTCCAATGCTACCTTTCGAAGAAATCACTTCCGATCCGGTAAGAATGGTCACGTTATCGCGTTGCAGCAAATCGGAATGGATGCGTTGGGAGAGTTCGCACCCTTTTTCATCGGACATGGCCAAGGAGCCCCACGTAGCGGTGTGTCCGCCTACCCGGTCTTCCTTTTCAATGAGAATCACATGCGTGTTTTTATCGGAAAGCGTGGCGGCGGCCTTCATACCGGAAATTCCCGCTCCGATAACGGCAATTGTTTTCTCCGCTTCAAACTGGTGGGGATACAAGGGCTCCGCATAACGCGATTTGGCTATGGCCGCCTTTACCAGGTGGATGGTTTTTTCGGTTGCCCCGGCTTTATCGTCGGAATGTGCCCAGGATGCCTGCTCACGGATATTGGTGTGGACGTAAGTATATTTATTCAAATCACCGCGTTCCGTAACGTTTCTAAACGTCACCAAATGTAACTTCGGCGAGCAAGAAGCTACAATGACCCCGTCCAGGTTATGCTTTTTGATGTCCTCAACCATGTCGTTCTGATTGGAATCGGAACAAGCGAACACGGTTGTTTTGGCCAAAGCCACTCCTTTGTCGTTCTCCACCGCCTGACGCACTTTTTCCACATCAACGTAATCGGAGATGTTTCCTCCGCAGTGGCAAATGTATACGCCTATTCTCTCTTTCATGGTTCCTGGTGTTGAATTAAATAACTGATAGCCTCGGACGATGCCGAGCCTGCCGAAAGAATGGAATCGGGAATATCCATGGGTGCGGAAGCTGTTCCGGCAACAAAAACACCGTCAATACTGGTTTTGGAAGGACTTCCCAATAAATCGTCCTGCGCTACAAAATGGAACGGGTCTAATTTCAGTTCGCCACGACCGAACATTTTTCCGACCGTAGGATTGGACTTCACCCCGACAGAAAGCACCACCATATCGTGTTCGGCCTCCTTCACCACCCCCTCGTTGATGTCCTCATAACGAAGGATAAGGTTGCCGTTTTCTTTTTCGGTTATTTTCCCGATCTTGCCTTTCACAAAGTTTACACCCATACCCTTGGCCTGCTGGTAAAACTCTTCAAATCCTTTTCCGAATGAGCGGATATTGATGTAGTAAATCGTCACGTCTGCCATCGGCAACGCACCCATCAACAACTGGGCCTGCTTGATGGAATACATGCAACAGATCTGCGAACAGATGGGATTTCCAACGGTAGCATCGCGCGAACCGGTACAGAGCACGTAAGCAATCCTATCGGGGACTTTTCCGTCACCAGGACGTAAAATCGTATTGTACGGACGTGTAGGCGCAATCTCGCGCTCCATTTGCATGGACGTAATCACGTTTTTGTGTTGCCCGTAGCCGTATCGCGGTATCTGAAGCGGATCGAACAGATTGAAGCCGGTGGCCAGAACAACCGTTCTGACATGCAGTTCATAATATTCGGTCTCCATCGTGAAATCGATGCAATGCGTAGGACAAACTTTCTCACATGCACCGCAGAGCGTACAATTCTCAATATCGATTGCTGCAGCTTTGGGGTTGGCGATGCTAAAAGGAATAAACGCCGCCTTTCGGCCAATCAACCCCGATTGATACTCATCGCGCACACTCACCGGACAGGCTTTTTCGCACAACTGGCAAGCCGTGCAATCCTCCACACGCACATAGCGCGGTTTTTTCGTTACCTGAGCCGTAAAATCGTTTTCTGATTTTTTGACAATAGCAGTCACTTCACTCTCCGTGAAAATGGTAATGTTTTTATGCCGGGCAATTTCCGACACTTTGGGTGTAGTGATGCAGGCCGAACAGTCCAGTGTGGGAAAAACCTTGCTCAGGAGGATCATTTTTCCTCCTAGCGAACGGTCTTTCTCCACAAGCAACACCTTATAACCGGTGTTGGCCAGGTTAAGCGCCGCTTCTCCTCCGGCAATCCCGCCTCCCACAACCAACGCGTCGTAATGGAGCATTTTTCTTTCTTCGTTCATCGAAATCTATGCGTGTAATGTTTTAATCAGATAGTCGTTGAAGCTGCGTATTTGCTTCACGAAAGACTCGCTGCATACCGAACAGATGGCTGCCATGCGCAAGCGTGCCGGATCGATGCCCGATTCTTTCATTTTGTCGTGTGTGACCGAAACCACGTTTCCGGTTTTCTCGGTACAGGTCTCTCCAAAGACACAATCGCTCCCATCGGCAGCAATAAACACGCCGTCGAAACCTTTTTCATAGGCATGCAAGATCCAGCTCGGTTTTATTCCGCTCGAACAAGGAACGGTAATGGTATAAACCGTTGGAGGGTAATGCAACTTGAGCAATCCCGCCATATCAATGGCGGGATCGGATATTTTCTCCGTAGAAAAAACCAATATCCGGGCGTTCTTCTTCATTTCGAAGCAAAAGTTTATTTTTTCTTCATGTATACTTTGAAGTATCCGTTTTCTTCCACCGCACCCAGGTACTCATGACCTTGCTTACCGCACCATTTCGGAATATCCACCTTGGTTCCCTCGTCTGCCGAAAGAATTTCCATCACATCGTTTGAATGGAGGGTACCTATGGCCTTTTTAGCTTCCAGTAACGGGCCTGGACAAGCTGTACCCCGTGCGTCTACCGATTTTGCTACTGTCAATGTTCTTAATTCTTCTGTTGTCATAGTTGTAAATGTTTACTAATTATATATATGTGTCGTTTTTATTCTTCGCTTAAATAAACCATTGCATACTGCTTTCTCCGGCATCGGCGACAAATGTGGTGGCTCCGGCATAACGAAGATGAGGATAATCGATCATCTCCTCTTTCTTGAAACCCATCAGGTTCATCGACATTTCACAAACCGTGATTTCCACTCCCAGTTCGGCAGCTTCCGTAAACATCGCATCAAGCGACATCACGTTTTGCTTCTTCATCAGTTTTTTAATCATCACCGGCCCCATACCGCACATGTTCATATTCGACAACTTCAGTTTGTTGCGTCCATTGGGAAGCATCATTCCAAACATTTTCGAGATAAAATCTTTTCCTCTTACCTTTTTCCGGGGATCACGCAATGCGGACAACGCCCAAAAGGAGAAGAAAAGTTTCACTTGTGTGTCCATGGCTGCTGCAGCCAGGGAAATAATCATGGCCGCCAGAATTTTATCCATATCGCCCGATACGATGGCAATAGACAACTGGTCTTTACGGGAAACTTCTAGCCGGTCGGCTTTTGCCTCCAGGCTTTCCAGTTCCGCCTGGAGTTTCTCCAGGGTCAGGGTATTAATACTTTCCATTTAAAAAGATGTTTTTGAGTGAATTAACCGGACGCAAATTAAAGATATATTTCTTTAATTATTTGTTTTTACCGGGTGAACATTCTTACAATATTTAGTGATAAATGTCACATTTTTATCTATTTTTGCTGTATGAAAAACGAATGCATCGATTGTGCCTGTGTGATGAAATCATCGAGCACACTAAAAAATTGTCAGCTTGAGATGTTGGAGAACAACCACGCGGTGGTAAAATTCCGCAAAGGAGATTCCATCATTAAACAGGGCGTTTTTTCCACGAACGTTATCTTTCTTCGGAAAGGACTGGTAAAAATTCATATCACAGGGCCCTATCGCGAACAAATTGTCCGCCTTATAAAAGCACCAACCTATTTGGGTTTACCCACTACACTGGGTGACAAGATAAATCAGTACAGCGTTACGGCAGTATTGGACTCGGAGGTTTGTTTTATCGACATTGAAGTTTTTAAACGTGTGCTGGAAGAAAACAGGGATTTCTCTTCCTATATCATCATGGAGTTGTCCAAAAGCGAGCTGGAGGCTTATCGCCGATGCGCCAACCGCACGCAAAAACAAACACGCGGCAAGCTTGCTGACGTATTGCTCGACTTTTCCGATACTATTTTTAATTCGGATGAGTTTGTCCTGCCGGTTTCACAATCGGATATCGGAAACTGGGTGGACGCAGGCAGAGAAAGCATCAACCGTGTCCTTTCGGAATTCGCTACCGATGGGCTTATTGAGATGACGGGAAGAAACGTGAAAATACGCGACAAGAAACTCCTGAAAATGATTAGCCAAAACGGCTAGAAAAAATGGCTATTTTAGAAGATTCAACCCCTCTTTTGCTGACTGGTCAGTTGGAGAGATGATAAGAACAATATTGAAGAGTCGCTGGGCATCGTTTTTTTTGTTGAGAAAATATTTTGTCCAGGCGCTCATCAGTGTTGAATAGTAATCGAAAGGATACATGGTTTGCACCAGGTCAAAATATTTTTCAGCCTGTATAAAATCTTTCCGGTAATAATAGATATTTCCCAGTGCATAATTCACTTTTGAGTTTGTCTTATCCAGCGACAGGATTTTTTTATAGACCGTTTCCAGTTCATCCGTTTTCTTTTGTGCTTCTAGCGGATAACAAATTCCCAACAAGGCTTCAACAGCCTGCGGTGCTAAACTGATGGCCTGATTATAAAATTTTTTGCTGCTCTCGTAATCCTTAGCCAGGTAATACAGCCAGCCGAGGCGCAACGATTTGTGATAATCGTATCCGTTCAGGACATTCAATTCCGCTATGGCTTTCTGATAATCGCCCGACGATTCGTATCGATAACTGTCTGCAAAAACCTGAGATGAATTCACTTGTGCTGAAACTGTTGCTGAGAACAACAACAAAAGGATAAACCATCCGCTTTTTTTATTTAAAGGTTCCATGTGAATGCAATATTTAGGAGGTGATTGTTGTATTTATAGGCAGAGTAGTTGATCGCAGAATAAGCATATCCCTCTCTTTGTTGCCACTGGTATCCTGCAGACAGCATGACATCTCGGAAAAAGCAGGAAAGAGAAAGCCCGGCAATGGCCTTCACGGGATCGTACGTGTCATACACCAGAAAAGAGCGTTCGGAAACGTAATTCCGGTGATTTCCCAGGCTTATGTTTCCGTCGAGCCACAACTGTTTGGTTAACTTTACTCCGAGGCTCTGAGAGAATATAAGTTGAGTGTCCGTCCAGGCGTCTTGGTTGCGGATGACTGCTGCAGCAGTTGTTCCGTAAAAATTGAGATTACCTAACGGATAATAAGTAAGCGATCCCTTTACCTGATACTGGTGCCCGCCCCCAAAATTGGAATAGGTTGCAGCAATCTCGGGTAAAGTGTACGCAAAGCGTTTGTTCAGAAATACTAGTGCAGAAAATGCCGAAACGGATTTTCCGCCTGAAGTTGTGAAGATTCTCCCGGTTCCCGGCCCGAATCCCTTTCCTCCGCCTCCGAGAGTATAAATGGCTGTCCTATCAAACAATTCAATGAAGTAATACCCCCCTGCAACTCCCCACAAAACATTGTTTTCCGTAAAGAATTCCAATGTCCCAACCAATTGATGCTGAGCGAGTTTATCGGTCTGAGCAAGCCCGGCGGCTGTATACTGTTCGAAATTCGTGTTGTACACTTGGTAGCCGAGTTTAAATCTGGAACGGGAAGAAAGATTAAAGCCCAATCCTAAGCTCGTGAAAATCATATCTCTATATTGATTGACGGAATCGTTTCCCGCAAAATCAGAGTGTATATCCGGTGTATTGTCGTTTGTCATATATCCGCCCGATAATGAAATGTAATCTACGGCCGAAGGCTTGTATCCTATGGTTACCTGCGTGTGCGGCGCAAGCGATCTGGCAACGATAGCTGCGTTTTCTTTCTGTCCGCTTAACAGATAGGAGTAGTAAAGACTTTCCTGCAAAATCGGGTCATCTGGGGTTTCGGCGAGCGTCTTTCTGTAGAATTCTGCTGCCTTCGCATAATTTTTCAGTTCGTAGTAGGCAATGGCGGTCCGGTAATTGAGGTAGTAAAAATTAATATGTTGCTCACGGGCCTTCTTACCCGTTTCTATCAGGTTTTTGTAATCCTTGTTGAGGTATTGCTGATATGTGAGGCTGTCTAATTCTCTGCGCAGGCTGTCCTGAGCAAGAACCGAAGCCACAACCATGACTATAATTAACGTTACGCCCAATCGATACATAATTTTTCGTTTTGGAAATGGATTTCAATGCTGTTTTTTAAAACCGTCACCGATGTTTCTTTCCGGCGGTTTTTAAAATGAAACGATACCGTATTTGTTTGTGTCAGGTAAACAACTTTTTCGGGAAAATGCATGTTGTCCACCTCTATCAATTCCGACCGGTACTTGATTCGAGTAAAAATTACAAACGGAGCCAACAGGTCCTGGATCCACCTTGTTCCGGTGGGGTGCTCTTTCGTCAGGGGAACGAAGTCCTTTACAGGAATTTCTTTTTCACAGGAAAGCAGGAGTTTAAAGCAACTCCGATAAAAAAGATACAACGGCGACGATTTTTTCCCTTCAAAATCGGTAAAATAGAACATTGTGCCGTCGTTCTCCAGGTAAGCCATCGATTTTGTTTTCCGGCAATATATGTACGTTTTGTTATAAGCATCCGTAGCTACCGGCCACATAAAATCTTCGCCGTTGTATTTTACACGTAGCAGTTTTCCCGGTTTAGCCTCAAATGCGTCAAGCAACAGACCCGATGCCACTACATTCCAAGCGGTTGAATTTTCCTGCGGAACCTCACCGATGCGCAGTACTCTTTTTCCCTTTGCTTTTTCGAAAAAATACCCGATTGGATACGGATGGGTTGCCGCACCGATTTCCGGTGTCAGCTGCACTTGAAAATGAAGATGAGGCTCCGGAGAGCGTCCCGAATTACCACATGCGGCGACGACGGTTCCTTTCGTTACAAAATCGCCGGTGCGAACCTTGAAACTGTCTTTCTTCAGGTGACTTATCTGTGTATATAATCCGTTTAGGTGATTAATAATAATTGTATTGCCCCAATTTTTCCGGGTGTCAACCTGGTTTATCTCATTGTCTCCGGCAATGTTGCTGATTGTATAGACATAACCGTCAGCAGGAGCAAGAACCGGTTTGTTGTAACAGTAGAAATCTTCTTTCTGCGCACACCTGCCGAAGCAAGTACTCCCCTCTTCATCCATAATCACAAAGTCAAGCGCTTTTCCCCAGGCGCCCAAATGCGTGATAGCTCCGTCGTAGCCCTGACTGACCGTCCACTTGTCTAAAAATGGAAGTTGCATCTTAAACAAGGTTTCCTGTCCAAAACGTTGCATGTAGTTTACATTCTTGTACACCGTCTTTTCAGGATTATAATATTGTATATAGGGGAAAACAAAAAATCGGTTCAGGCTTCGCTGCCTTAAAATGAACAACAGCAATATCGACAAAAGACTGAACGACAAGGTATATGAAGACAACCCCATATTCAAAATAAGGTTTTCGATACCTGTATAAAAAAGGAAAAGCACCGGGGTAAGCCCGACAACCAACAAGTAGCTGTACGCGTTGGGGATAATAAAGAAACTGCCGATAGCCATTCCCCAGAAAATATAATTCACCCCGGCCAGGTTTTGGGTCAGCTGCTGAATATCCACTCCCATCATTTTGCTTGTCACAAAAGCAAAGAAAAATCCCAGAAAAGCCACCGTCGATTTAATTCTCGAATGAAACAGCAACGCAATTACAACAATCACCCCCACTAAAATGCTGTCGGTAAAGAAAATTGAGGCCATCGTCTTTAAGTAAAAATAGAGCATCTGCGGGATTTCGGTATTATCGAAAAAGTGCACGGCATTATACCAGGGAACTTTCATCTGTTCTGCCAGAACAATTGTAAAACGGTCGAAAGGGAGAATGGGCTGGATATGGGTAAATGTTTTAAATGAAAGGTCAACTACAAACAACGTGAATACAAACGGAAGAGTGAGGATGGGAACTTTGTATTTGGATAACAGGGTTTCAAACCAGATCGTCAGCATAAATCCCAAAATAACAGAAAAAAAGAAAAGCACAAACAGCGCCGGGTTCACGTGAAACTTATATACCATACTGATCCCGATAAAAACAGCGTTGAAACCATATAGCCCGGTTCTGATTTTTTCTTTCGAGAAACCGAGCAGGTGCGCCATCAGGTTGGTCAAGACCACCGCAGTAAGCCCACCCAATCCCAACCGGTAATCGAGCATACTGACCGTCAGTAAAATGACGGCGTACCATCTATCCTGAGAAAAGAATATCTGGGCATAGCTGTTGATCGTGCCATTCAAATGCAACTCACCGATGGATTGAATCTGCGATTTCATTTACCAATCCTTTTTACACTTTACAACTTGAAAACCTTTAGGTGATCGGGTACGTTTTCGTTTTCCACGATAGTTTCCACGGTTTCGTTTTTCCGGATTAAATGCACCTTCCCGGTGGTGTCTATCATAACTACATTCGGCCGAAGCGTGATAAACTGCATCCATTGTGTCATGTTGTATGCACCTACTTCGTGAACCACCACACGGTCACCCTTCTTCAGCAAAGGCAGGCTCACACTTTCACGAAGGCAATCGATATTCATACACAACGGGCCATAAAGCGCCATTTCTTCGGCATGCTGCGTAAAATCCTGTGCGGGCGATACCCGATGATTGTACCAGAATGAGGTAAACATGATGTTTACACCGATATCGAGAACGGTTGCCCGCCTACTGTCAGCCAGACGTTTCGTAGCCAGGACTGACCCCAGCAGGTACCCGGCCTCGTCGATCAACGCCCGCCCTGTTTCGAGGATCAACAAGGGTAATTCATCGGGTTTGAAACCAAAATGCAAAAGGGTGTTCACAATAGCCTCGGCATAATCGTCAAAATTGGGAATTACATCAACACCCTGCAAATAAGAGCCCTTCAGCGTGTTCGAAGAACAAAATCCGCCACCCATGTCCAGGTACTTGACTTTAACACCGGCAGTGTTTGCCGTAGCTTGTGCCAACTCACACATTTTCCGGGCAGCAACCGCATATGCGTTTGCCGTAAGCATATAGGTACCGATGTGACAGTGCAGGCCTTCCAGTTCGAGATTTTTCTGTGTCACAATCTTCATGATAGCATTCCATGCCTGTCCGGATTCATAATTGAATCCGAACCTGTCCCATTGTGGATAAACACCCGTATCCATATTTACACGAATGGCTACGCGTGCGCTGTAGGAGGTCCCTTCCAGCATCTCGATAAGTGAATAGAGTTCATCGAAATGGTCGATATGAATAAGCGAACAGTTTTCGACAGCCTTTTTCAAATCTTCCACCGATTTATCAGGGCCGTTGAAAATGATAAGGTTACCCGGCACTCCGTTGTGTAGCGCTTTTTGGTATTCAAATCCTGATACCACTTCCGCCCAGCTTCCTTCCTGATGAAAAACGTTGCAGACCGCATCGAGATAGTTGGTTTTATAGCTCCAGGCAAACTGCACTTTCGGGTAACGCATTTTAAACGCCTTCAACGCACGTTGATAGGTTTGACGGATGGTTTTCTCGCTGATCACAAACAAGGGTGAACCGTACTGATCCATCAAGTTGTTTACGGAAACACCATCGATCTGTTTTACGGGTGTGTACTCGGTTCTGCTGCCGAATTTATTGAGTAAGCCCGTATTCAGTTTTTGAATGACAGGGCGTTCATAGGTAGGTTTCATCTTTACATTTCCCCCGTTGTTGAAATTTTTTCAAATTCCGTAATATCCACAATCATATCGTAAGAATAGCGGATGAACATTTTCCCGCTTTTATATCCGGCAAATGGTTTTACCTCTTCACCCAGCGCCATTTTCACCAATGCTTCGGCGTGGTTTTGCCCGCATCCGTTTGCCAGGTAAACCCAGGCTGGAAAACGCGGATTCATCTCCAGCAAATAATATTCATCTTTCTTGGTTTTGATAAACTCCAGCTCGCAGCCACCGCGCCATTTGCTGTTTTCAATCACCCGGCGTGTAATTTCCATCAGCGTATCATCTTCCAGCGAAATGCCCGACCACGCTTTTCCTTTGTCGGTGATGTAAAGCTTCCGCATCGGCACGGCACCGATACAGTTGCCATACCCATCACCAATGGCGGTGACGTTCACTTCCGTTCCGGTCACAAATTCCTGAACAATCACCGGGTAACCCCACTTGGACACTATCTTGTAAAAACCAGCGCTTGCCTGTTCGTGAGAAGAAGCAACGTATGCGTCGTAATACCTGCCTTTGATAACCATGGGATAATCCAAATCGTCTTCCAGTTTTTTCAATTCCGAAAGCTGATTTATCATATGGCTTTTCGGCACCCTTACGTTGTATTTTTCGCCAAATTTGTTCAGTTCCGATTTCTGTCGTTCTTCAAACGATTCGTGAGAAGGCAGAAACGTGGCAATGTCCAGCTCCGATTTCAATTGCTGTTGTATCTTGATGAAGTTGTGCAGTTCTGCATCAAAATTGGGAATGATTACATCTATTTTCTCAATGCCCGCAATATATTGCAGCCTTTCTTTCAGCATTGAAGATCCTGCGGTGGGTAACGGCAACTGATACACTTTGTCCACCAGTTCGTGCATATAAATTCCCGGTTCCAGGGTCTCGTACGAGAATCCGATAATGCGCACATCGAATTCACTGCTTTCCTTCAATGCGCGAATGACAGGAATCCCGGGTCCCGGGCTGTCTATATTGTTGAGTCCGCTTACCCCGACGGTAATTTTTCTTTTACTCATTTTCGGTCAGCTGGTAACTTTTCAGTAAAGACAAGAAATCGTAAAGGTCCTTTTCGGCGGTGTAAGTATCTAATTCGTATTCCTCCTGGAGTGCCTTCATGATATCTTCATTACTGTCACCCTCTTTCATTTTACGGAGAATAAATACACCCGTCTGATTAACGCTGAAACTGTCTCCCGTAAGGGGATTAAAGATAAATCCGTTTTCGCTGACAGCAATGTTTTTTCTAATATCCATAGGCTTTGATTAATTAATCTTGATACTCCTGTATTGAGGTAAAACGGTGTCGCCAAAACGCTGTAAATTTAGTATTTTGAATTGAAACTCAACATTCCTGCGTAATAAATTTTTCTGCAAACACCCAATGGCTTTCTGATGTACAAACTAAATTCGCATAATTGGGCTAAATGTTGGTATCGGGTGCTTTGATTTTTGTGATTTATTCCCTGCGGTCACAAATGCCGTTTTTATTGGCATCCACGAAATTTACCGCACTCCCTTTACCGTTGCGAAGCCCTATGCAGCAGCCTTGTCCCCGGCCTCGCCGCGGCATGCCTTTTCCGTTACGGAAGCCCATCCCCCGGCCGCTTCCGTCAAGCAGGCGCTGTTTTCCGTTTGCATTCGGATTTCGCGGTGTCCCGTTCTCAAAATTGTCGCAAACACCGTTGTTGTCTTTATCCACAAACGCAGGTCCGTTTTGAGTGGAAGTTGTTGTGTCTTTTCTGACCGGATTCTGATTCTGAGCAGTTACCATCCCTACCGATAAAACAACTGCTATAGCTGAAATAAAAAGTTTTGTTTTCATCTTTTCTGATTTTTAATTGTTAGTTATGTGCTTCTATCTTATTTATTGCAATCTCCAACCGCGCCTGTATCTGTGCCTGTATTCCTGCCCGCGACCAATGCTGTCGTTCCGGTTGTATCTTCTTCCGAAATTGGCTACCGTCCCGTCTCTGAAAAGCGGAAGAAAGGCCCCCTGTAAACGCTCGCATTGTGAGGAATCGCATACTGATTTTATTTTCAGGTAAAAGTCGTTGGTGACATTCTTTAGTTCGGCATGATGCCTGCCTAAATGAGCCGACAAATTATGCAATCTTGTTGAGTCGGGATGAGTCCCGTTTAACTCCTCAAACATCTCGCTTTTCAGTGAGTCCATTTCGAAAATCAAATCATTGGCAACGTATTGAAAATGGCGGTTCGCTTCCCTGAAAACCTCCATCTGGGCATCATTGAATCCAAGTTCCTGTCTGAAAAAACGTCCGGTCAAGGGGTTTGGCCGGTTTTCATCGAGAACAATTGCCTGGTTGTCGTCTTTACTCTGCCTGTTATGGTAGAAAATGGTCCCGATGGTTGCCAGATTCAGGATAACCAGCAATGCTATTACGAACCACAGTATTTTGTTTGTCTTATTCATAATTTTCGAGGTTGTAATATCCTAAATTTTCCATCTGGCTGTCGTTGATGTTCATAACCGTTTCCGGCGATGTGCTGTCAACATAACTGTTACCGATTGATATTCCTAAAAAAACAACAGCGGCTACGCTCGCAGAAACGGCAGCAACTTGCCAAACCGGATTTTTTTTCACTTCCGGCTTCTGCAACTTTTCAATGTTTGCCATCACGCGGCTGCTTAAAAACGGATTAGGTTCCGTTTGCTTTTCGCGTCGGATAAAATCATCTATTTGATGTTCCGTTTTCATTCTTGTTGTTTGTTTAATGAGTTAGACACGATGACATTTAATTTCCTACGGATGTGTGCTTAATTTTTTTTGCAAATTGTTTTTTGCCCGTTGCAAAAGTTGCTCAACGGCACCTTCCGATATATTCATTACAGAAGCAATCGTTTTCTGAGGCAGTTCTTCGTATTTACTTAAGACAAAAGCCGTTCGTTGCTTTTCAGGCAACGAATCGATTGCTTTACGGATACGCTGGTCGCGTTCCGACTCTTCCAGTTGTTCCAATGGCGTTTTTTCACCGCTTGGCTTGTAAAAAATATCTTCGAGGGATTGCAAGAACCGGTTTTTTCGATTTCGATTGACGAAATTGATGCTCATATTCGCGGTAATCCTGTAGAGCCATGTAGTAAATTCCGATTCACCTTTAAAGAACACGAGCGACTGATACGCTTTCATAAAAATATCCTGGGTGATATCCTCGGCATCTTCTTTAGAATGAACGAACCCTAAAACGGTGCGAAATACCCGTAATTGGTATTTCTCCACCAGCATTTTAAAGGCAGAAGTATTGCCCGATATTATTTCGTGTATGAGTTGTTCGTCAGACATTTACTCGTTTCAGCATTCAATAAGATATAAGACACCGGAAAATAATTTTTCCTACGGTAAAGGTACAATTTTTAGCTATTCAAGTATATTTATACTTAGGATGAATGGTCACGCACGGTGTTTACCCCCTTATTTCAATTAAAAATAAAACCGGTAATCGTAAATAAGATCTATCTTTGTAATCATGTTCTCTTTTACCGTCAAATAATTATTACAATGGAAATTACGCCAAGACAACTGGAAATTATTGAAGCAACCGGAAAAATTCTTACTGCTTCGGGAGCTAACGGGCTAACGATTAAAAATCTCGCAAAAGAAATGCAGTTCTCTGAAGGCGCTATTTACAGGCATTTTTCGAGCAAAGAAGAGATTATTATTATGATGCTTAAATATTTAAAAACCAATATCAGCAAAATATTAAGTAACCTGACAAAAACCGGCGATGTAGAAAAAGATTTTGTAATATTCTTCACTAGACTTAGCCTCTATTTTAAAGAAAATCCATATTTCGTGGTTACGGTATTTTCGGAAGGATTAATGGACGAAAGTGATAAGATAAATAACGAAATATCTGGTTTAATGACCCTTACAAGTAGCCATCTGGAGCAAATTCTCCAAGAAGGCCAAAAACAAGGAACCTTTATTCAGTCCGTTGCATCAAGCGATTTAACGATGATATCATTGGCCACCTTTAAACTGCACATGTTTAATTGGAAGTTCAATAAATTCAAGTTTAACCTGACAGAGAACATCGGGAAAATGTCTGCTTCTCTCTTGGCTCTTTTAAGACGCAATCCGGATTAACAAACTAAATAATCCACAAGTGCATCCGTTTTGTTGCTAACGGGCAACAACGTACAAATAAATAAGCAATCAACGCAGTTGGTACACAAGGCAATTACCGTTGCTATGAATTAAAAAAGGTTTTGTCGGATATATTTTGTATATTTGTAGAATTAGGTTTCCTCCTCTTTATTTATACATTATGACTCATCTTATTGGATATATATCACAAATTATCGGGCCAGTAGTTGACGTATACTTCGATCTGAAAAAATCAAAAGAGTTGCAGCTCCCCGCACTTCAAGACGCACTTTCCGTCACCAGAGACAACGGACAGAAATTAATACTGGAAGTACAACAGCACATTGGCGAGTTTACGGTCCGTACCGTGGCCATGGATACCACAGACGGATTACGGCGCGGGACAGAAGTGAAAGCATTGGGACAACCGATCAGCATGCCTGTAGGAGAGCAGGTGAAAGGGCGTCTGATGAACGTGATAGGTGAAACTATAGATGAATTGAAACCGCTCGACCACTCCGGAGCTTACCCCATTCACCGTCCTTCTCCCAAGTTCGAAGACCTGACTACAAATCAGGAAATTCTCTCCACAGGAATAAAAGTAATTGACCTGCTTCAACCGTATCTGAAAGGCGGGAAGATAGGACTTTTCGGCGGAGCTGGTGTTGGCAAAACCGTGCTGATCATGGAGTTGATCAACAACATTGCCAAAGGTTACAGCGGATATTCCATTTTTGCCGGGGTGGGAGAACGCACGCGCGAAGGGAATGATCTTTTGCGCGAAATGATCGATTCGGGGGTGATCCGTTACGGCGAAGAGTTTAAAAAAAGCATGGACGAAGGGAATTGGGATTTGAGCAAAGTAGATTACAACGAACTAAGGAAGTCACAAGCCACATTGGTTTTCGGACAGATGAACGAACCTCCCGGTGCCCGGGCATCGGTAGCGCTTTCGGGACTCAGTATTGCCGAATCGTTTCGTGACCAATCGGGTGAAGGCAACGACATCCTCCTTTTCATCGACAATATCTTCCGGTTTGTGCAGGCCGGTTCTGAAGTTTCAGCCCTACTCGGACGAATGCCTTCAGCAGTAGGCTATCAACCTACACTGGCAACAGAAATGGGCCTGCTGCAAGAACGTATCACATCTACCAAACAGGGCTCTATCACGTCGGTACAGGCTGTATATGTTCCGGCGGATGACCTTACCGATCCGGCTCCGGCAACCACTTTCTCATACCTGGATGCCACCACCGTGCTGAGCCGTAAGATTTCGTCGCTTGGCATCTATCCGGCTGTTGATCCTCTGGAGTCATCTTCGCGTATCCTGGATCCGCTTATCGTGGGAGAGAATCACTACAACACGGCCATGCGCGTAAAACAACTTCTGCAACGTTACAAGGAACTTCAGGACATTATCTCCATCCTGGGGATGGAAGAACTTTCGGATGAAGACCGGATTACAGTAAACCGTGCCCGGAAAGTGCAGCGCTTCCTCTCCCAACCTTTCTTCATGGCAGCACAATACACGGGACAACCCGGAGTAATGGTTCCCATTGATGAGACTATCCGGGGATTTACTATGATCCTCAACGGCGAACTTGACTCGTATCCTGAAATGGCTTTCCTGAATGTGGGCACCATCGATGAAGCCATCGAAAAAGGGAAAAAATTAATGGATCAATCACAGCTGTAAGAGTAATTTACATTCTTCGATCATGCAATTAGAAATTATCTCTCCCGAAAAAATGATTTTCACCGGCAGTGTCAGCTCCGTCACACTCCCCGGCGCATCGGGTTCATTTCAGATACTGGAAAATCATGCATCCATTATTTCATCACTGGTGAAAGGAAGACTTTCGTTTGTAACCCACCAGAACGAACTGATCGAATTGCTTGTCGAAGATGGTTTTGTGGAAAAGAACAATAATAAGGTAACGGTTTGTTTGGAATCAATTATCAAAGAATTATGAAGAGATTAGTCAGGCATTTTCTCATCGTTCACACGGTTATGTTGTTTGCAGCAGGGTTCGGAGTATGGTATATATTAAAAATATTTTCCCCCGACACATTAATTGATGCGTACTTTGTGCTTCCGCTTTTCTTCTACATAACCGGATTAGTATTTATTTTCATTATGATGAAAATGCCTAAAGACAATCCCAAGGAAATAGTGAATATGTACATGCTGTTGCGGGTGATAAAAGTATTTATTGGAGTGATAATCATCACTCTTTACTGGTTCCTGGACAAAGAGCAAATACGCAGTTTCGCCATTATTTTTATTATTTTTTACCTGATCTATCTCGGAATAGAAACCTATATCTATATGAAAATAGAAATGTATCTGAAAGAAGAACAAAAGAAAAATAATCCGGTTAAAAAGAAATACCTGGAAGATCGATGAAGTACCCGTTTCACATATGGATGTGGGTGTGTGGACTATTTTTAATGGCTCTGCCCCTTTCGGCCTCACCGGAATCTAGTCCGGACCCACAAGCCGAAGAATTGAATGTGAAAGAAATGATTCTTGAACATCTGGCAGACACATACGAATGGAAAATTACCGGCTGGGATAACGGACACATCACCGTTCCGCTTCCGGTCATTCTTCACAGTAAGACAAGCGGATGGCACCTGTTCCTTTCGTCGAAATTACATAATGATGAAAATTCATTTAACGGATTCTACGTTACCCACGAAGGAAAATACAAAGGAAAAATTGTGGAAAGAGATGCTTCCGGAGCCGAGATAAGGCCGTTTGACCTTTCGCTGACCAAGAATGCTGCATCGCTTATCTTTTCATCCATTTTGCTGATTATTCTCGTAATGAGCGTTGCCCGTTCACTGAGACGCAATCCGATGGAAGGGAAAAAAGGATTTATCGGTTTGATGGAGATGTTTATTATGTCCATCCATGATGATGTTATAAGACCTGCCGTCGGTAAAGACCATGCTCGGTACGCTCCATTTCTGCTCACGGTGTTTTTCTTTATTTTTCTGAACAACCTCCTGGGGCTTGTCCCTGTTTTTCCGGGTGGGGCAAACGTCACCGGAAACATAGCTGTAACGATGGTTTTGGCCATTTCAACCCTGCTTGTTGTCAATCTTACCGGAACAAAAGAATATTACAAGGAAATTTTCTGGCCCGATGTACCTAAATGGCTGAAAGTTCCGGTTCCGTTGATGCCCGTTATCGAACTGGTTGGGGTTTTTACCAAGCCTTTCGCGCTAATGATCCGTCTTTTTGCCAATATTACCGGCGGACACTCCACCGTGATGGGGTTGACGGCCATTGTTTTTGTAACGGCAAGCATGGGTGCAACCATAAACGCGTCCATGACGGCATTATCGGTTATCTTCACTGTGTTTATCATGCTGGTGGAGTTGCTGGTAGCCTTTATACAGGCGTATGTGTTCACGATGCTGTCTGCCGTCTTTATCGGGATGGCACGCGTAGAATCGCATCAGAAAGAAAAAGAACTTGTGGAAACAAAATACAAGACAATAAACAAATAAACTGATTAAAAAACTATGGAACTACTTTCAATTTTATTACAAGCTACGGGCTCAGGCCTGGATGTTTTTGGTGCAGCCTTAGGTGTTGGTATCGCTGTTCTGGCCGCCGGATGGGGAATCGGGAAAATCGGCACATCCGCCATGGAAGGGATTGCCAGGCAACCGGAAGCGGCAGGAGATATCCGCATGAACATGATTATTTCAGCTGCCCTTATAGAGGGAGTAGCCCTGTTTGCCGTCGTAGTCTGTGGATTTATCCTGATAAAATAGCACCGGTATGTCCCTATTGACCCCCGAACCGGGACTTGTGTTCTGGATGTCGCTCTCGTTTGGAATGGTTGCATTCATTCTGATGAAATATGGATTTCCCGTAATCCTACAGATGGTGAACAAACGGAAAGGGTATATCGACAACGCGTTGTTGGCAGCTAAACAGGCGCATGAAGAGCTGGACAAGGTGAAAGAGAACAGCCAGACAATTCTGGAACAAACTCGCCTGGAACAAGCAAAAATACTGGAGGCTGCAGCACAATCGCGTGACCGGATACTTGAAGAAGCCAAAGAGCGTGCCCGTATAGAAGCCGATAAAATCATCACAGATGCTCAAAAACAGATTGAAATTGAGAAAGAAAGCGCAGTACGGGCCATCCGTGGCGAGATAGCATCCCTTTCAGTGAGTGTGGCCGAAAAGATACTTCGGGAGAAACTGAACTCAGAGGAAGAACAATCGAAAATGATAAACCGGCTAATGGACGAAGTAATTATTTCAAAATCGTAATTCTTTCCTTAATGAACACAGGACTTATTTCCACCCGATACGCTACTGCTTTGCTGGATTTTGCCGTAGAACAAAACCTGCAGGAAAGAGTGTATTCAGAAATCAAAACACTTCTACATATGTATTCGGAGGTGAGCAACTTCCGGGAAGCCTTGGCAAATCCAGCCATAAGTATACCGGAAAAAAGAAAACTGATTCATACTGCTTCAGGGGAAAGTATCTCTAAACCGTTGGAACAGTTTATCGATCTGTTGCTCAAAAATAAAAGGGAAGAGCGGCTGCAATATATAGCCTTGCGCTTTTTGGAATTATACCGGAAAAAATTCAACATCTTAAGCGGAACGCTTATCACGGCCACTAAGGTTGATAAACCCACGTACAACCGATTAAAGTCGTTTATAGAAAGCAAAACGGGTGAAACATTAGAATTGGAACGACTGACAGACGCATCCATTTTGGGAGGTTTTATACTTCAAATAGGCGATAATCGATTGGATACAAGCGTATCGGGACAACTACTCCGGATAAAGAGCGAATTGAAAGAAGTGAATAGAAAAATCGTCTGATAATAAAAACATGTCTAACAATATAATAAGAACGAGCGAAGTATCGGAAGTGTTACGCATGCAGTTGCAGGCTATAGACACCGATGTTCGATTCGACGAAACCGGCGTTGTGATGCAGGTGAGCGACGGTGTTGTCCGGATTTACGGACTGCGAAATGCCGAAGCTAACGAACTGCTCCGTTTCGACAACGGTGTGGATGCCATCGTGATGAATCTTGAAGAAGACAACGTCGGTGCCGTCCTGTTGGGGCCTTCGATAGAAATCAAAGAAGGAACAACCGTGAAACGCACCAAACGGGTAGCCTCAGTCTTTGTGGGAGAAGGAATGCTGGGACGTGTCATAAACACGATAGGGGAGCCCATCGACGGGTTGGGAAAAATAACCGGCGAGGTTTATGAAATGCCACTGGAGCGCAAAGCCCCCGGGGTAGTTTTCCGACAACCCGTAAATACTCCTCTGCAAACGGGACTGAAAGCTGTGGATTCCATGATTCCTATCGGCCGCGGACAACGCGAGCTTATCATTGGCGACCGGCAAACTGGAAAAACCAGCATCGCCATCGATACCATCATTAACCAGCGCAGTAATTTCGAAACTGGGGATCCGGTGTACTGCATCTATGTAGCTATTGGACAAAAGGGTTCAACGGTGGCTGCTGCCGTACAAACACTCAAGGAATACGGAGCAATGGATTATACCGTTGTTGTTGCCGCCAACGGAGCCGATCCTGCAGCAATGAGGTACTATGCTCCTTTTACCGGAACTGCCATAGGCGAGTATTTCCGCGATACGGGACGAAATGCCCTGGTAGTATTCGATGACCTTTCCAAGCAGGCCGTAGCCTATCGGGAAGTATCGCTGATTCTTCGCCGTCCTTCGGGACGGGAGGCCTATCCGGGAGATATCTTCTACCTGCACTCGCGACTGCTGGAGCGTGCGGCACGGATTATCTCGCAGGAGGAGATGGCCGTTCAGATGAACGACCTTCCCGAAAGTCTGAGAGGAAAAGTAAAAGGTGGCGGTTCCCTTACCGCTCTTCCCATCATAGAAACACAGGCGGGAGACGTATCGGCATATATTCCCACGAACGTGATTTCCATTACAGACGGACAAATTTTTCTTGAGACCGATTTGTTCAACAATGGCAAGCGCCCGGCCATAAACGTAGGGATCTCGGTGTCGCGCGTAGGCGGAAACGCTCAAATTAAGTCGATGAAAAAAGTAGCAGGAACGCTCAAAATTGATCAGGCTCAATACCAGGAGCTGCAAGCATTCACCAAATTCGGTGGCGATATGGACAAAGTGACGGCAATGACCATCGATAAAGGGCAAAAAAACGAGCAACTCCTCATACAGTCGCCCCATCAACCCCTGAGTGTAGAAAAGCAAATCGCTATCCTCTACTGCGGGACAAAAGGACTGTTAACCGATGTTCCGTTGGAAAAAGTTTCCGAATTTGAAAAGAAATTTCTCCAGATTCTTGAGCTTAACCACCGGACAGACGTACTGGATGAGTTGAAAAAAGGTGTTCTCAACGATGTTGTCACTAACATTCTGGAAACCGTTGCTGCCGACACCAAGAAACAGTTGTAGCCAATGCCTTCGTTAAAGGAAATAAAAACACGGATACAGTCGGTGCGGTCGACACGAAAAATCACGTCGGCCATGATGATGATCGCTTCTTCCAAATTACGGAAAATACAGAAAATCATAGAAAACCTGTATCCGTACCAACAGAAACTGCAACAATTGATGGAGCTTTTTGTGAACTCACAAGATAACCTGGTTTCCCCATTTGCAGAACGACGTCAGATAAAGCGGGTGGCACTTATCCTGTTTTCGTCCAACACAAGCCTTGCCGGCAGATTCAATGAAAATGTAATCTCCCAACTGAAGGTTACGGTAAACGAATATCTCCCTCTAGGAAAAGAGAATATCCACATTTATGCCATTGGTGATAAAGTGTATGAAGCAGCCCGGAAATTGGGGTTTGAGACTCCAAATAATTTTTGCCACATCGCCGACAAGCCCTCGTATGAAGCAACGCGGCAACTGGCCTCGGATCTGATGGAACTTTTTTTAAACAAGAAGATCGATAAAGTGGAGTTAATTTATCATCACTACAAAAGCAAAGGAACACAGGAACTGTTACGGGAAACATTTTTACCCATTACCCTGATGACAGAAGATGAAAGATGGAAAATTCCCCAGCCCGATTATATCGTTGAGCCTGATCCACAAACCATCATGGACCAGCTCATCCCTAAAGTACTGAAATTGAAACTATACACTATTCACGCAGATTCAGTATCATCGGAATATGCCGCACGTACTATCGCCATGCAAACCGCCACCGACAATGCCGAAGATCTGCTGGACGAACTCACACTCCAATACAATAAACTACGCCAGCAATCCATTACTAACGAGCTGTTGGATATCATTGGCGGATCGTTTGGAAAGCCTGGATAATTTTTGAAAGTGAACCTTTTGTTAACCCAACCGCTCTGTTTTTTCCAACTCCGACCGGTCAAGTATAGTGATGTCTTTTCCTTCAAGCACTATAATCCCATCACGCTCAAACTCTTTTAGAAACTTGATGGTACTCTCCGTGGCTATGGAAGCAAAATTGGCAATGTCCTGCCGGGAAAGGTGCGGAAAAACTTCTTGTCCCGAGAATTCATATCCGCTAAGATACAACAGTGCCGAAGCCAGTTTGCCCCGCATCTGCTTATACGTGATATTACCGATAACCGTCAACAATTGACGCTCATCGCGAAAATTTCGCGACGTAATGCGCATGGCAAACTCCGCATTGTTCATCAACAATTGACGCATGTTTTCCTTATCAATCATGCAAACCTGTGTATCCGTCAACGCTATAGCCGATGTAGTGTGTACCGTTTCCCCGAAAACAGAGGCAAACGCCAGAAAATCTCCCGGTTTTGCCAGTTGTAGATTCAGCTGCTTATCGCGTCCGGCTTGTAGGTAAACCTTTACCAACCCATCCATTACCAACAAGACATGGGTGGAGAATGCGCCCTGTTTAAACAACGTTTCTCCTGCCAGATAGGTGAGTTCTGTTTTACCGGAACTGATAAGCGTCAGCTCCTCAGGCTTCAAGTCGCGAAAACAAGCTACCATCTTTTCGCAATTATCTGTATCACTCTCTGGAAATGGGTTCATTTTTCTTACTTTTTCCATCAAAGATACAACCTTTTCATATAACTGACATTTATCAGTCCAAAAACTGACAAAGCTCATTTTTTTTCATGGAGTATGTCAGCCGGTATTCTTCGTTTTCAAACCGATTATGCCATAACTTTGTCGTCGGAAAATAACAATAAAATCAACAATAATTATGAAGTATTTAAGAACTAACATCCACGAGATTGAAACTGCTGAAGAGCTGCAGAAAATTATCGACGAGAACGAAAACGTAATGGTATGCTGCGGACGTATGGGACCGATGTGTATCCCTGTTTATGAAATCATGGAAGAACTGGAAGAAGAACGCCCTGAAGTGAAATTCTACTCCATGGCTTTTGACAGCCCGGAATCGGGAGTTATAAGAAATGCTCCCGAATGCCGCGGATTTATGGGACTTCCTTTCACCATGTATTATAAAAGCGGAAAGGTAGCCAAGGCAACCACCAGCATACAAAATATGCAGCAAATCACATCGAATCTGGATCAGTTTCTGTCCTGATAATTATTTTTTGTATTAATTTCATGAAGATCAATCCCCAAAAGGATTGGTCTTCCTTTTAAAAGAAAGAGTATGGAGAAAATATACGACGTAATGATCTTGGGAGCCGGAGCGGCCGGATTGTCTGCGGGAATCTATGCCTCGCGCGGAAAACTGGATACGTTGATCTTAAGCGAAGGCGTTACGGGAGGACAAATGGTATTGACCAATGAAATAGCCAATTATCCTGGCGTGGAAACGATAAAGGGATACGAACTGGTGGATATTATGAGGAGGCAGGCCAAAAGTTTTGGCTGCACCATCAAGACAAATGTTAAGATTGTACGTTACCAATTAGCGGGTGAAACTAAAGAAGTAGAACTGGAGGACGGAAGAATCTTCCGGGCGAAATCGGTGATCTTGGCCCCCGGAGGAAAACCCCGCTCGCTGGATATTCCCGGTGAAAAGGAGTTCGAAGGACGGGGAATCTCCTATTGTGCCACGTGCGATGCCGATTTCTTTCAGGACAAGCGGTTGATTGTGGTGGGAGGCGGAAACTCCGCTCTGGAAGAAGCCGTAACCCTAACCAACTTTGCATCGCACGTAACGATAGTGCATCAGTTTGACCATTTTCAGGCATTTGCTCATGCTGTGGAAGAGGCGAAGCAAAACCCGAAGATCAGCTTTGTGATGGAATCGGAGCTTCGTGCCTATATGGGCAACGGAACGTTGAAAAAGGTGCAGATCGAGAACTTAAAAACCAAAGCGGTCTCCGAATTGGAGACCGATGGCGTTTTTGTTTTTATCGGCTACAAACCCAATACCTCCGCATTTAAAGGTATGGTAGAGATCAACGAAAGGGACGAGGTCATTGTGGATCCAGCAATGAGAACCAATATCCCCGGCGTTTTTGCCGCAGGCGACAGTATTGCCAAACGCTACCGGCAGGTAACCACTGCGGTGAGTGACGGCACAATTGCCGCACTCAGCGCCACCGAATACGTAAGGGCCAAAGAGTAAATTTCCTTTCGAATTTAACAAACACAATAAAGTCCTGAAAGCCAAATGCTTTACAGGGCCTTATTGTGTTATAATACCTTGTGCCTTACTGTTGTTTATAGCGGTCTGAATCTATGCCGGCAAGTTAATTCAATAAATTACTGATTTGTTATGCTTTTTTTATACATTTGCAGAACCAACAATAAATAATTGAACCTTCCCAAACAAAACGACGTACTGTGAAACAATGGTTCAACGATACTTTCAAAGACAAACAGCTTCTTTACTTTAGTAAAAAGGCGATAGAATCAATTTTTCAGTTTCGCAAGCTTTTTAACTTTTTCGGACAAAAAGCTTGGTTTTTCTTTAACCTATGACTTGTAGTAAAGCAATCATAAGGTTGAATCTTTTTTTACGAAATTCTCAACATAAACACCGTAAGTATTTATAAAATAATTACTCCCTGAACCAAGAAATATCAATGAACAAAGCATTTAAATTTAACAGGACTTGTCAAAAGAGAATGAGTGAGTTTGCCATAGTTGAAATTATTATAAAACAATACATGAAATCAATTAAAACAATTTATAAATATAAATTCAACGTATTATGAAAAAGTATAACGTAGGAATCGTTGGTTACAGTTGGGCTGCAGGCGCCCACATAGACGCAATTAATAGGACCTCTCTTGCACAGGTTACTGCGATCTGTTCTTCGCGGGGACTGGATTCGAAGGAAATCAGCGCCAGGCACGGAGGGAACATCAGGTGTTACGAGGATTATTCGGAAATGATTGCCAATCCCGATATACATGTGGTGTCCATATGCAGTTATCCTGCCCTCCACGCTAAGCAGGCCATTATGGCAGCCCGGGCCGGCAAAAACCTGATCATTGAGAAACCGATAGCCCTCACGTGGGAAGATTGTCTGGCCGTGGAGAAGGCTGTGAAGGAAGCTGGCGTAAAGACATGCGTCTGCTTCGAGTGCCGTTTTTCCGGTCAATTACAAACTGTAAAGTCACTTATAGAACAAGGATTATTGGGGAAAATTCATTATGCGGAAGTTGATTATTACCACGGTATCGGGCCATCTTACGGGCAGTACCGGTGGAATATTAAAAAAGAGGAAGCGGGAAGTAGCTTGTTGTCGGCAGGGTGTCATGCCATGGATGCCCTCTTGTACTGTATCGACAGTGAAGTTGATGCGGTTCATAGCTACTCGACCGGCTCTTCCCATGCCGATTTTGCCAAATATGAATATCCCACCAGCTCCGTTTCGATCATAAAATTCAAAAACGGTGCTGTAGGAAAAGTTGCCTCGGTTATTGATTGTCTGCAGCCCTATTATTTCCATTTCCATTTGGTAGGAAGTGAAGGGAGCCTTTTGGATAATAAATTTTATTCTACGAAAATCAAAGAGTTAAACAAGAATAAATGGAGTGATTTATCCATGAAGCTGCTTGATTCGGGCGATGTGTCCGATCACCCATACCTGCATCAGTTTGAAGCATTTTTTAAAGCAATGGACGAAGGCAGGGAGATGCCTTTAACCAGCTTGGCGGATGCCATGAAAACACACGAACTGATTTTCGCCGCTGATAAATCCGCCGAGGAAAATAATCTTAAATGAAATAACAGGATGGATATGGAAAAAAGAATTGTTGCCATTTTAGCGCATCCGGACGATGCGGAATTCATGTGTGCCGGGACATTGTCCCTGTTTAGAAACAGGGGCTGGGAGGTTCATATTGTCACCATGACTCCCGGTGATAAAGGCTCTGCGGTACACACCCGGGAGGAAATTTCCCGGATAAGGACCGGCGAGGCACGCAGATCCGCGCAGATTATCGGGGCAACCTACCATTGCGTGGGGCTCGAAGATGTGTACATAATCTACGATAGGGAAGCGATAAACAGGACAACCGCCGTGTTGAGAAAGATCCGGCCCTCGATAGTTATTACCGCCAGCCCGACGGACTACATGGTGGATCACGAGACGACCGCAAGGATTGTTCAGACGGCCTGCTTCTGTTGTGGCATAAAAAACATGGAAGTTGATGAAGCGCCCTTCGAGCCGTCACCCTACCTCTATTACGCGGACGCCATGGATGGAAAGGACAAGTTCGGACATGCCGTCGCCCCCTCGATGTATGTGGACATAACGGGAGAGATGCCGGTTAAGGAGGAGATGTTGAAAGCCCATGCAAGCCAGCGGGACTGGCTGCTTGAACACCACAAGGTGGACGAGTACATCCTTTCCATGAAACACTTTGCGGAGGTAAGGGGAAAAGAGGTGAACCGCAAGTACGCGGAAGGTTTCCGGCAACACCTGGGGCACGGGTTCCAGAAGGGAAACGTGCTTGCCGGGATCCTGGAAGAGAATATCATTATCAAGTAAAACACCCAAATTAAATAATTTAAACTATGTCACGAAAAATAAGTATGCTGGCCCCGGACTGGTGGGATTTCACAACACTGGAAGACGAGATTCTGGGCGATGCCGCCAGGTTGACCCCCGAAGATATGCTGGCCCTTTCAAGGCCCGGATTCAAGGTTGTTTTCTACGACACGCTGGAGGACTTCTACCTGGCCGAGGCGCTTGAATACATTACAGCATGGAAACAAGCTACGGCAAGTGAACCCGTCGGGGTCTGCGGCCCCATAGGGCCAACCGAACAGCTCCCGCTGGTGGCCCGGCTGGTGAACGAGCTGGAACTGGATCTGTCAAATGCCCATTTCTGGGGTATGGATGAATGGTACGTGGACGGGAAGGAGATCGGCGTCGAGAGCCCCATCTCGTTCGAAAGGGCGAACAATGAGCTGATGTTTCACAGAATGAATAAAAAACTGCGCATGCCGGAGGAAAACATACACTATCCCGAAGCCGACACCTCGAAATACATCAAAAGTTGGAACACGGGCGTACGGTGTGCGGTAATGCAGGGCGGACAGGGTGACACGAAACATTGGGCCTTTAATGATCCGGTGAAAAGAGAAGGGAAATACAAGGACAACCCTCCCTCGCTGGAAGAGTACAAGAAACTGACCACCCGTGTTGTCGACCTCCATCCCATTACCTGTATGCAAAACGCGAGGACCAGTGCCGGCGGTGTTGTTACGGGAATCCCCTCGCAGGCCTTGACGGTGGGCCCCGTACAAACCTGGCAGGCCGAAAAGGTATCGATCTGGCAGGCGGGAGTACATGACAATCCGTTTGGACAGAGGCTGACCGCATTGATGATCGGGAAAAAGATTATTGACTCCGCCGTGCCCATGTCGCTGCTGGCAGACCACCCCAACGTCCAGTTCAACTACTACAGGGGGGGACTGGGTACCTGCGGAACCGAAATGCATTAACATGCTGGCGAAGAAAAACGAATAGGCAATTGCCTTTGTCTATCAAGGAGGATAGATCTGGAGCGTTGTCCACGTTTATTTACAGGCACGCAAAAAGAGGCCGTCTCATAATAAACTATGAGACGACTTTTTTCTGTCTTCTTTTAGTAGATAATAACATCTAAAAAGATAAAAATAGCCCCTGATAAACCTTATAATGCCACTTTAGCAGGTTATGTGCAATCGAGAACAATACATACTTCACTTCTGCCCTGTCTTTACCCCTGTAGAAGAACCGTTTGCAATTTTTTGTTTTTCAGGGTACCGAAAGTAGCCTCCTCCTTCGGGTAACAACTGTAAAGAATTCACGCTACACAAGATGATCGATGCATGTGATGGTGTCGGAAGTGGTCTGGTGAAGGCGGATTATTTTTGCGGAATTATTTCACCTGGATGAGGTGGAAGTAGTACATTGTCGTTGGACTGTAAAATTTAACATTACTTCTGCACCATTTCAAATAGTCTTAAAATCTCTAATTTTTAAGCAACTAGGCAATTTTTCGTTCATGAAAATGAAAACCGTGAAACAGCCTCTTTATCACTTAAAAATGATTCGCTTTTTCAACCAATATGTCCAACCGCTAATTACAAGCTAATTGGACTTATTCATATCTCATTTATTGCGGAGAGAGGGATTATGAACCTTCTCCTTTCCTTTATCATTATCAATGATTTAATTTTTAAAACCTACAGTCGGCAACGAATTAGGCACAATTTTACAGCACCTTATTTGTCCACTTTTGACCTATATTCTCTGCATATATCTTAGGTTTAAAGATACAATTATTTTTGTAATAAATAACTTTCATAACATCAATTAATTATATTTAATTTAGCGCAAGGAAATGCGAATGCTTTATTCTACTGGTTCTACTACAGAGCGACTACCCGACCTTCTGGGCAAGCGAGAAAAGCTCTGAGCTACCAAACAAATTATGAAATAGTTATTAAATGAATGATCATTTTGTACAGTTTGGTTGTTACATGAAGTAATCAGTTACATAAAACAATTCAAATTGAAAAAAACCACACATATAACAGAATAAACCCATGGAGTTCAAAAATATTCAACCTATTCATATTCTCCTTCTTTTATTCCTCACATTGGTAATTCAAACAGGCTGTAAGCCCGGGGACAGCAGCGACAACCTCACACCCGAAGTCACTACAGAAGACATCGACACAATCCCCATAACGGAAGTAAAAAAAGAATGGACAGCCGCCGATATACAGTTGACAGAAAACCTCGAATACGATCAATATACACTGGAAGATGAGTATCCATATAAGGACACTGTACGTCGCTTTCAATGGGAGAAAGTAAAAGAGAAGATTGCACACCTTGAAAATGCAATGGAAAATGGCGGCAACTGGGGAGTATTCAGTAACTATAAAAATATGAATGGCGAAGCTCCCACCATAGAAGGCTTTGTACGCAACGAATATAAACGCGTGTCCGACGAGTATGGCGTGGAGCGATACCAATCGGTGCCGCTTTATGACGTAACGCAAACCGACAAGATGCTACGCTACGGCAGAGATGGATGGCTCGTAAAAATTCCCGATAGCGATACCACAGAGTTAGTACGTGTGCAGGGTGTATCCTTTGAGGGAGAGTACCTCGTGCCCAACCGTTACCTGAAACCCTGGGGCAACACCATCCGCTTCACCAAGGTGGTAGTAGTTGACGTCACCAACCAGCATGTTGCTCTTCTCGAAAAGCAAGGCAACACGTGGAATATCCTTAGCAAGAACCCCGCCACCACCGGTGTACACAAACCTCCCTATGCCCAGGAAACACCCACCGGTCTCTTTGCTATTCAGCAAAAGAAGGAAAAAATGTATTACCAGCAAGATGGCAGCTCCCAAATTGCTGGTTACGCCCCTTATGCGTCCCGCTTCACCAATGGGGCATACATCCATGGAGTACCGGTACAGCTACCCAGAAAGAATATTATTGAATACAGTGCATCATTGGGCACCACACCCCGATCGCACATGTGCGTAAGAAACGCATCCTCACATGCGAAACTCGTTTTCGAACGGGCAACTGTTAAAGAATCTGTCGTATTGGTAATTGACTGATGGAAATATTCAGAAAAAAGGTATATTTGAAAATCACTTTCTGAATTTATCTATGCGTACATTCACTATTACTCTGTTTTTGGTCCTCTTCTGGAACCTCTCTTTCCCTATTGGTGGGGATTCCTCGCATGGGGATATAGTAAAACCTAAACTCTTCAATCGGGATTGTGAGCTTCTCTATGAAGAGATGAACCTCAACGGATTGATTCAATTTAATGCCTTTGAAGCAGCTTTCACGGGTTATAAAAAGTTAAATAATAATAATTCAATCCTTACGGTAATTGATTTCAGTCTTCCTTCCACTGAAAAAAGAATGTATGTTCTGGATCTTGAGTACAAAGAGGTGTTATTTGTCTCCTATGTTTCACACGGACGGAACAGTGGAGAGAACTACGCCACTAAGTTTTCAAACCGAAACGGATCATACCAAAGCTCTTTGGGATTTTATCGTACAGGCAGCACCTATGAAGGAGGAAATGGTTACTCACTTCTGCTTGACGGTTTGGAAAAAGGGATCAACGATATGGCCCGATCACGGGCCATTGTGATTCACGGAGCCGACTACTGTAGTGAGACAGTAATTCACTCTTCCGGGCGACTGGGACGCAGCTTCGGATGTCCCGCACTTCCCAGAGAGCTGACAAAGCCTATCATCGACGCCATCAAGGGAGGCTCCCTCCTATTCATTTATGCCGATCAGCCTGATTACTTGCAGAAAAGTAAGGTGATTTAAGTCGTGCAGAAAGGGAGAGTTATAAACCAACCTCTTGTTCCGATAGATATCAACAATTTAATCATTAAAACCTAGAATCGGCAACGATTTATACAAAACTTTAAAGCACCTTATTTATCCACTTTTGAGCTATGCTCTTCTGCTAAAGTGAAATTCATTTTCTTTTATTATTTTGTGCTTTCTCATAGATGTTTTTTCTACTATTGAGCCAAGTATCTGCTTCCTCTTGAATCTCAAGTTTAGTTCTCTTTCTCCCTTTCTCTATCCAAACAAGCAATTTATCTTTAAAAAAGTATAGTTTTTTCCCATTCTTATAACAAGGAACCTCTCGCTTCCTGACAAGTACATACACAGTTGCTTATATCTCTATATTAAATAATTATGGAATAAAGTTGAAGGAAATTTCACCAAATGAATATCCAATGACAGAGAAAGTAGTAGCAAGAACACTTGTGTATTTTGCAACGTGCCGTTCTCGTTATAGCGATACATAGCCGTTTATATAAAATGGCAAATGCTGGAGGATAATGGTTGCTGGATATTCGAAGTAACAAGCTGTGGTCAGAAATTAATTCAGGCACTTCCATGCCGGCAATTCATTACTATTTGCAAAGTAACTTATTTTATAATTAACTGGAAGAAAACGGTGAAATTTGGACAAATTGTTATCGTTTTGTCCAAAACGGAATCGGTAGTCGGTAACGATTTAGGCACGAAATTGTATCTTTTGGGGTCTTTTTAGTGTTCTTTTAATCGGACATAAAAGACACAAAGTCATATAAATCAATGACTTGTAGGCTTTCATCTTGTTATTATCTGGTTTTGTCCAGACCTTCCATCGGAGGCTCTTTCTGCCTATGATAGTTCTAAACCAAAACTAAAAAACTCACTCAAAAAAGTAATTTCTCTTACTTGGGATGAACTGACAAAATTTAGGGAATTCCAAATACCGGAACAAAAACAATACTTGTAGCGTGTCCGTGATGGGTTTTTATTTTGTTGCTTTACCGGATTAAGATATTCTGATGTTTTCAATCTTCACCGAAGTGACATAAAAGAAGGCCACATTGAAGTTACTACCGTTAAAACAGCCGATAGTCTAATTATTGAGTTGAACAATCACAGCAAAACCATTCTCGAAAAATACAAAAACATCGCATTTCAAGAACGAAAAGTACTGCCTGTTATCAGCAA
Source organism: Petrimonas sulfuriphila (assembly GCA_038561985.1). Classification (NCBI taxonomy): domain Bacteria; kingdom Pseudomonadati; phylum Bacteroidota; class Bacteroidia; order Bacteroidales; family Dysgonomonadaceae; genus Petrimonas; species Petrimonas sulfuriphila. The sequence goes on along the minus strand of CP073276.1, from coordinate 2,171,524 downwards.
CCAACGTATGAATACCTACTTGAAAGAATTGGCGGAATTCGCAGAAATAAATGAGCCTGCGCCTGAAACCTACTATAATGGAAATGAGCGCATTGATGTGGTTACGCCAAAATATGCTCTTTTAAGCATGCCGCTCGTCGCACTTTCATCTGCAACGCCCTTTCACTTGGCATTCCGGCAAATGTGGTTATGAAATGGACAGGACACAGCGATTACAAAGCAATGAAACCTTATATCGACATTGCCGACGATATAGAAGCCAATGCGATGAGCAAATTCAATCAGTTACAGCATAATTATTCGAATAAAAACCAAGAATATTTTCAAGTGTATTTGAAAATAATTATATTTGCGAAAAATATTCAATTATGATTGAAATAATTAGTTCCATTCGAAAGTACAATTTTTGGGATAATAACCCGATATATTTGGGATATTCTCGTACATTCTACACGGACAAAATTGGTCAATATCTTGGCAATAAATTGGTAAAAGTACTTGTCGGTCAGCGTCGTGCAGGTAAAAGTTACATCTTACGCCAAATCGCATCCAAATTGATTTCCGAAGGTGTAAAGAGCCAAAATATTCTTTACATCAACAAAGAATATATGGAACTGGCGACTTTGCGAACCGCTGTTGAGTTGGAACAGCTTTACAAAACCTATCGAGAAGCTTTAAAACCCAGCGGAAAAGTGTATGTTTTTATTGACGAAATACAGTATATCGATGAGTGGGAACGGTTTGTAAACTCACATTCACAAGATTTTGCAGAGCCGAGCGAACTATTTATCAGCGGTTCAAACTCTAATCTTTTATCCGGTGAATTGGCAACGCTTTTGTCGGGTCGATACGTAGAATTTGAGATTTTCCCGTTTAGTTTTCCCGAATTTTGTGGAATTTCAGGATTGGAAATCAATAGTGGAAATTACAGAAAATTCCTCCAAAGCGGTGCCTTGCCCGAACTTTTCAACTTGCCCAACGATGAAATGAAGCAGAATTACGTGTCGTCCATAAAAGATACGGTGATGTTGCGCGACATTGTGGCACGCTATAATATCAAGGATGTAAAGTTGTTAGACGATTTGTTTGTTTATTTAGTCAATACTGCATCCAATTTGATTTCGATAACCAACATCATTAACTTTTTTGCATCGAAAAAGCGTAAAACAAACTACGAAACGCTTTCATCTTACGCCAATTATTTGGAAAATTCATTTCTCGTTCATCGTGCCGAACGCTACAACATAAAAGGCAAAGACACGATTTCGGGCAACAGCAAGTATTATCTGAACGATTTGGCTTATCGAAACTATCTTTACGCCGGGTACGGATACGGAGTTGGATATCTTTTGGAAAATGCAGTTTATTTGAGTTTACGACGTGCAGGCTACCAAGTTTATGTAGGAACAATAAAAGATACGGAAGTCGATTTTGTGGCAATAAAAGGCGATAAAAGGCTTTATTTACAAGTAACTCTTAGCCTTACAGAAGAAATCACAATAGAAAGAGAATACCGTTCTTTAAAGCTCATTGATGACAATTTCGATAAGTATGTAGTAAGTATGGACGATTACAAGATACCCACCAATGAAGGGATTGAACATATATCTGCGTGGGAATTAGAAGATTTTCTGAATAGCCTATAATATGACCAAAATCGCCGACATCCTTCCCCGATACACACAATTCAACACGATAATTGCCGAAATTTCGAACAGGCGTTCGATTGAGTTTTCTCAACAACAATTCGTTGCTGATTTTTACACTCAATTCAATAATATCCAATCGTTTGAAGCGATGTTGATTGATTTGACGATGCAAACCAAATTGGAACGCTTCAAGACCTTTCAATATTTGTATGACCTAACATTTTTGACACAGTCCCGATAGGGACACCTTTACTTAATGTGGTAGTGGTCGCAAACGTATGGCGTAAGGTATGAATAATAATCAAGGAAACAGTAATCCGCGAAACGATGCAAATAAAACGTAATTCGTTCAAGATGAATCATTTTGCTTCAAATTGTCATTTTGCTAAAAAGTAGAATATTGCAAAATACAGCAGTATTTCAGTTACCAATTCGTTACCTCGGTTGTTACCGAAACAAAACAGGTAACTAACAGCAAAACAACGAACTTGATTCGGGTTCTTTTGTTTTGATTCACAGCATTTTGCATATCAAAGAGCACTTATATAACCGGTAACTTTGTCGTCAGATATTTGACGACAAAGTCCATAAAATTATAAGTGTTATGAAAACAGAAAAATTCAAGGTTCTGCTTTACCTCAAAAAAAGCTCTCCCGACAAGTCGGGCAAAACTCCCATCATGGGTCGCATCACTGTCGGACGGACGATGGTGCAGTTCAGCTGCAAACTCTCCTGTACTCCCTCGCTTTGGAATCCCCGAGAAAGCCGCTTGAACGGCAAAAGTCGTGAGGCGGTAACCGCCAATGCCAAGCTGGATAGGTTGTTGCTTGCTGTTAATGAGGCTTACCATGCGCTGATAGAGCGTAAACAAGCTTTCACAGCTGAAGATGTTAAGAACCAATTTCAGGGCAGTGTTGATACCCAAATGACACTCCTCCGGCTATTTGACCGTCTTACTGACGAACTAAAAGCCCGAATAGGTATTGACCGTGCGGCAGGAACACTCCCAACTTACACCTATACTCGCCGAGCTTTGGCGGAGTTTATCAAAAAGAAGTTTAACGCTTCCGACCTTGCTTTCGGACAGCTCAACGAGCAATTTATCCGCGAGTTTCAAGAGTTTGTTTTAGTGGATGTTTATTTCACCCCAAAAGTATACCAGTATTTCAATCCAAAAGTATACCATTTAAAATTAATTTGCAAACTTGTTTTGTTAGTATTGCTATTTTGGCGGTACCGCCAAAATAGCAATACTAACAAAAGGTTGGTGCTCTTATTTTGTTTCTCTTTCCTTTCATTGTATATTCATCATTTTTTTTGTTTCTTTAATTCTGTATGACTCCCCGTAATTATGGAAAGCTTTCCATAACGAGGGTTATGACAACAAATTAATTATGTAAAGTCCAGTGCAAAGCATATTGATTATCGGCATATTACAAACATGCTTCACATTTGGACTTTACATAATATTCATTTCTTACCGAGTCCTTTGAGCCATGAGATCAAGTCATTATTATCAACCCATTCTCCAATAACACCAGAAGGAGTGAGATTTTCAGATGCCTTTTCAATAGCCTCTCTTTTCTGTTTCGAGTCGGCTCTCGCATATATCTCAGTTGTCTGTATGGAGGAGTGTCCCAATAAGTCCCGTATCCATACAAGGTTGACACCTGATTGAAGAAGGTGCATTGCCCGACTATGTCGCAGTTGATGGCAACTCGTGATCTCGGGAATGAGATTCGGATTGCTTATTCGAGCCATTACAGCATATTTTTTCAGTATATACGTTATACCTGCCCTTGTGAGTTTGTTCCTCGAGCTATTGCAAAAGAGTGGATTCTTTTTACCGATATCCGTATCAACGTGATAGCAGATCATGTATTTGGTCAGGATATCAACGACATGTTCACATAAAGGCACGATCCTCGTTTTCCGCCCCTTTCCATAGATTTTGATTGAGTATGGTTTACATTGTATTCTCAATGATTCTATCGTCAAGTCAGCGAGTTCCTGAACCCGGCAACCGGTATCATACATCAAGGCAAGTATTGCAAGATGCCTCAGTTCCCTCGGGTCGGTCGTGTCCGGCTGTTCAAGCAAGAGTTTTATCCCTTCTTTGGTGAAGTGCGAGGGAGTTGTGTGTCCCTTTTTCAGTCCTCTGATTGCCAGGATTCTTTGCCACTGGTCCATATGCTCCACACTGTCGTACTGAAGATACGACACGAAGGATCTGACAGCAGCCAGCCTGTTGTTTCGGGTTGCAATACTGCAGCCTTGCTTGTCAATTAGCCATTGCAGGTATCCGATGATATTATCCCTGTTTGTATCAGCAAGTGTAACCTTGTCTGCTTTAATATGCTTTTCATCTCTCAAGTATAAAAGGAAAGATATAAACGCATCTCGATAAGCAGACACCGTATTGGGACTGACATTCCTTTCGTGGGGCAGATATGTACCCAGGAATCTTGAGAGTTGTTTTGCGAAGTCATTCGATGCCATCTTCTTTGCCATATATAAAGTTGTTCAAAGATGAGCACTGCCGCAATAGGTCGGGATATTCACTACATGTGAGGCGCACATATCCTTCTGTTGCAGTTAGAGTCTTATGCCCAAGGCACGCGGCCAACAACGGAAGTGCAGCATAGATATCCATCTCTTCCCCTATCATCTTTACAAGTGAATGAGCTGCCATGGTATGTCTCAGATCATGAACGCGTGGACCGAAGTGTTCCCCCCGATACGCAATGCCACAGCGTGTATATACCTTTTTGAACCATCGATAAGCATTTGCTGAAGAGACCGCGTCTCCATTAAGTTTTACAAAGAAAGCATGTTCAGCGTAGTTTATACCCTTGATAGGCAACATATTCCTGTAATGCAGATACTTCAAGAGGTTATCCTTAAGTGAACCGCATACCGGCACCAAACGCTCTTCTCCATTCTTCGTACTGCCCCATGTTCCCACTCGCAGTATATTCCTTTTCAAGTCCACATCCTTGTTCCTTAAAGAGACAGCTTCCGTGATTCTCAAACCCGTACTGTAAAGAAGACGAAGCAGGCAAGGTATGGATATGATCGGGTCATCCTTCCTGTGACTTCTCCGTAATAGAAGGTCCGCCTCACTTAAAATATCTTGCATTTGTTTTTCCGTAAAGATATACGGTACGAATGCACGATCATTATCACATTTTGGCAATGGCATTATATAAGAATTGATGCCATGTTCATTCATGTATTTTGCCAACTGGGCAATCCGTGAGCATTTTCCATGGAACGTCCGGCTACAATCATTGAGTCTTGTCGCTGCCCACGCATCTGTAAGCTCTTTGGTGATAACCGGCTCTGTAAGTCCATATTGCATCGTGAACTCGTCGAACTCCTTATAAGCCCATTTCGTCGATATGATCGTCTGTCCACAGGCTTCTTTCATGCGGATTATGGCCTTCATATAAGGTGCCAATACTCCCTTGTAGTTAAACGGATCAGCCATAAAGCCATCCTCCTCTCTGTGTGTAGAAGGCATCACTGGCCTCCGGGACATCCAATACGCACCTCATCATGTGCGCAAGGTCTATTCGAACATATGTCCTTGTTGTATCCACCTGCGTATGCCCCAGTGTCTCGGATATGACAGGTATTGGTATGGATTTGTCGAGCATCCTCTGAGCCAGGCTGAGCCTCAGGGCATGGCCACCATGATGACGGTCACCGAAGTCAACTCCTGATTCTCTAAAAGCGACAGCGATTGCACTATGAACCGAACCCGGAGTCATTTCACCATATGGTGGGCGGCAACTTAGAAAAACCTTGTTTGATGTAGACTTTGGACGTGCATTCTTGAGATAGTCGATTATTGCATTGCCTACGACAGGCAATAGGGGGAGGGTCAGTGGATTTCCAGTTTTGTACTGTATGATGTTGATGCTATTGTTCTCCCAGTTAATATCTTTGAGGCTCAGGCTTGCCACGTCTGATACTCGCAGTCCAAGCCTGGAACATAATGCAACCATTGCGTAGTCACGTTTCCCGACATTGCTGGTTCTTGATATCGACTCTTCCAATTGCCGTATTTCTTCTGGACTATAGAATGATGGTGTTTTGATATGATCGATATTCTTGCCCGGAGACCGAAGAACATAAGAATAGTCCTTGGCTATGAGATTCTCTTTATAAAGATAATTCAGGAAGCGGCGTATCGTTCCCATATACTCTTTCTGGCGGTACTGGCGGCTTTCTATGAAATTTACAATACAGTCTTCGATTATCCCGGATATATGACTGATTCCGCTCTCAAACATGTACTCAACGAAGTTGCTGATTATTCTTTTGTAGGCCTGTATAGTTTTTTTCTCGCTTATACCATGGGCTTTCAAGGATTCAAAATAATCTTCGGCTGCAGTTCCAATTTCACCTCTGAAGGGATACTGCGCGGGAGTGTGCAGCCTCTTGCCCAGATTATCGTTCAAAAATACATTGATCAAGACATCAACGCTCTTGATCAAATCACGATGGTAGAATGTGACGGTACTACCGTCATGGAAGGTAAGCACACATTCTTTACCTACCTTCTCGTCGAAGTCAACCAAGCTTTTGGCGGTCATGTACGAAAGTATTCCTTTTTTCCACAACCAGTTATAGGTGTAGATCCGGGAACTTGTATACCGGGCCTCTGTAAGCAGTTGATTGGCACGATCAATTACATTTTGGATTTCCATAACTTTTGTTTTTTAATGTTGTTTGTGTAATATGCCACAGTAAAGTTATGGAAAGTGATTATGGAAAGTATATATAGTAAGAGTTTTGTTATAATGAAGTTAGATGGAGGATGTGCAGCACAATTCACATAATTAGATTGTTGTCATAACCGTTCATATTTACCAAGTGTGCTTTGTGCGTGATTCTGTCTACCAGGGCAGCCGTGAGTACCGGGTCACCGAAGATTTCCTGCCACCGGTCAAAGGACAGGTTGGTGGTGATGATGGTTGCCTTTCTTCCGGTTCTGAGCGATAGGTGGTTGAACAGCAGTTCGGCTCCTTTTTTATCGAAAGAGACATATCCGAACTCGTCGCAGATAACCAGGTCGTACTTCTCAAACTTGGCCTCAATCTTTCTTAACGATAGTTCCGAGTGCGATTCACGCAACTGGGTAAGCAGCCGGTGGACGGTGGTAAAAAACACCTTGTAACCCTGTAAGCAGGCTTTCAGCCCCAAGCCGATGGCGATGTGCGTTTTGCCCGTTCCGGGATTGCCCGAGAGAATCACGTTTTGGGCGGCGCCTATAAAATCCAACCGCTCCAATACAGGCAGTTTTTCCTGTGCCCCCGCGGGCAGTTGGGAGCGGTTCAGATTGCTCAGATACATTTTGGAGGGGAACTCCGCGTTTCGTATCTGGGCTTTTTTACGGTTTTCAAGCCGCAGTTCATATTCGCGCTGCATTAACGTGAGCAGGTAGGCTTCATAATTGAGTCCCGAGGCGGCCGCCTCCACTGCCAGCTCTCTGTAGTCCCGTCTGAAAACGGGCAACCTGAGCTCTTTGCTGTAGGCTACGATGTCTTGATGTGTTGTTTCCATTTGTTGTCGTTTTAAGCCATTAATCCGGTTATGTAAGCAAGTTGCCTTTGAGCCATAGTGCAGATAGTGTCCTGGGGCACGCTGGGGGCTTGCTCGATAGTGTTGCCCAACAAGGCGCGCAGCTTCTCCACGCTAAGGGATACACAGGGACAATCCAACAGCCGAGCGACGGTTTCCTCCAATCTCTGCTGACTGATTTTACGCTCATGGCAGAAGGAGAGCAGACCGATAAATTCACGTGGCTGATGGCTGAAAAAATCCAGGTATAGTTTTTTTAGATAGCCACTTTGTGCCAAGGCCACACTGCCGGCTAAAGCGCCCGGTTTCCTTTGAAAGGTGGACAGGTAGTGCGCGATGTGCACCACCCATTCGTGTTTACCGTAACTTCGCGCGTGAAGGCCGACGCGTTCCTCTCCATGATACAACTCCACGCTTCGGCTCGAGGCTTTCATTTCGACGAACTTTCCCACTAAATTATCGGGCACCGAGTAGCGGTTGGTACGGTAACAAACGGTGGCGTACTTATCCACCCGTAATTGAATTTGTTCACTGCATATAAGCTCCGAAGCGGGATGAGGCATCAACACCGGCACCTCTTGGGCAAACAGTTCTTCAGCGCTCTTGCCGTAACCCTGCTGTTTACGACCGTTTAAATCTTTCAAAATCCGGGACAGATGCGATGAGGCCTGTTCCAGGGTTTCAAAATCGTCTTTCAGAGCGAAAGCTTTGCGGCGAACGTACTCCACGCTGCGCTCCACGTGCCCTTTCTCGTTGCCCCGGTAAGCGTTGCAGAAACGATGAGTGAATCCGTAATGCGCACGCATCTCCAACAAGGCACGGGTGGGTTCTTTTTCATGACGCCCCACGAAACGGGCCACCGCCACACGCATGTTGTCGTAAACCATACGGGGGTAAACTCCCCCCACCGAGGCAAAGAAACGTACGTGAGATTCCTGGAAAGACAAGGTGTCCTGCCCATGGTAAATATAGGCTTGCCGATAGTTACTGTAAGCGCCGGTGAAAACGGCAAGGTGAAACTTGCGCCATTTACCCCCGATGAGCAGTTTTATCTCCCCCCAGTCAAACTCGCAGCTCTCGCCCGGGTTGTAAGACTGACGGATAAACGCTTCTTTTGGCTTTTGACGATTTTCTTTGCCGGCAATATAATTACACACCGTGGTGTAACCGATGTCAAATCCCTGCAGGTGGAGTTGCTCCAAAATGTCTTTCTTTTTGAGCATTTGTTTGACCAGACCTTGGGCTTTTTTTTGTTCGTTCACCGCAAGCAAATTATCGATAGCCGATTCCACTTCGCGCGTGAGTTTCAGCTTTGACCGAGCCCGGGAGAGCCGGTAAACCGGCTGCAGGAACAGATTACCCGAATGAGCCTTCTCTTTATAAGTGCTTGATTGCAAACATGAGGCATGTTCATCGAGGTATTTCTTGACCGTCTTGCGGCTGATGTGAAGATCGCGAGCTATTTTACGCTGACTGTGACCTTCACGGTGACTTCGAATGATGATTTCTTGTTTTGTATACATACTTATCATTTATGGTGAACAGATAAAATCCGTTCAGGTTAATAAGTGGTATACTTTTAGATTGAAAAGTGGGGTGGTTTTATATTAATATATACATAAGATAAGGCTTTTAAGCGTATTGGCAATGCGCCTAATTCAATTGATTTAATAAATTATCTCTTCGAGTCCATTCCGCTTTTGCTCTATCGGAAAAGTCAAGAAGATGAACATAGGATGGATGTAGATTTAAAATCTCTTGTTCATATTAATTGTCTGTCTCAGTTGTTATTGGGTCTGAAACCAAAGTATCAGGGCGATTAGCTTTCTGCTGCTGATTAGTGCAGGCAATGATTGTGAAAATAGGTAAGCATGTCCAGTGTTTCATTTTAGCAAGGTTTTTTTATTGGATGACGCACAACGTTTGCCAAACCGCTGTTGAACTAAACCTTCGGTAGCCCTTTCCGCAGATAGTCTTACTACCTTTGCAATGATAATAAATAGATTGAGGCCGAAAGTTGAGGCTGACTGCGGAGAAGTTCTCCACCTGCCATTGCTCTTTTATTACCTCGCTCCATAAAGCGAAACATTTTCTGCAATTTTTTGGATGGAAAGCTCATCGTTGTTTGCAACAAACAGATTTTTTTCATAATCTGTGAATATTATACTGTTGTTTTTGAGCCATACAGGATTTTTATTGCTCCCGATATCCGTTTGTTCTAGTATCATCTGATTACTACCATCTTTGTTGGCTATACAATAAGGACCGTGTCCTAAATCGCCCATCTCAATGATTGTACCGTAAAGAATTTTTGTCTCATCCGGTGAAAGCGTAAATGAGATGAACTCTGTTTCAACCCAATAATCTTCACTCTCTTTATTTCTCAGCACATTAAAATCCAGTTTGTCAGACAAACACACTTTTACATTGTTGCGCGTATAATAGAGTTGTTGTTTTGTTGTTTTGAAGTACTGATCTGCTTTATTACGAGGAAGTTCCGTCATGAATTTTCCTAAAACCCGTCCGTCAGATTCCTTGTCCAGAGATTTTTTTTCTTTTCCGGCAATGGAGTATATGTCAAATTTCCTAAAATCGTAGTAGTCCCAAACAAAGCCGTGCTCCATAAGCAGTTCTCCTTTATGGTAAAGAAGCGGGCTTATTTCGCCATAGGTGTCGGTTATGCAATCGTCTTTTTTCAGTTTACGCCCCACCAAACGAATCATCCACAAAAGCAAGTTTCCAGCCATTGGGTGTGTTGATGAAATAAAATCCGCGGGGATTAAGATATCTATCGGGTAAATAGACTGCCATGAGTTTTGCATTTGGGTAGGCTGTTTTTACCGGTTTTGTTTCAAAGGTTTCCATATTAACAAGCAGCTCAGGAACCTTTTCTATCGCAACATAATAGACAACATTGCTGTTTGTATAAATGAGGTCTTCAGGAGACCCGCCATCGTTTATATATTCAAGTATTATTTCTCCATCATGCATCGGCTTTAGATCATAGTCGTCATATTCAGTAAAGCCAAAATTTTCAGCTCTGGTCGCCAATTTTGTGACAGTACCTGGAGCGTGGTATCGTCTTACATCCATTTTCGAATCAATGTATGTAGCCAGTGTTTTGTCATTGTTCTTGAGCAGGCTGCTAAAGTTTTTCCCCCAATAGCAATCGTTCAGGAAGCCCTCGATAAAAGCGGGAAACAGATCTTCTGGTTCTCCGGAAGAAGCATTGCCATTTTGCGCATTTGCATTATAATCAAGCACTTCCAATTTAAAAGAATTGATTATATGTTCAATAACGCCTTCCATCCTGTCATTCTCTTCTTCGGGATATTCGAAGCGAATGGTGAAATATCTATCATTAAACACAGTATAATCAGTGTGCAACATATTATCAACCTTATATTTGATAATATAGTGGTTGTCTTCGAGCTTTTTACTGAGAACTCCTGTAATGAAAGCTAAATCCTCTGCGTAGGCCTTTTCAACCGAAGGAGGTTCACCATCTTTAGTGGGATCATCTTTGAACTCATAATAAACGATCAGTTGGATTTTTTGATCTTCCGAAATGAATTTTTGCCCGTCTCCGCTATCCGCTTCACCTTGCGGAATAAGGAAATCGGGATATTCAACGGTGTAGTCGTAGCGATCGTTGTGGTAAGTTTCGTAGTTTACGCTGCCTGGCTGCGTATCTGTTTTCCCGGGGTTGCCGTTGCACACTGTAAGTAGGACAAGGGAAATGATAAAATACGTTAGTTTGCTCATGGTTGTTAAATTTTAATAGTTGGAGGCTTGAATTAATGGACTTTGTGGGGCAAGGGCTTTCATTTAATTTTCATAATAAAGCCGCCTGTTTCAAACTCATGACTTAAATGTCCGAAAATTTGCATGGTTATACTCCTTTGTCCCATTTCTTCGGCAGAGGCTTCGGTGAGCCTGGTCATGGGCAATCGTTCAATATCGGCAATTGTGCATTCAAAAACGGGGGTCTGGCTTTTGTCGGCATACACCACCTGGTCATTTAAACACACTTTGCCGTATTCAATGTGTCCTGTAAGGATTGTACCAAGGTCATCTTTGAGTGCATGTGTTCCGTAAATCCGGAAAAGGAATGATTTTTTTGCTGTAGCTGTCATAATTGTTTTGTTTATCTTAATAATGATAATTATTAGATTGAGGCCGAAAGTTGAGGCTGACTGCGGAGAAGTTCTCCACCTGCCATTGCTCTTTTATTACCTCGCTCCATAAAGCGAAACATTTTCTGCAATTTTTTGGATGGAAAGCTCATCGTTGTTTGCAACAAACAGATTTTTTTCATAATCTGTGAATATTATACTGTTGTTTTTGAGCCATACAGGATTTTTATTGCTCCCGATATCCGTTTGTTCTAGTATCATCTGATTACTACCATCTTTGTTGGCTATACAATAAGGACCGTGTCCTAAATCGCCCATCTCAATGATTGTACCGTAAAGAATTTTTGTCTCATCCGGTGAAAGCGTAAATGAGATGAACTCTGTTTCAACCCAATAATCTTCACTCTCTTTATTTCTCAGCACATTAAAATCCAGTTTGTCAGACAAACACACTTTTACATTGTTGCGCGTATAATAGAGTTGTTGTTTTGTTGTTTTGAAGTACTGATCTGCTTTATTACGAGGAAGTTCCGTCATGAATTTTCCTAAAACCCGTCCGTCAGATTCCTTGTCCAGAGATTTTTTTTCTTTTCCGGCAATGGAGTATATGTCAAATTTCCTAAAATCGTAGTAGTCCCAAACAAAGCCGTGCTCCATAAGCAGTTCTCCTTTATGGTAAAGAAGCGGGCTTATTTCGCCATAGGTGTCGGTTATGCAGTCGTCTTTTTTCAGTTTCCAATCAACCACCCATTGTGGTGTAATTTTCGAATCGCTAATGACAGCAGATTTGAGCCATAGCGAACCATCACGCTCTACACTGTAATACAATGTTTTTCCTTCTGCATCGAAGGTAAAATTAAAAATGGTATCAGATTCTTCGACGAATTTTACTTTTTTGTTATCGTCAAAACTGTGGAAATACAATTGGCCATCAATAAGATATGCTAAGGGGCATTGCGTGTAGGCAATATCTGCAGGTTTCTCCAAAATGACTTCTGCCACAGTTGTATCAGCAGGTTGCAGCTCATTGTGGCCATTTTCCTGATTGCCCTCTCTACAAGCGGATAGTATGGCAAAGATTGCTAAGAAATAGATTGTTTTTTTCATTTGTAATACGTTTTTAAAGTAGAATGCTACCTTTCCCATTTTTCGTTATTCCATTTTAGCGTAACTTCTTTGATTGCTTCATAAGGAATTTCACGGGCTTCATCGTAATCCATTAATTGATAAGCATCTATGCTTACTTTTATAGATGTTCCGGTCTGGGGTAGTTTGTAATAAATAGCATAGTCACCTTTGGCAAATTGCTTTTCTGCAAATTTTCGGGTATCGGCCGATAGCTGCGAAACATTAATAAAGTCAGTCAACTTATAATTTTGATTTCCGCCCAAACGGTAATTGGGATCTTCGGCAAGTTTTCCGTTTTGGTAAAAAAATGTCCTTATTTCACTTCCCGATTCCGTACCATTATTTATAGCTACCAACTTGCGGCCGTCTTTCAGATTCCAGTAGCACATTTCCCATCCAAACTGCATTCCGGTAAGGCTTAAATATCCGTTTTTCACATCGCACACATCAATGGGAGTTGATGAAATATCGTAAGCTTTATCTTCACCAATATTATTAAGCAGCAGCTCTCGATTGGTTAAACTTATTGCTTCGGGAAATGCATCATCGGGCAGCAGTAGAAATATATCTTTAATATTTACGACTGTAGCATCGGTTGTTTCTCCCGCAATTTCATTTTGTTTCATGGTGCCTGAAATTTCGACGGTAGCGCCTTTTTGATTCTCACCTGTACATGAAAAAAGTATTGCAAGAAATGCGATCAGATAAATTTTCGATTTCATGGTTTATCTTTGTTTTTGAATGTGCAATTTTGTGTGAAATTATCTTTTACTAATAGATGAAAAGATTCTGTTATTAATTCATGCTTCTCACTTTATCTTAATCCATCAAGGCCCACTGTTAAACTCTATCGTTTTAACCAGGTCATTCTCATCAAAATTGACTTCTATATTAAGAATCTCCATGCTTATGAAGGCTTTATTACCGTCTTTATTTTCAAATAAATCGTCTTTAGTGAGTCCGAATTTCTCGATCAAAAAATCTTTATCGCAGTTTTTATCTTCGCAAATAATCCATCCGAAACCCTTCCCCGGCTTAGTGATATAGGCGTGAGTCATGCGGTCGTCCTGATAGGTTAACTGAATGCCGTCGTACTCCATGGTTGTGGTCGTCACAATATAATCCTCATCTATGTAACCGGAAACTTCCAAAGGTTCTGTTTCTGTATTCTCAGATTGTGGTTTACCCAACAAACGTTTTGCATCATCGGGATTGGCTCCCAATTGAAATTTAGCAAGTGCGAGATTTTGTAAAAAGGGAAGATTTATATGACCCTGATGTACATCGATTAACGCTGTTTCAATATAGTCTATCAAAAATGCATCGGCCGACGGGATAAGCACTAGAGTATTGAAAAAAACGTTCTCTTCACCGTAGTCAATAAGTGCTGTAAATTTCAAATCAGAAAGGTGGGTTATGGTCACATTTTCTAATTTATCGCCTGCTTCCATGCCGTTTCCCATTCCAAACGGGGCCCAAACTTCCTTACCCAAAGGATAAATCATTTTCCATTTGTTTTTAAACACTTTTTCGGCAGCTATCTGCTCTTCTTGTGCCTCAAATTCAGGGTATTCATAGATTTCGAGCTTTTCGTGATAAAACTCAAGATACCGTTCGGTAAACACTTTCTTCTCATCAGGCAGACAGTAGCCGATTTCAGCGGAGCATTGAAAGATGCTTTTCAGCCATTTATCGCCCGAAGCAATTTGCTGCGCATCTGTTTTTCCCATCAAAGAACCGGAAGTATTATCTTCCTGGTTGCGGGCGGCCTGGTTGCAGCTTGTTGAGAGTGCAATTGCCAGTATTGAAAACAGTAGTGTTGTTGAAGAAAGAATCGATTTTTTCATCATTATTTTCATTGTTTTAAAAGTTAAAACATTAAGTCCGAAGTCATTTGTACAAATCCATGTATTCAAAAATTATTTTAACCGCTTCTTCTTTCATATCTCTATTCAATGATCTATTCAGGCGAACATTGTTCGTTAGGTTATAAACCTCACTCCAATCTGAATCCATCGCTTTTTGTGCCTCAATCAGTGCGCAAATAATATTGATTGTGTAACTTTCGTTGTTCTTCGACCTTGCTTTGAGTGCGTAAATAATTGGCTCGTCAACATTGAAATAGTTTTCCATTGCCTGCAGGTAAGCCAAAGAAATCAGCAAATCAGCACTGGCCTGATTAAGGAATTCATCTGTGTCTTTAAAGTTATATTTCTCCTGCAAATATTCATAGAAGTAGTAGGCATTGTTAAAACCATTAAAACCCCAGCCCAGTTGATTGATTACTGCTATTTTCAATTCAACCGGATGCATACTTTCATTCAGATAATTCATTAATTCAATCGTTAACCTTCCTTCGGTTGTGGAAGCTAACTGAACTATTTTTGAATCTTTATAAGCTTCACTAATTGGTGTGGAAGTCAGCGGAGAATCTGCAAATAGATTTTGACTGAGTACAACTGCCGCAATCAGGAGTAGGGCTAATTTCGCTTTCATATTAATAAGGTTTTTTAGTCTGGTGTTTGCTACTGATGAATTATCAGCATGATTTATTCACGTTAATACGGATTACCACTTACTTAATAAACATGTTATCGTCCCAGGTTTTGCTGCCGGGCAGCTCTTTTACCTGTGAATAAAGTCCGGGAAAATTATCGACTAGAAAATATTTGCTGTCCCAGGGTTTGATTACACGAATGATGTCTTTGCCGCTGTCTTTACCGCCGGTGAGCACATAGTACTGAATGAATTTAGCATCCATTTTACTGTTGTATTCATAATTGGAATTCATAGCCTCCACTTCCACGGTATAGGGCTTTTCAGGTATGTATCCGTTTTGCTGATGGGCACCTTTCAGGTAAGCGGCTACCTGATAGGGACGCGCATAATATTCATCTTTACCGCGAAGCAGTTCGCTGAGGCGATGCATTATCCGGTCCTTGCTCATACGCCCGGGATTGTTGGGATCGTGTTCATTTTCAGTGGTTGCCAGATACAAACACTTTTCGCCAAAAACGGGGTATTTGCGGTATATTTCCATGGCAATCAACACCATGGTTACGGCGCCTTGCGGCTCGGTGGAAACCTGTGCCTGCAATTCCTGAAATTTTGCAACCGTCCATGGGAAACGATCGAAGGTGCAGGATGCCTTGTCGCTCATATCAAGCTCATCATGGTTAATTTTACCGGCAAGTGTTCCGGTAATGGAAGCATTGTCGGCAGGCACCTTTTCTTCTACAAAATCCTGAGTGGCTTTCTTGCAGGCGCTGAAGCTTATGACCAGCGCAATCGCTAAAATCAGAACATTAATTAATTTGGTTGTTTTCATTGTCATCTGTTTTATTAAAAGTTTTTACATTATTCTTGTTTATCGACCAGCCTATCGGCTACAAAAAATACTTCGTTTTTTCTTCCTACTCTTCCTACTTCCTACTCCCTATTCCCTACTCCCTACTTCACCATCTCCACCCTTGTCACTCCTCTATAACTTGGAATGGTTTTCAGCCCTTTAAGGTATTCAATGGTGGTTTCTGCTGAAGGACGAAACAGTCCCTGTCCGGGATCGTTGTGGTCGTATTTATAAACCGAAGCCATATAATCGTTCATGACTACGGAATACGTTTTGTCCATATCAAACGGTTTTCCGTCGGTTGTTAAAAGTTCCACATCTTTAAGCTTCCCATCGGGGTTTAGCATATAGCGCATAGTCATTCCCGAAGGATAAATGGGCAAATGGTCATCGAGTAGGAATGCACTGAGAAACAGATTGCGCATTTCGTGGCCTGTAAGGTTAAACAGCACTATTTCGTTGCCGAAAGGATCCATTTCATAAACGTCCTTGGTACGCACCGGACCTTTGGCAAGCGTTGATATACGAACCCCACCCGGATTGATAAAAGCAAGGTCGGTTCCCGAAGCAAAGCGTATGGCATCGGTCATCAGGAATCCTATTTCTTCGTAGTTTGAAAAATCGTCTTCGGCTATTGCGATGGTTTCGGTCAATGCCGGATTGTTGTTGTAGGCATCCACCATTGTTTGAATGTCGGCACGGGAATTCCCCTTCTTGCCCACGGTTAGCAACTGCATTTCTCTACCCACCTTTCCTTCGGGACCAACTCTCAGCTTAATGAGCGTTGCATATTTGAGTTTCCGTTCGGCCTGCGTAATCATAATTCCATTGTGGATTTGATCTTTTTCGACTTTGGTGTGCGAGTGTCCGCCAATCATTACATCTACGCTATTTGCCGGCAGTTGATTGGCTAATTTCACATCGTTTTCAAATCCGAGATGGTTCACCATCACAAATACGTCGCAACTGTCTTTCAGGAAGAGATATTCTTTGGCGATTTGAAACGGGTCTTTAAACCCAAATCCTTTTGCATTATCCGGGTGTGTGTCCGGAATTCCATTGTCGTTTATGTCCAAAAAGGACACAAAGGCTGTTCTCAGCCCATTTGGGCTTTTGATTATTACATATGGTTTAATGCGAAAATCGGGTGTTTTCGGCAGATCGATATTGGCACTAAGGAAATCAAACTTCGCTTTGTGTGTGATGTTTGCAAAACCCACAAGGCGGGAGTCAAACTCGTGGTTACCCACTGCCGACATATCAAATTTCACGGCGTTCATCAGCTCAATGATGGGTATTCCCTTTTCGGGATATTGGTCGTTTGCCGGGTTTCCTGTTTGATTATCACCACCCGAAATAAGCAATAAGTTGGGGTATATATTCCGCAAACTGTCAGCCATAAAGGCAAGCCGGGGGAAATTATCAATGGCTGCGTGCATATCGTTCACGGCAAGGATTTCTATCGTTTTTGCTTTGGGAAGCTCAGCTACTTTTACTTTGCGGTTTGTGCCACAACTTATCAAAAGTGTAGTTCCAAGCAGAGCAATACCGCAGATTAGCTTTTGTGATGTTGTTATTGTTTTCATTGTGCGTTTGTTTTTTAGTTTTAATGTACAAGTGATTTCCTTCGCTCAGGGCGCCATCGGGAGCTACGCTATTGCCATAGGCATCGGTCACGATTGGCATTTTCCGGGGCAGTTTTTTGTTGCGAGCCATGTAATAGCCCCGCATTACATCAAATACTTTGGCTCCGTTATGTATCGTTGCTTCCTCATCGTTGACAAATAGCTTCATAGTATTGTTTTATAGCGTTATGTTTTAAATGATTGGCGTTCAATTTCCACCTAAAATTTAAAATTGCTGAATTTAGGATGTGCTTTCATGGCTGCCGGAAGTTCAGGCGAAAGTTGATTGTTCGATAAATCGCATACAGTTAGCTTTACACATTTAGCTAATTCTGCAGGTATCTTGCCGGTGAGCTGATTTTGATTCAGTCTGAGTGTAGCCAAATTGAGACATGTGCCTATTTCAGACGGGATACTTCCAGTAAGTTTGTTTTGATAAAAACCCAAACCAATTAATTTACCTGATGCAAATAATTCGACAGGAAGCTTTCCGGTAAGACCACAATTGACTATAGTTACACTTTTCAGATTGGTCATTTTGGCCACTTTGTCGCCGGGTATGGGGCCGCCGGAATTGCTTAAAGCATTCATAATCAGGTATTCAAGATTTGTCAAATCCCATATTGATTCAGGAAATTTTCCAATGGGTTCTTTATTTCCACCTACAGATCCAATACTGAAGTCTACCTTAAGTAATGTTAACTTGCTTAGCCTGCCAACACATTCAGGCAACCCATTTACGGGTTGATTGGGCATTGAAATGGAAAGTTCGGTTAGGTCCGCTAACTGACAAATACTTTCGGGAATTTTACCTTCATATCCATGAAGTCCCAAAACCTGTAATTTGCTTAATTGTGAAATATTTTCAGGAATAACTCCACCAAATCCTTTGAGATATAATTTTTTCAAATCAACAAGGGTGGAAAGATCCGGCAATACCGGTTTATCCATTTTTGGCTTTGTATGCACCGTAAGGGACAAATTATTCAACTTTGTCAATCTCCTAATTTCTTTAGGGATAACATTAGGAGCATCGCATTCTCTGACAAAAACAAAAAGTTGTTCCAATGCAGTCAGTCCTCCAATCTCAGCAGGTAAAATTCCGTTTACATGGTCTCCTGCAATCCGCAATGCAATCACCCTTCCTTCATCATTGGTTTTCACACCTTCCCATTCCCCAATCGGTTTCTCACTAAGCCAATTCGTAGCTTCGGACCCTTTCCAGTTAGAACCGTTCATAGATTCATAAATTTTCACTAAAATTTCCCGGTCAGTCAATTGCTTAGGTGCAGAACCACTGCAACTGATTAGGGCTATGACCATGAACAGGCATGCCATTGTTAAAAATACTTTTTTCATAATTCCTTTTTTTTGAGTTTGTATTTTTCAGTCTTACTTTTGTTTTTTTTTACTTTTTTGGGGACGAGGGACGTGTGGGACGAGGGACGACTCCTCAAGCTACCTACTTCTTACTTCCTACTTCCAGGTTCCAACTCACTAAAACTCCCTGCAATAGTCTTCTACCATTTTCCACAGCCTGTCGCTATCAACGGTAAGTACAATGCGAGCCTCCTGCGTTCCCACCGGTTGATTGCGTTCAAAAGCGACCGATTGCCCGTAAGAGAAACCGAATTGCGAATTCACATCCACATAACGTGTGACTTCCTCTGTAATTAAGGTAGGGTCCATCATAATAGCTCCTGCAATTACGTTCCAGATATAATGCACATATTCTGTATCGTCGATGTAGAGTGCGTTTAAGAAGTTACGCTTCATCATCGCTTTCAAGTCAGGATTTTTAATGATATCAGTTATTTTCTTATACCTGTCTTTTTTAAACGGCATTTTTTCGCATGCATCCAATCCTACAATAATCTGTTCCTTGAAAGGAGAACGCAGACATATTTTTGCCGCCTCAGGGTCCATCCACCAGTTAAATTCTGCGGTGGGCGTAGTGTTTCCGGGTTTAAAGAATGAACCTCCCATGTAGATTACTTTTTTAATCAATGGAATTATTTCGGGGGCCATACGGACCGCTGTTGCCAGATTTACACATGTGCCAATGGCAATGATGGTTATTTCGTTTGGACTTTTCTTTACCTCATCGATAATAAAGTTGACCGCCTTCATATCCAAAGGTTTCGCAGTTGATTCTGACCCATATTTTTGCAAATACACCGATTCCCACGATTTTGGCTCGGGATATCCCGCAGCACCTACATAAGCATCGCCAATACCAAACAAAATACGCTCGTTCTTAATGGTTTCAAAACGGCTTGGAAATATAGGGTAGCGAATGCCCGGTACAACAGGAATATGAGATTTTCCAATGTCCTCCAACTGTCGGATGGCGTAGGCAGTTCCCTCAGGAACCCAGGTATTTCCAACAACAATGGTAACCCCTATAAGATCAATATTGGGAGCATTGGCAAGCATCATCATCGTGATGCCATCGTCAAACACCTCTACCATATCGGTGTCCAGAATTACTTTTTCTTTCTTTTGTGCTTGTGCAGTTGCCCCGAATAAAATCAGGCAGACGAGAGTGCTAAAAATCATTTTTCTCATAGTTGGAATTTTTAATAGGTTTGTATTTCATATAAATTTAAAAATAAAAGCCCAGTATTTATTTACATCTATTCATAAGCTCTAATATTGCAGCTTGTTGAGAGTGCAATTGCCAGTATTGAAAACAGTAGTGTTGTTGAAGAAAGAATAGATTTTTTCATCATTGTTTTAATTGTTTTAAAAGTTAAAACATTAAGTCCGAAGTCATTTGTACAAATCCATGTATTCAAAAATTATTTTAACCGCTTCTTCTTTCATATCTCTATTCAATGATCTATTCAGGCGAACATTGTTCGTTAGGTTATAAACCTCACTCCAATCTGAACCCATCTCTTTTTGCGCCTCAATGAGTGCACATATAATATTGGTTGTATAACTATTCTTATTCTTCCCTGTTGCTTTTTTAGCGTAAACAATCGCCTCATCAACATCAAAGTAATCATCCAGTGCTTTTAAGTAAGCCATACAAATAAGTAAATCACCTCCTGCTTGGTTAAGAAATTCATCACTGTCTTTATATCTATTTTTTTTCTTTCAAATATTCATAAAAGACGGTTGAATTATCTTTACCATTAAAATCCCAACCTAATTCATTTATTACGGCTATTTTAAATTCAACCGGATGCATACTTTCATTCAGATAATTCATTAATTCAATCGTTAACCTTCCTTCGGTTGTGGAAGCTAACTGAACTATTTTTGAATCTTTATAAGCTTCACTAATTGGTGTGGAAGTCAGGGGAGAATCTGCAAATAAATTTTGACTGAGTACAACTGCCGAAATCAGGAGTGCGGCTAATTTTGCTTTCATATTAATAAGGTTTTAATTGATCTTTTTGTACAGCAAAATTGAGATTAATCCATTATATATGTCTGTAAATATCACGCAGAAATTAGCATAAAGCACGCATTAACGTTTAAATAATTAGCACAATTAGTGCATTTGTTTGTGGTATCAGATTGATTATGTGTGTTTTGTATGTGCTAATTGGCTGTTGGCTTTTGGCTTTTAGCTGTTGGCTAATAGCTAAAAGCTAATTGCTAAACATGTATCTTCTGAAATTGCGATGGGGAAATTCCAAATTCTTTTTTGAATATGCGTGAAAAATAATTGGCATCATAAAATCCACATTCATGAGCAACTTCCGACATAGGGAGAGAAGTCTCCTGAAGCATCTTCTTTGCCTTGTTTAGCTTCACATGCAAAATATAAGACAATGTTGACTTGCCCGTTATACCATTCATTTTTCGATTGAGCTGCGATGTGCTTACCGACATTCTCTCAGCAAGATAGGCTGTGTTTAGATCAGGGTTTTGCATTTCAGTAAGAATAATACCTGTTATGACATGTAGATATTTGAGATTTGCTTCACTCTCTGCTCTATTAACAGTGTCGGTTGTTATGTTATTGGCAGACTCCATAAATTTTTCAATCAGCGTTTTGCGACTTTCCAGTATATTATGGATAGTAATGAACAGCTCCTCTGTATCAAACGGTTTCTTAATATATGCCTCGGCACCGCATCTCAAGCCCTTTATACGGTCTTCGTCGCTACTCTTTGCCGTAAGCATAACTATTGGAATATGATTGAGCATAATATTCTGTTTCATTTCGCAGCATAGCTGTGTGCCATCCATCACAGGCATCATCACATCCGTAACCACAAGGTCGGGGATATGCATTTTTGCAAGTTTCAAGCCCTCCTCGCCATTTCGGGCAACTAACACCCTATATTTTTCACTCAGTATTGTTTTAATATATGTGTTGACATCTCTATTGTCCTCAACAATCAAGATAATGTGCTGTTCATTAGTATTTCCTTCTTCATTAATATCAGTATATAAGTTGGTCTCTTTAGTTCCAACCCTTTGTTGGATCTTCGAGAGCGAGAAAGAACTCTTTTGCTCAAGAAGTGGCTCAATGTTTGTTAGGTTATTATTTTTTAATGGTAAAGTCACAATAAAAGATGAGCCTATGCCCAATTCACTGTCAACCTCAATTTCTCCTTTCATCTTTTCCACCATCATCTTGGTGAATGCCAGGCCGATGCCGTTACCCGATTCATTTTGACTATTGGTACTCTGATAAAACATCTCGAAGATACGCTTCAAGTCACTCTTTGGTATTCCATCTCCTGTGTCTGATATTTTGATCTTAATGGTGTCGGGGCGTTGTCCTTTTGAAACCACAAAGTCTATTTTATCTCCCTCTTTTGTATGTTTTATAGCATTTGATAAAAGATTGCCAATAATTTTATCGATATAGAAAGGAATGAAATCCATTTCTTGTGACTCTATCACAGAATAAAAAATAAGGTTTACATCTTTCTCTTTTGCAAAAAGCTTAAATGTTTCGGCCGACATTCTAAGATACGAAATTATGTCGCCACGTTTCCAGTTGGGAGCCTCTTTTCCCGATTTAAGTTTGGCAATATCAAGAAGTTGGTTTACGAGATTAAGCAAATTATTACTTTGTCTGTCTATGGCTGATCTATAAACATGCTTTTCTTTTTCGGATAAGTGTTTGCTGCTCATTAATAGGTCATTAAAACCCTTTATAACGGTTAGTGGAGTTCTAAATTCGTGTGTGATATTTGTGAAAAAATCGCTTCTGGTTAGCTCCAATTGTTTTAACGTTTTGTTGCTCCTAACGCGCTGTTTGTATGCATAATATAGTAGTGCTGTGATGATAATTCCTACAAGCGACAGAGCCAAGGTGAAATATAATGTCAAATGCGTCGACCGTTGTTTGGATTTATTCTCCGCCTCAATTCTCTGAATGTTCCTAATGTTTTTGTTTTGCTCGTAACTTAGGCGCACGTCTATAAACCTATTAGTTTTTTGCAATCCCTGCACGCTGTCTCGCATGAGTGATTGCAATTGATAGTGCTCAAGAGCTTTTTTGAAATCTTGTGTGCTCACATCAAAGTCGTGCTTAAGCAAATATATTTCGGCCAAATGTTCTGGCGATTTTATTTCATTTGCTGTTTGCTCTGCAAGACTGATATAGTGTTCGAATTCAGAAATATTATTGTCTAACAAATTAATTCTGGCAATTGAGATACATGCTTCCAACCAGTGCCATCTGTCGGATATTTGATGCATGAGGTCGTATGCCTGAATATACTCATCTTTCGCTTTTTCATATTTTTGCTCTCTTTCATAAAGCTTGCCTAAATGAATAAGGCATAGTCCAATTCCCATGTCCGATTTGGCTATTCGATTATGCTCCAATGATTTATTATAATAGGCATGTGCTGAGTCTAACTGTCCCCGCTCTTCAAAAATTGCTCCAATATTGGCATAGTTAATGGCCTGACCTATATTGCTTTTCAGCTTCAGCTCATCTTCCAACGCCATTCTGAAATATTTTTCAGCATGGTCATAATATCCAAGTGTCAGGCCCACGTTTCCGATTCCATTTAGAGAAACAACTCTGTTTTTCATTCCAACTCCCGGCACATGTGCCTGTGAATATGCTTCAGCATAATCCAATGCTTGATAATGATAATCTGATGCTTCGCCATGCGAGCCGATCCGTCGGAAGTCTGTTCCCAGATTATTGTATGCCTGCACTATTTCGATGGTATCATTGAGCTTCATAGCAAGTGCCAACTCTTCCTGATGATTATTTATTGCTTCGGTGAAACGCGAGTTTTCACGCATAAATACACCTAACTGCTTATAAACCAGCATTACAGCAAAATCGTTCTCCTCATCAATATATTGTTTCAGCAAAAGTTTCAGAGAATCTTCACTGTATCTGTTTCTGTATAAAACGGCGGAAATCTCTTTTCGATTTGCTTCCGCTTGCTGCAACTGTTTTTGAGCATCTGAGCAATCGCAGAAAAAACCAATTATCAGCAACACAACAAGTATAGCAAGTGAGGTTGGTGCTTTATATCTATTAATCCTAATTTTCATAGCAAACAAACAGGTATTTGGTCTTGTTTTTTCTCTGTATTGAAATATTTTAGGGAGTAGTAAACCAGGTAAATAGTTTTTCCTCCTTTTCTCAAAGATATTGTTTACTTGCGCGTTTATTCTATTCATGAACAGATTATTACTTTTTCATTTAAAATTCCATCCATATATTACATTTGTAAATTCAATTAGTAAATGCAACTTTGACGGCAGGATAGTATAGATTATTTTTTCAGAGCTAGGGAGGAAAGACTCCCCCCCTTTGCTCCGATGGAAAAAATGACTATAATTGTTCTCCGCCTAAAGTTCACATTTATGAGTCATTTAACCAGGGAACAAAGATATACTATTGCATCGATGTTGCAAAACGGCTATAATCAAAAAGAAATAGCCCTTGTTATTAAAAAAGATAAATCAGTTGTCAGCCGGGAGATCCGCCACAATGCAGATGCCCGATCCGGCGTTTACAGAGATGATTTAGCTCATCGTAAATACCTGAAGCGTCAGGAGTATAAAGCTAAAACCAGAACCTTCACACCTGAAGTAGAGGAATATGTCAGAGATAGATTGCGTCTAAAACACAGTCCTGAACAAATTGCAGGTGTTGCCAAAAAGAACGGGGATAAATGTGTGTCACACGAGCGAATCTATCAGTTTATTTGGCAAGATAAGCGAAAAAAAGGAACGCTGTATCTTGATCTTAGAAACAGAGGACGTCGCTATAAAAAGCGAAGTGTGATTTACGATAAACGGGGTATAATCCCCAATCGCACAGACATCTCTCAAAGACCGCCTGAAGTTGAACTGCGCGAACGCTTTGGTGATTTAGAAATTGACCTGATTATAGGTAAAAATCACAAAGGCGCTATCTTAACCATCAATGACAGAGCTACCGGATTCGGAAAACTTCGTAAATTAGATGGAAAAGATGCTCAGCAACTTGCAACGGCTACCATTGATTGTTTGATGGAATGGAAACCTTTCCTTAAAACAATCACATCTGACAACGGGAAAGAGTTTGCCGCTCATGAATTGGTAGCCAAACATTTAAATATCGATTTCTTCTTTGCTAAACCATATGCAAGCTGGCAAAGAGGTTCGAACGAAAATTTTAATCGCCTCGTCAGGCAATATATACCGAAAAAAGTTGATTTTGATTGTATTCCTACAGATTATATTAATTTTGTGGAATATCAACTCAATAATCGACCCAGAAAAAGATTCAAATACGAATCGCCAATGTTTATGTTTAATCAATTATTTTTCATTTTTCTATTTTTTTAATTGAACTCTTAATCTGTTCCCCTCTGACAGCCTGCCATCGTGGGCTACACTGTTTCCGTATCGATCCTCAACAGGAGGTAATGGATTTGGAATTTTGAGCTTTCGACGAACATAATATGCTCGAACTGCATCAGCGACTTTTGCGCCGCTGAAGAGTTCAACCTCTGTTCTATTTACAATGACTTTCATATGGCTAATACTCTATTTCACCCTCTCTTGTAGTTTTTATAAGTCGCCAGTTTTTGCTTTTAGCAATATCCACCGCTTCTTGCGGCACCTCATTCAAATCTTCTTCGGTGTCATAACTCACTTCTGCTACAGCACCTCCGGGTTTTTCAACGTGTTGTACTGCTTTGAAAAGTTCAATCATCGATTTTGCACTGATTTCATTATCTTGACAAATAATTCTTCTTAATTGATTGAATTTCTTTGCTTTAATCGTTTTGATTTTATTACTATCAATCCAAAGTTCTTTTAGCTCTGCATTATTACTCAAATCCAATTCTGTCAACTCATTATTTGCTATTTGCAAATCGGTTAACTGAACATTCTTTGTTAAGTCTATGGATGTAAGTTTATTACTAGTTGCTTGTAACTCCTTTAGGTTTGGGCATTTTGAAATATCCGAATTGGTTATTTTCTTCACATTCAAGTTAATATAGCTTACATCACCATAAATGGTGAAGGTATTGGCATCTAAGATTCCTTTAAATTCTGTTAGCTCATCGGGATAAATCAGTTCCCCTTCATCCTGAACTTTATCATTATTCAAATCAACCCAAATGGCTGCGGTATCATTGGCGCTCCGCTCAAAATAAAACGAAAATAGTGTGCCAACCTCTACTTCTGTTGTAATGGTGATTTGTGGGTTTTTAGATTTCTCAGATGAAGTGCCACCTCTTCAAGACATTACCAACACTGAAAGAATAGCCACTATTATGTAATACCTAGTTATACTCTTCTTTTTCATAAAAGTAAATTTATATTATTTATCAAATCTATTCGGACCTGGCTCACTATCTTTGATAGCCAATAGAATAAACCATATAGATCCAATAAGTGGAATCATATTTACCAGAATCCATCCTCCACCTTTGCCAATATCGTGCATACGGCGTACTCCAACTGCAATTGAAGGTATCAATAAAGCTAAAGCGAATAATCCCTGAATAATCATAAATAACATCCTAAGCAGTTTTACTCCACCCAGGATATTTATAAACATAGATAATACTACACTAACAATAATGTAAACAAGGATATACTACCAAAACTCTGTTTTATGTTTATATTAACCCAAAAGTATACCATTATTCCATTCCAAAAGTATACCATTTTAATTTAATCTCAAAGTTTATTTAACTCTTGGTGGCGGTACCGCCACCAAGAGTTAACGGGTGTTCTTATTTTTACTTTTTTCTTCATTGCTCTGTCATCATTTTTTTTGTTTCTTTCAATCTGTATGATACTCCGTTCATATTTACAAGATATGCCTTATGGGTAAGCCTGTCTACAAGTGCTGCCGTAAGAACAGGATCTCCGAAGATCTCTTCCCATCTGTCAAAACCTAAGTTTGTTGTTATGATGGTTGATTTTCTTCCCACCCTCAAAGAGAGATGGTTAAACAACAGCTCTGCTCCCTGTTTATCGAAAGAGATATAACCAAACTCATCACATATTACCAGGTCATACTTTTCAAACTGGTTTTCTACCTGTTTTAAGGTGCGTTCAGATTGCGACTCTCGCAGCTGGGTAAGCAGACGGTGTACGGTTGTAAACAGTACTTTATACCCCTGCATACAGGCTTTAAGTCCAAGCCCTATCGCGATATGGGTTTTTCCCGTACCCGGGTTTCCCGCGAGTATCACATTCTGTGCTGAAGCTATGAAGTCTAATCTCTCAAGAAGCGGCAGTTTCTCTCTGGCACCCTGAGGCAGCTGTTCACGCTCAAGATCGGTAAGATACATTTTAGAAGGAAACCGTGCATTTCTTATCTGTGACTTTTTACGATTCTCCGACTTAGCCTCCCATTCACGCTCCATAAGTTTAAGGAGATATTCCTCATAATCGATTCTGTCTTTGGCAGCCTCGAGGGCAAGCTCTTTATAATCACGCCTGAAGACAGGCAGTCTGAGAGCCTTGCTATATTCTGTTATTTGATTGTTTATATTGTCCATTGTCGTTTGTTTGATGCATTAATTCTGTAATCCACGATAGCTGTTCTTTAGCCTTTAGGGTTATATTGTCTTTTGTCTCTACTGTTGGTGCTACAAAAGACTTATTCCCCAAAAGAGCACGCAACTTCTCGAGAGTGGCATGATTACCACAGGTGCTGAGTAATCGCTTCACTGACTCTTCAAGCTTTTCTTCACTTACCATATGATCACGACAGTATGATAGAAGCTCTATAAACTCTCGCGATTCATTTTGGAAGAGATTAAAATAAAGATTCCGAAGGTAATGGTTGCCTGCCAGAGCCTGACTCCCGACAAGGGCTCCCGGCTTTTTCTTAAATGTGTCAAGGTAATGCTCTATATCAATAACCCAGTCATGAGACTTGTAACTTCTATGATGAATGGCAACCCGTTTGTTTTGAGAGTAGATATGCATCTGTCTGCTTCTGACGCTA
Organism: Petrimonas sulfuriphila; assembly: GCA_038561985.1. NCBI lineage: Bacteria > Pseudomonadati > Bacteroidota > Bacteroidia > Bacteroidales > Dysgonomonadaceae > Petrimonas > Petrimonas sulfuriphila. The sequence continues at coordinate 2,143,643 of CP073276.1, read as the reverse complement.
ACATCAACAAACAACCCTACGAGATTGTCGGGTACCGAATAACGATTGCCCTGATAACTCACAGTTGCATATTTATCTGCCCTTAACTGAATCTGTTCACTGCAAATCATTACCGATGATGGATGTTTTACCAGAACCTTCTTTTCTTCCGTCAAAAGCTCCCCGGCACTCTTGCCGGTTCCCTGCTGCTTCGTGGCATTAAGCTTCTTTAAAATGGAGTCTAGCCACTCCTGTGCTTCGATCGCAGAAGCAAAGCTGTCTTTGGGTGCAAAGGCCTTGCGACGCACGTACTCAACGCTACGCTCAACGTGACCTTTTTCGTTTTGCAACAGCAACCCGCATGTTATCATAAACCATCTCCCGGTGTACACCACCTATCTGACGGAAGAAGCGTGTATGTGCTTCCATGAAAGAGAGTGTGTCCTGACGGTGATAGACATAAGCATACCGGTAATTACTGTAGGCACAGGTGAAAACGGCTAAATGCAGACTTGTGCGTTTACCACCTATCAGAAGTTTGATTTCTCCCCAGTCAAACTCACATACATCACCTGCAAGGTATGCCTGACGGATGTATGCTTCTTTTGAGGTCTGACTGTTTTCTTTAAACCTGATATAATTGCAAACAGTGGAGTACCCAACATCAAAAACCTGTCGAAGAAGTTCTTCATGGATGTCTTTCTTTTTCATCATCTGCTTGCGTAATCCATCTTCCAGCTTCACTTTGTTTTTCGAAAGCAGCTCATCTATGATCTCTTGTACATCGGTTGTTAGCTTGACTTTTTGGCGAGGTACAGTCATATTATAAGCAGGCTTGTCTGATAAAGCGATGGACTGAGCGGCTTCTTTAGAGCAAACAGACTGTAATAATGCTTCATGCTCTAAAATGTACTTTTTTACAGTCTTACGATTGATCTGCAAATCGCGGGCAATGGTGCGCTGGCTCTTACCCTGCCGAAAGCTGTCAATAATGATTTCTTGTTTTGTATACATGCTTATCATTTGTTAAGAACGGATAGAATCCATTCATGGTTGTAAGTGGTATACTTTTCGATTAGAATATGGGGTATTATTTAATTAATATATACAAGAGAGCCTATTCAAGCAACTAAAGCAAAACTTCCCTCTTCGTTATTTTTATGGTGAAAGTGCCAATGCTATAAAGATACAAGTCTGGTGTACATTGATAGCCAACCTGCTGCTGATGTTGATTAAGTGCAGCGTAAAGAAGTCTTGGAGCTTCTCGGGACTAGCCACAATGATAAGAATTCTTATGATGTACTACGTAAACTATAAAAGTATCCTCGAATATCCAGAAAGAGATTGGGATGTGATGATTGAAGAAGTTATCAGACCACCAAACCACCTTTCGCTTTTTGATTAGAGGGCTTGGAATAAAAAACGCACTTCTCAATCACCTATTCATAAGTGATTGAGAGATGCGTTATGCTCTTTTCTGAGTTTTAGCGGACACCAATAAATTAATTATTATTACATGAACATTTTTGTTGCAGGCTTAAGTTACCAAATTAACGAAGCCGATTTAAAAGAACTTTTTGAAGAGTACGGAGCAGTATCTTCAGCGAAAATTATTACAGACAGAGATTCAGGCCGTTCAAAAGGTTTCGGTTTTGTTGAAATGGATGACGAAGCAGAAGGACAACGTGCTATTGAAGAACTAAATGACGCAGAATTCGACGGTCGTACTCTAGCAGTATCCGTTGCTCGTCCACGCACAGAGCGTCCACAAGGTGGTGGAGGTTACAACAGAGGCGGTGGCGGCGGTGGTCGTAGAGATAGATACTAAGTATCAGTCTTAATTAAAAAAGAAATTATCGGAGCTGCATCTTAATTGATGCAGCTTTTTTTGGCTCAATACTGAAAATGGTTTCTCTGGTTTTAATCTTTTTCTTTCTATCACATTCAAAAATATTTCGATCAGTTGAAAATTGCATCCACCACGGTGGAAATGTTTACAAACACATTATACTCCCCTTTTTGTCCTTATTCGGACAAATTATTACTTAAAAATCCAATTCTCGATTGAGAATTGGATTTTTATCAGCTACTTTTTTAATTTTCATCAGCTTTTCCTTTTTACTCAGCATTTTCCTCCCATATTTGTTCAATAAAGCACCACTTGGGCGATTCAAAACATTTCTACGATTGTAGATTTCGTTTTCAACAGATGAACGTCCAATATGCTCCCGTAGATTTGATTTCTAACTTTTTTATGATGCTTCCTCCCATGAATTGTGAAAAATATCGGACTATTATTTGCAATTTGACACTTTTCGGAAACGTGAAAGTAATGTGAGTGTAAGATAAAGCTTCTTATTAGTAACTAAAATGTAAATATGTTTTAGGTTTAGGTTGATTGTAAAACTATATAATATATTATGATAGTAGTTTGCTAAAAACACTATTGGGATATAGTGACTTTAAAAACATTTGATTGCTTGTGAAAAGTCTCCATTTAATCAAACCTCTCTCTCATCTATCTTGTTCTTTAATATGCTGCAACAAATTTATAATCAGTACCGTCCCACTCGCTATATACATGATACATTTTGCCGTTTGTTACGGTTTTGGCGTGGATAGTGGTGGGTGTAGTAAAATCTTGATTACCCCCGGGAGAGAGTATTCCTTCCAATTGTGGTACTTCAACTAGGCTTGCTACCCACCTATAAAAAACGATACTTTCGCCGGCTGCTAATTTTTGTCCGGTAAAAGGCAACCAACTGTATTCATTGATTTTAAACCACAAATCTCTACCTCGATCTATGGTTGAAGATTTATATGAGAATGCTTGCGTGGAAACATCAAAATATCTGGTATTGGTGCCATGATAACCGTTCCACGCCCACTTCGTGCCTTGTGGATTGTCTAATTTTAGTTCTTCTGGCATATCCATCTCTACTCCACTACTGTTCTTAAAGTGTAGTGCCATCATCCAACCACTATGCTTCAAGTTGAAGGGGACAAATGCTGGCGTTGAGCTATTTACGATATTGGCTTGTGAGAAATAGAGCATGGGGCGTGCTATCCCTTTTCCGGTACTTCCCATCTTATCAAGTGTGATGCACTGCTCTTCACTGTTCTCCAGTTCATATAACATCGAGCCATCTTTGAAATAGCCACCGTTATCATCTCGCGTATCTGTTTTTTGATACACACCAAAGAGACAGAAGCTGGCATTGTTAGGAATTTCGCTTGGCACGGTAATGGTAAACTGGGCAGACTTACCATTGTTAGAAATACTACTTCCCACTATAGGGGCATCGTTGTGATAATAAGTACCATCTTTCTCAAAGCAGAGCATCAATTTGTCACCCTCTTCCCATTTGAGGTCTAAACCATAGCTTCCTGTTTCAGCATCGGGTGTAAGCGATACACGTGTTTGAGCATCATCGTTGGCTTCGGGCATTGCAGCACTTACAGTGAATGTGCGGTTTTCTTGTGCTTCAATTTCTAAATTGTCTTGTGTGCAGCTCACCATTATCATGGCAAGGAGTGCGAGTGTAAATAATGTTTTTTTCATTTTTTTTTACGATTTGTGCGGTTTGACTTGAGAGCATTATAGTGTAACTGTTTGCCAATTAGTCCCCTGTTTGTAATTACTAATTATCTGTTACCAACCTTCACCAGGCATACTTGGCAAATCACTACTTCCACTTTGGAGGATGTTTTGCTCCAGTTCAATGTCGATAATTTCGATGTGTGGTGCAGCGTATGTTGTTGCTCCCACTTTCTCTGGTAATGATACTCGTAATTTCTCTTCTCGATAATTTGAATTGTTAGTTACAATCTCTTTGAAATTTTCAATAATCGAATTTGTGTTCATAATTTTTGTTTTTTAAATTAGTAAATAGTTCAATTTTAAAACTTAGTGGATGCTCCGCCGCCTCCACTTTTTCCTCCTCCCCACGAACCTCCCTTAGTAAAATTACCGCTTCGGTAAGTGGTATTATTTCCGCTGTTTGTAGATTCTGTTTGTGGTTTCACATATTTATAAGGAACCAACTCCTTATGCACAAATCCACATTTAGAACAAACGAACTCATACTCTTTCATGCCATCCTGTCCAGGTATTGCCTGTTGCTTGATTATGGGTTCTCCCTTTTTCAAGCTGACAGTGCCAGTTGATTTGCAACTCTGACAATCAATCTTTGCATTCTTGGCACCACCCTTGAAAAGTCTGAATAGGATAAATACAGGAAAAAATAATACGGCAAGCAAACATCCCAATCCACCAGCTGATTTCTGCTTGATGGCACCTAAATAGGGTGAAGATTCTTCAGATACTTTCTTTTTCTTTCTGCTCTCATTAAAAGCTAATGCTCCTACACCTAATACCAGCCAGATGATAATTGGCAAAGTCATGCTTTTTGCGTCAATGGGTTCTTTTATAAGTTCAGAAGTTCCCTTAAGAACTTTTTCTATCTCATCCACCCCCGCAATCAGTCCTTCTCCATAGGCATCTTCCTTCAGAAACGGTATCATTTTTTGAGCTTGAATCAGTTTTGATGTGCCATCACTCAATGTGCTTTCTATTCCGTAACCCGTTTCAAATACAATTTCTCTTTTCCCATCAGCTGTCAGAAGCAAGATAAGCAATCCGTTGTCTGAATTTTGATCGCCTAATCCCCAATAGCCGAATAATTCTGTTGCAAATTCTTTTGCAGAAGTGTATTGCTCATCAATATCAGGAATTACGACAATTGCCGTCTGAACATCTAATGATTCTCTTATCTCAAATAGTTTTTTGTTCAGTATTTCCTTGTCATTGTATGTGATCACCTGCTCAGGATCTGAAATGAACTGTTGAGCATCTCTTAGCTGCACATTGGGCACCTCTCTCACCGTGTATTGAACTTGTGCATACGAAACTAAATTAAGCAACAGCAGAAACACTATTGTCAAAGATTTCAAAATTGAATTTCTCATACCTGTTTTATCTTTTAAGTTGTTATATTAGAATTTCACATCAGGTTTTGTATCACTGTCGGGAGCAGATTCAAAATAATCTTGTTTCTCGAACCCAAACAATCCGACAACCAGATTTTTTGGAAATCGTCTTCGGTAAGTGTTGTAAACTCTCACTGTTTCGTTGAATCGCTTTCGCTCCACCCCTATTCTATTTTCAGTGCCTTCCAGCTGTCCTTGCAGCATGATGAAATTTTCGTTGGCTTTCAAATCGGGATAGTTTTCTACAATCATTATTAATCGAGACAGTGCATAGCTCAGCTCTGCTTGTTTTTCACTGAATTGCTGTAAATTCTCTGCATTGAGCTGGTCGCTCTCGATGTTTGTATTTGTGGCATTGGCTCTTGCTTCAATCACCTGTCTGAATGTTTCTTGCTCGTGCGAAGCATATCCCTTAACGGTTTCAACCAAGTTCATTATCAGATCGGCTCGCCGCTGGTATTGATTTTCTACTTGCGACCAAGCCATTTTCACGTTCTCTTCGCGTTTAATTAGCCTGTTGTATGTCCCCCAAAAAAAGGGAACAATCAACAGTAATACTGTGAATATTACGAACCAAATGATTATTTTTCTACCCATACTTTCTTTTATTTTTTTTTCTGTTACCCAAGCATCATTATCAGTGCCGCTATAACAGCTATTATTGCAGCTATCAGCAATATAATCTTGGTTTTATCTTTTGGATATTCACCAATAACCTGCCCGGTACGACCATTTACCACAAATTGATAGAGTTTACCGTTGAATTTAAAGGCACTGATCCAGATCGGCAACAGCAGCAGTTTGAACATCAAGTTGTTGTATTGTGTGTTTTTACTGCTAACCTTTTGTTTGTTGCCTCCAATGTCAGAGCGGATAGTACTATCAATCACATTATCCATTTTCTCTTTGGCTCTATTCACTCCTTCTCTGAAATCAATTTGATAAATTTCGGTGATAAACCCCGCCATAAACTCCTGCCGATAGGCCACACAGTTCGTCATGTCCCAGTTGGTTAGCTGGTTCATAATTTTGGGTGGAAGTGTTTTTGCCGCGGGAACTACTACATCATCAAAAGATACTGATACATCTCCCCGCGCAGGATACCAATCTGTAACAGTGCGACGAACTTCTTCTCCTTTGTTGTTGCGAGAAGTTTCAGTACGGTCTTCGCCACGTTCGCCGGTATAGTCGGTATAGGTATCGGCATCGTAGGTCCAAAAAGGCAGATATACACCTTTGAACATCTCATTGTCCACTCCTCCTTTTTTTAGCTCCGATGGCAGAAACCATTTCTTTCCCAGCCATTTTGTGAAATTTGCACTACTCTGTTTTTCGGTTATTTTAAACGGAAGCAGATATTTCGGTTGCCAAAAACGCTTTATGGATGCTTCGTCTAATATAAGAGGCGTAGAACAAAACACGCATTTTGCTGCCGAAATATTGGGAGCCAATGTAGTATTGGCGCCACATTGCCGGCATTTTATTTCAGAAACTTCTACGGTTTGATCCTCGTTGTTTTCATTGGCACGGTCTTTCCAATAGTTGAAATCGTTTTCTTCTATTTCGGCGGCTGTTTTATCGAGCTCTGCGCTCTTTCCACAATACACGCATTTCAAATCTTCATCGGCAGGTGAGTACTGCATTATGCCACCACACGCTTTGCATTTTGTCTGCAAAGCATCGGTTATAGGTTGTTTTATTTCAGTCATTGTACCATTTTTCATTTCCATAGAATTTAGTTTAATCAAGATTCGATTTATTGATGTATTTAAAGAAGCAGTACATTATGAATCAACCAGCACCATTACTCAATCCCAAATTCTTTAGCGCTTAGGGGACGTTGTTCTTTAAGTGTCTCAAAATTCAAAAAATCCATTATTGAGAACAAATCGTCAAACTTTCGTTCCAAATTTTCACTTGCGTAAGTTTCAAACTCATGTTGTCTTTCGTCTAACTGTTTTTCAGTATTTGCTGTAACTTTAGGATCTAATTTGTCTAACGCATCCCATGAAGCAATAGCACTAGTCATTATGTAATCTTGACGCGTCTCTTCGTCTTTTTTGGCGAGGACTTTTCCGTATTCAATCATCTGCTTTGCAGAGCTGTCATATAGTTTATCGATCTCCTTTTCAAAACTAGCATCTATTTTTGAATGTTTATTAAGCAGGTTTCCGACTTCCTGAAACACACGGGCATAAATTGCCGCTGACTCTTGAGCAAACTGCTCTTTGGTTAGTTTTTCTATTTCATCCATATCTTTAAAATTTGGTTGTGAGCTGCTTCCACCGCATCCATTAAGGATAAATGCTGCAACTATAACTGTAAGTAGAATTATTTTTCTCATTGTACTGTTTTTTTTATTTTCCTGTATAATTTACCGCCCTGTCATCTGTGCCAATGCCGAAGGCTTCCACCGCACCATACTTGTCGCTACCCGCATAAGGCTCAATAAAACTGAGTGTACGCATAGTGTATCCGCCAGAGCCGTTTGGTAGGATAATTTTGGTGTTGATTCGGCGGTGGATGATTTGTCCGAGTGCGTTTTTTTCAACCCGCCATGCCGATTCTATAATTACGAGTTCTTTGATATCCCACGATGGGTATGCTTGGCGTGCAAGTTCAAGCATTTTGGCTTTCAATGCAGGATTGTTCATCTGCGAAGCGGGTATGGGTAGTTTTTCTTGGTTAGCCAATGAGTTTATTTGTCCTTCCGCCATACTTGAAATTACAATATTCGCAAAATTATGTTCATCCCACTGCAATGATTGGTCTCTACGGTCAAGTAATCTGCGAATACCAATTAATTGAGCTCTCTCATAATCGTATATATCTGCTTTAGCGGGCGTAATTATGGGGGTTCCATAATCATCGTAAATTACGAAGTGCAGTTTCCCATCTATATTTCTGATACTGTTCATTCCTAAGGGTAACGATTTTAAGGTAAATCTATTTTCTCCCACTTTCTCAACTTCATATCGTTGCGTTACATAGCTTTTAAGAACGCCAATGTAGTGTTCATAAAGTTCGGACTCTTTTTTTATATTTTGTTCTGCACTGAATTTTTCACTATCGGTAAATAGTTTTCCCACATCTGATTTCATACTAAATGTGCCGGGTGTAAATAGAGCCTCATAAATAGATATGTTATCGTTATTTCTGTCTTCTATTTGTTTTTTTATAGCCTCCAACTCCTCAGACGAAAAACGATAAATACGTAGTACAAATTCATAATGATTCATCTTGTCGAGTGGCTTTGGATTTGCATTTTCTTTTTCAAAGTCAAAAGAGGCACCTCCTTTGTCAGCAAAGGAATCATACGCCCAACAAGTAGGTGGCCTCAGGCTTGGGTCTTTCATTTTCTCGACGGCTTGGCGCACCTCATCAGACAGACCGGTCATAGAAACCGACATTTTTGTATCCAATGTTGTGTTGGACGCACCTTCGGTTGCATTACTCGCTGCTTCTTTTGTCTCCTTTTTCACTGTTTCTTTGGCTTTGTTGAGTAATTTGCCAATTTGCGCTTGCGCCGCACCCTGTACGGCAAACACAAGGATTATAATTGCAATTATTTTTTTCATTTTTTTGTGATTTTAATTATTTACGATTCTCATTAATTTCAGACCAATTATATTTATAGTTAATCAAAACGTTTGCAACACTATAAATAATGCAGCATTAATAAACCCTTTGTGCTCCGTAGCCTTTCACAGCTCCAAAAAGGTCAAATACCTTATCAAACGGATATCGATTGCCATACATGGAAACACGTATAGTTTCAGTGCCTTGCATATTCATTCCCAATGCCGAACGAAACTGATTTACTGATGAATTGGGATTAAAAGAAGAGGTTTGTGAGCCGGTTATTCCTATAAATCCTTTCAAATAAGGCACATCTATCTTTTTGCTGATGGCATTTACCTCTGCTTCGTTCATCTCACGATTATTTTCATATTTATGCAATTGGTTTACGTCCTCAAAATTCTTTGCTAAAACAAATGTCCATCCGCCGCCACCAGATGGTAGCACCATATCGCCATTGCGGTTTCCAAAAAACAAGTTGTTCCACGCCGAGGTTACCCGTTTGGCTTCTTTGGATTTATCAGCATCCACATAAGCGCGATCCAGACCGCCATAATTGGAACAGCCGATTATATTGTTATACACATCGGCGTCAATACCTGTCATATAGCGGAATCCATATCCCATATCTTCCATGAGTTTATCTCGGCACCAAGTAAACAGCACGGTATTCTCGTGAAATGAAATTTTGGATGTATTGGGTAGTGCCAGTCCGCCACGCACCTCGCAGGCAGCCATTCGGTTTGCTACAAACACATTGTTGTAAATATCAAAATGTCCGCCTTTACAGGCCATCTGTATGGCGAAGTGATATCCGTTGAGAAATACACAGTTGCGGACGGATAAATTTCCCTCCATCTCACCGCTGATAAGCTGAAATGCGCTTTTCATACCCTCGGGTTTCATAGTAGGCACGCTCGCTACCGATTCGCCAACAACCAGGATACGTCCTGTTTCGCATCCCTCAGGAGCAGCGGCTACCGGATTGTCATAAATCGGAGCTAAATAAGCATTGATTTGTCCGCGGTCGAAAATGATACCATCTACTAACACTACACCATTCCGTTTACCGACTACACGAATATCCATCACCCCTTGATTGCCCGAAGTCATTATCTGAGCTGGTCCTGGTTGCATTGTAGTACGAAACTTTATAGGGTCGCGTTGCGAAAAATCATTGGAATAGCCTCCTACGATAGAAACATACTTATTCACCTTCACCCATCCCTGATCCAAATAACCGAGATAATTGCCTTCGGCAAGGCAAATAAGGGCTCCTTCTGGGGCTTCATCAATGGCTTTTTGCAAGTCTTTGAGTGGCGATGATTGACTGCCGTCATTGCGGTTGCTACCATTGTTTGAGGACACGTAAATGGTTTTTGATCCTATGGGGATTTTGCCCTGACTAACCGATTTACGGCCGGAGGAGGCTCCACCGGATGAGGCATTTGATATGCCTTGATCGAGTTTCTTTTCGCCTCGATCTAATGCTTTGCGGGTTTCGCGTGCCGCCTTTTCTTTAATCTTTTGCTCTACTTGTTGCTCGGCAGATCTTTTGACTTGATTGCCAAGTTTTTTCAAATTGATTTGTGCATCAACTGTAAAACTGAATGCAAGTAGGAATGCTATAGCCATTATTGCTTTGTAAGTTGTTGATTTCATTTTTATTTGTTTGTTATGTTTGTTTTGTAATTTCTTTAGTGTTCTCTTCGAAATAGTCAGAGCAACACTTTGTGGTTTCTTTTTAATTTACAATGGTGGCGGCACCGCACCAAATAGTTGCGATAGTTCCTGCACCGAGTTTGCCGCAGCCCATGCCGGCATTCCGGCTGTCCACACCAAGGTGTCGCGGGTAAGCTGTCCTTGCTGAATCATTTGCTGAAGTTGCGATACAGGGAACGGACCTTGCTGCACGCCGCCCACTGCCACGTGATACGTCGTTTGTTGCGGCATTGGGGGTGGAGTAGGTGCAGCCTGTTGAGGTGGCTGTTGCCCTCCGTGAAACTGTCCTGCTTGTGGATTCATCATCTGCCCCGCCATTTGTCCTGCCATAGCCAGTCCAATACCTGCACCCATCGCATCGCCGGCAAGGTTGCCACCTCCGGCGGGATTGTTTGCCGAATCTTTCAACGAATCTGCAAACTGCATCTGGGTATAAGCGGTCATATTGCCAATCACGCCCATGCTTGTGCGGCGGTCTAATGCCTCTTCCACAGCCTCTGGCAACGAAATATTCTCTACCAAAAAACGGGTCAGATCGATACCATATTCAGCAAAGTCATCCTTGAGACCGATGGTCAGTTCTTGCGAAAACTCATTCATATTGGCTGCCAAATCTAATGCGGCTATTTTAGATTCGCCCAAATAGTCGGTAAACTTGGTTATCACAAAATTGCGAAGCTGCTCGCTTATGCCTTCTGTGGTGAACTCGCCACTTGTGCCTGCCACATTTTTTATAAATGGAATGGGATCTTCCTGTACACGGAAGTTGTATGAACCAAATGCACGCAAGCGGATGGGACCAAATTCAGGGTCGCGCATCATAATAGGGTTTGCCGTTCCCCAACGCTGATTCAAAAACTGCTTGGTGTTTACAAAATATACATCCACCTTGAAAGGCGAATTGAAGCCATACTTCCAACCACGAATGGTGGTGAGGATGGGCATGTTGGAGGTGGTTAGCTCATGGCGACCAGGCTGAAACACATCCGCAAATTGTCCTTCGTTTACCAACACCGCCACCTGCGTTTCGCGTACCGTGAGCTGTGCTCCATTTTTGATTTCAGAATTGTAACGTGGAAAACGCCAAATCATGGTATCGCTCGTGTCATCTGTCCATTCGATAATATCAATAAATTCACCGAATGCTTTTTGTTTGATTTTGTTGAAAAGTGCCATAGCTTTTTGCTTTTAATTATTGATTTTATTTTTCAAATTCCTTTATTGCAAATTTGAGATATATCAATAATTATTATCTGCACTTATCACGCAAATAATAGCATAAAGCACGCATTAACGTTTAAATAATTAGCACAATTAGTGCATTTGTTTGTGGTATCAGATTGATTATGTGTGTTTTGTATGTGCTAATTGGCTGATATAGGTTGACCGTTTTCAAACAAAGATCATTATGTTGAAAACAGGTAAACGCGTGCGACATCATCGAAGATTTTCGGAAGATTTCAAGTTGAAAATTGTTCGTGATTATGAATCCGGTTAATATTTTGTTCCAGAAATGGAGAAAATTTACGATATTTCGACCTCACTTATTTATAGGTGGATTTATAAGTATTCTAAGTATAACAAAAAAGGTGCCCAAGTAGTAGAGATGAAAGATAGTAACGCTGAAAAGATCAGACAAATGGAAGCTCGTATAAAAGAGTTGGAACAAGCTGTAGGTCAAAAGAAATGAATATTGACTATTTAGAAAAGATGATTGATTTGGCCAAAGAGCATTATGATATGGACATAAAAAAAAACTCAAACATCCAACGCTCTGGTGGTTCCAAGACAACAAAGAAAAGTTGAATTATAGTTTAAATAGTCTTTATAATATGTTGAATATAAGTAAGCAATCGGTGCATCAAAGCAGAAAGCGACAGGAGTTGTTCGACTCTGAATTAAAAGAGTTGATATCTCAGGCAGATATTATCAGGGGTGGGCATCCGGGTTGTGGAGTTGAGAAGTTGTACGAAACCTTGAAGCCCCAAACAATGGGTAGAGATAAGTTTTGTGAGATTTTCATGGATTTAGGATATCGTGTAAGAAGGATAAAAAAACTACACAAGGGCAACTATTCCTCTATGGTTTAAACTGAATTAGTTTCGATTTAATCTGACAGTTAAGGGCAAAATACTTAAATTTGTAATATCACAAACAAAATAAGTTTCACCCTTAAAAACTGTCAGAAATGAATACAGAGACAAAGTTAATCAAAAAAAATTAGGACAGCTTATATTAGCAGAAGAAATAGTTAAGATCCGGCTAAGTCATTTGGGTGATGTCTCTCAGGCATGCAAGTAATTAGGATACAGCCAAGTTACTTTCTGCTGATACAAAGAACTAGTGGAAACTGGTTGTATTACCCTCCCCAAATAATACGAAAATAAATCTGATAGGGATAATTTCACTATCGGGGTGTTTAAACATAAAATTCCGTATAAATAAAATTTTATTTTCAATTGTTTGTTGTGCACATACAGGAATAAAAAATCTCTTGTGCGGCAAAAGGAAAGAATTGTTTGAATAGCTACAAAAAAACACACAGTCAACGCAATAGTGTGCGTAAAACTGTGCGTAAATTTCGCAAATCATTGATTTACAATGTATATTGCGGAGAGAGAGGGATTCGAACCCCCGGAAGCTCTCACTTCAACGGTTTTCAAGACCGCCGCGATCGACCACTCTGCCATCTCTCCTTGCTTTTTGTTCAAAAAGCGAGTGCAAAGGTATAATTATTTTCGAAAACAAAAAAGGTTACATCAAAATTTATTTCACAGAACGGCGGTCTCTCGTATAAAAAAGGAAAATAAACACTATCTTTGCTGAAATTTTAGAAATTAGAAATGTTATTTACCGAACTTCCACTGTGCGATGCCCTTCAAGACGGGTTACAGGCAATGAACTTCAAAGAAACTACACCTGTCCAGGAGCAAGCCATACCCGTTATTCTCCGGAAAAAAGATGTTATCGCCTGTGCACAGACGGGAACAGGTAAAACAGCTGCCTTTCTGCTTCCGTTGCTGAACAACCTGCAGACCGAGCCGCACGAACATCATAAGGTAAACGCCATTATCATGGCACCTACCCGTGAGTTGGCGCAACAAATCGATCAGCAGATGGAAGGATTTTCGTACTTCACACCGTTCTCATCGGTAGCCGTTTACGGTGGCAACGATGGGGATGCCTGGGAGGTACAGAAAAAAGGGCTGCTTAGTGGTGCCGATGTGGTGATTGCCACGCCGGGCAGATTGCTGTCGCACATCAACCTGTATAACATTGACTTTTCAGGCGTGAAGTATTTTATTCTGGATGAAGCTGACCGGATGCTCGATATGGGTTTCTTCGACGACATTATGAAGATTGAAAAATTGTTACCGAAAGATCGCCAAACGATCATGTTTTCAGCAACAATGCCCCCAAAGATCCAACAACTGGCAAAAACTATTTTACACTACCCCGAGGAGATTACCATCGCTGTGGCGCGTCCGCCCGAAACCATTTTGCAAACAGCCTATATTTGCTATGAATCGCAGAAAATTGAGATCGTTAAACAGTTGTTCTCCGACAAAAAGCCCAACAAAGTAATCCTTTTTTCAGGAAAGAAACAAAAAGTCAAGGAAATTGCCAAAACGCTTCGTAAAATGGGACTGTCTGCTGACGCCATGCATTCTGATCTGGAACAGACAGAACGCAATTCAGTCATGCACGAATTCCGCAACGAAAGAGTGGATATTCTGGTTGCTACCGACATCGTTTCACGGGGTATCGATATCGATGACATATCACTTATCATAAACTTTGATGTACCCTACGATGCAGAGGATTATGTTCATCGCATCGGACGTACGGCACGCGCAGGAGATTCGGGAATGGCCATAACGTTTGTCTCGCCCGACGAACAACTTCGTTTTTCAAGGATCGAGAAGTTTCTACAAAAAAACATCTACAAAATACCCGTTCCCCCGGAGTTGGGTGACGTTCCCGAATACAATCCCGAAAAACGGCGAAAAGAGGGCAGAAAACATTCTGATAAACCTCAAAGAGGCATAGGGAAAAAACGCACCCAGGAATCAACGGAGAAAAAGGCACAAAAAAAGACTTCTAAAAAAACACAAAGCCGGCCTGACAAAAATAATCAAACCGGCTCCTGATTTCGATATTACAGGATTACAGGCAATCTGCTTCCTGCTCCAACTCAATGATATCCATTCCTTTCATAATGGCTTCTTCATTCATTGGCAAAAGCTTATGATGACGTTCAGGCAACGTTTTCTTTAACCCTTCCATAACGTTTGCCAACTGAACCATGGGTGATATCTTAAGTAATCCGCCCAATACAATCATATTGAACACCTTTGTGTTGTTCATTTTCATGGATTCGTCCATAGCCTTAATCCGGTAAACGTTGATATCCTTACGCCTGGCTTTATGGCGAATTCCGTAATCGTCGTATATAAGTGCTCCGCCCGGTTTTATCTTTTCTTCAAACTTATCCAGCGAAGGCTGATTCAACACGATGGCCACGTCGTACTGGTTAACGACCGGTGAACTGATGGGTTTATCACTGATAATAACGGTTACATTGGCCGTTCCTCCACGTTGTTCGGGCCCGTAAGCCGGGAACCAGGACACCTCTTTGTCTTCCATAATACCGGAAAAAGCAAGAATTTTACCCATCGATAAAACTCCCTGGCCGCCAAATCCCGAAATAACAATTTCTTGCAACATATTTTTCAAGTTAAATATTCTTTAAATCTCCTATTGGAAACACCGGAAACATATTCTCGGCCATCCAGTCGTTGGCTTCGGCAGGCGTCATTTTCCATCCGGAGCTACAGGTTGATACAACCTCAACGATGGAGGTTCCCTTACCGGCCATAGCATTTTCGAAAGCCAGCTTTATCATCCTCTTGGCTTTCTTGACCGCTGCTGCGGTATGAACGCTTACGCGGGTGGCCAAACAGACACCATCGAGCAATGCCAGCAAATTGAGTATTTTAAGTGGGCTACCCATGGTTTGCACATCACGTCCGTCCGGGCTGGTGGAGGTTACCATCTTACTGAGTGTTGTCGGCGCCATTTGTCCGCCAGTCATCCCATATATTCCGTTATTGATGAAAATAATAGCGATATTCTCCCCACGGTTGGCAGCGTGGATGGTTTCTGCAGTACCTATAGCTGCCAGGTCGCCGTCCCCCTGATAGGTAAACACCATTTTGTCGGGATTCAGCCGTTTTGCTGCAGTTGCTAAAGCGGGCGCACGTCCGTGAGCGGCTTCCTGCCAGTCGATATCCAGGTATTTGTATGCGAAAACCGCACATCCAACCGGGGCAATTCCGATCGTCTTTTCCTGTAGGTCGAGTTCTTTAATAACTTCGGCAATGGTTTTGTGAACAACACCGTGCGAACAGCCGGGGCAATAGTGCATATGGTTGTCGTTCATGATTTCCGGTTTGGCGTAAACCAAGTTTTCGGGGCTAACTATACTGTTTATATCCATAATTTTATCTTTTTGAAAATCTGTATAAAAAATAACAAACAACGGCGCAAGCCCCTGTAATCCACGTAAGTTTCATGTTTTGGCCAGAAACGAAATAAACGACTATTGTTGCTAAGAAGAAAAGCAAAAACAGCATCGAAAATAATTGTTGTAATTTTGGGCTCACGGCTGTACGTTTTTTTATTTTACTATTTTTTCCTTTAATGCATCCAATACTCCGTCGGGAGTAGGAACGATTCCACCCAGACGTCCGTAATGCTCAACGGGTACTTTCCCGTTTACGGCCAATCGCACATCTTCCACCATTTGTCCGGCATTGAGTTCCACAGTCAGCATACCTTTCACCTTATCGGCATATGTATTGAGTATGTTGCTTGGGAAAGGCCACAACGTTATGGGGCGGAGAAGCCCAATCTTTATGCCCTCCTTCCTAGCCATATCTATGGTTTTAAGACAGATACGGGCTGCCGAACCGAAGGCAACCAGCAAATAGTCGGCATCCTCGCATGCAGTCTCCTGATAACGAACCTCTTCCTGTTCAATTACCCTATATTTTGCCTGAAAACGCTCGTTGTTTTTTTCCATGAGAGCTGCATCCAACTCCAGTGAAGTTATGATATTGGGGCCTCTGTCTTTTGTTTTTCCAAGTGTTGCCCACGGACACTGTTCGCGAATTTCCTGTTCGGTACGGCGACGCCGGTACTCCGGAAGTTTCACTTTCTCCATCATTTGCCCGATAACACCGTCGGTCAGTATCATGGCCGGATTACGGTATTTGAACGCCAGATCAAAACCCAACGATACAAAGTCTGCCATTTCCTGAACGGAATTGGGAGCCAGCGTGATTAGCCTGTAGTCACCGTGCCCCCCGCCCTTTACGGTTTGAAAATAATCAGACTGTGAAGGTTGAATTGTGCCTAATCCCGGTCCGCCACGCTGTACATTTACGATAAGACAGGGCAACTCCGCGCCGGCAAGGTAGGAAATTCCTTCCTGCTTAAGGCTGATTCCCGGACTCGAGGAAGAGGTCATGGAATATTTTCCGCAAGCGGCACCACCGTATACCATGTTGATGGCCGCTACTTCACTTTCAGCTTGTAGGACAACCATCCCTGTAGTTTTCCATGGAGCGGCCTCCATAAGTGTTTCTATAATTTCGGATTGTGGGGTAATGGGATAACCGAAGTATCCGTCTACACCGTAGCGGATTGCCGCATAAGCAACAGCTTCGTTTCCCTTCATTAATGTTACATCTTCTGTCATAATTTAAATTCAGTTTTTTTGATCTCCTAATGAGTATTAGACTTAAAAAACAAAACGTTCACTTATTTATCCAATCGTTTACGATAAACGGTTAAACATCCTTCGGGACAAACGGTTCCGCAGTTAAAGCAACCGATGCACTCTTCCGGGTTTTTCATGTAAACGTAATGATAGCCGCGATCATTCACTTCCCGCGGTTGTAATTCCAACACGTCCGTAGGACATGACACAACGCAAAGATTGCAACCCTTGCAACGTTGCGTATTAACAACTACATAACCTTGTACTTTTGCCATTTTATTTATTTGTGGTTTTTGTTGGTTTTTGCAAAATTAGTCGATGTTTCAAATGTTTTCAACTTTTCTGTGTTAAATATTTCCTTTAAGTATTTTAATACTATCCTGGTAAAGAGCCGGATTATAATTAAACCTCATCTATTCGCGACAAAAAAGTATAAATTTTATCAAAAAACTGGAAACAAGAACCGAACCAACATAAAAAAGTTCGAAATATAACTTGGGTAAATATTTAATTTTTCACCAAAAGAACGCGTCGTTCACCATCCATTTGCCCTGGACTTTCATCACTTGTTCAATGACATCACGGGCAACTCCTTCACCACCCTTGACGGGTGAAACGTAAATGGAAATATCCTTAATTTCAGGACAAGCATCTGCAGGAGCCACCGGTAAACCCACTTTTTTCATGACCAAATAATCGATAATGTCGTCGCCCACATAGATGATCTCTTCCGGGTCGAAGCCGGTTTTATCCATATATTCCTTCAACTGTTCGGTTTTATCGTACGATTTCAGGTAGATGTGCCTTACACCGAGTGACTCCAGGCGGCGGCGGACAATTTCCGAACGTCCTCCGGTTATCACTGCTACATCCAGTCCAGAACGTATCGCGTGATGAATGGCATAACCGTCCCGCACGTTGGTTGACCGCATCGGCTGGCCGTCTTCGGCAAGCGTTACGGTTTGACAGGACAAGACTCCGTCCACATCGAAGATAAACGACTTAATTTTGGTAAGATCGTAATTAATTGCGCTCATGCAAATTTATAAATTTTTAGACATTTAGATTTATAGATTCGGTGCACTGTCAAAACGTATACTTTCCCAGATGCACCTTTTCCCACAACAACTGATCGCCATTGTTGGGAGAACGGGGTTTTTCTTTTTTCCCGAAAGAAATGACACAGAGCACTTCCAGCGGCATAGGGACATCGAGTATCCCGTTAATGTATTCTCCGGAAGTGATTGTTTCAGAAAAGTCACGGTTCCTGACCTGTACCCAGCAACTGCCGATCCCCAGTTCTTCGGCCTGTAACTGCATATTGATGGCAGCGATAGAGGCATCTTCAATCCAAGCATCGGTTTCAAGCGGATTTCCAAGAACCACAACCGCCAGTGCCGCATCTGCAATAAAAGCAGCGCTCTGAGCCTTGCACCTGGAAAGTTTTGCAAGCATCTCCCGGTCTTCCACGACCACAAACTCCCAGGAATGTTTGTTTTTGGAGGTGGGTGAAAGCAACGCTGCTTCCAGGATAAGTTGAACAGCATCTCCCGCCAAGGGTCCATCCGCATATTTCCGGTAACTTCTCCGATTGATCAGAAGTGTGTTAAAGTCTTGCATAGTTCCTATTTCTTTCGACACACAAAAATAGCCATAAAAATTAAGACAACACAGCCGCAAACAGGAAAAATGTTTCGGTTGTAAAAAAAGCAAGAAAGCTCCTGAAATCAAGGGTGGTGAAAATTCTCATGCGTTAATCATTTTTAATTAGAATCAATCTAAACAAAAACAGTTATCTTTGTATCCAAAACTACTTTCTATGTATCACGTTTGCCGAACATATATAAAACCGGGGATGAAATTGTTTGACTTAATCGAGGAAAACCCTTCGCTTTTGCTGGTAATGCAGCATTTCAATTTCGATTTTCGGGTAGGCGATTTCACCATCAGCCAATTATGCAAAGAGAAAGGAATCAGTGAGAAACTGTTTATATCGATTGCCAACCTGTACAACGGCTTCAAACCCAAAGAAAATCCCATTGATTCCGTTGACGATGTAAAGCAGATTGTACGCTTTTTGAAAAACAGTCACGACTATTACCGCAACGATAAATATCCGCAAATAAGTGCCTACATAATGCAGCTGCAGAAAAACCATCCTGAAAAGGAATTAAAGTTGCTGGAGCAGTTTTTTAACGAATACTTTGCTGAGGTTATCGACCACCTGGACTACGAGGACAATGTGGCTTTTCCGTATTTTATCGAGTTCCTGGGCAACAGGGATAATCTGGAGAGCAATGCATACTCGGCCCAGGAATACAGCGAACACCACACCGATATAGAGCTGAAAATAAAAGACATAAAAAACTTATTGTTGAAATACGTAGTAATCAACGACGACCTGAACTTACGCCGTAAACTGCTTTTCTCTTTGTGTGAATTGGAGTACGACCTCTATATCCACTCATTGATTGAGGAAACCATTTTAATTCCTTTCGGATACAATATGGAGAAAGCATGAACAGACACCGGTTACATATCGCCATCATGGTGCATTCGCAGATTATTTACGAAGGATTACACGCGGTACTTTCTCAATCGGATATTGACTGCGTAATCTGTAAAGTGGATTCACTGGACGATTTGGAAAATATTCTCCCTTCAAAAAAGGTAGATTTATTGATTATCAACCCTCTACTATTGGTGAACAGGGAGAAGGACGTAAGAAGGATCCGGAAAAATCACCCCAATTTCTCCATCGTTGGAATTCACTTAGGCATTGTCGATAACCATTCACTGGCGCTGCTCGATTCGTCTTTTACCATTTTCGACACATTGGAGCAGGTTTTGTCCAGGTTACAAAAAACGGGAACCAACAGTGAATTGAAATTCCCGTCAAACGATGATAACCTGACTGAAAGAGAACTTGATGTACTTACCCAATTGGTTCACGGTTACTCCAACAAGGAAATTGCCGACTCGCTCAACATCAGTATCCATACGGTAGTTACCCACCGGAAAAACATAACAGCCAAAACCGGCATACGGAGCCAGTCGGGATTAACCATATACGCTATCTCCAAAAAAATTATTCAAATCGAGGATGTTGACCTGCAAAGCCATTGAGTCGTCACACCAACGCCACAATCGCCACCGTAATAACAATGCTTAATGCAATCATCGCTATTCCCCTCCGGCTTTTCCGGCTTCCGAACTTAAACATAAACAACGAGGAAACCGCAAGGAAACAAAGCATAAATCCGTAAACAAGAGACAGCACGGACACTCTATGCGTTCCGGTAATCTTGTGCAAATCCACCAACTTGTCAAACGGAGAGATATACACTTTGCGCGTTACGACTGATTTTCCGGTAGCAGCATGGTAAAAACCTTCCTTGAAATAAATTGTTTCCCCTTCTTCCCTTTCCACTTTAAAATTCCGAATACGGAGCTGTTGTCCCAAATCATTCCCCGAAAGATTCGTTGCCAGTTGCTTTTCCTCTACTTTCTCCGTCTTCAGCAAGTCGGTATTCCGATAAATAAGCAAAATTCCCGAAAGCGCATAAACAAGGGTCAACCCGATGGTTAGAAATCCGATATCGCGATGTAATACCCGCATGATGTGATAAATGTTCTGCTTTTTCTTTTGAGTTTCCATTTTTTTCTACCTTAGCTGTTAAAACTGATAATTCAGCGCCACCGCAACATTCCTAGGATCTGTCGGATTGAGGTAGCCACCGCGATAATATGCTGTGTAGCCCGTGGAATCGAACAGATTGTTCATAAACACCCGGATGCGGTAATTTCTAAACCGGTAACCTACCTGCGCATTCACGGTAGTATATGCATCTGCGAGAAATGGACGCGTGTTTGCCTGCACAGCGTGTCCAGGCACAACGCGATAGGTATATTCGGCCAGCGGGCGTTGGCCCACGTAATACATGCCCAAGCCAAAGGAAAGATTGCATAAGACGCCATCAAAAATACTATAATTTACCCATCCGTTGGCAGTATTCTTGGCGGTGTTCATCGGAGCAGACCCTGCGTGATAATAGGGGCTGTCGTGATAAGCGGCGTCCAGGTAGGAATAGCCCGCCACGACATCCAGGTTTTTCAGCAAACGCCCTGTAAGTTCCAGCTCCACACCTTCCCTCTTCAGATTTCCGGCTTTCATGTAGTAACCCGTGTTCTGTCCGGCATCGTTAAGCAACGAATAGGTCAGGTTGTTGTTCTGGATGTGGAAATAGGTCGCATTGAAACGAAGGCGGTTGTCAAGCCACTCCGTTTTCAGCCCCACTTCAACCTGCTTTTCACGCGTGGGGCCGACGGGCGTAACACGATCCTCAAGAAGGTTTGCGGCGCCACGCAACGATGTAGTTGTCGTATACGATGCAAAAAGGTTGAAATTTTCGTACGGTGTAACGATGATGCCAAACAGCGGATCCCACACATCACCGCCAGTAGACGAGACAACGTTGTCGCTCAATCCGTTCACCTGGCTATATCGTAATCCTAGCGACACTTTCAGATAACGGTTAAACGTCATTACTTCCTGCAACAGTAAACCGTAGGAGTAGGATTGCGACGTGGACGGATCGCTATCCTTAAGCACGACATTGGGCATGACATTGGGAATAGCTTGCAGCACGTCGATCGTGTCTACGGTAACGGAATTGGTGCTGACAGTGGAAACATCCGACCAGCGATAATCGAACCCTACGTTAAACGTATGCTTCACAGAGCCGGTTTGAATATCTTTACCAATGAGGTCTGCCTGAAAGACTCCGTTCTTGTCGCTTCGCTGTCCGCCGCTGTAATTTCTCGATCGCAGGTTGTACTTACCTGTTGTGCCCGCAGATCGCAATGCCGAAACATGGCCCCGGACGGAACGCGAGTTCAGGTCGGCACCGGCATACGCCACACGCACGCTGAAACCGTTTCCAAGTTCGCGCGTGAGGTGCGCCATGTATGTCAGGGTGTTGGTAAACTGACGGTCGCTTGAAAAACCCAGGAACTTATCGGCCGGCATTTTGTAGATATTGTTCACACTGTCGGCACTCAGGTTCACGGTTCCCTGGTCCGGGGTACGCGAATCGTGCAGGTAATCCATTTCAAGCACAATGTTGGTTTTTTCGTCAGGTCTCCACGCAAATGACGGATTCACGTAAAAGCGGTCTTTCGAGACATGTACACGGTAATTATCCGCCCGTTCATACGCTCCGTTGATGCGGAAAGCGGCATGTCCGTGCACATCCAACACACGCTGGATATCAAACGTGGGGCGAACCTGTCCCCAACTGCCGATACGCAAGCCCAGGTTCCCGGAATTGACAAAACGGGGTGTTTTGGTAGCAACGTTCACTACCCCCCCTGCCGAACCAATATCGTTCCCGATGCCTTGCGCAATGGCGGCAGAACCGCGCAACACCTGCACGGTTTCAACCCCCTGCATGTCCGAAAGAAAACCCTGCCCACGAAAATCGGAATGGATGCGCACCCCGTTTTTCACCACGGGGATCCCCCGATAACCACGCGAAGTAATGCTTTCCGATGTATTGCCGTAAGTGGCAAAAGTCCCCAGTCCGGGTGCATTTCGCACAGCATCGTTGAGCGTCATCGCGCCTTGTTCGGCAATCATTTTTTGCGATATCACAGATACACTTTGCACCTGCTCGTCCAACCTAAGCGGTATACGCGTGAGCGCTTCCATTTTTTCGGGACGTTCGCGCCGCCCCCCAAACACTTCCACTTCCACCAACATCCGTTCATCGGGTTTCAGGTTGAAATTTTCTCTTCGGGTTTGCTCTCCCCGTTTAAAATCTATTTCTTTCGTAAGCGGTTTATAACCCATATAACTCACCATAATCCGGTGTCGTCCGCCGGAAATATGCTCGATACGGTAATCCCCCGACGCGTTAGTATCGTCTCCGACGCCCAATTCTTCAATATAAACGGTTGCCCCCACTAACTCATTGTTGTTTTCATCCGTTATTTTCCCCGTCAACACATGGTGACCGCGTTGGGAAAAAACAACCATCGTGCTTATCAGCATTCCGGCAATTATTGAGTATATTATTTTTTTATTCATCTTTTTTCTTCTTGATTTTTCAGAGCACAAAGGAAGAGCAAAATCACGCTTCGCACAATCCCATAAATCAGGGATATTTCGATAAACAGAATACCTAAAAAAAGTGATTATCTCACGCGAGCTATCACAGTACTTCTGTATCAAAGTTCTATCAGAAAAAATTGAATCTAATGAAATTCAAAAAAGCTTTCCAACAATACAATAATATACTGATAAACATTTTGTTATTCTATTTTTTTACACTTTTTGCCGGGTACGGGAATTATTTTTCTCTATTTGAGCAAACATTTTACCGCTCTCTCATGTTAAACAACATAATTAAAGTGCCACATATTGTCAGAAAAATCATACAGCTACATCAAAAATCAATCATTCATTAAATATTAGTATAAAATAAAAGCCCATGAAAATTCATGAGTATCAGGCAAGAGAATTATTAGCATCTTACGGATTGCCGGTAGACAAAGCATATATCTGTCGTAACGTTGATGACGCAGTGCGCGCATACCAGGAGCTGGATACTCCGTTAGTGGTTGTAAAAGCGCAGGTCCATACCGGAGGTAGGGGGAAAGCTGGAGGGGTGAAACTCGCCCAAAATGAAATAGAACTCCGCCAACATGTAGCCAACATCTTGTGGATGGATATCAAAGGCTTTATCGTTGACAGGGTGCTTATCGGTAAAGCGGTGAATATTGCTTCGGAATATTATGTAAGCTATGTCATCGACAGGAAATCTAAATCTACCATCCTGATGTTGAGTCGCGAAGGGGGAATGGATATTGAAGAAGTGGCACGCAACACTCCCGAAAAAATCCATAAAATAGTTATCGACCCGCTTATCGGTATACCAGACTACCTGGCACGAGAAGCTGCTTTCAAACTGTTTGACGATATCAAGCTAGTCCGTGAAGCAGCAACAATTTTCCAAAAGCTATACAGGTTGTTCGTGGATACCGACGCATCGCTGGCAGAGATCAACCCTTTGGTGCTCACCGAAGAAGGCCTGATTAAAGCCATCGACGCAAAAATGACTTTCGACGACAATGCCCTTTACCGTCATCCTAAAATTGCGGCTCTTTTTGAACCGACAGAAGAAGAAAAGAAGGAGCAAAACGCTAAAAGCAAAGGTTTCAGCTATGTGCATTTAGGCGGTGAAATAGGTTGTATGGTTAACGGTGCCGGACTGGCCATGGCGACGATGGACATGATAAAACTGTATGGCGGAGAACCAGCTAACTTCCTGGATATCGGTGGAAGCTCAAATCCTACAAAAGTCATTGAAGCCATGAAGCTTTTACTAAGTGACAAGAATGTAAAGGTGGTACTGATCAACATCTTTGGAGGGATTACCCGTTGCGACGATGTAGCCAGAGGATTACTGGAAGCCTTCAGCCAGATAAAAACCGATATTCCTATTGTTATCCGTTTAACCGGAACCAATGAAAAAGAAGGCCGCGCCTTATTGGAAGGCACCGAATTCCACTTGGCGGAAACCATGGGTGAAGCAGGGAAAAAAGCCGTTGAGTTGGCAAATTAAGTTCAGCTTTAAACTTTTAACGTCTAAAAAATATGAGTATTCTAATCGATAAAAATACACGATTAATCGTTCAGGGAATTACCGGACGCGACGGAGGATTTCACACTGCAAAGATGAAAGCATACGGCACCAATATTGTTGGAGGGACATCGCCCGGAAAGGGCGGAGAAAATGTGGAAGGAATCCCTGTTTTTAATACCGTTCGTGAAGCTGTAAAAGAGACAGAAGCCAACACATCGGTAATCTTCGTTCCGGCTCCGTTTGCCAAAGATGCCATGTTGGAGGCTGCCGATGCAGGAGTAAAACTTATTATCTGTATTACCGAAGGTGTCCCTACCCTCGATGTAGTTGAAGCTTACCGCTACATCAACCTAAAGGGTGCCAAACTAATCGGTCCCAATTGTCCGGGTTTAATATCTCCCGATAAAAGTTCAGTGGGCATAATGCCTACCATGATTTTCAAACGGGGGGCAACCGGAGTAATCAGCCGGAGTGGAACACTCACTTACGAAGTCGTTTACAACCTCACCTCCAAAGGGCTGGGACAATCCACTGCCGTAGGTGTAGGCGGAGATCCCATTGTGGGGCTCTATTATCAGGAACTGTTGGAAATGTTTCAAAACGATCCTGAAACCGACTCTATAGCCCTTATCGGCGAAATTGGGGGCGATGCTGAAGAACGCGCTGCTGAATACATCAAAAAGCACGTTACAAAACCGGTAGCCGCGTTCATTGCAGGACAACAGGCTCCTCCCGGAAAACAGATGGGACACGCAGGAGCAATCATCTCCAGCGGTTCGGGTAGTGCCGCTGAAAAAATTGCTGCTTTCGAAGCCGTGGGAGTTCCGGTAGCCAAAGAACCGAGTCAAATACCGGAATTATTGAAGAGCAGGTTATAAAAAATCGTCGCCTAGCACTTTGGCTTTGGCTACAGATTGTGTGTTCGAGGCATCAATGTCATATTCAGAAGAATCAGGAATAATCAGTTCAGTCCCAACGGTAACAACGTTGGGATTTTCTATTTTATCTTTGTTTTTCAGGTAGATATACACCCAAAACTCCCGGTTCCCGAACTTCTCTTCGGCAATCAGTCTGAGGGTTTTACCCTTTTGCACCACCACTTTTTCCAACCTTTCCGGCAGCTCCTGAGTTTTTTCAGCAACAGGAGCCTTGAAAGGATGCAAACTGTCTTTTACCGAAGGGTTTTCAGTTATTGTTGCCGGCTGTGTCCCGGCTTGCCGCTGAATGAAAAAAAAAAGACTTGCCAACGCAATGGCAACGCCTCCCAAAATGGGTATCCAGACAGGAGGAATTTTAGAACGTTTTTGGACATTGGCGGAAGCCATTCTATCCGAGCGAAAAACTTCCTGATAAGCTTCCCTTTTTACTATCGGCTTTTCTTCGGTCAACTCCGTCTTTCCCTCTTCCTCTTCAATCACCTCTTCCACTCCTTCGAATGCGATACCTTCATTCAACAGAATAGACTCAAAATGAGAAAACGGTTTGTTTACAAGCTCTTTTAATGCTGTTGCCGGGAAAAAACTCAACCGGTTATGTGCGGGGATTTCTATCTTTTCGCCGGAATTCACATCAACGCTTTCACGGGCTTGAATCGGAACGAGCTTAAATGTTCCGAAATCTTTGATTTTAACCACTTCGTCTCCGGAAAGAGTTTCCGAGATGAGTTCGAACAACGATTTTAAAAATGCCTCTGACTCTGTACCGGAAACATTGGTTCGCTTAGCCAGCAAATCTGCCAGGTTGGCAAGGGTAATTCTATTTTCCATCTTCTTCCATGGTTTTCAGTTGCTCTTTAATGCCTGATGCCGGTTTAAATGTGGCCACAATAGATGGAGGAACCAGGTACCGCTGTTGGGTCTGAGGATTCACGGAGATACGCTCAGATCTCTTTCTGGTTTCGAAAACTCCAAAATGCGGAATGAAAATTTGTGTATTCTCCGAAAGTTTTTCATTTAGTTCACATACCGTCGCATCCAGCAAATCAGACACCTTCGATTGAGAAAGACCCAGCCGTTGCGCCATCTCTGAAATAAGTTCCTTGTGTGTCATAATGAAACATTTCCTATTAAATCAAACGGCATAGCCGATGTAATCTTCACCTCATAAAATTCACCCGTTCTCAATGGAGATTGTTTTTCAATCAACACTTCCCCATCAACTTCAGGAGAATCGAACTCGGTACGACCCACGTAATAATCGGGATCTTCCCGGTCGATAATTACCTTCAGGGTTTTCCCCACTTTCGATTCGTTAATGGTTACAGCAATAGATTCCTGCACGTCCATCAACACATTCATCCTTTCCTGTTTTAGACCGGGAGGCACGTCGTCCGTATAATTATTATCGCAATAGGTATCCTCTTCGTGCGAGTAAGGGAAAGCTCCTAAACGCTCGAAACGGGTCTCTCTTACAAATTCAAGAAGTTCTTCAAAATCCTGTTCAGTCTCACCCGGATGTCCTACCATCATCGTTGTGCGCAGGTGAATTCCAGGAACTTCCTCCCGAAAACGGGCAATCAGATCAATCGTTTGTTGCTTCGTAATGTTTCGTCTCATTCTCCCCAGCATATTGTCGCTGATGTGTTGCAAGGCAATGTCGAGATAGTTACAAACGTTTTCTCGCTCGCGTATTACGCGGAGTAATTCGATAGGGAAATGTGCCGGATAAGCGTAATGAAGACGAATCCAATCGGCACCTTTGATGTCCGCAACCCGTTCAACCAGTTCGGGCAACCTCATCTGTTTATACCTGTCCAGTCCATAATAGGTAAGGTCTTGCGCGATAAGCTGAAACTCCCGTACGCCTTGCGAAACCAAACGTCGAACTTCTTCTTCAATCTCTTCCAGTGGCCGTGATTTGTACTTACCCGTCATGATGGGGATGGAGCAATAGGAACAGGTGCGGTCGCATCCTTCGGATATTTTCACATAAGCGTAATGCGGCGGAGTTGACAGGGAACGGTCGAACTCAAGGTCTTTATAGTACGATTTACCTAAGTCAGAAATCAGGTTTTTCCAGGCGAATTTGCCGTAAAATTTGTCTACTTCGGGAATTTCGTTCTGCAGTTCATTCATGTACCGCTCCGATAAACATCCCATTACGAAAAGTTTTTTCAGCCTGTTTGTCTTTTTGGCTTCCGCAAATTCCAGGATCATATTGACGGATTCCTCCTTGGCATCGCCAATGAAACCGCACGTATTTATCACAGCTATGTCACCTTTGGGATCTGCAGGATCATGCTCCACCGTGTAACCGTTAGCAACAAGTTGTCGCATTAGTAATTCGGAATCTACCAGGTTTTTAGAACAACCCAGGGTTATGACGTCTATTCTGTTCTTCATTCTCCAAACAACGAATCCACAAATTCTTTCCTTCGGAAAACTTGCAGGTCTTCCATCCCTTCACCCAGCCCTATATATTTTACCGGAATTTTAAATTGATCCGAGATACCAATAACGACTCCACCTTTTGCTGTTCCATCTAGTTTAGTGATAGCCAGAGCCGAGACTTCGGTGGCAGCGGTAAATTGTTTAGCCTGTTCAAACGCGTTTTGCCCGGTGGAACCGTCCAATACCAGAAGGACTTCGTCCGGAGTGCCCGGAACTACTTTACTCATCACGTTTTTAATTTTGGTAAGCTCGTTCATCAGGTTAATCTTGTTGTGCAAACGCCCTGCAGTATCAATGATTACCACATCGGCATCATTTGCTTTTGCCGAACTCAACGTATCAAAAGCCACCGACGCGGGATCGGCACCCATCTTTTGCTTCACCACGGGAACCCCCACACGTTTACCCCAGATATCAAGCTGCTCCACAGCCGCAGCACGGAAAGTATCGGCCGCGCCAAGATATACGGACAACCCATTTTGTTTAAACTGATACGCCAGTTTCCCTATGGTAGTGGTTTTCCCCACTCCGTTCACCCCAACTACCATAATAACGTATGGCTTTTTATTTTCCGGGACGGCAAACTCAACTGTATCACCCGAGTTGTTTTCAGTGAGCAGTTCGGCTATCTCCTCCCGGAGAATTTTTGTAAGTTCATCCGTACTCACATATTTGTCGCGGGCAACACGTCCCTCTATCCGGTCAATTATTTTTAATGTCGTATCAACACCTACATCCGAAGTTACCAATATTTCTTCCAGTTCATCGAGCACATCATCGTCTACTCTCGATTTTCCAGCAACGGCACGGGTTAATCTGGAGAAAATATTTTCCTTGGTTTTTTCCAGTCCCTGATCAAGCGTCTCTTTCTTTTTCTTCGAAAATATTTCGAACAATCCCATAGTTGCGTAATTTTTACTTTTTCAATTTCCCATGCAAGGGCTTATGCGATGCTTCCGCAATATCGTACAAATCTACAAAATAGTCAATAAAAAACTTCCCCACAAGTTCTTGCAGGGAAGTTTTTACATATTTTTAACGGATTTATTTTTTAAAAAAATCTTGTACCCGATCGTTAAGGACCATCTCTTCTCTGAAACTGTAAGCTCCTGTTTTTTCAGACTTCACCATTTTAATAACCTTGGTGTGGCTGCGTCCTGTTGTTGAAGTTTTATCGCGGAATCCTGCGACTGCTTTCTTTGCCATAGTTTACTCCTTAATTATTTAATTTCTTTATGAACGGTCATTTTCTTTAAGATGGGGTTGTATTTTTTCAACTCCAATCTTTCGGTTGTGTTTTTTCTGTTCTTCGTTGTAATGTATCTCGAAGTCCCGGGCATTCCGCTTTCTTTATGTTCGGTACATTCTAGAATTACCTGAACCCTGTTTCCTTTTGCTTTTTTCGACATTGCTCTTTCCTCCTGATAATTAAGCGTTTAAATACCCTTTTTCAGCAGCTTGCTTTAAAGCGGCATCCAATCCTATTTTATTAACGGTGCGTAAACCTGAAGCAGAAATATTCAGGCTGATCCAGCAATCTTCTTCCACCCAATAGAATTTCTTTTTGAACAAATTAACGTTAAATTTACGTTTTGTTCTTCTGTTGGAGTGAGAAACGTTGTTTCCAACCATTGCTCTTTTTCCGGTTATTTGACAAATCTTAGACATTGCTATGTTGTATTTTATTGATTTCTATAAATATTCAGCTGTTTTCGGACAAATCAGGGCGCAAAATTAACCATAAAAAATGTATTTACCAAAAAAACGGCAAATAAATTTTCAAGAAGATCGGGATCCGTCTTTATTTGCTGAGATTAAAAATTTTACTCAACTCATTGTACAACCCGTTCAGGTAAAACAACGTACTCTTTTGGGTGTTCGTCTTAAATTCTTTGTCTAGACCTGATGCGGCAGAAATTGCAGTGGAAGTAATGGTTTCTTCTGCGGTAAACGTTTTAGGGAAGAACGAGGAATTGGGAGACTGGCTGTTCTGATAAGTAACATCCCTCACAACCAACATACAGCCCGCATTGGTTATGGTAGCATCAAACCGGTAATTCATGACCACTTTTTCCCGCACTCCGTTGCTGTTCTGCGGCAACAACAGTTCTATTTTAGAACCTACGGTTATGCTTCTTGCCTTATCGTCAAAGCGTATACCCGATAACAAAGGGTTGCCGGCGTAATTATCCTTCCCCCACTTGTAGAGCAATGCATATCGCTGATCAGCAGCAAGTTCCCGATCAATATGAATAAACTGTTGAAACACCACTTTCCCGTTTACCACCGGAACAGCAGTAAAAACAGACTGGGCATTTACCTGAATCAGTCCTGAAGCGAATATTAATGCAGTGAAAATAATCTTCTTCATAACTTAAGTTTTAGTTTCTTGCATAAATTTACTTTATACAATGTATATGACTACAAACTTACGGAAAAGATTAATCAGCGACAAACAGTTTAGAGAAAATTTATCCAATTTATTTTATTTATCGCTTAAAAACCATTACTTTTGCAACTTGAAATTTGATAACATTATTTTTTGAACAAAATGTCCAATAAACATCAGGAAAGTAAAGCCGAGAAAGGTTTTGAGAATATCGAAGAAGCGTTGACTTCATCGGAACGTTTTATTGAAAAGAATCAAAAAAACATTTTAATCGCATTGGCAGCAGTCGTTTTGGTTGTCGGCGCGATCATTGCATACAACTATTTGTATAAAAACCCACGAAACGAAAAAGCACAGGCAGCCATTTACAAAGGTGAAAGATTCTTTCAGAATCAAGAAGACTCCCTTGCCCTTTTCGGTAACG
This sequence comes from Petrimonas sulfuriphila, assembly GCA_038561985.1. NCBI lineage: Bacteria > Pseudomonadati > Bacteroidota > Bacteroidia > Bacteroidales > Dysgonomonadaceae > Petrimonas > Petrimonas sulfuriphila. The sequence continues at coordinate 2,112,742 of CP073276.1, read as the reverse complement.
GTAACGATTTTATCGGCTTCGAAAACATCATAAAAGATTTCAGCGGCACCAAAACTGCTGACCTAGCCCGTGCCTATGCCGGAATCAGTTACAGCAGATTGGGAAACAATGAAAAAGCGCTGGAGTACCTGAACAAATTCAAAGGTGGCGATTTGTTAATCACCCCGGCTATAGCAGGAGCAATAGGTGATGTTTATATGAATATGGGGGATACCGAAAAAGCCATTTCTCATTTCAACAATGCAGCCCAAAAAGCCAACGATGAAATGCTGACGCCCATCTACTACAACAAAGTGGGACTTGCATACTTATCCGTTAAAAATTACGATAAGGCCATTGAAACCTTCCAGATGATCAAGGACAAATACCTCAACTCACCACAGGGACAGGAAGCAGACAAATACATTGAAGCCGCCAAGCTTCAAAAAGCAGGAAATTAATGGCCACTGAATTACAGAATCTATCGTCATACGACCCCGGATCCACACCGCGGGGTGAAGGAAAAAAAATTGGTATTGTTGTTTCGGAATGGAACAAACCTGTTACAGGGAATTTGCTAAACGGCGCCATTCAAACACTGCTTAAGTTTGGTGTTCAACAGAACGACATTGTTGTGGAATATGTCCCTGGAAGTTTTGAGCTCACCTACGGGGCTAAAAAACTGATTGAGAAAATAGACCCAGACAGTGTTATCGTAATCGGATGCGTTATTCAGGGAGAAACACCACACTTCACGTTTGTGTGTAACAGCGTTACACAAGGAATCACTGAGCTGAATATTCTCCACAACATCCCGGTAATTTTCGGATTACTGACAACCAATACGCTGGAACAAGCGAAAGCACGTTCGGGCGGGAGGCACGGGAACAAAGGTGATGAAGCTGCAATTACTGCATTAAAAATGATTGCGCTCAACGAAAAATACAAATAATTGTATTATCTTTGTCCCTCGAAAATTTTGGGCAGTTACCAGAGTGGCCAAATGGGGCTGACTGTAACTCAGCTGGCTTACGCCTTCGGTGGTTCGAATCCATCACTGCCCACAAAACAATTCACAATGCAAAATGCACACTTATTATGCATTCTTGATCATACATTGTAAATTGAATGTTGCGGAAGTAGCTCAGTCGATAGAGCATTAGCCTTCCAAGCTGAGGGTCGCGGGTTTGAATCCCGTCTTCCGCTCTAAAAAGGAGTAGCTGTAAAATAGTTACTCCTTTTTTTAAGGTAACTGTGACAACCGATAAACAACATATGCCTGCGATTCGCGATTTCACACAGGGAGGTATTTTCCGTCAACTTATCACCCTGGCGATGCCGTTAATGGCTGTCAGCTTTATCCAGATGACCTACAATATGGTTGACATTATCTGGATCGGCCGCTTGGGCAGCAAATCGGTCGCAGCTGTGGGAACAGTGGGTATGCTGATTTGGATGATGAACTCCTTCGCACTCCTATCCAAAGTGAGCGCTGAAGTCTCCATCGGGCAGTCCATTGGTGCTAAAAGGCTGGATAAGGCTATGCTCTATGCTTCGCACACTACTACCATCGCCATCATTTCGGGCCTGGTCTTTGCCACTTTCTTTTTCCTGTTTCCCCAACTCGTCCTTTCTTTTTTCAGGCTGGAAGCAGACATCACGCAGGAAGCCATTCGTTACCTGAACATTGTTACTTTCAGTGTGCCTTTCATGTTTCTTATCCTGAATTTCTCGGGGATTTACATTGGAACCGGAAGAAGCGATATCCCCTTCTATTTTAATGCGGTAGGATTGGTTTTAAATATCGTGCTCGATCCCCTTTTCATTTTCGGTTTCGGATTTATTCCTGAAATGGGATCTCAAGGTGCTGCACTGGCCACCACTCTTTCACAGGTAGTGGTATTTATGCTTTTTATTCGCCATCTACGAAGAAAAAAAGGTGTTTTGGGACAGTTCGCCTTCTGGATAAAACTCCGAAAAAACTACACACTCAATATCCTGAAACTGGGAGTTCCCGTAGCGGCCATGAACGTCTATTTTTCTATCATCAACATGAACCTCACCCGTATAGCTTCCATTCACGGAGGACACCTGGGAGTTACCAGCCAAACCACAGGTGGGCAAATAGAGGGAGTTACCTGGAATACCTCACAGGGGTTTGCAACAGCTCTGGGTAGCTTTGTAGCACAGAACTTTGCTGCCGGTAAGATGGACAGAGCCCGCCATGCTTATCGGTATACATTAAGGGCTATGATGGCTTTGGGGCTTGTAGTGACAACGTCGTTCATGTTGTTTGGCAGTGAAATTTTTTCGGTTTTCATTCCCGAAAAAGAGGCCTATCTTGCTGGTGGCGATTATTTATTTATTATTGGTATATCCCAATTGTTCATGATGCTGGAGCTGACCACGCAGGGAATGTTCAACGGAATTGGGAAGACCACTCCTCCGGCCATTGTAAGCATCGTATTCAACACCCTGCGCGTTCCGCTAGCCGTTTTCCTGGCTTCTGCCATTGGCGTCAACGGTGTTTGGTGGGCCATTTCAATCACTTCTGTTGTGAAAGGAATATGCTCGGCCACGTGGTATTATTTTTCACAGCGAAAATACAGGTAATTAGTGATAACAAGAAAAAACAGACAAATATGAAATCTCACGCAACATTTGTTTTCCTTATTTTAGTCTTGGCGCTGACAATGCAAGCTTGCTCCTCGTTGAAGCACAGCAACGAAAAAGAACAGAAAGTCCTTATCCAGACCACTGAAGGCGATATTACGCTAAAACTATACAACGAAACACCATTGCATCGCAATAATTTTATCAAGCTGGTGAATGCAAAAACCTATAACGGATTACTTTTCCATCGTGTAATCAAGGAATTCATGATTCAGGGAGGAGATCCCCAGTCCAAAACGGCAGGGCCGGATACAATGCTGGGCGACGGCGATGTCGGCTACACCATTCCCTCAGAATTCAGGACTCCCCAAATTTATCACAAATACGGCACTATTGCCGCTGCGCGTGAAGGAGACGACAGCAACCCGCAAAAAGCATCATCGGGTTGCCAGTTTTACATTGTAGTGGGGAAAAAGTTTACAAACGAACAACTGGATAAGCTGGAGGAAAGCAAAATAGCCCGTTACGGAAATACAAACGACTCTACTTACAAATTCAGCACACAAGCGCGACAAGATTACATAAACGTCGGCGGAACACCACACCTCGATGGCAATTATACCGTATTTGGCGAAATATTGAAAGGGATGGAGGTCGTGGAAAAAATATCGGAAGTAGAAACAGACAAACACGACCGTCCCATAAAGGCAATCCGAATAAAGAAGATGAAGCTGATACGGTAACACATACAAGGGCTACGAAACCTATCACCGGCTGAATTAATCGAAATGCCATACTTTGATAAAGGGCTCTATGAAAAAAATCACCTTTCGTTTGCTTTAGTTAGTTATCCTAACTATATTTGCGGATGGCAATGGTGCCAAGACAACCGGCTTAAAACGTAAAAATCATGGAAGCAGCTGTTTGGGATACTTATGTAACAAAAAAAGACGGAAAGGTTATGCATTTTGACATCATTGTTCCGGCGGATTTAAAAGATGAAAACGTAATTCACAATTACGGGAGAGAATACCTTAAAGCAAAGGGGCAGGAAGGACAACCACTCACTTCCAAAGAAAGCAAATATTGCCATACGGAAAAAATAAAACCCCAGTGGATAGCCGATATCCGGGAAAAGGGATATTATATTTACGAAATGGAGAATTGTGATTAACCACCTTATCCTCGGGGAATAAAAAAAGATATTCTATATAATTGAGATTGACAAAATATAAATAGATGGAGGATTTTCAGTTTTATTCCGACCAAACTACCGAAGGGAAGATCGTTGCTTCCCTGGAAAGGATATCTCAGGCATTTCGTGTACTGTTGTGGAAGAAAAGCAAGGAGTTCTCCCTCACTCCACTTCAGGTGCAAATTTTGATTTTCCTGTTCACACAAAATGAAGAAAAAAAGAAAGTGAGTTACCTGGCAAAAGAGTTTAATGTTACCAAGGCGACGATAAGCGATACCGTAAAAACACTGGAACAGAAACACCTTGTAGTCAAAGACAATGAAGCTACCGATTCACGAAGCTTTGTTATCAACCTCACGGAAAAGGGAAACAAAATAGCCGGGCAGACCTCGTCTTTCGCCAAAGAGATTTATAGCCCTATTGCAGAACTGAGCCGGGATGATAAAAAAAACGTATTGTCAAGCTTGATAAAACTGATCATCCATTTAAACAAAACGGGAGTAATTTCCGTTCTTCGTATGTGTACCACCTGTTCCTACTATCGACCTTCTGATGATGAAAAAAAAGACCATTGTACGTTGTTGAAACGGGACTTGGACCACGTTCATATAAGAGTTGATTGTCGGGAACACAAAATGCTGGATTTTCCAACTACAGTATAACAACAGAAGAGATGAAAAAGCTGATTGTAATGCGGCACGGGAAGTCATCTTGGGACTATGCTCACCTGGATGATCACGACCGTCCATTGAACGAGAGAGGCAAGAAAAATACGGCTAAAATGGGAGTTTACCTGCTCCAGAAAACGGGGAAACCGGAGCTCATACTCTCTTCATCTGCCGAACGTGCATATGCAACAGCCGTTATTGCCGCCGAAAACATGGGATATCCGAAAGAACAAATTGTGACGGACAAAGAATTATATTTGGCCTGGGTAGAGGAAATTCTACAATGTTTATCAAGAGTCCCCAACACAGTCAGCTATTGTCTGATTGTTGGGCACAACCCCGGATTAACCCTCCTGATCAATCATTTTGGTGTAGCGCTTGACAACTTGCCTACGGCATCGACAGCCTGTTTTGAGTTTGATACGCAGGTGTGGAAAGATATTTCACCGGAAAATGCCCGGTTTCAATGGTTGAAGCAGGCAAAAGAGATAGAGATGCGGGACAGCGGTGATATCCGTGAATAACAGGAGGAGAATAAAACCAGCAGTTCTGCAAATATAGATCAATCAGTGCCGGAGTTATTGCTGCTTTACCTATTTGCGTACAGACGTAAAATCCTTGTCGGTCAGTTGCAAATTAACACCGTCCCACAGTGCATAGAGGCAGTAAGCGTTACCGGCTTGGTGCGGGACAGCAGAGGCGCTTGTTGCATTTATACTCTCCTTTTGCACACCATCTATTTTCACTTTCAATCTGGTAGCTGGCATCGTGTTACCGGTCAACAACACAAAGCGGGAAAACTTCCGAACATCGTCGCTCCATATAGAACCTGAAATAACTCCCTGAGAAACACCATAATAAATCACTTCTTTAGAAATCAAATCATAGCGGGGTGCTCCTTCGCCATTTTTATAAGCATAGAAGCCGGCAGCGTCAGCGGGATTGACCTGTATCAACTCCATTTCCGTATATGCAACTTCAGCTCCAGCAGCGTTTTTGAAGCAGATTATCTGCATCGCACCCAAATAATTAAACGTGAGCGAAGTCGTGGGTACACCAAAAGCTATCTCCGCAGACGCTGTAATGGGCGTATAATAAGTATCCGGAGAAACACTGCCATAACCACCGGAAAAAGGGAAAAAAGGAGTATAGCTAAAATCAACCAGTATTTTTCCTCTGGCAATTTGGGAAGAGGAGCCGTGCACACAATAGAGTGTATAGGGGTTAGCCGTGTTAATATCATCGGGGACTACGATGTTGAAAGTGGCATTTTTTTTGTTGTCCGACAAATGCTCATCGGTAAGGGTGATTTCCGTCCCCTTCAAGATGGTTGGCCCCTGCACAAAGTAAGGCTGTACTTTGTCGCCCGCTTTCCACGTTACGGAAATCTTCGTTTCATCCATAGCCATAGAGAGGCGCGTGGCGGTCGCAGGATTGTTGTCGCCGGATCCAGGCGCGGCGGCAATTACGGTCAGTAGTGATGCATCATGACTTAGTTCTATCGCATCATCTGTTTTGTCGCAGCTTGCCACAATGAGGGCAACGGCTGCGAAAAAAATAAATAATTTATAATTCATAATGTATAACCTGAGAATTAATGTTGTTGCATTTATAAGACCAAAAGTCGCGAACTAAGACTGTCAACAACAGACTTATGGATTAATAGGCTGTTTTGTTTTGGGACTTCCGAAAAATAATCATTGCTTACAATATCTTACCAATCGTGAACAGGCATATCTGGAACACTTCCGCCTAAAATGTTTTGATTCAATTCAATATCGATCATTTCGATATCAGGAGCTTCATAATGTTCAACCGCATTGTTCGTTTGCAAATTTTCTTGTCTCATATCTAATTACAGGGTTAAAATAAAATTCTTCGGAGAATTTGCGACAAAGCTACTGGGAGAAGGCAAAAGAAGGGTTGTGTTTCCAACAAAAAATTCGTGTTTGCAACAATCGTGCAAAAACTGCCTGCTTTTTAACAATTGGAAGAGACGGGAGACGGAATGCGGAGGAGAGGAGTTTACAGCAGATACCTTTGTCAAAGTCCGGAACTTTGACAAAGCTGCAACACATTTTTCATTTCAAATGCGTCTTCCGCCACAAGGAAGGGCTCATGCCAACGCTTTTGGAAAAACGGGTACTGAAGTTTCCTTTGTCCGAAAATCCCACCCGTTCGCCTATTTCGTTTATCGGTGTTTTGGGTTCGGACAGCAGGAGGCGTTGCGCCTCGGCAATACGCAAGTCGCTAATCCATTCTTTAAAGTTTTTGTTTTTGCAGGTATTAATGTAAGAGGAAAGATAGGTGCGGTTGGTACTCAATTCATGGGCAACCATTTCGATATTGAGTTCGGGCTGAAGGTAGCGTTTTTCTTTTTCCCATTCACCAACAATATCTTCCAGCATGAAAACCGAATCTCTGACGACTGGCTCTTCCTCCATAACTTCTTCCACCACTGGGGCTATAACAGGAAACTGAAATGCATAATTAATAAACCGTATAGCATAATACGGATAAAGGATATTGAGGAATAAGGCGAAAACGCACAACCATCCATGCGGCATAAATAAACTTACAAAAGCCATTATACCGCTTGAGGTGGCCAGAAACTGCGTGGTTACTGTCCATTTCAGCAGATTGGAGCCGGGTTCGGAAAAATAATTGTTGAGCCGGATAGAATATTGTCTGTAGTTGCGAAGAAAAATCACCGTATAGACCACCACCACAAGCACATAGTAGACAATGAAAACAACATAAGCAAAAAGGAAGGCCAGTGATTTGGCAGAGAAAATCTCGAACAAGAATACGTTGCCGACAACCAGTACAAGGGGAATAACCAAATCCCTGACAAGATTCCTCCACGAAAAGAAATGACTGTTTATCAAGGTAATATTTACAATCGAAAAAACGGGAGCCACACACGCTCCAATCCACAGCGTCATTAGTCGCGTATACCAAATGTCGTCGTTGGTTCCGGAGTCGCTCATACTGAGTTCAGTTAGATTTACGAGCGTCATCAGAAAAAAAACGCCCCACGCCAACAAAAGACGCACGCGTTTATAGCTTCTTAAATCGTCACGCCTAGGAACGGAAACGGTTAAAAGAAAGACAAAGCATAAGAGCATCAACCAGAAAGTGCCCCAAGTGAGAAGATAATATATTTCTGCCATTATTCAACCTCAAAAGCTCATTTCTCTACAATCCCGGCAGGAACAACCCGATATCGTTTACCGGCCAATTAAAATGATTGGCTACATAAGAATTGACCATTTTCCCGGTAAACATGTAGAATCCGGAGGCAAAACCGCGGTCGAAACGGGCGAACCGTCCTACTCCCCCACTCTCGGCCATTGCCGAGAACATCGAAATAAAAATATTGCTCAAAGCGATGGATGCTGTGCGTGCTACGCGGGAGCTTATGCTTAATTCACAGAAATGCAAAATACCGAACCGTTCAAAAACCTGGGGATGATTGGGTAAACACGCTTCCATCGTAGTTTCGAAACATCCTCCATATGACATACGCAAGTCAATAATGAGCGACCCTTTCTTCATTTCGCGGATCAAGTCGGTGGAGATACGGTACAAGTGCGTTTTATTTACATATTGCATGGCTCCGATCACCACATCGGCAGAGCGAAAAACATTGCGCAACACATTCGGTTGCAGGGTAGAGGTAAACACCATCCGACCCAATTCGTGCTGGATTTTCCTAAGTTTATTGATATCGTTATCAAATATTTTCACTGTAGCACCTAATGCAAGCGCAGCACGCGCAGCCACAGCTCCCGCAACACCTGCCCCTATAATCACCACTTCGGTAGGCGAAATCCCTGGAACCCCACCCAACAGAATACCTTTTCCACCGTGTGCACTGCTGAGCAATTCCGATGCTACAGAAATGGAGTATGCTCCCTCAATTTCACTGATGGCAGTTACAAAAGGAGAAATCTGGCTATCATCATAAATCAACTCATAAGCCAGCGCATTTATGCGTTTTTCCGCCATTAGCTCCAGTGTTTCCGATGAGATCAGGTACAACTGCAAAAACGAAAACACACTGCTTCGTGGTTTCATCATCGAAACTTCATCAAAAGTAGGTGCTGAGACCTTCAGAATAATATCGGCCTGAAAAACTTCGGCCTTTGTTTGTACGATATTTGCTCCTGAATCGGAATAATACCGGTCGGAATAATTAATAGCCAGCCCGGCATCGGATTCAATCATTACCTGATAACCCGATTCAACAAGCAGGGCCGTTGTTTCGGGAGTGATTGCCAGCCGTTTTTCCACTTTTTGATTTTCCTTTGGAATACCTATTACAAGCGAGATGTTTTGTTTGTCTGCTTTCAGCAGCAATTCACGAACAACAAATTGTGTGCTTCTTAAGGGTTCGTATATCATTTTAGCCGTTTTTTTATTTCGTCAGCAATTCTGTCAACGGTCAGGTGAATATCTTCTTTTGTGATTAAACGGTCGGTTTTGTAAATAACTTGTGCCTGATTGTAAAACCGCTCCCTTTCTTTCAGGTGTTGGGCAATGAATAACGTCAGGTCCTCTCCGGTTTTTCCGGAAACAATGGGTCGAACTGTTTTCGATGTCCGTAACCTGGCTGCAAGTTCTTCGGGTTCCGCATGAATATATACCGTAGTTCCTGTTTGATTCATCAGCCGGATATTTTCAAAAAAACAGGGGGTCCCGCCGCCTGTCGAAACCACCACATCCTCTATCTCTGAAACCTCGATTAACGATTTTTGCTCGATCAGGCGAAATTCACGTTCACCCCGTTCAGCAAAAAGCTCTGGCACAGTCTTATGGTATTTGCTCTCGATAAACTTATCTAAATCGACAAAACCTATATCGAGCAACTTAGCCAGTTTCTTGCCAACCGTGGTCTTTCCCACACCCATATATCCGATTAAATAGATCCTAACCATATTTTTCTATAATTGGTTATAACAAAGGTGCAAACAAACGCATTAAAGATTCAATAAACCTGAGCCTCATCGGTCTCCTCATCCACTCACGCAGGGAGACAACCTGAGAAAACCGTTGATCCTCAACAATGATATCCATGGCTTTTTCTGCCACATCGTGATCGTAGATAAACGCTTCCACCTCGAAATTGTGTTCAAAACTGCGTGAATCGAAATTCACCGAACCAATCAATGTAAGGGAATCATCAAACACCATCAGTTTGGAATGCAAAAAGCCTTTCTCGTACATATACACCTTCACCCCACTTTCCAGCATCTCCTTTACGAAAGAACGTGATGCCATTTGCACCAAAGGCACATCCGATTTTTTGGAGATGATCAGCCTTACATCCAGTCCTCGGATAGCAGCTGCCTGCAGCGCTTCTATCATGGATTCAGGCGGAATGAAATAGGGTGTTTGAATGAAAATACTCTTCTGTGCATCGTAAATGGCCTGAAGAATACCGTGAGAGATTTCCCTTTCCTCACGGAATGGCCCGCTGTTGACAGTCTGCATGGATATGCTTCCATAAACAGGAAGCTCCGGAAAATATTTCCTCGACGTGATAAGTGTCTGACTCACAAAAAACCAATCGATAAGAAAGATCGATTGTAAACCCTGCACGCCTTTGCCTTCGATGCGTACATGTGTATCGCGCCAGATTCCCCATTTAAAACCGTAGATGTACCTGTCGGCAATGTTTATGCCTCCTACATATCCAATCTGTCCGTCAATGACAATTATTTTTCGATGATTCCGGAAATTTAGCCGCGAGGTAATTTTGGGAAGTGCAACCTTTAGAAACGGTTCTGCTTCGATACCGGCCTTTCTGAACTCCTCAAAAAATGCTTTAGGGGTTTTACGTGAACCAAAGCTATCGTAAATAACGCGTACTTCAACACCTTCGAGTGACTTTCGGATCAATGCGTCCCTCACTTTTCTGCCGATGTTATCCCCTTCAAAAACATAATACTCTACGTGGATATGTTGTTTTGCATTTTCAATATCGCGCAGTAAATCTTCGAATTTTTCCGCGGCATGGGTATAAAACCGGACATCGTTCCCTCCCAGCAACGGGGTATGGTCAAGGTTTTTCAGTAAACGGATCAAACTCGCATGCTCCTGGGGATAAGCAAACTCCTCCAGCGGGCCAACTTCATCCAGTGGACGTTTCTTGAGCTTGCTGTACATCCGTTTGGTAATGACTTGTTTTTTGGTAAAATCCTGGCCGAAAATAAGATACCAGATTAATCCCACAAAAGGCAAAAACACAAGCACCATTACCCATGAAAGCGTCTTAATGGGATTCCTATTCTCAGAAATTACCACAATAACCACACTGATGATGGTTAAAGCGTAAAGGATCTCGAGAATAAGCATCAATACACTGTTCATAACTGTTTCTGTTGTAGTCCTACGGCACAGCCAGATTACCGGTATTTTTCTTCGTTTGCATCTTCCAGGATATTCAAATAAGACTGATACCGGCTCTGACTGATGTAATGATTTTCCAACGCTTTTATCACGGCACAGCCGGGTTCGTTCAGGTGCAGGCAGTTATAAAACTTGCACTTCGACGAAATCCTGAAAATCTCGGGAAAATAGTGAGAAACCTCAGCCGTTGTCATGTCGATGGTTCCGAATCCTTTGATTCCCGGAGTGTCGATAACGAAGCCTCCCTTTTCAAGTTCAATCATTTCCGAAAAAGTAGTAGTATGCATTCCTTTGTTGTGGTAATCCGATATCTTTCCTACTTTTTGCGTTGCGTCTTTTTGCAGCGTGTTTACGATACTTGATTTTCCCACGCCGGAATGTCCGGCAAGCAGTGTAATCTTTCCACAAACAAGCTCACGTACTTCATTCATCCCCTCTCCTGTGAGCACCGAGGTTTTAATGCATGTATACCCGACAGTTGAATACAAGTGAACTAACCCATCCACGTATTCCCTGTCATCGCTGTCGTAGATATCCGTTTTGTTGAAAACAAGAACAACAGGAACACTGTATGCCTCTGCGGTAACCAAAAACCGGTCGATAAATACTGTGGTTGTTTCCGGAAACCTTACAGTAACACAAAGAAGAGCCAGATCAATGTTGGCAGCAAGAATGTGCGAGTGTTTGGAAAGGTTGGACGCCTTGCGGACAATATAGTTTTTACGGTCTTCAATTTCGGTAATATATGCCGTTCCATCAGAATTTACATCGATTTTCACCCTATCTCCCACTACCACAGGGCTCGTGCTCCGGATACCCTTAAGACGGAAATTCCCTTTTGCCAGACACGACATGTCCGTCCCTTCGTCCGTTCTTACCAGATAGTTATTGCCCGTATTTCTGATTACCAGTCCCCTCTTACTTCCCTCCTCGCTCATCGCTATTTATACGGTAAGTATTTCTTTTTCCTTTTCGGCGAACTTATCATCAATTCTTTTGATGAATTTATCGTGAAGTTTTTGAAGCTCATTTTCAACGTCTTTTCCCATATCCTCGGGAAGTCCATCTTTAACAGCCTTTTTCACCTCATCAATCCCTTCGCGGCGGGAGTTCCGAATGCTGATCTTGGCATCCTCCGATTCCTGCTTGGTCTGCTTCACAAGCTGCCTGCGGCGTTCTTCGGTAAGCGGCGGGATTCCCAGGCGGATAACTTCACCGTTGTTCTCGGGGGTAATTCCCACGTCAGAATCCATAATCGCTTTTTCAACTACTTTCAGCATATTTTTTTCCCACGGTTGAACCAGAATAGTTTTGGCATCAGGAGTAGAGACTGTTGATACATTCGACAACGGAACGTGACTGCCATAATATTCTACTCTCACCCCGTCAAGAATACGCACATTAGCTCTCCCTGCACGAATTCGTGCGAAAGTTTCTTCCAGAAATTCCAAGGTCATCTGCATCTTTTCCTCGGCATCTTTTTTAATTGTTGAAATATCCATATCTTTTTGTTTGATGTTATGTTAGCAAAAATAGTGAAAATATTTGAATAAATCTTTCACACGTGCACCAGGGTTCCAATATTATCCCCGGAAAGGACCTTCTTCAGGTTTCCGTATGTGTCCATATCGAAAACAACAATGGGCAGGTTATTTTGCTTGCACATTGTCGTCGCCGTAAGATCCATTACCCGCAAGCCCCGGTCGTAAACTTCATCAAATGAGATCGTATCGAACTTGGTTGCCGACGGATCTTTTTCGGGGTCAGCAGTATAAACACCGTCAACACGGGTGCCTTTAAACATGGCATCAGCCTCAATCTCTATTCCACGCAGAGCAGAAGCGGTGTCGGTGGTAAAGAACGGGTTTCCCGTTCCTCCGGAAAGGATAGCCACTTCACCATTTTGCATGGACTCAATCGCTTTCCATTTGGAGTAAAGCTCGCCGACAGGTTCCATACGAATGGAGGTATAAACCCTGTTTTTCTGACCAATGGCCGTCAATGCAGAACTCAATGCCAGGCTATTGATAACGGTGGCAAGCATGCCCATTTGGTCACCTTTTACCCGGTCAAACCCTTTTTGCGAGCCGCTCAAGCCCCGGAAAATATTTCCACCACCGATAACAATTCCGACTTGCACTCCCATTTGTACAGCTTCTTTTATTTGTCGGGCATAGTCATTCAACCGGACTTCATCTATCCCGTACCCTTTTTCTCCTGTCAGCGACTCACCGCTGAGTTTCAGTAAAATTCTGTTGTATTTCATCTATATCTGTTCTATATAAAAGCTATTTCCTTAAACGCATACATTCGCTCCTCATTGGTCTCAAGCGTCTTCAATACAAGATGACCGGACGGAAGCACGTTATCGATTTTTGCCTGAAACTTGCCGTTTGCATCTTCAAACCAGTAATAACCGTTTACCCGGTACAAATCAAGCATGTATTCATCTTCAATAACTTGTTTTTCTCCGCGCTGCAACCCCCTGTATAACAGAAAAAACTCTTTCATCAAAAGATCCAGGATGTAGTCTTTATCCTGTTCGGTTGCAGTGATTTGCCTCAACGATACCGGATTGGGCAATTCCGGCGGAAACACCTGCTGGTTGAGGTTCAACCCGATTCCAATGATGGAGTTTTCAATTATTTTCCCCTGCAAACTGTTTTCTATGAGAATACCGGCAATTTTCCGGTCTTTCCAGTAAATATCGTTGGGCCATTTGATCCGGATATCATCCGTAAACTGATCCAGGGTATTTTTTATGGCCAGTGAAATTATCCGGGAGATAATAAACTGCTCGTTAGCAGGAATCTCTATCGGATAAATCAACAGACTGAAAAGCAAATTATCTCCTTTTGTCGAATACCAGCTGTTGCCCATCTGTCCACGGCCTGCCGTTTGAAAATCAGCCACCACAACAGAACCTTCTTCCAAGTGTTCTGTTCTTAATAACTCTTTCAGGCAGGAATTTGTCGATTCCGTTTCCTCCAACCGCACAATTTTTCTGTCTTCACTCAACTGATCCATAGTACTCTTTCTGCTTTATTTTGGGTAATTTCTTAATGACTTCTTCCACCGAGTGCCTGATCCATATTTTTAATTCCTCATCCGGCATTTCTCCAGTTATATAAATTGTGTTCCAATACGTTTTGTTCATATGAAAAGCAGGCTCCACACATCTGTATTCTTCACGCAACCGCACCGCTTTTTCCGGTTCACATTTGAGCGCGACAGACAATCTGTCAGCATCCAACGGGATAAGGGCAAACATCTTGTCACACACTTTCATCACCAATGTAACATCGTCAAACGGCGTTGTTACTTCCGCACCCGGAATGGAAAGACAGTAATCATAAAGCTCTTCTATATTCATATATTCCTGATTGATAATCGCGTAAGGTAAATAACCAATGCTCACAGGAAGGGCAAAAAAGCATCATCGATATGCTCCAGGTCAAATCCTCTTCCATTCCAGACCAGACCGATAATATCGAACCGGGCAGGCTTGTCGATATCCATTTCAATCAGATAATGATCGGCAGCATCCAACATTCTACGCATTCGGAGCTTATTCACAAAACCCACCGGATTCCCCCATTGAACAGACGTTCTGGTTTTCACCTCGACAAAGACAATAAATTCTTCGTTCTCCGCAACAATATCAATCTCGTAGCCGTAAAATCTCCAGTTCCGACAAACAATTTTATAATCTTTCGATTTCAGGTATCTCACGGCCTCCTCTTCGCCTCTTTTGCCTAACTCATTGTGTTGTGCCATTTTTTTGAAATATCGGCCGGTTATAAAACCAACAAATGCTTAGAAATACAAATTTATGCAATATTCTTTTCTTTCGTGTTAAAATATTTTGTTTTTTTGTGCCTGAAAAGGATTTACGCAATTTTTCAGAATAATTTCTTCAACAAGAAATGAGAACGACAAAAAAGTACAAATTAAAAGGACGTCCCACTCCAAGGTCGAAAAAAGCAGAGTTTATGCTTAGCGACGAAGAATACGATGTTATCAATTTCTATTTGAAGAAATACAAAATCACCAATCGCTCACGGTGGTTCAGGGAAACCATACTGAATCATATTCTCAAAAATATGGACATGGATTATCCCACCCTTTTTGAAGAAAATGAAATGAGGAGATAAGATATGCTGGACGACACTTACTTTATGCGGCAGGCGCTGATTGAGGCGCAGAGAGCTTACGATAAGAACGAGGTTCCGGTGGGTGCAGTTGTAGTTGCCAACCACCGGATTATCGCCCGGGCACACAACCTGGTGGAGACCCTCAACGATGTTACCGCACACGCCGAAATGCAGGCGATAACCGCAGCCGCCAACGTGCTTGGCGGAAAATACCTAACCGACTGCACGCTTTTTGTCACTGTTGAACCTTGTCCCATGTGTGCCGGCGCGTTGGGCTGGGCACAACTCTCACGGGTTGTTTACGGCGCAAGCGACGAAAAACGGGGTTTTTCCAAGTCAGCGCCTAGCGTTTTACATCCTAAGACAACCGTTACCTCAGGGGTTTTGGCCGAAGAATGTGCAAAGCTGATGAAAGCTTTTTTTGAAAAAATAAGATAACCACACCATACACATTGTCATGAAAACATTCTATTTTTTAATTATCAGCATGTTGTTTTTTGCCTGCGGTTCACATTCCAACAAAAGCAACGACAGCATCCCAAATGTCAAAGCCATCGATGACGTTATGCAGGCATTTGTAGATTCGGGTTTTATACCCGGAGCAGTTACCGCGGTGGTTTCGAAGGATAACATCCTGCATCTCGGGAGTGTTGGTGTTGCAGATTATGAGACAAGGTCGCCCATGCAACCCGACCACATTTTCTGGATTGCCTCCATGACAAAACCCGTCACAGCTGTTGCCTTACTGATGCTTCAGGATGAAGGAAAACTTTCTGTCGACGATCCGGTTTCGAAATACATTCCCGAATTCATGGACTTAAAAGCACCCTCTGGAAAGGATGCCAATCTCACCATCACACAGATAATGAACCACACTTCGGGTTTACGGGAAGCGGATGCTCAAACGGCCATGAGGGCAAAAGAGCTTGCAGACCTGATCCCTTCTTATGTCAGCGGCCCTACTCAATTTGAACCGGGCAGCAGATGGAACTATTGCCAATCGGGGATCAATACCGGAGCAAGAATTGTGGAAGTGGTCAGTGGACTACGTTTTGACCAATTTCTCCAGCAACGTATTTTTGATCCGCTTGAAATGAGTAGTACCACTTTCTATCCTGTCTGGCAGAGCAGTACTCAACGTGCTGCAGGCTATATTAAAAACAGGAACAACGGACGGTTTGAAAAAGCTGAAGTAGCTGAGATCTTTGGCAAACCCGATAGTGCACCACTGGGTAATGGTGGACTGTTTTCCACTGCTCTCGACTATGCGCACTTCGCACAGTTGCTTTTGGGAAAGGGTATTTACAAGGGGAAACGCTACCTCAGCGAAAATGCCATGACTTACCTCACTTCAGTAAAAACGGGTGAACTTGACTGTGGTTTTCTTCAGGAGGCTCAATACGGAAACCTTGGAGCAAATTACGGATGGGGAGTTGGCACCTGCATTCTTAGAATTCCTCATCCGGGAGTAGCAGCCATGTTATCGCCCGGCTCATTCGGACACGGCGGCGCCTGGGGGACACAAGCATGGATAGATCCCGTTAGGGATATAGCCTATATAATGATGATACAACGTCCGAATTTCAATTCAGACGCAAGTAACATACGTGCCGAATTTCAGCAAAAGGCATTTGATGAATTGGCAATTAAATAGATATAGCCTATTAAACCTGCATTAATATTTTTTAAATCTATGCTTTTCCGGTTAGATTTAGTTAAATTATTTTCTAATCCCAGACTGGTAAAAACTTTTTAGGTCCTATCCTTGTTAAAGTCGGGGAATGTGTAAACAAAAGACATCCAGGCTCTTTATAAAAATAACACTTTAAAAATCAAATTTTATTTATTATGAACAAGAAGAAGATCGCTGTTTTAATAGGCAGCTTAAGAAAAGAATCGTTTAACAGAAAAGTAGCTAATCAGCTTATGCAGCTGGCTCCCGATTCCTTGGAATTAGAAATTGTAGAAATAGGGCAATTACCTCATTACAATGAGGATATAGATCAAAATCCGCCAACAGAATATGTCGATTTTCGCCGTAAAATAAAAGCTGCCGACGGCTTTTTATTTGTAACACCCGAATATAACCGATCGGTTCCAAGCGCGCTGAAAAATGCTTTCGACGTAGCCTCCAGACCTTATGGACAAAGCGTTTGGGGAGGGAAACCGGGAGCGGTTGTTAGCGTATCAATGAGTGCTATCGGTGGATTTGGCGCTAATCATATTGTACGTCAATCGATGGTTTTTCTGAATGTTCCCATGATGCAGCAACCCGAGGCGTATATCGGAAGCGCCCATACTCTTTTTGATGAAAACGGAAATCTTCTGAGTGAAGATACGCGCGATTTCCTCAAAAATTATATGGACGCATATGCCTCTTGGGTAAACACTTTCTGATCACACTTCCATTAAGGAGCGATAAAGGTCGAGTCGGTGAATTTCAACAGGTACGGACGGGGAGGAGTGGTGGACTCATCATTTTCTATTGTAGCAAACAACAAATAATTTTTCCCTGTCTGAAGACTTCTGGTGATGCTCTTGTTGACATTTGTAAGGCCGGTTATGTCTGACAGAGTCCCTGGACTTTTTAAGGAAGCCAGCATTAAGTCGAATGCAGCGATGTCCGTTTTCGGAACAAACCAGAGGTAGTAGGTTCCCACTTCATCCGGAGCAAGTGTGGCTGAGGGAGTAAAAAAAGTCAAGGTTGTTGAAAACTGTTCACTCCCTCCCACATAAGTTTCTGCCGCCATATCAAACAGTGCCCCACCGTTTCCATTTAATCGGTTGATTATCCAGTTCTGACTTGGATTGGTCTGGAGGACAATTGAATGCAGATCGCTAATGGTTGCACTGCCCACATTTTTCAGGTTTAGCGTCATCATCGACCCCAGGTGCTTGAAAGAAAGTGAAATCGTTGTCATAGCCGGATCAATGACTTTTTTGCTCCATATGGAAAAGACAGTTGCCTGATCAGCTAAGGTTGCCTGATAATTAAACTGAGCCGCCGGCAAGACAGCGACAGTGGGAGTAATCGGATCCAATACACTCCCGGTAGTTATTTCACTTTTTCTACTGCTTCTGTAAGCGTATAGGGTGTATGGGTTGCCGACATCGATTCCCGCGGGAACTGTAACCGTAAATTGCGCTGTTTTTCCATCAGCGCTTACAGCAGTAACATTAGCGGTATTTTTGTCCGCAGTCCCCCCTTGTTCAAAGCAAAATTGTATTTCATCGGTCGCTTCCCACCGGAATCCAATGGATTTAATTATTGTAGCACCGGTTTCTTCGAGGTAACCGCGCGTTCCGGCCGGCTCTTCGAACGAAGCAGTTACTTGTAACACCTTATCTTTCGGTTCAGCAGTCAGATCATCTCTGAGATCAACTGTTTCGTTGCTGCAGCCAGCTGCAATGAGAGCAATAGCTGCATAAAAAAATAATTTAAATTTCATAATCATTACCTTTTTCTGCTCAGCTTATAATAGATCTCCGGGCATGTCGCCCCCATTACTTCCAGTCTGTAAGAAGCTCTGTTCCGCTTCAATATCGATAACTTCAATATCGGGTGCCACATACGTTCCCGACATACCTTGTACAGACAGAAATCCATCTTTCGGCATGATTTGTGAATTGTTGTGCAGTTTTTTTCGCATAACGATAAAATTTTAAAGGATTTGTAAAATAATTAAACATTAAATTTTCTTCGTAACAAAAACGAGCGATATATAACCTTAACGCTACTTCTTTTTCGAAAGAAAGCGATGAAGTAAAATGCCGATGTTAAACATACAATGCGTGCAGCATTTTGCGACGGTAAAAATACTACGGTACCGGACAGAAATGTTAGGACTGAATGAACATTTTTTTGTATTTTCGGATTAGCCTCAATGTTAAATTATAACTACAGAAGCACAGCTTGCATGTAACCGCCTATATATATGGCAATTATTTTCAAAAAGTTTTTTTCATAAAAAAAGCTGCAATAAAAAATCAGGGAGGAGCTTCCAAGCTATCAAAACATCATATCTATCTGTCTTACTGTCAATTAAAAATTGATCAGTCTCTTTTTTTATAATTGACGTTTGATAAATTGACAAACCAATCATATGAATCTACACATAAATTTATGCTGTAATTGTCCAAATCCACTTCTGCTGTCCTGGTGATAAGCTAGTCATTATATAATTTCCAGGCCCGATCATCGGTTCTTGCACACTGCATGATTTTTCTCAATTCTTCTGCTTTTTCAGGATACAGTGAAATGATATTGTGATTTTCCGACGGATCGGAAGCCAGGTTATAAAGTTCAAACGTCGGGTTCTTTCGGATGCTTTGATGAATCAATTTCCAATCACTCTGAATGACGGCCTGCTTTCCATCCATTTCCAGAAACTCGAAATAGAAGAAATCGCGGCTTTTCTGTCCGTCTCTATTCAGAAACGTAGGAAGAACACTCACCCCATCAGTAGGTTTTGGGTATTCCACACCCAACAGTTCGGCAAAAGTGGGCATGTAATCCCAAAAAGCGAAGGCAAAGCTGTTTTCTTCTCCGGCCGCCACATGGCCTTTCCACGAAACAACAGTCGGCACACGGACTCCTCCTTCGTACAAATCGCGTTTGTATCCGCGGTAGATGCCGTTGCTATTGAAAAAATCGGGATCTCCCCCACCTTCGCGATGTGGGCCGTTATCACTCGTAAAAACGATCAATGTATTTTCGTAAATACCTTCGGCTTTGAGTCTTTCAATAATCTGCCCCACATACACATCAATTCGCTTTACCATAGCCGCGTGAGTAGCACGGGGATGTTCCTGTGAAGCATATCCCCCTTTCCGGAACGAAGGACCATCATCTATCCCCCTATAAGGTGTTTCCGGAAATTTTCCACGAAACTGTTGAATAATGGAGTCTTCGGGAACGATCAGTTCCGCATGTGGAAGCACTATGGGAGCATAAAGAAAGAACGGGTTGCCTTTATTGTTACTGATAAAACTCAGTATTTCTTTTTGTATGAGGTCTTGCGCATAAGCTCCGGATCGTCCGTTATCGTTCTCGGGCAACTCTATTCTTTTTTGATTGCGCCACAGATGGCCGGGATAGTAGTTGTGGGCCAATCGCTGACAGTTATAACCGAAAAACTCATCCACTCCCTGATGGATTGGATCACCGGTTGATCCGGGATATCCCAGTCCCCATTTTCCAAAAGCGCCGGTTTTGTAGCCGGCATTTTTAAACAGATGAAAAAGCGTATAAGTATTTTCCGGTAACGGGAATTGACCCTCCGGATCCATCTCTTTGTTTCCACGGATAGACGCATGACCGGTATGCAATCCGCTCATCAGGCTGGCACGCGAGGGAGCACTTACGGTTGTACCGGAATAGCTCCGCGTAAACCGAGTTCCGTTAAGCGCCAGCCGGTCAATGTTCGGTGTCAGGAATTTCTCCTGCCCGAAACAGCTTAAATCACCGTAACCGAGGTCGTCGGTAATAATAAAAACTACGTTGGGTTTTGGTTGAGCAAAAACAATTCCTCCCAAAGAAAGGGCTCCTGTTGCCAACAACGATTTTAGTTGTTTCATAAGAGATCGATCCTGTTAAACCTTCAAAAAAACTTTCTTTTTATAAAGTATGTATAAGAATACCCAACCGATAGTCACGTAACCGATAGCCATGATAAACGGGGCCCATGCTTCGGGCAACAGCCCGGCAAGCCCGCCAAAGAAAAATCTATTTGCACTGTCCCATCCTATTATCCGGTTTGCCAGATAGATGGTTATGGGGTTCATCCCTATAACTACAAAGAAAAACGCCCATTTCTGAAATTTCCACACATCGATAACCAGGTAGAAAATTGCGAGCAGCAGCATACTCAATCCGCCTACCCAGCAAACGAATGAACTTGACCACAGGTTCTTGTTAATAGGGAAAACGAGGTTCCATACCTGTCCTACAATCATCAATAGAACAGCTGCTGTTGCAAGGTATAATACTTTCTTTGTAGGTTTCAGCTTAGTCATCAAGAACTCTCCGGTAAGCATACCCAGAAGCGCCGTACCAATAGCTGCAACGGTCGGCAACAGCCCTTCGTTGTCTCCTATTTCATAACAACAAAACCTACCCGGCAATAAAATCCGGTCGATATAACTGGAAATATTTCCTCTCATGGAGTAATGATCGGGATCCCCCAGGTCGGGCGCTTTAAAAAACACAAACAACAACCAATAGGAAATCAGGATCCCGCTAAGCCACAGCAACCGGATTCTCGCATTTTTAGTGTTCATAAACAGCAGTGCGGCAAACATCCAGGCTAACCCGATCCGGCCAAGCACGCTCGCGTAGCGCATATTTGCCACATCAAAATTCAATCCGTTGTTGTAAATAACCCCGATCAAGACCAAAAGCAATCCCCTTTTAAAGACATGCCTGTAAAGCGACTTCCGTCCCCCATCGATACTCAAGCGTTTCTTAGCCGAAAACGGAAAAGAAACCCCGGCAATAAACAGAAACAACGGGAAAATCATATCGTATGCATGAAATCCGTGCCATTCCACATGTGTCATTTGGTTGGCCCACCATTGTAATGCAGGGAGGCCGGTCAGCGATCCAAGCAAAACAAAAATCTCCTCCGCACCCATGATCCAGAACATATCAAACCCGCGAAGGGCATCCAATGATTTCAGTCTTTCCGGTTGTTGTTTCTCCATTATGTTTTGTTAATTTTTTCGTGTTTTGTCATAATCATCGTATGTAATCCTTACCGAATTAGTCACTCTGGCAGCTGTGGAATCGTTTTTTATGCTTGTCACCTCTCCCTGGCAATTGGTAAAATACACGTACTGCCCCCTGTCGTAAAACCTATAAACCTTACAGCCATCGTGCTCGAACAAATAATCAACCTGATACGACTGGTTATTAACGGGAATTTCCGTAGAAACAGGAAGACGATAAAGCGAAGAACAGCAATATATTACACTTGTAAGTGCAATCAACATCAGGATTTTAACAAAGGTCTTCATTTTGCAAGCAAGGAAAAATACAAGTACGATTACTCTTGCAAAGATAAAAACTTTGGTTTATAATGATCCTAAATTTCTTTATATTTTCTTAAGTCTTTTGGCCGGTCTTTTAATGAAATATGTATATTTGCGAAACATTTGGCGTCACTCACTAAACCGGTTGCCGTGAAAGACGGTTAGCAGGGTAACATTATACTCGCGAAAGATGGCTATTAAAAACCACCTTATCATATGCAACAAATAAACGACTTCTTGACTACCCTGCATAACTACATCGGAGGAAACTACTGGTTTATTTTTCTCCTGTTGGGAACGGGTACCTTTTTTACTGTTTACCTCCGGTTTCCCCAGATCAGGTATTTCCGCCATGCCATTAAAATAGTAAAAGGCAAGTACGATAAATCAACAGACAAAGGAGACACCTCCCATTTTCAGGCACTGGCGACAGCATTATCCGGAACCGTGGGAACGGGAAACATTGCAGGAGTAGCTCTCGCCGTTCACCTGGGAGGGCCCGCCGCCATCTTCTGGATGCTGCTTACGGCTTTTCTTGGGATGTGTACGAAATTCGTGGAGGTAACGCTGTCTCATAAGTACCGTGATTTCGACGAAAAAGGCATGGTAGCCGGAGGCCCGATGTATTACATGAAAAAACGGCTTAACATTTCCATAAAAAACGGATACCGGATAAAAACCGGTTACTGGATGGGCGGCTTTTTTGCCGTAGCAACTGTCCTTTCATCCTTTGGATCGGGAAGTTTACCGCAGATAAACAGCATATCCAACTCCGTTTTCGCTACTTTCGGCATCAAGCACGTCATTACGGGAGCCATCATGGCTTTTTTCCTTGCCCTGATCATTATTGGTGGGATCAAACGGATTGCCAAGGTTACCGAACGGTTGGTTCCGTTTATGGCCATCTTTTACTTTGTGGGAGCATTAGCTGTTATCTTGTTTAATTACCAGAATATAATCCCCTCCTTCGCCTCTATCTTTCTTGACCTGTTCACGGGAACAGCTGCTACGGGAGGATTCTTAGGTGCGGGATTTGCTTTTGCTTTCAACCAGGGAGTAAACAGGGGGTTGTTTTCCAACGAATCCGGACAAGGCTCGGCACCCATTGCCCACGCTGCTGCCAAAGCGCATGAACCCGTTTCCGAAGGGATGGTGGCTATTCTGGAACCCTTTATCGACACGATCATTATATGTTTCTTGACGGGACTGGTATTGTTGTCATCTGGGGTGTGGAAAGAGAAACTGCCCAACCAGTTTCAGAAAACGGATATTGAAGTCTTGACAGCGCATTACAGTGAAAATAAACCGTCCGATGTCTCGCGTCTGGAGAATCACCTCAACCAGACAGCCAGACTTCCCCTTTTTAGCGGAAAGCTGGACATTAAAGACGGTCAGTTGCAGGAAAATGTATCCATCATCCATGCTCGTTCATTGGCCAGTGAGGTGGTGGTCCTGGAATCAGGGCAACCTTTCACGGGCCGGATCGATGTTGTAAATGGAAAAGTGACAACCACCCCCTATAATGTAACGTTCCGTGGGAACTCACTTATCCACAGTGCCCCGCTTACAACAGCCGCGTTCAGCAAGAGCTTCTTCGGCGATTTTGGAAAATACATCGTTTCTATCGGCTTGCTTTTGTTTGCCTTTTCCACGTCCATTGCCTGGTCGTATTACGGAGACAGGGCTGTAACTTATCTTTTCGGAGCCAATTATGTACTGATTTACCGCATAGTTTTCGTGATCGCCTTCTTTTTTGCGTCGTTTACCGATACTACTATCATCTGGAACGTGTCGCTACTCACGGTAGCGTTTATGGCCATTCCCAATCTTTTCGGCCTACTGGTGTTACACAGGGAAGTGAAATCAACAATAAAAGATTATTGGAAAGGATTCCGGCAAGAATATCCCGATGAAAAAACACCGGAAAAGTGACTTGTCTTTGAATTTGTTGGCCTGATCCTAAACAATATTTTTATCAAATAATTTCAATAGACAGTTTTTTGTGCCTATTTTTGCTTTATAAATTCAGGACTGATGAATTCTTTCTCTTCCGTACAACATTTCAATAATTTGTTTAACGAATATTATGATCGTTTTATTCGTTTCGCATGGGGATATGTAAAAGAGAAACAGGTTGCAGAAGATTTTGTATCGGAAGCTTTTACAACGTACTGGGAGAACAAGGAAGACCTTTTACCGGACACAAAGCCTCATGCTTACATTTTGTCTATAATTAAAAATAAATGCATCAATTATTTACAACACCTCCAGGTGCGTCAACGTGCCGAGAAAGAAATAAACGCTCACGCTGAATGGCTATTATCTACACGAATAAATACCTTACAGGCCTGCGATCCGGATTTCATTTTTTCAGACGAAATACAGAAAATTGTAGAATCCACCCTTAACAAATTACCCCAGAAAACACGCCAAGTATTTATTTTAAACCGATATCAGGGCTTATCCTACAAAGACATTGCCAACCAAATGGATTTGAGCACTAAAGCTATAGAATTTCATATGTCAAAAGCCTTGGCCCAACTTCGCTTTTCGTTAAAAGACTTCATTCACTTGTTGCTTTTTTTATTTTATTTTCAATAAAAAATACATTTTCCGTTAGGGTAATTCACTCCTGAACTGTTATACATATACAGGATAAAGAAACTAACGCGTGAACAAAGAACTTTTATACCGTTTCTTCGAGGGGAATGCTTCGGTTAATGAAGAAAAACAGATAAAGCAATGGCTTGATGCTTCTGAAGCCAATCATCGTGTATTCTTTCAAGAACGAAAAGTCTATGATGCAATCTTATTAACCACACGAGGGACCTCATTAAAACAAAAAAGGAAGGTCTTGCTGTCGCCATGGGCAACAGGAGCTGCAGCGGCTATAGCCCTGCTGCTCATCGTTAGCGGATTATACTTGCTCATCGGGAAAGATTCAACCGGACCGTACAACACCCTATTTGTACCGCCCGGCCAACGTATCAACCTCATCCTTGCCGATAATTCTAACGTATGGCTCAATTCGAATACCGAATTTCGCTATCCGTCCTCATTTTCAAAGAAAAACCGAACGGTATACCTGAACGGTGAAGCCTATTTCGATGTTAGCAAAAACGAAAAAAAACCGTTTATAGTAAAAACCGGCCAGGGGGATGTACGTGTTACCGGCACATCGTTTAATGTTGAAGCATACTCGCGATTCAATTCTTTCGAAACGAGTCTTTTTGAAGGAGGTGTGGAGATTTACAAAAATGAGGTTAAACTCGCGGCTTTAAAACCAAACGAAAAAGCAGTTCTGAGCAACAATGGATTATTAGTTGTGTCAAAAATAGAAGATACCGACGAATACCTCTGGAGAAACGGCCTGATCGCATTTAATAATAAACAGTTAGAAGAGATTCTTTTATCCCTCGAAAAATATTTCGATATAAAAATTCAAATCGATTCGAAAAAGTTACCGCAACACACATACACTGGAAAATTCCGTCAATCCGACGGTGTTGATTATGCATTGCGGGTGCTGCAAAGAAGCATCCGGTTCACTTACGAAAGAAACGAAGAAACAGGAACAATTTATATAAGATAAAACGTACTAAAACACGTGTGCCTATGAGATAAACGAATTACAGACCACCTGGAAAACAAGAATCGGCAAGCGCTGCAACGCTCACCGATTATGCGTTTTCGTCAACACAACCAAGAAATATTCAATGTATTAACTAAAAACAATTACAAATGTATGAAGAAAAACTATTCATTGGGTAATCATTTAACCGAAAAAGTGCCCATTAAACATTTTTTATTGATTATGCGAACAACCTTTATTTTATTGTTTACCTGCATCTTTTGCTCTATGGCCGAAATGAGCTACACTCAAAATGCCAGGGTGACGATCAATAAACGAAACGTAACACTCAAAGAAGTATTAAACGAGATTGAAAAGCAAACCGATTATCTGTTCATCTACAGCGACGAGGTAGATACGAACGAGAAGGTATCGGTAAAATCCAAACAACAAGCTGTTTCCAATGTACTCCATGCACTTTTAAAAAATAAAGACGTCAATTATGCGTTGGAAGGCAATCACATCCTCCTCTCCAAGAGAGCAGAAGGAGTAGCAGAAGGACTTGCCGATGCACAGCAACAGAAAAGGAAAATTACCGGGACAGTGGTGGATAATGCAGGCATACCTGTAATTGGCGCGAATATCCTGGAGGTAGGCACCACCAACGGAAACATTACGGACATAGATGGCAACTTTTCCTTAACTGTAGCGAACGACGCGGTAATCACCATTACCTATATCGGCTACCTCAATCAAACAATCCAAACTGCAGGCAAATCCAATTTCAACATCATCCTGATGGAAGACACACAAGCGTTGGATGAAGTGGTGGTGATTGGATACGGTACTGCCAAAAAGAAGGACTTAACCGGAGCAATCTCCGCCGTTGACGGTTCAATCGTATCCTCTCAGTCGGTATCTACGGTATCCCGCGCTCTTGAAGGCGCTGTAGCAGGCTTGCAGGTTTCTTCTGTAGACGGCCAGCCCGGTATGGATATGGGTATACGTGTACGCGGTGTGGGGTCGGCAAACCTAAACAGTTCTGTAGCGCTGGTTGTGATTGACGGAGTACCCGCGCAAAGCGACAACCCACTGTCAACCATCAATCCGAACGATATTCAAAGCATCACGGTATTAAAAGATGCGGCATCTACGGCACTATACGGTTCCCGTGGTGCAAACGGTGTGGTGCTTGTCACTACCAAGAGGGGAAAATCAGGTAAAACCAATATCTCATTTTCTGCCAAAGCAGGTTTCAATTCCGTGGGGCCATTTGACCTGGGAAAGATTGATAACGCAAAAGATTTTTATGAATTTGCATGGAAATCGATTTATAACTCATACCGTTATGGGGTAAACGGTACAGGACAACCGCAAAACTGGACCACCAATGTAAACAACCCCAATTATTCACATGAGCAGGCGGCAGAATTTGCCAGCCAGCATCTGTTCAACTACATTAATAAAGAATCGACATTTGGGACAAATCGATTTGGAAACTACATGGCATACCGCGTTCCGGGCGCAGTTTATGTAGATGAAACAAACGTAAGCGGAATTCCCGCCAAAACAATGACGGGTGCCTATCTGGTAGGCACCGACGGACGATTGAATCCCCAAGCTGAACTTCTGTATAACGACACATTCGACAAAGTACTGTTAAACGAGAACTTCAGGCAGGAATACAATATTTCAGCCAACGGAGGAACCGATAAGGTTGATTATTACGTATCTCTTGGTTACCTGTCTGACCCTTCTTATATCAGCAATTCAAAATTTGACCGGTTCAGCGGCAGATCAACCATAAACTCTCAGCTATTCAAATGGTTAAAAGTAGGAGCCAATGTTGGGTTTTCCAGAACTTCCACTGACAAAATGGGTACCACCTGGGGAAGAAACGCCGGCTCTAACCAAGGGAACGTATTTAGGTTTATCAACGGGTTTGCCCCCATTGTTCCCGTATATGCTTACAATGAAGACGGCAGTTACAGAACTCATCCCGAAGATGGCACAATATACAATTCCACGGCAGGAAGCACCTATTCACCAATTGGGGAAACGGGGGCATTGTATGGAAGCACCAACATCGCCTATGCGATGGAAAATGACAAATGGCAGGATGTGGCTGACATGCTTACTACCCGGTCATATGCTGAAATCAGTTTCTTGAATGATTTTAAATTTTTGGTGAACTTCTCGTTTGACAAGAACAATATTTCTCAGGTAAGATACGCCAATAGCGTAACCGGAGCGGCAAAGGACCAAGGAGGGATTTACAGGAGGCTGACTAACCAAACCATCATCAATACCCAGGAGATCCTAACTTATAACAAAGACTTTGACAAACACCATGTGGATGCCATGGCTGCACACGAATTCAATGACTGGAGAAATGAAGGCATTAACTGGGGATCCAGCTATGAATTGATCCCGGGATTTTTGGGTTCTGGAAACTTTGTAGGCCGATACGTCAATGCCAGAGGATTTGGAGGACCCGGATACGGAGACGACATTGAAAGAATGGAGAGTTACCTGGGCCGTGCCAATTACATCTACGACGAAAAGTACTACCTCTCCACTTCGATCCGTCGTGACGGTTCATCCAAGTTCAAGAAAAACAGGTGGGGTACATTCTGGTCGTTGGGTGCCGGTTGGCGCGTAACGTCCGAACCCTTCATGATGGGGACCAAAAACTGGCTGGACAACCTGAAATTGAGAACGAGCTACGGGGTAATCGGTAACTCCAATGCAATTGGCCGCTACAGCGGTTACAGGACCTGGGGCTACGGAGCGAGGTACACCGAAACATCAGCGGGTACGGGTACACCCAATGCCTATACAATGAGCGTAGGTGGTTTTGTGAACGATGCATTGACTTGGGAAAACACAAAGACTTTTGACGTAGGAATTGATTTCTCCTTGTTTAACCGGGTGCACGGTACCGTTGACTACTACAACCGACTTACCGACAACACATTCTACAACCAACAGGTGAACTATATGGCAGTTGGCCAGGAATCACTCCAATCCAACAGTGCAGCATTGCAGAACAACGGTTTTGAAGTAGAACTCGGGGTGGATATCATTCGCAGAAAAGACTTCTCCTGGACTATTTCTACAAACGGAACACACTACGCCACTACGTTAAAAGATGTACCGGCAGGTTCTATTCCGGAATATACTCCGGGTTTACCTCCCTATACCTACGAAGCTAACGGTGAAGGATGGTCAGCCAGCGGTGCTGGCAATGCGGCCAGCGGACAATACTACCTCAGAGGAGTAGGAAGAGACTGGTATAACTTGTGGATTTATAAGTATGGAGGTGTAGACCAGGAAACAGGGCTGCCTTTATTCTATCACAAAGTAAGCGAAAAGGATGTTACAGATGGCAAGTATCCCGGTGCAAAAGTGGGTGACGATGTCAAGACCAAGAATTACAACGAGGCTTCGAAATATGAAGTGGGCAGTGCCATTCCAACATGGATTGGCGGTTTTTCTACGACAATTAATTATAAAGGATTTGATTTGAGCGCCATGGCAGCATACCAATTGGGTGGTAAATACTACAGCGTAGAATATGGAAACGGCCTTTACAGAAGCAGTTATTACTTAAGGTACAATATCGGCGTCCTTTCAGAGGAATTGATCAACAACACCTGGACTCCTGAAAACAAAAATGCCAAATTCCCGATGCAATGGTACGGGGCGGATAATTACGACGGTTCAACCTTCGGTTCATGGAAATATACCGACATGGCCCTCTTCTCTGCATCCTATTTAAGGCTGAAGAATATCACATTAGGATATACATTGCCGGGTAAACTGCTGTCGAACTACCAAATCAGCAAGTTGCGCCTCTTTGTCTCTGCAGATAACATGTTTATGATCTCTGCGGCTAAGGGTGTTGACCCCAGTATGTCATTGACCGGTGGAATGGAAGTAGGTGCCTATACCTATCCTACCATGCAGACCGTATCATTTGGTGTAAATGTTGAATTATAATTAAACGCTATTAATTTTTGAAAATGATGAAAAAGATATTTCTATATTTTTTATTGATGGGTTTTCTGTTTTCCGCATGTGAAGACAGCTTGGAAGTTGCCCCACCCAATAACCTCACAGACGAAATGATCCAGGAGATCCTGGCTTCGGGAGACGAAGAAAGGATTAAACTGATAATGGGCGGATTGGTGGAAACACTGGATGCCAATTTCAGGCTGGCCGGTGATTATTCCGGATTTAGCAGTAATCCGACAAATCCCCTTACCAACCAGGATCTGTTTGGCAATCTTAGGGGAAATGATATTGTATTGGGAGAAGCCACATTGGGAAGTACCGGCACATATGAAACATATTATAACATAGATGCCAGCTTTGAACCATGGAAAGCCGACAGTAGGGGTACTACTTACACCTGGTGGTTATTGGCAGCAACTCCCCATACCAATGCAAACAAGGTGCTGGCCTATCTGGATAAACAAACCGTTGAACAAAGCGGCAGCAAATCGCTGAAGGATTATCGGGCACGGGCACTGACCGTTCGTGCATATGGATATATGTTGCTGATGGAAAGATTTCAAAAAGCATACTTACATGGAGGTAAAGAAGGAAAAGGAATGCCGATCTATACCGAATATGGAGTGAATACCCCTGTAGCCCCTGCATCTGCCACCGAAACCTACGACTTCATCAAAGCGGACCTGAAAGAAGCTGCTCAACTTTTTGCGGAGTCTCAAATCGGAAATGCGAGCGATGGATTTACCACTGACAAGCCAAACGATATTGACCGTGGAGTAGCACTCTTCTTTCTTGCCCGCACATCGCTCTGGACAGGCGATTATGCTACCTGTATCACAGCTACCCAGGAGATTTTGAATAAATATCCCAATTTTATTGCTGAAGAGTATTACGGCATTGATAACTCCCGTGTAAGCGCCTTAGCCGCAGGTACGGATGATGTGAGAGCCAACGACAATGCATTCAGCAGCCTCAGCAGAAATCCTGAAACCATCTTGGGCTGGGTTGACGGAAACGGAGCTCAAACCTATCAGTTTAGCAATTTCAACTGCTTTCTGGAAGGCAACGGAGGTTTAAGTGCATACCATATGCGAATAGACAACAGGTTGTATGAAAAGATGGATGACAACGATTACCGTAAAAGCAGGTTTATTACAACACCGGTAGCCTATACTTATCCTACGGACAATAGAGAAAGGGTGCTTCCCAAATACACCAACCTGAAATGGGGTGCTACCATTGCCAAACAGCATAACGTCAGGAACAATCAACTAAACTGTGACTATACCTATATCCGTTCTTCGGAAGTATTGTTGATGCTGGCTGAAGCACAGGCTCTTGCCGGCCAGGAGGGTGCTGCAAAAGCAACGCTTAACAAATTACTTGCCGCAAGAACAAAAGAGGGTTCACCGACATTGACGTGTGACAATTACTCGTCTATGGCTGGCCTTTCTGTGCTGGATATGGTCAAACTGCAGTGGAGGATCGAAATGTGGGGAGAAAACGGGCTTGAATATTCCAACAGCAAACGCTGGAACGTAGATATTGACCGTAACGGATCAACGGTTCACTGGTCATCCGGAAAAATCTACAAAGTGGAACATATGACCTATGAAATCCCTATTCAGGAGACCTCTACGAACCCGAATTGGTTCTAAATTCTATGTTCTCATAAATTTCTAATTATAAAGAGGGTAGAGATTTCTTAATCCCTACCCTCTTTATTCTAAAATTATCTGATTTGTGCAATTCCTCGAATCAGATCCGGTATTTTTTGTAACAATTTCAAAACACCTTTATCATCCGGGCAGTACTATGCAAAAAAAATATATCGTGTGCTTTTTGGTATCCTGGGGCATACTTCTATCGTTACAAGTTAATTCAGCTGAACCAGAAAGGAGATACCGGATTATTCACAACAACGACGGAAGTGATGCTCTGGGCAATTATTGGTTCCACAAACGGCCCCTCACTGTGCATGATGTGAATGCTTACGTCGACATGGTCAGCCATTCACAAGTGACTACCTACATGATGTGCACAGGCAGCGATTTTTTTTATTACCGCTCAAAGCATGGCCGTATATTGGGTGATGATCTTGACGGAAAGCTGGATTGTGGTAATGACACGGCTGCTACCCATCATTACAAAAGTTTTTACCTAAACCACCTGAATCTCGAAAAAGATGGTACTGATCTGATTGAAGCATCACTTAAACGAGCTAAGATGCACGGTATGGAAGCTTTTATCACCTATAGGATGAACGACCTTCATTTTAATGATACTACGTCCAATTGCCCCATAACTTATCCCAAATTCTGGTATGCACATCCTGAGTTTTGGACCAACGATGACACCCCCGGATTAAATGGTTCCAGGGCATTGGATTTTGCACATCCGGAAGTACGTGCCCATAAATTGGCGATCATTACCGAGCAACTGGAGAGATATGAGATGATTGACGGATTGGATCTGGATTTTATGCGTTTCATCGTCTATTTTAAACAAGGCGAAGGAAAGAAAAACGCTTTCCTGATGACCGAACTGATGAAAGAGGTAAAAGCCAAAGTGGATGAACTCTCTGAAAAAAGAGGAAAAAAAATACTCCTTTCCGTCAGGGTACCACTCACGGTCCGGGATTGCCTTGACAAGGGGCTCGACATCCAGGAGTGGATCCGTCTGGGGTTGGTCGACTTCATAACCATCGGAGTGCACTGGCGTGGCAACCCTTCCCTTCCGGTTGCACAATTTATCAAAGAACTGGGATCAACAACTGTCCCGGTCTATGCAACCATCGATGACGGAGGGTACAAACCTCGAGAGACCTTTTCGCACGGCATGTTCAGGGGAATGGCTTCCCATATCTTATCGCAGGGTGCCGATGGTATTTATCTTTTCAATCATTACTATGGAGCTTTTAACTCAACTTACCAAGGATTGTTGCACCTTGAAGAGGGAGGCCAGGTATGCCGGGTTATCTCACCTCATCTTATTCAGGAACTGGGATCCCCGGAGACACTTGCCTACAGGAACAAGATCTATTGCCTCTCCGATGGTGTAACCGAATATGGCATCAAACACATCTCCTCCTTACCCTTGGAGGTAAGATCCGATGATTTCTCCAAAGCCGAAATTTTTATTGGGGATGATCCCGGAAAGACCGTTCCCGAAGAGGTGATACTCTTTGTCAGGAGCAGTAAGCAGGCATCCTTTACATTAAAAGTCAACGGCAGGGACATAACCCATTCGGCGCCGGATTATGTCTCACTTTATGACAAAGGCAGGGGACTGATGGAAGGAGAATGCCAGTATGCATTTGTCCTACCCGTAGAAAGTATTCAACAGGGATACAATACCGTCGCTTTCCACGCAGCAGACTCATCTCTCCTGGTGAAACGTGTGGAAATCGCACTTAAATACGGAGATGTGAAAACACACGGATATTTTTAACGAACCTACAACCAAAAAAAATAAACAGTTTCAAAAACAACTCGAATAGTATTAAAAACAATATGGACAGACGATCTTTTATCATTCGTAGTGCGGCACTTTCCGCCGGTCTTGTAGCCACTGGGGGTGTTTCCCTGTTGGGATCCGACACACTTGTGGATACAAACGGAAAGCGTAGAGCCAATATCTATACCACATTTAAGAATCCGGATGCCAAATACCATCCTTTCGTCAGGTGGTGGTGGA
Source organism: Petrimonas sulfuriphila (assembly GCA_038561985.1). Taxonomy (NCBI): domain Bacteria; kingdom Pseudomonadati; phylum Bacteroidota; class Bacteroidia; order Bacteroidales; family Dysgonomonadaceae; genus Petrimonas; species Petrimonas sulfuriphila. The sequence goes on along the minus strand of CP073276.1, from coordinate 2,079,406 downwards.
ACGGAAACAAAGTAGAAAAAAAAGAGATTATCAGAGAGTTACGCCTGTTGAAAGAAGCGGGTGTGGGTGGGGTTGAGATCAACCCTATCGACTTCCCTTCAACAGGAGATGATCTCGGCATCAAATCGATACGGTGGCTCAGTGACGAATGGATCGACCTGTTGCAGGTTACCTTCAATGAAGCTAAAAAACTGGATATGACCTGTGATCTGATCGTAGGTTCAGGTTGGCCTTTCGGTGCAGAAACGTTACCCCATGAAGAGCGTGCCCAGGTGGCACTGATACTCGCTGAGGAATTGGAAGGGCCAATGGACTATGAAGTCTCGCGTTACCATATTTTCAACGAGACGGATCCCGGAGTTACTGACACCTTTCCGGGCAGGACTTTTGAAATTCTTTCCCTGAAAATGGTTCCTGAACCCATGGAGAGTCTCGACCAGGTGATTGAATTATCGGACCAGCGGCATGAAGAACTTATCCAGGTTAAGGTGCCGGAAGGGAAGCATGTCTTTTATGCCTTGGTGAAAGTCAACTCCTTTGCCTCTGTGATCAACGGTGCACCCGGTGCTGCAGGTCCTATCCTGAACCATATGGACAAGGAAGCCGTAAAAAAGTACCTGAATCATATGTCCGACACCATCCAGAAAAAAACCGGCCCACTCTCCAACCACCTGAGGGCCTTCTTCACCGATTCGATGGAATTGGAGGGCTGTAACTGGAGTGCCGATCTCGCAGACGAGTTCAGAAAGAGAAGAGGTTACGACCTGATGCCCTATCTCCCTTTTACCATGTTCAAGGTCGGACGGCTGGGGGCTGTGGTGGATGAGAATTATGGCGTAAAGAAAAGTCCGGAGTTTGAAGAGATAATCCGTCGTGTCCGCTTTGACTTTGAATATACAAAGGCCGAATTGCTGTATGAACGTTTTACCCAAACCTACCTGGAGTGGTGTCGTGAACAAAACGTAAAATCAAGGGCTCAGGCCTACGGCAGGGGATTCTTCCCGTTGGAGACAAGCTTGGGGTACGACATCCCGGAAGGAGAATCGTGGACCACCAACTGGCTCCGCCACAAGCTCGGAGAAGAGATGTCGGATGAGGATTATCGCCGGGGGCGTGGTTATACCATGATCAACAAGTATGTTTCCTCCGCAGCACACCTTACCGGCAAACGATTGATCAGCTGTGAAGAGATGACCAACACTTACCTTGTTTTTAATGCTACATTGGAATTACTAAAAATAGGTTCGGATCAGGCAATCATGTCGGGGATTACCCATTCCATATGGCACGGATTCAACTATTCACCCCCGGAGGCACCTTTCCCGGGGTGGGTACAATACGGCTCCTACTATAACGAAAACAACAACTGGTGGCCCTATTTCAAGTACCTGAATCGCTACAAGGCCCGAATCTCATCTTTGTTACAGCATGCCGACATGTATACCGATATAGCCATACTGCCGGCCAACTACGACATGTGGGGTGAGATGGGTGTACAGACAGACCCCTTCCCCGAAAAACTGAATATCCCCTACACTTCCATCATCTGGGAATCTATCAATAAGAATGGAGGAGCAGCCGATTATGTAACCGAAAAAATCATTCAAGAGGCAAAAATTGAAAAAGGAAAACTCTGCTACGGACCCAAAAAGTACGGCATTTTGTTTTTGCCGGAGGTGAAGAGTATGTTTCCCGACACCTTGGCCAAGCTCTACGAGTTTGTCCGCGGGGGAGGAAAAATATTCGCTATTGAGTGCCTGCCAGAGAAATCATTGGGCCTGCACAATTACAAGGAGAACGACAAAAAGGTAAGCGCCTGGACGGATAAACTTCGTGCATATTCCGACCGCTTTGTCCTGACTCCCAAACCGGATGATCTCCGCTACCTGGAGTGGTATACCGGCTTACAGCAAAAATACCAACTGCCCCATTACCTGGAAATCAGCCGGCCCGACCGTTATCTGATGCAGACTCGTTATCAGGCAGATGACAAAAGTGAGATCTTCTTCTTCTCCAATGCCCACAAGCATGAAAACAGAGACACCCGGATCACTTTCTCCAAAGAAATTACCCGGGGACGTAATCCCTGGATACTGGATCCCGAGACGGGTAAATCGTATCGGTTGAAGCTTGATGGCAATAGCCTGCAATTAAACCTGGGGCCGGCAGAGTCCCGCATCATTGTCTTCAACAAAGAGCGGAAAGGTGAATATTGGGAAGAGCTGCCCTTGAATCACCCGGCCGCACAGTTCCTAAACAACAACTGGGAGGTGGAGCTCCGCCACAGCCGGGAGAAGTGGGTGAAGAGCACACAAATGGAAACATTACAGGATTTAAAAGATACCGAGCATGTCCGTTTCACCGGCACTGTGGTTTACAAGAAACGAATCCAGATTCATAAGAAAGGAGCCATTCTGAATCTGGGAAAGGTATCCGGTGTATCCGAACTGTTTGTCAATGGGAAATCACAAGGAGTAAAATGGTACGGTAACCGTATTTACAAGCTGGGTGATGATGTAAAAACCGGAGAGAATGAAATCGAGGTGCATGTCATCACAACCATGGGTAATTATATGCAGGCATTAACTGACAACCCCACTGCCCAGAAATACACGAACCGGAAAGGCAGGGAACAGGAAATCCAATCGATGGGACTGGTTGGACCTGTTACAGTTTATTAATCATTAGCAAATAAATACGTGATTAAAGCGAATTCACTAAGGTTAGGCTATTCCTCTCTACGGCATAAAGGAACAGTTCCATGTAGCCTAACTTAAAATATAAAATATAAAACATAAAATATAAACAAATGAAAAGAATAAAAACTGTTTTTCTGACACTTGCGGTGTTTTCTATTTTGCATCTATCAGCCGCTGAATACAAAGCATCATACTTTGGTATTAAGTCCAACGGCACCACGTTAAACACCACCTCTATTCAGAAGGCTATCGATTACATCCACGAAAAGGGAGGCGGCACACTGGTTTTCTATGTGGGGCGCTACCTGACCGGCACCATCGAATTGAAATCGAATGTGCATATTGTGCTCCGGGAAGGGGCCATACTGGTAGGATCAACCAACATATACGATTACAACATCGAAGAACCCATTTTTATGCCGGCATTGGTGTACGCCAACAAGGCAAGCAACATCTCCATAACCGGGAAGGGTGTGATTGACGGGCAGGGAGCCGAGGTGGCTTACAACTTGGTTGACCAGGTCCACAAGGGGATTGTTGAGGACAAGTTACAATTAGACCGTCCTGCAACCAGACGGCCAGGCGGTATTTATTTCCGGGAGTGTAACCATGTATCCATTAGCGGAATTACCATTAAGAACACCGCCTTTTGGGTTCAAACGTACGATCAGTGCGAGAATTTGCGAATTGACGGAATCACGGTCGACAGCAAAGTATTCTGGAACAATGACGGGCTGGATATTGTCGACTGCAAGGACGTAGTAGTGAGCAACTCTTTTATCGATGCTTCGGACGATGCCATCTGTTTCAAATCGCACGATAAAACCAAACGATGTGAGAATATCGAGGTGCGTAACTGCGTAGCCCGTTCAAGTGCCAACGGCATCAAATTCGGGACGGTCACTTCGGGCGGATACAAGAACATCCGCATCATCAACAACAAAGTATACGACACTTTCCGTTCCGCTTTTACTATTGCCACTCCCGATGGAGGAAAGGTGGAAGACATCTTTGTGGACAGCCTTTACGCTTATAATACCGGGAATGCTATTTTCTTACGTATCGGAACACGCTGGAATAAAGACAAACAAGGAACCATTGATAATGTTACCATCCAGAACATGTATGCGGAAATTCCTGCCACCAAACCGGACGCCGGCTACGGATACGAAGGACCGATCGAAGACCTTCCCCGCAACGTATCTCCCGCCGTCATATACGGTATCCCGGGAGTAGACATCAACAACGTGACCCTGCGCAATATCGAAATTGTGTACCCCGGCGGCAGCAATCCGAACTATGCCTATCGCGGTACTAAACCCGCAGACCTGGACAGTATCCCGGAATTGATTGACTCCTATCCGGAATTTTCCAACTGGAAGGAATTGCCGGCATGGGGGCTCTATGTACGTCACGCCAGCAATCTCACCTTGGAGAATGTGACCTTCACTGCCAAAGAGAAAGATTACCGTCCCGCCGTTGTGTTTGACGACGTAAAAGGAGCTACATTGTCCAGAATGCAATACAATGTTCCGGGCAGAGGAAAAGATCTCATCCGTCATAAATCAACCCGTATCATTCAAAAATAAGCTTAAATCAGATTTATTCATCAATCAGCAACAACAATCATGAGTAAGATAAATATATATTTTTCGATCGTGTTCATACTTCTTGCCACTCATCTCCAGGCAAAAGATTACAATGTATCCGACTTTGGAGCAAAAGCCGACGGAACAACGGTTAACACAAGAACCATACAAAGAGCCATCGATTACGTAAGTGAAAACGGAGGCGGCCGCCTCGTTTTTCAGGTAGGCAATTACGTGACGGGAAGCATTTACCTGAAATCGAACGTGACCCTTCATCTGGAACCGGGTGCGACCATACTGGGATCCACCAATCCGCTGGATTATGTGATTGACCCCAAAATCAAGTGGTCCTCCATGATTTTTGCCGTGAATCAGGAGAACATCGGAATTACCGGTAAAGGGACCATAAACGGACGGGGATTCACTACGGCCAACAACCTGGTCAGCCTGATCCACCGCGGCATTTTTGAAGATGAGCTCTTGCTCGACAGGCCCAGGGAGTGGAGACGGCCGGAGAATATCTACTTCCGGGAGTGTGTCAACGTCACCATCACCGGTATCACTCTTCGCGACCCGGCCAGCTGGAACCAGACCTACGACCAGTGTAAGAATGTGTATGTAGATGGTATCTATGTAGATAGCAAAGCATACTGGAACAACGACGGAATCGACATCGTCGATTGTGACGGGGTAACCATTAAAAACTCCTATTTCGATGCAGCTGACGATGTTATCTGTTTCAAATCGCACGATGCTAAAAGTATTTGTCAGAATGTGGTAGTGGAGAACTGTGTAGGCCGTTCCAGCGCAAATGGAATCAAGTTTGGCACCGTATCCCGAGGAGGATTCAGGAACTTTAAAATTAAAAACGTGACCATATTTGACACGTTTCGTTCTGCCATCACTTTTGCTGCGGTAGACGGGGGAATCATCGAGGATATTGAGGTGGACAGCATCCGCTCCATCAATACCGGCAACGTTATTTTCCTACGTATAGGTGACCGCTGGAGCAGCGGCAAGCAACCCAGTATGAAGAATGTCCGCATTTCCAATGTATATGCAGAAGTACCGATGTCAAAACCCGATGCGGGTTATAACTACGAGGGCCCGGTGGAAGATAATCCGCGCAACATCTCTCCCGCCGTAATATTCGGGCTTCCCGACCATAAAATCGAGGATGTAGTATTGAAGAACATCGAAATTGTATATCCGGGTGCCGGCAATCCGTTATATGCATATCGCGGCACCAGCCAGACTGAACTGGACAGTATCCCCGACATGCGTGAAAGATACCCTGAATTCTCACAATGGAAAGAACTACCCGCATGGGGATTCTATGTACGTCATGCCGACGGTGTGGTATTCGACAACGTAAGACTGGTTGCCGAGAAAAAAGACTACCGTCCTTCGATAGTAATCGACAATGTGGACGGAGCTACTTTCCGCAACGTAGAGTTTATTGAACCCGAAAGCAAAAACAAAAAGCAGATTATTCAAAACCGTTCCAAAAATGTAACGATCCAATAATGCTGTTTACCCCATTCAACCATTAAAAGACAAAACAAAATGAGCAAAAAAATAGTTATTACCTGCGTCGCTTTAATCCTCACACTCTCAATGTTCGCAAAGGATTACAAAGCATCCCTGTTTGACATCAAATCAGATGGCGTCACCTTAAATACAGCATCCATACAATACGCCATTGATTATATCAGTGCCAATGGAGGCGGACAACTCAACTTCTATGTAGGACGCTACCTCACAGGCAGTTTTCACTTAAAGCCCAACGTAACGATCCAACTGCATGAAGGTGCTGTATTGGTCGCTTTTCAGTCAATTTATGATTACGTTAGTGTCAACAACACCCAGGCACTTATCCTGGCGGACAACGTTGAGAATATTGGCATCACCGGTAAAGGAGTCATTGAAGGACATGGACAAGGGGTATTGAAAAGCATTACCGATCAGGTAGAGAAAGGACACCTCGAAAAAAGTGCAATACAAACCAGACCGGCATTGATTCATTTCAACGGATGCAGTAACATCAAACTGGAAGGACTTATCCTGCGGGATGCCTGCGGAGATATACAAACCTATTCCGGCTGTAAAAACATCAACATTAACAACATTACAGTAGAGAGCAAGGCAGTGCCCGGAAGCAAAGGGATGGTAATTTCCAACTGTGATGGCGTAACCCTCAGCAATTCCTATTTCGACACCACAGGCAATGAGATAGACACAAACCAGGCATCAAGAAATGTGTCGGTAAAGGAAACCATCAATTCCAAAGGTAAAAAGCTTCAATCCAAAAGATAAAAACAGTGAGGAACTTATCCAGACGATATTACCTCTTTTTATTCCTGTTGTATTTTCTGGGATCATGTGCAGGCAACAGCAGGGTATATGTCTCTGTAGACGGGAATGACAAAGGTACCGGTAAACGAAACGATCCCTTTATGACCCTGGAGAGGGCCAGGGATTATATCAGGGAGAAAAGAATGGGAGAAGCGGACAATCGTCCGTTTACCATCTTGCTGCGTGGAGGCAACTACCGCATCGAGCGAACGATCCACTTCACCGACAAAGATTACAACATTACCATACAATCCTTCCCCGATGAAAAAGTCACATTAACAGGCAGTATTCTTATTGCACCGGAACAGATTCTTCCGGTTGCAGGGACAGATAAAGAGGAGATCTTTCCCGAAGCAAACAGGAACAAGGTATTTATGGTCCGCCTGAAAGACTTACCTATCGAGTATTATGGCCAGTTAGAGCCGGTCGGCTTTGGCCGGCCTGTAACACCGGCCCCCATGGAGTTATTTATCAACGGAAAACCGGGACACCTCTCCCGATGGCCAAACGATTCATCGGTTAACATCGGAAAGGTAATCTACAGCGGGTCCCTGGCTGATGACAAAAGACAGGAAGGGGCAACCTTTACCTATCCGGGGGACAAGCCTTACGGATGGAAGCATCCGGAGAAAGTATGGATTGCCGGTTATTTCAATCACGGATGGGCGGATGATGCGGTAAGGCTGGCGTCGATTGATTCATCTAAAAAGGCCATTACCACTTTTCATCCACACAGGTACGGTTTTGGATCGGGAAAACCCTGGAATCAATGGTATGCCTACAATATCGTGGAAGAAACAGATGCCCCGGGTGAATACTGTATCGACCGAGAAGAGGGAATCCTCTATTTTTTTGATCCGGGAACACTATCTACCCTGGAAGTTTCGCTCCTCGAAGAGCCTATTATGGAGATGCTGGGCGCATCCGATATCACCGTTAAAGGAATCGTTTTTGAAAATGCAAGAGGAAGTGCGGCAGCATTGTATGGAACCGGCAATTGTATTTTTTCAGGTTGTATATTCAGGAATTTAGGCAGTTTCGCCATATCCATTGAAGATGCAACCGGTTTTTCACAACAGCCACAACAGGCATTCAGCAGCAACAACGGCATCGTCGATTGTATAATCTATGAAACGGGGAGAGGTGGAATTGTTCTTTCAGGAGGAGACCGTAATACCCTTACCCCCGCCCGCAATTATGTCCACAATTGCACCATTCACGATTTCAATCGCATCGCCAAAACCTACAGTGCAGGGATTAAAATATCGGGAGTGGGCAATCAAATCATTCATAATGAAATATTTAATGCTCCGCATGTAGCCATTCTACTCTCCGGAAATGATCACCTCATTGAGTATAACGAGATTCATCATGTTTGTATGGAGACGGACGACGCAGGTGCAATTTATTACGGCCGTAATCCCTCTGAAAGAGGACACCTGGTGCAATATAATTTCATCCATCACCTGCCGGAACGCTATCGTACCACAGCCATCTATCACGATGATGCGGCCTGCGGGATGAAAGTGCACGGGAACGTGTTCTACAAGGCGGGCGCTTTTCCCGTATTGATTGGCGGAGGTAGTGACAATCCCTACACAAACAACATTTTCATTGATTGCCCGGTCGGGATTAAAGTAGACAATCGCCTACAGGCTTTTGATTGGGCAAAACCGATGATCGCTCCCGGAGGGATTATTGAACAGCGATTGAATGAAATAAAATTCGATCGGCCTCCCTACTGTACAAACTATCCGGAACTGGCAAAATACTGGGAAGAGGATCCCTCTTTTCCAAAAAGGAACCGGGTGGACAGGAACCTGTTTGTAAATGTTGGACAGACCGTACTAAAAGTAGACGATGGGGTAAATGCGGATAAACAATTCCTCGATTTCACCACCAATAATCTTGTCACCCGTGAAGATCCGGGATTTATAGATAAAAACAGGATGAATTTCAAGTTAACGGAAACTTCAGCAGTATTTAAAAAAATCAGGGGCTTTGAAGCCGTTCCTTTTGAAAAAATGGGTACCTATGCAATCGGTAATAAGTAATCAACAATATGATTTATAAAACAATGAGCATGTGCAACAAGACAATTATTACACTTCTGTGCGCAGTATCCGTCTTTGGGTCATTATCCGCACAACAGAAAACTGAAGACCTGACGCAATATGTGAATCCCATGATCGGCACTCAGGAAATGGGGCATGTATTTCCCGGTTCTACCGTCCCTTTTGGTATGGTACAACTCAGCCCGGACACCGATACCATCCCGTATGCCGTAGATGGGAAATATACAGGCACCGTGTACCGTTACTGTGCCGGTTATCAATACAACGACCCCACCATAGTAGGATTCAGCCATACCCATTTCAGTGGTACGGGCCATTCCGACCTGGGGGATTTTCTGATTATGCCCACTACCGGGAAATTGCAGTTGAACCCCGGCACGTCCGACAAACCGGAGAATGGATACCGGTCGCGATTCAGCCACGAAACCGAAACAGCTACACCCGGCTACTATCGCGTAACACTGGACGATTACAATATCGATGCCGAGTTGACCACTACTGAACATGTGGGTTTTCACCAATATACCTTTCCAGAAAGTGAAGATGCGCACATCGTCCTTGACTTGACACACGGAATCTACAATTATGACGGAAAAGTATTGTGGTCACAGGTATGGGTACACAACGACACATTGGTGACAGGCTACCGCATCACCAGCGGATGGGCGCGGACCAATTACCTCTATTTTGCCATGGTCTTTTCCAAGCCCATTGAAAATTACGGGTCCCGCAATGAAGAAGAGCTGGTTTATCGCGGTTTCTGGCGTAAGTTTGACCAGGAAAACAATTTCCCTGAAATGGGTGGCAGAAAACTGAAGACCCACTTCGACTTCAAAACGGAAGCGGGAGAGAAAATCAAGATCAAATTTGCCCTTTCTGCTGTCAGCACCGAAGGGGCACTGAAAAACCTCTATGCCGAAGTGCCTCATTTTGATTTCGACCGGGTGAAAAACGAAGCCAAAGAGAAATGGCAAAAGGAACTGGAGAGAATCAGGATTAAAGCTACACCGGAAAAGAAAGAAACATTCTACACTTCATTGTACCACACGTTTATCAATCCTGTTGAATACATGGATGTAGATAGCCTGTACAGGGGAATCGACCACCAGATACACAAGGCGGAAGGATTTGTCAATTACTCTGTTTTCTCCTTGTGGGACACTTACCGGGCACTGCATCCGTTGTTGACAATCATACAACCGGAACGTACTTCCGATATGGTTAATTCCATGCTGGCTCATCATGACCAAAGTGTACATAAATCCCTGCCGGTATGGAGTCATTTTGGTAATGAAAACTGGTGCATGATCGGTTATCATGCCGTGCCGGTGATCGCTGACGCCTGGGTAAACGGTATCCGGGGTTTTGACCCGCAGCGGGCACTGGAGGCATCGGTATCCTCGGCAACCTACCCCAACTACGGGAACCTCGATGACTACATGAAACTGGGATATGTGCCGTTTGACAAAAGTGTATACGGCTCCTCCATGACCCTGGAATATGCCTATGACGACTGGGCAATTGCTCAACTGGCGGAATCGATCGGCAACAAGGAGGTAGCCGCAAAATTCAACGAACGGGCCCACAACTGGAAAAACCTGTTCAACAACAACACCGGGTTTGTGGGTGCAAAGAACAGTGACGGAAGCTGGAAAGCTCCCTTTGATCCACTCCATACGGCCAATGAAGGGTTTATCGAAGGCAATTCATGGAATTATTCGCTCTATGTACCGCACGATGTACCTGCCCTCATCCAGAGAATGGGTGGAAATGAACGTTTTTCGCAATACCTGGACACCCTTTTTACCATGTACCTGCCGGATAAGTATTTTGCCGAAACGGAAGATGTAACCCGGGAGGGATTGATTGGTTGCTACGTGCACGGCAACGAACCTAGCCATCACGTGCCTTACCTCTACAATTGGGCCAGCAAACCCTGGAAAACACAGGAACGAATTCACCAGATCAAAAACAGCATGTACCTGAACAAACCCGACGGATTGTGTGGCAACGATGACTGTGGCCAGATGTCTGCCTGGTATGTTTTCTCTTCGCTGGGCTTCTACCCGGTTGCACCCGCATCGGGACAATACGCCATTGGCTCACCCTCCGTCAAAGAGGCAACCCTGCAACTTCCGAACAACAAGGAACTGGTAGTCAAAGTGGAGAATTACGATGAAAAAAACATCTACGTCCAGCATGTGGAAATAAACGGCAAGCCAGTCAGGGACTACACCTTGCTCCACAGAGACCTGATCAAAGGGGGTGAGCTGCTGTTCAAGATGGGCAGGAAACCGATGAAGAAAAGATTTAAATAATACGAATCCTCATGAGGGTAAGCTATTTTATACTGATCATCCTGCTATTGGGCTGTAACAATCCAGCTAATAAGAACAGAATCAACCGCAAGGAGGTGGTCTCGCGACACAACATCGTATCCGAAAAATTCAGCAAACGCAGTCCGGCACAAGTGGGAAACGGTGAAATCGCTTTTGGAGTGGATATCACCGGATTACAGACTTTTGTTCCTTTCAATACCCTGTCGCAATGGGGATGGCATTCGGACCCGGTACCCGAAGGTGTGGATATTAGCAATTTCAAGGGACAGCAAGTACTTCACAACGGAAGGATGGTCACCTATCCCCTCAGAAACGAGAAGACGGAAGAGCAAAAGGTGATTACCGAATGGCTGGTGGGCAACCCGCATCGGATCAACCTGGCCAGGATCGCTTTCTCACTGTTGGGTGCGGAGGGCAAGGAAGTAGCGATGACCGACCTGCAGAATTGTCTGCAGGAAGTGGATCTTTGGAGCGGCATCATCTCCAGTTATTTTGAGATTGATGATATTCCTGTACAGGTATATACCGCCTGCCATCCCGATAGAGACCTGATCGCCGTGACAGTAGAATCACCCCTTATCGACCTCAAGAGGTTGGCTGTAAAGATCACCTTTCCCGGAGCTTCTGCCCACAACAGCAGGAAAGGAAATTATATCGGCATTTGGGATGAACCCGACAGACATGCAACCACCTACACAGGAACCAAGCAAAAGGTTATTTTTACCCGGGAGCTAGATCAGGAAAAATATTACTCTGCGTTGTCCTGGGATACCCCCTGTATCTTTTCCGAGGCAGAAGATAATCCTCACACTTATAGGCTAACTCCCGAGGGAAACAAGATGGCATTCACCTGTGAGTTCTCACCCAAACAGATTCAAGAGAAGCCTGTCACAGCAAAAGAAGGACTTTCGGCTAGCAGGAAAGCATGGAAGCAATTTTGGGAATCGGGAGCAGCGGTCGATCTCTCCGAGAGCGAAGACGAACGTTGGTTTGAACTGGAGAGACGCATCGTTTTATCCCGCTACCTGATGAAGGCAAATGAGTCGGGATCCTTACCTCCGCAAGAAAGCGGGCTGGTAAACAACAACGGCTGGTATGGCCGCTTCCATTTTGAGATGATCTGGTGGCATCTGGCACATTGGGCTTTATGGGATAATCAGGAGCTGGCAGACAAGAGCCTGGGTATTTATCAAGATTTCCTGGAAACGGCCAGACTAAGAGCTAAGAGTGAAGGCTTTCAGGGAACAAAATGGCCAAAATGTACTGCATACAATAACGTGGAGTGGCCAGGCGTTGCCCATGCTTTTCTGATATGGCAACAACCTCATCCTATCTACTTTGCAGAGATGGAATATCGTCAAAAGCCAAACCGGGAAACGCTAGAGAAATGGCGGGAAGTAGTCTTCAGCACCGCGGAATTCCTGGCTTCGTTTGCCTATTATCATCCGGAAAAAGATGAATATGTTCTGGGGCCTCCCATTGTTCCCGTTTCAGAAAACACACCTTATGCCGAAACGTTCAATCCCACATTTGAACTGGGTTACTGGCGTTACGGACTGAAGGTAGCTAAAGAATGGTACAACAGACTCAATATCGATGTTCCGACAAAAATAGACAGTGTTTATCACCAGTTATCACCCTATCCGGTGGAAGATAGCCTTTATGTCCTGTATGAGGGGATACCCGATATGTGGACCAAATATACCTTTGAGCATCCTGCCATCATTGGTATTTATGGCATGTTACCCGGCGATGATGTGGATAAAGTAATATTGGAAAAGACCTTCGACAAGATTCTTTCCACCTGGAATTTTAAAAGGATCTGGGGATGGGATTTTCCGATGCTGGCAATGACAGCAGCCCGGTTAGGCCGGCCGGAGCTGGCGGTTGACCTGCTGTTGCACGATAATTATATCTTTGATGAACACGGATTGGCCTATGGCGAAGGATCACCTTATCCCTATTTCCCGTCAAACGGAGGGTTACTGACAGCTATCGCCATGATGGCTGAAGGATGGGATGGCGCCGGAGACGTTACAGCCCCCGGGTTCCCGAAAGACAGTAGTTGGAAAATAAAATACGAGAACTTCCACAAGTTCCCTTAACTTGAGGAAAGTCCAATCACGGATGGATGGATAAATTATCACTGGGATTACATGAAGATTAACTTACATATTCTATTCTTTTTTGCCGGACTGCTTTGGTTCTTTTCCGGCATGAATCATCAACTGAATGCCAAAGGCAGGCCGGACCCGTTTGATATTCCGCTTCACAACGGACAGGTTTTACGTATCCAGGCGTGCCGAAACGAAATCTTTCGAATCAGGATTTCCCCTACAGGTGAATTTCAGGAAACCGTGATGGAGAGGTACGGAATCATCAAAACGGATTGGGAACCAATCGGTGCCACCCACAAAAAGAAGAATGGAAAACACATAATTTCCACAGAGTCGTATCGCCTCACTGTGGATCCTCTTGCTGGTGACATCACCGTTACCGATAACAATGGAATACTTGTTGTGGAAAGAATTTCCTTTATCCAGCCTAAGGATGCCATAGCCCGCGAGCTGGCTGCTTCCCTCAACACCTATTTTGGAGAGATAAGGCAGGACGAAGCAATTATCGGTTCAGGAAAATCGGACACACCGATACAGGCCCAATTGTTGGATGAGGTTGGCAATCTCTCCAAGGGCAGGATAATTGGCGTCACCCTCAAAGAAGAAGAGCGCTTCTACGGGGGAGGAAGTACCAGTCGCACCAACATCCAACACCGGGGTACGGCTCTGCGCATGTGGGCCACTTACAAAAAGACAGAAATACCGATGCCTTTCATCATCAGTTCTGAGGGATGGGGCATCTTCAATAATACAACGGCAAAAAACTATTTGGATATTGGTCGCTTTCAAAAAGACAACCTTTTTGTCTACAACAGCGAGGGTGATCCCGATTTTTACTTGTTACTAGGCAGGCAAATGACCGAGGTGATTGATCACTATACCCGTGTCACAGGAAGGCCCTACCTCATGCCAAAATGGGGGTACGGACTTGCATTTGGCGGCAACACAATGGAAGATCAACTGGATATCCTGAACGATGCACTTCGTTTTCGGGTAGAGCAGATTCCTTGTGATATTTTTTGGCTTGAACCCCAGTGGATGGAAAAAAGATATGATTTCTCCACCTCTAAAAACTGGAATTTCGACAAATTCCCAGCAGAACCCTTTTGGGAAAAAGAGAAATTTCCAAAATATGAACACCCCACCCTCTTTATCTCCCGTTTACATGGCCTTGGATTTAAACTGGCTTTATGGCTTTGTATCGATCATGACATGACCATCGCCGAGGAAGACAAGTTGGCATTGGAGCGCGGAACGTCACTCTCCGGCAAAGATCATTGGTTTCAACACCTCACCCGGTTTATCGATCAGGGTGTAGATGGATTCAAACTGGACCCTGCCCACACACTCGATGAACACCCAGACCGAGCATATCATAACGGGCTTACAGACAAAGAGATGCATAACCTGAATCAGGTGTTGCTCCCCAAGCAGATGTACGAGACCTTCCGTTCTCACAAGGGTATACGCTCCTTTCACCACTATTGCGGGGGATATGCCGGAACCCAGCATTGGGGGGTATCCACCAGCGGAGACAACGGCGGAGACAAAGTGGCCCTGCTCGATCAGCTGAATCTTGGCCTTAGCGGCTTCGTCAATACTTCGGCCGACGTCCTGGTAGAGGTCTCTGACAACAAGGCGGCTATGCATATGGGGTTCTTCTTTCCCTGGATCCAGGTCAACAGTTGGTACAACCTGCTTCATCCCTGGTACATGAACCCGGAAGAGAAAGAGACCTTTCACTTTTATGCAACCCTTCGCAACAGCCTCTTCCCTTATATCTATTCAGCAGCATTGCAAGGGAGCCAGTCCGGAATGCCCATTTTGCGGGCAATGCCCCTGGTGTTCCCTGATGACCGTACAGTGGATAACCTGACCAGCCAGTTTATGTTTGGAGACCATCTGCTGGTAGGGGTCAACAGTGATTCTCTCTATTTGCCGAAAGGGAAATGGATCAATTACTGGACCGGCGAAACAGTTACAGGCAACAAGACCATTCATGCTTCGGTGCCGGAAACGAGAGGTGGCTCCCTTTTTATCCGCGAAGGGGCAATTATTCCTTACCAAAAACCGACTCAGTTTATTGGTGAAAATTTACTCGATACCATTGAGCTGAAGATCTATCCTTATCAAACAAGCAGCTATATACTCTGGGAAGATGATGGGATCACTTTTGCATATGAAAAGGGTGATTTTTCAAAGACGAAGATCGATTGTGTCGATACCGGACAAAATACAGAGATTACCTTTAATCCCGTAGAGGGCCGATACGAAGGGATGCCCAAAGAGCGAACCTGGGAACTTGAAATTTTCTCCGATACAAAACCCTCTTATTTGCTGGTGAATGGCATCAGAATAGATGATTGGAAGTATGGTAAAGGAGCAGTCCAATTCACCTTGTATCAGGGAGACCTAAATAAAAAGCAGATCATTGAAATTCAAAAATAATACGATTCGAATTCTCTAAATGTAAAACCTATCCATGAGTAGTAAAAATAAAATCTTTCAGATAAAGTGTGCAATCCTGTTACTGTTGTGTACAACAACTATCCCATTATCGGCACAACTCAATAGTTTCCCGGAATCCTACCGTATCGACAGCAAAGATATTGAAAGAGCCAAAAAAGTGATATCAACGCCGCTGAAAGAGGATCTGGTACTACCCAATCCCCATAAAGACGCGCAGTGGTATCCCAATGCCAGCCTCGGGCTTTTCATGCACTGGGGGATTCACAGTGTGGTGGGCGCACAACCATCGTGGGATATGATTGCCCATTACAGGTATGGAGGGAAAGTAGCACCTCCCGAACGTTATTATGCCCTGGCCAATCAATTTGATCCACAGAACTACGACCCCGACAAATGGTTGAAATCAGCCCAAAAAGCAGGTTTCACCTATGCCGTGCTTACCACCAAACACCATGACGGTTATGCCTTGTGGCCCTCCAAATATGGTATTGGTACCAAACAATACATGGGTGGGCGGGATCTTATTCAACCTTATGTTGATGCCTGTAGAAAAAACGGCCTGAAGGTTGGTTTTTATTTCTCTCCCAGGGACTGGCATTTTCCGGGGTTGATGCACCCCAATGAATATGATGCGGAGAAGTGGCATCAGCTGCCGGCTATTACCGATTCTGTCGCAAATTATCAGAAGTACGAACGGTTTCTCGGGTTTGTCCTTGCACAAATGGAAGAGCTCCTTACCCGATACGGCAAAATTGATATTCTGTGGCTGGATGGCATGTATTTCAAAGGAGTGAGTGATATGCACACAGAGCAGATCTATACCTGGATCCGTTCCCTGCAACCGGGGATTGTGATCAACGACCGCTGGTCCAACATTGTGAATCCCGATGACCCTGCCGGAAGCGGCATGCGGATCGGTGACTTCACCACTCCTTTTGAATGTATTCTCCCCACCTATACGCCATCCCAATGGTGGGAACACTGTGATATCTGGACATCGGGAGGTGGTGGCTGGGGGTATGACAAAACAGGCACCTTCAGGCCTTATGCCTGGTTTTTTGAGCATCTTGTCGCCAGCCGTTCATTAGGGGGGAACTTCCTCCCGAATGTGGGACCGGATGGCAAAGGAGAGATGCACCCTAACTACTACAAAAATATGGAGGCAATAGCCGAATGGATGTCACATAGCCGCGAGTCGGTGATTGGAGCAGCTCCCTCACCGGGAATTGCACGAAGCAACGTGATGATCACTAGCCGGGGTAATAACTGGTACCTGCATCTCCTGCCGTCATTCCAGAAACAGGTATCTCTGCGGACAGGCCAAAAACCAATAGCTGTGACCCTTCTCCGCACGGGAGAATCGATTCCCTTCATTTACAGGGACGGATTCATAAACTTCTCCTTATTACCCGCACAGCGCACCGAGATGGATGATGTGGTGAAAGTGGTCATTCCGGAAGGCAGGAAACGTTATACGATGTCGAAAGATGATGATGCTTCCATCGAAGTAGACAAAAGTTTTAATAAATTTGCAAGAAAATCAACAACACTTAATAAATAATGAAAAATACCAAGTTGCTCTTATTAATAACTCTTTTCCTGAACTTCTCAATGTCTCTTGCTGCTCAGTCTCGGATCTCCATTACCCATGGTCCCTACCTGCAAGGATTGACTGAAGATGAAGTAACAATTGTTTGGACAACCAATAAAAGGGCTATATCGTGGGTGGAGCTGGCTCCGGACGACAAAACCCATTTCTATCATGAGCCGCGACCCCAATTTTTTTCAGAATCATACGGATTCAAAGTGGTCGATTCTGTTCATATGGTCAGGCTGAAGAATCTGAAACCCAACACTACCTACCGGTACCGAATCTATTCCCAGGAGGTACTGAGCCATCAAGCGTATCATGTAACCTACGGCCGGACCGTGGCAAGCAATGTATACAGTGAAACACCGCTTAAATTCACCACCAACAATCCTCAAAAGGAGGAAATTTCTTTTTTGGTATTGAATGACATTCACGGCAACAACGAACTGATGGATTCTCTCTTGATAGGGGCCCGATGGGATAAAACCGACCTGGTTTTTTTCAACGGGGACATGACCACCGATCTCCGTTCAGAAAAAAAACTGTTCGACGACTTTCTGGACAAAGCAGTGACGTTGTTTGCCAAAGAGACACCCTTTTATTATGCGAGAGGGAATCATGAAACCAGGGGAAATTTCGCAACAACTTTTCCCCGTTACTTTCCCACCCCTACCGGCCAGTTATATTATATGTTCCGGCAAGGCCCCGTCTGCTTTATCGTGCTCGACTGTGGTGAGGACAAGCCGGACAACGACATTGAATACAGTGGCATCGTAGCTTTTGACAATTACCGTACCGAACAAGCCCAATGGCTGGAAAAGGTGATTCAGGGTGATGAATTTCAGCAATCTCCCTTTAAGGTGGTGATCACCCATATCCCTCCTTTCGGAAATTGGCACGGGGAGAAAGAGATCCTGGACAAGTTCGTCCCCATTTTAAACAAAGCAAATATTGATTTGATGATGTGCGGTCATCTTCATAACCACATCTATCGTGAAAGGAGTGACGCGATTAATTTTCCTATACTGGTGAACCATAACAGGGAGATGATCAACGTCCAGGCCAATAAACAACAGATGGATATCCAGATCTCCAACAGCGGGGGAAAACAGGTAAAAGCCTTTCATTTCAAGACACAAAATAACAGTAACCCCTGAATAAAGAAAAATCAAAAAATTTCAACACATAAATCACTAACATAAAATAACAATATCGTATGGAAAATATTCTTGAGCAGATTGCCAACTGTGTGGATAAAGGGAAGATTAACCGGAGCGTTCCCTATCCCCCGGAAATGAAGGGACAACCGGGTGTGGACGAACTTACCCTGCAGGCATTGGAGTTAAACTTTCCACCCTCGGAAATACTTTCAAAAGGATTAATCGCAGGGATGGAACGCATCGGGACAAAATTCAGGGAAAACCGGGTCTTCGTACCACAGGTGCTGATGAGCGCCAAGGCAATGAACTGCGGGATGATGCACCTGAAAAAATTTTTCGTTGACGGAACGGTAGCACACAAGGGAAAACTGATCATCGGCACGGTGGAAGGCGATTTGCATGACATCGGAAAGAACCTGGTCAGCATGATCGCGGAGGGAAACGGATATGAAATCATCGATCTGGGCGTGGATGTCCCTGCAACGAAATTTATTGAAGCGCTTCAGGACCATCCCTCCGCCTTTGTGGGAATGTCAGCCTTGCTCACAACGACCATGGCCAACATGGCGGTTATCAACCAAACAATCAAACAAGCGTTTCCGGAGGTGATCACCTTTGTGGGCGGTGCCCCGCTGAACCGTGAATTTGCGCAAAAAATCGGAGCCGACCATTATACGGACGGGCCTCAGGAGATGGTGGAGATACTGGATAAACTGACAATCAACAATGCATCATGATGGAAATTAAAAGCTGGATGGAACAGATCATCCAATCCCCCGACCGGTATGCCATCCCCGTCATGACGCATCCGGGGATCGAGATGCTGGGATACTCCGTCAGGGAAGCCGTCCAGAACGGGGAGGTTCATGCAAGGGCTATTAAAGCGCTTAGCGACAAATATCCTTCCAAAGCCTCCACGGTAATCATGGACCTGACTGTTGAGGCGGAAGCGTTTGGATGTGACATCTCTTTTCCGGAGGAGGACATGCCCCATATTTCCGGGAAGCTCGTTGATGCTTCAACCGTAGAGCGGTTGAAGGTTCCCTCCCTGGCCGCAGGGAGAATACCACAATACCTGAAAGCCAACAGGTTGGCGGCAGGGATGATCGATACCCGACCCGTACTGGCCGGTGTGATTGGCCCTTTTTCCCTGGCGGGCAGACTGTTTGGCATGTCGGAGATCATGACCGGTTGTTATCTCGAAACCGGTGCGGTGGAACTGCTGCTCGAGAAGTGCACGCAGTTTATCCTGTCCTACGCCACAGCATTGAAACAGGAAAGCGGCTGCGCGGGTATCGTCATCGCGGAGCCGGCCGCGGGACTGCTCTCCAACGATGATTGCCTGCAGTTTTCCTCCCGGTATGTCAAAAGGATCATTGAATCGGTACAGGACGAACAGTTCATGGTAGTGCTCCACAATTGCGGAAACAGGGGCCATTGTACGGATGCCATGATACAAACCGGTGCCGCGGCCTATCATTTCGGCAATGCGGCAAATATGACGGAGGCACTGGCGCAATGTCCGGCGGATGCACTGGTGATGGGGAATATCGATCCGGTAGCCGTATTGCAGATGTTGCCCCCCGAAAAGGTTAAGGAAAAGGTCACGCAGCTCCTCGAAGAGACCGCCCCTTATCCAAACTTCGTATTGTCAACCGGCTGCGATGTGCCTCCGCATGTATCGCCGGAGAACATCCGGGCTTTTTATGACGCGCTCGCCGCCTTCAACCAAAAGTGAACCTTTCATGACCTTTGTCGATTATCACATTGAACCCGACGAATTGCGCTTGCACCTCGGCGACTTGTTGCGGCTACTGCAGGTGCCTGACCACTCACCCGACAATCCCGTGGTGCACGAGGCGACCGGGCTGTTCGGCCAACTCCCTGGTCTGGCAAGCATACGGGGAGGATATGCGGTGTATGAGGATATCCGCATTGACGAAAAGGAGGGGTCGATCAGGATCCTGGACAGGAAGATCCACCCGCAACAACAGATTTGCGGGTACATGAAGGGAGCGGAAAAGCTGGCCCTGCTTGTCTGTACGGCGGGTGAAGGTTTTACTGCCCGTTCACGCGAGTACAACAAGCAGGGGGATTACCTGAAGGGATTCATCACCGACACCATGGGTTCATGGGTGGTGGAGAGAGCCATGGACCTGATTCAGGAGAAACTGGAGAATGCTTTCAGGGAGCTTGGGATGCATGTCACCAACCGGTACAGCCCCGGTTATTGCAACTGGCCTGTCAGTGAACAGCAACCGCTTTTCTCCCTTCTTCCCGGACAGCCCTGCAACATCCGCCTGACGGGGAGCAGCCTGATGATACCCCTGAAAAGCGTGAGCGGGATCGTCGGCATCGGGAAAAAGGTAAAGAAAAGAGGCTACGCATGCGATATTTGCAACAACAGAACATGTATTTACCGCAGTATCAAAAACCACCATTAAAACAATTATTATCATGACTCCAAGAGAACGAATACTTTCTACCATCAACCGCCGACCCGTGGACCGGACACCGGTGGACATTTGGTGTACCCCGGAAATCCTGAATGTTTTGCGTGAACATACCGGCCTACAGGATGAGCTGGCTGTCTATCATGCACTGGGCATTGACAAGATCGTATGGATCTTCCCCGGATATGCAGGCCGATTTTTCGACCCCAACGACAGTGGGGAGATCACCATGTGGGGGGTTCCCACACGCATGACCAAGGCCGGACTGGCTACCTACCAGGAATACATCAATCCTCCGATTGCCGACTACCACTCCCCCTCCCAACTGGACAGCTATCCCTTATGGCCCGACCCGGACAAATTTGATTATACCGGGGCAAAAAAAGCTGCCCTGGAGGCCCGTGCCTGGGATTTTGCCACCATAGGGCCCTGGATATCACACTTCGAAATTTATTGCCAGATGCGGGGGTTGGAAAATGCTTTGCTGGACACGATCATCAATCCTGATTTTCTCGATGCTGCCCTGGAGAAGATTGATGCCATTCAAACCGCAATGCTGGAACGAATGTTAACGGAAATGGACGATTCGCTTGATATCGTTTTTATCAGTGACGACATGGGTATGCAAAGCAACATGCTGATTCCGATGGAGTCCTGGAGGACACATTTCAAGTCCCGGCTAAAAGGGTGGTGTGACCTGATTCACCGGCATGGGAAAAAAGTATTGTATCATACCGACGGGGCCGTGCTGCCATTGATACCTGAACTGATTGAATGTGGCATTGATATTCTGAACCCTATACAACATGTATGTCCCGGTATGGATCGTTCGGCACTTAAGGAGGCCTTCGGAAATGAACTGATCTTTCACGGTGGCGTGGAGAACCAGAAAATACTGCCCATGGGCACAGCAGAAGAAGTGGCGGAAGAGACACGGGAATGTGTCAGGACCCTGGGCAAGAATGGTGGTTACATCTGTTGTTCCTGCCACAATATTCAGGCAGGAACACCCCTGGAGAATATTCTTTCCATGATCGAAAGTGCCAGATAGCGGGATGAAAGTTATCCAATTATTTCAAATGGGATATATTGACCGGAAACAGAAGTATACTCCAGTGCTTTAATAACTAAATTTATAATATTGTCTTGACCGAATCCTTAATTATAATTTTGGGTTTTAAAAGCACCTTGATCACATTCATATCCTTGTTTTCCAGTTTTGTAAAAAGAAACTTAACCGCAATCTGGATGATATCATTTACGGGTTGGGCTACACACGAGAGAGGCGTTGATAGATAATCGAGATAGGGGTGTTCATCAAATGTTATAATGGAGACATCCTGCGGTATGCGTATATTTTCCTCTTTCAATGCCTTTATACACCCCATTGCAATGGTGTTGCTTAAGGTAAATATGGCTGTTGGCCTTACCTTCTGCTGCATCAGGAGTTTCGTTTCCAGGTATCCGTTCTGTATAGTAAAATCATCTCCAACAACCCAATAATCACGGATACCCGATTGTTCAAGCGCCTCTTTAAATCCCTTTACCCGCAACCGGTTTGGCGTTGACTCCTTGACACCTTGTATGCAGGCTATGGATACATGTCCGTTATTAATGAGATACTTTGTAGCATGAAATGCTCCATCATAATTATCCGTAGAGACATAGGGCAAATCCAAATCTTCAAAATACCGGTCAATACAAATAATGGGCAATTGTTGATCATAGAGCTCTTTTATATGCCTCCACTGATTTCCGGAAGGAACAATAATCAACCCCTCAATATTTCTAGCACTCAGCTGCTCCAACTCTTTTTTCTCGTTTTCAAAGTTCTCATCACTATCGCTGATAATGGTAATGTATCCGTATTTCCTGATCTCTGCATTAAGCCCGCTAGCGATGGAAGCAAAAAAAGGATTGCTTAAAGAGGGGACAATCAGTGCAACGGTATTGCTTTTACCCGTACGGAGATTGGCTGCATAGAGATTCGGCACATACCGCATCTCTTTGGCTACCTCCAGGATTTTCTGCTGTGAAACTTTACTGATGCGGTATTGTTCACCTTTACCATTAATGACCCTTGACACGGTTGTTGTGGAGAGTCCGGCTTTTTTTGCTATGTCAGTAATACTCACTTTATGATTGCTCATGTCTTCCGGCGTTTTCACTATATAATCTATCTGTTCTACCCATCAAAAAAAGAAATTCTGGTCAAAAGTAAGTAATATTAATCAATATACAAATAAAATCAGTAATGCTCAATCGTTAGCACAACCCAAAATCTCAATAAGATTCCATGCAAATAATGAGGTTACACAGATAAACAATTTGCATCATTCGTCTATCATGCTGACTTTTGAATATACTTTCAACAATCACGAAAGCAAGCATATAATGCTATTTATCAGCCAACTATACACATAAAAGGTTTGCAATTGCTCCATACACTATAAATCAATTACTGAAATCGGCTGTTTTTTTCTCAAAAAATGAACAAACGTTTGTTCATAAATCTTTTTTACTCTATATTTGCACAACTGATAACGGATTCTACTCAAAATTATACACCCAATAACTGAATTCTCATGAATCAACTTAAGCTTTTTTTCTTTTATGGTGCGATTGCCCTTTTATCGTGCAATGTGGGCGACACGTTTGCAAAAGATTATAAAATCAGCAAAGGAGAGCTGCTGAATAAAATCAAAGGAGGTTGGGCAGGCCAGGTAATTGGATGTACCTACGGTGGCCCTACTGAGTTCAAATGGAACGGGACAATGATCGGAGAAGAGATCGGCATTCCCTGGGACGGCTCACGCATGTCGTGGTATTACAAAAATTCCCCGGGCTTGTATGACGACGTTTATATGGATTTAACATTTGTACAGGTCTTTGACAAGTATGGACTGGACGCACCCGACTCATTACATGCAAAATACTTTGCCAATGCAGGCTACCCGTTATGGCATGCAAACCAGGCTGCCAGATACAATATCCTGAACGGTATCATGCCACCCGAGTCAGGACATTGGAAAAACAATCCACATGCCGATGATATTGATTTCCAGATTGAAGCCGATTTTGCCGGGTTGATGTCTCCGGCAATGGTCAATGCCGCATCAGAGATTGGCTGGAGAATTGGGCATATCATGAATTATGGCGATGGAGTATACGGCGGGATTTATGTGGCGGCCATGTATGCACTGGCTTTTGTGCATAATGATATCGAATTCATTGTGGAAGAAGCTTTGAAATCTATCCCTAAGCAGAGCAACTACTATCAATGCATTGCCGATATGATACAGTGTTATCGTGAAGATCCGAATGACTGGAAGAAGGCGTGGTTTGAGGCACAAAAAAAATGGACATCAGATATCGGTTGTCCGGACGGAGTTTTTATGCCTTTCAACATTGATGCTACAATCAACGGTGCATATATTGTTATTGGCTTACTTTATGGCAAGGGTGATTATGGCGCGACTATTGATATCAGTACGCGATGCGGGTACGATTCAGACTGTAATCCGGCCAATGCTGCCGGAATTCTAGGAACAATGATCGGGTACGACAAGATACCGGCATATTGGAAACAGGGATTGGACAAAGTAGAGGATTTAAATTTTGCACACACCGAGATGTCCCTTAACAAGGTCTACGAAACAGGTTTACGTCATGCGGGAGAAATGATCGTCCGAAACGGTGGACGACTGGATGGAGATATGTTCACCATCAAATACCAGCAACCAGAACCTGTTCCTTTTGAAAAGAGCTTTGAAGGGTTGTATCCGGTTGAGAGAAGAAGGATTGGAAGCAGTCTTACCCGTAAAAACAGAGAAGTAACATTCAAGATCAATGGTTCAGGTTTTGTTTTGGGAGGCAGGGCTATGAAGAATAACAACCTGCCCGACGTTGTCCTGGAAATCGAAGTATATATCAACGGCAACTTGTATGAAGTGGCAAAAATCCCCACAGATAATCGCGTAAGACGCCATGAGCTTACCTGGAATTATGATTTGAAGGAGGGCGAAAACAACATCACATTAAAAGCCAAAGAAATCCCTGACGGATACCGAATAGAAACACAGGATGTGATTGAATATTCCAAAAACAAACCGGGGAAATTAATTTATTATTAATCAGTCATAAAGGATAGAAAAAAATCACATCTACAATTTAATCAAAAAAATAAATTCACGTTGTAAGAAAAATACAATGAATATATGAAAACAAAAGCACTTCCTTACATTTACATCTGTTTGTTCCTCAGTTTTTTTTTCAACAGTACTGCCCAGGTCCAAAACGATGAGGTCTACGAATATCCGAATTTAAACAGTCAGGATTATCGATACAACATCAGAATACCCGATATTGACGGATACAAAACGCTGAAATGTGATTTTCACGTGCATACCGTTTTTTCCGATGGAAAAGTTTGGCCAGACCAACGGGTCAAGGAAGCCTGGAATGAAGGTCTGGACGTAATAGCCATAACGGACCATATTGAATACCGGGCCAATAAGAAAATATTGATCAGCGATCACAACAAATCCTATGAAATCGCAAAAGCCCAGGGAGATGCCATTGGGATGCTGGTAATAAAAGGAGCAGAAATTACGCGTCAGAAACCGCTGGGTCACCTGAACGCCCTTTTTATTCAAGATGCGAACAAGCTTGAGCGTCCGGATGCGATTGAAGCGATCGATGAGGCAATGAAACAAGGTGGTTTTATTTTATGGAATCATCCCGGTTGGCCGGATGATAAAAGCACAATGTACCCTATTCATAGAGAATTAATTGAAAAGCAGAAAATTCACGGAATAGAAGTTTTTAATGGTTGGGAGGCTTATCCGAAGGTTATTGACTGGTGTCAGGAGTTTAATCTGGCTCCCATATCCAACTCTGATATTCACTACACCAGTGCCAACCTCTACAGGGGGAAGTTAATGCGTCCAATGACCCTGGTATTTGCTAAAGATTATACCGAACAGGGAGTTAAGGACGCGATGTTTTCGGGCAGAACCCTGGCATTCTATAACAATGTTTTGTCAGGAGATGAAGGATTACTGAAATCCCTTATCAAAGCTTCACTTTCTGTGAGAGTGATTAACGAGAAAAATGGGATGATCGAGATCACCAATCTCAGCGATATCGCTTATGAAATCAAGTATGGGGAGTATATGTACCCAATGCCGTTATATCCGAATCAGGTGTTGCGTGCAACCATCCCTACCGGCACCGACGTTGAATTCTCAAATTGTATATGTGGGAAGGACCGTCACATCACGTTGAAATTGTGGTAAGAAATCACTTTTTTTAAACCGTACGACATAAGCTAACAAAAATAATCGGGATCATTACCAACCTGAATATCATTTCAGGGTCAAATCTTATATATAATATGCAAAAGAATCAAATTGTCGTTATAGGAAGTTCAAACTTGGACTATATCGTAACTACGGATCATTTCCCCAAAGGAGGGGAAACCCTTGAAGGATTGTCTTTTACACAAGCCATGGGAGGCAAAGGGGCCAACCAGGCGGTTGCAGCCTGCAGATCAGGCGGAGCCGTAAGTTTCATCACTTGCGTAGGAAACGATCTCAATGGGAAAAATGCTTTGGCTTATTATAACAAGGAAGGGATAGATGTATCGCTTGCTCTTGTAAAGGAGAATGTCACCACTGGGACTGCCTCAATCTGGGTAGATAAACACGGAGAGAACAGCATCATTGTGATTCCGGGTGCCAACCAATACCTCTCCTCCGATTATATCATTCCCCACTCCAACCGCCTCATTCAGGCCAATACTATTTTGCTTCAAATGGAAATTCCTTATGAAACAGTAAAGACGATTTGCAAAATATCAACGGGGCATACAAAAGTAATCTTAAATGCCGCTCCCGCTTACAGTATTGAAGATGAGATTCTACAGTCCATTTATATGCTGGTGGTGAATGAAACTGAAGCAGAAACCATCAGCAAATGCCAAATTGAGCAAATTGGTGAAGAGGAAATGGTAAAAACTCTTTTAGAGAAAGGGGTGAAAAACGTGATCCTCACCCTTGGCAGTAGCGGATGCATATACAGCAACGGCACTGATTGGTTAAAGATTCCAGCATTCAAGGTACAGGTAAAAGATACCACCGCGGCGGGAGATACTTTCTGTGGGGCTCTTGCAGTCGGAATTGGGAAATACAGCGAAATTAAACAAGCACTTATTTATGCAACTGCAGCGGCAGCGCTATGTGTCACCTCACTTGGAGCACAGCCTTCAATACCCGATGAACAGGACATTGTCACCTTTTTAAATCAAAACAACATCTACCTGTAAAACCTCAAAGTGCATATTTGCTGTTACTTTAAATTATAAATAATGATCCTTTTAAGAATGCGGAAAACAATTTTAAAAATAGCTGTTATTATCTTCACAATAAGCTTGACGGGATGTACCTCCTTAACACGAAAAAACGATCTTGACATAAAATACCGGAGGCTACCCGTCCGGGAATATCGAGATAAATTACAGGCAGGCTGGCTCGGCCAGATAGTGGGGGTTAGTTGGGCTGCCCCCACCGAATTCAAGTGGAAAGACGAAATTATCCCTTTAGAGGAGATGCCACTATGGGGCCATGAAATGATTAATGAAGCTTTTAATCAAGACGACCTCTATGTGGAAATGACCTTCTTGCGCTCTCTGGAAGAGTATGGCATAAGTGTTTCTATCCGTCAGGCAGGTATTGATTTCGCAAATACGGAATACCCTTTATGGTGTGCTAATGAGACCGGCAGACGCAACCTGCGCATGGGGATTGCCCCTCCCGATTGCAGTCATCCGGCTTTCAGCAACAACCCTCATGATATTGACTATCAGATAGAAGCCGATTACTCCGGTCTTATCGCCCCCGGAATGCCCAATGTGCCGATAGCCTTGGGTGATACATTCGGACGACTGATGAATTACAGCGACGGTGTGTATGCGGGGCAATTTGTCGGCGGCATGTATAGTGAAGCGTTTTTTGAAGATGATATCATAAAAATCATCGAGGCAGGGTTAGCATGTATCCCCGAGGGATGCCAATATGCCGAGATGGTACGCGACGTGGTTTCATGGTACAAGGCCAACCCGACCGATTGGAAAGCCACTTGGGAGTTATGTCAGGAAAAGTATCGGAGAAATCCCGAATACCAAAAGAACTCAAACGGTGGTATAGATGTGAAAATAAATGGAGCATATATCCTTATCGGTATGCTTTACGGAGAGAAGGATATAGACCAGACAATTATTATTTCTACCCGTTGTGGACAAGACTCCGATTGCAACCCTTCAAATGCAGCAGGTGTGTTGTTTACCACCATGGGTACGTCGAACCTGCCAGACCGATTCAAGGAAAATCTTGACCAGGAAACCAAATTCTCCCACACGCCTTACAATTTCCCGAAATTGCTTGACGTTTGCGAAAAGCTTGCCAGAGAATACGTTGTGCAAGAAGGTGGACGTGTAGAGACCGATTCAAACGGAGAAGAAGTATTTGTGATTCCCGTTAAAACACCCACTCCAAGTCCATTGGTGTTTAGTTGGGATCCGGAACCGATAGCCAACTCTCTTTTCACGGAAAAAGAAATGGAGAAGATTAAACATTTAGCCATGGCGAATATTCAGGGTGATCTGGACCAACGATTCCCGGGATGGATAATCGCTTTTTGCGGCTCCGATATGCAGCCGGGACTCCGCGAGACCTACAAAGGAAAAAACAACGTGCTTCTTACGCATCCTTTATCTAGAGATATGCCTTGCGTGCTAACACGAGTTGTAGACATTCCCAATGGGAAGAAGACAGTTCTTAAGACTCAGGTGTCTCACCATAACGGAGGCGATTGGCTACTGGTTATTCGGGTCAACGGTTCTATACAAAAAGAGGTGACCATCGGGAAGGATACCGTAGATGAAAACGGACGGTTAGATGTTGAATTTGACCTAACTCCCTTTGCAGGAAATAAAAATGTCAAAATAGACCTTGAGAATAAAGCAAACGGGTGGGCATGGGAGGCCGCATACTGGAGTGATATACGCATAGAGAATCTATAGTCTACCATCCACTCTGTTTATTATAAATTCAATACAATTTAAAAAAGTTATGCTACGAAACACTATATTTATTTTACTTTTTAGCTTATCAGCAACACTGTTTTCGCAGGTAAAAGACCAACAGTTTCCATTAGCCCCAAATTCCATAAAACTACATGGGAATTTGGAAAACGACATACAAAATTCCCTGGTCAATTGGAATAAGGGTGTACTCCCTTACGCCACTTTCGTTGATTTGTTTCGCGTGGGAAGGACCCAGTTCGCAGTGGGTGAGATGTGGGGTAAGGCAACCCGGTCGGCAAGCTTGTTCTATCGTTACACCCAAGATCCCGAACTGAAAACAATATTGGATGAAACCGTTAAGGATTTGCTCTCTACCGAACGCCCGAATGGAAGTATCAGTTGTTCGCCAATAGAAAAGCAACCTGAAAGCGCCACAGGAGATATATGGGAGCGGAAATACGTTATGCTTGGACTGATGGATTATTACGATTGGGTAAACCACGATCCAGCTGTTCTTCAAAGCCTTATTCGTCAGGCAGACTGTGTTATTGACCAAGTTGGTCCGGCTCCAAAATCACCAATTAATCAAATGGGATGGAGCTCCGAGAAAATTGAGTCGAGCACGATACTTGAGCCGATTATGAGACTCTACCAAATGACGGGCTACCAAAGGTATCTCGATTTTGCAACCTATATTATCGAAGCGGGAGGAGCGAAAAATCATGACTTGTTCGAAAATGCATACAACAACGTTGAGCCCTACAAGATGGCAGGAACCTATCCCAAAGCATACGAGATAACATCTCTGTTTGAGGGGTTGGCAAAGTATTACCGCGTAACGGGGAAACCTGAAGTGAAGCGCATGTTAGACAACTACTACAATAATGTGCGTACGAAAGAGATGACCATTATCGGCAATGGAGGAGCCGATCAGCCTTATTTTCCGAAAGTAAATGGAGAGGCATGGACTAACACCGCTCTTGAACAAACCCACCCGAACATCAAGCGAATGATGGAGACCTGCGTGGGTGTTACATGGATGAAGTACTGCAGCCAATTGATGCGGTTAACCGGGGAGTCTTCTCCGATGGACCAAATCGAAAGATATATATATAACGGGTTGCTGGGTGCCATGAAGCCTACCGGGGATGGATTTAGTTATGCTAACCTGCTCAACGGGAAAAAAGTAAATGCCAGTGGCTGGGGACGTAGCTTCAATGGTTTGCTTGTTACTTGCTGTAACCTGAGTGGTCCGGTAGGTTTGTCGTATATCCCGCTTATCGCTGTGACCAACTCCGAGCGCGGACCGGTTATCAACCTCTACAATGCGGCGGATGTAAATGCCACTACGCCGAAAGGACAAGCTTTGGGATTGAAGATTGAAACCGATTATCCTCATTCGGGAAAAGTGAAAATCCATGTGAACCCCGAAAAAGCCGAGAGGTTCGCGGTGCAGATAAGAATACCTGAATGGAGTAAGAAAAATAAGGTGAAAGTGAACGGTAAAAGCCTAAAGGTGGAATCGGGACAGTATGCGATTATTGATCGTGAATGGAAAAATAACGATCGAATCGAAATAGAGTTTGAAATGATTGCCAGAGTGATAGACGGACCTCAAGGGAGCGCTCCGGGAAGCGAAAACTTCCAGGCGGTTACTTGGGGGCCCATTGTATTGGCGCGCGATGAAAACATCGATCCCACATTCAATCAGCCAACAAAAATTAAAGAGAACAAGCGTGGCGTGGTGAAAGTGACTAAAACAACACCCACCCGTTCCGATGCCCGCATGGAGTTTATCGTACCTACCACGAAAGGCAACATACGTATGGTAGATTATGCCTCTGTGAACTGTTGGGAGGATTCGCACGTATGCACATGGTTGCCCCTGATAAAAGAATAACAATGAAAGAAATTAATCAACATCCCTACAAAACGTGGAGAGGTGTATTTGACTTGATGAACAAATAACTAATTTAATTTCAAAGGATATGTTTATAGTAGGTAATTATTTATTAGCCGTAATTTTATGTGTCGTAACCATGATATGCTGGGGCTCTTGGGGAAACACACAAAAGTTAGCCGCTAAAACTTGGCGGTACGAGTTGTTTTATTGGGACTACGTAATCGGAATCGTGCTCCTTTCAATCATCTTTGGTTTTACCCTCGGAAGCATAGGTGAACAAGGACGAGGGTTTATTGATGATGTTACGCAAGTAAATCCGAAAAGTTTCTGGAGTGCATTTACAGGAGGAATTATCTTCAATGCTTCCAACATATTACTTTCCGCTTCTATCTCTTTGGCCGGAATGTCTGTTGCTTTCCCGGTGGGTGTAGGCCTGGCACTTGTTTTGGGCGTTTTTATCAACTACTTCGGTGCACCAAAAGGCGATCCCGTCATTTTATTCCTAGGTGTTCTCCTGGTTGTCACTGCGATCATAATGAACGGCATTGCCTCAAGTAGAATGAGCAAGGGAACCGAGGAACAAAAGACAAGGAAAAAAGGAATTATTATCGCAATCATTGCTGGATTCCTGATGTCCTTTTTTTATAGATTCGTGGCTTCTGCAATGGATTTGACAAATTTAGAAAACCCTACCGAAGGCATGCTGACTCCTTATGGCGCGTTTTTTATATTCTCGATAGGGATATTAGCAAGCAATTTCATTCTCAATACCCTGGTAATGAAAAAACCATTTGTGGGAAATCCTGTCAATTACTCCCAGTATTTTAAAGGCAATTTAAAAACGCATTTGGTAGGAGTATTGGGAGGCGTTATTTGGGGAGTTGGTACGGCTTTTAGTTACATCGCAGCAGGAAAAGCCGGTGCAGCCATATCCTATGGTTTAGGACAAGGTGCTACTCTTGTGGCAGCACTTTGGGGTGTGTTTATCTGGAAAGAGTTTAAAAACTCCTCGAAAGCAACCAACAAGCTGTTAATATGGATGTTTATCCTGTTCATCTTAGGCATTATTTCCATCATTTATGCCGGACAATAAGTCTGCAAAGGGATACTGTAAGAAACTGTTTTGATTTTTTCATGTCCTGTTTTATGCCTATTTTGGGATGGATTTGGATTTTCAGTTCGCACTTGATAGCGGGCTATTTTGAAGAAATATAAAATTCAAAACAGTTTCTAAATTTTCATTCTTTCTTAAAAAGGGTCGTTAACTGTATTGTTGACAACCCTTTTTGTCGTTTTTTCAGTTTTCAAACGAAAAATAATTATCTTTGATACTGGAAAATATCCTCAGCCATAATATCTATTAACAATGAGACTCAAAAAAATATTTCTGGCAACAATTGCTGTTATAATAAGCGTGACATGCACAGGATGCCGACAAAATTCACATTCAAGCAATAAGATATCGACAAGGAATATAACTCCGGTCGATTTCTCACACGTAAAGATCAACGACAATTTCTGGTCGCCAAGATTGAAAAATCACGTTTTACATACACTTCCCGTATGTATCGATCAAATCGAGAATAAAACCGGACGGATACGGAACTTCGAAAATGCCGCCAGGCGGTCAGGCGGGCATTCCGGTATTTTTTACGATGATTCCGACGTTTACAAGGCACTTGAGGGAATGGCTTATAGCCTTATAAACAACCCCAACCCCGAGCTGGAAAGAAAAGCCGATGAGTGGATCGACAAGTTTGCGGCCGCTCAGGAGCCGGATGGATACATCAATACATTTTATACGCTGACCGGAAGGGATAAACGCTGGACAAACATGGACAAGCACGAAATGTATTGCGCCGGGCACATGATGGAGGCGGCCGTGGCCTATTACAAAGCCACCGGCAAACGCAAACTGCTCGATGTTTCCATACGAATGGCCGATCATATGATGGATCAGTTTGGGCCCGGAAAACGCCACTGGGTCCCGGGGCACGAGGAGATTGAGCTCGCGCTGGTAAAACTATACGAGGTTACCAACCGGGAGAAGTACCTCGATTTTGCGTATTGGCTGCTTGAAGAACGCGGACACGGGCACGGTTCCAAGGGGACGGAAGGGACATGGAACCCCTTGTACTACCAGGATGAGATACCGGTCAGGGAGTTATCAACCATAAACGGACATGCCGTCCGGGCCATGTACCTGTTCTGCGGCATGGCAGATGTGGCTGCCTTGAGGAACGAAGCCGGTTATATCAACGCGTTGAACCGGTTGTGGGACGATGTGGTATTGACCAAAATGTACCTGACCGGAGGGATCGGGTCATCACGCCACAACGAAGGATTCACGGAGCCTTACGACCTGCCCAACTACGAAGCGTATTGCGAGACCTGTGCTTCGGTGGGAATGGTCTACTGGAACTCGCGTATGCACCAGTTCACAGGCGACTCAAAATACATAGACGTGATGGAACGGTCCATGTACAACGGTGTACTGGCAGGCGTGTCGCTGAAAGGAGACTTGTTCTTTTACGTGAATCCGCTGGCTTCTCACGGGGATCATCACCGCAAGGAATGGTACGGTACGGCTTGTTGCCCCAGCCAGATCTCCCGTTTTCTTCCTTCCATCGGAAACTATATTTACGGAACATCGGAACGGGCCGTCTGGGTAAATTTGTACATCGGAAACAAAGCAGACGTGAACACCGGAAAAGAGACGATGACCCTGGTCCAGGAGACCAGCTATCCGTGGGACGGCAACGTGACCCTTACCGTTGAGTCGCTCAAAAAATCCGTCAGGAAAGAATTCCGGCTGCGAATCCCCGGATGGTGCAAAAGCTACACCGTTGCCGTAAACGGAGAGTCAATAACCGATCCGTTGATTGAAAAGGGATACCTGGTAATCAACCGGAAATGGAAATCGGGAGACAAGGTAACGCTTGCCCTGGATATGCCGGTGGAAACGGTACAGGCCGATCCGCGGGTAAAAGAAAACTCCGGGAAAAGGGCTGTTCAACGAGGGCCGCTGGTATATTGCGCGGAAGAAACGGACAATCCTTCGTTCGATGGCTTGACGCTTTCCCCGCCTGCCAGATTCAAGGAAACATTCAACCCCACGCTGCTGAACGGCGTCACTACCATCGACGCCATCACGGGAGATGATACCATTCGTTTTATCCCCTATTACGCGTGGGACAACCGGGAAGCCGGACAAATGAAAGTATGGATGAATTATAGCGAATAAAAAAAGTAATCGTATGAAACATTTAATTACCATCTTTTTTTTGACCTTCCTGACCATGGGATCTCATTCACAAGGAAATAAACCCGAACTATCACCTAACTATCCCGGCAACCGCGCTCCGTTGGCCAGTAAAACCTATATCGAACTGCCCGTTGGAACTATCCGCCCTCAAGGGTGGCTCAAAGAACAATTGAACCGGATGCGGACAGGAATGACAGGACATTTAGACTCTATCTACCCGCAGGTCGCCGGACAGAGAAACGGATGGCTGGGCGGTGACGGAGACGTGTGGGAACGAGGGCCGTACTGGATTGACGGACTCTTGCCGCTCGCCTATATCATGAACGATGCGGAATTAAAAAAGAAAGTGCAGCCCTGGATTGAGTGGACGTTGGCATCGCAAAAGCCAAACGGATACTTTGGCCCGGATACCGACCGGGAACCCGAAGAAGGCCTGCAACGAAACAACGCTCACGACTGGTGGCCCAAAATGGTGATGCTGAAAGTAATGCAGCAATACTACTCCGCAACCGGGGATAAACGGATAATTCCCTTTATGACAAATTATTTCAAATATCAGTTGAAGGAGTTGCCGAACACGCCGTTGGGTAACTGGACATTCTGGGGAGAACAGCGCGGAGGAGATAACCTGATGATGGCCTATTGGTTGTACAACATTACGGGAGATCCTTTTTTGCTCGAGTTGGGTGAGCTGATTCACGAACAGACATTCAACTGGACGGATGTATTCCTCCGTCAGGATCATCTATCGCGACAGCACAGCTTACATTGTGTAAATCTCGGACAGGGATTTAAAGAACCGGCTATCTATTTCCAGCAGAATCAAAATCCTGAACTGCTCGAAGCGGTAAAAAAAGCTGTCCGGGATATGCGCAACACCATCGGATTGCCCATCGGATTATGGGCAGGCGACGAATTGCTCCGTTTTGGAAATCCCGTTCAAGGTTCTGAGCTTTGCACCGCAGTGGAGATGATGTATTCGCTGGAGAGTATCCTACAGGTTACCGGGGATGTGCAATGGGCGGACCACCTCGAAAAAATTGCCTATAATGCCTTACCCACTCAAACCACCGACGATTTTGACGCTCGACAGTATTACCAGCAGGTCAACCAGGTTAAAGTCAGCCGGGACATGCGGAACTTCGTGACTCCCCACCACGATACCGACAACCTTTTCGGTGAACTCACCGGATACCCCTGCTGTACCTCCAACATGCATCAGGGGTGGCCCAAGTTTACGCAGAATCTCTGGTATGCAACCAACGACAACGGCATTGCCGCACTGGTTTACGCCCCATCGGAGGTCTCGGCAAGGGTGGGAAATGGACAACTCATCACCGTTAAAGAGTCCACACAGTATCCTTTTGAGGAAACCATCGCCTTTACCTTCGATTTTCCGGACAGAGAAGAAGAAGAAATAGAATTTCCGTTCCACCTGCGTATTCCCCGATGGTGTAAAAACCCCGTAATAACGATAAACGGGGAAGGGGTTACGGCAGAAACAAGGCAAGGAGAAATCGCAAGGATCGATCGTGCCTGGAAAAGCAATGACAAGGTCGTTCTACGCCTGCCCATGGAAGTGTCGATAAGCCGATGGTACGATGGCGGAGCGGCCGTTGAACGCGGCCCACTTCTGTATGCGCTGAAGATGAATGAAAACTGGCAAAAGAAAACAACTGAGCCCCACGAAACCAAACGTTACGGAAAATGGTATTACCAGGTTACCAGCGACTCTCCCTGGAACTATGCCTTACCTATCCGTAACTTAAGCAAGGAAAATGTTGGGAAAGCTTTTGTTGTTGAAACAAAAAACAGGGCTTCTGATTATCCCTGGACCCTGCAAGATGCACCCGTTACGATAAGGACAACTGGATTACGACTGCCCGGATGGAAAGAATACAACGGGTCGGCCGGCCCGGTCCCTTATTTCACTCAACAGGGAGAGGATGTTGGCGGGGAAGAAAACATTGAGCTTATCCCCTACGGATGCAGCACTCTACGAATTGCTGTTTTCCCCGTGAGGAACAAATAAGAAATAATTATTTTGAGTATCTAACAGACTACTTACAATCCCTATCGTATTATTTTATGAAAGCATTGGTTTTAGACAAATACATGGAGTTGAATTATCGTGATTTCCCTGATCCTCATATGGAAGCCGACGAAGTATTGATAAGGGTTCAAGCCTGCGGAATCTGCGGAAGCGACATCCACGGTATGGACGGGAGCACCGGAAGAAGAATCCCCCCGTTGGTCATGGGGCACGAAGCCGCAGGCATAATTACGGAAGTTGGCACTGCGGTCACAGGATGGAAAGCGGGTGACAGGGTTACTTTCGACTCCACGATATATCCGCTCGATGACTGGTTCACACGTCAGGGGCATTACAACCTCAGCAACAATAGAAAAGTCCTGGGTGTTTCCCCGGGGAATTATACAAAACACGGTGCTTTTGCCGAACTCGTTTCTGTTCCGGCACATATACTTTACAAGATTCCCGACAACGTCTCCTTTGAGCAGGCCGCGATGGTAGAGCCCGTTGCTGTAGCCCTGCATGCAGTAAATGTATCCGGTATTCAACTGGGACAAAATGCCGTGGTTATCGGCACGGGAACCATTGGCCTGTTTGTTGTAAAACTGCTGCAGACGGCAGGTGTATATCCCATCATTGCTATCGACATGGATGAAAAAAAATTAGAACTATCCAAGGCCTTCGGCGCGACTCATACTTTCCTCTCTTCCGATAAAACCGTTTCAGAGAAAATACAACAACTAACCAAAGGCCGGAACGCAGATGTGGCTTTTGAAGCAGTAGGAGTTTCGGAAACTGTAAACCTGTGTATAAACAGTTTATGCAAAGGAGGCAAAGCAATTCTGATAGGGAACCTGATGCCCGAGGTGACTGTCCCCCTGCAAAAAATTGTAACCACAGAACTTTCACTTCTGGGAAGTTGCGCTATCAATGGCGAATACGAAACGGTGTTAGAACTGATGGCTTCCGGCAAAATCGACGTTGGCGGCATGATATCGGCCGTGGCACCTCTTTCTGAGGGTGCTGAATGGTTTAACCGGCTTTACAGAAAGGAAGCCGGAATAAATAAAGTGATCCTGATTCCCTAATTCAATGTCGAAATGAGAAATTCTGTTTACAATATCGCAATTCTGGGATGTGGGAAAGTGGCCCACCTGCATGCTTCGGCAATACAGAATCTGCCTAATGCCCGCCTGGCCGGGGTCTGGAGCCGCACCCAACAAACGGCAAACGGCTTTGCCTGTCAATACAAAGTTCCCGCCTACACCGATGTGGCGGAGCTCATTAAAAAAGAAAAAATTAACCTGGCTGTCGTCTGTACTCCTCACCCGTTTCATTTGGAGCCGGCACAACAAGCTGCCCTGCAAGGAGCCAATATCCTGGTGGAAAAACCACTGGCATCGACTCTGGAAGATGCTGACAAAATTATTTCAACCTGTAAAAAGGCGGGAGTCAAGCTTGGAGTAGTCAGTCAACGCAGGTGGTATGAGCCCGTATTGAGGGTGAAAAAAGCCATTGAGGCCGGCAAGATAGGTAAACCGGTATTGGGTACCGTTAACATGCTGGGCTGGAGAGACAAAAGCTATTACGATGCCGATAAATGGCGGGGAAACTGGAAAACGGAAGGAGGAGGAGTCCTGGTAAATCAAGCGCCACACCAATTGGATATCCTGCTTTGGTTTATGGGAGAGGTGGAAGAAGTTTACGGCATCTGGAGAAACCTGAATCATCCTTATATCGAGGTGGAGGATACCGCATTGGCTGTAATAAAATTCAGGAACGGAGGAATAGGAAATGTTATCGTGAGCAACTCGCAAAAACCCGGAATTTACGGAAAAGTACATGTGCACGGTGAAAACGGCGCATCCGCGGGTGTCCAGACCGATGGTGGCGCCATGTTTATTGCAGGGATGAAAGGGATTCTGGAACCCCCGGTAAACGACCTCTGGACTATTCCCGGAGAAGAAGAGCTGGCGGAGAAATGGAAAATGGAAGATGTCCGGCATTTTAGCAGCATCGATCCGATGACCCATTACATGGAGCGTCAAATAGAAGATTTTTTATTTGCCCTGGACGAAAACCGGGATCCCCTGGTTACCGGAGAGGACGGACGCAGGACAGTGGAACTGTTCACGGCTATTTATCGCTCCACCCGCGATAATTTACCCATAAAGCTTCCCCTTTATCCCGAAAACAAAAACGACATGGATGGAAGATCAGGGTTGTTATAATCAAAAATATGCAATTATTTATTTCGATTGTAACTCATCTGCAAAATAATACTTACCTTTATTGCTCTTTTTAGTAAAGTACCCGTTTGTAGTATCCATTCTAACCGGAATAACTTTATAAAACATAAATTCTAATGAACAGGAAAGATTTCATTAAATCTGCTGCAGCCATAGCCGGAGCAGCAGCCGTAACGCCATTTGCATCTGCATCCGTTTCGCAAAGTAAGCCGAAGAAAAAAGTCACCTTAAAAAAGAGTTTGGGGCTTGGAATGATCAAAGAAGAACTATCGTTAACCGATAAATTCAAACTGGTCAAAGAGTTGGGCTTTGACGGTGTAGAACTAAACAGCCCTGTCGACTTCAATATGTCAGAAATACTTGACGCAAAATCGAAATCAGGGATTGAACTTCCTACGGTTGTAAACAAGGACCACTGGAGCTCACCTCTTTCTGATCCCGACCCTGCGGTGAGGAAAAAGTGTATCGACTCTGTTATAAAATCTTTGCAGGAGGTGAAAGAGATGGGTGGAGACACGGTTTTAGTCGTGCCGGGTGTAGTAAACGAGAAGGTATCTTACGAGCAGGCATACATTACCTCCCAACAGTCAATTCGGGAATTGATCCCTTACGCAGAAAAAACAGGGATGCAAATTGCAGTGGAGAACGTCTGGAACAATTTCCTTATAAGCCCTGTTGAAGCAAAAAGATTTATCGATGAAATAAATCACCCCCTGGTGGGTTGGTATTTTGATATCGGGAACGTTTTGCGGTACGGCTGGCCCGAACATTGGATCAAGACACTTAACTCCCGCATCATGAAACTTCACATCAAAGAATTCAGTCGGGAACTTATGAACTCAAAAGGGTTGTGGGAAGGTTTCAATGTTGATTTACTGAAAGGCGACAACAATTGGCCGGT
Source organism: Petrimonas sulfuriphila (assembly GCA_038561985.1). NCBI lineage: Bacteria > Pseudomonadati > Bacteroidota > Bacteroidia > Bacteroidales > Dysgonomonadaceae > Petrimonas > Petrimonas sulfuriphila. Next base: position 2,040,126 of record CP073276.1, on the reverse strand, counting down.
GGTAATGAAAGCCGTCAGAGAGATAAATCATCAGGGAGGCTGGTTAACAGCAGAGGTTAACGGAGGAGACAGGAATCACCTGAAGCAGATCTCCGCTCAAATGGATGAAATTATATCGTACTTGTAAAAGTCAATATAAGCAAAAGTTTGACCAAACTATCTAACAAATAATTGATATAATATGAGAAACAAAGATTCATTATCGAGAAGAAGTTTTTTAAAAAGTTCGGTTGTGGCCGGAACAGTAGGGATGATGGGAGGAATTCCAATGTTGAGTTCCTGCTCGACCGATAAATCCAAAAAAGGTGAGCTGACGCTGCCCAAGCTACTGGAGCAGGCTCCCGACGGAAAGGTAATTAAAGCCGGATTAATTGGATGTGGAGGTCGCGGGACCGGTGCCGCCATGGACTTCTTGAACGCAGGTCCAAACCTTCAGATTGTCGCGCTGGGGGATGTTTTCCAGGACAAGCTGGACAGTTGCAGGGAGATTTTGAAAAAAGAACGGAACGTTGAAATCCCTGATGAGAACTGTTTTCTCGGGTTTGACAGTTACGAAAAGGTAATCGATTCCGGTGTGGATATGGTTTTGCTTTGTACCCCACCCCATTTTCGTCCGGCCCATGTTGAGGCCGCTGTGAATGCTCAAAAGCATATTTTCATGGAAAAACCGATAGCCGTTGATCCGTTTGGGGTCAGAAAGGTATTGGCAGCCGTCAAAAGAGCAAAAACCTTGAACCTGAACATTGTCAGCGGAACCATCCGTCGTTCTCAAAAGGATTACATGGAAACCAGAAGAAGGGTTCTCAATGGCGAGATCGGCGATATTGTGGGAGCAAACATCATCCGGAACGGAGGGGCATTATGGTTCCGCACCAGAAAGCCGGAATGGACAGACATGGAATATATGCTGCGAAACTGGGTAAACTTCTGCTGGCTTTCGGGCGACCACATAACCGAACAATTTATCCACGAAGTGGACGTTATGAACTGGTATTTGGGTAAAAATCCCGTTAAGGCAACCGGTTGGGGCGGGCGCCAAAGAAGGGTAACCGGCGACCAGTATGATTTCTTCAGCATCGAGTACTTGTACGACAACGGTATGCGTACGCATTGTGCTGCCAGACAGATTGATGGCTGTACCAACGAAAAAGTAGAACAAATCAACTGCACCAACGGCTACGCAGATGCTTCCGGGAAATTGTATGACCTGAACGGAAACATTATCTGGGAATATCCGCATCCTGAAGAAACCGACACTCAATCGGAGTGGAAAGTGACGAATCCGTTCGTCCAGGAACACATCAACCTGGTTACGGCCATTCGAAGCGGAAATACAATTAACGACGGCGAAGATCAGGCTTATTCATCCTTGGTCACCATCATGGGTCGTATGGCGGCTTATACCGGAAAAGACATCACGTGGGATGAAGTACTGAACGCCGATCTTTACCTGGGGCCCAAAACCTACGTAATGGGGCCTGTTGAAAACATTCCTGAAATTATCCCGGTGGCAGGTGTGCCCGGAAAAGAATAAAAAAAAACGTATGAAACATTTCAATATATTGTTTTTAGCCCTGATTTTCACGGTGAGCGGTTTTGCTCAGCCATCCGGGCAGACACAGAACACGGAACCTCCGCGTGAAAAAGGACAAAAGAGTGTACTGCAGTTAGCTGTGGATCCCATTCCTACCGTCAGGGTGGGGTTTATCGGATTAGGTAATCGGGGTACCGGTGCAGTTGGGAGATACACATTTATCGAAGGTGTGGAGATAAAAGCCCTGTGCGATTTAGATGCAGATAAGGTGAAAAGATCGCAAAATACGTTGGCAAAAAGAGGACTTAAGCCTGCTGACGAATACACGGGGGAAGACGCATGGAAAGAATTATGCCGGCGGAAGGACATCGACCTGATCTATATTTGTACCGACTGGCTCCACCATACACCCATGGCTGTATATGCCATGCAGCAAGGGAAACACGTTGCCATAGAGGTTCCTGCAGCAACAACAATTGAAGAGTGCTGGCAACTGGTAAACACTGCCGAAAAAACTCGCCGCCATTGCATGATGCTTGAAAACACCTGTTACGACTTCTTTGAGTTGAACACGTTAAATATGGCTCAGCAAGGACTTTTCGGGGATATTGTTCACGGAGAAGGCGCTTATATTCATGACTTAAGGGAGAGCAACTTCCGTTCCGGCGCTTATTGGGACATGTGGAGATTGAAGTTTAACACGGCGCACACAGGTAATCCCTACCCCACACACGGGCTCGGCCCTGTATGCCAGGTGATGGACATCCACAGGGGAGACAAAATGAATTATTTGGTTTCTGTCTCTTCCAATCAGTTTGGAATGACGGAATACGCCAAGGAGAAGTTCGGTGAAAATTCGGCTCAGGCAAAGCAGGAGTATAAGCTCGGTGATATGAATACAACCGTTATAAAAACCGAAAAAGGGCGGACAATAATGATACAGCACGACGTTACAAGTCCCCGGCCCTACAGCAGGCTACACACCATTAGCGGAACAAAAGGCTTTTTTCAGAAATACCCAACCGGGTTGATCGCACTGGAACCGAACGCCCACAGTTTTCTCACGGAGACACAAATTGACTCGCTGATGACTCAATACGAACACCCGTTCATAAAAGAAATCGGAGAATTTGCCAAAAAGGTAGGTGGTCACGGCGGTATGGACTTCATCATGGATTACCGGCTGATCTATTGCCTAAGGAACGGATTACCTCTCGATCAGGATGTTTATGATGCAGCAGAATGGTCCTGTCTGGTTGAGTTAAGCGAACAATCTGTATTAAACGGAGGAATGCCTGTAAAAATCCCCGATTTCACCCGTGGTGACTGGAACAAATTAAACGGCTTGAAATTTGCTCATTGACCAATCGTTATAGAATATTCGGAATAGCCTGGTTTTACAATGATAGATCGCAGGATGAGTTTCTAACAAGTTCTCCTAGTGCGCTTATGTAAACCGGCAATTCCGAATATTCAATTTAAGTTTTGTATGTGTTAATTACGAACATATTTCAATTCCTACCGGATTAAACTCAGTCAACTTGGGTCTATTCAGTTGGTTTCTTGGAATGGGCGGATAAAATAGCCCGACCAGACAAATTGGTTGAGTAAAATTATCAGCATAATTTAAATTTTCAAACATGAAAAAACAGGTCATATTAATCAGCATTATCCTCTCTGTATTCTTATTAAAAACCAGCCGTACTTCTTCACAGGAATTAGTGGCAACATTTGGCAAATCTATACACATGAAGGATGTCCTTTCAGGAAAGCTTAAAAACGCCAAGCCGGTAAAATGGTATCAGGTTAATACCGAAGCAGATTCCTGGAGGGTTAGTGGGGAAACTCTGAAATGCACCGGATTGCCCATTGGAGTAATCCGAAGCGAAAAAGAGTACGAAAACTTTATTATGCACATTGAATGGAGCCATCGTGCGCCGGGTGGAAATTCAGGCACATTTGTCTGGAGTAAAGCTCAACCGGGTGAAAACCGACTACCGGACGGTGTGGAAGTACAAATGTTGGATCTGGAATGGATCAGGCTCAATACCCGCGATGGAGTAGTGCCACCTATCGCTTATGTACACGGTGAATTATTCGGCGTTGGAGGAGTCGAAATCATCCCTGAAAATCCACGGGGCAAAAGGAGTAAGTCGATAGAAAACAGGGTAAAAGGGACAAAAGAATGGAATACTTATGAGGTAGTGTGTGTTGACGGGAACATTAAATTATCTGTTAATGGTAAGTTTGTAAACGGGATCACTAATTCCTCACAAAGAAAAGGATATATATGTCTGGAAGCAGAAGGCTCTGAGATCCATTTCAGGAATATACAAATTATCGAATTGGATTAATTTGGGAATAAATAACTTGAGGCAGGTCATAGCGAACAGGTGAGTATGCTCCACATACGAAAAGAAGAGATGGAAATTATCATTAGTAAAAATAAGCAAGAACTGGGTAAAGAAGCAGCAAAACTAGGAGCACAGCTCATTCAAAAAGCTATTCAGGAAAAGGGGGAAGCCAACATAATAGTTGCCACTGGAGCCTCACAGTTCGAGATGTTAGCCCACCTTGTAAACGAAAAGGTCGACTGGCACAACGTAACGACATTTCATTTGGATGAGTACATTGGAATTCAGGATACTCATCCGGCTTCTTTCCGCAAATACCTGAAAGAAAGATTTGCACATATCGTTCCGCTGAAAAAGTTCAACTATGTAAACGGTGAGGTTGACCCTTTGGAAGAGTGCAACAGACTCGGTGAATTGATTCGTGAGGCAACAATTGATGTTGCATTTATCGGGATCGGCGAGAACAGTCACATTGCTTTCAACGATCCACCTGCCGATTTTGAAACCGAAGAGCCCTATATCGTGGTTCGCCTAGACAAGGATTGCCGGCTGCAACAGCTGGGCGAAGGTTGGTTTCCTACTCTCGACGATGTACCTGTGCAGGCAATCAGCATGTCTGTGAATCAAATCATGAAATCGGAAGCAATTATTTGCAGCGTACCCGATGGGCGCAAAGCTCTTGCTGTAAAAAAAACGATTGAAAGTCCTGTCGATCCATCCGTTCCATCATCCATCCTGAAAGAACATAAAGCTATTTGGCTGTTTATAGACAATTATTCAGCTGCTCTTTTGTCCTAAACAACTGTTATCAGAAATCATGAAGCACAAACTGTCCCTGTTTTTTTTAATCTGCTTTGTTAGTCATTACAGTTACTCCCAGGACGTACTTCCATCCGTATTTGCTAACAATCAAGGGGAAAGAAAGTGGATGATCTATCAGGAGAACTTCAGGGCGTTGTACCGGATACTGTATAATGAAGCCGCAGAGCAGCTCGATAAACGTTCAGCATACGTTTCAGCCATTCAGACAAAAGTGAATTGGATTGACTATCAACAAACGCTGAAGCAAGAGTATAGGGCTTCACTGACGAAATTTAAAAAAACGCCATTGAATACACGAATAACCGGTCAGCTGGAAAGAGAAAAATTTACGGTGGAAAAGATTATTTTCGAGTCACATCCCGGATTTTACGTGACGGGATGTCTGTTTGTCCCGAAGGAAAGACAGGACCCTGCTCCCGCCATCATCTATTGTTCCGGACATTCGGACAATGGATTTCGCAGCGAAGGTTACCAACGCTCAATTATTAACTTCGTAGAAAAAGGGTTTATTGTTTTTGCCTTTGATCCTATCGGTCAGGGTGAAAGGTTGCAATACATGGATGAAACTACGGGAGGATCTAAAATTGGAGGGCCAACTACCGAGCATTCCTACGCCGGAATCCAAACCTTATTGACAGGATCTTCAATTTCAGACTATTTCATTTGGGACGGCGTACGGGTTATTGACTTTCTTGAAACCAGAAAAGAGGTGGATATGAATCGGATAGGCATCACCGGGCGCTCGGGAGGAGGCACGCAAACGGCATTGATAGCTGCTTACGATGAACGAATACACGCTGCCGCCCCCGAATGCTACATTACTACATTCAAGAGGCTGTTACAATCAATTGGCCCTCAGGACGCAGAACAGAATCCTTATATGTCGATCAAAAAGGGAATGGATATTCCCGATTTGTTGCATATGCGTTCGCCCAAGCCCACATTGATTGTAACCACTACACACGATTTTTTTAGTCAACAAGGAGCCCGGGAAACTTTCGAAGAGTTAAAGAAATCCTACAACGCACTGGGTGTTGCAGACAACATTCAGTTCACAGAAGATATGGGAGGGCATCAATCAACAAAAAAAAACAGGGAGGCGGTTAACTCATTTTTCATGAAATCCTTAAACCTGCCGGGAGATCCAACGGACCATGAAGTAAACCTCTTTAAAGACGAGGAGCTCTGGGCAACGCCTACGGGACAAGTTGCCAGCTCATTAAAAGGCAACACTGTTTTTGAATTGAATCAACGGTATTATTCAGTCAGGAACTTACCACAAAACTCTGTGAAAAATAAAATTAAAACCACGGCAGGCATTAATTTTCATAGAAAATTTACAGCCGCAGTTTTTACCGGTAAATTCTCAAAAGGGGAGACCGTTATAGAAAAGTACTTTATTGAAAACGATAAGAACGACTATGCCCTTCCCGTATATATAATTAAAAAGGAGGGCCAGAAAACACAGAATGTAGTGGTATGGAACCATCCTTCGGGAAAAGAGAAACTCCTGGGAGAAGCTACGCTGATGAATATACTGAACGCAGGCAATGTTGTAGTTTCAGCGGATTTACCGGGAATTGGCGAATTATATGACCCCGGGTTCAAAGGCGACGGTTTTGTACAAGGAGTTCCGTTTAACTATATCTTCATCGCTAATTTAATAGGAAAAAGCATTCCGGGGATTCAAGCCGAATCGATTGATTTGTTGATGCAATTTATTGAGAGTAACGACAATTTTAACGACGCAACCCTGAATGCTGTAGCAGAAGGCACATTAATTTTTCCATCTTTGATCCATGCAATATTTAATAACACCTTCAAGAAGATTGCTGTGCTGGATCCGCCGCCTCCGAGCAGCTATTTTTTAGAAACGAAATTTTACGATCCTCTCCTCGCTTTCTCTATTGTTCCGGGGAGCATTGGTTCCTATGATTGGAAAGATTTGTTTGCTTTTTTACCACATACCTCGGTGAAAATCTTCGAAGTAAAAAACAAGCAACAACCCGAGAAAATCAGGCAGCCTGAAATCGTCGATTTCTTACGAAGATAATAATATTTCCATCATTATTTATTGAAAATGAAAACAGACCTTCTTCAAAGATTTTTATTATTATTCATGCTGCCAGGACTTCTTGCTGTAAATTCCTGCACATCCAAAGAGAAAAAAAATAGCGCAAACGTAGCCCAAACGGATTCTACCATGCTTTGCGTTGGATACTATTGGAACGAGGCAGAAGGAAAAGAATTTCTTGAGAAACAACGGAGAGAATACACCACCGTCGAGGATTGGAAAAGACGCTCGGAGCAAATAAGAAAACAAATCCTGAAAGGAACGGGGTTGGAAAAATTTCCTAAAAAATGCCCTCTTAATCCTATTTTCGGAGATAAACGGACTTACGAGGATTACCAGGTACAAAATGTAGCCTTTGAAAGCCTGCCCGGAGTATATGTCACCGGAAGCCTTTATACACCGGTAAACGCTGTTAAAAATTTACCGGGAATTCTCAATACGCACGGACACTGGGCAGAGCTTGATGATTACGGCCGGTATCGTCCTGACGCGCAAAAACGGTTTGCAGCTATGGCCAGGACGGGCGCAATGGTTTTTGCGTATGACATGGTCGGGTATGGACAACTGGCTCAGGAGCATAGATGGATACACAAACACCCGGAATCATTGAAATTACAACTCTGGAACAGCATTCGAAGTATCGATTTTTTACTTTCCCTCGGTGTCGACCCGGAAAGGATTGCCATCACCGGAGCTTCGGGTGGCGGCACGCAGGCATTCTTACTTACGGCTGTCGATGACAGAATTGCTGTTTCTGTCCCCGTAGTTCAGGTCTCTGCCCATTTTTTTGGCGGATGTGTTTGTGAAAGCGGTATGCAAATTCACAAAACAGATAATTTCCAAACCAATAATGTAGAAATAGCGGCCTGTGCTGCTCCTCGACCGATGTTAGTGGTTTCTGACGGTGATGACTGGACGAAAAACACTCCCTTTGTTGAATATCCTCACCTTCAGTATATTTACGGACTTTTTAACGAGTTCGAAACCGTTGAAAATACCCATTTGCCTGCCGACAAACACGGTTACGATTACAACAAACGAGTCGCGGTTTATCCTTTTTTAGCTAAACACTTGGGATTAGACGTTACGAAAGCGGTTAATCCGGATGGGTCGTTAATTGAACAGAATATCGTCATTGAAGATATTGAATCACTGTACCCATTTGATGAAAAAAATCCGTTTCCTGCTCACGGAATAAAGACAAACGATGCCGTTGTCTGGGACTGAAATTAGTCAGAAAAACTGAAAAGAAAATAAAAGTATTTAACAAGTCACGACAAAAAGATGAACATATTCAAAAATTGAGTATATTTACAAAATTTAATTTTATTATACATTATAACTTAATTTATGACCTCCAGAAGACAATTTTTAAAAACCCTCGGTGGAGTAACGCTCCTCACTGTGGTTCCCCGGAATGTATTGGGGAAAGGGTTTGTCGCACCCAGCGATGAACTGACAAAAGGCATTATCGGCGTAGGCGGAATGGGTCGCGGACACATTCCTTATGACAAGACGCGCGTTGTAGCCATGTGCGATGTTGATAAGAACCACCTTAACCAGGCCGCAGCCCTGGTAAAAGACAACATCAGCCTCTATCATGACTTTCGCGAGCTTATCCTCGACAAAAATGTGGATATTGTGCATATTGCGACCCCGCCTCACTGGCACGGGATCATGTCGGTAGAAGCTGCCAAAGCAGGAAAAGACATTTTCTGCGAAAAGCCGATGACCAGGACTATCGGCGAAAGCAAACGAGTTGTTGAAGCCATTCAGCAATACGGAAATATATTCAGGTTGAATACATGGTTCCGGTTCAAAGACCCGTTTTATGGACTGGGCACACCGGTAAAGCCACTCAAAAAGCTTGTTGACAGCGGACTTCTCGGCTGGCCATTGAAAGTTACCATCAGCAAACACACCGGCTTTGACTGGAAATTCTTCTGGGTAGGAAAAACACATCTTGAACCGCAACCCATTCCCGAAGAACTCGATTACGACATGTGGTTAGGCCCGGCTCCCTACAAACCTTATAATGCACATCGCGTGCACGGGACATTCCGCGGATACTGGGATTACGATGGCGGTGGCCTGGGTGATATGGGTCAACACTATATTGATCCGGTTCAGTACTTGCTAGGGAAAGACAATACAAGTCCGGTAAAAGTAGAAGTGGATGCTCCTCAACAACATCCCGACGCAGTGGGCACATGGCGCTCCATCACATACACCTATGACGACGGCTGCCAGATTGTTCTGTGGGGAGGAGACTACGGTGAGCCAAACACACCCTATATTGCCGGGCCAAACGGAAATGTCTACAGAAACTTTGTCTGCGACATACCTGACTGGCAGAAGAAACTGGCCGATTTTCCCGAACCGACGGAACAAAATACCAATTTCATCGAATCCATACGTAACCGACAGAAATTCGCTTTGAACGAATTGAACGGACACCGTTCAGCTACTATCGTGAACATGGGTGCCGTAGCACTCCGGTTAAACAGAACAATCGAATACGATCCGGTGAAAGAGATTTTTGTGAACGACGAGGAAGCCAATCGCTTATCCGATCAGCCAATGCGTGCGCCGTGGAGTATTTAGATTGAACAAGGTCGAACTAGATTGAATAAGATTGAAACATAGGCAGCCCGCCATCCATCTTTACCAATCTTTGTCAATCTTATAAAACAATTAAATTAAACAACAATGAAAAAATACCTATCCATTTTAACAGCCATTCTGCTCGCAACGGGTGCATTAATGGCTCAACTGCCGCAGGGCAGAACAAGTGCCACCATTATTGCGGATGCACTGGCACAACTTCCGGCCGATAATCAAACTCAATATAACCGGACGATGACCGATCTGGTTTCCACGGGAGAACAGGGTTTACTGGACTTGATCGGACGAATGAACCCTCCGGGCAACCGGAGCAACGAAGCATTGGACTATGCCATCAGCGGATGGACAAACTTTGTTGCAAACGATGATGCCAAACGGGCCCTTGCGGCAAATGCTTTCGGAAAAGCATTGAACCAATCGCTAGATAATGAAGTAAAAGCTTTTGTTATCCGCCAGCTTGGACAAATAGGAACTGACAACAATGTGGAAACTTTATCTGCTTTTCTGAAGGATTCGCACCTTTCAGCTCCGGCTGTACAGGCATTGGCTTCCATCGGAAGTGAGAAGGCAAATCAAGCCATCGTTGCAGCACTTTCGGGTAACGCCCCGGATGCTGTAAAGTTCAATATTGTGAACGCACTAACTCAGACCGGATACAGCCAAGCCGAACCCGCACTGCTCTCAACACTGTCACAAAATCCCTCAGCAGAACTCAGCAACGCATTGCTTACGGCTTTAGGAAGCCTGGGAAGCCGCAATGCCCTTATCCCACTGAAAAATGCCGCACAAAAAGTCAATTATTCCTATCAGCTTAACAACAATGCTACGGCATCCTACCTTTCTCTTTTAAAAAGATTAACTCACACCGACGTTAAGTTGGTGGAAAAGGAGGCAAATGGGTTGCTCAACTTTGCCATAAAGCAAAACCGTTCCGATCTGAAAGTGGCTGCAGCCGGGCTTTTACTGGCAATTCCTTCGACGGACAAAAATAAACTCCTCAACAGTGCACTGAAAGACGGGGATATCGCTTACCTGGCCCGTTTGCTTAACGCCTATCCTTTCAACAACGACCGAAAAGCGGTTGAAAGGATTATGAAGGAACTAAGTCCAAAAGCTTCTGCAGAGAAACAAACCGCCATCATTTACTGGTTGGGCGATAAGAAAGTAGCGAATACAGCTAATATGCTTGCCAATTTCGCTACATCCGGTAATAAAATGGTACAGAAAGCGGCCATTTCTTCCTTGGCAAAAATTGGAAACGAACAAAGCGATGCTTGTATTAGCCGGACTATTGAAAAGCCAGGACGATGAAACGGTGTTGCTCGCCAAAGATGCTTTATCAACATACAAGGGTGATATCTCCTATACACTTGCATCGGTTTTCAACGAAAGCGGGGATGTCGGGAAAAAAAGCTATCCTACAGCTTATTGCCAACCGGAAAATGGAAAGTCAGTATAACCTGGTTTATAACCAAATGTTCACTGGTAACGAAAACGTAAAAAACAGAAGCAGCCAATACGCTTCAATACGTTTCTACGGATAAAAACCTGCCCGACTTGTTCACATTGCTCGAACAATCGGATGCTGCCAATGTTCCCGCTCTTCAACAAGCTGTAAACGCAGCCCTGTCGTATCTTCCGGCCAACGAACAAATGAAGCTGGTATCGGACCGGATGAACAAGTCTGTAAACAAGCACCTTTACTATACTGCACTGGCAAACAGCGGGTCTCAAAAAGCAATGGAGATGATTACCAAGGCCTACAATACCGAAACCGGGGCCAATAAAAATGCCGCTTTTGATGCACTGACCAATTGGAAATCGTTCAACTCCATTTACCCGATGCTGGATATAGCCAGAAACAGTAAGAACAAAAATGAATTGAGCAAAGTAACGGATGCAATCGTTGCTACCATCAATAAATCAAATGAAACAGGAGCCATAAAATACCTGTATCTCCGTGAAGTGATGCAGTTTGCACAGACCGAGAAACAGAAAAACGACATTCTCCGCCTGTTGGGAAACACCGGACAATATCAGGCTATGCTTTTCGTAGCCCCGTATATGGATAATGTGGCATTGAGCGAAAATGCCGCATTGGCTGCCATGAACATCGCCACAAATAATCCGGCTTTTGCGGGTGTTGTAACCACCGGAATACTCCAGAAAGTGAGTAAAACATTGAAAAATCCAGATGCTGGCTATCAACGTGAGTCCATAAAAAAATACCTGGACGAAAATCCTCAAGACGGAGGTTTTGTGTCCATCTTCAACGGTAAAAACCTGGACGGATGGAAAGGCTTGGTAGAGAATCCCATCAAACGCGCGAAAATGACGCCAAAAGAACTCGCTGCAGCCCAGGTAAAAGCCGACGCAGCAGCAAAAACGGGCTGGGTCATCGAAAACGGTGAACTGCTCTTCACCGGAAAAGGGGACAACCTCTGTACCAACAAACAATACGGAGATTTCGAAATGCTGGTTGACTGGAAGCTTTATCCCGGGCCGGAACCTGATGCAGGGATCTACCTTCGCGGCACGCCACAGGTTCAGATCTGGGACACCGCCCGTGTAAATGTAGGAGCACAGGTTGGATCAGGTGGATTGTACAACAACCAGCAGAATCCGAGCAAACCGCTAAAAGTTGCTGACCAGAAAGTAGGTGAATGGAATACATTCCGAATCAAGATGATTGGTGAAAGGGTGTCGGTGTGGCTTAACGATGAACTGGTTACTGACAATGTAGTGTTGGAAAACTACTGGAACAGGAGTCAACCCATCTTCCCGACGGAACAGATTGAGTTGCAGGCACACGGCAGCAAGGTGGCTTATCGCGATATATTTATTAAAGAAATTGAACGCCCCGAACCTTTCCAGCTTCCTGCTGACGAAAAGAAAGAAGGTTTTCGGGTACTCTTCGACGGTACTAACCTCAACGAATGGACAGGAAACAAAAAAGACTACGTGGTGGAAAGTGGAAACATCGTGCTGTATCCCAGCCAAAATTTTGGCGGCAACCTTTACACCAAAGAACAATTCGATAATTTTATATTTCGTTTCGAATTTATGCTCACACCGGGTGCCAACAACGGATTAGGCATCCGCGCGCCGCTAGAAGGCGATGCCGCATATGGAGGAATGGAATTACAGATTCTTGATAACGATGCCCCGGTCTACAAAAATCTCCAAATCTACCAGTATCACGGTTCGGTTTATGGCGTTATTCCTGCTAAACGCGGTTACCTGAAGCCTGTAGGCGAGTGGAACTATCAGGAAGTAATTGCCGATGGCGATCGCATCAAAGTTATTCTTAACGGTACAACTATCCTGGACGGAAACATCCGCGAAGCCTCCAAAAACGGGACGATTGATAAACGGGATCATCCCGGGTTATTGAATAAAACCGGACATATTGGTTTCCTGGGGCACGGCTCCTTGGTAAAATTCCGAAACATCCGGATAAAACCACTGAAGTAACAATTTATCCAAGAGACGCATTGAATGCGTCTCTTTTTTTTGGTCCATCGGCACAAAGATGCTGTTTATCGATATTAACCCTCTCGATACCCGATATTTCAAAATAAAAACTATATTTGCAATACAGATCTGACAATTGCAAATATACACTCAATCGTAAACCTGAAAACCTATGTACAAAAAAATCTTTTTTACTCTGCTCGTATTCTCCACCAGCATCATGATGCAAGCACAGGAAAACCTTGGCTTCGGACAACGAAAGGAAATTATTTCCCCCGAAATCCACGCCGACAATTCCGTAACGTTTCGTTTACTCGCTCCCTTGGCCGACAGTGTGTCGGTAACGGGTGATTTTGCACAAGGCCACAATAAAATGACAAAAGACGCCGATGGCGTTTGGTCATTTACAACCCGTACGCTTCCTTCGGAATTATACACGTATGCCTTTACGGCAAACGGGTTACAAATGAACGATCCCAATAACGTGCATTACCGTCGCGATGTAGCAAGCACACTAAATGTTCTGCTGGTTGGTGGTGGACAAGCCGATATATATAAAGTGAATAATGTCCCTCACGGCACGGTAGCCAAGAGATGGTATGAATCTCCGGGCAACAAGACTGACAGACGAATAACCATTTACACTCCTCCCGGTTATGAATCGGGTAACACATCCTATCCTGTTTTGTATCTGCTTCATGGCATGGGTGGCGATGAAGAAGCGTGGCCAACGCTTGGACGCGCGACCCAGATTATAGACAACCTGATTGCCGAAGGCAAGGCCAAACCGATGATTATCGTTATGCCGAACGGAAACGTAGCCCAGGAGGCTGCGCCGGGTGAATCGAGCGAAGGGTTTTACAAACCAACTTTCAGGTTACCAAACACGATGGACGGAAAATACGAAGAGACATTTATCGATATCATCAACTTCGTAGATAAAAATTACCGCACTGTCCGGAACAAATCCGGGCGTGCTATTGCCGGACTTTCCATGGGAGGTTTTCATTCTTTTCATATTTCACGGTATTATCCCAACAGTTTCGATTACGTGGGTTTATTTTCTGCAGCTATTATGCCTAACGAAAATGCGAAATCCAGCGTGTATAAAAATATAGAGGATACACTGTTAAAACAGAAACAGAACGGTTATAAACTTTACTGGATAGGTATCGGGAAAGACGATTTTTTGTATCAGGCAAATACTGACTTTCGGAAAAAACTCGACGGAATAAATTTCAAATATGCCTACCGGGAATCGGAAGGCGGACACACCTGGCGAAACTGGAGAGTTTACTTATCGGAATTCTTACCGTTGCTATTCAACCAATAACTCACTGATTGCCAAGCAAAGATTGCAATTTTATTTTTTCTAATAAAAAAAATGGCTAAAAAGCGGGTTATTCGTAAGATTATAATTATTTTTGTCACCTATGTTGCATTTTAGAGCAGGAATTCAAAACTAAAACAATAACAAAAAATAAAACCATCAGATTATGGCAACAACAGCAAAACTTTATTCATTCAGACTGAGCAACACAAAAACCTACTTGTTCGCTACATGTTTTGTGTTGGGCAACTTATTATTGCCGCAACTGGCGCATTTAGTGCCCCAGGGAGGACTGATTTTTCTTCCCATCTATTTCTTTACGCTCATCGCAGCGTACAAATACGGAATTCATGTTGGGTTGTTGACGGCAATACTATCGCCTTTAGCTAACAACTTGTTGTTCGGTATGCCTCCTTCCGCCGTGCTGCCGGCAATCATCATCAAATCGGTTATTTTGGCTATTGCCGCCTCCATGGTGGCAAAACATTCCGGAAAAGTATCCTTCGGGGGTATTCTTTTGGCTATCGTTGCCTATCAAGTGATCGGTACAGGAATTGAATGGGCGATGACCCAACACTTTTTCACAGCCGTTCAGGATTTCCGCATCGGCCTTCCCGGAATGCTCATTCAACTAACAGCCGGATATTTCATACTGAAAGCCTTGGCTAAAGTGTAAGGTTATTTAATGAATACAAAGTCTTTTGAAGCTGTTATGCAAAGGTTTCGTGAGATTGAATTTCACGAGACTTTTGATATGATAGTGGCCATTGCCAACGGCGGGATTATCCCGGCCGCAATCCTTAATCAGCGGTTGAATACTGAAATTCAATTATTGAAAATTAATCTTCGTGATCCCTGCCAAAAACCAAAATACGATAGCCCCAGGTTGATTTCGCCTGTCGACTTCGATTTTAGGGACAAAACCATTCTGCTGGTGGAAGATCGCATAAAAACAGGAGCGACTGTTAAATTCGCCATCGATCTTTTACAAGGTGCCAGACAAATAAAAACTTTCGCAGTAAACGGAAATGCTGATTATGCACTCTACGACGAAGATTGTTTTAAGTTTCCCTGGATCGTATGAGTAGATTTACATTTATCCTTTTTGCCTGTTTCGTTGTTTTCTCAACCGGTTATGCTGATGAGAACAATCCACCGCAGGTCAACGATTCTATCCGCCTGGAAGAGGTGATCGTCACCGGTACGCTACCGAAGGTGAACCTGAGAAACGTGCCGATGAGCATATCTATCGTCACGGAACGGCAAATTCAAACCCGACTGGAACCTTCGCTTCTGCCGCTGCTTACCGAGGAAGTTCCCGGACTATACATCACACAACGTGGAGTAATGGGATACGGCGTAGCTGCCGGTGCTGCCGGAGGAATGAGCATCCGCGGAATTGGCGGTTCCCCTACTTCGGGAGTACTGGTACTCATCGACGGACATCCACAATATATGGGTCTGATGGGACACCCTCTGGCCGACAGCTACCAATCCCTGATGACCGAACGGGTGGAAGTGGTTCGTGGCCCTGCGTCAGTGCTTTACGGATCCAATGCAATGGGTGGAGTAATCAATATCATTACCAAAAAGCAGAAGCAGAACGGCTTGCACAATTCGGCTCAATTAATGTACGGCACCTACAATACTTTCAGCGCTGAAGCATCCAGCGGATGGAAGAAAGAGAAGCTGCATATCAACGGGAACATTGGGTATAACCGTTCCGACGGACATCGGGAAAACATGGATTTTGAGCAGATAAACGGTTACGGAAAAATAGGATACGATCTTACCGGAAATTGGAGCAGTTTTGTGGATTTGAATCTTTCGAACGCCCAATCGTCCAATCCGGGGACTGTCGCTGCTCCGATAACCGATAACGATGCCGATATTACACGCGGGATGACCTCATTTTCTCTTGAAAATGAATACGAAAGAACTTCAGGAGCAGTAAAATTCTTTTACAATTTCGGGACGCATAAAATCAACGACGGGTACACAGAAGGACAACAGCCCAAACCGTTTCGTTTCCATTCAGACGACCGGATGCTGGGCCTTTCGGTCTATCAGTCTTACACCTTTTTCGAGGGCAACAAGACCACAGCGGGAGTTGATTTTCAGCGTTTCGGAGGGAAAGCGTGGAACAAATTCCCCGACGAGTCGAAGAATGTACAGTTAGCCGATGAGCACCTGAACAACGTTGCCGGATACGTCAATATCCAGCAAAGCTTACTGGAAAACAGACTCACATTGAATACCGGGATAAGACTCGACAACCACGAAAAGAACGGGTCTGAATGGATTCCTCAATTCGGATTAAGTTTCACCCCCTCCGCCTCAACCGTTGTGAAAGCCATCGTCAGCAAAGGATTCCGAAACCCTACCCTTCGCGAGATGTATATGTTCCCTCCGCAAAACCCCGATCTGCTTCCGGAAAGATTGATGAATTACGAAATCTCGTTCATGCAGTCATTGCTCGAAAACCGGTTGAATATGGGTTTAAACCTCTTTTATATCAAAGGCGACAATATGATTCAACAAGCCGAACCCGGGATTGGCAAATGGGGAAATACCGGTAAAGTAGAAAACAAAGGCTTCGAGATCAGCACCCACTATCAGGTCGCCCGTGATTTTCGGCTTTCGGCCAATTACAGTTTATTGAGCATGGCCTATAAAATATTGGCAGCTCCGGAACACAAACTATACGTCAGTGCAAATTACACGAAGAACAGGTGGAATTTATCTACCGGTATTCAATACGTCGGAAACTTGTATAAAACCGTAAAGCCAGAGCCGGTAAAGGAGAACTTTGTCCTTTGGAACGCCCGCATCAATTACCGGGCACTTGACTGGTTAAACCTGTTCTTAAAAGGTGAGAATTTATTGGGACAGGAATACGAAATAAATGCCGGATACCCGATGCCGAAAACTACTGCCTTCGGCGGAATCCAGTTACATTTTTGAAATTACAGAACGAACAACAAATTAAAAACATTATGGACAGACGAAATTTCTTGAAAGCTGTTGCTCTTACCGGCGCAGCTGTCACAACCATTAAAGATGCAGATGCGATGAGCGTACTCACTCAATCGTTTCAAACTACAAATGCTGCAGCAAAATACGACATGGTTGCCGTATTGGGCGGGGAACCCGAAGCTATGTTTCGCAAAGCTATTGCCGAATTGGGGGGAATGAAAAACTTCATCAGCAAGGGAGATAGGGTTTGTGTAAAACCGAATATCGGATGGGATAAAACTCCCGAACTGGCCGCTAACACCAATCCAAAACTGGTGACGGAAATCATCAAACAATGTTTCGATGCAGGTGCCCGTGAGGTAACTGTTTTCGACCACACGTGCGACGACTGGCGTAAATGTTACGCTAACAGCGGAATCGAAGCTGCCGCTAAAGCTGCCGGGGCAAAAGTTGTTCCCGCACATCAGGAATCCTATTACAAGAGTGTCTCTTTGCCAAAGGGTAGAAGCCTGAAAGAGGCCAAAATACACCAAGCCATTGTCGACTCCGACAAATGGATCAATGTTCCTATTCTCAAAAACCACGGCGGTGCACAATTGACCATCTCCATGAAGAACTACATGGGAATTGTATGGGACAGGGGATTTTTCCACGCCAACGATTTGCAGCAATGCATCGCTGATGTGTGTACCTATGCAAAACGTCCGGTCCTGAATGTTGTTGATGCCTACCGGTTGATGAAGACTAGCGGCCCCAGAGGAAAATCGGATGCCGATGTAGTATTGTCGAAAGGCCTCTTCATCTCGCAGGATATAGTTGCTGTTGACACTGCTGCTGCCAATTTCTTCAACCAGGCCAGGGAAATGCCGCTGGATAAGGTTGGCCATTTGGCAAAAGGGGAGCAATTGGGTGTGGGGACGATGAATCTCGACAAGCTCAACATCAGGAGGGTGAGAATTTAACCAAACACGATCGAACAATCATGCTTAAAAAAATCCGGGTAACGATATCTGTACTACTTTTTTCTTTAATAACGCTCTACTTTCTCGACTTTTCAGGTTTTCTGCCGGAAAGTTTCAGCGTTCTAACCGATATACAATTTATTCCTGCATTATTAGCACTTAATATTATTATTCTGATTGCATTAGTAGCGCTTACAGTAATTTTCGGCCGGGTGTATTGTTCATCTATCTGCCCAATGGGTATCTATCAGGACATTGTTGCCTGGTTTTCAAAAAAAATACTTAAGAAGAAGAAAAGATACACCTACAGCAAAGCAAAAATCGTTCTCCGATGGAGTGTCTTGGGTGCTACAATTATTGCTTTCTTGTTTGGATTCACCTTCTTGGTAGGCCTGCTCGATCCGTACGGTGCATACGGCAGATTGGTAACACACATTTTCCGTCCTGCTTATCTGGCAGGAAATAATTTCCTGGAAGCTATTTTCTCATCATTCAATAATTACAGTTTTTATAAAGTCGGTATCTATTCGTTGGGAGTATCTTCGATAATTATCGCTTTAATTACGCTGCTTGTTATCGGTTTTTTAGCGTGGAAAAACGGAAGGACATATTGCAATACAATTTGTCCAGTAGGAACTACACTTGGATTTCTGAGCCGGTTTTCACTTTTCAAAATTCAATTTATAGATGACAAGTGCAACATGTGCGGTTTGTGTTCGATGAAATGCAAAGCATCGTGTATTGATGCAAAAAATAAAGTCATCGATCATAACCGATGCGTAACCTGCTTTAACTGTATTGAAGTTTGCCATCGTGATGCGATGAAATATGCTCTTATTGGCTCCAAGAAAAAAAAGGCAGTTGAAACGGCTCCGGCTTTTTCATACATTAGGGAAGATAAGCCGAAAGACGAATCGAAGCGTCGTTTCCTGTCAGCTACACTAATCACAAGTATAGCAGCAGGTCAACTACTTGCTCAAACAGTAACAGAACCGTTATTACCTAAACGCGAACTGAAACGAAAAACTCCGATTGCTCCCCCGGGAGCACTAAACTTCGATCATTTCCGGGAGAAATGTATTTCGTGTCATCTTTGCGTGAGCAAATGTCCGTCGCACGTGATAAAACCGGCGTTTCTGGAATATGGACTGGGCGGGGTGATGCAACCGAAACTTTATTTCGATCACGGCTTTTGCAACTACGATTGCACTGTTTGCTGCGACGTTTGTCCGACAGATGCACTGGTAAAGCTTAGTCAGGAGGAAAAGCACCACACACAGATGGGAAGAGTTAACTTCATTATCGAGAACTGTATCGTTTATTACGATGAAACCAGCTGTGGCGCCTGCTCCGAACACTGCCCTACACAAGCCGTTCGAATGGTTCCTTACAAAGGTGCGTTAACAATCCCCGAAATCGAACCCGAAATTTGTGTAGGTTGTGGCGGATGTGAGTATGTGTGCCCGGCAATTCCTTATAAAGCCATTTACGTGGAAGGACTTACTGCTCACAACACCATTGAGATTAAACAAGAAGAAGTGGAAGAAGTGACCATTGATGAGTTTGGATTTTAAGAAGTAGAATCTCTGTATAAGAAATTTATTTATCAGGCGCCCGCAAGGGCGCTTTGTTTTTGATAATGTAACCTAAATATAAAACCATTCTTAGTATTTCGAATATGTTAAAATGATCTATTTTTTTTGTAGAATGGCTTTACACCACAAAACAAACGTCTCTTAATATATCTATAGTATTCTGGAAATGAATATCATAATACGGATTTGAAAAATATTATCAATTTTATTGAACGATAACAAAAGTTGAGTATATTTCAATATACCTGGACTCACCTGATTTTGTTTCTTTGGTTGGAGGCGTTTATGCAGATTACGATCAGTCTGTTAAAAATATGTATGCTTTTCTGAACCAGGTAAACAGTCAGAAATCATTCATAAAAAGTGAAAAGTATATAGTGCTGGATGCAAATACTGTTTTATATACAGCAACTTCGAGATGAGAAACTAAAATGAAAAACGACAGTACCATCGTTATGGATCCGTTGGGCATGCAATTTCTATTGAAAAAAGTTGATAATCAGTGGAGAGTACTGAGTTGGACAGAGTAGTTTTAAGGTAATGGAGTTGTATTTCAACACGCCATCTGTGTCAGTGGATAGGACAAGTTACTCCGTTAGTAAATACTCATAAGATGACTAAAAGTGTAGCCCCGTGAATATTTTATTTGAATTAGTTTAGATTTAATCTGACAGTTAAGGGCAAAAACTTAAATTTGTAATTGCATAAACAAAGAAAGTTCAACCCTTAAAAACTGTCAGAAATGAATTCAGAAACGAAGTTAATCAAAAACAAGTTAGGACTGCTCAAATTAGCAGAAGAATTAGGTAATGTCTCTCAGGCATGCAAGTATTTAGGATACAGCCGGGATACCTTCTACCGATACAGGGAACTGGTGGAAACCGGTGGCGAATTAGCTCTACAGGAGATCAGCAGACGAAAGCCCATCATCAAAAATCGTATTGAACAGGAGATTGAAGATCGGGTAGTATCATTTGCAACAGAAAATCCCGCTTTTGGTCAGGTCCGTGTTTGCAATGAGCTGAAAAAGGAGGGTGTTTTTGTATCACCATCAGGTGTTCGAAGCATTTGGTTGAGAAATGATCTTGAAACATTCCGCAAGCGATTGAAAGCGCTGGAAGCAAAGGTTGCCCAGGAAGGAATCGTACTCACTGAAGCTCAGGTTGTGGCTTTGGAAAAGGCTAAAGAGGAAAAGGTGGCCAGAGGTGAAATCGAAACGTATCATCCCGGTTATCTTGGAGCCCAGGATACGTATTACGTGGGGAACATCAAGGGCGTGGGACGTATTTATCAGCAGACATTTATTGATACATACACGAAGGTGGCCACTGTTAAGCTTTATGATCGGAAGGTGGCTCTTGTTGCTGCTGATATGCTAAATGACCGGGTAATCCCTCTTTACGACCAGTACGGGATTCCATTGATGCGAGTGCTCACTGACAGGGGAACCGAATATTGCGGTGCAAGAGAGCATCACGAGTATCAACTCTACCTGGCGATCGAGGATATCGATCATACGAAGACCAAGGCAAGAAGTCCTCAAACAAACGGTATCTGTGAACGTTTTCACCGGACAATGCAGGAAGAGTTTTATGCGACTGCATTCCGGAAGAAGATTTACAAAACGATCGAAGAACTGCAAATCGATGTGGATATCTGGTTGAAGTACTACAACAACGAAAGGCCTCATTCGGGCAAATATTGTTACGGTAAGACGCCAATGCAGACCTGGAAAGATAGCCTTCATCTGACAAAAGAGAAATTGTTGGATACTCTGAATCAAAATTTTGTATCTTTGACTCCGTCGAATGAAGAGGAAACAGGCGCTGCTGGAGAGCAACTTGTCAGAAATAATCCGACTGGCTGGAATGGCCGAGGGGGTGAAAATACCCCCTCTTACCACTTTCCCATTCCGGTCAGCTATGTCTCAAAAAACTCAAATCCATAAATTAAAAAATGCCCACTGTCAGATCAAGTCTGAACTATTACATTTTATTGTTTCGTATCCAACGGATTTTCGGCTTCTTCAAAAAACTGATTTTGCAATTCAGGCACATTTTTATCCGCCTTGATATCCTGGATACTTTTTACAAATTGCTCCACTACACTGTTTAAGATAAGTTCTCCCGCCTGGGCATTGGCCTTCCTTCCATCTCCAGAATAATGATTAGGATACCGGGCGTACCACCATATTCCGGAATAAACACTGGGAAGATTTTTCAACCTGTCCAAATCCACACCCGATTGTAGCCCTGCCTTTTCGGGATGAACCAAGTCCGGAACAATTGCCGCCACCATAGAGGTTTCCCTGTTTCCAGCGTGTTGATCATAACGATCGTGTTGAGTCAGGGCTTCCGCCTTTTTGATCACTTCAGGGTCGTAGTCCGGTTGAAACCAGTAAAGTGCATAATCTCTTTTTTCGGATAATTGCGCCATACCAAAATAATTCAGAAACGCGTTGTTCCCGCCATGTCCGTTTATAATGATTATTTTCTTAAAACCGTTCCGACTAAGTTCATTGAGTGTTTCCTGAAGTACTTTCCAGATAATCTCGGGTGAATAAGCAATCGTTCCCGGCTGAAGACGCACTTCGTTTATCTGGCTGAAATAATACCATGGAAAAACTAATGCACCCAGTAGTAATGGCCTTAGATAGGAGTAGGTTTGGGAGTTATTTCAACTCAACAGTTTCTTCACCATTTCTGAAATAGCCCGTCCTTCTGCCTTTCCTGCCAGCTGACGGGTAGCGACTCCCATCACCTTTCCCATCTCCTTCATGGATTGGGCACCGGTCTCAGAAATGATCGACTTCACGGTCGACTCCAACTCTTCCGGTGAAAGTTGCTGAGGAAGAAATTCCTGAATAACACGCAACTGCGCCAATTCGTCAGAAGCCAGGTCTGCTCTTCCCTGTGCGGTATAAATTTCCGCACTGTCTTTGCGTTGTTTCACCATTTTTTGCAGAATTGCCGTTGCTGCTTCGTCCGAAAGCTCATCAGATGCACCTTTAGCCGTTTTGGCTTCTAAAAATTCTTTTTTCACGCCCCTCAGTGCTTCCAAACGCACTTTATCTCTGGCGAGCATTGCTTTTTTTATTTCGTCGCTAATTGTATCGAACAGGTTCATAATGTTTAACTATTTAAATGTTTAAAGTTCAAGGTTCAACGTCGAGGCTTGCCTTGTGCTCTCCGCTAATCAAACAACGATGTTGCTGAGCGGGTTTCTGTCTTGAATAATCGAGGATTGAAATCCCGGTCGCGCTTAAATACCGGTGTTTTCTCAAGTGCCTCCAACACCTTATCATCGTCGAGTTCGTCCATAGTAAGGATAAAGGGTTCAAATTTATAATTGGCGGTAGAAAGCATTTTCAATCCCAATGTCCCGTAATACTTATCGATGAGTTTCTGTTCATCCTCCTCCTCTTGCCTTCGTTGATCTTCTTTAATTTTTCTTTCCAACTCTTCCGCTTTCGTTTGCGCTTTGTGCTGCTCTTCAATTCCGGGAACATCCATAATGGAAAAACCGGTTGCTAGTAATGTTACTTTGACCTCTTCCTCCAAATCCTTTTCCACGGCAGCCCCCCAAATAACCTCGATCTCGTGGCCGAATTTCGACATAAAGTCGTGCAGGGCGTTCATCTCTTCCATCATAAGCGGATTTTCCTCGCCAAAAGAGAGGTTGATCAAGATCTTCTTTGCACTGAAAACATCGTTGTTATTGAGCAACGGAGAATTTATGGCATCTTCGATAGCCCTGTTCACACGATCCTTTCCCGAACCAATGCCGCGACTCATAATAGCTACACCACCGTCTTTCAAAGTGGTTTCCACGTCGGCAAAGTCAAGATTTACGTGTCCATGTATAGTGATGATCTCTGCAATGCTCTTGGCGGCGGTTGCCAGCGTATCATCGGCCCGGGCAAAAGCATTCAGCATCGTCAGGTCGTGATAGATATCCCGTAAACGCTCGTTGTTGATCACAAGCAACGCATCCACATTGGCAGCAATCTGTTCTACACCTTTCAATGCTTGTACAATCTTACGCTGTCCTTCAAAAACGAAAGGAATGGTAACGATTCCCACTGTGAGAATGCCCATATCCTTAGCTATGCGTGCCACAACGGGAGCAGCCCCGGTTCCGGTTCCTCCGCCCATTCCAGCTGTAATGAACGCCATACGGGTACCGTCACTCAGCAAATCCTGAATCAGGTCGATACTCTCTTCTGCAGCCCGTCGGGCCACATCGGGTTTGTTCCCTGCACCCAACCCTCCTGTGGTATGTTCGCCCAGCTGTATTTTCACAGGCACAGGTGAACTCAACAAGGCTTGGTTATCGGTATTGCAAAGTGCGAAGGAAACATCGTGTATCCCTTCTTTAAACATGTGGTTTACTGCATTTCCGCCACCACCACCCACCCCAATAACTTTAATAATCGCTTCGGTACGGCTGTTTATTTGAAAATCTAGTATATCGGTATCCATTGTTGGAAATATTTTTTTTCATTCACTGATCATCGTCTTCTTCCTCAAACATAGTAGAAAACATATTTTTCATTTTTCCGCCTATGTTGATGGATTTCTCTTTTTTACCCTTGCTTTCCTTCTCTTTTTGCTCTTTGCCTTTGTCTCCCTTGTCCCGGTCTCCAAAGAAATTACTCCAAACCGATCCTTTCGACTTTTGGTCCGAGGATTCCTCATCTTCGAATTCTTCAACCGTTTTCTCGCAATTTTCACTAGCAAGCAAAAGCATTCCCAGCGCTGAAGTTAGGGCAGGATCATTGGCAAACTCCGGCGTGTTATTTACCAGGGTCTTCCGTGAAGATGCCTTGCGGACAGGTAAATCGAGCTGCTGACTCAAATACTCTTCCAGATTTCTCAGTTGCGACGCACCACCTGTGATAACAAGCCCTGCACCCAGCTGGTCCTGATATCCGGAAAGCCGGATCTGTTCCCTGATGTTGGCTGTAATCTCATCAAGACGCATCACAATAACCTTGTTCAACTCTACCAGGTCGATATCGGGTTTTGATGAAAAGGGTGAAGAGAAAAGCGAACTTTCATTATTTTCCCGGGCTTTGCCGAATTTTATCTTGTATTGTTCCGCATCGCTTTCCACAAAATTGAGTTCCGCAATATCCCGGGTTATGCTTCTCCCGCCAAAGGGTATGGTCACCATACGGCGCAAAAGGCCTCCTTTATATATGGATAACGTAGTCGTTCCGGCACCAAAATCGACAAATGCGCACCCCAACTCTTTTTCCTCCTCGGTAAGAACTATAGCTGCGGCAGCAAGCGGGCCAACGATGTATCCGGCAATTTGCAGGTGTCCTTTATCAACGATGGTTTTCTCGATGTTAGATACCAGGTTGGGACGGCCCACCACAATCTGGTATTCTGCCTCTACCATGGAGCAGGTTACCCCAACCGGGTTTTTTTCCGGCTTGTCGTCCAAAAAATACTCCACATCCCCAATAGCGTATTTTCGCTGCATATCGGGCTTGTACTTTTCGGCCGCATTCCGGAGTTGTTCCACCACCTCTTCGGTAACGATGCCGGAAGAAGAGAGTTGCTTCATCTCCCGGATTACTTCCGTGTGCACCGATTGTCCTCCCAGGGAGACATACACTTTCCCGATTTTCCTTCCCAACGCATTCTCGAGCATGCTTATCAGTTTCCTTACGATTGCCCCGGCTTTATCAATGTTATAAATTGTCCCCCGACGGATACTGTTCTCCGACGGTAAAGACACACACTCCAAAACGGAAATAACGTTGCTTTCGTTTTTACGCCCGATAATGCCGGTAATTTTGGAAGTTCCTAAATCGATGGCAGCTATAAATCCTGATTGAGTCATATATTTTATTTCTTTGTACAAACCACTTGGTTATCGTATTTCAAACTTATTTCTGAATACCTGTTCCAACCTACCACATTCAACCCTTTCTCGATGAACAAGGCAAACCGGGCAAACTTTTCGGAATAGTTATCTAATTTCCCAAAGGCGATCCTGAAATCTCCGGCACGAGGAATCAAATCCACGTCTTTGTTGGGCTTAACCACAATTTGATCGATCCATGCGCTCCATTCGGGATTTTCGTTCAGAAACGCAGCAAAGTCGTAAAGCTCGTTCTGGGCAAATTCTTCATCAATAGCTCCGGTAGCCAAGGGAACATACACCGTAGAATTTGGCGAGACGGGCATCCGTTCCCGATTATCATCGATATAAAAGCTCCCCTTTGTGTCGGAGATAATCCTCAGAACCGGTTCGCGTTGATAAATGTTCGCAATAATTGTTCCATTTTGCGTGGTAAACACTTCCGCCGATTTTACCAACCGGTTGGTCAGTATCGTATCCAAAATTTCCAGCGTATTGATTTCGTCCATAGTTTTACCTACCGGATAAACTTTTTTTCTTTTCAGCAAAACCTCGATGTCTTTTTGATGGATGAACTGAGTGTGCAAGCTGTCTTTTACGACAACCTCAAATTTATTGCACACCTCGTTTCTGGATGAATCATTGAAGTAAATAGCCGAAAAAATAAGATAACCGGTTACCAACAACGCAATCAATATGATGAAAAACTTTTTCATTTACGCAAAGATACAAATTGTATCGGATTTATTTTCCGATACTTTTTTTTTCTAACAATTGTTTAATCGCGGGCAATAAGTGCTCTATATCTCCTGCACCCAATGTAACCAAAACGTCCAACTCTTTGTTTTCCAAGAAATCGAGCAGTTCGGCTTTTTTCAAAAGCACCTTTTCCTTCGATGTGATTCTATCAAAGATAACCCCCGAAGTGATTCCCGGTATGGGTTCTTCCCGTGCCGGATAAATATCCAGCAGGATCACATCGTCGAGCAACGAGAGGCTTTGAGCAAAATCATCGGCAAAGTCGCGCGTACGCGTATAAAGGTGGGGTTGAAAAACACCGGTAACTTTCCGGTCGGGATACAATTGCCTGATAGAGCGGATGGATGCTGTCAACTCTTGTGGATGGTGCGCATAATCATCGATAAAAACGAGGTTGGGAGTTTTCAATTGAAAATCGAACCGGCGCTTCGCCCCCCCGAAAGTTTTCATTGCCGCACGTACCTCATCGGGATTAACACCGCTCAATACAGCTGCAGCTATTGCAGCTACCGCGTTTTCGATGTTCACCTTCACAGGCACACCCAGCTGTATACCGGTAATCCGGCTATTGGGCGACACAAAGTCGAACGTAATTTCCCCGTTGCCGATGCGGATATTTTCAGCATGAAAATCGCCTTCTGATTCGGAATAGGTAAAGACTGTCACCGTTGCATCCGTTCTTGGAGTTAGCGGTGCATCTTTCTTTAGGATCAGGTATCCGTTCTTCCGGATAAGTGATGTGAAATGTTCAAAACTTTCGCGGTAGGCCTCCGGCGTCCCGTAAATATCCAGGTGGTCGGGATCGGCCGAGGTAATAACCGCAATCCAGGGTTGCAGCCAATGAAAAGAACGGTCATACTCATCTGCTTCGGCAACAGTAATGCGACTTTTATCCGACAGCAGCAGGTTGGTGCCGTAATTTTTAAGGATTCCACCCAGAAATGCGTTGCAATCTACTCCCGATTGCCGCAACAGGTGAGCTGTCATGCTTGACACCGTCGTCTTCCCGTGTGTCCCTGCCACACAAACTGCGTCGCTCGTCTTGGTTACCTCACCAAGGAGTTGGGCACGTTTCATTATCGTAAAACCGCTTTGCCGGAAAAACTGCAATTCACTGTGCGATGCCGGTACTGCGGGAGTATAGACTACAAGTGTCTTTTCTTTATCGAGAAATTCAGCGGGTACGAGCCGAACATAATCCTCATAATGGACTTTCGCTCCTTCGGCGACCAGCGCTTTGGTAAGCGGGGTTTCCATGCGATCGTATCCGGCAACCGATTTTCCCTGCTGTATAAAATACCGGGCAAGGTTACTCATGCCGATACCGCCGATACCGATAAAGTATATTAATTCATAATTCATAATGCATAATTTTTTCTATCTCATCCACGATACGCCGGGCCGAACCTCGTTGCGCCAATTTCAAGATATTCCGGCTCAACTCCTCTAATTTGCTTTCATCTTTTACCAGACTCAAAGCCATATCAAACAAGAGTGCCTTTGCTTCGGCGTCGGGCACCATCATAGCCGCATTTCTTTTCACCAGTGCCATGGCGTTCTGTGTTTGGTGATCCTCCGCAACGTTAGGTGACGGGACAAGGATAACCGGTTTTCCCAGCAGAGAGAATTCCGATATGGAACCGGCTCCGGCACGTGAAATCACAAGGTCGGCAACGGAGTAGGCATAATCCATGCGCGAGAGGAAATCGAACAGATACACATTTCCGGGAATTCTTCCCTGCGCCTGCAAGTCAGACATTTCTTTAAAATAGTACTTTCCACATTGCCAGATAACTTGAACATCGGATTTCTGTATATCGGAGCACGATCCGATGATGCTTTCGTTAAGCGTTCGCGCACCCAGACTGCCACCCACCAGGAGTACTGTTTTCCTTTCAGGGTTTAAGCCGAAGTACGTATATCCTTTCTGCCTGTTTTCCTCGGAAACGACTAAATCCTGTCGCGTAGGATTGCCGGTGAGCACAATTTTTTCTTTCGGAAAGAACCGTTCCATACCTTCGTACGCCACACAGATTTTGGCCGCTTTCTGCGCCAGCATCTTATTGGTTACTCCGGCATATGAATTCTGTTCCTGCAAAACTGTCGGAACGCCTTTTGCAGCCGCCGCCCGGAGGGTGGGCCCGCTGGCATAGCCGCCTACTCCCACAGCGATATCGGGTTTGAACGAGGCAACAATGGCTCTAGCCTTTCGCATACTCTTCAATAATTTCACGGCTACCGAAACATTTTTCAGCAGATTTTTCCGGTCGAAACCGGCTACGGGAAGTCCGACAATGGTGTATCCTGCAGCTGGAACACGCTCCATTTCCATCCGGTTTTCCGCACCGACGAAAAGGATTTCGGCGTCGCTCCACCGTTCCTTTATAGCGTTAGCGATGGAGATAGCGGGAAAAATATGTCCGCCGGTACCACCGCCGCTAATGATTACCCGTAGGGGCTTTAATGCTGACATCATACCTGAATAATTTCAAATTCCACTTTTTCTTCCAATTTATCTATGGTTTCCACAGCGTTCTTTTTATCTTTTCTCTCATCAGGCTGATCTGTTTCATCGATGGTCACCTCTCCTTTCTTCTTTCCGATTCCAAACCTGTCTGCACTTAAAATCAACCCGAAGTAAGCGCAAGTGATGAGCAGTGACGTCCCTCCCCGGCTGATGAGCGGCAACGGCTGGCCGGTTACCGGGATCAAATTCACAGCCACAGCCATGTTAATAAACGCCTGCATCGATAACATGAGTGCCGAGCCCAGAACAAGATATTTCGGAAAAAGTTTCTGGGTTTTCCGGGCGATCATTCCCGCCCGGATCAGGATGATGATGTAGAGCAGCAGCACAAAAATTCCACCGGCAATACCCATCTCCTCGATGATTATCGCATAAATAAAATCGGAATAAGCCTGGGGAAGAAAATCACGCTCTGTACTGTTGCCCGGGAACTTGCCTAAAACTCCTCCGTTGGCAATGGCTATTTTAGCATGTGCCACCTGATAGTTCTCGTCGGTAATGGTGTAGTATGTCTCTTCCGATTCTTCCTTGTGGCTGCCAAATTCTGCAATCCGGTTTTGCCAAGTACCTACACGGCTTAACGCGCCGGAATCGGTCCAATCGGCGGGAATCACTTTCAGCAACACAATGAAGAGTACGAGAAAGGCTATCCCTGCTCCGCCCACTTTTAGCAATCTTGCCAACTTTACATTTCCGATAAACATCAGCAAAAAACAAACTACAAAGAGCAGCGCTGCCGTCGACAAATTATCCATTGCAATAATGCCGCAAACAACAATCATCAACCCGATCATCCACTTGAAGAGCAAGCCGTCGTTCATGCCGTTTTGTTTACTGAGCAGAAACGCTATCGTGCCCATAAGCGATATCTTGGCTATTTCCGACGGTTGAATGGTAAAACCAAAGATAGAGATCCACCGCTCAGCACCGTTTACCGTAGTCCCGATAACCGGTGTGAGCAGGAGTAAGACGATCGAAGCGATAAGCACAAAAATCAGGGAAGAGAAATACCGGTAAGGTATATTGTGAATCAAAACAATGACCCCCACTCCTCCGATCAAAAACATGGTGTGGCGTAAGATGGGGCCCCATTGATTTTGCTGTTTATAAACAATGGTGCTGGTAGCACTGAAGATCTCCACCAGTGATATCACACACAAGATAACAAATACCAACCATATGACTTTATCACCTTTAAAGATTTTCACTCCGAATTTCTCCAACGTGGATTTTGAGTTTTCTAAATCTTCCTGAAAATTTGTCGGATTAATGGCATTCTTTATTTTATCAAGCATAATTCATAATTCATAATTCATAATGCAGAATTCACAATTAGCCTTTAGCAACTTTGAACTTTAAACCTCACAGCCTCCTCACACAATCCTTGAATTGATTACCACGGTCCTCGTAATTCTGGAACAGGTCGAAGCTGGCGCAACAGGGCGACAGCAATACGGTATCCCCTTTTTCTGCCATCCGGTAAGCGGTATCAACAGCATCTTTCATGGAGTTTACCTCTTCTATGTCGGGGACGATCCCGTCGAAGAAAGCACGCAGCTTGCGGTTATCTTTTCCCAGGAATATCAACCCCCTAGCCTTTTGCCTTACCAGCTCTTCAATCTCGGTGTAATCGTTTCCCTTATCGGTACCGCCAAGAATCAGCACAACTTTCGTGCGCATACTCTGAAGTGCGTACCAGCACGAGTTTACGTTGGTAGCCTTGGAGTCATTTATGTATTGCACACCTCGCACCGACGCTACTTTTTCCAAGCGGTGCGGAACGCCTTTAAAGTCAGAAAGAGCCAGGCGTAAATTATCGTCCGAGATATCAAGTAATTTAGCCACAATCCCCGACGCCATAGAGTTATACAAATTATGCATTCCCTGTAACGCCAGCAATTCCAACTCCATATCAAAAACAGTTCCTTTGGTTTGTATATACATTTTATTGCCCTCCGAATAAGCCGCAGCCCGTTGATTATTTTTTTCAGTAAAAGAATATAAATCAGATGCGGGTTTAAGTTTTTCGATTTCCTTTGTCACTACCGGATCGTCTATCCAGTAAATAAAAGAATCTCCCATTTTATGGTTGCGTATGATTCGCATTTTTGCATCCACGTAATTTTGCATATTGTGATCGTACCTATCTAAGTGGTCGGGAGTTATGTTCATCAATACGGCGATATCCGCTTTAAAATCATACACGCCTTCCAGCTGAAAACTACTTAGCTCCAGCACAAAGTAGTCGAAATTCTCTTCCGCCACCTGCCTGGCAAAGCTTTTGCCTATGTTTCCTCCCAGCCCCACGTTTAGTCCTGCCGATTTCAGGATGTGATAAATAAGGCTTGCCGTAGTGGTTTTACCGTTGCTCCCGGTAATACAGATCATCTTGGCGTGGGTATACCTTCCGGCAAACTCAATTTCGGATATCACCCGGATTCCTTTTGAAATAATTTTCTGCATCAAGGGTATGGTATCGGGAATGCCCGGGCTCTTTACTATCTCGCTCGCAGAGAGGATGCTCTCCTCTGTGTGGCCGCCTTCTTCAAAATCAATTCCGTAGTCGACAAGCGTTTTCCGGTGTTCCCCCTTAAGCATTCCAGAATCAGAAAGGAAAACCCGGATTCCTTTCGCCTTAGCAAGAATGGCAGAACCTACTCCCGATTCGCCACCACCCAATATTATTAATTCATAATTCATAATATATGATTTACTACCTCATCTTCAACGTTGCTACGGCTATTACCGCCAGAATCATTCCTATAAGCCAGAATCGCGAAACGATCTTGGGTTCGGTGATCGGGATCAGCGGTTTCTGAATCAGGGCATCGATCCCGGCATTTCCTGCTTTCTGAAAATGGTGATGCAGGGGCGACATTTTAAACACCCGTTTCCCGATACCCGATCTTTTTTTTGTATATTTAAAGTAAGTGACCTGCAGAATTACAGAGAGGGCTTCTACAAAAAACACCCCGCACAAGATAGGAAGCAGCATCTCCTTATGGATAAGCACGGCAAAAACCCCGATAATCCCGCCTAACGTCAGGCTACCCGTATCGCCCATAAAAACCTGGGCGGGATAGGCGTTGTACCAGAGAAAACCGACAGTAGCCCCCACAAATGCAGCGGCAAAAACCATCAGTTCATCCCCTCCGGGGATGTACATGATGTTCAGGTATGAAGCAAAGTCGACACGCCCGGACACGTATGCCAGGACTCCCAGCGCCACACCGATGACCGCTGACGATCCGGAGGCCAGGCCATCCAGTCCGTCCGTCAAGTTCGCACTGTTTGAAACTGCCGTAACAATCAGAATTACAGAAAGCACAAAGACAACCCAGACCGCTTCATCGGCAAAATCGCCCATCCACGAAACGAGCCAGCGATAATCAAAATTATTGTTTTTCACAAAAGGGATGGTCGTTTTTGTGGTCTTGACATTCTGATCTTTATACTGCACCTGTTCAATGACATTATTCACCCGGATTTCGGTGTTCTCACGCGCAACGATATCGGGGCTCCAGTACATCATCAAGCCTACAATCAAACCCAAACCGACTTGTGCCACGACTTTGATTTTTCCTTTCAGCCCTTCCTTGTCTTTTTTAAATACCTTGATATAATCATCGGCAAAGCCTAAAGCACCCAACCAGATCGTGCTTATTATCATTATAATGATATAGATATTCTCTAATTTACCCATCAGCAATATCGACACCAAAATAGAGAGGATAATGATAACACCACCCATAGTTGGCGTTCCCCGCTTGCTGTATTGTCCTTCCAGGTCAAGGTTGCGAATGGTTTCCCCTATCTGCTTCTTTTGTAGTTTACGAATGATCCTGGCACCGACAATTACCGAGAAAAGCAACGAAACAAGGGCGGCGAGTGCTGCCCGGAACGTAACAAACTGAAACATTCCCGCTCCGGGGAAGTCAAGTTTGTCCAAATATTGAAATAGATAGTACAGCATATTTAGTTATGAGTTATGGTGACGTGTGGAATATTTTTTCCAACTCTTCTTTATCGTCAAAATGATACTTCACGCCTTTAATTTCCTGGTAGTCTTCGTGTCCTTTTCCGGCAACGAGAATAATATCACCTGGCTTGGCCAGTGCACAAGCGGTTTTTATCGCTTCACGACGATCCACGATCGAAAGTGCACTGCGGCGTTGCTCATCATCCAAACCGGCTACCATGTCGTCAATGATATCCTGCGGCTCTTCGAACCGGGGATTATCGGAGGTCAGGATTACCCGGTTGCTCAACTCCACCGCTTCACGCGCCATTAACGGACGTTTGGTCCTGTCTCGGTTACCGCCGCATCCTACTACCGTTATTATATTGCCCTTCTGATCCAGCACTTCGTGGATAGCATTGAGAACATTAGTCAAAGCGTCGGGTGTATGGGCATAGTCTACAATGGCGGTAAAATTTCCGGGCGATCGTAATGTCTGGAAACGTCCGGCCACAGGTTTCAAAACGCTTAATATCCTGAGTACCTCCTCCGGTTCTTCTCCCAGCAAAACAGATACACCATAAACCGC
Organism: Petrimonas sulfuriphila; assembly: GCA_038561985.1. Lineage (NCBI taxonomy): Bacteria > Pseudomonadati > Bacteroidota > Bacteroidia > Bacteroidales > Dysgonomonadaceae > Petrimonas > Petrimonas sulfuriphila. The sequence continues at coordinate 2,006,673 of CP073276.1, read as the reverse complement.
CAGCAGGTTATACACATTAAAAACACCCACAAACTGTACAATCAGCTGTTTCCCGTTAATTTCTATTTCGGTCCCATCAAAATGTTTCTCGAAAATCCGTGCTTTAAAATCCGCCAATCCTTTTACGGAATAAGTATATCGTTTGGCCTTTGTATTTTGAAGCATCACCCCTCCGTTTTTATCATCCGAGTTGGTAAGGGCAAAAGCGGTTTCGGGCAAAGCGTCGAAAAAAGCTTTTTTCACGTTCCGATACTCCAACATGTTCTTGTGATAATCCAGGTGGTCCTGCGTGAGGTTGGTGAAAATCCCCCCTTGGAAACGCAGTCCGTAGACCCGTTTTTGATGAATGGCATGGGAACTCACTTCCATAAAGGCATATTCGCAACCGGCATCAACCATCTTCCTCAAAAAAGAGTTTAGGGTGATGGGGTCAAGGGTGGTATGCGTGGTGGGGTAACTGTCATCGTTTACACAGTTGGTTACGGTTGAGAGCAAGCCTGCGCCATACCCCAATGTCCGAAACATCCTGTACAGTAATGTAGCGACGGTTGTCTTTCCGTTCGTTCCGGTTACACCAACCAGCTTCAACTGCTCCGATGGGTTCCCGTACCAGACAGAAGCGATTTGCGCCAAAGCGACGGCCGAATTTTCGACCTGAACGTACGTAACTCTCGAAAAATACTCTTCAAACATCGGCTTATCATACACCACGACCAACACATCCTGTTCTATCGCCTTGGCAATATAATCGTGTCCATCGGTATTGATACCCTCCACTGCGATAAAAAGCGAACCTTTTTGCACCTGGCGGGAATCGGAAGTGATACTTTCAACTTCCACATTCTCTTCCCCGTGAATTGCCACGATTTTACACCTTTCTGTAAGTTGACTCAGTTTCATATTAATATCTGTTTTTTACCGCAACGTTATGCTAATGGTTGTACCTCTAATCAGTTTGCTCTCCGGAGTGAACGATTGCGAAACCACTTTCCCCGAGCCGGTCAGATTGACCCTTAATCCTGATTTTTCGAGCAGGTAAACCGCATCTTTTGCACCCATGCCCAACACATTTGGCACCGAATTCTTATTTATCGCCAATGCCTGTGGATGATAAGCAACGCTGTCGTATTTTACTTTCACCCAGTCGGAAGCGGAATCCGAAACGTAAGATTTGAAATTCAGCATCGACAGTACCGCCTGACTGTTTCCCCAGCTTCCGCTTTTAATAGCCGGCATTTTCTGCAGGGTAGAATCTATCCGTGCTTGTTCAGGGGCAAGCTGAGTCCGCTTAACATACGTCTGCTCCGCGATATTTTTGAAAACCATACCTGCTTGTCCTCCGCCTGACGGAACTCCTCGAGGTTTTCTGATACCTACGAAACACGTATAGGTTGGGTCGTCTGCGGGGAAGTATCCGCAGAACGAAACGTAATAATCGCTGTATCCGCCACCACTGGCTATTTGTGCTGTTCCCGTTTTTCCTGCAATAGGGAAATAGTCCGATTTCACAACTTTCGCCGTCCCGTTCTCAATAACCCCTACCAGCATATCCTGGATTTGGATCAGGGTGCTATCTTTACACATCTTTTCGTTCACCACTTCCGCCTTATACTCTTCCACCACTTTTCCGTCTTTCAACAATGTTTTAGCGATAAACGGCTTGATCATTTTTCCACCGTTGGCAATACCGTTGTAGAACATCAGCATATAGATGGGTGGAACTTTGGATTCATAACCGAAAGACATCCACGGCAGTGTGGTTTTGGACCAGTAATTTACCTTATCATCGGGAAAACGAATGGATGATGTTCCTTCAATTCCGTTCAACGGGACATCCCAGGTGAGTTTTTTTCGTAAGCCTATCCTGTCAATGCCTTTTACAAATTTTGCCGGATCATCACCGTATGCTTTAAGTACAATTTTACTCATCACCACGTTTGAAGAGACTTCTATCCCTTCCTTTACCGTAAGGTATCCCCGGTCACGGCCCTGTCGCCAATAGTGGTCGCGCACCCACTTTCCGTTGTACTGATACAGTCCGTTGCCCACGTGAAAGGAGTCGGCAGGAGTTATCAATCCGTCATCGATTGCCACCATGACCGTTACGGTCTTGAAGGTAGATCCCGGTTCGTTCATGTAGGAAAAAGCATTGGGATTACCCTCACCATAGTTCCCGTTACTCATCCGGTCCAAGTTGGCAATCCCCTTAATCTCACCTGTTTTGGTTTCCATAATAATTGCCGTCCCCGATTCAGCCGCCGTCTCTTCAAGCTTTGCCCGGAGCGCACGCTCCGTCACATCCTGAATATCGGCATCGAGCGTAGTTACGATATCGTATCCGTCTTTAGCGGCAATCTCCTCTATATCGGTCCAGCGGCCCTGTATTTTTTGTCGGCTTTTCACCCCTTCAATCCCCCTCAACAGGGAGTCGTATTTTAATTCCAGTCCGCTTGCTCCCCCTTTCTCAAGGTCTTTGTATACGTTTCCAACCGTTCTGTTGGCGAGGTTCCCGAAGGGGCGTTTCCGCGCATTTTTTTCCTCGGCAATTAGTCCGCTGCGGTTGGAACGCTGGTTGAGGAACGGATAGGTACGAATCTCTTTCAAGTCAACGTAGGAGATGTCAGGACGAAGGATACGCACATAGCGCGACCTCAGCGCTACCTTCTTCTCACTGCCTTTTGTGGCATTCTCCTGCAGTTGCCGCTCCTCCTTTTCGCGTAGTTTCCATCCGTTCAGGATAATGTTTCTGTATTGCGAGGCCGTTCTGTCGGGAAACTTTTTAGCGAGGGCTACCGAAAGGTCACCAACATACTTCATCAACGTATCTTTTCTCATCCCCTCTGCCCAGAAATCCATGTACACACTGTACAAAGGCTCACTGGTAGCCAGAAGCTTCCCATCATAAGTATAGATATTTCCTCGCTTAGGAAGAATGACGCGGTCTTTGATAATGGTTTCTCTTTCCCCTACTTCCCGCCACTTCTTTCCTTCCGCCGTAAAAACGATCTTTCCTGCAGAGAAAATAATCATTAGCCCAACTCCCAGAAGGAGGAATACAATTAAGCCGTAACGATTTAAAATCCTCTTTTTGTTTTCGTCGGTTTTCTTTCCCATTTCATTTTTTCCCTTTCTGAATGCGATAAACCGGTTGGTTATTTATTTTCAACTCTAAACCCGACTCTTCCACCCTTTTTTCGATTTGTCCCTGGCGGCTGGCTTCAGTCAAGTCGGATGAAATGTCTAGCGACTCATACTTAGCGTCCTTCAACTCAACTTTCAGGCGCTCCATCTCTGCTATACGCTGCAAAACCGTGTACCGGTGGCTGATGAACAAAATCATAATGACAACCAAAACCAAAATAAATGTAAGGTTCCTGACGAAAAAGTTCTCCGTCAACACATTTCCACCGAAAACGTGTACGAATGATTTTCTTATGTTGTCTAGCTTCACTTTCATCATTTTGTGAGGTGCAAACTCCCTCCATTATATTTTCTCTGCAATTCGCAGTTTGGCACTTCTCGAACGCGGATTGTCCACCTGCTCTTGTTCCGTTGGAACAATCACTTTCCTGTTGATCAATTCAAACGGGGTTTCCCTGTTACCGTAAAAATCCTTGATGATATGCCCCTCGAAATTTCCGGCCTTAAAGAAATTCTTCACTAACCGGTCCTCCAGCGAATGATAGGAAATGACACTGAATCGCCCACCGGATTTCAGCATCTCCAGTCCCTGGATCAACATTTTCTCCAGCGCTTCCAGCTCATCATTCACCTCAATACGCAACGCCTGAAAAGCCTGAGCCAGGGTTTTATTTTCTTTTTCTCGAAAGGCGAACGGCTTCATAATCTCCAGGAAATCAGAAACGGCACCGATCTTTTTCGACCGGCGATAAGCAGAAACGGCCGTTGCAATCTTCCGCGCACTTTTCAATTCCCCGTAAAAGAAAAAAATATCCGACAACTTCTCTTCCGAATATTCATTCAAAACATCAGCGGCTGTTTTTCTGGACAGCCGGTTCATCCGCATATCCAGATCTCCCGGCAACCGAAAGGAAAATCCACGATCCGAATCGTCAAAATGATGCGACGACACCCCTAAATCGGCAAGAATTCCATCCACCTCATCTATCCGGTGATAGCGCAGAAAATTCTTCAAAAATCGAAAATTACTTTTTACGAATGTGAAACGCGGGTCCGGGATATGGTTTTGGTATGCATCTTCATCCTGGTCAAAGGCAAGCAGTCTGCCATTCTTTCCCAACCGCTTCAATATTTCTTTCGAGTGCCCACCTCCTCCAAATGTCACGTCAACATAAACCCCATCGGGACGGATATTCAACCCACCTACACTTTCTTGAAGCAATGCCGGTATGTGGTATATTTTTAAATTCATGGACACATCAGGACATCAGCTCTTGCAACCTTTCTGAAAACTCATCGGGATCAACCAACGGCTTTTCGAGTTTTTCTTTCGCCCATATCTCAATAGTATTATCCACACCCAGAAAACGAACTTCAGATTCGATACCCACCAGCACCATATAGCGCTTAGGGATTAAAATTCGCCCGCTTGCATCCATTTCAATCCGTTCGGCGTCGAGCACAAACTGACGGAAAACCTGCTGTTGCTCCTTGTTCCACTTGTTGAGCCGGCTCCTGAGTGTTTCGATCTCGTTTTCCCAGACTGTACCGGGATAAAGTACCAAACAATCCTGAAAAATATCCTTGCGAAGCACCAAAAACTCTTCTTCTGCACCCTGCAGACGCTTACGAAAAACTGCCGGCACAAATATCCGCCCCTTCGCATCGGTTTTTGCTTCAATATTTCCCAGGAATTGCAACACTATATTCTTAATTCTATGATTTTTGCGGTAAAATTACAAAATAAATCCACTTTCCCCCACTTTTCCACACATTATTTTTAATAAAGTTATCAACAAGTTCTTTAAATGCTGATTAGATGCAACTTACACACTATTTAATCCCATAAAATAGTGTAGAATATTTCTACCGTTTTAAATAAATGAGATCTGCTTGTCCTTTATTCTTAATTATTTTGTATTTTTGTAAGTCCGTAGGAAAGTCATTATGTCGGAAAAAACTGATTTCAAATTAGATATCGATGGTGTTTTGCAGGCTAAAGCAAAAAAACACTACAAGAAAATCCCCAAATTTGTCGTTAATTATTTAAAGCGCACCATTCATCAGGATGAATTAAATGCGATCATCGAGCGTAACCGGGATAAGCAGGGTGTTGATTTTATGCTCGCCCTGGTGGATAAAGAGTTTAAAGTCAACCTAAAAATCCACGGGGAAGAAAATATTCCCGCGGAGGGAAAATTTGTTTTTGCTTCCAATCACCCGCTGGGTGGCCTGGACGGGATTTGCCTATCGGCTTATTTAGGGGAAAAATATAAGGGGAAAATCAAATACCTGGTTAACGATGTTTTGTTAAACATCAGGAACCTCGAATCCATTTTTGTTCCGGTCAACAAATATGGTTCACAGGCCAAACTATCGGCCGCAGCCATAAACGAAGCCTACACGTCAGACAACCAAGTCATTACCTTCCCCGCCGGATTGTGTTCCCGAAAACAGAACGGACGGATAAAGGATCTGGAATGGATGAAAAACTTTGTCGTAAAAGCTATTGAACACAAAAGGGATATTATCCCCGTCCACTTCGACGCGAAAAACTCAGACTTCTTTTATAATTTTGCCAATATCCGCAAATCATTGGGACTAAAATTCAATATAGAACTTATATACCTGCCAGGCGAAATGTTCAAGAACAAAGGTCAAACATTCCACATCACTTTTGGAGAACCCATACCCTGGCAATCGTTGAATAAATCAAAAAGTCCTATGCAATGGGCGGAAGAGATAAAAACCGTTGTTTACAATTTACCCCAAAAAAGAGATTAATTAAGTATGGAAAAAATCATCGATCCGATTGATAAAGCCCTCATAAAAAACGAACTAACCGTAGGAAAAAGAATACGATCCACCAACAAGGCCAACAACGAAATTTACATCTTCACTGCCCACGATTCGCCTAATCTCATGAGGGAAGTGGGGCGGCTACGTGAAATTGCTTTCCGTCACTATGGAGGAGGAACCGGACTAGAAGCCGATATCGACAAATACGACCTTATGGAGCATCCGTATCATCAACTTATTGTCTGGGATCCGGAAAAGGAAGAGATTCTAGGCGGATACCGCTTCATTATGGGTAAAAAAGTAGATTTTGATGAGAAGGGTAAGCCGATGCTCGCCACCGCTCATTTATTAAACTTCTCCGATGATTTCCTGCAAAACTACTTGCCGTACACCGTAGAATTAGGCCGATCGTTCGTCTCTCTCGAGTATCAATCTACCTTACACAGCCGCAAAGGCATCTTTGCACTTGATAATCTTTGGGACGGCCTGGGCGCACTCACGGTAATTGATCCTTCAATGAGGTATTTTTTCGGAAAAGTAACCATGTACGGGACCTATAACAAAGAAGCCCGCAACATGATCTTGTATTTTATGCACCTGCATTTTCCCGACCCGGACAAACTAGTCACCCCAATCAGCCAACTTGTCACCAATACCGATACAGGCAAGATGAAACACCTGTTTAAAGGTAAAAACTTCAAGGAAGACTACAAGGTTCTGAACCGGGAAGTCCGCAGCTTCGGGTTAAACATTCCACCGCTCATCAATGCCTACATGGGATTGTCACCCACCATGCGTTTCTTCGGAACTTCCATAAACGACGAATTCGGAGACGTGGAAGAATCAGGTATTCTTATCGAGATCAACCAGATCCTCGAAGAGAAAAAACAACGTCATATTGAATCCTATATAAAATCCAACCCAAGCAAACGATTCCTTATCGGATTACGGAGAGCCATTTCCGGAAAAAGCAAAAACCTGATCAAAAAATCCAAAAACAAAAAGTGAAAACCTCCGTCTTTTTCCTACCATAAGGCACTCGTTCAAAAACCGTAAATTACTGACAGTTTATTTTTTACACTTAAAAAATGCAATCGTTTGCACAGGTAAATACAGTTAAAACACTGTTTTATCCGTGCAATTTTTTGTTTTAACCTTACTTTTGTGTCAAGAGTGGAAATTAATATGAATAAATGAGAACACATTTGCCGTCATTTACTTATAATTAATGTAATTCTGCGAAAAAAGTAGAGAGTAGAAAAGTATAAATCAGTTAATCTTACAACGTTAACAAACATGCATGTAAATTTCAAAAAAAGTACGAAAGCGTTCTTGATGACAGTGTTGTCGAGCATGCTAATGATTTTATCGGTCAGCGCTCAAACGGGCTCTACGATAAATGTGCGGGGAACGGTAAAAGATGTTGCGGGCGAACCGATCATCGGAGCCAGTATCCTTTTACAAGGAACAACCTCGGGTGTGGTAACGGATTACGACGGGAATTTTTCCATCCAGGCTCCGGGTAATGGAACACTCGTTATCTCTTATGTGGGTTATATAACCCAAACGATAGCCATTCAAAACAGAAACAGCATAGAAGTTATCCTGCAAGAAGACATGGAATTGCTGGATGAAGTGGTGGTAATCGGTTATGCAACAGGAAGTACACGTACCATATCCGGTGCCGTGGAAAAGGTTGGAAGAGAAGACATGAACGCCGGGGTTATCGTGAATCCGCTGGATGCCCTTAAAGGAAAAGTAGCCGGAGTAAATATCCAGAAGACTGGCGGCGACCCGACAGCGGGAAGCGCCATCAGGATTCGCGGAACAACCTCGTTATCAGGAGGAAATGACCCCCTTGTAGTGATTGACGGGGTGTTTGGCGACCTGGCATTGTTGAATGCTCTTTCTCCATCCGACATCGAAAGTTTCACCATCTTAAAAGACGCCTCGGAAACAGCACAGTACGGCTCGAGAGGAGCAAGTGGTGTGATTGTTGTTACCACACAAAAAGGAAAAGCCGGAACAAAATCCATCAATTATGACGGGACTTTCGGCGTTGAAGATGTTTACAAAACCATCAACATGTTGAACGCCGACGGTTACAGAGCTGCCGTGGAGTCGATGGGATACGCCAACGCATTGGACAAGGGCGCCAACACCAACTTCATGCAAGAAATGCTCCAAACCGGATACACACAAAATCACCGCATTTCTTTTGGTGGCGGAACAGCTGAAACCAATTTCAGAGCATCCTTGGGTGTCATTGACCAAAAAGGGATAATCAAAAATAACTCGATGAGGAACTACACTGCAAAAATTGACGGTAGTCAGCTTTACTTCGATAACAAGCTTAAACTTGATCTGGGTATGTTTGGTTCAAAAAGAGAAAGCAGATATGTCAACGACTACCAAAAGACGTTTTATTCCGCCGCATCTTTCAACCCCACTTTTCCCAATACCCAAAACGATGATGGCACCTGGCCGGAAGATCCGAATGCAAACGAAGTGGACAACCCGCTTGGTCGTTTAACTATCAGCGACAAAGAAGACAACGCCTATTTGTCAACAAATGGACGGTTAACATGGGCCATCAACGACAACCTGAATTTAAGCGCATTTGGGTCTTATACCTACAATGCAAAAGAGAACATGAACTACATTCCCACCAACATTAAACAAGGGGTAAGGGAAGGCAGAGGTAAAGCCTATAGAGGAATGAATAAGAGCAATATCCTGATGGGTAACATAAGCCTGAACTACAAGAAAATGTTCCAAAACAGCCGTTTAGACGCATTAGCGTTGATTGAAGGGCAAAACTACAATTACACCGGATTCGGAGCAAACGCACGTGGATTTGACACTAACTTTTTCGGTTATGACAACCTGGCTGCCGGTGCTGTTGTAAAGTACGGAGATGTGAGTTCATATAAAAACGGATACAGTTTGAACTCATTTCTTGGTCGGGTGAACTACATGTACGCTAACCGCTATATTGCTACAGTAAATATGCGTTTCGACGGTTCTTCGAAATTAGGAGAGAACAACAAATGGGGGTTTTTCCCTTCAGCGTCTCTGGCGTGGGTAATGAGCGAGGAATCTTTCCTTAAAGACATCAACGAAATTAACGAAATTAAATGGAGAGTCGGATACGGACGTACCGGTAATCAGGATGCCATCAGTGCCTACAATTCCCTTTTGCTGATGGGGCCTTCAGGATTGACCAGTGTCAACGGAGTACCAACAGTAACCTACGGGTATAACAGAAATGCGAATCCCGATTTGAGGTGGGAAACCAAAGACATGTTCGACGTGGGTATGGACGCATCCTTCTTTGACCGGAAACTGACAGCCACCATCGATTATTATTACTCCAGGACAAAAGATTTGCTGTATAACTACGATGTACCGGTACCTCCCTTTGTGCATCCAAAATTGCTTGCTAATTTAGGTGAAATGGAAAATAGCGGTTTGGAAGTTTCACTAGGTATTACACCCCTCAGAACGGAGGATATGGAGTTGACCGTATCGGGAAACATGGCATTCCAGAAAAATAAGCTCTTATCGTTAAGCGGAACCTACATGGGACAAGAACTCAATGCAGCAGAATATATGCAACTGGCAAGAATTAACGGTGCAGGATTCCAAGGTGGGAACACATACGTAACTTATCAGGTTGTTGGTCAGCCATTGGGTGTTTTCTACTTACCTAAATCAAATGGCATAATCAACGACGGATTAGGAAGCTATAGCTATAACATTCTGAACCTCGATGAGGATCCGGCTATTAATTTGAACAACGGAGCCGACAGGTATTTTGCCGGCCAGGCAATGCCGAAAGTGATCATGGGAACCAACATCAGTTTCCGTTACAAGGCATTCGATATCCAAACACAAATGAACGGTGCTTTTGGCCATAAAATTTACAATGGAACATCATTATCCTACATGAATATGAACGTATTCCCAACCTATAATGTATTGCCCGATGCTCCCGAGAAGAAAATCTTTGACAGCACGGTAACCGACTATTGGCTGGAAAAAGGCGATTACCTGCATATCGCTTATGTAACACTGGGCTATAACTTCAATGTGGAAAAAATGAAAAATTGGGTAAATTCTATACGTTTAACTGCATCTGTAAATAATTTGCACACATTTACCAACTACTCCGGTTTATCTCCAATGATAAACAGTACCACGGTGAATGAAGAACTGGGGCTTGACGACAAAAGGTTCTATCCGCTTTCCCGCACCTATTCACTGGGTTTAAGTATTAACTTTTAATTGAAGTGAGATTATGAAAAATAAAATATTATACAGTTTATTACTCTCGTTTGCATTTGTTCTTTTCAGCTGCAACCTGGATGAAAATCCGGCAGATCAGATGCCCGAGAACGAAGCATTTAAAAGTCCTGTGCTTATTTATCTGAATACCGTAGCCAGCCTCTACACCGAAATTGGCGGAGACGGAGGAAGCCAGGGCTTGGCCGGCACAGACAGGGGAATCTACGATCTCAACACTTTTACAGCCGATGAAGCGCTTCTCCCCACACGTGGTGGTGACTGGTTTGATGGTGGTTTGTGGCAAGATATTTTCACACATAACTGGAAAACCGATAACTCCCTGGTAAAAGGAAGCTGGGACTATCTATACCGGGTGATCGGTAAAACCAACCAATCCATCGATAAGTTAAACGCATTGGTGGAGGAAGACCCGGAAAACAGCTTTCTTCCCGTCTACCTGGCTGAAGTGAAGGCAATCAGAGCCATGTACTACTATTACCTGATGGATCTCTATGCAAGGGTTCCCATTGTTGAAACAGCCTCTGTTCAGATAGCCGACGTAAGACAGTCGAGCCGATCGGAAGTTTTTGCATTTATAAAGAAAGAACTGGAAGCATCCATTCCGCTTTTATCAACAGCCAACAGTTCCAAACAAGGTGAATTTTACGGCCGGATGACCCGCCCGGTTGCCTACTATCTGATGGCGAAATTGGCATTAAATGCACAAGTATATGCAGATGATGATTGGACAGACAATAATGGCATACCGAACGGAACAACCACTTTCAATGTTGGTGGAGCAAACAAAACGCCGTGGGAGGCCACCGTTGCATATTGCGACTCTATTACTGAGTTGGGATACACATTGGAAAGCGATTTTTCGAAGAATTTTAGCATTACCAACGAGAGTTCGAAAGAGAATATCTTCGTCATCCCAATGGATCCGGTACTCTATAAAGCCCGCAACATGTATCTTGTTCGTTCTAGGCACTATGCGCACGCTAAAGCCTATTCACAGGATGGATGGAACGGAGCCTCGGCAACCAAGGAAGCTTTGGCTGTCTTTAGAAAAGATGCGGTTGATCCCCGTATGGAGAAAACTTATTTTCTGGGGAAGGTCTACGGACCCGACGGCAATCCCGTGATGGATGGAGACAAGGAGCTGGAATACAAGCCGGATGCCATTGCGCTTGATGTATCAGGAAGTACCAACGAGAAAACCGCTGGTGCCCGGTTGGCTAAATATGAATTTGATCCGACAGCCCAGGCGGGTGGTCAGCTGGTTCACAACGACTGGGTATTGTTCCGCTATGCGGATGTGCTGCTAATGAAGTCTGAGGCGTTGGTAAGAGCCGGACAGAACGGAGATGCCGAGTTGCAGCAAGTAAGAGCGAGAGCTGGGGCCGGCGCCAGGCCAGCAACTCTTAACAACCTGTTGGATGAAAGATTGCTGGAATTCGCATGGGAAGGGATGAGGCGTCAGGATTTAATCCGCTTCGGCAAATTTCATCAACCCATTTCAGACCGGCCGGTTTCGGCTCCTTACAGATCCGTATTCCCTATCCCGGTAGATGTGTTATCGTTGAACACCAACTTGACCCAAAACCCCGGATATACCAATTAAATAAACTAAACAGAAATGAAACATTTATATAAATATCTATTGTTCTTGCTGCTGCCTTTTTTAGCGAATTGCAGTGACAACGAAAATTGGACAATTGTTGAAGACATTCAACAAGGGGTGTACATCAGCGGTTCGGCCACCGTGTACAGCGGAGAGGCCCCGGCCTCGGCTTTAAAAGCAGTTCCTCTCGATGGAGACGTGACAGAACTGCCCGAATTAGTAGGAATCTATACCTGGTTAAAAGCTGACGGAGATTTCACTATTTCCGTTGCTGCCGATTTAAATCAGGTTGTAAAATATGGCAATGGAGGTGAAGTGAAAAAAGCCGACAATATTACAGTATATACGCTTTCACAAGATGCTACTCCCTTAAAAGTTGAAAAAGACGACTTTTACTTCGTAGTTGTAAATACCGCTTTAAAGGAAATAAACATCCTGCCCGTAAATTATGGTGTAATTGGTGCTGCCACCCCAAAAGGCTGGGATGGAGAAACAGCATTAAGTGCTCCTTCGTTCGATGACAAGTTGACCATCACTTGGAAAGGCAAGCTTAACATGACACCTGGCGGTTATAAATTCAGGTACAGCGGAGGCTGGGGACAAGAAATCAATAAAGAAGGCGGAAAAGCTAAGTTATTTACTGACTTGGGCAACTTCGGCACATCGCAAGCACCGCTAATCGAAAATGCAATGAGCCAGGTAAGGCCCGGAGGCTCCGACTTCACCACTGAAGTAGGTGGTGAGTTTGAATTCACCATCCAGTACGACTTAAGGAGCCGTGCCTACAATGCCTCCTTCGACATCATCGGTGAAGCGGTTGTCCCGCCGGAATATCCGGAAAAAATGTATCTGGTGGGCGATGCCACCTCATACGGATGGGATACTCCCGGCACCAAGGCAGCGGCAGAGATGCACAAAGTGGCAGGGGGAAATGAGGGTTTATACTGGAAGATTCTCTCCCTTGAGGCGGGAAAAGGATTCAAACTATCCAATGCCAACTGGGGAAATACCAATCTTGGATTTGGAGAAATTACTTCTTTCGATTCCAATGGCATTGCAGTTACCGAAAGTGGCGGCAACATGTCAATCGCCGAGACGGGGATTTACACTATCGTGCTTGATTTGCGTAACAATGAGAAAAAATTGTCTGTTGTCCCGGTGAAAGTTTTCGGCATGGGTGACACCTATGGTGGCTGGGACAAAGATAAAGCATCCAACTTGTTTACAGTCAATCTGGACACCCGAACCGTTGTTTCGCCTCCGACAACAACAAGCGGCAATCTGCGTATGTACGTATCCCATCCCTGGATTCCCGATTGGTGGCAGGCTGAATTTAATGTTTATAACACAACGATCGAATACCGAAATGATGGCGGTGATCAAGCAGCAGTTGCAGTTACAGCCGGCCAGGTGGCCACGTTGCATTTTGACGACAACACAGGGTCAATCAAGTAATAATAACTAACTGCCGAAAAGTCTGAGGCTCTCATCAGAACAGCCTCAGGCTTTTCAGCTTATCTCATGCAATGAAAAAAAGAATTTTCACCTTTCTTACCTTTTTCGCGTCGCTCGTGCTTCAGGCGCAACAAATAAAGGTCGAACCCGCCTCCTGGTGGTCCGGCTTGCAGGAGCCAGAGCTACAACTGATGATTTCGGGCAAGGATATCGCCTCATATAAGGTTTCGGTTACGGCAAAAGATGTATACCTGAAAGAGGCGGTAACGCTTGAAAACCCCAACTATCAGATTTTGTACTTAGATATTTCTGACAGTGCTCCGCAAAAGTTCGAAATCGTTTTTACCGAAGGAAAAAAGAAGATCACGTACAACTACGAACTGAAACCACGCGATCCGCAACGTATGGCTATTGAAAGTTTCGGCCCATCAGATGTGCTCTATCTGATTATGCCGGACCGTTTTGCCAACGGCGATCCCACGAACGACCAGATACCGATGCGCACCGAATACAAGGTGGACCGCAACGACCCCAACGCCCGACACGGCGGTGACATCAAGGGGATCTCCGATCGCCTGGGATACCTCTCCGACCTGGGAGTCACCGCGATATGGCTCAACCCGGTGCTGGAGAATGACATGGAGGGTGGTTCCTACCACGGATATGCCACCACCGACTACTACCGGGTGGATCCTCGTTTCGGCACCAACGAGGAGTATCGTCAGCTAATCAGCGATGCCCATGACAAAGGGATGAAGGTAGTGATGGACATGATTTTCAACCACTGCGGGAGCGACCACCCCTGGTTAAAAGAAGTTCCCTCACCCGATTGGTTCAATAACCTGGGAGAGTATGTACAGACCTCCCACATGAAGGAGATGTACTTCGATCCCTACGCATCGGAGTACGACAGAAGCAAGATGGTGGACGGATGGTTCGTGCCCTCCATGCCCGACCTGAACCAGCGCAACCGCCACGTAGCAAAATACCTCATCCAGAACAGCATCTGGTGGATCGAATACTCCGGCGTGGATGGCATCCGACAGGATACCTATCCTTATGCTGACTACGAGATGATGGTCGACTGGTGTAACGCTGTCTACAAAGAATATCCGACCTACAATATCGTGGGAGAAGCATGGCTGAACAATCCCATCGGAACAGCATTCTGGCAGAAAGACAGCAAACTGAACAACCGTGATAATACAAACCTCAAATCAGTGATGGACTTCCGCTTTATGGGACTGTCGCACACAGCCTTCGTTGAAGAGACTACCGAATGGAATGGGGGGCTGCACGGTATCTACGACCACATGACCTACGACTTTATCTATCCGGATATCTACAACGTGCTGCGGTTCCTAGACAACCACGATACCGACCGCTTCCTGAAAAAGTATCCAGAGAATCTCTCCGGCTGGAAGCAAGCAATCACGTTCCTGCTCACCATGCCCGGCACACCGCAGATCTACTACGGCACCGAACTGCTGATGAACGGTAACAAAAGCCTCAGTGACGGAGATATCCGTCGCGATATGCCGGGCGGATGGCTCGGTGATAAATCGGACCATTTTACCCGAGAGGGACGCGACACTCTCCAGAACAAAGCATTCGACTTTCTCAGCAAGCTACTTCACTGGCGTCGCGGCAACAAGGTCATTGCCAAAGGCAAGATGAAACATTACGTGCTCCAAAAAGGTGTTTACGTTTATGAGCGTTATCTTGGCGATGAAAGCATACTGGTGTTCATGAACGGGACCTCGAATGATGTGGAAATAAATCTCGACCGTTACGGAGAGTCAATTCAAAACAAAACAAGTGGAAAAGATGTGATCTCGGGAAAAACAGTGTCTTTTGGCAAAACACTGAAGCTGGGTCCGAAAGAAGTGATTGTGGCAGAGGGGCAGACAAACAGTCCAAGTTGAGAAATAAGGAAACAAAACATTTTAATATGAAAACATTAAGCAAAGCCGTTTTTATTTCTCTCCTTCTATTGGCAATCTCATGTAAAGATGACATTCCCCGGCCGGAACCAATCAAGAAGTTACCTCTGCCGGCAAAAGTAAGTGAAGGAATTAACATCATAAATAACTCCACGGTAACCTTTGTCTTGTACGACAAAGATAAAAATGGCGTCCACAAAGACTTTGCCCACGTTATTGGGGATTTCAACAATTGGGAACCTACAAAAGACGAAAAATCACAGATGAACAGAGACGATGCCTCCGGATGTTGGTGGTTAACAGTCTCTGGATTGGATCCAGCTAAAGAATATGCTTTTCAGTATTATTTAGGGACAAAAACCGGAGAAACGGTCTATGTTGCCGATCCCTATTCACGCAAGATACTCGACCCCTATAACGATCCATTCATCTCCTCAAGCACCTATCCCGATAATAAAATATATCCGCCAAAAGGGAACGGAATTGTTTCCGTTTTCAATACCCGTCCCGACACCTATAACTGGCAAGTTACCGACTTTACAACACCACCAACAGATAACCTGGTAATCTATGAACTGCTGCTGAGGGATTTCACGGAACAGGGGAATATCAGCGGAGCCATTCAGAAATTGGATTATTTAAAAGATCTGGGAGTAAACGCCATCGAACTTATGCCGGTGCAGGAATTCGATGGAAACGACAGCTGGGGCTACAATCCGGCCTTCTTTTTCGCTCTGGACAAAGCCTACGGTACCGACCGGATGTACAAACAGTTTATCGATGAATGCCACAAACGGGGTATTGCCGTACTCTTCGACGTTGTGTATAATCACGCCACCGGAGCCAATCCCTTTGCGAGAATATGGTGGGACGTAAAAAACAATAAAACCTCGGCTAACAACCCTTATTTCAATGTGAATGCACCCCATCCCTACTCTGTTTTTCACGACTTCAACCACCAGTCCGAATTGGTCAGAAAATTCGTAAAACGAAACCTGGAATTTCTGCTGGAAGAATACAACATCGACGGTTTCCGGTTTGACCTTACCAAAGGGTTTACTCAGAACCAGAGTTCTGAAGCTACTGCCGGAAACTACGATGCATCGCGCATTGCTATTCTGAAAGAATACAACGCAGTCATCAAGAATGTGAAATCTGAAGCCCTGGTAATCTTGGAACATTTTGCCGACAACCGCGAAGAAACCGAACTGGCAAACGCTGGAATGATGGTTTGGAGAAACATGAACTGGCAGTATGGCCAAACGGCAATGGGCTATAAAACAGACAATTCTGATTTGTCGGGCACATACTACAATGCTTCACGTCCAGCAAACAGCCTGGTTAGCTACATGGAGAGTCACGACGAAGAGCGTCTCGCATACAAACAGGTTCAATGGGGTATTGATCCAATAAAAACCGATTTAAACGCCAGGATGAAAAGGCTGGAAACCAACGCGGCTTTTTTCTTTACCGTTCCAGGACCTAAAATGATATGGCAGTTCGGCGAATTGGGGTACGACGTAAATATCGATTATAACGGACGTACCGGAAAGAAACCCGTTCGTTGGAATTACGTTGACGTACCCGAACGGAAGCAACTCCACACGACTTATTCCCTCCTGATCAACCTGCGACATGATCATCCCGAACTGTTCAGCTCCACCGCCAACCTTAACTGGCAAGTGACCGAATCTTTCTGGGAGCAAGGCCGTTTTCTCACCCTTTCCTCGTTCGGAAACAGCAAGCAGATAGTTGTTGTTGGCAATTTCACAAACGCAGCCATAACCGCGTCAACCACTTTCCCGAAGACAGGGACATGGTACAATTATATGAACAGTCTGGAAACTCTGAACGCAACCTCTTCAATGATGAACCTTGCTATTCCCGCCAATAGTTTCAGGATATATTCCACGTTTGCACCGTAACCAAAACTATTCACAGAAAAGGAAATCTGCAAAAGCGCACTGCGGCTAAAACCGCAGTACGCTTTCTTGCTCCCGGGTATAAATTTCTTTCTGTTTGCGGATATGAAACTAAATGTTAACTTTGCAAAATCATTTTTTAATCACATAAGCTTATGAAGTCAATTGCAATTATATACGGCTCCAGCACCGAAAACACAAAGAGAGCCGCTGAGAAAATCGCTGAAAGACTATCGGAGTACTCTCCTTCCCTGATCGACATTTACGACGGTGATGAAGAAGCTTTTCATTCCAACGATGTACTAATCCTCGGCATTTCGACCTGGGGAGTAAAGGATTTGCAGGATGACTGGTCTGATTTCTACCACAAGCTGGAAAAAATGGACCTGACGGGGAAAACAGTTGCTCTTTTCGGGTTGGGCGACTCATTCATTTATCCCGATTCTTTCGTGGATGCGATGGGTATTTTGTACGAAACAGTTTCGGAAAAAGGAGCAACAACAGTTGGTGAAGTTTCTCCCGACGGCTACCAATTCGATTACTCCAGGGCATTAAAAAACGGCGTTTTTGTGGGATTACCGCTGGATGAAGACAACGACGCCGACCTCACCGACGAACGCATCGAAAAGTGGGTGGAATCGTTGAAGGAGCACCTCAGTTAAACCGGCCCGCCCCCGGCAAACCCTTTTATCCCAGCTTACATCGCTTCACAAAATCATCCAATACCTCATTCAACGTAGGAGTGCCTATTTCCTGCAAATCGTAGTGAACCCGAACAACGGGCTTCTGAATGTGGATCAACCGATTCAAGTCGATGGGTGTGCCAATGACAACCGTATCGCAATCTGCACGGTTAATGGTTGTTTCCAGGTCCTTCAGTTGCCGGTCGCTATAACCCATGGCCGGCAGAATAGTGCCGATATGGGGATAGGCAGCAAACGTATTTGCTAATTCGCCCACGACAAAAGGACGCGGGTCAACCTCTTCCGCACATCCGTATTTCTGTGCCGCAACGGTACCGGCACCGATCTTCATTTCGCCGTGAGTCAATGTTGGCCCATCTTCGACAATCAGGCAACGCTTTCCTCGGATTAATCCGGGATTATCTGCTTTAACAGGACTGGCTGCATCGATCACTATGGCTGCAGGATTTACCCTGGCAATGTTCTCACGAACAGTCCGGACACCTTCCGGAGAGGCCGTATCCATTTTATTGATGACTACTGCGTCGGCAAGCCTTAAATTCACTTCCCCGGGGTAATAGTTCACTTCGGCTCCGGCACGATGCGGATCGGCCACGGTGATGGTAAGATCGGGTTTAAAAAACGAGAAGTCGTTGTTCCCGCCGTCCCACAAAATCACGTCGCAACCATCGGGGTCTTCCTCAGCCCGCCGCAAAATCCTTTCGTAATCGACGCCTGCGTAAATAACGTTACCCCTGACCACATGGGGTTCATATTCCTCCATTTCTTCGACGGTGCATTTGTGCTTTTTCAAATCTTCCACCGTGGCAAATCGTTGCACAGCCTGGGCCGCCAAGTCACCGTACGGCATCGGATGGCGTACGACGATCACTTTTAACCCACGCTTTATCAGGTTTTCCACTACAGCTCTAGAAGTCTGAGACTTACCACACCCCGTGCGTGTAGCAACAACAGCTATCACAGGCTTAGTACTCGTAAGCATGGTTTCATTCGGCCCCAGCAAAACAAAGTTCGCTCCAGCTGCGTTTACCACCGCACTCAAGTGCATCAATTTCGGATAAGGCACGTCGCTGTATGAAAAAATGCAGTCGTGTATATTTTTCTCTTTGATCAACGCCGGCAATTCAGATTCCAGCACAATGGGGATTCCTTCCGGATAAAGTTCTTTTCCCGCGAGAACGGCAGGATAAACCCTTCCGTCGATATACGGAATCTGTGCTGCTGTAAAAGCAACCACACGGTAATCCTTATTCTTCCTGAAAAATGTGTTGAAATTATGGAAGTCCCTTCCGGCAGCTCCAATGATAATGGCATTTCTTTTCATAACAATGAAGATTAAATGAGTTAATTCTCTGAAACAAAGGTATAATAATTTTTATCAAAAAGATAATTATTCGGTTTGTTTTTTTCAAAACGACAACTCATGTCTGACATACTGAAAGCTTTCAATTATAAAAATACACGTGTCTAAAAAACAGGATAACTTAAATTTTACTATTTTTGTGTTTTAAATCAAATCTTACGTATTATGTCTACGAGCAAACTCACCTTAAACGTTCAATCGGAAATCGGAAAGTTGGAAGCGGTAATGTTGCACTATCCGGGTCCTGAAGTGGAAAACATGACACCAAAAAATGCTCAGCGGGCACTCTACAGCGACATCCTTAACCTCTCTATCGCACAAAAAGAATATGCCCAGTTAAAAGGTGTACTGGAAAAAACTTCTTTAGTATATAAAGTTTCCGACCTGCTTGAAAAAGTGCTGGAAATTCCCGGGCAACGATTATCGTTGCTTCAAAAAATCTGTGTGACGGAACAGGTAGAAGATTATTTCGATTATCTCCTGGAATTATCCTCATCCCAGTTAACAAAAATATTGATTGAAGGGCTTCCGATGCAGGTAAAGACCCTGACCGACTTTCTGAAAGAAGAGTATTATGCGTTGCAGCCCTTATACAATTTTTATTTTACGCGCGACACATCGGTAACCATTGGCAACACCTCGTTGGTTTGTAAGATGGCCAATGCGGTGCGCATGAGAGAATCGTTTATCATGGATGCGATTTTCAATAGCGGGTTGTTTTTCAACGGCAAGATCACTAACATGTATGATGCTTCACAAAACAACCCCTCCGTGAAAATAGAGGGGGGCGATGTATTGGTCGCACGTGAAGATGTGCTGTTAATCGGAAGCGGAGCACGCACCAGTCCCCAAGCCATCGATCTATTGATTCAGGAGCTGTGCAGGGAAAAGCTCAGCAAAAGACATGTTATTGTTCAACAATTACCGGAAACACCCGAATCGTTTATCCATTTGGACATGGCTTTCACCTTTCTAGACAAAAATACCGCCATGGTTTATAAACCTCTGATATTAAACAGCAATCCCTACAAAACCGTACACATCCAGATCGAAAACGGGAAAGTAGTTAAAATCGCACCCATGAACAATATCCCGGCAGCACTAAAAAAACTAGGCATGGAGGTCGAACCGGTCATTTGTGGTGGAAGGGCCGACGACTGGGACCAAGAACGGGAACAATGGCACAGCGGAGCCAATTTTCTGGCAATCGCACCCGGCAAAGTAATTTCGTATGCCCGAAACATTAACACGTTGGAAGAATTAAACAAAAAGGGATTTGAAATTGTACGGGCCGACGATGTGATAAGCGGAAGATTCGACATGGAAACGTCCGTGAAATGTGTGGTTACACTGGATGGATCCGAACTTCCGCGTGGAGGCGGAGGGCCGAGATGCATGACCATGCCACTAAGGAGGCAGTAAAACTACAACAACTCTTTTATCTCTTCCAGCATTTCCACAGTGTAGGTTGGTTCAAACCCGTCGGATGAAAGATTCGCCGGATTAAACCAGATTTGTGCGATACGGCTCTTTTGTGCTCCTGCAATATCTGCATCCCAACTGTCGCCAATCATCAGGGTTTCGTTCCGGCGGGAGTTGGTATTTTTCAGTGCGTAAGTGAAAATACCGGGATGCGGTTTATTCACCCCTGCATCTTCCGAAAGAATAATTTTATCGAAATAGGGCTGCAAACCCGAGTTCTCAATTTTCTTAAACTGAACTTCACGAAACCCGTTGCTGAGTATGTGCATCCGGTATTTCGGCCTCAGATAATCCAGAAGATCCAAGGTGCCGTCGATCAGCTTTGTTTTTCGGGTGGTACGCTCCAAAAAATCGTCGCTCAACGATTTGGCATATCCCGGATCATTGATTCCAAACTTCCTGACCGGAACCAGAAAACGTTCCACAATCAGTTCTTCCTTTCTTATTTCACCCAGACGGTATAAGTTCCACAGATGATGATTGGATGGCATATAAACGTTGTAGTAATCATCGAACGTAGGATAAAACCTATTGTAACCGTAATCCGAATAAATCTCTTCCAGGCATTCCTTGCCGTTTTGGTGAATATCCCACAGGGTATCGTCCAGATCGATAAAAAGGTTTTTATATTTCATTTCGAGGACCAAAAATCAGTAATGCTTTAGACAACACATCCTGAACGCAATAAACGCCCAGGATGCTATTTTTTTCATAATTTCCCCCTTCGCTCTTAATTCACCTCAATAATCAAATACTTCGTGAGGCTCCAAAACCGTTGAGTATCGGTGATCTGGAAAGTGAGGTTGTCGTTGGCTCCCTTTACGAACTCGTAAGTTCCCTCGGGATGCGTCGACCAGATTTTAGCCTTGGGAGCATACAAAGGAATTTCCGTCACTTCACGGACATCGATTTGCAGGAAATAATCCTTGTTAAAAGTATCCTGCATCACTTTAGTGGATTTCAGGAAACCTCCCGAAAGAATTTTTTGTTCTTTCAACTCGTTGGCAGTACCGAAAACATAATAAGCCGTATGTAACGATTTGTCCTGTTCTTTGATGGTCGAAGACTGTTCTTCCGCATGTTGAGCCAGCTCGCTGATGTCACTCGACAATTGGGCAATGGTCGCATCGCGTTTAGCCAATTCCCCTTGCAGTACCACCAGCCTTGCAGAACTTTCCTGCATTTCCTTGTTCAACCGGTCAATCGTACTTTGCATCGACGCCACCTGCTTGTTGCTGGAAGCGTACTTCCTGTTCAGTTCCGCCAGTTGAGCTTTGTTTCGTTTCAAAATCTCCTGAATCATCTGGAAGTTATCGCTTACTCTTTTTTTAGTATCCTGACTCATCTCCCCGCTTTGCGCGGATTGAGTTGAAATGTACTTTTCCGCTTCACGGATCTTATCGAAATTCGCTTCAACTTCACTGATCACAGCCATCATTTCCTGGGTTTCGGCATCCGACGTTTTCAAAACCGCCTGCAATGAATCTCGTTCTGCCTGCAACTTTTGATATTCTTCGGATTCGGTCACTTTCTTTCCAAAATTGGTACAAGAAAACAAAACTCCTGCGCCGAGCAATAGAATGAATACTTTTTTCATAATTCAATACTTTTATTGTTATTAAACGAATTCAGTTCAAAAATGTTTATTTTGATTTTCCCTCTACAACGATCACAAATTCTCCTTTGGGTTCATGAGCCGTAAAATGCTCGATAAGTTCCGACAATGTTCCACGAATGGTTTCTTCGAATATTTTGGATATTTCCCGCGAAACGGATGCTTTTCTATCTGTGCCCATAAATTCAGCCAGTTGCGTTATCATTTTTACTATCCGGTAAGGTGACTCGTAGAAAACCATCGTTCGTGACTCTTCAGCGAGCTCTTTCAACCGGGTTTGCCTACCTTTTTTCTGCGGTAAAAACCCCTCGAAGCAAAACCGGTCGTTGGGAAGCCCCGACATTACCAGAGCCGGAACAAATGCTGTTGCTCCCGGCAAGCACTCCACCTCAACATCTTCCTCTACACAGGCACGGACAAGCAGGAATCCCGGATCGGAAATCGCCGGAGTACCGGCATCCGATACGAGCGCAACGGTCTCTCCCCCTTTGATCCGCTCTGCAATATAAATGGACGTTTGATGTTCATTAAACTTGTGATGCGATTGCATCCGGGTTTCAATGCCGAAATGTTTCAATAGGAAACCGGTTGTCCGTGTATCTTCTGCAAGAATTAAATCACAACTTTTCAGCACGTTAATCGCCCTCAACGTCATATCTTCCAGATTTCCGACAGGGGTCGGTACAACTACCAGCTTTCCCATTTTAATTGTTATTCGGTTTTTATTTAGCTGTAAATCAATCGCTATTCGATCGTTTGGGAGAAAACATCAACACAGCGACTCATAACGCAGAGCAATTACAATTTACTCAAAACCCTTTTTCAGCAGTTCCAAAAAACTTTTCACCCTCTCGTCCTTAAAATCCCACGAGGTTTTTTCTCTTAAATACCGTTCGGTATCTCCATAATTATCGAATGCATTGAGGCGGATCATCATCGCATTCATCGCTTCACGATCGTTATCAAATAATTCTCGCTGAAAATAAAACCGGTCATTCAGGCTCAGCCCGCGTTTGACATCCAACTTGGGAGGAGGTGCCTGAATAACATCGTTTACCGAACGGATCACACCGGAAAACTCCTCAGAGGCCTCTTCTTTTTTCGATTCTGTATTCCTGGGATTGGTGTATGTGGGTAAAGCGAGACCTTCCGCATAAGCATTTTTCCGGATGTGGGCTAACTTCTCCTCCTGCGCAGCAGGCGGATCAATACTTTTCACCTCCTCTTCAGGCTTTCGCAGTTTACTTTCCGACAAGAACAACATCAGTTTCTCCATCTGGTGTTTCATATCTTCTATCTGAAACATTTCCAGTTCATGAAGCAAACGCATCACCTCCTGCCCCTTCTGAAACGCGTCGCGAAAGAAAGAGAAAGAAACAGACTCATCCTGTTTGATGGCGGAAACCTTTGCTTCAAGGCTTTGTAAGTTCTGAAGCAGCCTATCGATATATTCGTTTTTCTTTTCCATGATTATCCGGTTTCAGTTGCTTTTTTGTTAAAAAACGGGATAAATTCGACCACAAAAGTAATCATTATTTGTTTCCTTCAATAAAATCGTTTGTCAAATTCACAAGATATAACATTTGTGAACTTCTTGTTATTGAAGTGTAAAGCCAGCGGTAGAAATTATCGCCCATATGCGATTCATTCACGTACCCCAGGTCCAGGAAAACGTTTTTCCATTCTCCACCCTGGGCTTTGTGGCAGGTAACGGCGTATCCATACTTCACA
The DNA here is from genome assembly GCA_038561985.1 of Petrimonas sulfuriphila. NCBI lineage: Bacteria > Pseudomonadati > Bacteroidota > Bacteroidia > Bacteroidales > Dysgonomonadaceae > Petrimonas > Petrimonas sulfuriphila. The sequence continues at coordinate 1,982,607 of CP073276.1, read as the reverse complement.
AGAAGTGCATTAAAATAGGGGTTCTCCTTTACTTTTTTGTACCGGGCACTTTTCCGGGAAATATCAGCATAATCTCCGTTTATGGCTGCGAAGAGCTGTTCGTTTTGTTCACGGGTTAGGCCGGGCACCTCGGTGTGCAAGCTATCAAGATTAATTTTTGCTTCGAACTCCACTCCGTAATCTTTGTGCCGAAGCAGGACATTACAAAAACGGAATCCATACATTGTTTCCTCCCGGCGAACACGTACGACCTCCACAAACTCGCCATTGGCCAGGAAGTCAACATTTTCCATATCACTTGCCCAATAGTAATTGTTTTTTGTAATCATCAGCAAATCACCCGGCGAAAGTTCCTCTTCCCGGTAAAGTACCGTATTACGGATACCCATATTGTAAGCGTTTACCCGTTTATTGGAACGCGAAATCACAACAGTCTCCTCAATACCGTCACGGTTGTAAGCCGACGAGATCTCATCAATAAGCTCCGTGCCGGTTATTCTTTTCACATCGTTGAATGTATCGACATTGAATTTGGGAAAGTCAACAGTATTACCCTTCCGCAAGGCATTACGCAACATCGTTGCGTTGACCAGAACTCCCGATTCTTCTGATTGACGCACTATTTCGGTGAGTGTGCAGGTAACGACTTCGAAAAAAAAAGATTCAATCGTTTTTTCGTCAAGAGCCGGGCTGAAATCCTGCTGCACAGGTGGTAATTGAGCCGTATCACCAATAAGTAGTAGCCGGTTTCCTTCGCCGGAATAAACATACTCCATCAGGTCATCCAGCAACCGGCCCGATCCAAAAATGGAGAACTCTCTGTTGTCGTTGCTGATCATAGATGCTTCATCCACGAGAAACAGTGTATGTTTGTGTTTATTCTCGGCTAGTGAAAAAGTACCGGGTCCTTCAGTAAACTTGTCCATCCGGTAAATCTTCTTATGAACAGTGAATGCCGGCTGACCGGCATATGTCGAAAAAACCTTCGCCGCACGTCCCGTCGGAGCCAGCAAAACGGCTTTTTGATTGAATTGCGACATCGTTTTAACCAAACTACCAATAAGGGAAGACTTGCCTGTCCCCGCATATCCTTTCAGCAAAAAGACCTGATTATTTGACCGCGAGTAAAGAAAATCAACTATCTTTGCAACCGCAGAACGTTGATCGGCAGTAAAATCGAAAGCGAAATTTTCGTTGATTTTTTCGATAAAATACCGATTTATCATTTTTTTGAGTTATTTTTGTGGTAAATGTAGCACATTTATTATTCTTTTTCTAAATTTGTACTCTAAAATCAAAAATAATAATTTAAAAACTCAATAAAAAATTAAAAACAAACATCCATGAAAGTTGTAGTAAGAGTGCTTTTAGTAGCAGCCATCATCCTATTAGCTTTCCTTTGCTGGAAAAGTATTCAAGGCCCAATTGACTTCAATGCAGAGGTAAAACGTCGCGACAACGCAGTCATCCAGCGTCTGGTTGACATTCGCACATCGCAGGTTGCTTATCGTACGCAAAAAGGTTCATATACGGCTAATTTCAATGAATTGGCAGATTTCATCAAAACCGGGAAGGTAGCATCTGTTGCCAGATCGGGAGACCTTACCGAAGAGCAATTAGAAGCCGGAATGACTGAAGCGAAAGCCATGAGCATTATCCGCACCGGAGACGAAAAAGCGATCCGTGCTGCAGGCTTGTGGGATGAAAGCAAAAATGCTCCTCAGCTTATGCGTGACTCTATCTATGCTCCTGCTGCCGAAGTACTTTTCCCGAACAGAAGAATCAATCCCGATTCATTGGCCTTCGTTCCTTTCGGAAACGGTGCAAAATTTGAAATGGCAGTGGATTCTCTGATTACAGCCTCTGGTTATCCGGTACAGGTTTTCGAAGCAAAAACTCCTTACACGGTTTATTTGGGCGATCTGGACAAGAAACTGTTGAACCAGAAAATCCAAGAGGTGTTGGATCGTCCAGGAGACAGGTATCCGGGTATGATGGTTGGATCCCTTCAAGTGGCTAACAATAACGCCGGAAACTGGGAATAATTTCAGCAGTAAACACTGCACTGGGTTATGTTTTTACCGGAAAATATTGATTTAGCTCAATCTGAAAAGTATACTTTATCCATTCGGCTTATGCCGGATGGATTTTCTTTTTGTATCTTTTCACCAGCCGATAAGTCGGTGTTCCATTACCAGGAAAAAACATTCAGTAAAAACTTATCTTTAATAGGAAACATCGAAAAAACATTTTTTGAGGTCAATTTTTTCTCACAGCCTTTTAAAAAAACCTTTGTAACGATTGTATCACCCCGTTACACGATCGTTCCTGACGCCTATTTTGAATGGAGAAAAGCAAAAGAGCTTTTTGAATTTAATATTCACGGAGAGAGCGGGAAGGTTTTAAATAATTACATTTCTGAAAGTAGCTGCCGTATCCTTTTTGATTTGGACGAAGAGGTTTATTCGTTTCTATGTAGGAACCTGTGGAATCCTTCCTTTTTCAGCCATAAAGCCCGGCTTCTTCCCTTTTTTGCCAACTATCGGGTGGTAGACAGGCGAAAAAGATGTTTTGTGGATTTTCACGATGAAATGGTTTCCGTAACCTGCTTTTCAGGGTCAACGTTACTGTCTGCCAACACCTATCCGGATAAGGACAAATATGATGCGCTATTCAATATTGTGAATGTATGGGAAAAACAATCCCTGGATCAAAATTCCGATCTTTTGGTCCTTTCGGGAAATTTACCGGATAACAAAGAAAGCATTGCCACATTGAAAAAACTCATTAAAAACGTGGAAGAGCTCAATTTGCTCCCTCCTGGAAACGAAAACTATATTCCAACCGATATTCTTTTGGATATGGACGCCTGTTAATATGCGTATCATCAGTGGAAAATATAAGTCGAGGCGGATTCCGGTTCCTGCAAACCTTAAAGCAAGGCCCACAACTGATTTTGCGCGTGAGAGCCTGTTTAATGTACTCAATAACCGGGTGGACTGGGAAGAAACTACAGCCCTGGATTTGTTTTCTGGAACAGGCAGCGTAGCCCTGGAATTTGTATCCCGCGGATGTCCGTTTGTTGTAAACGTTGAGACGAATCAAAACCACTACAACTTTATTTGCAAAGCACAGGAGTTACTGGGTGCGAAAGAGTTATTCCCGGTAAAAGCCGATGTGTTTAAATACCTCCAATCGGTAAAACAGAAGTTCGACCTTATCTTTGCGGATCCACCTTACGATTTACAGTCCATAGACACTATTCCCGACCTTATTTTCAAAAAAGAACTCCTGAAACCCGAGGGAGTTTTTATTCTGGAGCATTCCAGAAAACAAAACTTTTCCGCTCATCCTCATTTTGTATCGGAGAGAAAATACGGGAATGTGCATTTTTCATTTTTTGAGTAATAATCTTACATCGCTCCATATTGTCGTTAACCTAAATGCCGAAAGGAATCTAAAACATCACTTTGGATTTCAAATTGACACAGTAAATCCTGTTGCGCAACCCAACATCCTGAAACATCGCGTCATTTTGATTTAATTTGATTACCTTTGTCTTTTCAAACAAGGCAGTGATTCTCACCGCCCTTTCCTGTAAGAGCAGGACCTCCAGACAGGAAAGACACAAAGAAAACTATTATGACTATATGTAACGAAAAAGACCTGCTTAAACTAATCAAAAGGAAAGAATGGACAACGTTGCGAAACGCCATACACGAATTTGATCACCTTGAACTTGCCGGCATTATCGACCGAAGTAGCGAGTTTGAATCAGTGATATTGTTCCGTTTTCTGACGCGTGAGCAAGCAAAAAATGTTTTTCAGGAGCTTTCGCACGACAAGCAGGAAAAGATTATAGAGAGACTGGCGCAACATGCTTTAAAAGTAGCCGATCTGCTCAACGATATGGAGCCAGACGATCGCACAGCTTTTCTAGAGGAACTTCCCGGAAAGGTAACACAACGTCTTATGCAGTTGCTTACTCCCGAAAACAGGGAGATGGCAACCAGACTTCTTGGATATCCCGAAGACAGCATAGGTAGGCTGATGACACCGGAATACGTAGCCGTTAAACCCCACTTCACGGTTGAACAAACGCTGGCGCATATTCGCCAATACGGACAAGACTCCGAAACACTGAACGTAATTTACGTAGTGGACAACAACTGGCGCCTTATCGACGATATTCGCATACGTGAAATAATCCTGGCCTCGCCCGAACAGATGATCGGAGAACTTATCGATTATAAATTTTCGGCACTGAGCGCATTCGACGACCAGGAGACCGGTGTAAGCATGTTCAAGGACCACGACAGGGTAGCACTTCCCGTGATCGATAGTGCCGGAACGCTTCTGGGCATTGTAACCGTTGATGATATTTTTGATGTAGCCGAAGAAGAACAAACCGAGGACTTTCACAAGTTCGGCGCCGTACAAAACGCCATTATCAGTCCGTTACAGGCAACCGTTACTTTTTTGTACAAGAAACGGGTATTCTGGCTTACAACACTGGTTTTCGTAAATATCTTTTCAGGAGCAGTCATAGCCGGCTTTGAAAACGTGCTGGCTTCCACCATATCCCTTGTTTTTTTTCTTCCTTTGCTTATCGACAGTGGCGGGAATGCCGGCTCTCAATCCGCAACACTTATGATCCGTGCATTGGCCATGGGCGATGTTCAGACAAGGGATTGGATAAAACTGTTGGGAAAAGAGTTTATTGTTTCGTTACTCTTAGGCCTGACAATGGCTGCAGGAGTAAGTTTGGTAGCAGCAGTCCGTGCTCCTGAAATAATTTTGATTCTCGTTATAACCATGACGCTGGTGGTTATTGCGGGAAGCATTATCGGGATGATCCTGCCCTTCCTATTCACGAGGCTGAAAATTGATCCGGCAACGGCAAGCGCCCCCCTTATAACATCCATCGCAGACATATTAGGTGTACTCATCTATTTCACCGTGGCCAGCAAAGTGTTGGTCGGCCCTACTCCACCCTTTTCAACTTATTGACAGAGATATTCTCTTCTACAATAGCATCAATAACAGCAATAACCGTCATGTTCACAATGTCGCGGACCGACATGCCCACGTCTAAAATATGAACCGGCTTGTTCAACCCCATTTGGATTGGACCGATAATGTCGCCGACTCCACTTTCCAGAAGTAGCTTATATGCTGTGTTTGCCGAACTCAGGTTAGGAAATATCAACGTATTCACATTTTTTCCTTTCAGCTTGGTGAAAGGAAACTTCTCATCCCTGAAGTCTTTATTCAACGCCACGTTCACCTGCATTTCACCATCCACCACCATATCCGGATAATCCCGGTGTAATGCTTCCACCACTTTGTGGACACTGGCAGGACTTCCCACTTTGTCGTCACCAAAATTGGAATAGGAGAGCATGGCAATCACCGGATCATGAGCGAAAAACTTTACCGTAGAATTAGCCAAACGGGCAATATCGATAAGTACATCGGAATTTGGATGACGGTTAAAAAGCGTATCGGCAAGAAAGAGCACGCCTCTCTTCGAGTTGACAATGTGCATGGCTCCAATGTGATTAAGGCCCTCACGAATGCCAATAATATCTTTGGCGAGATTGATGGTATCGAGGTATTTCCCGAAAACACCGGTAATAAGTGCATCCGCGTCGCCAGACTCCACCATCATCATCCCGAAAGAGTCGCGGTTAAACATCTGCTCGGCAGCTTCCTGAAAAGTATACCCCTCGCGGCTCCGCTTTTCCGAAAGCAATTTCGCGTAATGCAACCGCCTGGATTCTTCCCTATCGTGCCGCAGATTAACAATTTCTACTCCCTCCAAGCTGATTTGATTTTCGGCAGCGATGTTGGCAATTTTTTCTTCGTTACCCAGTAAAACCGGATAACAGATACCCTCGTTAACACAGGTTTCAGCAGCTTTGAGCATATTCAAGTGGTTGGATTCCGAGAAAACCACCCGTTTAGGGGTTTGTTTTGCCATATCGTAGAAACGGCGCAACATTTTATTGTCCAACCCCATCCGTTCACGAAGAATTTCGCTGTACTCTTCCCAGTCGGCAATGGGTTTCCGGGCAACTCCAGACGCTATCGCCGCTTTGGCAACTGCTGGTGCAACAACTGTCAGCAACCGGTTGTCGAGTGGTTTTGGAATGATATAATCGCGGCCGAAACTCAACCGTTTCAAGTTATAAGCGGCATTCACCACATCGGGAACTGCCTTTTTTGCCAGATCAGCAATAGCACGGACAGCGGCAACCTTCATCTCTTCGTTAATGCAGGTAGCACGGACATCCAACGCCCCACGGAAAATATAGGGAAAACCCAGCACATTGTTTATCTGGTTGGGATGATCGGAACGTCCCGTCGCAAAAACAATATCTTTCCGGGCGGCGATAGCCAATTCATACGCTATTTCCGGATTAGGGTTCGCCAATGCGAAGACAATCGGATTTTCATTCATCGATTGAACCATTTCAACGGTCAGCACATCGGCCACCGAAAGTCCGAGAAAGACATCCGCCCCTGCAACAGCTTCTGCTAAGGTTGAGATATTCCGTTCGGTAGCAAACGGTTTTTTCCGTTCGTTCAGATCGGTCCGATTTTTCGATATTACTCCCCGAGAATCGAGCATCACGATATTTTCCAATTTGGCTCCCAACGCCATGTAAAGTTTTGTGCAGGAATTGGCTGCTGCACCCGCGCCATTCACCACAATCCTCACCTCTTCGATCTTCTTTCCTGTCAGTTCCAGCGCATTAAGCAATCCTGCAGATGAAATAATGGCTGTTCCGTGTTGATCGTCATGCATGATAGGGATATCCAGTTCATTTTTTAACCGTTCTTCAATTTCAAAACATTCGGGTGCTTTGATATCTTCCAGATTAATCCCTCCAAAAGTGGGAGAAATAGCTTTGACCACTTCGATGAATTTTTCCGGATCTTTCTCGTCGATCTCGATGTCAAAAACATCTATTCCGGCAAAGATCTTAAAAAGCAGCCCTTTCCCTTCCATCACCGGTTTTCCCGAAACAGCACCGATATCACCCAAACCCAGCACTGCTGTGCCGTTAGAGATAACCGCCACTAGGTTCCCTTTGGAAGTATATTCGTAAGCTTTTTGCTCATCCTTTTCTATTTCGAGGCACGGTTCGGCCACACCGGGCGAATATGCCAGTGATAAGTCGTGTTGGGAACTATAGGGTTTGGTGGGAATCACCTCTATTTTTCCGGGACGCCCCTCGGCATGATACCTGAGAGCATCTTCGCGTAATTTAGTTGACATTGTGCAGGATTTTTAAGTATAACCTAAATAATTACACAAATTTACGCAATGAAATTTAATATATGAAAGATTTTGAAAGATTTTTGTAACAAAACCTCAGCAACCGATCTCTCAAGTTTGGTAACAGTGAGGTTTGATTGGGTTATTTAATAGCATCAACAATTCCCGCTACAAATCCGTTATGGTCAAACTCTCCATTTTTTGAAAAACCGGTCCGGACGATCACCAGTTCTTTCGATGGAATAATATAGATAAACTGCCCGTCATGGCCGCGGCAGCTAAACATATCGCGGGGCACATCGGGATAGTCGATGCCAGCTTGGTTCAGCCAGAAAAATGCACCGTAACTTCTATCGGAACCGTTTGCCGCAGTGGTGCTGTATGCAACCCAGTTTTCTGGCAGGATCTGTTCACCCTGCCAGTTGCCGTTGTTCAGGTAAAGTAAGCCAAAGCGCGCATAGTCACGTAAGGAGGCATAGAGGTAGGACGACCCCACAAAAGTACCCGATGCATCGACCTCAAAAACAGCACTGCGCATCCCAATTTTGTTGAAAAGTTGTTCACGCGGAAAAGCGAAATACTCTGCATCGTCTCCAATTGCCTTGCGCATCAGGTAAGAAACAATGTTGGTAGATCCCGATGAGTATTCAAATACCGAACCGGGGGAATACTCCAGTGGTTTCGAACTGGCAAACCGCGCCATATCACCCTCCTTGTGCAACATGTTGTTCACGTCGGAGCTGTTTCCATAATCTTCGTTCCATTCCAGGCCGCTGTTCATCTGCATCAGGTGGTGGATGGTGATGTTACGCCTTTCGTCATTCTTCCACTCATCCATGCCGGCAGACGCATATATATCCAGTTTACCCTCTTTCACCAGAATACCGGCCAGGGCATTGATAAAGCTTTTGGCCATCGACCAGCTCAGAAAAAGGGTTTCGGTACTAAATTCATCAGCATATTTTTCCGCAACCGGTTGTCCTTGACAAACAACCATCACCGCAAATGTACCCTTGTAGGGGACAGTATCGGCAAATGCCTGTTCCACCGCAAGGTTGAGTTGTTGCATGTCGATACCGGAAGGGATGGTGTCGACAATGAGGTCCCCCATGGGCCATGCAATCGTGTCGGGGTTTTCCGGTAAAACCGGCACAACCGGATAAGGACGTGCCTCTATATCACTCACGGGGTAGTCGTTTACCAGGATGTTGCCATAGCCATTCACGAAAGAAGTATGCGAAGTATGCCAGAGAAAGTGGCTTGTCACGGTTTTACTCCTGGAATCGACCCTGTTTTTCACGAATCGGATAAATGAGAAATTCAGGTCGGTTGCCTCCATCGATTCCTGTGTGCGGTTAGCCAGGAAGATGCCCGACGACAGGTTTTTAGCTGCATAACCGGTAATAATCGGCAGGAGAGGGTTTATGTAAAGAATACCCCCCAAGAGCATGAACAGAATAAGGACTGCGATAATGATGCGTACTCTTTTCATGGAAGCCTGACTTGAATATATCAGCAAAGATAAATAAAAAAAGGACTACTTTTGTTTAGACACTATCATAGTTTTTTTAGGGATCGCTGTGTTCTTAATTCACGTCTAAACGAGCGAACATATCCGAGTACGATGAATCACCTTTAGGCAATCTTGCTTGATCATTACTCTTCAAAAATCAGGATTTTCTCAATTCTGTCACCCTGACGGATCTTGTCAATTACCTCGACCCCTTCGTATACTTTTCCAAAGCAAGTATGGTTACGGTCGAGATGAGCCGTATTCTCGCGGCTGTGACAAATGAAAAACTGAGACCCTCCGGTATCACGGCCGGCATGCGCCATTGACAATACGCCCCGATCGTGGTACTGGTTATTACCGTTGAGTTCGCATTTGATTGTGTAGCCCGGCCCTCCTGCCCCTGTGCCATCGGGACATCCGCCCTGGATCACAAAGTTTGGGATCACCCGGTGGAACGTCAATCCGTCGTAAAAACCCTTTTCGGCCAGTTTTACGAAGTTGGCCACGGTGTTTGGAGCATCCTCCTCATAGAATTTTACTTTCATAACCCCTTTTGCGGTGTGTATCTCTGCTGTCATCATATTTTCTACTTTTTAGATTATTAAATTATGAATCTGCAAAAATAGTTATTTTGGATGTGAAATAAAAGGGGTTTTTTCCGTGGAGAAGGGAAAAAGGGCCATACGTGTAAGGAGAGAATTCAATGCCAGCCTCTCACTCGTCTGGCAGGCATGGACAACCCCTGAACTGCTCGACCGGTGGTGGGGCCCAAGCCCTTGGAGAGCGGAGACCCAAACCATGGATTTCCGTGAAGGTGGATACTGGCTCTATGCGATGGTCGGCCCCGAAGGGGAAAGGCACTGGAGCAGGGCGGATTACATTTCAATTGTGCACGAAAAGTCCTTTACCGCAAAAGATGGTTTTTGCGATGAAAACGGGACATTCGATCCTGAGTTTCCACAAAATTTGTGGGAAACACGGTTCATTGAAACCGAGAGCACGGTGATGGTGGAGATTACGCTCACTTTTGACACCTTTGCTGATCTCGAACAAACCCTTGCCATGGGCTTCAGAGAAGGCTTTACAACAGGATTGAATCAGCTGGATGAGCTATTGCTTGTTACTCCTGCGGAAGGAAGGCAATAGCATCAATCTCTCCAAATCTAAACTTTCAACAATCCACGGAAGCCCCTGGCAGCATAGTAGGATTCGGCTCCATTGTGGTAAATAAAGACCTGCCCGTAACGCCAATCACCAAAAATGGCTCCGCCGAGTTGACGGATATTGTCAGGCGTGGCAATCCAACTGGAAGTCTTTGTGTCAAATTTCCCCAGGCATTGAAGATTCCGGTACTGTTCCTCGTTCAGCAATGCGACTCCCATCTCTCCAGCCATGCCTACGGCGCTGTTCCAGGGCTTATTTTCTTTTCTCGACCGCAATGCTTCGGAGTCGTAGCAAACACTTCTGCGTCCCTTCGGACTTTCAGCCGAGCAATCACAAAAGATGAACTCACCTGTTTTTTCGTCTTGGCCTATAACATCCGGTTCACCTCCGGTTTCCTCCATCTCATTCAGTGACCACAGTTTTTCCGGATAACCTTCCAGTTTTTCTTGTATCTCTTTCCAACTAAGTTCCGGATGGCGGCCCATATTCTTCTCGAAACGTTTTTTCAGAATATTGAATAACTTTTCTTTTTGCTCCTGCGTGATTTTATTCTTTTCCATACCTTTTTTTTAATAATTTCTCATGTCCAATCAGTTATTTCCACTCAGGCCGATTAGCCTGAACAGGGAAACTAAATCTGTGTTGCATGTGCGATGCGAAAAAAACAAAAAATTTTCCGGCTTATTTTCTTAGGATCTTCTCCATAGCCTTTCCTTTGGCCAATTCGTCAATCAGCTTGTCCAAATAGCGTGCTTTTTGCACAATTTCGTCTTCGATCTCTTCTACCCGATACCCGCAGATTACCCCTGTAATTTTTGAAGCGTTGGGATTGATTTGTGGTGCCTGCGTGAAGAAGGTTTCAAAATTCATATCACTGGCCAGTATGTTTTGTAGGTCCTTCTCACTGTATCCTGTCAGCCAACGTATGATGTCATCAACCTCTGCCTTACTACGTCCCTTCTTTTTCGCTTTCTCAACGTAATACGGATATACACTGGCAAAGGATAATTTATATATTCTTTCTTTATTTTTCATTCCCGAGTTCTAATTTGCGAAAAAAATAACAAACTTCAACTCCTTTTTGGTTTGCCTCATCCTGTTACTTGTCCGATTTCAATTTACTGTAAATTTCCAGGTCAGTATAAAAACCGTCAGAAAGCCATTCCCCCTGTCGTTCAACTCCTTCAAGCCTGAATCCCAACCTCTTCGGTATATTACTGCTCGATCTGTTCTGTACTGCGCATTTTATCTGAATCCTGTTTAATTCCAATTTGTCAAAAGCAAAGTCACAAAGTTTATCGACCGATTTTGTAACAATCCCCTGTTTCTGGTGTTTTTCGGAAAGCCAATACCCGATTTCCGTCTTTTTATTTTGTTTGTCGGTGTCTTTAAAACCAATCAGACCAATAAATTGATTGTACTTCCTGATGGTAAAGACATATTCAAATTGGTCCTCTGAAGCATTTACTACTGAGTCAACAAATTTTTCCGTATCTGAAATGTCTTTCGTCTGCGCAACAAACGGTAACCATCTCCCCAGGTAGTCTCTTTGAAGATCAATCGTTTCAAAAATATCTTTTGCGTCCGATGGTTCCAGTTGTTTTAATTCTATTTCTGAATCTACTTCTATTGTCATATCATTTTCTTCTTTCAAATATATTTTATCTCCCACAAATCAACATTAAAAAACACCGGCATCAATGCCTCTTCCTTCCATGATCATGGGTACCTCCCTCCTGTTCGTTTTTCACCGTCTCACGGATATAAGCGCAGAGCCAGTTCCTCCTTCCACTGTCCACTGTAATCAATTCCCTTTCCCATGCAGTGTAATGTTATAGTTTGCCGTAGGTTTCCTTTAGGTAGGCTACCGTGGAGAAGATGATCTTTCGCAGCACTTCGGGGTCTATATCCGATAACTTCTTCACGTAAATACATCCTTTCCCCATTTTGAAATTTCCCAGGCCGGCGAGCAGCTCTTCCTGTTCCAGGATACCGGAGTAGAAGTAGAGCGATATGGCAGTCTTACGGGGCGAAAAACCCACCAGCATCCAGTCACCTTCCTGCCGGCTGCGTTCCGACTTGTAGTGGTACTGCCCGAATCCGATCATCGTATCTCCCCACATCTTCGGTTCGAAACCGGTCACCTCGCGCATCAGCTTCACCAATGCAAAGCTGTCGGCACGTTTTTGTTCACTGTCGGTATAGCTGCGGATAAATTCCGTCACATCACCGTCGTGTTGTTTTGTTTTCAGTTCTCCCATCGTGATGAATTGATCAGGGTTGTTTCTTCCATATCTTGTTCGCATGCTCCAGATAAAGCGGTAGGGCGGCAGAGCCGTACCATTTATAGAGGTCGGCAGCCAGTAATTTCTCCCTCACGGCCGGATCGCTCCCCAACAATGCCTCAGCTTCTTCGATTGTTGCTATATCGAGGATAAAAACACCTCGATAGTGCTGCTCGTTCTTTGCCATCGGACCCGCCACAACCAGTTTCCCCTCTTTCTCCAGGCGGTTGATATTGTCCATGTGTCCACGAAAACATTCAGTTATAAATGCCTTGTCGTCCGTCACATTTGACCCTGTCTTCAGGATTACCAGCACGAAGTTCTTCATCCCGTAAGCATCGGCTCCCAGCTTCTCCGCTAGATCAGCATCATAAGCAGGGTTTTTTATAACCGAATCTGTTTTTATATCCCTCCTTTGGTCCTGCATAATAGGATCTGATGAAGGAAAAGCAGAAACTACAAATGTAATAAACAAGATAGAAACCGATAAAATAATTTTCATACAATATGCTTTATAAAGAGCTGTACACTCTTGCCAGTCAGTTTTCAGCAATTTAACGCACTAGAATATAATTTGTTCTTAAAAAACACAAAACAATCTGCACATGAAATCTGTTATTGGTTACGTAACAGGTATCCCTGGAAGCCGGTCCTTGTCAGCTGTCCGGTAACACCATCATCTGTTGAACAACATGCATACAACCAATTATTTTGATACGTTTATTGAGGTTGCATCCGACACAAGAATGACGCAGGGAACTCCCCCTCCGCTCAAAGGGAAAAAGACGGTAGCCCGTCTACAATACGAATTTATTTCCGAGAATCCCTACCAATATAGGTCGGATGACATCCTCTTCCATGTGTACGCGGAAAAGAACGATACACCCTCCGATAAGCTGGAACAGACTAGCATCCTGTTCTTTTCCAAAGGGCAACCCTGTCTCCGGACATCGCCCCTGACAAAGATCTATGGTTTCGGCATTCATTGCAACAGTGAGGGGAAAGTTGCCCTTTACGGCATGGAAACGGAGGGATATCGAATCTTTCTGGCCGATTCTAAAATCAAGAAAGTGAAAGCAATGCGGTCAGGAAGAGAACAACAAACAAAAAGTAATCAATAAAAAAAATTATGAGTCCTTATACAATCCCTACACAAGTACGCATTGGACATGTACACCTGAAGGTGTCCGACCTGGAGCGCGCCCTTTCTTTCTATCGCGACCTTCTGGGCTTCGAGGTCACCATGATGTACGGCAGGCAGGCGGCCTTCCTCTCTGCCGGTGGATACCACCACCATATTGGCCTGAACACCTGGCACAGCGAGGGGATGCCCGAAGCACCACTGGAGGGAGTGGGTCTCTACCATACTGCTATTGCCTACCCTACCCGTCACGACCTGGCCCTAATCCTGAAACGGCTGATAGAAGCGGAATACCCTCTTACCGGCGCAAGCGACCATGGGGTATCGGAAGCCATCTACCTGAACGATCCCGACGGCAACGGTGTAGAACTCTACTGGGATAAGCCGAAAGCAGAATGGCCGATGGAAGCCGACGGCTCCCTCAACCGGATACTGGGATACGGGTTGAAATATAGCGACAGCTTCGGCAACACACACCTGGGTAAAATCTGTAAAAAAGACGTTGTGTAGCCTTATTGAACATCCTCCTCCGGTGGAGGGATAACAACATCCTTTTCGTCCGTCAAAGAGGCAATCTCTTTGTGATGACGGATTTTATCGATAATTTCTTCTTCGGCGTACCCGATGATCACTCCAAACTCGTAGAGCCGGGTAATCGTCACCCCTTCTTCCCGCAGGTTTTCCGCCACAACGTCTAACCGGTCGAGGTAGTAAGCGGATATGGTGATAATAATCTGCTTCATGGTGCCAAAGAAATTCCTGCGCCTATATCTTCGGCGGGAGACGACAAACGGCCTGCCGTCCGGATCAGCTCTTGTCCGATCATTGCAGGAGTGGCATCGGGAAACTTTTCGCACAGCAGGGCGACCACTCCCGCCACATGCGGTGTAGCCATGCTAGTCCCGGAAAGGGTACGGTATCTCGCGGGCATGGGCCAGGAAGAATAGATCCCGACTCCGGGTGCCGCCAGATCCACCAACCCGCTCTCATTAAGTGCCCGGTTTGAGAAATCGGCTACCTGCAAAGTTGAGTTTACTGCACCTACAGCCAGGATGGAAGGGCAGTCGGCCGGACTGCTCACCGGACTGAATTGATTTTCAGATCGTTTGCTGTCATTCCCTGCTGCCGCCACAATGAGTGTCCCTTTCGAAAGAGCAAACTGGGCAGCTCTTTCATAGGCGATGTCATAACTCTGTCCCGGAAGGACTTTAGAACCCAGCGACATGGACAACACTCGACACCCGTTATTCGCAGCCCAGGTCATTCCGTCCAGAATCCAGGCCTGCGCTCCCCTTCCCCCATTATTCAACACTTTTCCCGCATAAATCTGAGCTTCCGGAGCCACACCGTACCGCATATCTCGTAAACCCGACGAACCGCAAACAATCCCGATACAATGCGTTCCATGCCCGTGGAGGTCATCCACAGCTTCATCGGGAACAAATGAAAAGGCCGTAAGACTTCTCCCTTTAAAGTCTGGATGCTTCATATCGAAACCGGTATCCAGCACAGCGACTTTTATCCCTGCCCCGGTATATGCCGACTCATGCGCCTTTACAGCCCTAATCCCCCAGGTGGAGTTTACGGCTGTGTCAACCGGAACATCGTCGGGAATATAAACTACTTTTTCCGGTTCTACAACATAATCGGCTTGTGCTGTATGCAACAGTTTCATTTTATCATCGTCTACCGCCACAAGGGCAATACCCAATTCATTGTAAAACAATGCATCCGCATCCTTTATCCTGCTTTCGCACATGGGTTCCGACACAAAATCAGCCGTATTGGCAACCAAAAATCCCCATTTCGTTTCGAGCAGTTTGGTGGTTTTTACCACGTCTTTATTCCCATCCCTGAGAATGAGCAGGTATCTTCCTGTATAAAGCGGATTCTCTTCCGTGTCATTGGCAAGAGCTTCACGGTGCAATACACCGGAGGAGCTCTCCGCTGCGGGATAATCCCTCAAGAGTTTTTTTCCTAAAACGGGCGGTTTCATTGCTTTTTAATTTAAGTGGTTTTGTACAATTTGTTTAGGGCTCGCGCCATCTGGCTTTCGATCCCCGGTCTCTATTTATTGCAGCGATTGCAATACCTCTTCGTCAGTGATGTGCAACGTTTCCTTCCCTGTTGAAAGGTTACCGGGATAGATCTCAACTATTCCCTTTGCAATCAACACGTTCAGGACAGCATATTCCTGATGGCTCAGCTTATGAATGCCGGCAAACACGTTATTTTGCACTTTAATCTTTTGCAGCATCTCTCTCTCCTTGTCGGTGAAGTACTCAATCTTATGGGAGACCTCCGGCTCACCGGCCAGGGAGAACATTTTTTTGCCACCTTCTCTCCAGATGGCAGTCTCGGCTTTAAGGATGCTATTTTCCTCCATAACGGAAAACAGGTTAGGCAGGAATATCCGGGTGTAGTAGTAACCGGATATAAAACCGGCTATAAAGAAATAGATAAAGAGCGAGATAATCACCGGCCCGGCAAAGTTACAATCCAGGGTGCTGCAGTTGCTGTTTGCAACAATATAGTCCGCCATGTCCTGCAGGTAACCGGGAATCTTTGTCAGTTGTGTCAGCGTAACCCCGATAATAATTTTTGTCAGCCAGTCCGACACCTCTTCGAGATTTGTATTGGGCATGTACTTTGTGGTACGTCCATAATCTTCCCGCGGATCATAGTTCCGGTTCAATCGCGGCACTCCAAAAAGAAAACCAAACAGGGCTCCGCCAAGCAACGCTGCCAGAGAGAGGATAAGAAGCAATCCGAAGAAATCCCAGTAAGGTTGAGAAACGGCCGCACCGGCAGCGCATGCCCCTATTCCGATAATGATGACTGCGAGGGGCCACAGGTGAGCAAGCCGGTACACGCTGGGTGCGCGTTCATTTTTTTTCATTGTTTTTTAAGCAAGGTTTTTTCAATTTCTCACCTCTGACAGGCGTAAATACCTGTCTTGGACACAGGTAAACCTCAATCCTGCAGGAGCAGGCTCAATGGGACCACACAGGCCAGAAAATCCTGAGTAGCAGATTACATCGCAACGAAAGTGCAAATTAATGGAATCTTTTGAGATATCCAAGTTTCAGACCCTTAATTTTGTTTAACCCGTTGGGGCAAATATAACAGACTGAGCTGTGGTTTATCATTACTGCGGAGTGATGAGCTATACAGGTCGGAGAAAAGTAAATGAAAGTTACAACGAAGTGATATGTAAACCTATCGGAATAAATATCCGGGAAATATAAGGGGCGGATTTAGAATCCGCCCCCCAAAAAAAGAATTCATTTTCCTATTGTTTCAAAAACCATCTTTTAGTATCCGGGGTTTTGAACAAGTCCCGGTTCCACTTTCAGGCTGTTCTCATGGAACGGCCATAGGTAGTTGTGGGATTTAAAGGACCGGTCCTCCACCTTTAATGTTTCCTTACGTCCCTCAACGATCCTCGTATGTCCTTCTGCCGGCTTGTTTAAAACATTCTCTGCAATCTTCCAACGGATAATATCATCATAACGTTGACCTTCTGCAGCAAGTTCCAACCTTCGTTCATTCCGGATCAACTCAACCCACTGTTGTTGAGTATACGAAGCATACGCAGGAAGAGTAACATCGGCAAAATTCATATCCAGACCAGCTCTTCTTCTTACATCATTGATACATTTCTTTGCCAGATCATCGATCTGGTTAAGCATGATCTTTGCTTCGGCATAGGTCAGTAGTACCTCGGCATAACGCAGTAATGGGAAATCCATACTACCGCCGCTTTTGAAAGCATCCGTTTCATCCACAAACTTTTTGAACCAGAAACCCGTTCTGCTGGACCTCAGTTTTTGATAGAACATTGGAGAGTTTTCATTGTAAATGTCTATAGTCTCACCATAAAAATTATCTCCATGACCCATAATTGACGCACTGTAACGGGGATCTCTGTTTAGAGATGGGTTTAGTTCATACTCCTCTTTAGTATGCAACGGACATTCATCAATGGGTCTTCCCTGTGCGGTCCAGTAAGCATCGACCAATGCTTTCGTAGGCACACAGTATGATTGTCCGGGTCCTGTCCTATAATGAGGCCCCAAATGCTGGAATGATTGTGTTGCACTATTGTTATGGCTTGCCATATCAAACCATATAATAAACTCATTATTCGTTTTTGCAGCCTTGTAATTAAAAAGATCACCATATACTGAATGGAGGGAATATTTCTTACTGTCCATAATCTCTTTTGCCAGTTTTGCAGCCAACTCATACCTGCCGTTATAGAGAGCATAACGCATAGTAAGCGCCTTAAATGAGTATCTGTTGAACATATATTTATCGGAAGTATATTCATCGGGCGGCAATTTAGCTGCTATCTCGTCGGCCAAAGGGAATAATGTTTTTAGAATCTCTTCTTTGGGTGTGGCCGGTTGGCGCGCAGTCTCCAGATCAGCCGGTTCCAGGACAAAGGGAACATTCCCCCATCGCATGGTCAGCCTGAAATAGTGCCAGATCCGCAACGCCTCAAGTATGCCCTGGTATTTATCACGCACACTCTCATCTTCCACATACGGCACATCCGCATTAGCAATAAACGTGTTCAAACGTCCCAGATGCTTCATATAAAGCTCATAATAATAGAGGAAATCATAGGTATTGCTGTTGAAATTCCCGTTGGCAATATTCTGATGCCTGTCTCCTTCAAGCCTGCTGTATGCATTATCGGACTTTCCTTCATCCATATAAAAGATTATCCCTCTTGAGGTGTGATGCGTAAAAACGTCCAGATAACTGCTATACACAACTCTTCGCAAGTCTTCTTCATCATTGAAAAACTCAACGAAAGAGGTAGCAGTAGGATCCCGTTTATTCAAGAAGTCGTTACAACCGCTTACCGCGAACATTATCAAGATCAGATATATAATTTTTTTCATCATTGTATAGTTTTAATTTTAGAATAATGTCACCTGAAAACCAACGCTGTAAGTAGCCATCCTTGGATATGCCCCATTACCTCCGTCACGCTCCGGCTCAAGTCCCTCCCAATTGGTAAAGGTGAGAAAATCCTGAGCATTGAAATATATACGAAGATTTCTTATGTTATTCCTCACTTTAGGCATGGTATAACCCAACTGGAGCGATTTAATGCGGAAGAAAGACGCATCGCTCAGCCATACATCACTTAAATATGTATTCGTGCTTGAGCCTGTCCAGACACGGGGGAAGCGGCTATTCGGCGTTTCAGGGGTCCAACGGTTATCGGCATAGTATTGACGGGGAGCACCCAGATTATTGCTCCCTCCATCCACAAACACCGGATAACCTTCCTGACCTCCCAGTCTGCCCACTCTCTTTCCTACACCTTGGCCAAGCAAACTGAAATCCCAATTTTTGTAACGCATATCTAACGTAACAGAATAGTTGAAGTGAGGTGCGGTATCACCTAAGTAGGCCCTATCTTCATCATTTAATATACCATCTCCGTTCTGGTCTACGTACTTAATATCTCCGGGGAGCGTATTGGGAAATTTTGCTGCTGTTGCGTCAATCTCTTCCTGATTTTGGAAATAACCGTCGGTTCGGTAACCGTAATAGTTATTAATGGGGATACCCCGATACCAAATCCGGTCGTTCGTTCCTTTGAATATCAATGTATCCGTTGTGTTATATCCGGCCTTAAGAACCTGATTCCTGTTGTCGAACAACATCCCGCCTATACTGTACGAGAACTCATCAAGCTGGTCTGTCCATTTTGCCGAGATCTCCCATCCCTTGTTTTCAACCTCCCCAATATTTACTGAGGATGTCAGATAATACGATCCTGTTAACGGCGGAACCGGAAAGTCGGAGTATATCAGGTCAAATGAATGTTTTTTATAAATATCGGCAGTAACTGTCAAGCGGTTATTCAGCACCCCAAAATCCAACCCAAGGTTCCCTTGATTCTGCTTTTCCCAAGTAAAATCCGGATTCGGCACTCGCATAGTCCATCCCCAGGTATTCACTACTTCCTGCCACAAATAGGGATCTACATTCTCATTTCCGATTCTTCCCCAGGAAGCCCTTATTTTAAGATTAGAGATAGCCCCCGATTCTTTCAATGGCCTCATGAAAGCTTCATTATGAGCATTCCACCCAAAAGAGACTGAAGGAAAAAAACCCCACTGACGGCCGGGAGCGAACTTGCTGCTTCCATCGGTTCTAGCAGTTGCTTCCAGCAAATATCTGTCATCAAAAGAGTAGTTTAGCTTGGAGAAAAAGGATGCTTTAGTTATTTCCCGATAATCTGTGAATATATAGGACATTACTTCTGTCCCCCCCACGGCATAAAGTTTATCCTTACCTCCCCTCAATTCTTTTTCGAAATTCAACAGGGCCCTTCCGGTCAACTGGCTCTGACTCACGTTCTGTTCAGCACCAATATCATTACCCCATGTTGTCACCGGCTTGCCGTCTCCATCGAAAAACTTATGTGTTAAACGTCTCCATTTGCTTGCTGATTTATCAATCATATACGATACGTTTCCCTCAAAGTTGAGATCATCCGTAATATAATAACGCGGGCGCAGATTGATCGTACTCTTATCATACATATAGTTCCAGGTTCCTCCCTTATCAATAAAGGCCACAGGGTTCATATCATTGTGAAGAATATAATGGTTCGGGATATCCGTGTCTTTATAAAACACCCCCTGAGTAGGATTCATTCTCCAGGCAATCTGATACAATCCATGCCCGTCATTGTTCCTTCTAAGCCTGTCTACTTTCAATCGATGCGCATAAAAGTCGGCCAAAAGAATAAACCGGTCCGCAATATTGATATTTGTATTAAAACGGGCACTAAACTTATCAGAACCTTCAATCTTATTCATCCCGTTCTCTTCAATATAACCAAGCATAAGGTTAAATGTTCCTACACCTCCTCCTCCGGAAATACTCGCCGTTGTATTGTAAGCCGTGGCTTGCCTTTCTATAATCTCTTTCATCCAATCGGTATTGGGAGTAACGCCCTCTTCTGCCTGACTGATATCCAAATCTGTATAAAGCAGAGGCTGACCTTGTAACGTATGTGCTTCATTTCTGAGTTTCATAAAATCGGCCGAGTTTACAAACTTCGGCAGATTGAGAGGATTTTGAATAGCAAACCATGAATTCACATTCACCCTGAACTGCCCTGTCGTTCCTCTGTTAGTCTCAATGATAATAACTCCGTTTGCACCTCTTGATCCATACATGGATGCTGCAGCAGCATCTTTCAGAATATTAATACTCTTAATCTGATTCGGATCCACGTCAGTGAGAGGCTGTTCCATACCATCCACAATCACCAGTGGAGCTGCATTTTGCAGGGTACTTATTCCTCTGATAGAGATACTTCCGGGAACAGATCCGGGAAGATTGCTGCCCTGAAGCATGGTCACGCCAGGAACAGTTCCGGCAAAAGCCTCCTCAAGTTTAACGATGGGGCGACTCACAACCCTTTCCATATCCACAGACTCGATGGAGGAGGCTAAATGCCTCCTTTCTACTGTATTATATCCGGTTACCACTACCTCTTCCAACCTTACATTATCCTCTAAAAGGATGACATCGATCTTTGTCTTTCCTGCTGTTGTTACTTCATAATCCTTAAAACCCATGTAACTAAAGATAAGCGTTACATCTCCATTTACATTTATTTCATAAATACCATTTTCATCAGTAGTTGTACCGATATTAGTCCCTTTAATAAGTACAGTAACATAAGGCAAAGTCTCTCCTCTCTGGTCAGTTACCATTCCATATACCCTCTTTTGTTGCTCCACATCTACTTCACTGGAATGTAGAGTGACCGCTTCTTTTCTTGCTCCTTTTGCGTTTTCGCACAACAACCATGAACAAAGAACGAAAAAGACAATAAAAACATTGAACTTACTCATATTCATTATTTTAATCTGGTTACTTTAATTTCATTTATCAAACCTTGTTCGGTTACAATAAACTGTGCTTTCTTTATTTTCTTTAAACGGGATGCGGCAGCCCTGACAGAACTGGAATTAATCGTTCTCGCAGATATCATCACAGTTTCACCTACCTTTAAACTTAATAGTGTATCGGGTATCGATATTTTAGTAACCGGTTTTATGGTATTTGCCTGATTATTCATATCTTTGTGAAATGTCTAATTTTGTTGCAACGCATTAAACATTAATTAACAATGCAAATATACTGTATATATTCAGTGATTACAAGCAATATTAGTATTTATGGAGTAATTTAGATTTATTCTAAATAATAAAATTGATAATTACCTGAGAAACAATACAAAATATGGAATTCATAGACAGGTTAAAGTTATTCATAAAATCAAAAGGACTGGGACAAACTAAATTTGAAGAGCGGGTTGGTTTTTCGCGGGGATATATCAGTAAGGTAAAAACTTCGATTGGTGCGGACAAACTGTCCAATATCGTGGAAGCTTTTCCGGACCTAAACCTTGATTGGCTTATCACGGGGAAAGGGAAGATGACAAGCACTCCGGTTCAGCCAGCCGCTGTCGAACAAACAACCGACACCTTGGAAGAAAACTCCGTAAAGTATAAAAACAAATACCTGGAGATGCTGGAAGAGAACAGGGTTCTCCGCTTAGAGATAGAAAAACTCCGCAAAGGCACCGGGACAAGAGCGGATAATCCGTTTTAAGTCCGCGAAGTTCCTGCCCATTTATCCATAATCAGCGCAATGGCTCCGTCGCCTGTAACATTGCAGGCAGTTCCGAAACTGTCCACCGCAATATAAACCGTAATCATCAATCCGATCATTTGTTCGTTAAAGCCTAACATGCTCTGGATAATCCCGATGGCCGCCATAATGGCTCCGCCGGGAACACCCGGCGCCGCAATCATGGTAATCCCCACCATAAAGATAAACCCGATAAAAGTGCCCGGATCGACCGGTATGCCGAAGAAATACATAATAGCTAGCGAAAATCCAACAATTTTCATGGCGCTCCCCGCCAGATGGATGGTGGCACACAGTGGAATTACAAAAGAAGCAATACTGGGATTGATCTTATTGTTGAGGGCACATTGCAGCGTCACAGGGATGGTTGCCGCTGAAGAAGCCGTTCCCAATGCCGTCATATAAGCAGGCAGCATCGTCTTTAACGCTTTCAGCGGATGACGACGCGAGATGGCGCCTGCTACCACATACTGGATAACCAGCAGCAGGATATGTAACACGAAAATCACCGAAATCACTTTCAGGAAAAGCATAATCACGGAGTAAACCTGTCCGGTGATGGAGATGGAGAGAAACATTCCAAAAATATAAATGGGTAGTAACGGAATGATTACCGTACGGATAATCATCGTCACAATATCGCGGAAATCAGAAAAAGCTTTCTGCAACGTATCACCCTTGATGAGGGAGAGTCCGATCCCTATGCAAAACGACAAAATCAAAGCTGACATCACATCCATAATAGGAGGCATCCCTATACTGAAAAACGTTTTCACAGCACCTTCATCAATGCCCTGTACCGATCCGGTGTCGATTGCGCCGGTTATTATATTCGGAAAAACAGCCTGACACGAAAAAAAGGTAAAAAAACCCGAAAAAAGAGTAGACATGTACGCAATAACGGTTGTGATCAGCAAGAGTCTCCCCGCTCCTTTCCCTAACTCGCCAATAGCGGGAGCAACTAAGCCGAGAATAATCAGCGGAATGATAAACGACAAGAAATTACCGAATAAATCGTTAAACGTGGCAAAGATTCGTGCAAACCACACCGGCACAAACTGACCGAGGATAATTCCCGAGACAATGGCGATAACAACGCGTCCCAACAATGGTATTTTAGATAGTTTCATTTTTCCGGATAAAAAATTTAGCGCAAAAGTAAGTCTTTTTCCGGATAAACCACGCTTAATCTCTATTGAATTGAGCATTACCCTCATCGTTGTCTGAAAATAAATGAGTACTTTTGCAGTACAATTGGTAATAAAATGTTGAATAAAGAATCCGACAATATAGTTTACTCATCTACCGTAATCGATTTCGTGACGGTCGCCGTAGAATTTTGCGCCTTTCTGGAAAATGGAGAAATTGCCTCGCGGGAAAAGTGGATCGACAAGATGCTCAAGCTCCTGCCCCTGATGTACATCAAGGCGTCGCTCCTGCCTCAAACTGTGGAAATAAACGATGAATCTCCCGAAACGTTTGTCAAAGAAGAGGATTATACCCGAGTATCGGCCACTGTTTCATCCATCATGGGCGAGGAGGATGTTTATCTGGATGTTTTTGTTGAGGATATGAAATACAGCGAACGTCCGGTTTCAGCATTTGTTTCGGAAAATATCGCCGACATCTATCAGGATGTAAGGAATTTTGTTTCGGTTTATCAATATGGCTTGACCGATCAGATGAATGACGCACTTCTCATTTGCCAACAAAACTTTCAGGCATACTGGGGACAAAAACTGATCAATGTATTGAGACCGTTACACTCCGTACTTTACCACAGCGAAGAGAAAGACAATCTACTGGAAACCGATTTAAACGAGGAGGATTTGTGGGATTAACCATTTCAAAAGAAGCAGTAGCAGAACTTCCGTCAGAGGTTTTTGCTGGAAAGACAATAGTTGTAGATCACGAAAGTGAAGTAGAGAAAGCGGTGGCTGACCTGATGAAACATTCCCGATTAGGGTTTGACACGGAAACCAAACCGGCATTTAAACGGGGACAGACTCACAAAGTGGCGCTGATGCAGCTTTCCACCATGGAGGTATGTTATCTCTTCCGGTTAAACAAAATCGGATATCCCGATGAACTGGACGAAATCATCTGCAACCCGGACATCAAGAAAATAGGGCTTTCACTTCGTGACGATTTTGCCGCCATCCGAAAACGCTCCGACAAAAAACCTCAAAACTTTATCGACCTGCAGTCTTTTGTTGATGAATACGACATTGACGACAACGGTTTGCAACGGATCTATGCTATCCTTTTTGGGAAAAAGATTTCTAAAAATCAACGCCTCTCCAATTGGGAAGCCAGCGTCCTGAGCGAAGCTCAAAAAAATTACGCAGCTATGGATGCATGGGCCTGCCTACGTATTTACAACCACCTGATCAGCAATGGGAGCGAATAAAACAAATCAGATCATCCTGCGCCCCAGAAAAGAAGAATCGCTCAAGCGGTTTCATCCCTGGGTCTTTTCCGGCGCCATCGCCAAAACTGGGCAAGGCATTCAGGAAGGAGACATTGTACGGGTTTTTTCTGCCAGTGGAGAATTCCTGGGTGTAGGGCACTACCAGGTCGGCAGCATTTCCGTCCGCATATTATCCTTTACAGACGAAACCATAAATGAGGATTTCTACGCGTGTCGCATTTCTTCCGCATACCGGATGCGCATGAAGATTGGATTGTTGCACGCTGGCAACAACATCTTCCGGTTGATTCATGGCGAAGGAGACCATTTACCGGGACTTATTATCGACATGTACGGAAAAACGGCGGTAGTCCAGGCACATTCTGTAGGAATGGATGGCGATAAAGAAAAAATCGTTGACGCATTACAGCGTGTACTGGGAAAAGATAACCTTGAAAATATTTTTTATAAATCAGAAGGAACACTTCCCTTTAAAGCAGGCATTGAAGCCGACAACGATTACCTGTTGGGCGGGCAAAACGTAGACCCCGTCGCCCTGGAAAACGGATTGAGATTCAATATCGATTGGCTGCGCGGGCAGAAAACCGGCTTCTTTATTGATCAACGTGAAAATCGCCGGTTGCTCGAAAAGTATGCTGCCGGTAAAGACGTACTGAACATGTTTTGCTATACTGGAGGATTCTCTGTATACGCGCTGCGCGGAGGGGCCCGGTCGGTTCATTCCGTCGACAGTTCTGCCAAAGCCGTATCACTTACCGACGAGAATATAAGGCTCAACTTCGGAGAAGAACCCCGACACACCTCTTTCTCGGAAGATGCGTTTAAATTCCTGAAGGCATCTACAGCGAATGCTTACGACCTGATTGTTCTTGATCCGCCGGCATTTGCCAAGCACCGAGGAGCCATCAGCAATGCCCTGCAAGGGTACAAAAGACTCAACCTAGCAGCATTGGAGAAAATAAAACAGGAAGGAATCCTGTTCACCTTCTCCTGTTCCCAGGCCATTAACAAAGAACAGTTCCGCCTGGCAGTTTTCAGTGCAGCCGCTATTTCGGGAAGGAAGGTCAGCATTCTGCACCAACTTACCCAACCGGCCGATCATCCCATTAACATTTATCACCCCGAGGGTGAATACCTGAAAGGATTGGTTTTATTCGTAGAATAAAGTGTGAAAAAACACTTATTATTCATTCAAAACAGCATTTTTAGGTTAATTGATGCAAAATAGAGCGATTTTTCCCCTGAAATATTTTTTTAGTGTAAAAAAAGCCTTTATATTTGCACTGTGTTTTTCATGGTATTAGATTTAAGGTTAACAATGAAGATTGGTTGTCGTGAGACAACCTTTCCTTTTTTATAGCCATTTCATTTCCCCTTTTCACAAATTATAATCATTCAGATTTCGAAGTTGGAAGGTTAATCGCTATTTTTGTACAAGAATTTAGTTAGCGATGGATTTCAGGACACCGGTAATTATTCCGGAATCAACTTTCCGGATTGATCATTCCACAGGGATAATGCTGTTCGGCTCTTGTTTTTCGGAGAACATGGGTTCCAAACTGCTGGAATACAAGTTTCAGGCAAATGTGAACCCTTTCGGGATCGTGTACAATCCGTTCTCCGTTGCGGCAGTTGTAAATCGATTGCTTTCCAACCGGAATTTCAGCGGAACCGACCTTATTTTCCACAACGGCGTTTACCAAAGTTTCATGCATCATGGCCGGTTTTCCCATCCTGACAAAAACAAGTGCATGGAAAACATTTCCCGGATGTTTGCCGAAGCAGCAGCATTTATTCCCCGGACAGATGTATTCTTCATCACTTTTGGCACGGCTTACGTTTACAAACTGAAATCGACAGGAGAAGTCGTGGCCAATTGCCACAAATTTCCACCGGACACCTTTATAAGGGAACGATTAACGGTCGAAGCAAT
This sequence comes from Petrimonas sulfuriphila, assembly GCA_038561985.1. Lineage (NCBI taxonomy): Bacteria > Pseudomonadati > Bacteroidota > Bacteroidia > Bacteroidales > Dysgonomonadaceae > Petrimonas > Petrimonas sulfuriphila. The sequence goes on along the minus strand of CP073276.1, from coordinate 1,956,155 downwards.
CGTAAAGGAATGGAGCGGCGTCATCAACACCATCTCGGCACTTAATCCTGCTGCAAGATTTATTTTTACCGTTTCACCCATCCGGCACTGGAAAGACGGTGCCCACGAAAATCAGATCAGCAAATCCATCCTTCATCTGGCAATAGACGAATTGCAGGAAATGTTTACATCCGCACTCACTTACTTTCCGGCCTATGAGATTTTATTGGACGAACTGCGTGACTACCGTTTCTTTGCAGAGGACATGATGCATCCATCTGGTGTTGCCACCGATTACATATGGGAGCGCTTTTGCAAAACCTTTTTCCGGAGAGAGACCCAAGACGCCATCTCAGAATGGAATCAGATAAGCCGCTCTCTAAACCACGTACCGTTGAATGAATCAACCGAAAACTACCGTCAATTTTTAAAGCAAACGTTACAAAAACTGATTCTGTTCCGGCAAAATCACCCCCGAATAGATTGTCGCCGGGAAACGGAAGAATTAACAAAAAAAATAAAACAATGAAGTATTCCATCCTTAAAATAGCCTCTATACTGGGCATAAAGAATCAAAATATTGCCGAGGGTGAAATATCGCTGTTGCTTACCGACAGCCGAAAACTAAGCTCTCCGCAGGAAACACTGTTCTTCGCCATCGAAACCAAACAAAACGATGCGCACAAATTCATTTCCGATTTATACGGATCGGGCGTAAGGAACTTCGTGGTGACCAAGCTTTTTCCGGAATGGAAATCCTTTACGGATGTCAACTTCCTGAAAGTTACCAACACGCTTCACGCACTGCAGAAACTAGCGGCCTATCACCGGAAACAGTTCAGTATCCCCGTCATCGGGATAACCGGAAGCAACGGAAAAACCATTGTCAAAGAGTGGCTGTACCAGCTTCTGGAGGAAGACTACAACATCACCCGTTCACCCCGGAGCTACAACTCCCAAACCGGCGTTCCGTTGTCCGTCTGGGAAATGACCGAAAACACCACCTTAGCCATATTCGAAGCCGGGATCTCCCAACCCGATGAGATGAAGTATCTGGAACCGGTTATCCGCCCCACGATCGGTGTTTTCACGAAGCTGGGGGAAGCACATCAGGAAAATTTCTCCTCGCAGCAACAGAAGTGCATGGAGAAAATGGAACTTTTCGTTAACAGCAACGTGTTTATTTACGAAGAGGACAACAAGATCATTAATCAATCAGCCGACAGGATGGTATTGTCGCAAAAATCGTTTTGTTGGTCTCGAAAAGACCCCGATGCCCCGCTTTACATCCGTAAAACGGAAAAAAACGGAAACAAAACCACCATTCACTACTCGTTCCTCAACTTCGAGTACTCCGTCTCCATACCATTTACAGATGAGGCATCCATTGAGAACGCCATCAGCTGCCTGGCTGTTATGCTTTACTTAAACGTTAAGCCCGGGACAATCTCAGAACGCATGATGAAACTGGAGCCTGTAGCGATGCGCCTGGACGTACGTCAAGGAAAAAACAACTGCACCATCATCAACGACACATACAATTCAGACATTAATTCCATAAAGATCGCGCTCGATTTCCAGCAACAGCGAAAAGTAGAACAATCGTTGAAAAAAACGCTGATTATCTCCGATATCCTGCAAACGGGGTTATTGCCGAAATCGCTATACAAACATGTAGCAGAACTGGTGCAGCAAAGCGGGATCGAAAAGCTTATCGGGATCGGACACGATATTTGTGAGAACAGTGAGGTATTCACTGTCCGGGAGAAACATTTTTTCCGCTCTACCGAAGATTTCATCCGTTCCAATACATGGAAAGAATTCGAAAACGAGCTGATTCTGTTGAAAGGCGCCCGGAGATATCATTTCGAGCAGATCAACGAGCTTCTGGAACAACGGATTCACGAAACCGTACTGGAGGTCGACCTGGATGCCCTCGTTCATAACTTCAACTTCTATAAATCGAGAATATCCCCGCAAACGAAACTCATCTGCATGGTGAAAGCCAACGGATATGGAGCCGGCGCCGTGGAAATTGCCAAGACTCTTCAATATCACCGTTGCGCATATTTTGCCGTCGCCGTTGCGGAGGAAGGAATTGAGTTGAGAAAGGAAGGCATTTCCACTCCGATAATTGTGTTGAACCCGGAAGTTAACGGATTTGAGGAGTTGTTTTCGAAAGACCTGGAACCCGAAGTGTATAATTTCAGGATATTGGATGCATTTATCCGGGAAGCCGAAAGACGCGGCATAACCAACTATCCCATTCACCTGAAGATTGACACCGGCATGCACCGGTTGGGATTCCTTCCCGCTCAGATACCGGAACTCCTGGAAAGGTTAAAATCACAAAAAGGATTAAAGGTGAAGTCGGTTTTCTCCCACCTCGCTGCTAGTGAAAGCTGGATGTTCGACAGCTTTACACAGGAACAGATCGATATTATTGATGTCGCCCACCGGGAAATTGGGGAGAAACTGGGATATCCTGTCTGGAAACATATCCTAAATTCCGCAGGCATTGAACGATTTATCAACGCACAATGGGATATGGTTCGCCTGGGAATAGGATTATACGGAGTGAGCGCAAGCGGATTAAACGGGCTGAAGAACGTCTCCACACTCAAAACTACCATTCTGCAGATCCAGGAGATCCCAAACCACGAGACGGTAGGCTACGGAAGGAAAGAGGCCCTAAACCGCGATGCGAAAATAGCCACTATCCGAATTGGCTATGCCGACGGGCTGGACAGAAAATCAGGGAACAGGAAAGGAAAAGTATGGATAAACGGCAAATATGCCCCCATCGTGGGAAATGTCTGCATGGACCTCTGTATGATTGACATTACCGGCATCGATGCGAAGGAAGGTGATTCGGTGATCGTCTTCGGTGAAAACCTGCCGGTATTGGAGGTAGCCGAAAGCATAGACACCATCCCTTACGAAATCCTGACTTCCATTTCTCCCCGTGTAAAGCGTATATACGTAAAAGAATAAAACAATCCAATTATAAACAAGATGGAACAATTAAGTTTAACTACGCCGTCGCTGTTGTTTTCGGCTATATCTTTACTGATGCTTGCCTACACTAACCGGTTCTTGTCTTATGCACAACTGGTCAGAAACCTGAAAGAGAAAGTGATCGAAGATAAAAGTTCAGTAGCGCTTCCGCAAATTGCCAATTTACGAAAAAGGCTAAACCTCATCCAGAGCATGCAGGTTTACGGAATAATGAGCCTTTTGTTGTGTGTGGTAAGCATGTTCTTCATTTATATAAAAATGTATAATGCAGCCGGCTACATCTTTGGCATTGCATTGATCCTGCTTATAGTTTCTTTAGCCATATGCGTACGCGAGATACAAATTTCGATGCGGTCGCTAAACCTGCATTTACACGACATGGAAGAAATTGAAAAATAAACCAGCCCCATACGCTCTTGGGCTACTCCACAGGATCCTGCAGCACAAACAATGGCATATAGCCCGCCGGCAAGCATCATCTTTACATCCATTTGGGACAGATCAAAAGCAATATTCGACTTGCAACCACAACCGGCTGGTGAACGAAGTATTTGTTTATCTGTTATTTCGTTGTTTTCAGAAACCGTATAGATGGTGTAAAATTCACAATGCCCGAAATGCGCATCGATTTGATTGTTCTCTTTTGTAGGTAATGCAATTTTCATGCTTCAGTTTTTTTATTCAATTATTGTTGTGTATCCGGTGTAAAACCGGTTCAGTTGATTTCCCAATTTATTCCGGAGCCGTTCATAAACCTTTTCTCCAGTACAATGTCCTGTAATGAAGTTGGTCTCCGGATAATTCGTTTTAAGCGCTGAAGCAATTGAATCTATTTCATCCGGAGATTCATACAGCCGTCCTTTTTCACTATCGAGCAGATGAAAGCCGCCCATCAGTGTTCCCACTTTTTTCCCGGTGGACAACCTGACGGAATCCAGGATATTCAAGAGCCCCCTATGTGCGCAACCGCTATAGACAAACAGTTGCTCCGAACCAAAAGCAAAAATGATCTCATGGTCGAAATCGTCCGGAACAATTCCTTCTCCGGCATCCTTGTACAAGGCCTGATTTGCTTTGAGACGGGGATACTGACGGGAAGAGGCCATAGACAAGGTAAGCTCATGACTGAAAACAATTCCTGGCCCCACATTGACAAAACGGTCTTCATAAGGTGTAAGATCTACATCGAGGCTTATCCGGTGAAATCCGTTTCTTTCGGAGTAATAGATTTGACTCAACAGGTTTTCTGAGAGATAAACAGGCGCCGTTTGGTTAAACTCCAGGAAGGCAGGCAAACCACCGATATGATCCATATGCCCGTGAGAGATAAATACAAAATCTACTGCACGGATATCAATATTCATCTTTTCAGCGTTCCTTATAAATCGGTCAGAAGCACCCACATCTAGCAAACAGCTGAATTGCGCAGTTTCCAGATAGAGGGAAAGCCCGTGTTCCGGTTCCAGCGACCCACCCTCAGCCCGATTATCAGACAGCACTGCAATTTTCATTTCCCGTCTGCATTTATGGGCATCAACTCGTCGTTTCCATATATTTTGCAGTCCTTGCAACGAACATGATTCTCCCTCCCCCCGACCAACTTATAACAACGTCTACAGCGAAACCACTCCCTGTCGAACTGCACGTTGCCACCCTCAATATTGACCATGTTCCCTTCCACCAACGCCTGAGCAATGGTCTTGCGGGCCTGTTCGTAAATGCGCGTCAAGGTAGGCCGGGATACGTTCATCTGCTTCGCTGCCTGTTCCTGACGCAATCCTTCGTAATCCAGTAAACGGATGGCCTCATATTCATCATACAACAAAGTAACCTCTTTCAACATTTTTCGCGGGATACCAAACGGCTTAAATCCCTGCATCAGGGGAGGATTGGATATTTTTCGGTTTTGTTTGGGACGCGACATATTAATCTTCTTTTTTAAAATTGATTTCCTTCCTGGTGACGTTTTCTATTACCGTCTCCTCCGCCTGCCTTGCGGCGCTTCCCCATTCCAAGTCCCAACCCTTTCGCTTTTTCTTCAGGTGAAAGCGAACTACAATTACCTAATTTTCGTCCTGTTCCACAGCCTTGTCCGACAGGACCGCTACCGTCCATTTTTGGCATGACATCAGTTTTTTTTACGTGTTTTAAACTTACTTATCAAGTTTTTCAGCTCCTTATTTATAAATTTATCAGGTGTAAAGATAATAATAGTTTTGAACATATGCTCACCAAAAGATCTGTTCTTTAAAAAAATGAGAAATAAATATAAGAAATACAAAGTAGGGAGAGCGTTTTCATAAAGAAGAAAAGCCGGATGTCCGGCGTAAACCGGGTCCCGGCTCAGCATATTACAATAAAAAAAGCATCTCAAACGAGATGCTTTTTTTAGTATATCTTGGCTTTCTGAATTATTCAGCAAAGAAGATAGCTACGCGGTTCCAGTCGTTTTCTGCGTAAGGCTGTTCAGTATCACCTTTCCAGTCAACAGAGATGCGGCTGCTGTCAATTCCGTATTCCGAAGTCAATGCGTCAGCAACGGCTTTAGCACGTTTTTCAGAAAGAGCCAGGTTGTAAGCAGGTGTACCTGTTTGTCTGTCGGCGTAAGCAACGATCTTAACGGTTGCGTTAGGATTAGCTTTCAAGTATTCAGCAGTGTTGTAAACGCTAACTTGCTGGCCTTTATCAATCTTATAAGAGTCGATGCGGAAGAATACTACGTTAGGAACGTAAACACTTTCAGTAACTGCAGGAGCAACTTCAGGACAATCCGGGCAAGATTCCGGTCTTTTTCTGAGTTCTTCGTTTTCTGCGCGAAGTCTGTTGATCTGGCTGTTCAAATCGTTGATCAGGTTGTAATCCATCAACTCAGCAGGAGTGAAATCTTGTTTACCAAGGCCGAATTTGATTCCTGCGGTTCCGGTAAGCATGCTGTCGTAGTCGTAATCTCCGCTTGTTGGGCTTCCGTCAAAAGATTCCTGCATTACTCTCCATCCCAATTCGAGGAATAAAGCCACGCTTCTTGAAATCTGGAAGTTGTTGATCAAACCAACGTTGTAAGTAAGGGATTGATTTTGGAATTTTAATGTTTCACCGTTTGGATTCGGTTTCTTCCAATCTTCATCCAATCCATACATGTAACCAATACCAAGATAGGGAGCAAGGTTCCATACTCTATCAGCATTGTAACCACCCAAAGCATTGGTCATGCTCCACATTATATCAAGATGACCGCCCAACCAATTTTGTTCAGGTCCGAAAGGTACGTTAGCTACGTGTTTAATATGACCGCCGTCAATAACCAGACGGGTACCCCATACCGGAGAATTCCATCTTCCAACTTCAAGTTGTCCCATCCATCCTAAACGATCGCCGAAACTTGCATCTGCATCGTTCTCTGCTTTAGTAAGATAGAGGTTTGTTCCACCACCAAGACCAATATACCAATGGTCACTAGCTTTATCCTTCAGGTACACCGTACCGTTGGAAACGTTTTGTACTTCTTGTGCACTCATGCCGAATGCAAAAAGAGCCGTAATTAAAAGTAAACTAAACTTTTTCATAAATTTAAATTCTAATTAAAATTTGTTTTATTACAATAACTCGATAATTAATGTCTATAGTTAATACTGCTGAGTATGATCTATGTTTTATAACATTTGTATTTTTAAAATGTTCGCAAAAGAATAAAAAACTAATAAAATTAGCTTTTCTTAAGCGAAATCATCGCAAAGATAAATCTAATTTCCAAAACACAATCGTTTTTTTAAGGAAAAATGATAAAAATGACCTGATTTAGGGTATTTTTCCACATTTTTCATTATATAGATGGTTCTATCAGCCCAAATAGCTTTTTAACAGTTTACTCCTGGAATCCTGACGAAGCCTCCTTATGGCTTTTTCCTTTATCTGACGCACACGTTCGCGGGTAAGTTGAAATTTATCTCCAATCTCCTCCAGTGTCATCTCCTGACAACCTATGCCAAAAAACATCTTGATGATGTCGCTTTCACGGTCGGTAAGGGTGGCCAGAGCACGATCAATCTCTTTTTGCAACGATTCGTTAATCAGTGTCCTGTCTGCAATGGGCGCATCGTCGTTTACGAGGACATCCAGCAGACTATTGTCCTCACCCTCAACAAAAGGAGCGTCCATCGATATATGCCTTCCTGAAACCTTCAGCGAATCCGTCACCTTATCAACCGAAAGGTCAAGCTCCAAGGCCAGTTCTTCAGCAGAAGGACGCCGCTCGTTCTCCTGTTCAAATTTCTGGAAAGCCTTGCTGATTTTGTTCAAAGACCCCACCTGATTAAGCGGCAGACGAACGATTCTCGATTGCTCGGCCAACGCCTGCAGGATAGATTGACGGATCCACCACACCGCGTAACTGATGAATTTAAATCCCCGGGTTTCATCGAATTTCTCGGCAGCTTTTATCAACCCGAGGTTTCCCTCGTTAATCAGGTCGGGAAGGCTAAGCCCCTGGTTTTGGTATTGTTTTGCCACAGACACGACAAACCGCAAATTAGCTCGGGTCAATTTTTCAAGAGCTTTCCTGTCACCTTTTTTAATTGCCTGAGCCAATTCCACTTCTTCCTCCACTGTTATCAGGTCTTCGCGGCCTATCTCCTGAAGGTATTTGTCCAAAGAAGCGCTTTCACGATTTGTGATCGATTTTGTAATCTTTAATTGTCTCATTTATTATATTTTATCCTTTCTACTTTTAAAACGGGGGTGCAAAGATACTGTTTTTTTTTGCAATAAGAGAATTTTAATCCATCTTTATATCCTTTGCTTTTAACAGCGAAGGATTTGGATACTCCAAACCCTTTGCTATACAAACACACTTCGGTATGTTTTTGTTACAAAAAAAACGGCCAATTAACCTAAATTAACACAACCTCCTATTTTAGGCCTTGCGATAAGTCTATCGCAATGTATTGAGTTCTTCCGTTCGGGTAAAAACCGGCAATCAATATAACTTTGTCCTGGCTGCTTCTGCTCACCGATGAAACAATTTTAGCAATTTCGTCTCCGCTGTTTACAGGGGTATTATTTACCCGCATGATTATAAATCCTTTGTTTATTCCTTCTTTCCTGAATAAACCGCTGTTATCCACGCTCGACACCTCGACACCGCTGTTAATCCCAAGCTGTTGTTTTCTGCTGTTGGGGATGTCGCTGAAAGTAGCACCCAACAAACTCATACTGTCCGAACTTCTTTGAATTTCCGTATTTCCGGCATCGTTTTTCAATTCAACAGTATACGAATGCTCTTTACCATTTCTGTCGACAGTTACCTTTACCTTGTCTCCGGGACGATACCTGCTCAACTGGTCCTGCAATCCTGCAAAATTACGAATTTGCACGTTGTTAATCGCTTTAATGATATCCCCTTTTTCCAGGCCAGCGGCTTTAGCAGCACTTCTGTCACCAAAATCTTCCACCAAAACTCCTACAATCCGGGAAAGTTCACTGGCTTTGTCAGGATCCTGGCGTCTGACCATTTCAATGTTCGGCACTTGTATTCCCAGCACGGCTCTCTGCACGGTTCCGAATTGCTTCAAGTCTGCCGCCACTTTCCCTGCAATAGAGATAGGTACGGCAAAAGCCAAGCCATTAAAATCACCCGATTGAGAGAAGATGGCTGTATTTATTCCCACCAATTCACCTCGGGTGTTGACCAATGCTCCCCCACTGTTACCTCTGTTTACGGCAGCATCAACCTGGATAAAAGATTGGATATTCAAATTTCCACCAACAATATTTCCCCTATTTTTAGCACTAACGATCCCTGCGGTTACAGTAGAAGTCAGGTTAAACGGATTTCCAACGGCAAGAACCCACTCTCCCACTTCTAAAGCGTCGGAATTTCCGAAAGTGAGATAAGGGAAATCATCCCCTTCTATTTTTATTAAGGCAATATCTGTCTGCGGATCCGCACCGATAACTTTGGCCGTCATCTCCCTGTTGTCGTTGAGAGAAACCGTTACTTCGGTTGCTCCTTCAACCACATGGTTATTGGTGATTATATATCCGTCCTTTGAAATAATAACCCCCGACCCGAATCCGATTTGTTCACGGGGTTGGGTATTTCTTTCTCCAAAACCGAAGAAAAAATCAAACGGATTCATATATTGCTGTTGGCTGACGGACTTCACCTTTACGTGGACAACTCCATTCACCGACTTGGCAGCGGCTTCTGTAAAATCTGGATACCCTTGCTGGGTAGTCAAATTAGCCAATCTCACGTTTTTGTCCTGATCAAAAGAATCAGCGTATTCACTTTGTCTGACACTCCCGGAAGAATTTAAAATTCCTTTCGAATTATTTTTCGTAACAGTATTGTACCCAAAAAGAGTAATTACCGAACTGAGTATAGCGACAATAACAATTGTCACAATGTTTCTTACGTTTCCAGTATTCATATTCTTATTTATTAAGTTTGAATTTTAACACTTACACAAATGTAGAAACAAAAAGCGTACAAGAGTTTAACTCAAAGATTCTTTTTTGACACTTTTAACTAAAAGAAGAATCGATTAACCCGCTTTAACCGTAAAAAAAACAATTTCAAAACTTTTAAATGTCAGATTGGCAGAAAATCGTCTGAAAGCCACAGCATCTCTTATTTTCTCAATCGGTTCCTTTTGTTGGCGTATTTCCTGAATTTGAAGTTATTGAAAGGTTGAAAAAGATCAAAAAAGAATAGGTTGACATGGTATTTTCCGGCATTAAAGAGCCGGCTGCTTTTACCGATTACGTATAACTGAACCACAAACCTGACAATCAGGAAAAAGACACTTAAAGCGATGAGCGGGTAATTACCAAAGACCATTCCGTACGTAATTCCTGAAACAACAGAGAGATAGAACAAGTATTTCGAAAATGTTTCGAAACCAAAAACTAAAGACGATACTCCTTTATAAAACTGTTTGGTGTACAAATACTTGGACTTCAAAGCCCTCCAGGTAAAAAAATTGTTCACTACATCACTTTGCGTCATGCTTTCCGGCGATACCACCACCCCTACACTCTTCTTCCCGGCTATCTTATTAATGAACAAGTCATCTTCACCCTCGTCGATGTTCAAAACCGACGAGAATCCTTTCTCCTCGAAGAATATTTCCTTTCTGTAAGCCAGGTTCCTGCCGATCCCCATAAATGGCTTTCCGAGAACAGCGAGCGACAAATACTTCAACCCGTGGATCAGGTTGTCGTAAAGTATGAACTGTCTCATTGCAACCTTCTTCCCAACCTGTAATTTACAAAACCCCAATACAATATCCCTACCTTTAGAGAATTCACGGCCAAACTCCCGGATCCAATGATCTGAAGCCGGCACACAGTAAGCTTCCGTAAACAATAAGATATCGTTTTTTGCCGCCTTGATCCCTAAGGTCAATGCAAGTTTCTTCCCGTTCACATCCTCTGCTTCAGCCGGCACATAGGTATGGTAAAGATGGGGGTATTTTTGATTAAGGCCTTTGAGCAATACATCCGTCTCATCCGTCGACCCCATGTTTACCACGATTACCTCAAAATCAGGATAATCCTGTTCCAGTATAGCCGGAAGGTATTTCTCCAAATTTTCAGATTCATTTTTTGAAGCAATAACCACCGAAACGGAAGGTAGATTTTCTGAAAGCGGCAGAGATTTGTTCCTTTTCTGTTCGTAAACATACGGTTTTCTGTAAACCAACAAATAGTAAACCAATTGAATACTAAAAAAAAGCAAAACAGCTCCCGAAATAATCCAAAAGGGAAGTGGAAAATTGAAATTAAAAATGTACGGTAAATCCATAATTACAACGAGTCAGAAAAATAAGACCGGGGCAATGCGCGGCAATTGTACATCGACGCCATCGTCTCTCCGTAAGCACCGGCAGAACGGATAGCGATAAAATCTCCCCGCCGGGATTGATTCAACAACACAGCCTCCCCAAAAACATCACTCGACTCACAAACGGGGCCGACAACATCGTAAGTTTCGTACTCTTTGTCTGAACTGATGTTTTCGATATGATGGAATGCCTGATAGAGGGCAGGGCGGATCAAATCGGACATTCCGGCATCCGTGATCAGAAACTTTTTGGTGGTACCCTCTTTCACGTATGTGGTCCTCGCGATAAGGGACCCACACGGTGCGACGAAAGATCGCCCCAACTCAAAATGAAGTGTTTGATTTTCCTGAAGTTTCAAGTACTTGGCAAACAATCTGAAATAAGCTTCAAAATCAGCAACAGGACAATGATTGGGATGATGGTAATTAATTCCCAAACCACCCCCTACGTTAAGAACTTCGAAAGAAATACCCCGCTGAGAAAACCAGTTCTGTAATTCAACGGCTTTCACACACAAATCCTCAAACGACGATAAATCCGTAATCTGCGAACCGATGTGAAAATGCATCCCGATCAACTTCAAATGCTTGCTTTTCTCGATCAAATCAATAGCCTTCGGTAAATCCGATTCGTTAAGCCCAAACTTATTTTCTTCCAGTCCGGTGGTGATATACCGGTGTGTGTGAGCATCCACATTCGGGTTGATTCGCAGCGCAACAGGAGCCACATTTCCTGTTTCAGAAGCCAGCCGATCGATGGCCTCCATTTCAGGCAATGACTCCACATTAAAGCAAAAAATACCATTATCCAACCCGATCTTGATCTCTTTGTCGGTTTTCCCTACTCCGGCAAAAGCTATTTTCGACGCGGGAAATCCGCAATCCAGGGCTTTAAGTATTTCGTTTCCGCTCACACAATCCGCTCCAAAACCATAAGACGCTATTTCGCGCAATATCCTCGGATTGGCGTTTGCTTTCAATGCGTAATGAACAATGTAATTCTTGCCTTCGACCTCCTTTTTTACCGCGTCAAGTGTTTGACGCAGCAAATCCATGTCGTAATAATAGAATGGCGTTTCCAAAGAATGAAATTTTTCGACGGGAAATTGACCTTTGATCATCGATTTTTATTTTATAGAATGTAAAAAATGGTGCCGGCAAAAATACATTTTTTTGCCGATATTTCGGGAATTTACACGGTTTAAATTCAGGAATTCCGGATAAGGACAAGCGCTTTTTCGATTTTTTCATCCACCGGCAGCAAAAAATCCAGCCAATGAATGGTAAAACCGCGCCTCTCCATACCACGGAACCAGGTCATCTGACGCTTGGCAAACTGATGAATGGCTATTTCGAGTTCCGAAAACATCTCCTCGAAATTAATTTTACCAGTTACGTACAGCGTTACAAACTTGTATTCAAGTCCGTAATAAATAAGATCATCGGGAGAAACACCCTTATTGAGCAGGGACTGTACCTCTGCAACCATTCCTTCATCCAACCTTTTTTTCAGGCGTGAAGATATTTTTTGCCTTCGGGATTCCCGGTCGATGTCCAGCCCGATGATAACACTCTCAACTGGAGGGTAATCAAGTTCCGAAGCCGGATGTTTACATTGGAAATCCGCAATTTCTATAGCGCGGATTGCCCGTTTTTTTGTGTCGGTATCGGTGGTATTGTGAAGCGGTTTGTATGAAGAGAGAATCCGCGTAAGTTCATCCAGCGATTTAGTTTCCAGCCTTTTCCTCAGGACGGCATTCTCGGGAACATCGGGCAGGCGGTACCCTTTCAGGACAGATTCAATATAAAGCCCGGTACCTCCGCACAGTATCGCTGTCTTGTTGCGCGATAAAACATCGCTGTAAACCTTATGGAAATCGTGCTGGTAATTGAACAACGTGTACTTGTCGCCCGCATCACGAATGTCGATAAGGTGGTAAGGGACCGGATTGTCTCCAATCCGGTAATCAGCCAAGTCTTTTCCCGTACCTATATCCATTCCGCGGTATACCTGACGCGAATCAGCACTGATAATTTCGCCGTCGAGCCGTGAGGCGAGATGAGCTGCAAACGTAGTTTTTCCACTGGCCGTAGGACCAAGAACGGTTATGAGTTTCTTCATCACCAGCTTCCTCCTGCTCCACCACCACCGAAACTTCCGCCGCCACCGCCACCAAAGCCACCGCCACCGAAGCCACCGCCCCAACCGGAACTTCGGCCTCCTGAAAACGGTGGAAAAAACAGAGGGCCTCCACCGGCCCTGTGATGTCCGTCACCGTCTATGTGCTGATCCCCACCCCGGGAGAAAAGAGAAAACAAGATAAAAACAACGACAAAAAGCAAAACAATTGCCCAAATAGGAACCCCTTCAGGTTTACCGGCATCTGCATCAAATTCCCCCGACAACCGGGCGATAATTGCATCAACTGCGGCGTTTACTCCTCCAAAATAGTCGTTCTCCTGAAAATAGGGAATCATGTTGTTGCGTACAATCCTACCGGCGAAAGCATCGTTGATGGAACCCTCCAGCCCATAACCGGTGGCAATAAACGCCTGCCCCCTGCTATCAGCGGTTTTAGGTTTTATGAGGATCAGCAACCCGTTATCTTTACCCTTTTGCCCGATACCCCACTTTTCACCCAGTACAAATGCGTAATCCGATGCCGGGTATCCGCCCAGATCGTTCACAGCCACCACGTAAATCTGAGTGGATGTAGAATCGTTGTATGCTAGTAACCGCTGTTCCAACGCCTGTTTTTCGGCAGCAGAAAAAATGTTGGCAAAATCATTTACCAGGCGGTACGGATAAATCGGATCAGGAACATCCTGTGCCGAAATTCCCAAGGACAGTAAAAAAAACAATACAATAAAGGCAAGCCTACTCTTCATCCCATATAACATCGTCGCACAATTCATTTACATCGTTCTCCGAAACCGGATAACGGGAATTTACCAACTCTCCAACTTTACCCACACCCCGACAGATCCCCTCGCAAATACGTCCGTTTTTAAAAAAAGAAAACATCTCTTCAAGCACCGAATCCCAGAAGCCTTCCTGAGCTGCCTCATCTATTCCTGAGTCACCTACAACGGCAGCCTTGTGATTGTAGGGGGCTACATAAATCAACACCGAATTACGCAATGCGGTAGTATCCATTTTTAGCTGTTTGAACTTCTTGTAAGCGGCATCCAGGGGATTCTCCTTACATTTTTTCGCAATGCAGACTCTAATCTCTGCAGAAGTCCTGCCCTCTGCGGCCCGAATGGATTCAACCACCCTGTTTAATTCTTCCGGAGTTAACATAATCGGGGCAAGGCGTTTAAAACTGAACCTGGGGAGCCGTTTCCGCTCCGGGAGAAGACTGGAAATAACCTTTTGGCTTGAAACCAAACCATCCGGCATAAATAACACGCGGGAACTGACGGATATAAGCATTAAAATCCTGAGCCGTTTGATTAAACTTGTTTCTCTCCACCGAGATGCGGTTTTCGGTACCTGCCAATTCGTCCTGAAGAGCCAAAAAGTTTTGATTTGCCTTCAGTTCGGGATAATTTTCCTGAATAAGTAGCAATCGTCCGATAGCAGAACCTAGCTGGCTTTGAGCTTGCTGGTACTGCTGAATACTTTCTTCGGTCAAACTTTCTGGATCAACTGTCATCTGCGTTGCTTTAGCGCGGGCTTCCGTTACTTGTGTAAAAGTTTCCTGCTCGTGCTCGGCATACCCTTTAACAGTTGCCACCAGGTTGGGGATTAGATCGGCACGGCGCTGATATGCGTTCTCCACATTTGCCCATTGTGAATTAACGCCTTCCTGTTTGCTTACCATCGTATTGTAACCACAACTCGAAAGAGCAACTCCCATAACGGCTAATACTAAAATGTACGTTAAATACTTCATCGTTTGTAATTTATTTTAGTTCTGTTTATATCTTCCAGGAGACCTGGCGCATTAACACTCCTAAATTCCCTCAAAAACCGCGCCAATTTTCCAGGCCGCCTGCATCCCTTTTAACCGTCCTTATGCTGGCAGGTTTTATCTTTTTAGAAGTTTTTTAAATCTTTTAATTAACGTTTAACTATCCGTTTTTGTTTTATTTCTCACACAACATCTACATATGAGCGTCTTTGAATTAATCCGATCGACAACAGAAAAAAACCCAAACATTTTGTCAATCCATTAGAAAATAATATCTTTGTACCGGTAAATGACGAGGGGAGCACTGGAATGCTCCTTTTTTGTTTGTTTGCATGTGCACATGATGGAGAAAAACGAGATAAAAGCAATGGCTGAAGAGTTTTTAAAAGACTCTTCCGACTACCTTGTCGATGTTATTGTTGCCGCCGGCGGCACGATAACCGTCGAAATCGATAACGATAACGGTGTTAACATAGACGACTGTGTAAAACTGAGCCGCTACCTCGAATCGAAACTCGACCGAGACGTTGAAGATTTCGAGTTGACAGTTACTTCTGCCGGATTGACATCTCCGTTTAAAACCCCTCGTCAATATAAAAAATACGAAGGAAAAGAGATTGAAGTGCTTACCCGGAAAGGTGAAAAACTCAAGGGAACCCTAAAATCCTCAACAGAGAAGAACTTCTCCGTTGAGGTCGCCAGAATGGTCAAGCCGGAAGGAGCAAAGCGAAAAACTGAGATAAAAGAAGAACTGATCTTCCCTTACGACGAAGTAAAATACACAAAATACATCATTAAGTTTTAGCGACTGTTTCTTACAACAAAAAAAAGTTAGAAATCAGAAGCAGGAATAAAAAACTCGAAACCCAAAACAAAAAATTATAGAATATGGGCAAAAAGAAGGAAACAATCAGCCTGATAGATACATTTTCAGAATTCAACGAACTGAAGAATATTGACAAAGCCACCATGATAAGTGTGCTAGAAGAGTCGTTCAGAAGCGTGATTGCCAAATCGGTGGGTACGGATGAAAATTTTGACATCATCATCAATCCCGACAAGGGAGACCTGGAGATATGGCGCAACCGGGTTATCGTTGAAGACAACGAGCTCCAGAATCCCAACATGGAAATCAGCCTGACCGAAGCGCACAAAATCGATGAAGATTTTGAAGTGGGTGAAGAGGTTACCGACGAACTTCAACTGGAAGACTTTGGCCGAAGAACCATATTAAATCTTCGTCAAACCCTGGCTTCAAAAATCCTTGAACTCGAAAAAGACAATCTTTACAACAAATACAAAGAAAAGGTAGGAGAGATCGTATCGGGTGAAGTTTATCAGGTCTGGAAAAAAGAACTACTCCTTCTCGACGACGAGCATAACGAACTTATTCTGCCCAAAACCGAACAGATCCCCAGCGATTTTTTCCGTAAGGGAGAACATGTTCGCGCTATAGTTGCCCGGGTTGAAAATAAGAATAACAACCCGAAGATTATCCTTTCGCGTACATCGCCCATATTTCTCGAAAGATTGTTCGAAATGGAAATTCCTGAGATTAACGACGGACTTATCACCATCAAAGGTATTGCCCGTATCCCGGGAGAACGGGCCAAAGTGGCTGTTGAGGCCTACGACGACCGCATTGATCCGGTTGGAGCCTGTGTGGGGATGAAAGGGTTCCGTATTCACGGAATTGTACGTGAGCTTCGCAACGAGAATATTGATGTTATCAACTATACGAACAACACCAATCTGTTTATTCAGCGAGCACTTAGCCCTGCAAAGATCAACTCTATCTCCGTTAAGGAAGAAGAACGCCGTGCCGAGGTATTTCTCTATCCCGATGAAGTTTCACTGGCAATCGGTAAAGGCGGGGCAAATATTAAACTGGCATCTATGCTGACAGGATATAACATAGAAGTTTTCAGGGAAATCGATGATTTCGACGAAGAGGATATCTACCTGGACGAATTCCGCGATGAAATTGACGGATGGGTAATCGATCAGCTCAAACGAATCGGTTGCTCAACGGCCAAAAACGTGTTGGCAATGCCGCGTGAAAGGCTCATCAAGGAAGCCGACCTGGAAGAGAACACCGTGGACGAGGTATTGAAGATTCTTCGTTACGAATTTGAAGATGAAGATACTACCGACGAAGAGCCGGAGATTTAAGACTGTTAAACTGTTCACAAAACCAATAAATTAAGAAAGGACAAACTCAACTATATGGCTGAAAGATTAAGTAAAGTTGCTAGGAATTTAAATGTAGGGATCAACACGTTGGTTGAATTTTTGCACAAGAAAGGAATTACTGTTGAAGCAAATCCTAATACAAAGATTGAGGAAGAACAGTATAATTTGTTGGTGGCCGAATTCAGCAAAGACAAGAAAATTAAAAAAGAGGCCATTGAAAATCTCGAAAGGATGCACCGGAAGGATGATAAACGGGAAACAATTGCCATCGAAGGGTACGAAATAGAGGAAAAACCCAAGAAGAAAATAGAAAAAGAGACCATAAAAGCTGAAATCCCGGATGACTTGAAACCAAAATTCAACGTCGTAGGAAGCATCGATTTAGACGAGCACAAGAAACTGAAAAAAGAAACCGAAGCTAAACAAGAAGAAGAAGTTGAGGTTGAAGTTGAAGTTGAAGTTGAGGTTGAAGTTGAGGTAAAAGAAGTAAAACCGGAAGAGCCTGTACAAAAAGTTGAAGAGGTTGAAACAGTTACACCGAAACCGGTGGAGCCGAAGGAAATTGAAGTCCCCCACGATGAAGCACCTGTTGTAACGGAGGCCCCTTCATCTGAAGCCGAAGAAACCCCGGAAGAAGTGGTGAATGAAACGGCAAATAAGGAACGGGAAGACTACTCCCCCCAGGAACAAGAGACAGAAGCAGAAGAAGATATAACTCTGCACGAGAAGGAGAAGGGCCCGGACGAAATATTTCGGATACGTAAAGAACTGAAAGAACCCAATATCGTGGTGAAAGGCTCCATCGATCTGGAATCTATAAACGACAGGACCCGTCCACCCCGGAAATCAAGGGCACAACGCAAGAAAGAACGCCTGGAGCGTGAAAAAGAGCAAAATGCCAAGAAAGCGAAAGAAGAAGCCGTAAAAAGCCTGAAAAAAGAATCGATCGAAGAAAAAGAAAAGAAGAAAGGGGCGGTAATCAATACAGCGGAGGAAGACAGTAAAAAGAAAAAACGCAAACGCATAGATAAAGGCAAAGTCAATATAGAAAAAGCCGGAGCTCACGGAGAAAGCACCCGTCGGGATAAAAAAGTTCTCCGAAAACCGATAAAAGCCGAAGTAAGCGAAGAAGACGTTCAAAAACAAATAAAGGAAACACTTGCCCGGTTGACCGAAAAACGCGGGGGAAAAGGCGGAGCAAGGTATCGCCGCGAAAAACGGGAGGCCGTTTCTCAGCGACAACGCGAAGAAATCAAACAACAGGAACGCGAAAGCAAGATATTGCAGCTTACCGAGTTTGTTACGGCAAATGACCTGGCAAACATGATGGATGTCCCCGTTACCAGCGTTATCGCTACCTGCATGAACCTGGGCGTTATGGTGGCTATCAACCAACGCCTGGATGCAGAAACAATCAATATTGTTGCCGATGAATTCGGCTACAAAACCAAATTCGTGAGCGCTGACGTTATCGAAGCCATAGCTGAAGAAGAGGATAATCTCGAAGATTTGCTACCACGCCCGCCAATCGTTACCGTTATGGGACATGTTGACCACGGCAAGACATCCCTGCTCGACAGCATCCGCAACACCAACGTTATTGAAGGGGAAGCCGGAGGAATCACCCAGCATATTGGCGCGTACAACGTGAAACTGCCTGACGGCAGAAAAATCACGTTCCTGGATACTCCCGGCCACGAGGCATTTACCGCTATGCGTGCCCGCGGGGCTAAAGTAACGGACGTAGCTATCATCATTGTAGCTGCCGACGACAATGTGATGCCCCAAACCGTTGAGGCCATTAACCACGCCGGGGCCGCAGGTGTCCCCATTGTTTTTGCCATCAATAAAGTGGATAAGCCGGGAGCAAATCCTGAAAAAATAAAAGAGCGACTGGCTGAGATGAATTACCTGGTAGAAGATTGGGGCGGAAAATACCAGTCACAAGACATCTCTGCCAAAAAAGGAACAGGCATCAACGAATTGCTCGAAAAAGTGCTGCTCGAAGCAGACTTGTTGGAACTTAAAGCAAACCCCAACCGGAAAGCATCGGGCTCCATTGTGGAATCGTCACTCGACAAAGGCCGGGGCTACGTGGCAACTGTCTTGGTTGAAAACGGAACGCTCAAGCAAGGCGATGTGTTATTGGCCGGATCATACTACGGACGCGTAAAAGCGATGTTCAACGAGCGGAACCAGAAAATCAACGAAGCAGGGCCGTCAGAGCCGGCGCTGGTGCTCGGGCTGAACGGCGCACCGCAGGCCGGAGATACGTTCAACGTCATGGAGAGCGACCAGGATGCGCGCAACGTTGCCGCACGCCGTGAACAGTTACAGCGCGAACAATCGCTGCGTACGCAGAAAATGCTTACCCTGGATGACATCGGCCGCAGGATAGCTATCGGAAACTTCCAGCAGCTGAACATCATTGTAAAAGGTGATGTGGACGGTTCGGTAGAAGCACTTTCAGATTCGCTCATCCGCTTGTCTACCGAAGAAATTCAGGTTAACGTGATTCACAAAGCTGTAGGCCAAATCTCTGAATCGGACGTTACCCTCGCGGCAGCATCAGACGGAGTTATTATTGGATTCCAGGTCCGTCCTTCTTTGGGAGCAAGGCGTGAAGCGGAGAAACAAGGTATCGATATCCGTTTGTACTCCATTATCTACGACGCAATCGAAGAGGTCAAGGCCGCCATGGAAGGTATGCTTTCCCCCGATATTAAAGAAGAAATTACAGCAAACGTAGAGGTGCTTGATGTCTTTAAAATCACTAAAGTAGGTACTGTAGCCGGTTCAATGGTGCGGGACGGAAAAATAAAACGTACCCATAAAATTCGTCTTATTCGGGACGGAATTGTTATCTTTACCGGCGAATTGGATTCACTGAAACGATTCAAAGAAGATGTCAGGGAAGTTGCGTCCGGGTACGAATGCGGTATCAGTATCAAAAACTTCAACGACATAAAAGTGGGCGACATCATTGAATCTTACGAACAGATAGAAGTAAAAAAGACTTTATAACCAGTTGACATTGTAATTTTAATTCCTTTACTTAGCCGCATCCCGCCGGAAGCGGGGTGCGGCTAAAACACACAAGGAGGAAATTACAATTGCCAACTCAGGTTACGGTATAAAACAAAATTTATTTACATCTAAAATAGGATTATTATGAACAAAACAAAGTTGATAAGCTTGGGTGTTCTATTTTTAATACTGAGCGCCACCCTTTCGGCCCAAAATCCACAGGTAGCGGTTGCTTATGTGAATACAACCGATCTTCTGAGTGCTTTCCCGGCAAAGGAAGAAGCCACACAAAAACTCGTAGCATTGAGTGAAAACTATAAAAAAGAACTCGAGCTGATGCAAAACGAATACAACAAAAAATATTCAGATTACATCACCTATCAGGGTTCATTGGCCGAAAACATCAAATTACGCAGGATGCAGGAGTTGACTGAACTGGAAAACAAGATGCAACAGTTTATGCAATTGGCTCAAAAAGACATCGAGCAGCAGGAAAAAGCTATGCTTGAACCGTTAAAGAAACAAATTTCCGATGCCATCCGTCAGGTAGGTGTCGAACATAATTTCACGGTTATCTACGACCTTGCCAATCCGGGAATTGCTTTTGTGAACCCGGTAGCAGTGGATGCCAATCCTTTGGTAAAGGCAAAACTGGGAATCAACTAAACTTATTATCGCCAAAAAGTGTGATAGCGGGTACTGAACAACAACAATCGCCTATCGGTATTTTTGATTCCGGGTATGGCGGGCTTACCGTATTGTCCGAAATCAAATCGTTACTTCCTCAATACGATTACATGTATCTGGGTGATAATGCCCGGGCACCCTATGGGAACCGCTCCTTCGAGATCGTGTATCAATTTACAAAAGATGCAGTAAAATGGTTCTTCGGGCAGAACTGCCACCTGGTTATTTTAGCCTGCAACACCGCATCGGCAAAAGCGTTGCGGACCATCCAACAGGTCGACTTACCCGCAATGGATCCATCGAGAAGGGTGCTGGGCGTCATTCGCCCTACGGTCGAATCCGTTGCCGGTTTCACAAAGACAGGCCATATCGGTGTGTTCGGGACATCAGGCACCATAAATTCCCAATCGTACGATATCGAAATTACCAAACTGCATCCCCACCTGAAAGTGACGGGTGAAGCCTGTCCCATATGGGTCCCACTGGTGGAAAACAATGAATTTGATAAACCCGGAGCCGATTATTTTGTAAAACAACACATCCACAACCTGCTCAAAAAGGATGATAAAATCGACACCATTATCCTGGGTTGCACACATTACCCACTCTTGATCACTAAAATAAAACAGTTTTTACCCCAGGGTATTCAAGTTATATCGCAAGGGAAATACGTGGCGGAAAGCCTGAAAGAGTACCTTCAACGTCACCCGGAAATGGAGAAAAGATGCTCCAAAGACGGCACAGTTAGATATTTCACGACCGACCTACCCGGGAAATTTGCAGATATGGCGTCCTTATTTCTGAAAGAGAACATTGAAGCTCAAAAAATAAACATCGATTGAATTATGTTAAACGGGTTTGATCTCATCATACTTATTTTTCTGCTTGTCGCATTCGTAAACGGATATAGGAAAGGGCTGGTTATGATGCTCGTTGGGTTGGCAACCGTCATTCTCGCTGCCGTTTTCGCCGGCAAGCTGGCTGTTACCGTTCTGCCTTACCTCCAAAAAACGTTCGATTTCTCTCCACAGGTTACCCATGTACTCTCCTACGTGGCTGCTTTCCTAGCCATAGCGGCTGTTGTCTCATTAATCGGTTTTCTCGTACAAAAAGTGTTCGAATCGGTAAACCTCAACTTTATCAACCGGATTCTCGGAGGTGTGGTTTCCATGGGGACAACCGTTGTTGTTCTAAGTATTCTGCTCAATCTTATTCTTATGCTCGACGGAGAAGAAAAAATCATTAAACCCAATATAAAACAGAAATCCTTTTTTTACGAAAAGGTCCGTGTTGCAGTACCTGCCATCGTTCCCTACCTGAATAAGGAAGTGTGGGAAGAATTTGTTCCGGAGAAATACAGAAAACAAATCGAGAACTCAGGCAGCATAAACTACGATACGGAAAACGGACAACCCATTGATTCCGCTTTTCAGAAAAAATATTTCGAAACCGATTCTATTTAAAAACCTTACATCATGCTAATTCACAAGGAAGGGAGAAAAACGCTGTTTGTCACAACCGTTATTTTGGTATTATTAAACGGATTTATGTTCCGTTTTTTCCCGGAAAGTCCCTTTTCTTTTATCCTGTTGTTTATTTCAGTAGTGGTTTTTGCCCTGATGATGAATTTCTTCAAAAAGCCGAGCCGCGTTTACGAAGGGGACTTGCTGGATTATGTGAATGCACCTACCGACGGGAAAATCGTAGTGATTGAAAAGATTTTTGAAAAAAAATACTTTAACGAAGAGCGGATACAAATTTCCATCTTTATGTCATTTTTTAATGCACACTCAAACTGGATACCCGTCACGGGAAAAGTAGTGCATTATTCACACGAAAAAGGTAATTTCCACGCAGCATACTTGCCTAAATCAAGTCACGAGAACGAGAGAAGCAACATCATCATTGAGACACCCGACGGGCACCGTGTACTTACCCGGCAAATCGCCGGTGCGGTGGCGCGTCGAATTGTCACCTACGTCAGGGAAGGCGAATATTATCATATCGGAGACCGCCTGGGTTTTATCAAACTGGGCTCCAGGATGGATGTCTTTCTGCCCATCGACAGCGAGATCCTGGTTCAAATAGGCGATGAGGTCAGAGCCAACGAAACACTGCTGGCACGGTTACCGCAAAGACTAAAAGGGGATGAAAAAACAAATTCCTAATATAATTACCTTGCTGAACCTGTTTTCAGGTTGTATTGCCATGGTCATGGCATTCAAGGGAAATTTCTCAGCGGTCGTCATGTGGGTCATACTGGCAGCCGCCTTCGATTTTTTCGACGGATGGACCGCACGGTCACTGGGGGTCTCTTCCAAGATCGGAGTAGAATTGGACTCCTTGGCCGACATAGTCAGTTTCGGGGTTGCACCTGCGTCTGCCGTCTTTATGCTGTTGGAGGACTTTACACTTTTCCCCTCTTTTCTTGCCCAACCGGAACCGATCATCCCCTACCTGGCTTTCCTGATCCCGGTTTTCTCGGCCTACAGGCTGGCAAAATTCAACATCGACGACCGCCAGACAACTTCATTTCTCGGCCTTCCTACACCCGCCAACGGATTATTTTGGATCAGTTACGTGTACGGTACGCATCAGGCGGCTGTCACCAACGGATTTTATTTCTACCTGACTGTAGTTTTTATTCTGGTTCTCTCAATACTGATGGTTTCCGAGATCCCCATGTTTTCACTCAAAATAAAAAGCTTGAAGATCAGAGGAAATGAGAGACAGCTATTGCTCGTTGTTGTGATAGTTGCGTTTGTTTTACTTTGGGGGATTACGGGGGTAGCTTGGGGAATTCTGGTGTACATTGTTATGTCAATTGCCACAATGAGAAAAAACAAACTCATTCGTTAATTTTTTAAAAGCGTTGAAATACATTTAATTATTCCTCTTATCTTTACACATATTTTTGAATTAAATGACTAGAACATGGGATTTTTAATTAAGGTCTTACTGGTATTTGCAGTTATTTACATGGTAATCAATTTTTTGGGGCGTGCCCTTTTCGGAACCAGACGAAAACCTCAAGCCAACCCCCACAGCCGTCATTCGCAACAACAACAGAATGAACCGGAAACACAGGAAGCACGGATCCTCGATTATCAGAAAAAAAGTTTTGAAACTACCGATGCCATTGATGTGGAGTTTGAAGAGATCAAACAGAAAGAGCGGAGGTAACATCCATTCTTGTTATATAGAGTACAGCCGTTTGATAAATATCAGGCGGCTCTTTTATTTTACAGATGGGTTTGATTATTTCCCAAGTATGTTAAGAGCAAATTCATAAGCCATCCCCCACTGCTCAGGGTAAGTCCAGTGCCCTGTTTCTTCAACAAGGAAAAGGGTTTTCGGAGCCGTGATCACGTTGTAAGCAGCATACATGGAGGTAGGCGGACAGGTTACATCATTGTATCCCCATGAATAAAATCCGGGTACTTTCAAATGACGCGCAAAATTAACAACATCATAATATTTGCTGGTTTCAATTTTCTGCGGTGAATTGTTGAACGAAAGGTTAGCTGCATTGAAAAAATGAGGCCATCCTCCCGCACGATTGTGCAAATAACCTGTAACATCGGAAAGAGCAGGGTAAAAAGCGACCAGCCCTTTTATCCGGTTATCCAAAGCAGCGGTAACGATAGACAAAGCACCGCCCTGACTTCCACCCAGCACGACAATATTATTTCCATCGAATTCAGGTAAACTGAAGATATAATCCACTGCACGTACACAACCTAAATAAACACGTTTATAATAGTAACGATCTTTGTCATCCAGGTTATAATTCTGATAACCATCGAGCGATGCCGTTCTGATGTTATCGTACACGGATGCATCCATTGTTACCGGAATGCCATGAATACCGATCTCAAAAGTAATAACACCTTTTTCTGCGTTACCTGTATCTCCATTGTAAGGGCGCACTCCCGCTCCAGGTACACGCAAAATAGCCGGATATTTTCCTGCTGCCTTGGGGACGCACAAAATACCAAACAAACGGGTGCCTGGCTTATAGTTTTGTATGTTTACCTCATACACATTTATTTTTTCCGTGCAACGCTCGGGTAACAACCTCACCTTTGCATCCATGGGTATTTTTGCATTCGCAGCCTTTGCTTCATCCCAAAATCCGATAAAATCCTTTGGTTCATCCGTTGTCGGACGAATCCCTTCAGGATTAAAAGCAGCCGTTGCCAATCCTGCATATTCTTTTCCCTCGTATGTGGCCACCACTCTACAACGTAAAAATCCAGCCTCTTTCAGGGTGCCGCCATCAATGGTCGCTGTCCCGTTTTTCAACACGATATTTTCTTTCTTTAAAGGAGGCATCATCTCGGGGCCGACTTCGTACCAAACAGATACATTCTGCACGGGGATATTGTTCTTGGTGACGGACAGGTTAAATTTGGCCTTTTCATTGGGCTTATATACCCAGTCACTCTTTTCAGGCGCTATATTCACGTCAATCAGGGTTTGTGCAGGTTGCGCCAAAAGACTTGAAACGAAAACGATAATGAAAATTGAGGATGCAACAATTTGCTTTGAAAACTTCTTCATGTTATTTATTTTTTGATGGAGCCTGAAAGTTTTCTACAGTTATTTTTACCGAATTCAAGACTGTTTTGAACCTTTTCAGCTCGTCCTGGAAACTGTTTTGTTTTTTCACAAAACAAAAGTAATAAATTATGATCAGTAAAATAATCAGGGACAAACAAAAAAGACGGAAATTTCACAAATTCAGAAAGAAAGATTATTTTTGTACAAGAAATCAAGAAGTCGTAAGTCAAGGATTCTAATCCTATAGCATAAATTAGTCTTGGTTCTTGATTTTCAAAGTCTAATTTTTTTAATCAAACATTTAAAATTTTATGTTAGATATTTTTGACCGGCTAAAAGGTATGGAAGGTCCGCTGGAGCAGTATCGCCAAAAAGCAGAAGGCTATTTTATGTTTCCTGAACTCGAAGGAGAGATTGGACCCAGAATGAAGTTTCACGGACGTGAAGTAATAACCTGGAGTTTAAACAATTATCTCGGACTAGCCAATCATCCCGAAGTAAGGAAAGCGGATGCGGAAGCTGCAGCAACATGGGGAATGGCTTATCCTATGGGTGCCCGAATGATGTCCGGTCAAACAAAATACCACAAAGAACTGGAAGAACGCCTCGCCAAATTCGAGAAAAAGGAGGCTGCTTATCTTCTCAATTACGGATATCAGGGAATGGTCTCCATCATCGATTCGCTTTGTACACGTCACGATGTGATTGTATACGACTCCGAGTCGCACGCCTGCATCATGGACGGCATATTCCTTCACAAAGCCAAAGGCGGAAAGAGTTTCGTTTTCCCGCACAACGATATGGAGCGTGCCGAAAAGATGCTCCGCTTCGCCACCAAACAGGCCGAAGAAAATAACGGTGGAATCTTGTTAATCACCGAAGGGGTTTTCGGAATGTCAGGTGATCTGGGCAACCTGCCGGGAATTGTAGCGTTGAAAAAACAATTCAACTTCCGGTTAATGATCGATGACGCACACGGATTCGGAACGATGGGAAAAACGGGGGCAGGAGCGAGTGAACATTTCGGATTGATGAACGAAGTGGATATTTACTTCGCCACATTTGCCAAATCGATGGCAGGTATTGGGGCTTTTGTAGCCTCGGATAAAGCCGTTGTCGATTCACTGAAGTACAACATGCGTTCCCAGATTTTCGCCAAATCTCTCCCGATGCCTATGGTAATCGGCGCGCTCAAACGGTTGGATATTCTCCAAAATCGACCCGAAATAAGAGAAAATCTATGGAAAATAGCCAAAGCACTCCAGGATGGCCTTGTGGCCGAAGGGTTTAACATCGGGAATACGCAATCCCCGGTCACCCCTGTTTATTTCAGTGGATCGGTACCCGAAGGGACAAATATTGTGATTGATCTGCGTGAAAACCACAATGTTTTCTGCTCCATCGTTGTCTATCCGGTAGTGCCGAAGGGTGTTTTAATGCTCCGCCTTATACCTACGGCATCACACACGATGAAGGAAGTAAACGAAACCATAGACGTTTTCAAAAAGATAAAAGTCAACCTCGAAGCAGGAAAATATATTTCTGACGAAATGCGGTCGATGACCATGTAATAGAAATGAGACTACGCGTAAAAAGGCAAAAAAAGTACTACCTGAAATGTGCCGGATGCGGTTTTGTGACACCCAGTTTCAAAGCATGGTTCGATCAGTTTCAGAAGTGCCCCAATTGCGGCAGTAAGCACTCCGAAGTTTGGTATAACACCTCTTACAAACGATTACCCCGTTTTATCAAAGGGAATCCGCAAAATTTCTGGCACTACTTTCCTTATTTGCCGTTGGTGCTAAAAAGGCACATCATTACCCGGTACGAAGGGACCGCTCCTATCGAACGGTGGCATTTTTTGGAAGAGTTTGCCAAAAAAGAATACGGGTTAACCCTTGAGGTCCACGCTTACCGCAACGATTTGAACGGGGGAACAGGTACATTCAAAGATGTTGCCGCAGCACTTGCAGCGAGCATATTCAAAGAAAATAACCTGAAACAATACTGCATTGCTTCCACCGGAAACTCGGCTACCGCATACGCTAAGTACCTGTCCATTGCCGGAGTGAACTGTTCGGTTTTTATGCCAGAAGACGCTATCCGGGCCTCGGAGGCCACCATCAGTTCTTTCGGGCAACAGGTCTTCCGCGTAATGGGTGATTATGCCAAGGCCAAGGAAGTGGCCGCCGAATACGCCCGGCGTCACCACATACAGATGTCCACCGGGAACATCGATCCCATCCGGATCGAAGCCAAAAAGACAATGGTTTTTGAATGGTTGCGTCAACTCGGGAAAGCACCCGATGTATATATTCAGGCCATCAGTGGAGGTACAGGTCCATTAGCGATTGATAAAGGAATACGTGAGATCGGTCACCTCTATCCTGATCTTCAGAATCCACGCTTTATCATGGTGCAATCCGACGGTTGCGACCCGATGGTTCAAGCGTGGGAAAAAGCAGAAGCCGAAGGCTTTCCTGAAGGTTTCGAGAAAAATTATCCCGTCATCGACAATCCAAAAACCAATGTTCCCACGCTGGCGACCGGAAATCCGGCTACCTACCCCATCATTTCGAAATTAGTCCGGAAAACCGGCGGTTCATTCGTCAGGATGCGCGAATCGAAGCTGATTCCGCTGGGGAAACTGATCGCTTACGAGCAGAAAATGGTTCCGGGGCCTGCATCAACTGTTTGTGTGGCCGGCTTTTTTAATGCATTGAAAAAAAACCTGATCAACGACGGAGAGACGGTAATGGTTAACATCGGGGAAGGGGCTGTTCGTGCCCCCTATTTCCTGGAGCAGATGATCTACACCACACAGGAAGTCACCAATGCCGATGAGTGTGCACCCCACGAAATCGACGGTTACCGGGATCAGCTTTGGAAAGATGTATTAAATGATTAATTTTCACAATAACCTGACGATCTAGTGTCTTTCTCTCGTTGTTCCTAAAACTATGCAAAAAAGTACAAATAAAATTATATGGATCACTGGCGCTTCGTCGGGTATCGGCGAAGCCTGCGCGTATATATTCGCAGCTGAAGGGAACAAGTTGATTCTGACAGGCACCCGTGAGGGCCAATTGAAAAAAGTACAGCAAAAGTGCATCGATTTGGGTGCGGAGTGTGAGATTTTGCCTGCCGACCTATCCCAAACAGAACAATTGGATACCCTTACCGACCGGGCACTGTCCTTCTTTGGCAAAATTGATGTGATGTTCCATAACGCAGGAATCAGTCAACGTGGCAAATCGGTGGACACTGATTTCTCGGTGGACAAGAAAATCATGGACATTAATTTTTTTGCTCCCGTAAAGATTACCAAACGATTGCTTCCGGCAATGATTGCCGGTGGAGGCGGAACCCTGGCAGTAACCACAAGCATCTCCGGCAAGTTTGGATTTCCGTTGCGTTCTGCGTACGCCTCGTCAAAGTTCGCGCTCTATGGATTTTTTGAGACCGTGCAGGTCGAGTATTACGATCAGGACATCCGCGTAGTGATGGTTTGTCCGGGACGGGTGAAAACCAACATCTCCTGCAACGCCCTCGAAGCCGACGGCACCAGACATGCCCAAATGGATGCCGGACAAGCGGAGGGTATACCGGCAGAAAAAGCCGCCCGAAAAATTGTGAAGGCCATCTGGAAGCAGAAACCGGAAGTGCTGGTCGGCGGAAAAGAGTTGCTGATGGTTTATATTAAACGGTTTTTTCCGGGATTGGCAAGAAAAATAGTGCGGAAAATCAGGACAACGTAACCCTTTCACTTTTTGTAAAACAACTATGGAGAATAAGTATATTATTTCAGGCATTCAGCAAGTCGGTATCGGTGTGGAAAACCTCCACGAAGCGTGGAAATATTACATCGACGTGTTTCATATGGATATCCGCATCCTGGAAGACAACAAGGTAGCGGAACTGATGCTTCCATATACCGGAGGGGTACCCCAGCGCCGTCACGCGGTAATCGCTGTGAATCTGCAGGGTGGTGGCGGTTTTGAAGTATGGCAGTATGCCGGAAGAAAACCAAAACGGCTCGGTTTTGAATTGAATATGGGCGATCTGGGTGTACTGGCGTGCAAAATAAAAAGTAGGGATGTGGCGAAAACCTTCGGGGAGTTTTCCCGGGATCCAAAAGTCAATATCGTCACCAAACTGAGTCAGGACATAGACGGTAAACAAACTTTCTACGTGAAGGACCCTTATGGGAATTTGTTCCAGATTGTTCAAGACGAATATATTTTCAAAAACGAAGGCCGGTCTACCGGAGGTGCAATAGGTGCTCTAATCGGTGTAACCGATATCGAGAAGGCAATGGTTGTCTACAAAGACATCCTGGGCTACGACAGGGTCATCGCCGACGAAACCGGTGTTTTCGCGGATTTTGAAGGATTGCCTTCGGGCAGTCAGCGGTTCCACCGCCGGCTGCTCACCCACTCCCAACCTCGAAAAGGGAGTTTCAGTGAACTGTTCGGGCCGTCATACATCGAGCTGGTACAACCCCTGGAACGTTCGCCGCGCAAACTCTATGAAGGACGTTTCTGGGGCGATCCGGGATTTATCCAGATCTGCTTCGACATCCGGAACATGGATGCATTGGGGAAACACTGTGCCGAACTGGGGCATCCGTTTACCGTAGATACCACCCAAAAGTTCAAAGAAGGTGCTTCGTTTGATATGGGCGATGCCGCCGGGCAATTCGCTTACATCGAGGATCCGGACGGGACACTGATCGAGTTTGTGGAGACACACAAAGTTCCGGTGATGAAGAAACTAGGATTGAGCATCAACCTGAAAAACCGTAATCCCGAAAAACCGCTTCCAAAATGGATGCTGAAAATGCTACGGTTCGGGCGTGTAAAAGGTGATTAATCCCTACGAAAGTGAAATAAACCCGTGATGAACCGCACAATTTTTTCGCCGGTTTTCCGTTATACTTTCAATGGAAAACCGGCGATTAATTTTTTTGTCTGCATTTTTCCTGTTCTGCATTGCTCAAATGCAAGCGCAATGGGATGTTCCGTTCAATCAATTCTGGACGGCAAAGACTTATTACAACCCGTCTTTTGCCGGCGAAACCGGTAAAATCCAGATTTCGGGAATCTATAATTACCGGTGGACAAACATTAAAGATGCGCCCAAACATCTTTTTCTTTCGATGGATATGCCGGTTGAGTTTTTGGGCCTACAACACGGCATCGGTATTCAAACGCTTTCAAACGTCACCGGAAATAAACAAAACACCCTCTTTGCCGCCCAATACACGTTTAACCAAAAATTCGGAAAGGGAATACTCCGTATCGGCGTTCAGGCGGGAATGCTGAATCTCAATTTCGATGCAGCTTCTCTACAGCTGACCACCGACTCTGCGAAAAACAACCGGAAAATCATCAGGGCCCAGCCTACGGATAGAAAATCCCTCGACCTGAATGCCGGAATTTCGTGGACAACCCGGAATTTTCACGCCGGTCTGGCAGCTATGCACCTTAACCAACCGTCGTTTTACCCACTGCGAAGTCCCGGCCCACCGGAAAACGCGAAGGCCGATTCAATCCATTCAAGAATTCCCCTTTCGTATAATTTCATGGCCGGATGCAATATAAACGTTTTTCATCCGTTAGTTGAAATACAGCCAATGGCTCTTCTGATGACGAGCTTAACCGACACCCGGTTGCATACAGCCGTACGTATGGTATATGGCAAGAAGTACTCGGCAGGTGTGTCTCGAAACGGTAAAGAAGGATGTTCCTTATTCGCCGGGGCTATTATAAAGAATATTGAAATGGGTTATGCTTACAGCATGTATACATCTGGCATAGGAAAAGGAAGCGGTGGTAGTCACGAAGTGAGCTTCAGGTACCGGTTCCCGATAGATTTGTTCAGGAGAGAACCGATGCCTTACAAAAGTATCCGGCTTCTTTAAGATCTAACGTTTAAAGTTTTATCCTAACTCTTGGCTCTAATGTCTTTTTAAACTGTATGACAATAAAAAAATTAATTGTTCCGATCCTGATTCTCATTGTGCTGGCCTCCTGCGGCCGGCGGGGTATTGGAATAAGCACGGGAGGTGAACTGACTGGGGTTCCCGTAGGAAAAGTCTGGAATGAACCTACACCCTACAATATGGTACTGGTCACACGGGGCTCTTATCGAATGGGTCCCGGAGAGATCGATTCGTTGTGGGGGATGACTGTTCCTACCCGCGGCGTATCCGTAGATAACTTCTGGATGGACGAAGCTGAGATTACCAATTCGCAGTATAAACAGTTTGTCTTCTGGGTACGTGACTCCATCATCCGCGAACGTCTTGCCGACCCTGCTTATGCCGGAGACGACTTTTTCAGGATTACCGAAGACGAATACGGCGAACCCGTACAACCTCGTCTCAACTGGAGTATTCCCATTCCCTGGACAAGAAATACCGAAGAAGAGGAAGCGGCCATCAACAGCGTGTACATTACACATCCGATTACCAAAAAGAAAATGCTGGATGCCCGTCAGATGAATTTCCGCTACGAATGGTTTGATGCTGCCGAAGCGGCAAAACGACAAAACAGGCTTGATCCGCAGGAGAGAGTTTTAAATACCGATATCGCCGCAAATCCGGATGAGGTGATCATGATATCAAAAGATACAGCATATATCGACGAAGAAGGACGTATCGTGAACGAAACCATTACGCGTCCGTTAAACAGTTTATACGATTTTGTACACACCCGGATAGTAAACATCTATCCCGACACCACCTGTTGGGTAAACGACTTTAGCAACGCCAACAATGAATACTACATGCGCAACTATTTTTCTCACCCCGGCTACGCACATCATCCTGTAGTTGGTGTTTCGTGGGAGGCCGCAACCGCGTTCTGCGAATGGCGCACCCTGTTTCTTCGCCGGGGATTGCAGCGCCGGGATGTAAAGGTTGAAAAATACCGCCTTCCCACCGAAGCAGAATGGGAAATGGCCGCCCGAAGTGGAAAAACAGAAAACAGATACCCTTGGGGGCCAACCGCGGCGCAAGCCGAGGAAGATTGTTACCAGGCAAACTTCAAACCGGGAGAAGGTGCATATGCTGCCGACCGCAACCTGATTCCCGCCAAGACGAAAAGCTACCGCCCCAACAGCTTCGGTTTGTACGATATGGCAGGCAATGTAGCCGAATGGACCTCAACGGCCTACACCGAATCCGGAAATCAACTCATGAGTGACATGAACCCCGAATACCGGTATAATGCCGCTGCCGAGGACCCCTATCCGTTGAAGAAAAAAGTGGTGAAAGGCGGTTCGTGGAAAGACATCTCCACCTTTATCCGCTCGGATATGCGTGATTCGGAATATCAGAACCACGGACGGTCCTACATTGGATTTCGGTGCGTAAGGACTCCGATAGGAAATTAACAATACGGAAAAAGGTAGAAAATGAACAAAATAATCAGAAAAATAGAAAACAGCCTTCAAACCGATAACGGACAACGGTTTCTGCAATACGCCTATAGCTTTGGCGCAGCCATCGTTATTTTTGGGGCTATGGTCAAGGTATTGCATTGGTGGGGTATTTGGGGAAATATCATTTTCGGAACAGGAATGGCCATAGAGTGTATTGTTTTTATTCTCTACGGGTTAGACCGTCCACCAAAGGCTGTTCCGGCTGAAAAAGAAGCTCCGGCAATCCAGGCAGCACAGGATCTCCCCGTCACTTCCCGGTATCCGAAGGAGCAACCCGGAGAGGTTTCAGAAAACGTGATGAAGTTTGAACAAGAATATGTTCAGCAAATGAAAGCACTCAACCGGAATATATCGGGACTGAACACCATTTACGAAATACATCTGAAAGGCATCAGCGGGCAACTCGATACGCTCGACCAGATCAATAAAGGCTTAATCAGAATCAAGGAGATGTATGAAGGGAGCGTACCTGACAGTTCTATTTTCAGCAGGGAAACCGAGAAAATGACCCGGCAAATCCAGGAACTAAACCAAATTTACGGACGCTTGATTCATGCAATGACAAACACGCAGCCCAAATGATTATCAATAATCCCAACTCTCCCCGCCAGAAAATGATAAACCTGATGTACCTGGTGTTTATCGCCATGCTGGCGCTTAACGTGTCGGCAGAGGTGCTCACCGGATTCGATATTGTTGGTGACAGCCTGAGCAATTCATCGGAAAATATGCACACCAGGAACCGGTTGATTATGGATGAGCTTGAGGGGTACAACTCTCAAAACAGGGAAAAGGCCGGTGAATGGTACGACAAAGGGGTGCAGGTGAAACAAATGAGCGACTCGCTAGTGAGCTATATAGAAGACCTGAAAATAAGAATTGTAAAGGAGTCGGACGGCAAAAAAGGAGACATAAACAATATCCGGAATAAAGACAACCTGGATGCAGCCTCTTCTGTCCTGTTATCCCCTCCGGCCCGACAAGGACACCGGTTGCGCACAGCTGTTGACCACTTCCGACAAACCGTAACCGGTCTTATCCAGGACGACAACCGACGAAAAATCATTGAAAACAACCTCAGCACGACCCCTTCTGAGAGGAACGACTCCCATAAAAACTGGGAGGAGTCGCTCTTTGAAAAAATGCCCGTGTCTGCAGCCGTTGCTATCCTTTCCAAAATCCAGAACGATGTCCGCCTGTCGGAAGGCGAAGCGTTGGGCAGCCTGCTCAACAGCATCGACGTAAGCGATTTCAGGGTAAATGAACTCAATGCATACGTCATCCCCGAATCAAAAGTTATCATTCAAGGTGGTACTTACAATGCCCGGGTCATCCTTTCGGCGGAAGACTCCACGCTATCTCCCGACATAATCGTAAACGGCCAATCTCTCGACCCCTCGGCAAAAGGGTTCTTCTCCACAGCAAGCTCCGCTGTGGGAACTTTTCCGGTGGAAGGCTATATCGAAACGAGGGGAAGCGATGGCAGTACGGTACGCAGAAGCTTTTCGGACAACTATACCGTTATAGAACCCGCAGCCACCATTGCACCAACGCTGATGAACGTCCTTTATGCGGGGATCGGGAACGAGATCAGTATCTCCGTACCGGGAATTGCACCGCAAGACGTCTCGGCAACCATGACCAACGGTTCACTCGTCCGAAAAGGCAACTTATGGGAAGCCAAACCTGTTGCCGCCGGCCGGGATGCCACCGTCTCGATATCCGCGAGAACGGGCAGTCAGGTACGGCAACTGGCGTCAAAAAATTTTCGTGTCCGCTCTCTACCCGACCCCAGTCCCTATATCGAATATGCTGATGCCAACGGGAACCCGGTTGTTTTTAAAGGCGGCAACCTGGCCAAAGCCGTGCTGGTAAATACTCAGGGGATAAAAGCCGCCATTGACGACGGCATTTTAAATATTCCCTTCCGGGTAACCGGCTTTCGCACCCTGTTTTTCGACTCCATGGGAAATGCTATTCCCGAAGTGTCTGAAGGAAGTCGGTTTTCGGAAAGGCAAAAAGAACAAATCCGCCGGTTACAACGCGGCAAATACTTCTATATTTCGGGCGTGAAAGCCATCGGCCCCGATGGGTTGGAAAGGGAAATAGCAGTGATTGAGGTGAGGGTGAACTGATTTACGCATTGAAGTCCCGGACTGGAAATTTAAAAAATTATACGACAATGAAATTTAAGCCAATATTTATTTCGTTCTTTATTTTCTGTTGTATCGGAAACTGTTTCTCCCAGGAGACTGCGCGGGAAAGGCTGCAACGCCGGAATCAAGGCCAATCCAATACAAACAGCACCGTGGAATTAACCAGCCGCGCCACACAGATGAACCGTACACAATCCACGGATATCAACGATGCCAAATGGTTGCGTGAAATTTACCGTTATCTCGATCTGTCAAAGGAAGGCAACGCGCCGCTCTACTATCCGGTATTGCCGGAACAAGGTCGGATGAACCTGTTCACCCTGATTTTCAACCTGCTCTCCGAAAACAAAATTACGGCTTACGAGTACCTGGACGGCAGGGAGGTCTTCACGGATGAATATAAAATCGATTTCAAGGAATTTCTCGACAGGTTCGGAATTTTCCACGAGACTCAAAACGGAAACATCGTCGTCAGCGAGGTGGATATTCCCAGTCACGAAGTACTGGGGTATTACCTGAAAGAAGCCTATTATTTTGAAACCGGGACATCGAAATACGGGGTTAAAACAGTTGCCGTTTGTCCCATTATCTATCGTCAGGCCGACTACGAATCCCAAACCGTCCGCT
The DNA here is from genome assembly GCA_038561985.1 of Petrimonas sulfuriphila. NCBI lineage: Bacteria > Pseudomonadati > Bacteroidota > Bacteroidia > Bacteroidales > Dysgonomonadaceae > Petrimonas > Petrimonas sulfuriphila. The sequence continues at coordinate 1,920,699 of CP073276.1, read as the reverse complement.
ATCCGCTCTTCTGGATCGTGTATGATGAACTCCGCCCCTATACTCTGCGTATGCCCATCATGACTTCAAGCCTCAACAACACCATGACGGGAACGATCGATGATTTTTTCCGCATGAAACACTACGACGGTGAAATTTACAAGGCCACCAACCCACGCAACCTGGCCATTTCACAATACACTTCCACTCCCGAGGAAATGAAGGCGGAACAAGAACGAGTTGAGCAACAGCTCAGGGATTTTGAAGAGAGATTGTGGAAAGGGGACACCGATACAACACGGGTTCTGCCCTATCGTCAGAAACAGAGGGCTGGAGGTTCAACTACCATGCGAAACAGAAGGTATTAACCTTTTATAGCTAAATCTTCTCCACCAGTAGATCCATCGGTTTTCTGATTTTCGGCAAATAAATCAGTTTATCCTCTTTCTCGTCCCGGTAACCCAACGCCAGCATCACTACAGCCTCCTCTTTCTCCGTATCGAGACGAAGGACCTCATTGAGCGACTGCGCATCAAACCCTTCAATTGGAGTAGCGTCGATTCCCGACGCTGCCGCTGCAACAGTGGCGTACCCTAGCGCGATATACGTTTGCCTGATCATCCAGCTGAATTTGTTGATCTGCGGATCGTCAATCACCCTTAAAATCTTGGAACGATAACCATCGATGTATTCATCCGTGGAGTTTCTCTGGCGCTTCATCTCTTTCAAATAACCCTCCAGGTATTCGGAGTCGAGCTTTTTCCTTGCTTTAAAAACAAGCAGGTGAGAGCATTGCCTGATCACAATTTGCGGGCAAGACTTCCTGTAAATCTCACCGATAAGGTCTTCATTTCGGGTAACAACCACTTTAAAAGGCTGTAAACCATATGCTGTGGGCGTTAAACGAATGGCTTCCAAGATGATGTTGAGGTCGCTTTCCGCGATCTTTTCCCCTGTCATCCGTTTTGTCGCATAACGCCAGTTAAGCGCTTCTATTAAATCCATTTTTTGATAACCTGAACTTCGTTTTATAAACCTATTCCCCTGTATCCGAATCCGTAGGAAAAGAGGTCTTCCTTGTTGTAAATGTTCCGCCCGTCGATAACCAGGTGCGTACGCATAATTTTTTTCAGAATCTCCCAGTTGGGAAGACGAAACTCTTTCCATTCCGTAGGGACAATGAGAGCATCAGCATTGTTCGCAGCGTCGTAAATATCTTTAGCGTAGTATATTTTATCGTTCAACCGTTTTTTGGCTTCATCCATAGCTGCCGGATCATATGCGCGAACATTTACATTTGATTCCAGCAAACTGTCTATCAGTTGCAGAGCAGGTGCATCCCGCACATCGTCAGTTTCGGGTTTAAAAGACAACCCCCAGACAGCAACGGTTTTGCCCTCTACTACACCGTTGAAAAACTCACTGAATTTTTGGAAAAGAATCTTCTTTTGATTTTCATTTACCTGCTCTACTGCCTTAAGCACACTCATCTCATACCCTGCATTTTCGGCCACCTTGATGATCGCTTTTACATCTTTGGGAAAACAACTTCCGCCGTAACCGCAACCCGGGTAAAGAAAGTTCTTTCCGATACGCGTGTCACTGCCGATCCCCCGCCGCACCATATTCACATCTGCACCTACCCGTTCGCACAGGTTGGCAATATCGTTCATAAAGCTGATCCGTGTTGCGAGCATAGCGTTAGAGGCATATTTGGTCATCTCCGAAGAAAGAATATCCATGAAAATTACACGGAAATTGTTAAGCAGAAACGGGCGGTAAAGCCGGGTCATCAACTCCTTGGCACGTTCCGACTCCACACCCACCACTACACGGTCGGGACTCATAAAATCATCAACAGCAGCGCCTTCCTTGAGGAATTCCGGATTGGAGGCTACATCAAATCCCAGGTTGCTGAGGCCGCGTCTATCCAATCGTTTCTGCACCCGTTCCTTGATCCGGTGTGAAGTACCCACCGGGACAGTACTTTTGGTAACGATCAGCAGCGGTTTATCAATGTGGTCGCCAATGGTTTCTGTAACCTTCCAGACGTACTTCATCTCAGCATTTCCGTCTTCGTCCGAGGGGGTTCCGACAGCGATAAAAACCATATCCATATCGTTCAAAACCGACGGTAAATCGGTAGTAAAGTGCAACCTACCGGCATCGTGATTGCGAACCACAATATTTTTCAACCCGGGTTCGTAAATCGGGATAATACCTTGCTTCAATCCTTCGATTTTTGCTTCGTCAATGTCAACACAAGTTACATCCACTCCCATTTCGGAAAAGCATGCGCCCGAAACCAATCCTACATATCCTGTTCCAACTACTGCAATCTTCATAATTAATATAGTTTTGAGCGAAAAGTATAGTTCTTATACCTCCGCAAATTTCAATTTCTTCTTCAAGTTATTGATGGGATAAAATACAGTAAGCAGCGAAATGATGCTAACTACTACAAAGACGGTTACAATATCCCAGAACCGCACAATAACAGGATAAGCATCCACCACATAAGCTCCGGGAACATTACTCAGGCGGAGCAGTCCGAAATGTTGTTGCAACAAACACAAGGTCAATCCGGCAACAATTCCTGAAACGATTCCAAAAAAAGTGATTAACCAGCCCTCGTACAGGAAAATGCGGGAAATAAGGTTGTTGTTAGCTCCCATATTTTTTAAGCTTTTGATATCTATCGTCTTTTCCACAATCAACATCGAAAGTGATCCAACCACATTAAAAACAGCAATTAAAAGGATGAAAGCCAGAATAAGGAACGTCACCCATTTTTCAATCTGCAACATCCTGAAAGACTCAATCTGCTGCTCGAACCGGTTTTCCACCAGAAAATCGTCGCCCAATATCTTTTCAATTTCAGATTTTACCTTCTTCACTGACGCATCGGGATGAAGTTTCATATCGAGGGAGGAGACTTCATTATCATACCTGAACAGTTCACGCGCCAAACGGATGGGAATAATGGCCACCTGATCATCCACATCGGGTTGATTGAGGCTGAAAACACCACCTATCTGTATGTCTTCGCGCGTGAATGCTGCCGAGGGGTTTGCCAAGTTAACGTTTACGTCGCGCTTCGGGGCGTAAATTTCAATCGGGTTTATGAATCCGGCCCGAGCACCCAGCGTGATGGCCAGGCCTGTTCCCAGGGTAGTGTAATTCACGACGTCTTCGGTAAGGCGGAAGCTGCCGTCTACCATCAGTTTATCCATATCGGTCATCAGCCGGAACTCTTCCGATACACCTTTCACGAGGACCGGCACCTGGCGGTCCTCAAACTTATACAACGCATTCTCTTCCAGCGACTCCGATATCATTTGAATGCCATCAATCCGTAAAGCTTTATCAAAGTCGGGCGTGTGATAATCAAATACCTTTCCGGCTTTGGCCGTAATTTTCAGGTCCGGGTCGAAAGCGCTGAACATCCCTTCCACAATTCCGCCAAATCCGTTGAAGACCGACAAAACACAAACCATTGCCATCGTTGCAATAGCAATTCCACAAACCGAAATAAGCGAAATGACGTTAATGGCGTTGTGTGATTTCTTAGAGAAAAGATATCGGCGAGCGATGAATAGTGAAAGATTCACGTTATTTCAACAATTTATCAATATTTTCGATGTAGTCGAGCGAGTCGTCCAGGTAAAAAACCAGTTCAGGTACAACACGTAACTGTTTTCCGACTCGTTTTCCCAAATTGTATCGGATCGATTTCACGTTATCGTTTATGTTCCGCACCATTTCGCTTCCTTTTTCCGAAGGGAATATGCTCAGGTACGAGTGGGCAATTCCCAGGTCGGGAGTTACCCGTACATGCGTAACCGATACCAGTACGCCCGGCATCTTTTTGGTTTCCACCAGAAAGATCTCTCCGAGCTCTTTCTGAATCAGCCGGTTCACTTTTTGTTGTCTGTTTGTTTCCATTCTTCTCTATTTTTTTCGAACAACCGTAATCCCGTCACGTACGGGGAGGATTACCTTTTCTACCCTGTCGTCGTTAGCCAGTTTTTCGTTGAAATTCAAAATACCCTGGGTCGCCCGGTCACTGCTCTCCACCTTTTCTACAACTTTTCCGTACCAGAGCGTATTGTCAACAAGAATGAAACCGCCTTTTCTGATTTTCGGAAGCGTAGCCTCGAAATATTTCCAATACAACTCCTTGTCGGCATCGATAAAGGCAAGGCCAAAACTTTCGTCTTCAAATTCCGGAATGATTTGTGTAGCATCTCCGATATGCAGTTTTATCTTGTTTGCTAGTTCAGACTTCGCAAAATTCGAACGAATAAAATCTTCCAGTTCATCATCGATTTCTATCGTATGTACCTCGCCATTCTCTTCCAGCCCTTCAGCAAAACACAAAGTGGAATACCCTACAAAAGTCCCGATTTCAAGCACCCGTTCCGGTCGAATCATCCGGGTTAGCATCTTCAGAAGCCGGCCTTGCAAATGACCAGACATCATGCTCGCATGGAGCAGCTTAACGTGGACCTCCCTGTCAATTTCCTTCAGTAATTCCGGCTCCGGATCGATATGCGATAATATATACTCTTCCAGTCTATTGTCCATCTTTTATTGCGTATAATCCGGCAAATTATATTTGTCTTTCGCTTCCAAAATTCTCCACGCTTCTGCTATTTCAAGATAAGTGGTTCCACCGGTTTCACCGAAACTGCCGCCCATGTACGCCACGCGATCCTCAGGCTTGATCATCTTATTCTCAATCAGTTTTGTTATCGCACCCACAAAATAGGCCCGGCGGCTTTCTTTGGTGTTTCCATCTCCTTTGCCACTCTGATGGTGTGCCCATACTCCGTAAGACAGGGCCAGTTCGCGTGCCAGCCTCTCGGTTGTGGTAATGGCATAAACAGGACTTTTACCCCGGAAAGCAGCCAAAACCCGGGCTGTTCTACCCGTATGGCTGTCGGTAACGATAGCCTTTGTTTCTAACCGGTCGCTCGATTTAACGGCTTGTTTGGCGAGGAACGAAGTAACTTCGTTATCGTCCAAAGGTTGGTATGGAACGGCGATATCGTTTTGTGGCAGTTTTGTTTTTTCGGTTTCAAAAGCCACTTTTGTCATGGTTCTCACCGCCTCCACCGGATATTTTCCGTAAGCTGTTTCACCGCTTAACATAATAGCGTCGGTCCGGTAATAAATGGCATTGGCAACATCGGTTATTTCGGCACGCGTCGGGCGGGGATATTCAATCATGGTGTGCAACATTTGCGTTGCGACAATAACCGGTTTTTTATGATGGATAGCTTTCCGGATAAGTGTCCGCTGAATAGCCGGAATTTTCTCCTGAGCCACCTCCACTCCCAAATCACCACGCGCAATCATAATCCCATAGGCATGGCGTAATATTTCATCGATGTTGTCCACACCTTCTTGATTCTCAATTTTCGCGATAATTTTTATTGGACTGTTCAGTTCATTCAAAATTTTCTGGACTTCCAATACATCTTCTTTGTTTCGCACAAACGAATGTGCAATAAAATCGACATCGTGCTTTGCCGATAGGGCAATAAATTTTCTATCGCGTTCGGTTATACTCGGCAGGTTGATACGGACTCCGGGAATATTCACGCTTTTCCGGCTTCCGACCGTCCCGTCATTTTGCACACTACAAAGCAGGTAACCAGCATCTTTATCGATCACCTTCAGGTCAATTTCTCCGTCATCAATCAGAATATCGTCACCCACGTTCATCTCATCGACAATGTTCGGGTAAGAGACATAAATAGCCTCCTTGGATGAAACGCTCCCGGGATTACCGATAACCTTCACCCGGTCGCCAGTGGTGAGTTCGATGGGTTCGGAAGCTACAGTTGTCCTTATTTCCGGGCCTTTCGTATCAACCAGAATGGCAATTCTGTCCGACACTGCACGAACGTTGTTTATAATTTTCAGAAATCCTTCCTGGTCAAGGTGAGCCGAATTTAACCTGACAACATCCATTCCTTCTGCAAAAAGCTGCTGAATGAAAGGAACATCGCAACGTTTATCCGAAATTGTGGCTACAATTTTAGTATGTTTTAGCATTGTTAATTTAGTTGAGAATTTTTTAGATCTCAGATGTCATCTGACCATTAAACACTTTTTAATCCGTTTTGTTTGCCATTATCAAGGCTTCCACAGCTAAACGATAGGAGTTCAGTCCAAACCCACCGATCACCCCTGCACAAACTGCCGAGATCATGGATTGATGACGGAACTCTTCCCGGGCATATACGTTGGAGATATGTACTTCGATCACCGGGGTCCTCACCGATTTAATCGCATCGCGAATAGCAACCGAGGTGTGGGTATACCCCCCGGCATTGAGGATGATGCCGTCATAATCAAACCCCGTCTCATGAATCTTATTGATGATTTCCCCTTCAACATTCGATTGATAATGGTCCAGCCTGATTTCGGGAAACACCTCCTTCAACCTTTCGAAAAAGGCCGAGAAAGATTGATCTCCGTAAACACTGGGTTCCCTCATCCCCAACAAGTTAAGATTAGGTCCGTTGATAATTTGGATTTTCATTGTTGTATATGTTTGTGGTTGCAAAGATACGATTTTAACGCAGTCCGACGATTAAAAAAATCAAAGCAAACCGGCAAAAAAAGCGAAACGCCGACCGACGTATCGCTTTTTTATGTTCATGAATATGCAATTGTTATCCTTCTGCTTTCGCAGTTTCAGCATCCACTGAGCCAAAGTGGGCATTGGCCATACGTTGGTATGAACGATAACGCCACTGGGCATTTTCCTTGGCCGCTTCAAAAAGTTCATCGGCTTCGTGCGGGAAAGATTTCACCAGCTGCGTGTAACGCACTTCACCCATCAGGAAATCCCTGAACTTACTCCAGTCGGGTTCCTTACTGTCGAGTACAAACGGATTTTTGCCCTCTTCTTCCAGTTTCGGGTTGTAACGCCACAAGCTCCAATAACCGCATTCAACGGCTTTTTTCTGCTCGGTCTGAGCCATACCCATACCGCTTCTTAACCCATGGCTGATACAAGGCGAATAAGCAATAATAAGCGACGGGCCGTTGTATTCCTCGGCTTCTTTCAATGCCTTGAGGTAATGAGCCTGATTGGCGCCCATAGCTACCTGAGCCACGTATACATAACCGTAAGTCGCCGCAATCATACCCAGGTCTTTTTTGCGGATACGTTTCCCTGCAGCGGCAAATTTGGCAACCGCAGCTGTAGGAGTCGATTTGGAGGATTGTCCGCCGGTATTGGAATATACTTCGGTATCGAGCACCAGCACATTGATATCCTGCCCCATAGCCAACACGTGGTCGAGGCCGCCAAAGCCAATATCGTATGCCCAGCCGTCACCACCAAACACCCAGATGGATTTCTTGGTCAGGTACTTTTCGAGCGAAAGGATCTCTTTGGCAATTTCGTTTTCCATACCGGTTAGCACGGCCACAATCTGAGCCGAAATCTCTTTTACGGCTTCTCCGTTGTCCTTGTTTTCGATCCACTGGACAAACAGCTCCTTTTGAGAATCAGAAAAGTCAGCCGATTTACGGGCTTTCTGCATCAAATCCCCTACGCGGTTACGCATGCTTGCCTGAGCAATTACAAATCCAAAACCAAACTCGGCATTATCCTCGAACAACGAGTTAGCCCACGACGGCCCTTTGCCTTCTTCGTTTTTGGTATATGGGGTTGACGGAGCCGACGCACCGTAAATGGAAGAACATCCGGTAGCATTGGCAATCATCATACGGTCGCCATACAGTTGCGTAATAAGCTTGATGTACGGAGTCTCACCGCAACCCGAGCAGGCGCCGGAGAACTCAAACAACGGTTTTGCGAACTGGGAGTTTTTTACGTTCAGCTTGGTATCCACCAGGTGGGCTTTACTGCTGACGTGTTGAACCATATAATCCCAGTTCTTCTGGTTATCGTATTGTGTGGTAATGGGAACCATTTCGAGAGCGCTCTGCCCTTTCTTGCCCGGACAAACATCCACGCAATTTCCACAGCCCAGACAATCCAGCACATCCACTTGAATCCGGAAAGCGGTTCCCTCGAACTGTTTTCCCTGTGTTTTCAATAGTGCCACCTCTTCTCCCAGCCCTTTCTGTTCTTTCTCATCGAGCACGAACGGACGGATAGTAGCGTGCGGACAAACGTAGGCACACTGGTTACACTGGATGCAGTTGTCGGGATTCCAAACAGGAACCGAAGCAGCCACACCGCGTTTTTCATAAGTAGCCGTACCGTGTTCCCATGTTCCGTCTTCACGGCCCACAAAAACCGAAACCGGCAAATCATATCCGCGCTGGGCATTTACGGGACGAACCACTTTTTGAATAAATTCCGGAGCATCGTCTTTTTGTACCATATCCACATTCAGGTCCGCCCATTCCCGAAGAACTTCAACCTCTTCAACTTCTCCTCCGCGGTCAACAGCCGCATAGTTCATTTTTATAATCTCTTCCCCTTTTCTGCCGTACGATTTCACAATGAATTTCTTCATCTGTTCCACCGCCAGCTCATAAGGAATTACGTTGGATATTTTAAAAAATGCCGACTGGAGAATGGTATTGGTCCTGTTGCCCAATCCTATCTCATCCGCTATGTTTGTAGCATTTATGATGTACAACTTAATGTTGTTTTTGGCCAAGTATTTCTTCACGTTGTCCGGCAAATGGTTACCGACTTCTTCTTTCGGCCACAATGAATTGAGCAGGAAGGTTCCTCCCTTTTTCAGTCCAGCGGTAACATCGTAAAGATGCAGGTATGCCGGAACGTGACAGGCTACGAAGTTGGGTGTATTCACCAGATAAGTGGAGCGGATACGGTTATCTCCAAAACGGAGATGGGAACAGGTAAATCCTCCCGATTTCTTGGAGTCGTAAGCAAAATAGGCCTGCACATACTTATCGGTATTATCCCCGATAATCTTGATGGAGTTTTTGTTGGCTCCAACCGTTCCGTCGGATCCCAGGCCGTAAAACTTGGCTTCGTAGGTTGTTTCATCCATCGAGACCTCCTCAACTTTCGGCAACGATTTAAATGTCACATCATCCACAATTCCGATGGTGAAATCGTTTTTCGGCATGTTCATCGCCAGGTTGTCGTAAACCGAGATAATCTGTCCCGGGGTAGTATCTTTAGAGGATAAACCGTAAATACCTCCGACAATCACCGGGGCATTCTCTTTTCCGTAGAAACTGTCTTTCACGTCCAGATAAAGAGGCTGTCCGGTAGCACCGGGTTCTTTTGTCCTATCGAGAACAGCAATCCTACGGGCTGTTTTCGGGATGACCGACAGAAATGCTTCGGCTTTAAAAGGACGGTACAGGTGAACGGCTACCATACCCACTTTTTCGCCGTTGGCGTTTTTGTGGTCAACCACTTCACGAATAGCTTCAGTAACGGAACCCATAGCAATAATCACTCTTTCCGCTTCAGGATCACCGTAATAATCAAACAATCCGTACTTACGGCCGGTTACAGCTGCCAGTTTTTCCAGGTATTTCTCAACAATACCCGGAACAGCGTTGTAAAAAGGATTAGCCGCTTCACGGGACTGAAAATAAATATCATCGTTTTGAGCCGTTCCTCGTGTAACAGGTGCATCAGGACTCAACGCTCTCTGCCGGAAACCGGCTAATGCCTCCTGATTGATTAACGGAGCCAGATCATCGTTTGTCAACGCTTCAATCTTCTGAATTTCGTGTGAAGTGCGGAATCCATCAAAAAAATGCAAAAACGGTACCCTGCTCTCTATTGCTGCCAAATGGGCAACAGCTGCCAAATCCATCACTTCCTGTACAGATCCCGTAGCGAACGATGCAAAACCGGTTGGGCGTGCTGCCATAACGTCCTGGTGATCACCAAAAATAGACAATGCCTGTGCAGCAATGGCCCGTGCCGATACATGGAATACTCCGGGGAGCAACTCTCCTGCAATTTTATACATGTTGGGCAACATCAACAACAAACCCTGTGATGCGGTAAATGTGGATGTTAATGCCCCCGCCTGCAACGAACCGTGAACAGCGCCTGCGGCTCCAGCTTCGGATTGCATCTCCTGTACCAGTACAGGCTGCCCGAAAATGTTTTTTCTTCCCGCAGCGGCCCATTCATCGATGTATTCTGCCATCGTCGACGAAGGTGTAATCGGGTAAATAGCAGCTACCTCACTAAACATATAGGCGATATGTGCTGCAGCCTGATTACCGTCACAGGTTAAATAGTTCTTCTTTTTTGTCATGACAATATGATTATTTTATTGATTTGATTTTACGAAAGTCTTGAAGAATATAAGCATTGTGAAATCTGAGTACGAAATTACTATAAAAATATGGAACAGGCAAAAGATTGCATTTTTTTTAGATTCCTGACAGAAGTTCAACACCAATTCCTCCCTTATATTATAAAAATATGTTAAAAATTGATCTTTCCTGGAACGGGACTGTTATATTTTTAAACCGATTGGAAAAAAATTGATTGAACTGCTCGCCAATTATCCAGGTTCAATGCTGTATATCAACGCAGGACACCTTATATCCTGCGGGAACCAATAACAAAAGTGAATAAAAATAGAATCGTATGAAAATCCTTATTATAGCCAACAGGCTTCCTGTCAAAATTGAAAGAACCGAAGACTCCTTTGTCGTAAAACGCAGCGAAGGAGGGCTGGCCACAGGATTGGGGTCTTTGGAAACCGATGCGGAAATGCATTGGGTGGGGTGGCCTGGAGTCCATGTGGATGATGAAAATGAAAAGCAGGAGATTACCGAAAAGCTGAATGAGTTGAATTATCATCCGGTTTTTCTGTCCGGAGAACAGATTGAAAATTATTACGAAGGTTACAGCAACAGCACCATATGGCCGCTATGTCATTACTTTTTCGCATACATACAGTACAAAGCCGAGTACTGGGAAGCGTACCGGCAGGTGAATACACTGTTCTGTGAAGAAGCGCTGCCCTTTATAGAAGACGATGATATTGTCTGGATACAAGATTATCAACTGATGTTGCTGCCGAAAAAAATCCGCGACAAAAAGCCCAAAGTAAACATCGGGTATTTCCACCACATACCCTTTCCGTCTTACGAACTATTCCGTGTGCTCCCGGAAAGGGAACAAGTACTGGAAGGGTTGCTTGGAGCCGATTTAATCGGATTTCACACGCACGACTACATGCGTCATTTTATCAGTGCCATCTACCGGGTTCTCGACCTGAACTGCAACCTCGACGAGATCAGCCTGAAAGACCGTATCGTACATGTGGATGCATTCCCTATGGGTATAAATTATGAACAGTATCATCGGGCGCCCTCACTCCCGGAGGTAAAGAAAATATCAAAAAGGCTGATAGAAGAACTGGGTAATCAAACCATTGTTTTGTCGGTCGACCGGCTCGACTACAGCAAGGGAATTCTGCACCGGTTGAACGGGTTCGCCAATTTTCTTGAAAATCATCCCGAATACCACAAAAAGGTATCGCTGGCAATGATAGTCGTACCTTCCCGCGATGCAGTGGACAGGTATGCCGACCTGAAAACCCGGATAGACCAATATATTGGTAAAATAAACGGCATGTATTCTACCCTCGGCTGGACCCCTGTGTACTATTTTTACCAGAGTTTCCCCTTCAATGAACTGGTAGCACTTTACGACATTGCAGACATCGCTATGGTTACCCCGCTACGCGACGGAATGAACCTGGTAGCCAAAGAATATCTTGCCACCAAACGGGGAAAACCCGGCGTATTGATACTCAGCGAGATGACGGGGGCAGCCATTGAACTGACCGATGCCATCATTATCAATCCGAACGATACACAGGAAATTGAAGCGGCTATTCTCCAGGCATTGACCATGCCGAAAAAGGAACAACGTATCCGGCTCAACAACATGCAAAAACGGATATCCACCCAAACCGTAAAAAAATGGGCGAATGATTTCGTGAAGGAACTTCTCTACATAAGTAAGCAAAACAACGAAATTTTTCAGAAAATCGTAGGTAAACGACAGCTCTCACAAATAAAAAAGGAGTACGACCAGGCTTACACAAGATTAATCTTGCTCGATTACGACGGGACCTTGTCGCCCTTCGTGAAAAACCCCGAAGATGCAGTCCCTTCCAAAGAATTGTTGAACTTATTAAAAAAGATGACCGCCGACAAAAAGAACAAAGTAGTCATCAACAGCGGAAGGAATCGTCAGGTGCTGGACAAGTGGTTCAAGGGGATCGATTTGGACTTTGCCGCTGAGCACGGCGCTTTTTTCAAGGAAAACCACAAATGGCATAAAAATGTTCAGGAAAAAATAACGTGGGACGATGAGATCCTTCGAATCATAGAGCACACCATCGACAAAACTCCCCGCTCACGTATGGAAATAAAGGATTCCTCGCTGGTCTGGCATTACAGGAACGTGGATGTATGGCTAGCCGAACTACGCCAGAAGCAGCTTATAAATGCACTGATGGGGCCGGCTTCACGCCTGAACTTGCAGATCGTTCCCGGAAATAAAATCGTGGAAATCAAATCTCCGGACTTTAACAAAGGCAGCGAAGTGAAACGACTGTTGGGGAAAAATAATTACGACTTTATCCTTGCCATCGGCGACGACACCACCGACGAAGATATGTTCCACGCACTTCCGCCCGGCGGGGTGAGCATAAAAGTAGGGCATTTTTCGCCTGCTGCTAAATACCGGATTCCGGTTCAATCCTCGGTAATTCCTTTTTTTGAAAACCTGATTAAATAAGAGACTTTTTTGACTTTTTATCTTATGAACGATATAACTGACCTGATAACGGAAAATAAGTGGCGCCACATTTTTGTTTCTCTTATCTTCATCATCCTGTTTATTTTGCTCACTTTGGCTTCCAACTTCATTTTTAAAAAATTGCGCAATCGTGCACTGAGAAGCCAAAGCCTGATAGATGATTTTATCGTGCGGCTTTTTAAAGTCCCGTCTGCGTGGATCATTTTCTCCATTCTACTGAATATTTTCAGTTCATTACTCGATAAGAATACCCGGGTTTACGATATCATACAGAAAACAGGACAGGTATTGCTGATTCTTTCCATCGGGTGGCTGATAGTCCAGGCAGTCCGTGCCGTATTCCGGTACTTCCAGAACAAACTTGATGTTAATCAGTCCGATAACCTGACCGCACGCAGGCGGCTCACCCAGCTGAATATGATTGAAAAGGTACTCATCGTAACCGTAGTGATCGTTTTCACCGGAATTGCATTAATGACTTTCGAAACCGTAAAGGGATTGGGCATGAGCTTACTGGCCTCAGCCGGTGTACTGGGAATTGTGGTCGGACTGGCAGCACAACGGAGTGTCGGACAAATTTTGTCGGGTGTACAAATAGCTATAACGCAACCCATCCGCCTGGACGATGTGGTAGTCATTCAAGGCGAATGGGGACGCATCGAGGAGATAAACATCACCTATGCGGTTGTAAAAATCTGGGACGAGAGACGGCTCATTGTACCCATCGATTATTTCCTGAATAACCCCGTACAAAACTGGACAAGAACCAGCTCCAATATTCTGGGGACAGTATTCCTGTACGTTTCTTACGGCCTGCCAGTAGCACCGCTTCGTAAAAAGCTTGCCGGTTTAGTGAAGAACGACCCCAACTGGGACGGGCGCGTACAAAACATTCAAGTTACTGACAGCAAACAGTGGTATAAGGAAATCCGTGTACTGGTAAGCAGCGAAGATTCCTCTAAAAACTGGGATTTACGCGTGTCAGTCCGCGAAAAACTTATCGATTTTATCAACGAGAATTATCCGGGGTCGTTCGCAAGGATTTCCACAACGGGTGAAGAAAAACAACGACACACTGCTACGGACGGATAAACCTCGACAGCTTCTTCTCTTCAGAAAGCAGCGTAGCCGTATTGATGAATGCCAGGTGAGAGTATGCCTGCGGGAAATTCCCGAGCTGACGCTTGGTCTCAAAATCCAGGTCTTCGCTGTACAACCCCACGTGATTGGAATAAGTGATCATCGATTCGAAAATTTCACGAGCCTGATCCGTCTCTCCGATTACAAAAAGCGCTTCTATCAGCCAAAACGTGCAGATGGTGAACGATGAGGTAGGTTTTCCAAAATCGTCTTCAGCTTTATACCTGTACATCAACCCGTTGTGAAACAAGTTCTCTTTGATTGCCTTCACGGTTTTCACGTAACGCTCATCGCGGGCGTCAATAAAGTCATAAAACTGCATCAGCAGAAGCGAAGAGTCGTGATCGGTATTCTCATAAGCCTGTGTAAAGCATTGCAATTCTTCGTTCCAGCCCTTTTCGTGTATCTCCTCCTTAATACCGTTTGCTTCTTTTCGCCACAATTCCGCGTAATTGTCTTTGTGCAGCAGCTCTGCAATCAGAGACGCCCTGTCAAGTGCCACCCAGCTCATCACTTTGGAAAACACAAAATTCAATTCACGTGTGCGGAACTCCCAAATGCTCTGATCGGGAGAGCGCCACGATTTCAGCACCATCCGCACCATGTTTCTCACGACTTCCCAGATCTCCTCCACTTCGTCGAGCGTCCCCGGAAAGTACAGGTAGTATTTGTATATTACATCCATCAGGTATCCCAGTGAATCGTTCTGCAACTGGTTATAAGCAGCGTTTCCGATACGGACGGGATAAGAATTCTCATATCCGGCCAGGTGGGATAAAATTTCTTCGGTCAATTCCCTCTCACCCCGGATCCCGTACATTATCTGAAAAGTATCCTCACGCGACTTCAGAATACGTTTTATGAACCCTATAAATCGTTCGGCCGTGCCCTGATGTTTCATGTGCAGCAAGGTATCGATAGACATGGAAGCATCACGAAGCCAGCAGAAGCGATAATCCCAGTTACGGGTTTCCCCGATGCTTTCGGGCAGACTGGTTGTAACGGCTGCCAACATGGCACCGGAATGCTGGTACGACATTAGTTTCAACACCAGCATACTGCGGTTAACCATATCTCCGTATTGACGGTACTCGCGTGAACGGTTAATCCAGTTAAGCCAGTACACTTTCGTACGCTCGTAATCCAGCAAGACCCGGTTTTCGTCTATCGCTACAAGCTTTTGGTTGTAAGAAAGCAGAAAAAACTGATGATCCGTAAGCGTGAACTCTTCACCGCTCAGGATAACGTCGAAATTCACGCTCGAGTAGAGGTAAATCTTGTCCTCGGCATCTACCGCTGACGATGTTCTTATGTAGTTGGGGAAAACCGTATGCACAGCCTCTTCTCCGGCATAATTCATTTTCGGGTCATACAAAATGCGCATTTTTGGCTTTCCGTACAAAACACGCAGGTACCTGTGGACTTCGGGCGGCAAGTAGTGGCTTTTTTCGCTTGTCCTGTACCGGGGCATATAGTCCAGCACGGTAAATGCTCCCTCAGGTGCTTCAAACCGCGTGGAAAGGATATTGGTGTTACCCAGATATGTTTGCGTTACAACATACTCACCCGACACTAGAAAAGCGAAGCTCCCTCCTTTTTCCTCATCCAACAGACGGGTAAAAACCGAAGGAGAATCGAAATCGGGCAAACAAAGCCAATCGATACTCCCTTCTTTGGACACTAATGCCGCCGTTCGGCAATTTCCTATCACTCCGTAATCTAAATTCTTCATTTGTTTTCTTATGTATGTTGAAAACAAAGATAAGAATTTTACCTTTCCGTCAGCTCTCCTCGTAACGAAACCGACATCAACCTCCTTACCTGATCGGGGGTTTTGCCGTTGCCCTGCAAAATCATTAACTTGGCCAAAGCAGCCTCCGTGGTGATGTCGTGCCCCGAAACAACCCCTAATTTTTCCAAATGCTGACCCGTTTCATACCGGTGCATTTCCACGTTTCCGTAAAGGCATTGCGTCACGTTAACAATAACAATTCCTTGGTCTATCGCCTCCTGCAACGCATCAATAAACCACTGATCGGTAGGCGCATTACCCGAACCGTAAGTTTCCAGCACAACACCTCTCAGTGCAGGAACCGAAAGGATTGATCTCACCACACTTTCCTGAATACCGGGAAATAATTTCAGGATAGCAACGTTGTGATCGAGCCTGAAATTAAATATGACAGGCTTATCATAATCCGGCTGTAAAATAAACTTATCGTGGTAACGAATATCTACCCCCACCTCAGCCAGGTACGGATAATTAGGACTGTTAAAAGCACTGAAGTTCTCCGAGTTTACTTTCGTTGTTCGATTTCCACGCATCAGCAGGTTTTGCATATAAATACACAATTCAGGCACGACTGGCCTTCCCGATTTATCTTTATCGGCAGCAATCTCAAGAGCAGTAATCAGGTTTTCCTTCCCATCTGTGCGGAGTTTACCGATAGGCAACTGTGATCCGGTGAATATAACGGGTTTTGTCAGGTTCTCGAACATCAAACTCAGTACCGATGCCGTATAAGACATCGTATCAGTGCCGTGCAAAATCACAAAACCGTCGTAATCGTTGTAGTTATCTTCCACTACCGTGGCCATATCCTGCCAGTTTTGAGGACTGACTTCCGATGAATCAATCGGTGGATCAAACAAGTAGGTGTCTACATTGAAATTTAAACGCTTCATCTCAGGCACGTTTGACTTCAAATGACTGAAATTAAAGGCTTCCAGGGCTCCGGTTTCCAGGTTCTCAACCATCCCGATGGTTCCACCCGTGTAAATGAGCAAAACTCGTGCGTTTTTGTCAATCATAATAGCCTAAATTTTCACAAAAATACAAAAACAATTGACACTTTGCTACGAAATACTGACTTTTTTCAAAGAACAAAAGTATCTTTTTTTTGTTTAATCAAAAAGCGGAAACTGAACGGATGACAGGCATCGGAAAAATCGGCCATCTATCAGTGAAGAGGTCTAAAAATCAACCATCAAACATTACATTTATGACACATTCAATTAAAACCATTTGGAAAGATAACAACATTTTTGAAACCGACGTTGACGGACACAACGTAGTAATTGACCTGGCGGAAGATGCCGGAGGCAATGATGCAGGGCCACGGCCTAAAAAACTGCTTCTGGTAGCCGCAGCAGGTTGTACAGGGCTTGATGTGGTAGAAATCCTGAAAAAAATGCGCATCGACATTAAAGGATTTAACGTTCAAATAGAATCCGGCATGACAGACGAATATCCCAAACAATATACCGACCTGAAGGTAGTATACGAATTCGAGGGTAAAGATTTACCAAAAGATAAATTGGAGCGTGCATGCCAATTATCGTTCGATAAATATTGCGGCGTGTTGGCGATGTATAAAAAAGCGGTTCCGGTTTCGTACGAAGTGAAAATCACGGATGTGTAACTTTTTTTGCATAATTAAAGAAAAAATTCTGTATTTTCCTTATCTTTGTGTTCCAATTGCAAAGATTGTTTATACACTCCAATGAATATATTCTCATAAAATAAAAAATTATGCAAACAATTGACACTTTCAATTTTGCCGGTAAAAAGGCATTCATTCGTGTGGATTTCAACGTGCCGCTCGATGAAAACTTCAAGATTACTGACGACACCCGCATTCGTGCAGCTATCCCCACGTTGAAAAAAATCCTCAAGGACGGGGGGAGCGTGATCATTGGCTCACACTTGGGCCGGCCGAAAGGTCCTACCGAAAAATATTCGTTGAAACATATCCTCCCCCGGGTTTCAGAATTACTGGGTGTTGATGTTCATTTTGCCAACGATTGCATTGGTGAAGAAACCGAAGCAAAAGCAGCCGCTTTACGTCCGGGAGAAGCCTTATTGCTCGAAAACCTTCGTTTCTACGCTGAGGAAGAAGGAAAACCCCGGCTACCGGAAGGGGCTACGGAAGAAGAAACGGCAGCAGCAAAAAAAGCAGTAAAAGAATCGCAAAAAGAATTTACCAAGAAATTGGCTTCTTATGCCGATGTTTATGTAAACGATGCCTTTGGTACCGCACACCGGGCACACGCCTCAACCGCACTTATTGCTGATTATTTCGATGCAGGAAACAAGATGTTCGGCTATTTGATGCAGAATGAGGTTAATGCCGTAGAAAAAGTGATGTCCGACACGGAGAGGCCATTCACAGCCATTATGGGTGGATCAAAGGTTTCCACGAAAATTGAACTTATTAAAAACCTGCTCGACAAAGTAGACAACCTGATCCTTGCCGGCGGAATGACCTATACATTTGCAAAAGCCGGCGGTGGAAAAATCGGGGACTCTATCGTTGAAAATGACAAGCTTGACCTGGCTAACGAAATCGTTGATCTGGCCAAGGAGAAAGGCGTAAACCTGGTACTGGCAACCGACGCAAAACTTGCCGACAGCTTCAGTAATGATGCCAAGACCGATTTTGGGTCTGTAAAAGAAATCCCCAACGGCTGGGAAGGTCTGGACATTGGTCCCGAAACGGAAAAAGTATTCGCCGAAGTGATCAAGAACTCCAAGACCATTTTATGGAATGGTCCCGTGGGCGTATTTGAATTTGACAATTTCGACAAAGGCTCACGCGCAGTGGCTGACGCCATCGTGGAAGCTACTCAAAAAGGAGCTTTCTCCCTTATAGGAGGAGGCGATTCGGTAGCCTGTATCAATAAATTCGGACTTGCTGACGATGTTTCGTATGTCTCCACCGGCGGCGGAGCGCTGCTTGAAATGATCGAAGGCAAGGTACTTCCGGGAATCAAAGCGATAAGGGGATATTGATAAAAATGCAGGTGTACACTTCGTGACACCTTATGATATTAACCGCACGGGCAGCTATTGTTCGTGCGGTTTTTTTATCTTTGTAAAAACTTGCCGAATATGGAAATAGTAAAAATTTGCCCAAACTGCCGGGCTGAAGTTATTGATAACTTTCAACTTTGCTGGAATTGCAATTACAGTTTTATAGAAAACCGGATCGTTGAGATTGCCGAACAGGATCAACTGAAAAGGCAAATCACCTGTTTAAGGTGTAAGGGCGTTCCGATGCGATTCTCCGGGAATTACAAGTTCCACGAGGGTTCCCGGTTGGGTGCCATGGGAAATTTATTCGAACTTTTTGTCAACAAAGAAACGTTCGACTTGTACGTTTGTCCCAAATGCGGAAAGGTAGAGTTTTTTACACCTTGAGAGAACCGGTAATTCAACTGATTACCTTGCGATAATACGTGAGACGGACAAGCGGCCAATTTTTTTTTTAATCCGGATGATTTTTTTTTAAAGAAATGCTTATGTTTGCAAATTCATTTTAAAAATCACAAGGTTAATTATGGAAATCTCAACAGGCAAGACAAGTCGTATAGAAGTAGTGGATTCCTTACGCGGATTTGCAATAATGGCGATCCTCCTGGTACACAATGTCGACCATTTCTTTTTCCCGGAATTTCCTACCCATTCGCCTCACTGGCTTACTATTCTGGACCAGCTCTCCGTGAAAATTATTTTCACTCTTTTTAGCGGAAAAACGTATGCCATCTTCACCATGCTTTTCGGCTTTACGTTTTATATCCAGCACAACAATCAAAAGAAAAAAGGGAAAGATTTCGGGTACCGTTTTTTGTGGCGAATGGCCCTTCTTGCCGTCTTTGCCGTCCTTAATGCGGCCTTCTTTCCTGCGGGAGATGTGCTCATGCTGTTCGTCTACGTTTCACTCGTCCTGTTTATTTGCCGCAACTGGCCGGACAGAGCCGTTCTGGTATTCATCATTGTCTTGCTGCTTCAACCGGTAGAATGGATACATTTTATTTTATCCCGGTTTAACCCGGCGTACCAATTGCCCGATTTTGGCGCGGTTTCGCTGCACCAGCAAGTTGTCGAGAACACGAAAAACGGCAGTTTTCTTGATTTTATCCGTGTCAACGTAACGCTTGGCCAGAAAGTAAGCCTTATGTGGGCCCTCGGTTCGGGCCGTTTTCTGCAAGCTGCCGGATTGTTCCTGTTGGGGTTTTATATCGGAAGAAAACAGTTCTTCATCAACACTCCCGATAATTTACGTTTCTGGAAAAGGGTTTTGATAATTTCATCCGTTTCCTTTATCCTGTTTAACATAATCAAAAAACTGCTGTTGCAGTCCGACCCCATGGCCCAACAAACCGTGGGCCTTATATTCGATATCTGGTATAAATTAGCGCTTACTTTTGTTCTGATAGCATCGTTTGTGTTGCTTTACGAAAAGCGTTTTTTTAGAAAAAGATTGTCCGGCTTACGTTTTTATGGGAAAATGAGCCTTACCAATTATGTCTCCCAGTCCATCTTCGGGGCACTGATCTATTTCCCCATCGGACTGTACCTGGCTCCGTATTGCGGGCGTACATTCAGCCTGGCGATAGGGATAGCTGTCTTTTCCCTGCAGATGATGTTTTCCAGGTTCTGGCTGGGGAAACACAAGCAAGGCCCTCTGGAAGGGATTTGGCACAAATGGACATGGATAAATAGTTAACCACTTCCCATCCGCATTAAAAGGGCATGTATGCCCCGTAAATCAGGATTTATACTTGAGGATTATTCTTCAGGATCTACAAAGTTTCAGAACTTTGACGGAGGCTATCGTATTTTTTTGTAATTTTGAACACTTTTTCTTGAAGCAAAACCCATATTAGCTATTCTGAGTAAAAACGAAGAATCTGAGCCTGGGTTGTCAAAATAAACGACTTTAGAATGAACATCTCTTACAATTGGCTGAAAGATTACCTGCAATTCGATCTTTCACCACAAGAAACAGCAGCAGCACTCACCTCCATTGGATTGGAAACAGGTAGTGTGGAGGAAATTCAAACCGTCAAGGGTGGTCTTGAAGGATTAGTTATCGGCGAAGTGCTGACCTGCACCCATCATCCCAACTCCGACCACCTGCACCTGACAACTGTAAACATCGGAAATGGAGAAGAACCGTTAAAAATAGTCTGCGGAGCCCCCAACGTGGCTGCCGGACAAAAAGTGGTGGTAGCTACAGTCGGCACTAAAATCTATTTTGGTGATGAACCAGTAACCATTAAACGCTCCAAAATCCGGGGAGAAGAATCTTTTGGAATGATCTGTGCCGAAGATGAAATAGGCATTGGAACATCACACGAGGGAATTATCGTTCTTCCCGACGATGCTGAGGTTGGCATGCTTGCCAAGGATTATTACAACGTGAAAAGCGATTTCGTCCTCGAAGTCGACATCACCCCCAACCGCATAGATGCCGCATCGCATTACGGAGTGGCGCGCGATCTGGCCGCCTATTTAAAACAAAGTGGAAAGCCGTTTTCCCTGACAAAACCCTCTGTTGACGGTTTCAAGACAGATAAATCGGAAGGTGGGATAGACGTGGTGGTTGAAAATAGTGCCGCCTGTCCAAGATATTCCGGGTTGACCGTTCGTGGTGTTACCGTAAAGGAAAGTCCCGATTGGTTAAAAAACAAACTGTTGGTTATCGGGCTGCGGCCAATCAACAACATTGTGGATATCACAAACTTCATCCTTCATGAAACCGGCCATCCGATGCACGCATTTGATGTAAATTATATCGAAGGCAACACGGTTGTTGTTCGCACATTGCCTGGGAAAAGCAAGTTCCTTACACTCGACGAACAGGAACGCGAATTGAACGAAAACGACCTGATGATCTGCAACACCAAGGAAGGGATGTGTATTGCGGGAGTTTTCGGCGGACTGAAGTCCGGGGTAACCGAGAGCACAACAGATGTGTTTCTGGAATCGGCATATTTTAATCCTACCTGGGTGCGCAAAACCGCTCGTCGTCACGGATTGAACACCGATTCATCGTTCCGCTTCGAACGGGGTGCCGACCCCGGAAACACGGTGTACGTACTGAAACGTGCCGCCATGCTTATCAAGGAGATTGCCGGAGGTGAAATTGAAGGCGAAATACGCGATATCTATCCGGTGAAAATAAACAATGCACAAGTAGTTTTGCCGTTCCGGAAGGTGAACTCACTTATCGGAAAAGAGATTCCGAAGGAAACGATTAAGAACATTCTCCAAAGCCTGGACATTGAAACGGAAAACGAGTCGGAAGAGGCACTGACACTTAGCATCCCCACTTACAGAGTAGATGTGACCCGCGATGTGGATGTGATCGAAGAGATCCTTCGCATCTACGGATACAACAACGTGGATTTCAGCGATTCGTTAAGGGCCAACCTGTCTTATCAAACCCCTACAGACCGCAAACACAAACTACAGACACTTATTTCGGAACAACTTACTGCAAGTGGCTTCAGCGAAATAATGAATAACTCGCTCACCCGGAAATCCTATTACGAAGACAACACAACCTTCCCGGGAGAAAACGGGGTAAAGCTGCTCAACCCCCTGAGTAACGACCTGGGAGTAATGCGCCAGACGCTTCTTTACGGAGGCCTGGAGAGCATCGCTTATAACCGGAACAGGAAGCATTACGACCTGCATTTTTACGAATTTGGGAACTGCTACTTTTTTGATACTGACAGGAAGCAGGAAGGCAATATATTATCGGGGTATTCCGAAGAAACCCATCTCGGCCTTTGGATTTGCGGCGACAGCAACCCCAAAAACTGGGCAGCCCCTCAAACTGAAACTTCTGTTTTTCAACTAAAAGCGCATATCGAAAATATATTGAACCGGTTGGGCTTTACTCAGAATCAGGTGACGTTTGAGTCGACTCAATCCGGAATCTACGCTTCAGGAATGAATATACGTACTTTCAACCGGCAGATCGGAAGTTTTGGAATTATCTCAGGCAACATCTTGAAGAAGTTCGATATCGACACCGACGTCTTTTTTGCCGAAATGAGCTGGGATGCTCTGTTGAAGGAAACATCAGCAAGCGAAGTACATTTTTCTGAAATCTCCAGGTTCCCCTCAGTAAGCCGCGACCTGGCACTACTTGTCGATAAAAGCGTCACCTTTGCAGCCATTGAGCAAACAGCAAAAAAAGCGGAGAGGAAACTACTTCAAGAACTGTCTCTGTTCGATGTTTACGAAGGAAAGAACCTACCTGAAGGGAAAAAGTCGTACGCGGTAAATTTCGTATTGCAGGACAAAGAAAAAACACTCAATGATAAACAGATTGACGCCGTCATGCAAAAAATTCAGCAGAATTTGGAGAAAGAACTGGGAGCATTGTTAAGATAATAATTTTTAAAGAAAGCCAATTGCAAAAATATGGGAAGAGCATTTGAATACAGAAAAGCCACAAAGCTAAAACGGTGGGGCAATATGGCCCGCGTATTTACGAAATTAGGAAAACAGATAACCATCGCCACGCGCGACGGCGGTCCCGATCCGGAAAACAATCCACGATTGCGTGTACTGATACAGCAGGCAAAAAAAGAAAATATGCCAAAGGAAAACGTTGAACGCGCTATCAAAAAAGCGACGGACAAGGACGTTTCGGATTACAAGGAAATGGTTTACGAAGGTTACGGCCCGTACGGCGTTGCCATCGTAGTGGAAACCGCAACCGACAATCCTACCCGAACGGTGGCGAACGTCCGGAGTTACTTCAATAAGCACGGTGGATCACTGGGGACCTCGGGAAGTCTGGAGTTTCTTTTCGACCACAAATGTGTCTTTAAAATCTCTCCAAAAGAAGGGGTTTCATTGGAAGACCTGGAACTGGAACTTATCGATTACGGTGTTGATGAAGTAGAGGAAGACGAAGGAGACATTATCCTTTACGGTGAATTTAAATCGTACTCAGATATCCAGTCGTACCTCGAAGAAAACGGTTTCGAAATTCATTCGGCAGAGTTTGAACGTATTCCGCACGACACGAAATCGCTTAGCGACGAACAACGCACGCAGATTGAAAAACTGCTTGAGAAGTTTGAAGAGGACGACGATGTGCAAAACGTTTTTCACAATATGGAATAAACGGCAAAGAGCAAGGAACTAAGACGGGGAACTAAGATTGATTTTCAGTTCCCCGTTTTGTTTTTTTGTCTTTTCTCCCCAAAAGTTTAATCGCCTTATGCCTTATTATGCTGGATGTAGTTCTGGAAGATTTGACAATTCACGAATGGAGTGTTTGCGATTGCGTTAGTCCGTTTCAATCCTTGTTGTGCTGGATGTAGTTCTGGAAGTCTTTCTGATTCTGATAAGTAGGGTTAGGGTCAAAGTTTCAATCCTTGTTGTGCTGGATGTAGTTCTGGAAGAATGCCAAAAGTGACTACCTACGGAGCTATACACGAGTTTCAATCCTTGTTGTGCTGGATGTAGTTCTGGAAGACCGATCATCTTGGTTGAGGCGGACTTTGTTGGGGCGTTTCAATCCTTGTTGTGCTGGATGTAGTTCTGGAAGTAGCCTTCTCAATAGCTAATTTTTCTTCTTCTGTCAGTTTCAATCCTTGTTGTGCTGGATGTAGTTCTGGAAGCCAAACGAAGCATTAACCCTGTCAGCCCATTCCTCGTTTCAATCCTTGTTGTGCTGGATGTAGTTCTGGAAGATCATCCACTTGCTTAAGCGTTTTCGGACTTGACGAAGTTTCAATCCTTGTTGTGCTGGATGTAGTTCTGGAAGTATGTATGTATGGTTCAATTTGTTAGTCGTTGTCAAGTTTCAATCCTTGTTGTGCTGGATGTAGTTCTGGAAGTCTGCATCGTGAGACAGCCCTTTTGCTACCGTTTCGAGTTTCAATCCTTGTTGTGCTGGATGTAGTTCTGGAAGCCAGTTTCGTTAATGTTGGAAAAAAAATGAACAGAGTTTCAATCCTTGTTGTGCTGGATGTAGTTCTGGAAGACAACAAGGTTACAAAAGAAGCAAGAAGAAAAGCCGGTTTCAATCCTTGTTGTGCTGGATGTAGTTCTGGAAGCTTGGAGCCGCAGCACCATTGTAGTTTGTTAGCCAATGTTTCAATCCTTGTTGTGCTGGATGTAGTTCTGGAAGAATTACAGGACACATGAAAAGAATACTATGGATAAGTTTCAATCCTTGTTGTGCTGGATGTAGTTCTGGAAGTTCCATAAGGTATTTGCCTTCCGGGAAGTACACATGTTTCAATCCTTGTTGTGCTGGATGTAGTTCTGGAAGTAGACGACATAGAAGTGTTCATCGATCGTATTGGGAGTTTCAATCCTTGTTGTGCTGGATGTAGTTCTGGAAGTTTCTTTTTTTAATCTTCTGAATCCAAACATAATTGGTTTCAATCCTTGTTGTGCTGGATGTAGTTCTGGAAGCCACATGTCGCCAAGTTTATACGAAGTTGGCTGAATGTTTCAATCCTTGTTGTGCTGGATGTAGTTCTGGAAGACGCCCAACTGAACGGCTGTTGTAATCCGTAGGTTATGTTTCAATCCTTGTTGTGCTGGATGTAGTTCTGGAAGCAAGATATGTAAGGGATTGGCTGAACGGATCATCGAGTTTCAATCCTTGTTGTGCTGGATGTAGTTCTGGAAGAATCATCTGATCCGCTAACGCCTGTCCGGAATAGGGTTTCAATCCTTGTTGTGCTGGATGTAGTTCTGGAAGTTTCCCGCGTCCGTTGCGGGGGCTTGTTGTGTGTTGGGTTTCAATCCTTGTTGTGCTGGATGTAGTTCTGGAAGTAGAGTTACAGTTATCGGATGGAGACCGATAGAGTAATGTTTCAATCCTTGTTGTGCTGGATGTAGTTCTGGAAGTTTTATCAGGTCGGGATATTGTTTCAGCAAATTGCTGGTTTCAATCCTTGTTGTGCTGGATGTAGTTCTGGAAGTTCCACCGTCGCTATTCTCGCTGTTCAGTATTCCAGTGTTTCAATCCTTGTTGTGCTGGATGTAGTTCTGGAAGTCCAGCTATTGACGGGTATATTTCCTCGTTGGGCTCGTTTCAATCCTTGTTGTGCTGGATGTAGTTCTGGAAGCATGGCTTCTGCGTGTCCAGCCAACCAGTCATGTTGTTTCAATCCTTGTTGTGCTGGATGTAGTTCTGGAAGCCGAAGGTGGCTGTAAGGTCAACGATGAACAAGTTGTTTCAATCCTTGTTGTGCTGGATGTAGTTCTGGAAGTGGGCATACATTGAGGTGAACGGTGAACAATATGGCGGTTTCAATCCTTGTTGTGCTGGATGTAGTTCTGGAAGTTGTTGTTGTATTTGAACAAGTCTATTATCAGCTTGTTTCAATCCTTGTTGTGCTGGATGTAGTTCTGGAAGTGATACGGCCGGAAAAAAGTGCCGGGTTTATCTCGCGTTTCAATCCTTGTTGTGCTGGATGTAGTTCTGGAAGATGGAAACCATAGGTGCTATTGCCGAAAGATACCCGGTGTTTCAATCCTTGTTGTGCTGGATGTAGTTCTGGAAGTATACGTGCAATCTGGATGGATGAAAAATTTTCCTTGTTTCAATCCTTGTTGTGCTGGATGTAGTTCTGGAAGAAGAGTAGTAGTGCAAAGACTTTTTATGAACATCTGGTTTCAATCCTTGTTGTGCTGGATGTAGTTCTGGAAGGTAGCAAAAGCGAGATAACAGAGATACGACCTCATGTTTCAATCCTTGTTGTGCTGGATGTAGTTCTGGAAGAAGTGTTTTCAGCTTCTCTTGAGCCTCACGCATATTGTTTCAATCCTTGTTGTGCTGGATGTAGTTCTGGAAGATTCGCTTATTTCTTTTAAGTCTGATCTGATTTCTTGTTTCAATCCTTGTTGTGCTGGATGTAGTTCTGGAAGATTACCTTCTCTCTTTCGCCGTCGACGCGAAAGATGTGTTTCAATCCTTGTTGTGCTGGATGTAGTTCTGGAAGTTCATATTTCAGCAATCAAGACCTTGAGGACATTTGTTTCAATCCTTGTTGTGCTGGATGTAGTTCTGGAAGAATTAAGTATTTGAATACATGCTGGCTTTTTAAGTTGTTTCAATCCTTGTTGTGCTGGATGTAGTTCTGGAAGCCGACAATAGGAGCAATGTGATGCTCGCAAAATGAAGTTTCAATCCTTGTTGTGCTGGATGTAGTTCTGGAAGTTTCAGTCTCGTTCGAGGTC
This sequence comes from Petrimonas sulfuriphila, assembly GCA_038561985.1. Lineage (NCBI taxonomy): Bacteria > Pseudomonadati > Bacteroidota > Bacteroidia > Bacteroidales > Dysgonomonadaceae > Petrimonas > Petrimonas sulfuriphila. Next base: position 1,893,790 of record CP073276.1, on the reverse strand, counting down.
TTAAGAGCATCTATGTGTTTCAATCCTTGTTGTGCTGGATGTAGTTCTGGAAGAAATCTTTTCTCCGCATTAAGAACCGTTTTGGAAAGTTTCAATCCTTGTTGTGCTGGATGTAGTTCTGGAAGAGTATAATGAAGCGTGGAAACATGCAATAGCATTACAGTTTCAATCCTTGTTGTGCTGGATGTAGTTCTGGAAGCAACGGGCTGGAGACCGATAGAATAATTAATTAACGGTTTCAATCCTTGTTGTGCTGGATGTAGTTCTGGAAGGAAAAAGGATGGGAAGGAGCACGGATGGCAGTTTAGTTTCAATCCTTGTTGTGCTGGATGTAGTTCTGGAAGTGAACTTACTATTGCTTTCGACGAAGTGAAAGCTACATGTTTCAATCCTTGTTGTGCTGGATGTAGTTCTGGAAGACAGATAGATGTGTCGCTAGTGAAAGAGGGAATGGGGTTTCAATCCTTGTTGTGCTGGATGTAGTTCTGGAAGTCGTCTATTGAGTTATCAATATGATGTTCAGAACTGTACGGTTGTTTTTTGGAATCATTATTTTCTGTTTTCAAAATGTCAAAGAACGCAAAAAACACGATTTTTTTAATGATTTCCGAGAATGTAATTTTCTCTTTCTTAGTGGAATATATCATGTTTTTTGATGTCTCAAAATAAATTTACTCCCGGAAAGCTTTATTTGATACAAATATTTCTATATGTACAGCCAATACATCTTTTTTTAGATTTCGTTGCTTTCGGAAAAAAATTATTAAAAATAATTTCGTTCACTTGTTCACAAATATTTCGTATCTCTTGTTTCGCAGTCTCGCTTATTACTATTTCAACCAATTTGTTCGCAGAGCGAGTGTAAACCAAAAAGCCTTTATCTACGCGTCGATGAAAATTGTCTTCAATTAGTACTGCATAACACTCTAATTGAGTCTGATATGTATTATAAATTCGTTCCTCAAATTTAGCAAATTTATAATCAAGTGGAGCCATTGTGCCATCTTTTAACACTAAAATTTCATCAACAACTCCTCGTAGTAACTCGTTGGTCAAATATTGATCAAGATATTTATCCACGGCCCCGATTCTTTTGCGTAAATAATCCCTGTTCCGTTCCAGTTTCAAGTCGTGTAGGTTGCGCCCCTTTTCCACTTTGTAGTGGCGCTCTTCAAATTGTGGGATACAAAGCACGTGTTCGTAATATGTGAACCGGGGACAATAAAGGTACTCTATGATATGTGATGGTGTGATAGACATCAGAAAAACAAGGCTTTTACATCGTCTGTTACTAACTTCTTATCAAATGCTTGCCCGAGCAAAACTGTTTGACGAAGTTCATTTTTACTCATTGGGAAGATATAAAGAGAATCGGTTTCTTCATCTATCAACTCGGTCACAGATAGTTCGAGGGTGTCTTTGTCGTTTTCATCCAAGCTTCCTAGGAATACCGATTTCTGTACGCGATAAAGGCCGACCTTTTTGCATATCTTAGAAATCTTGGTGCGTGGCTTATCTTTCTTGATATCGTATATAACCCAGCAAATCATGTTTTTTTTATTAATTGGTTTGCGAACTGGTGAGCATCCATCTGCATAGCATTAACTCTTGTTTGATTCCTACCATTGTAACGGATTGTGTCTTCCTCCAAAAAACTTAACAATGATTGCATCAATAAATTTTTTCCTTCGGCATTCAGGCTATAACCATTTGTGATCTTACTCGTGTGGCTATCATTGATTTTTTTTGCTGAAAAGAGCTTGAATACGACTTCTTCAGCATATGTCCTATAAGGTTCAATAAAATCAAAGACCATACTTTTCATATTGTAATCATCCCGGTGCATGAATCCAACATACGGATCAAGCCCAGCAATCACCAGTACTTTTTCTACTCGGCTGTATAGAACGCCATAAGCGTAATTTAAAAAAGCATTAAAAGGATCAGCTGCCGGGCGAAAACTACGCCCTTCGAATTGATAACGTTCCGCCAGAAGAGAACTTAACACTCTGAAATATACTCGCCCAGATGTACCCTCTAATCCTCGAAGAGTACTGTCGATATCCTCTATTTTAGAGCCTTTCAATCCATTTATTTTTAATGAGATACCTTTGATGATTTCAATCTTTTCCTGTATCTGTTCGGCAGAGGTAAGTCGATGGCTTTTTAACCGTTTCAAGAATTCGATTTGATTCTCTATTTTTTTTGTTAACCAGCTTTTTGTCCAGTGAACACCTATTTCGTTCAAGCTAGCATCCAACTGCTGCTTCCTAATTTTTGAGGTACTTCCCGGCTTGCTATGCCAAAAACGACCAATAGGCATTCCATCATACTCGAAAACAATAATATCAATATTGTTTTTCATGGCCAGTATTATGGCATCGGTACTGAGAGCCGCTCCTTTGCTCATTAATATGGAAGTAACCTTCTGACTGGCGAAATGGTGTTTTTGTTTTTCTCCATCCTTCGTGAGTGATACTTCAAACAGATCATCTTTTACATGAACATACGTGCCATATGTGTTAATGATTAACTGCATATTCTTGGTTTTACTAGATTTGACTAACAGCACCAAATCCACGACTCACAGCCTTTCCTATCCCTACCCATTCCGGTAAGTAAGCATTCGTGGTAAACCTCCCTGAAAATGCCAGCATTTGCTGATCTTTAAACTTTGTCTGTTTTTCTTCCAACTGTACGACACCCATGATGTTTTCACTTACACGAAAAGAAACACCCTTATAGAAACTTAGTATGTTATTTTGCAACTGACGATTCAAGAACTCTTTTTTCTGCTTCGTATCTAGGAGTATGTATTTTCTGTGATTATCCTGATTCAAGGCCATCCAGAGCGTTTCAAAAGCGTAGTTGTACAACTGCTGATTTACCGTCAGCTCGCATCGTGTCTGATGAATATTTTTAGCGGAAATAGGATAGTATTCTCCCTCGATATCCAATTCACGGATTTTCAAAAAGAGTGAAATTAACAGATCGGCACCCTCTTCGAAGCCTATTAGCATCGGTACGTTTCTAATTACCTTGTATTGAACCAATGGGTAAGCGTACCGTGAAGTGCCATCTTGGTAATGATTGTGTAACAACGGAGAATGCTCTTTAAATAAGTTGCCAAAATACCCACGCAACTTATGTGCATCTCGTGTTTTTAATCGAATGTCGGGGAACTGAATGATTGTTTGAGTGATTTGCATGATTCTACTAAATTGTGATGGACGTTTTGTTCGTGTCGTATCCGATATTTTCCCTCGTGTCGTTAGCCGAATAGGAATAAAACGCGGAAGGTTGTTCTAAACTCGATAAATAAAATCCGTGCACTTGTTCGGAGTCAAAATTAATTTTCGTCTCACCGTATGGAACCGGTACGTTGATTACATAATCGTAAAAAAGAGATTTAAACGACGCGAATTTTGTCTTTCTCTCCCAGGGTGTTAGCTCTTCATCATAAAGAGATACATAGCGTTCCCATACATATTTAGCCTCTTCGTTCAATTGAATGAAGACCGATTCAGTTTTACGCTCTTGGATGAGTTTTAGATCGATCTCCATGAATCTCAAATCTCGAATGGCGTCAAGTAAATCCGAAGAAGTCTCGTCAGATTGTTTTCGGACCTCTTCGTAGTATCGGTCAATTAGATCCAGATAGTCTCTTTCCTCCATTACTTCAATATCCGAGAGCGTGTTCCTAGTTTTTAGCATTAGGTCTGAACCATAGATTCTACTTGTTGCTTTTCCATGCTCATCGTCAATATCATAAAGGAATATATCAGATACCTGCTCTTTTTCATTATATCGGTTCGCGCGTCCGGCCGACTGGATAATTGAATCGATGGGAGACAACTGCCGGAAGATGGTATCCACGGAGATATCCACTCCTGCTTCTATTAATTGAGTGGAGACAATTATTTTACGTTTATGACTCCTTTTTTTAATTTTTTGAATAATCTCTTTTCTTTCGTGGGGAGTAATGAGCGTGGATAAGAAGAAGTATTGGACGTTATCCAGAATTTCCTGCTCCTGTTTTGTTAATTCCTCAAAGCAGCGACGGGCGGCCTTTTTGGTGTTCAAGATTATCAGCACGTCTTTTTTAGGTTCGTTATAAATATAATCAGAAATTATATCGATGAAATCCTCGAAAGAGATTTTGTCTTTGTGATAGACCAACCGGGTGCGATTAAATACTTTGAAATACTTTCTGTGATCGGGTACTAATTCCACTATATCCACTCTCGGAGCAAATATAAGAGGCTGTGTTGCTGATATAAGGATAAAATATATATTTAAAGTTTCGCCAAGCGAAAGGAACGTCTTCCTTACCGTTTCCCATAGCTCGTAGGGAATTGTCTGAATCTCATCAAGCAGGATTACGGCGTTTCTCAGGTTAACCAATTTCATTAGCTTGGTTTTATCCATTGAAAGAATCGTTTCCAGAAATTGAACGAACGTTGTCACGATAGTTTCAGATTGCCATGTTTCAATCAAAAATTGACTCTGATTTTCTTCATACACCTTTTCAGAACTATCTTTGTACCTGGGTTCGCTCAAATGATGATGCTTTAATAAAAACTCGCTCGAATCGGTTTCCAGTACTTCTCGATACACTTCAAAATTCTGGTCAATGATCGAAGTATAAGGGATAACGATAGTCACCTTTGCGTTGATATTTCCTGTGAGTGACCTTATTTTATCAGCCACGGAAAATGCCGTTAGTGTTTTCCCCAACCCTGTAGGTAACGTGATCGAGTAGAGGTGCTGATCACGGATAAACACCCTCTCCAAGTGTTCCAACGTGCCAAAATAAGCTTCGTTCTTGATTCGATTAATTTCCGAAACCGGGATATTGAATCCATTCTTTTCCCTGTATCGATTCAAGCACCCTATGATATCAGTCGTTGTATTCGTAGTATTAACATCTTTCAGGATCACGTCGTTCTTATCTGAGTACATCAATGCGGAATAGATTACCTGAAAAAGATTAAAGAGTTCGACTTGCGTTTTCTCGTCCAGCTTCGGATAATTAAGCTTGAAGTATAAACGAAAATCTTTTAGTCGCTGCTGGAAACTTGCTAATTCCCAATATTCTGTGAACGCTCTCCATGTAATCTTGATAGGCCAATGATCACACAAACTCGAAAGAATTAACTCAACTGAAGGAGCATGAATGCTTTTGATTTGTTCTGAAAGGTATTCAATGTCTTCGTTAGAAAATAATATTTCTTTCTGAAGGTTCTGGATGTTGCCATGATGCCGTTTCACGGCTATCAGAACCAGTATCGGGAGAAACTCCTGCAGCAGCTTGTCTTTAAATTCTCGCTCACAATACCTGCTAGCGACGAAATAGGCAAAAACCGACGACAGCAATGAATGATTCTTCAAATTGCTATGAATCTCTTCTGGGTTACGGATATAATTCTGGAAATAGCCTGTAGCTTTCGCGATGTCATGAGAGATAGCTGCAATCCAAACCAAGTCGGAGAGTTGCCGATTCGTTATTTCAGTCTCCTTTACAACGAACCGGTAACCTTTCTCCTCCACGGTCGCTTTCGCTATTACAGCTACAACTGACAGATGATCAACAAGTAGCTTTTTCGGATGCGAAAGCAATCCTTCTTTATCGATTTGCAACTCTTCCATCCTTCTTTATGACTCTATATAATGTGCATAATATCTGAAAGATTATAGAAAAAGAATATTCCCAATCCCGTTCAGTGTTAAATACTCTGGTACACGGGCATGCAGAGGATTCCCGTTTTTTTCGATAAGTATCTCGGAATATTCCAAAACTTCTCTTTCTCTATTCATGGCGACGGGCATGTTGTTGGCCGAATAAAACCATTCCTTTTGAAAGTCTATAGGTGGTTCACCCACTACTTTTGACAGATTCACTGCCGTGATGATTTCCACGATCTCACTGTTTGAGGTTACTACTCGCGCTGTTGCTCGTTGGACGAAATCCACCCTTGCGGTAAATTGAGCCAAACCTAAGTAGGGAGTAAAATGATGCCTTCTATGCTGTATCCGTTCAGATAGTTCCTCGAATTTGGCGGTATCATCCATTGCCAGGTAGATGCGGTAATGAGGATCTTTTACAAGCTCAAACTCCGTTTGGGTGTGTCTCGCCCGTGTTAAGTCGTAAAACGATATTTTCGTGTTAATCAAGTTGAACCCGATATTTTCTTTCTTCACGGGCTGCATAACTTGTACGGCGATGCCGCTCCTCTCTTTTGAGAAAAACTCCTGAACCGGTTCAATACCCTCCGCGTAATGACCGTCACTCGTCTCTCTTTCCATTCCCAGGATTGCTCCCAGCATTCCCGCGATCGCGGTACGCGTGGGAATAGAGTAGGTGAGAGGTGAGGTTGTGGTGTTGTACTTTCGGAAGTGCCCGTATTCGCCCATGATGTCGAAAATAAGCAATTCCTTATATTTCATCCTTGCTGATATTTGTGATTAATTTACCATTACTGATCATCGTCAACCTTGAGTCAAGCTTCAAGTGAATCTTGGCTATCTTCTCCTTGTTCTCTTTGAGTGCCTCTAGTAATTCCGATATATCTAATTTATAATCATTAGTGCCTCTTATTTGTAGCTCGTTCATCTCTCCGTAGTCCAGTTTCAGCCGTTGACGCAGGTTACCAATATAGAAAGGTTCCTTGTATTCCACCTCGAGTAAGAACAGGGGCGATTGTCCAAATTTCGAACGAGAAATCAGGTTCTTCGTGCCTTCCCAAATTCCTTCGAGCAATAGCGATTTATCTTCCGTGGTCATTCTGGAATAACGTGCTGCTTTCTCGTTGATTATCCCGTTAAAGCCTATTACAGCGTAGGGTATCTTGTATTCTGTCCGGAATGTGGCTTGAATCTTTTTTTCAGTCGACGCAAACGCACCAGTGCCTTGTTCTTCAATGATTTCAGTTTTATTTAACGATTTTCCCATTTGAAATTGCACCGGGCCAATATATGTGATAGAATCCTTGGCTAAAGGAATTACTCCGCCAAATACCCGGATATCGATGCATTTGGCAAGGATGATATCTGCCTGTTCCTGAAAATCCCTGGCACGGCGTTTTCCATCTTTGATATACTTCTTGTCTCCCTCGTCGTAGGTTGTTTCCCGAACAAAGATATCCTGACGGTCGTCCAATCCGTTGAACTCCTTGTACTCGTACCAGTAATCCCGTATCGTCCGCTTCAGACGGACGTCAGAAACGAGTGCGACACTACTTTCCGTGTCGAATCGTGGACGGTTTTCATTTAACGGATCACCATTCGGGTTCGCGTTTTCAATGTCATAAAGAAACAAAAGCTCACTGCGGCTGTCGATAATTTCACTCATGATCTTGTCTGTTTTAAATGTTATTATTCTGATTCTGTGTTTTCTTCACTTTTTTCTCTCTTAAACCTGGAGCCCATTTCGAGACCGGCAACAAAGTAGAACGAGAGTTCATTGTTACTCATTGAAACCATATCCTGTTTCTTAATTGTGAAATAATTGTTAATGATTTCCCGAAGTTCAGGGTATACATTATTCTTCAAGTGTTTCTGAATCTTGTCCAGTGCTTCCAGGTAGATTTGCATTAGGTGCTCCGAGTTCAGGTTATACCCTCGAAGCTTGCTTTCGAATGGGGTGCTGGATAGGTTCCTGTATTGAACGTCGAAAACGAAACGCACCAAAATTCCCACGGCGAAAATGCCAATTTTAATATCGCTATCCAGGAAGCTCCTGTTATTAGTCACAAACCGGTTAAATTCGTCAAGGTTAAACCGGTTGGTTTTTTGTTCATCTTTTACCGTGTCCATTGTATTCATAAAATTATAGTTAATATTGTTTTGTATGATTTTTAGCTCTTGTAAATAATTTATCAGCATGATAGCTTCCAATATGCTTCGTCGTGTAGATTTGGTTGTTTTTTCTCTCGTATGTGCTTCATTGTAGTTTTTTCTTATCACATTCATGATTTTTTCGAACATGAAATCCTTTGAAATGGGTCTGCCAAGAAAAATGTTTTGCACAACCTCTAAAAATTTGTCGTCGAAAAACTCCTTGATAATCCCGAATGAAAATTTCAGATTCTGTTGTTCTTTACCTTTTATAATAGCATTCCTAAATAAGGGGATGCGGTTAACAGCATTCGGTACTCGCGAAAAGAGCTCATTGAATCTAGATGGTAACACCTCTTCCAACATCATTTTAATGCTAATCGCTTTACTCATTTTATCTTCGGAGAAAAAGAGCATATCCACATAAAAAAAGTTATTCTGCTGAGCGATGATTTTTTGTACGTGTTCTTCGGAGTCAGCTCGCTCTTCGCTCGATTCTTTTTTTATCCTCGCGTCAGCAAATGCACTTTTAAGCAGCTCCACGATCGTTTCCAGTTTCTCCCGATCGTTTTGTAAAACGGTGTGGGGAACGAACAAGAACTCGTATCCGTAGAAATACCCTGTCAGATGCTGTCTAATGTATTTTTCTCCATACTCGAGCGCCAACGCCTCTTTTGATGATACGGGATAATTTCTCCAGAACTTTTCCTTGTTAAAGAATCCGCTAATAAATCCTGGCTTATCGGGAGTAGAGTATTTAAAGGGTGCTGCGAAACCGTATACCTCGTCTGCTTTTTCGCCTGTAACCGAACAGATGACATCAGCAGTACGTGAAATAGTGCCATTGTGCTCGTATTTCTTTTCAGAGCCAGAATTAAGTATCGTGGTCCGGACTGTCTCAAAATCGTAAAGATAGAGTTCTTTTTCTCGATGTATCCGTAATGAAATACCCGTGGTGGTCCGTTCTTCCTGCGTCGCATTATTGAAATAGTCTGCAATCTGCCATGCTATACGTTGTTCGTTTAGTAAGAACTCCGCCTCCACGAGCTTGAATAGTTGGGCTTCGAGATGCTTCCCGTGAGTAAGTTTTTTAAATTGCGCCTCCTTGATATTATTCAGTTTTTTATCCGGTGGATTGCCGAGTTTCGTGGTAAAGGTAACATCACCACCGCGTGCACTCCCTTTCCGGTAGGCGTATTTCCGGTAACTGGATGAATCCTTCCTTACCTTTTCGATGTCTATCCCTCTGTATTGACACTGCAGTTCACCCTTGTTGTCAATGATTTCAAATACCATCAACAATACCTGGTAATCTTTTCCAGGGAACAGGTTCTCGATGTAAAGATCTACCGGGTCAATGAAGCTTTTTTGCTCCAGCTGCCAATGTCCGATTTCAGATATTGATCTATCGTTCATGTTTTTCAGGTTTTAACTATTAGTTGGAGAGAATTTTTATCTCGCCTATTTTTTTATGTTATGCTATCCTTGTTGTAATGGAGAATCTCACATATAATTTTTTAAATTTCAACCCTTGTTTCAATGAGAACCTTTATTTTGCTCATTTGTCGCGGGTAAGCTTATGAGCTTCATAGTATCGAGACCTCAAAGGTAAATGTTGTTTGGGATATAAACAAGAAATTCGATAATTATTTTTTATTAAAAAATTAAATGTAGTGAAATCTGACTTGAAATGGAGAAATTTCATTAATTTTATTGTGAATGCGATTCAGTAGTTGAAGTAGTTGAAACTGATCGCGATTTTATTTAGTTAAAGTGTTTAAAATCAATGGAATAAGTATATTAAATATTACTTAATCCACTGATAATCATCAACTTAGAAGAAAATTACCACAAATTCTCTAGGTAATGATTTCCAGGAAGAAAGAGCTTGAATTGATAAAGACTTATATGTATGTATGTGATTTATACGATCAGGAACTGAAATATTACTGCCAAAGATACAGCAATAATTCCAATCCTGTTTTCACGGATCAGGAAATAATGACTATCTACCTGTTTGCAGGTCATTGTCAAAAGTATTTCCAAATCAAGGATATACATAACTTTGCATCGGAATATCTTTCCTCCTGGGTACCTGAATTGCCCTCATACCAGACCTTTAATCTCAGATTAAACCGTCTTGGTGAAGCTTTTCGGGTATTATCTGGGAGATTGATATCTTCATTCATGCCGGCTGATTGTGACAAGGACATATCCCTTGTCGATTCCCTGCCCCTCATAACTTGCGCAGGTAGGAACAGGAAAGTTGCCCCGGAGATAACCTCTAAAGGTTACTGTTCTTCAAAGAACATGTATGTATTATCAAGGGTTGAAACTTCATGCACTGACTTCGCGCAGGGAAGGTAAAATCCCCTTTCCCGACTCTCTTATGTTTACTCCTGCCCGGGATAATGACCTGACTGTTTTTAAACAGGCCTGGGGTGATTACATCTCCGATACCGTAATCTTTGGAGACAAGATATATTCTGATTTTGAATACTTCAGTGATGATAAGAAATAAAAACAGAATATCGAAATGTTCACCCCGTTAAAGCTGTCAAGGGACAATCGAAACAGGAAAAAAGCTATAGAGCCTACAATGACCTGTTCTCTACAGCAGTTTCCAGGGTCAGACAACCCATAGAATCATTCTTCAACTGGCTGAATGAAAAAACAACTATTCAAAGAGCGTAAAAAGTAAGATCCACAAAAGGATTACTTATACATACGATGGGTAAAATTGCCATCGCATTTATTTTTCTAATTTCTTAAATACTGATTCGAATGAATAATAAACCGATAATAAGCCGGAAGCTAATGAGATATTACCAGGAAAACTAAGTTCAATATAGAAGTGCAACTTCCAGTTGAGTTTTTTAAAGATGATTCTTCAAAACAATCATGAAAAACTTTGCAGGGATTTGCCTAACAGCCAGATATTAAAACCTAAAAGCGAAGCCAAGATTAAAACGTGGCTGGCCTGTTATGTATTTCTTTCCTTGGATTTATTGTTAAGTGCTTGATCAAGCATAGGGATTGATTCACCCCCATGGATTCAACGAGGAGGGTACGATCAGGTTTTGCAACAGAATGACTACGAAACACTGTTTGCCGTGACTGTCGGCTATAGGGATAGAAAGAACGCGAACCAGCTTTCATTGACACCCTAAGCTCCATCTGGACCCACAAAACGTAACCTAGTCGATTTAAGGAATTATCATATTGCCGATTTTTACTTTTTTGAGCATAAGTGTTTGCTCTTTTATCTTATTTCTTCAAATAATACCTGTCTAGGGCCTCCTTAGCCGCCACGAATGAGCTCTTACGCGCCGAAAGGACTTCCGACTCAAGAAGGGGCATCAGTTGCTCTATTTCGGCATTCTGGTAAAAGTCGTTCCGCAAACGCTCGTTGATGGTCTCATACATCCAGAATTTCGACTGCTTGTTGCGACGTACATCGAAGTAACCGCTACCTTTAACAAACTCAATGTACCGGTGAATCATATCCCATACTTCTTCAATTCCCAGCGCATAGTATCCCGAGTAGGTCAGCACTTCTGGCGACCATTCCGATTCCGGAAGCGGAAACAGATGCAAGGCATTGCGAAGCTGGGACTGTGCCATTTTGGCCTTTTCGACGTTGTCGCCATCGGCTTTGTTGATCACAATACCGTCCGCCATTTCCATAATCCCCCGCTTTATGCCCTGCAACTCATCACCCGTGCCGGCAAGTTGAATCAACAGGAAAAAATCGACCATCGAGTGGACAGCTGTTTCCGATTGCCCCACCCCTACGGTTTCCACAAAAATATAATCGAACCCTGCAGCTTCACACAGAACGATGGTCTCGCGTGTTTTACGGGCCACACCGCCCAACGAGCCGGCTGAAGGCGAAGGCCGGATAAAGGCATTCTCCTGTACCGACAATCTTTCCATCCGAGTTTTATCGCCGAGAATGCTTCCTTTGGTGCGCTCACTCGACGGGTCTATAGCCAGTACGGCCAGCTTATGGCCTTTTTCAACCAGATACATGCCAAACGCATCTATGGAAGTACTTTTCCCAGCACCGGGAACCCCCGTAATTCCTACACGGATAGCGTTTCCGGAATACGGCAGGCACTTTTCGATAATGGCCTGAGCCATTGCCTGATGTTCCGGCTTGGAACTTTCCACCAACGTTACCGCCTGGCTCAACACCGTGATGTTACCCGCCAAAATCCCTTCTGCAAACTCCTTCACCGAATATTCTTTCCGTTGTTGTTTTTTGCGAAGATGCAAATAGGGATTTATGCTTGGTGGCTGAACTACACCCTTGTTGACGTTTAAACCCAAGTATTTAGGGTCATTTTCGGGATGATGCATAACTTAAAATACTCACCTTTTTCTGGGCGTAACATTTCCTTTTATCGACAACACATATACGGTGTCAGGTACATTCGTATACACGGTTATGGTTTTGTTAAACGTACCCGGGCGCGCGGTGGTTGAATACTTGGCATCAATCTTACCACTTTTCCCGGGCAATATAGGCTCTTTTGTATAGCTGGGGGTAGTGCACCCACACGATGCAGAAACACGCTGTATAATTAACGGGCTCTTTCCCATATTGGTAAACTCGAACTGTGTGGAAACAGCCCCTATTTCCTCTTTAATGGTTCCAAAATCATGAACATTTTTCTTGAATTGCATTTTCGGGCCGGATTGTGAAAAAGCAAATCCACTCAACACTATACTGAAAAAAAGGATAACGCTTATTTTTTTCATTTTTATCTTTGTTTAAATTCGATCATCAATTCTTTTCAGACACAAAAATAACCATTTCGTTTAAAAACGCTTTGTGTTTAACGTTATTTATTGCAAGCCTGAAAAATTTCACACACTCCCACTATCGGATATTAACCTTCGTTCCAGCAGTGTGTGAACCGAACTCCGGTGCATACATGCACTGAACGGTGGTAATTCCATTGGAATAATCACCCGTCCGGGTAACGAAAGCACCGTATTCCAAAACGTATGTTCCCCGTGGCAAGACATCGAAATAGAAATTAGTGGATGCATCTTTCGAAGCCTGGAAATAGATGACCCCTCCCTGCCATTTCATGCCCGAAAGTTGCTCCAGAGGTTCGAAAGCAGCGGCACGCATATCTTTCAGGTGTACAAATTCCAAATCGCGGTCAGTACGGAGGGTCAATCGAACAATCACTTTATCGCCCACGCGTAGCATCCGGTTTTCTGTAATCGGAACGAGTTTTCTACCTGAAACGTCGGTTTCCTCCACAAACAACATTTTTTCCACATTGAGCGAACCTCCGGTTTTCGTTATTTTATCCAGATTTTCATAGTATTGCCAGTAGAGCGCACCCCAGACCGGAGCGTTACCCGAATTTTCAATTTTAACTTTTCCCATTTGAGGTGTAAACTCCGACTTATGCCACGTTTCTTTAAAATATCCCGTACCGTGTGCCTGTTGTTGGGGAGCAATTACCTTACCGCCCACCGTCACCGTCGTATTGTTGTCTGCAGAAAACCAGTCTGTTCCCGCGCTTAACAAGGCATAGACAGCATCTATTGTGGCATGCGTGGATTCCCACATTTGCGTTTGTTTCTGTTTCAACAACCAACGTTTCATATGATCCAGTTCATCGGCTTTTGCGCCGCCAACACGGAAAGCGTCCATAATGAACGTATGTACCAACACAGCCGATTGCGACATAAAAACATGTGCGCGGTTATTTGCCCAGAACATGCCCATCTCTTCGGAAAGGACAGCGTGTTCGCGGTACGATCTCAGCATATCCCGTACAACATTTTGTTTTCCGTCTTTCTGCATCAAAACAACGATAAGCGAACGTTCGTACAACCCGAATTGTGTCCAGTTTTTCTCTGCTATTGATGTATAAAAATCGGCCATTTCTTTTGTTTTGGAATCCAACGGATATTGGTTGTAAGCCGATCGGACATACAGGTATTCCAAGTCGGAAACGGGAATGGTTTTTAATTTTTGCCAATCTTTGTTCTGTTTTTTCAGTTGCTCAAAACGGTGAAGCGCTTCCCCATCGATATACGAAACGGCTTTTGCCTGCATAGCCTGGATATCATCGCTAAACTCTACCGCCTTCAATGCTTTCAACTGACTGAATCCGTAAAGGATATATTGTGTAATGCTCCGGTTCGGATAAAACCCTTTAAACCAACTCCAACCGCCTGCCGTAGTTTGTAACTCTCCAAGCTTCTTCACGGCTTGGCCCGTAAGGTGCTGGCTACGGTTTAAATCGAACAGTATGGCAAGTTTCTGTTTCTGTTCCGATTCGCTTTTCGCTTCCAATACCCAGGGGGTTTCTTCGAGCAGCACGTTTTTAAGTTCCTGGTTCTTTTCGAGGTTCGACAGCAACGTTTCTGAATCACCACCCTGTTTTTTCCACGCTTCGATCATGGCTGAAACCTTTGGATACGTTTTTGAGATATGCATTCCGAGCGTATTGGCATAATAGGAGGCAAACCAGGATACAGCATTATCACTTTCGGGAGTACTTAACACAGGTAAAGCCTGGACAGCATACCACGCAGGATTGGACGTAAGCTCCAACGTCAGCCGATAATCTTCAGAAGTAGCGGAAGTCTGGTTCACCAGCTTGTCCATCTCAAATGCTTTGGCTTGCGTTCCGTTCACGTCCATCCGCATACTCTCAGTAACGAGCATCCGGTTGGGCAATACTGCCAGCGCATGCTGTTCGCCATCGCTGAACGATTCACTTTCAGCAACAACCCTAACTCCGATAACTTCGATATTGCCTGGCACTTCAAACGTCCAGGAAGCATCGGAAGAGGCTTTTGGCGCAATGGAAAACGGCTGTTGCTGCGATGCGCCCGACAGAATCGTTTCATCGGTGAGCGGGTTGAACAGGATGATACGGGCTGTTCCGCTAATTGCCGTATCGGATAAATTGGAAATCTTTGTCGAGACAGAAACAAAATCGCCGTGACGAAGGAAGCGCGGCATATTGGGCGTAACCATCAGTTCTTTTTGTGAAACGGCAAACGCTTCGGCTTCGCCCGTGTTCAGGTCCTTGTCGTGCGCCAGCACGCGGAAGCGCCAGCGGGTATTGCTTTCGGGAACGGTGAACGAAAGTTGCGTCTCGCCTTTCTCGTTCGTGCGCAGTTGCGGGAAGAAGAAGGCCGTTTCGTTGAAATTACGGCGGATTTGGGGTTCGGCTTCATAAGGAGGTGTCGGCGCCGGTGGAGGTGTAGTTTCCCTGCGGGTAATCTCTATTTCCTCCTCGGCTAAAACATTGTCTGCCACATCTGCTGCCATTTGAAGAGTTTCTCCTTTTGCCATCGGCGCAGCATAATAATCTGCCTGAACTCCTGCCACTTTTTCTTGTAATACACCTCTAACCATCATCCTCCCGTATCGATACAACGAAAAGCCGTACCAGTTTAGCCGATCAAAAAACAACGATTCCACGTTCTTAAAAGGTACTGCAAAATATCCATTCACCTGCTGTGGATTGAAAGATCGGTCTTTTTCCAAAGGAGCAGCCGTCCTGTACATATAAAACCGAGGCAGGCTCAACACCCATTTCGGTGTGGGATAAATTCGATCGAGTGAAAAATCGTACATCGAGGCCAATACTTCTGCTGTAGCGGGATTCCCCTTGGCATCTTTTATCGTCAACCGCCATTCTTCCTGGGCACCAGGCCGTATTTTATCACGGAAAATGTCCAGTTTTACCTCCAGTCCGGTTTTTTCTTTCTTAGAAATAAGTTCTGTGGAATGATGGTAGAATTTCTCATCTTTCACATATGTCAGCATAAGTACGACACCGGTTTTGTAGTCCGCTTTAAAGGGAATGGAAAACAAGCGGTTCCCGTTGTTTATCTTCACCCATTTCCTTTCCAGCAGCACTCCCTCCCGCCAGAGTTCATACAACACGTTCAGGTCATCTGTAGCCCCTAGAACAATCTCCGCGTCTTTGCCAGGCCCGAATACCCTGTTCTTCACAACAAACCACTCGTTGGTTTTTACGGGAGGGCGTTTATCGGAATAGTCGAACAAAATAAAATCGTGTCCGGCAGTAATGTCGTTACCACGATCGTCTTTCGATAGCAGCCGAAGGCGATATTTTCCCGAGGGTAACGCTTTGAGCTTCGATTTCAGTTCCGTTTGTTCCCCGGTCTCAAAATTGCCCTGCAACAGCTGCCTATGGGTAGAGTCGTTTTCAAGTAAGGAGAACACCCGATAAGTCCCCGATGCTTTTATGTCGTTCCCGTCTAAATTTCTGGCGGAAACAACAATCTTTTCGTCAGTTGATTTTTCGAGTTTCTCGGGCATCTCCATGCTCAGCATCATCGAAATATCGCCCACCGTAACGGAATAAGTTCCAACCTGTGTTTCACCGTTTACATCGGTAACCGTCGCTTCCACATCAAACGTATAGATGGAGCGTGACGAAGAACTCCCGTCGGCTTTCTGTGGGATGAAAACAACGGTAAACTTTCCGTTTTCATCCGTTTTCACACTCCCTTCGGTGAAATGTTCCGGCGTCCCGCCCCACCGCCACCACCACGATTGTTGGCGGGTAATGCGGTAACTCACATGAGCGTTTTGCAGCTTCACACCGGAATAGCTTTCGGCTTTTCCGGTCAACGTAATTTCTTCGCCAAATTTATAGGTTGTCTCAATCTTGTCGAACGTAACCTCAAACGCGGGACGCTTGTACTCTTCCACCCTAAATCCGGCATTCCCGTTGTGGGTAGTAATCCTAAAATATCCGGTCAATGATCCCTGCGGCAACACAAACTCACCCGAAACGGAACCAAACTCATTGGTTTTTAAAACCTGGCGCGAGACTTCCTGATCATTGACATCGCGCAAAACAAATTCAAGGGATTTGTTGGCGGTAACCTGCGAGCTATCATCCTTTGTTGTGGTAGCAACCGCTTTGAAAAACACAGTTTGCCCGGGACGATACAGACTTCGGTCGGTAAATAAATTTACCGTTTCCGCGGTTTGTGTCCGGCGATCTTCCTGCGGATAATAACTCCACGGAAACGGATGCAACGGAGATCCGTTATCGTCTCCCGCAACAGCCTGATAAAAAATGTCGTTGTTGGGAATATTTTTATGGTAAACTGCCAATCCGACTCCGTTTACGGGTACAGTTGTTTCAAGGGTAAGCGTAGAGTTGAGCCAGCTTCCGGGAAGCTTGTAGATATTTATCCGGGCATTTTTTACCGGTTGACCGTTTACCCGGTCTACCACAAAAAACTCATAGGTATCTTTAGCCGACAAACGGCTGAAAACAGCTAAGCCTGAAACTGAAAAATAAAAACTGTTGTTGCCTTCTTTTTCCGCTACAGGATCAGACTCAAATTCGAGTTTGTAGGAACCGAACTCAGTTATGTTCAGTTCAAGTTCGGTTTGAGCCCGCTCATACGGCTGCCTGGAGGAAAGAGGAATCCATATCTCACGGATCAACGTTTTCTTCTCGTCTGTTTGCTGACGACCGCGGTTGCTGCTGTAAACGGCAGAAAGGGGTGAATCGAGGCGGTAGAGCTTCGCATTTAGCTTACTGAGGTTTTTGTATTCCACCACAAGCTTTTTTTCTACTTCCGCATCAAAAGTATTGTTTCCCTTTACCAGAAAATAGGGTTGCGTAAGCTGTAACAATCTGTTCTCCAGAATAGAGGTACGTTCATTATTGGGAAACGCTTGAATGGTCTTGTGCAACAAATCATACAATTCCTTTGTTTTTTCCGTTCTTTTAAGGCTGTCCTGTTGTGTAAATCCCTCGATTTGTGTCGTATAAATATCCGCCATTTTGTCCACGATCTCCAAGCTCACCGGGTCATTTCCCCATTCCTTCAACATCGATTGCAATGAAGAGAAAGCGTACTGTTGGTGGGCGTTGCGCAGCTTGGCAAGATAGCCGGTTTTATCGAGTTCCGCAAGCACTACAGAAGTGTTTAAATCTCTTTTGGATAAGGAAACAAGCAGTTTTTTATAGGTTTCCAACGCCCAAAGGTTATATTCTCCGGGTTGTGGATCAAAATTCAGTTTCCCAAACTCACCGGCCGGGGCAAACAACGACGACAGCGCAATTTTTTTCTTCGCCAGCGAACGGCTCAGGTCCATATCTTCACCTACCTGACTGAAAAGCTCAATAGCACGAAGCGCTAAAAAGTCATACATCGTGGGATAAAAATGACGCGAATCTTTCCCAAAGGTAACAATGGGCCCATAGGACTGAACCTCTGCCTTTTCGAGTGAGCTGTAAGACTCGATGGATGCGTTGAGATGCTCCACCACTTTATCGTAGAAATTGTTCTTTGACCACTCTTTCATATCTGTTGGAACAAATCCACTGATCGCTGTACGTTCGTTAATAATCCAACGGTCTTTTTGGTAATACTGCAGGTAGAGTTCGCCGAGCATGGAATGCAACACCGATCTTTCTACCGGGTCCGTAGACTTACCCAACATATCAGTCAGGTGGCGGAAAATCAAGGTATCCTCTTCTGCATCCACCGCCAAATTGTATTTACCCTGGTGAATGAGGGCTTTGATGGTTTGAGGGCTGTTCTTTTCAGCAATGGCTTTTCGCAGGATCTGATTCACCCGTTCCGATGCTGATTGAGGAAGGGATTTTTGTTCCAGTTCGGTCACTTTTTTCCAGGCCTGATCGTAATTCATAGTTTGTTGGTTCTGCGCTTGCAGTGAAAGAAAAAAGATCACTACCGCTGCAATCGATAAAAGTTTTTTCATACGACTAAAATTATTAATTCAAGTTTCGCATATTGCTCATTCAGCCAAATTGTCTACTGATGATGCTTTGCCAACCGTGTTCACCCTCGTTCACTAAAACAGCAGGACACGATAAAGTTCAATTATATAGATGTAAAAACGTAAAAAAGTGAACACAAAACTGTGTTATTTTTTGTTAAATCATATCTTCCTACACTTCTACTTCAGGTAAAGAATCACGGTTTCAGGACTACTCCTATTTTTTTCTTTCCACTGATTTTTATAGGCAATGGTTGGTCGAAACAGACATGGCGTATAAAATCCGTCTCATAGACAGCAGGTTGCGAATCAAGAAAATCCTCGTCAAAAAAACCGTCTTGCTGGGAAAAGGAGTTAATCGTGAAATAGCCCACGCCAAACGAGGTGAGGTTTTGAAAGAAATGAGTACCCTGACTCGGCTCGATCCGGTAATTCTCCAATCCCGACTCCACAATTACGCGTGCCTGGCTTATGTGGGCCCATTTGACCGGAATCCCCAGCCACGGGTCTGACGATCCCCACCGCCCGGGACCTACCAGCACGTAGTTCTTGTCCGCCTCGCTGAAACGGATATTTACTTTTTCAATCTCCCGGGCTATTGCAGGATTATTGGCTGCTGAAAAATGCTTCGTTTTCACATAAACCACATCGGAAACATCGGTAGATATCCCGTTTCCAAGAGCATTTCGTGAATAAAGCACTGTCTCGGATTTGTCAATATTTTCCAGGTCTTCGTTTACGACTTCCTTATTGTCTACAATCGGACGGATTTGCAATACGAAAAACTCGGCTTCCTGCTGACTCTTTATATTCACAGCAAACTCTATTTCTACCGGCCGTCCCATCTCCTGCTGCCCTACTTTCAACACTTTGTCCAATGTCTCTGCGAGGGGCAGTGTATCGTGCTTCAACATATTGGCGAACGAAACGACTTTTCTTCCCCCTTCATAAAATCCGTCACGGATAATTTGATCATCAGGATCATACGTTGAACAGACATACCGTAACGGGCTGTTTGCCCCTGCTTGCTGTATGCGTATTTTTTGCAGATTAAAACTGTCATCGATCGTGAAATCTTTTGACATCGACTCCAGGTCGAGTGCATAAAACTGCGTTTGTGTATCTCTCAAAGCAGTGTCCAGTGAACTTAACTGCAATATATTTTTAGGATGCAACGGGGAAAAACGTAGTCCCTGGTATCCGTCCATAATGTATTTTCCCAAGCCCATGGCCATGTTCACAATACCGTCTTCCGTCTTTTCGTTGCCTATAGGATAATAGTTAATGGAACGGGCAACTCCGGAAACTGCCGGATAAAACAAATTCCCATACTCACCACCTACTACTTCCTGCAACACAATCGCCATCTTCTCCTGATCGATAAGGTTCTGGGTGGCAGTCATATAAGCCTTACTGTCTTTATAAAACACCGAAGCGTATACCGCCTTGACAGCATTACTCAACAGGCGGACCATTTCGTATTTATCGTTTACGTAAGGAATCATATACGTTGAATATATGCCAGCAAAAGGCTGATACTGTGAATCTTCAAGCATACTCGAAGAACGAATGGCAATGGGTGTGGAGATGGCATCAAAAAAAACCAGAAAATCGCTGACCAGACGCTTGGGGAGTTTTGCCGCCAGGAAATGCTTGAGGATATCCTCATCGGGACGGGGAGAAAGCGCAATCTCGTAAAGCCTGTTGGCTTCCATAAATTCATCGAAGATATCGGTACACAATACCACTGTCTTGGGTGTCGTTACCGGGAAATTCTCATAACTGTTCAGTTCCAGATGTGTCTTCACGATATGGCCGATGAAAGCCAGCCCGCGACCTTTCCCCCCCAATGAACCGTCACCGATACGGGCAAAGTTGGAGTATTTATCGAACCTGTCCTTTTCGAATACCGCAACCACACCCGTGTTTTTCATCCGCCTATACTCTACGATTGCCTGATAGATAAGCTCGCGCGCATCGTCCATCTTGGCATAAGCCGACACATCAATCTTCTTCAGCATTTCCGCCACAGGGAACATGGCACGTGTATAGAAAAACCGCGAGAAATGGTTCCTCGAAAGGTGATAATACAAAGAATCATCGGGAATCTGACGAATATTCAACTGCAGTTCCTTCAGGTTTTTGATCCGGAAAATCTCCTCCTTGGATTTAGGAGCAATAATAATAAAATCACCGAATCCCAGGTTATCTTTTACAGCTTTATGAAAATCCTGAGGAAAGGTCTTTGAATTTTTATCGATGAATTTGGCATCCACCAGTGCAGCGTATTCCCTGTTTTCAGATTCCGATGACGCGTAAATGATCGGGATGTATTTATTCTTCTTACGGATCCATTCACCCAACACTCTTCCCGCCAACTTGTCTTTTTTACCCTCACGGCTGAAGCTGATATCCGAGATAACACCCAACATATTATCGCCGTACTTTTTGTAAAGGCTGACTGCCTCCTCATAATTCCTCGCCAGCAAGATTTTTGGTCGTCCACGCATACGCATCATACGCAGGTGATCGTTGAGTGCCTCCTTGGAGAACTCTTTCGACTCGTTGAGCACATATTTGTAGAGCAGAGGCAACGCCGACGAATAAAAGCGGACGGAATCCTCCACCAGCATAATGGTCTGCACACCAACCGTTTTCACATCGCTTTCAACGTTCATACTGTCCTCTATCAGTTTAATGATGGCCAGCAACAAATCAGCATTTCCCAGCCAGCTGAAAACATAGTCCATTCCCGAGACATCTTCTCTCTCGAGCACGCGCGTAACCGATTTTGAAAAAGGGGTAAGCAACACAATAGGGATATAAGGAAACTTGTGCTTGATAACCTTCGCCTGGGCAAAGATCTCGTGGTTATCCATGTTCGGCATGCAAATGATCAGTTCATAACGGTTGGCCCGAAGCTCTTCCATAGCCTGCCCGGCTGTACTCACTTGCGTAAAGCGCGGCGGATAGCGGAGGTTAAGCGATGTATATTCGTTGAAAATCTGCTCATCCACCCGTCCGTCATCTTCAAGGATAAACATATCGTATTGTGAAGCGATAAATAGGACGTTGTAAATGCGCTTGTTCATCAGCTTTACAAAAGGCGTATCTCGAAACTGAAAACGACTGATATCATGCGCTTTAATTACGGATGGTGAAGTGGATAAGTTCATATCGGGTGAAATCTTAAGAGGACAAAGATAAAAAAATTTTGCGGTTTACGGTTGACAGGGAATCCATAAAAAGCAGCAGCCGGCAAAAGGCGCTTCACTTCCGTAGCCGGCTGCTTTTTTTTCGTGGAAAATTAAAAAAACAGAATTACCACGATGATGAAAAACCGCCACAAATCTATGAATTTATTTGTTAATCTCAAACTGCTGCTTTAAAAACGTTACGTTTTTTTATTATCTTTGCTCTTCAAACAAAAAAGGTCTAAACATCAATAAGAAATAAATGAATTCTAAAACGTTACTTTTGTCGTTATCGGCTTTATACCTGATAACGATTTCTGCTTTTGCATCCGAAAATTCTCAGCTTCAGCCGCCCCCTGTTTACGAAGGAAAAATAATCGAAAATCCGGACATCCCTCCCATTTACACCGGAGGACCGGGTGAAATGAACAAGTTCATATCCGGAACTCTTCGTTACCCGTCCGATGCCGTTGAGCGAAATGTGCAAGGATTGGTCGTTTATACATTTATAGTTGAGAAAGACGGCACACTGACCAATTTCGATCTGATTCACCGTGCGGACTCTTCACTCGACAAGGAAGCCTTGCGTATTTTGCAATCCATGCCGCCTTGGCGTCCTGCCAAGTACAAGGAACAGATTGTCCGCTCCAAGAGCTACGTACCCATGTATTTCCGGCTGAACAAAAACGCAAAAGCTGTAGCACGCAACACAACAAATTCCGCCAACACCCTGGGCAAAACCAATCCGGAGATTGCCAACTCCGAAGTCTTTTCCATCGTGGACAAGATGCCGCAGTACCCGTACGGTGAAAAAGAGCTGGCCGGATTTATCGCTCACCAGCTTCGGTATCCCAAGGAAGCCCGTCAACAGGGAGTTGAAGGGCGAATACTCTGTTCTTTCATCGTAGCCGCCGACGGCTCTATTTCAAATATCGAAGTAGTTCAGGGGTTGCATTCCCAGCTCGACAAAGAAGCGATTCGTGTGCTCAGCCTGATGTCCAAATGGATTCCGGGTGAAAACAACGGCGAAAAAGTGAATGTGAAATGCCTGCTCCCTATCGATTTCACCATTGATGAAGAACCGATTCCGGCTCTGAGCTCGAATCCATAAGGGTATTTCAAAACGGAACAGGGCTCGATAAATAACATTCAAAAAATACATTTTCTCAAGAATGAAGAGATTTTTTGTATTTCTCCTGGGGGGAGTTTGTTCTTTTCTCCTGTTTCCCCAACAAAATCCAACGGATCCGGAGGGTATCACTATCCGCAACAAGGACTTTGTGTATACCGCCAAGAAGATGAAGGGCCGCATCCTACTTGACGGAGTGCTGGATGAGCCGGATTGGCTGTCGGCAAACAAGGCAGACAACTTTTTCCTTGTCCAGCCGGTGGATACCGGATTCCCTAAACAAAAATCGGAGGTGATGCTGGTCTACGACGATAAAGCCATCTATGTAGCGGTGGTCTTTCACGACACCATCCCCGGCAAACGTATTTTTGAGTCGTTCCGCAGGGATTATGCATTTAACAACAACGACAACTTCCTTTCCGTATTCGATACGTTTCGCGATCAAACCAACGGCTATACTTTTGAGTTTTCGGCCTCAGGCGCTATCTCCGACGGAATCAGGTCGGGTGAAACCAAAAACAGCGAATGGGACAGCAAGGTTGAGCTCAAGCTGAAGAATTACTCCGATAAATGGATCACGGAAATGAAAATTCCGTTTAAGTCGATCCGTTATCCGGCAAACAGCCAGACCTGGTATGCTAATTTCGGGCGATTGGACCTCAAGGCCAATGAGAAGTCGGCCTGGGCACCCGTTCCCCGGCAATTTCCTCATTCCTCCCTGGCCTACACGGGAGTGTTGCATTTTGAAGAACCGTTACCCAAACCCACCATGAACTTTTCGCTTATACCCTATATCTACGGCGGATATCACCGGGATTATGAAGCAAGTGGACAAGCCGGTTACCGGAGAGATTTCGGGATGGATGCAAAAATCGGAATATCAACGGCAATGAACCTGGACCTGACCTACAATCCCGACTTTGCTCAAGTGGAAGTAGATCAGCAGGTGATGAATATTGACCGTTTTGAACTATTTTATCCCGAAAAGCGGCAGTTTTTCCTCGAGAACAGCGATTTATTTGCAAACTACGGAAACACGGGGCTTACACCGTTTTTTTCACGGCGCATCGGACTGGATGCACCGGTGTTGGGAGGAGCACGGTTAAGCGGCAAGATCAACAATACCTTCCGTCTTGGGTTTATCAACATGACCACCGAGAAAACTACCGATCACCTGGCCAGAAACTTCACCGTATTGTCGCTACAAAAGAAAATTCTGGCCCGCTCCAACATCAGCTTTATGTTCGTCAACAAAGAGTACCTGAACAAGCCCGACGGTACTCTGCTCTTTAACCGTGTTGCGGCGCTGGATTTCAACCTGGCTAGCAAAAACAACGAATGGACAGGTAAAGTATTTTATCACCGGTCTTTTCAACCGAATAATCCCGACGGTCAATACGCACAAGGCGCATCCGTAAAATACAGTAAGGGTAATATCCTCATCAGCCTGGACCAGGCGGCAGTAGGTGATAATTATCTTGCAGAAACAGGCTTCGTTCGCCGCAAGAATTACATTTCGTTAAGCCCGGAATTGGCCTATTTTTTTATTCCCAATAAAACGGTAACCATACACGGGCCTTATTCCAAATTCAAGAATTATTCCACTCATCAATTCAACAAACTTGACCATGAACTGGATTTGGGTTATAAGGTCGAGTTCCGTGATCGTTCGTCCATTGCGGCAGGCATACGTAATTATTACATCAGGTTGATGCAAAACTTTGATCCAACCCACATAAGCAACGTTTTTTTACCGGTGGGGAGTGAGTATAACTACTCCGACTTCTACACCACATTCACGTCCAACAACCGCCAACCACTCAACGGAACGGCTACTTACTCCAAAGGCGGTTTTTTCAATGGAAATTACGAAATGATTGACACAAAAATGGTGTACCGGTTTCAACCCTACGTGAATTTTTCGATGAACGTTACATACACACACCTTCACTTACCGCAGCCCTTTGAAAATCATCAATTCTGGCTGGTCGGCCCCAAGCTCGACATCACTTTCACGGATAAATTGTTTCTCACCACGTTCATGCAGTATAACGAACAACTCAATAATACCAACCTGAACATCCGTTTCCAATGGCGTTACAAACCTGTATCGGACTTATTTTTAGTTTATACCGACAATTATTATGCCAATACACGTGAAGTCCGAAACCGTGCGCTGGTATTGAAACTGACCTATTGGTGGAATTAAAAACAGTAGAAACATGATCAAATCCTGGTTATCTTTTATTCTGATGGTTGCTTTTGCAATTCAAACCTTCTCACAGGGTACTCCAAACGATACCATTTCCATAAACATTCGCAATAAGAACTTCGTTTACACCGTCAAGAAAATAAAAGGTTCCATCACGCTGGATGGCGTGCTGGACGAAACCGATTGGCAGACAGCAAACCGGGTGGAGAACTTTCGTCTCGTCCAGCCGGTAGATACCGGATTTGCGCAGCAAAAATCGGAGTTGATGCTCATATACGACGACAAAGCTCTCTACATGGCCGTCATTTTTTACGATACAATTCCCGGTAAACGAATTGCCGAATCTTTCCGCAGGGATTTTGCATTTAACAACAACGACAATCTTCTCACTGTTTTCGACACATTCCGCGATCAAACCAACGGGTTTTCGTTCGGAAATTCTGCGTCGGGAGCTATATGGGACGGACTGGTATCGGACGGTTCGGTCATGAACCTGAACTGGGACAGTAAAGTGGAACTAAAGGTGAAAGATTATCCCGACAAATGGATTACGGAGATGAAAATCCCGTTCAAATCCATTCGTTATCCGTCTAAAAGCCAAACCTGGTATGCCAACTTCGGGCGCCTCGATCTAAAATCGAACGAGAAATCGGTCTGGGCACCTGTGCCTCGTCAGTTTCCGCATGCCTCACTGGCTTATACAGGAGTATTGAAATTCGATGAACCTTTACCCAGGCCGAAGACAAATTTTTCTCTTATCCCGTACCTCTACGGGGGGTATCATCAAAATTTTGACGCCGGCGAAAATGCCGGATACCGAAAAGATTTCGGACTGGACGCCAAGATCGGACTAGGCACCTCCATGAATCTAGACCTGACTTACAATCCCGATTTTGCCCAGGTGGAAGTGGACCAGCAGGTGATGAATATCGACCGTTTTGAACTGCTTTACCCCGAAAAGCGGCAGTTCTTTCTCGAGAACAGCGACCTGTTTGCCAATTACGGGGAAACAAACACTACACCATTCTTCTCCCGAAGGATAGGACTGGATGCACCGGTATTGGGCGGTGCCCGGGTAAGCGGCAAACTCGGGCAGGACTGGCGCATAGGATTTATGAACATGGCCACGGAAAAAACAGATGCTTTTGCCGTAAGGAATTTCTCGGTGTTGTCTGTTCAGAAGAAAATACTCTCTCGCTCCAACCTGGGTTTTATGATGATAAACAAAGAAACTCTTGGCGAGGGATCACAGAGGCTGTTTAACCGTGTTGCAGCATTGGACGCCAACCTGGCTTCGCGCGACAATATCTGGACAGGAAAAGTATTCTATCACCGGTCTTTCCAGCCGGGAAATCCCGACCAACAGTACGCACAGGGAGCATCGGCCGTATACAACAACGGCAAGGTCAGGATAGAGTTTCGGGAAACCGCCGTAGGTGCCAATTATCTGGCAGAGACCGGATACGTCCAACGCCGGGACTTTATCTCCTTCCGTCCCGAAATAAGCTATTTCTTTGTACCGAATAAGCGAGTGGTTATTCACGGGCCTTATGCGGAATATGACGATTATTATACCCCCGGGTTCGAAAAGTTGGACCATGCACTCGATCTCGGATATAAGCTGGAATTCAGAGACCGGTCCACCATCGCGGCAGGCATGAAGAATTACTACATAAAACTGATGCAGGATTTCGATCCGACCCACACAAGCCACACATTCCTGCCGGCAGGGAGCGATTACAGTTACACCAATATTTACACTTCGTTCACCTCCAATAACCGGAAAATGTTGAACGGAACGGTAACCTATGCCAAAGGGGGATTTTTCAACGGCCAGTACGATATGATTGATGCAAAAATGGTATACCGGTATCAACCTTTCGTGAATTTCACCATGAATGCCACATACACTAACATACGTTTACCCGAACCCTTCGAACACAAACATTTCTGGCTGATAGGCCCAAAGCTGGACATCACATTCTCACCCAAAGTGTACCTTACCACTTTTGTGCAATACAATGACCAGTTGAACAACACCAACCTGAACATCCGTTTCCAGTGGAGGTATAAACCCGTTTCGGATTTATTTATTGTCTATACCGACAATTACTTTGCGAACACGCGTGAAGTGCGTAACCGTGCGCTGGTGCTGAAGATGACCTATTGGTGGAATTGATTGATGGATTTATCCGCACACCTCCCGGATCGCTTCCGCAACGACGGGAATTCCTTTCTGAATAACATCTGTGGCCGTATTGCAAAACGATACACGTATACAATCATTTTTTACCCCGTCGGGGTCGAATGTCTTTCCGGTAACGAAGACCACTCCTTTTTCGATGGCTTTTTTCAAGATAAGCGAACTGTCCGTTCCTTTGGGCAGGTGAAGCCAGATATAAAACCCGCCACGTGGCTTTTCAAACGAAACGTAATCGGGCAAATACTTCTCTAAGGCCTCAATCATGGCCAACCCGCGTTTTTTGTACTCCTGCCGCACATTCTCAGTATATTCATAAATATAACCGTTGCGGATGAATTTATCGGCTATCACCTGTGAAAAACTGGGCGAGCAGGCATCCATAGATTGTTTGATCAATTCACACTTTTTGTAAATGTGTTCCGGAACAAGCATCCAACCCAGGCGCAAGCCGGGACCGAGAATTTTAGAGAATGAACCTGTAAAGCAGACATCAATACCCTCGGGATCCATCGTTTTTATGTTTGTCATTTTCGGCACATCCTCTTCGTAGAAGTACAAATCGCTGTAAACATCGTCTTCAATAAGCGGGATGTCCTGATCTTTCAACAATTCAATCATCTGATGCTTCACTTCTTCCGAATAAATAATACCCGCAGGATTGTGAAAATTAGGGGCAAAATAGAGGAACTTCGGCTTCGGGCCAGCAGTATTCAACGTCGTTCTTAACGCTTCTATATCGATACCATCTCCCTGGAGAGGAACAGAAACAAGATTGGCTTCGTATGATCGAAAGGCAGATAATGCTCCGATAAAAGAGGGCGTTTCAACCAGAACAGTATCGCCCGGATCCACAAAGGCTTTTGCCAGGATGTTGATCGCCTGAAGTGACCCCGTAGTCATCATCAAACGATTCTTCCCTACCGGCAATCCTTTCTTTTCAAGGTATTGCGACAGGGACTCCAGCAACGTCGGCAACCCGTTGGTGGGCCCGTATTGCATGGCAACCTGTTTTTCTTTTTCGGTAAGCGACTGATAAATATTATCTATCTTATCCAACGGGAAAAGTTCGTTACCCGGCATTCCGCCTGAAAAAGAGATGATGTCGGGAGAAGTGGCCAGGCTCATCAGGTCCCTGATTTCTGACGAACGTAAAGCGGAAACACCGTGTGCAAATCTTGTCATAATATTATTAATTTAGCTAGCAGATGTCTGGTCTTTTTTATTAAAGTTGATAAATATCGCTCTGGCGAAGCAGTTGCATCTCGTTTTTCTGCAATACCTCGATTACCTGATCGATATCCGCCGCCCGAATAACAGCTAAAGCCACATCCTTATTCGAAAATGCATACATATAATCTACATTGATCGCATTGTCTGCCAATATCTTGAGCACCTCATGCAATGCTCCGGGGCGGTCGGGCATATTCACGCAGACCACATCGGTTAGGCGCACCGAAAAGCCGGCTTCACGAAGAAACTCCTCTGCTGCGCCGGGCTTCCCCACCACCATTCTTACGATGCCGTAATCAGCTGTCTCGGCCAGGCTCAGGGCAGTGATATTGATCTCGTGCTCTGCCAGTATCTGAGTGAGATCGGTAAGCCGTCCCGAACGATCTTCCAAAAATACAGATAATTGTTTGATAATCATAGATTAAAAGTTTAAAGTCATATATGCCTGTTATCGATAATCCTCCTGGCTTTTCCTTCCGAACGTTCTATGCTGTGCGGTTCCACCAACTTAATGGCAGCTCCGATCCCCAACAGGCTTTTGATGTTGTGGTCTATGCGCCGGCGGATACCTTCAAGTTCACGAATACTGTCGGACCAGAACCGCTCGTTGATTTCTACCCGTATCTCCATAGTGTCCAGGTTGTTTTCCCGGCCAATGATAAGCTGATAATGCGGTGATGCTTCCTCCATCTCAAGGAGAACCGATTCTACTTGCGACGGGAAGACGTTCACTCCGCGGATAATAAGCATGTCGTCCGACCTTCCGAGGCATTTTCCCATTCTCACAAGCGTACGGCCACAATCGCACGTATCAATAAACAACCGGGTGAGATCTCTTGTACGGTAGCGCAAGAGTGGCATCGCTTCTTTCGTTACGGTAGTGAAAACGAGCTCCCCTACTTCACCGTAAGGAAGTGTTTCCAATGTCTCCGGATCGATAATCTCGGGGATAAAATGGTCTTCGAAAATGTGGTTCCCTTGTTGACATTCACATTCCATGGACACTCCCGGACCGATAATTTCGCTCAACCCGTATATATCGTAGGCTTTTATATTCAGCAGATTTTCAATCTGAGCACGCATTTCATTTGTCCACGGCTCCGCCCCGAAAACCCCCACGCGCAGTTTTACCTTTTCCGGAGATATGCCTTCTTTAAGGATACTTTCACCCAAATGAGCAGCATAAGAGGGTGTGCAGGCGATAACGGTAGCGTGGAAATCGGTCATGAACTGAAGCTGTTTCCTGGTGTTGCCGGTAGAAATCGGAATAACCGTCGCCCCTACTTTTTCGGCACCGTAATGCAGTCCAAGACCTCCAGTAAACGGTCCGTAACCGTAAGCAACCTGAATAGTATCGTCTTTATCAACCCCAGCCATAGTAAGGCTTCGGGCAACCACTTCCGTCCAAATCTCCAGATCCCGGTGCGTATATCCCACAACCGTAGGCTTTCCTGTTGTTCCGCTTGATGCATGAATACGCACCACATCGGTTTGCGGCAATGTGAAAAGTCCGAACGGATAGTTATCGCGAAGATCGGTTTTAGTGGTAAAAGGCAGGTGCTTTAACTGATCCACGCTTTTTATATCGCCAGGCTCAATGCCTTTTTCCTGTAATTTTTTACGGTAAGCGGGTACGTTTTCATAGATACGCCTCACCATCTCCCTCAGGCGTATGCTCTGCAGTTCGTGCAGCTTTTGCCTGTCGGCACATTCAAATTCGGGGTTCCAAATCATTTTTGTTCGTTCAATGAGTTTGCCCATCCAAGGCGGAAGGCTTTTATGTTCAGGTCCACCATCTCTTTTCCTTTTCGGTTGAAAAACATCCCGATGGCTTTTTCCAATTCTTCTGTTGCTATTTCCAGATAAGGTGCGGCAGCTCCCAGCATAACCACGTTGTACGATTTAGCACTTCCGGCTTCTTTCGCCAGCAAGCCTGCATTTACAAAAACGTGATTCGTTGAATTGGCAATGGTTTCGAGCAGTTCCTTTTCGTCGGGATAATTGCCAATATTAACATACGGTTCCGTAGCCGTCACAATAACGCCGTCGGGAGAAAGGAAGGGAAGATACCGCAACGACTCCATCGGCTCGATGGAAAGAATAAGGTCGGCTTTCCCCTTGGGAATAAGGTCGGAAAAAATCTCCCCCGAGGAAATGCGGAGATGCGATTCCACGGCTCCGCCCCGTTGACTCATTCCATGAACCTCGGCCTGTTTTACATTTAGCCCCAAATTCATAGCTGCCAGATCAATAATGGAAGCCATGGTTAAAATTCCTTGCCCTCCCACGCCGGATATGATGATGTTTTTATTCATTTTTTTCTGCTTTTCACTGCCGTCTGTACACATTCGCGCTGGGAAATAATTACCGAAACACCTTCGTATTCGAATTCTTCTTTCATCACCCTTACATTTTCCTCGAAATTCTTTTTCAACGGAACAATTTCACGGATATGGTTCTCCTCCACACCGATCCCCTTACAAATAGCAAAATACTTCCCACTTCCCGATGAGTCCTGTCCGCCCGTCATGGCTGTGGTCCCGTTGTCGGAGATAATGACAGTAACCGCACTTTTATCGTTCACGGCATCTAGCAATCCCGTAATTCCCGAGTGCGTGAAGGTGGAGTCGCCAATCACGGCAACTGCCGGAAACAACCCGGCATCGGCTGCCCCTTTGGCCATTGTTATCGATGCGCCCATATCCACACAGGTACTGATGGCATTGTAAGGCGACAAAGCTCCTAACGTATAGCATCCGATGTCCCCGAAGACGTGCCGTTGCGGATAAAGTGACATGGCCTGAACAACCGCATCGAAAAGATCGCGATGGCTGCATCCCTGGCACAACATCGGCGGCCGCGGAGCGACAATGGATGGAACAGCCGGTTCACTATTCGTTTGAACACCCAACGCCTTTGAGAGTATGTTTGGGGAAAGTTCTCCTGTACGCGGCAACGTGCCATCCAGCCGTCCCCGGAATTTCTCGTTCCCGAAAAAGCCTTTTAGCAATTCTTCGTAGACGGGGTAGCCTTCTTCAGCAACAAGAACCTCACCGTATTTTTCCGTAAACTCGCTAATTTTCTTCTCTGGCAACGGATATTGGGACAGTTTCAACACCGGTATATCCAGGGCATACGTCCGGATAACCTCCATCACATAGTTGTAGGCAATCCCAAAAGCTATAACGGCCTTATCACCCGTTCCGGAGATTACCTGGTTAAACCTGGAAAATTCAGAGAAATTGATCAGTTGAGCCTGCTTCTCAAGTAACCGGAGATAACCTTTCCTGGCATTAACGGGGAGCAGGATCCACCTGTTCTTCTCCTGGGTAGGCGCAAGTTGATTTTGCGGCATTGCCTCTCCGCCGGAAACCACTGCACGGGAATGTGACAATCGGGTAGGAATCCGAAGAAGCACGGGAAGTTTCACCTCTTCCGATAAATCGAACGCGTAACGGACAATATCGTATGTCTCCTGCTGGTTGGAAGGTTCCAGAACAGGAATCATCGCAAACTTCCCATACACACGGCTATCCTGCTCGTTTTGTGATGAGTGCATCGACGGATCGTCGGCCACCACCACTACCAATCCGCCGTGGACTCCGGTAATGGCTGAATTCATAAACGCATCTGCGGCTACGTTCAGCCCCACGTGCTTCATACAAACCAAAGCGCGCTTTCCGGCGTAAGACATGCCGAGCGCTGCCTCGTAAGCTGTTTTCTCGTTAGCAGACCATTTCGAACGCACACCCGATTCCCGGGCCTGGGGCGATTGTTGAATAAATTGTGTTATTTCGGTGGACGGCGTTCCCGGATAAGCGTAAACTCCCGAGATTCCCGCATCCAATGCAGCTTGTGCAATAGCTTCCGCACCTAAAAGTAATTGTTTGTTCATATTATTTTGCAGACTCTCAGACCACTACGCTTCTAGACATTAGATCGCTTCGCTTTCAGATACCAGCTTTGTCTATCGGTCTAATGCCTAATAATCTGCCCGTCTAAAAGAAGTTAGTTGCAAAGGTATAAAAAATAGTTAAACAAAACCGATGTTTTTCTCTTCTTTTGGGAATTTACCGGGATGCGGAAAAGGTAATCAACCGGTATACTTTTTAAAGCTATATTTCTCCCGCAACTGCGCTTTCTCTTCCGGCGCCAGGGAGGTGAAATAGGCTTTCCAACCTGGACAAAAATTGATGTGCCACCGCCAAAAACGGCCGGCCAATGACTTGGGCTTCCGGTCATACTTTGCCCTCAAGGGGCAGTCTCCGCATTTTAGTGTTGTTGATTCCATTGACTTTTGATTTAATTGTGATCAACTAAGAAACTGTTTCGCGTTACACCCGCAGATGAAACGAGTGCAACCTGACAACAAAAGTAAAAAATATCATTAAAAAAAGCGAACCGGAAAGGCTCGCTTTAACAGAGTTGTCTATTTTTTTACTCTTCAGTCCTGGGTTGTTCCGGCCTTGGAGGACGGGGCAGCAACACCTTGCGTGAAAGTTTGAATTTACCCGTTTTGGGATCAATGTCGATCAGTTTTACGGCAATCTTATCGCCTTCTTTTATTCCGGCATCTTCCACTTTTTCCAATCGTTTCCAATCGATCTCGGAGATGTGCAGCAATCCGTCTTTTCCGGGAAGGAATTCACAGAAAGCACCGTAAGGCATCACTGAACGAACGGTCGCTTCGTACACTTCACCCACTTCGGGCACAGCTACAATCCCTTTTATCTTGCGCATGGCGGCATCGATAGAGTCCTTGTTAGAAGCCGATACTTCTACACGGCCTTTGTTATCGACCTCCTCAATGGTGATGATGGCACCAGTTTCTTCCTGGATTCCCTGAATGATTTTTCCTCCCGGGCCGATAACGGCACCGATGAAGTCTTTCGGGATTTCTATCACTTCAATCCGGGGTGCATGCGGCTTCAGGTCGGCACGAGGTTCGGAAAGGGTTTCCATCATTTTACCCATGATGTGCTCGCGTCCGGCTTTAGCCTGGGCAAGGGCTTTCTCGAGGATCTCGTACGATAATCCGTCTACCTTGATATCCATCTGAGTAGCCGTAATACCGTCTTTAGTGCCACACACTTTAAAGTCCATGTCTCCCAGGTGGTCTTCATCGCCCAGGATATCGGAAAGGACGGCATAGTTCTGTCCTTTGTTTTCGGAAATCAGTCCCATAGCGATACCCGATACCGGCTTTTTCATTTGCACTCCGGCATCCATCAGGGCCAGCGTACCGGCGCAAACCGTTGCCATAGACGAAGATCCGTTGGACTCCAGAATATCGGAAACGACACGAATAACGTACGGGTATCCTTCCGGAATCATGCGTTTCAGGGCGCGATGTGCCAAGTTCCCGTGACCGATCTCACGACGTCCTGTACCGCGTTGCGGACGGGCTTCTCCCGTTGAGAATGGAGGGAAATTATAGTGTAACAAGAACCGCTCTGTGCTGTGGTTGAGCACGTCGTCGACAATTTTCTCATCTAATTTCGTACCCAGGGTAACCGTTGTGAGCGATTGCGTTTCACCGCGGGTGAACACTGCTGATCCGTGTGGTCCTTGAACATAATCCACCTCACTCCAAATGGGGCGTATATCGGTCGTGCTCCTTCCGTCCAAACGTTTTCCCTCATCCAGGATGCAGCGGCGCATCGCTTCTTTTTCCACGTCGTGGTAATACTTGGCAACGAGCGGGGCTTTTGTTTCCCGTTCTTCTTCGGGAACAGATTCCATGAATTCTTCGAGGATAGTCTCGAAAGCATCCATGCGCGCATGCTTGTCGCTGTTCTGCGAAGAAGCAACGACATACGCTTTGGGATAACAGATGCTCCACACCTGTTTGCGGAGTTCTTCGTCGTTCTCTTCGTGTGAATATTCACGTTTCTTAACCGTTCCGCAAAGTTCCATCAGTTCAAGCTGAGCCTGACACTGTTTTTTAATTTCTTCGTGAGCGAACTTAATGGCTTCGAGCAATTCGGCTTCAGAAACCTCGCTCATTTCTCCTTCCACCATCATAATGTTGTCGATGGTGGCACCCACCATAATGTCCATGTCGGCTTTTTCCAACTGACTGAAAGTAGGGTTTACAAAGAGCTGTCCGTCGACACGGGCAACCCGTACTTCTGATAGCGGACCGTTGAACGGAATATCTGAAACGGCCAATGCGGCAGAAGCAGCCAACCCGGCTAATGCGTCCGGCATATCTTCACCATCAGCCGAGAAAAGCATGACGGTTACAAAAACTTCAGCGTGGTAATCATCGGGGAAAAGTGGGCGGAGGGCACGGTCGATCAACCGGCTGGTAAGAATTTCGTAGTCTGAGGGCCTTCCTTCTCTTTTCATAAATCCGCCCGGAAATCTTCCGAAAGCGGAGAATTTTTCTTTATATTCTACTTGCAGCGGCATAAAATCTACTCCGGGGGCAGCGTCTTTGGCAGCACAAACAGTGGCCAGCAGCATGGTGTTGCCCATACGCAACTCCACGGCCCCATCAGCTTGTTTCGCCAATTTTCCCGTTTCGAGCGTAATCGTGCGTCCGTCTGACAGCTCGATTCGCTTGATGATTGGATTCGTCATAAATAAATTATTATTTTTAAATTTTGGATGTAAAATCCCACAAAGATAAGATAAAGTTTTCGTTTTGAAGCGTATAAAACCATAAAATATTGAGGGACTGTTTTGAATTTTACGAATAATATGGTTTTACTTATTCATTTCTCCGCTAGGGTATGCCTCAACCGAGTTCGACTCTACCCATTTTGCTTAACGTACACTATCCGGACAAGAGTTTATTGCAATATCAAGATAAACCGGCAAATGGTCGCTGAAACCGCCGACATACCTCGGGCCGTAATGGGTTCGGTAAGGACGTTTTATGCCGGAGGCTTTGTCTTCCTGCAGCAGAAAGTCAGGCTTGAAGATATGCGCTTCACCTCCCTTGATATATATCCTGTTGTCCTCCCTCAACAGATTTCCGCTCACGATGAACTGATCCAGCACCTCCCACCTTCCCCGAAAGAAATAGGTGCCGAAGTCTTTCTCTTTCAGTCGGTGAAAAAACAGGTTGTACAATTCTTTGTCGGAACGGTAATGACGTCGGCTCTTTGCTTTCAGCATCCGGAAGATGCTTTTGTCATGCGGGCCGTCATTGAAATCTCCCATAATTACGATATGGGTGCTTTTTCTGATCATAAAGAGGCTGTCGACCTTCCTTCGCAAAAGGGTTGCCGCATCCAGCCGGGCAGGCTCGGATTCGCGCTGGCCACCACTCCGGCTGGGCCAATGACAAACAAAAACATCAAGGGTATCACCAGAAACGATTCTCCCGGCAGCGTGCAGTATATTTCGTGTGGGGCGTACAACTTTATCGCTGAAAACAACCTCGTATTCATTTTTATCCAGCAGGTTGAATTGATGCCGCTGATAAAGCAAAGCCACATCCATACCACGCTCATCGGGAGAGTGTGTGACGATATATTCATACCCTTGCGCCCGAAGTGGCGACCGCCGGGCAAGATCATACACAACGCTGTCGTTCTCAATTTCGCAAAGCCCCACCAGGGCGGGGGAATACATACCGCCAATGGCAGTAATTACACGCGTTATGTTTCTGAGCTTCTCCCAGTATTTCCAGGGCTGCCAGTTCATGGGGCCATCGGGGAGAAACTCGTCGTCGTTTTTCAGCGGATCATCGATGGTGTCAAAAAGGTTTTCCACGTTATAAAACATAATGCGGAAGCCTGTTTGTGAAAAGGAAAACAGCACACAAGAAAAAAAAAGAAAGACCATCAGGAGAATTTTTCTCATAACACGACACAATCTCCATATTTTGTCATCAAGAACGCCACCGAAGCATCAAAGATAACTATTGATTTATTCCTCCCCTTCGGCAGGGACACTTTCCAGGATCCGGACCAGGTAATCCCAAAATTTTCCCACAGAGGGAATATTCATTTTTTCATCGGGCGAATGGACATCCGTCATATCAGGACCAATGGAAATCATATCCAACTGAGGGTATTTCTCTAGAAACAGCCCACATTCCAGGCCGGCATGGATAGCTTTTACCTTGGCGTTTTTATTGTAAAGGTTCTTGTATTCTTTCTTTGCCAGTTTCAGAATCTGGGAATCGGTATTCGGTTGCCAACCCGGATATCCTTCGCTGTGCACCACTTTTGCACCGGCCAGTTCAAAGACGGCGGAAACCGTATTGACGATGTCGTCTTTGCGTGACTCCACCGAACTACGCTGGCTGGTACCCACCTCGATGGTATAATTTTCCAGCATTTTCACTGATGCCAGGTTGGTGGAGGTCTCCACCAATCCGTCGATATCAAAACTCATACCGATTACCCCGTGTGGACAGGCATACAGGGAATGTATCAGTTTTTCAGCAACACCTTTTTTTATAATCTTAGAGGGCATCTGTACCGATTCGAGCTGGATATCCAGGTTGGGATCCGTTTTTTTGTATTCATTTTGGACATTGGCAAGGAAGACATTCAGTTTCACCCGCATATCTTCTTTGTATTTATCTTTTACACCCACCACTGCATACGCTTCACGCGCAATAGCATTGTGGAGGTTTCCTCCACCAATTTCTGATAGCACCATACCGTACTTCTTGCGCATAATGGAGTACAAAAACCGGTTCAGGATTTTGTTGGCGTTACCCAACCCTTTATCAATATCGCTTCCTGAATGTCCGCCACGAAGTCCTTTCACCTGAATTTTAAACCAGAAGTACTTTTTGGGCGCATCCTTTTCTTTATACTTAAAGTAGGCTCTTGTCCCTTTTCCTCCGGCACAACCGATATAAATCTCACCCTCTTCCTCCGTATCCAGGTTCAATAAAACGTTCCCGGTAATAAAACCGGGCTCCAACGAATTGGCTCCGGTCAATCCGGTTTCCTCATCCACGGTAAACAACGCTTCGATCTTGCCATGAGCGATATCGTTTGAGGCAAGCACTGCCAACTGTGCGGCAATCCCGATACCGTTATCCGCCCCGAGAGTTGTCCCGTTTGCTTTAACCCAGTCGCCATCGATGATAGTTTCAATCGGGTCGTTATCGAAATCGTGCGTAACATCGCTATTTTTCTCGCACACCATATCCACATGCGACTGCAGAATAACTGTCGGCACATTTTCTTTGCCCGGCGTTGCTTCTTTCGTGATCAGCACATTACCGGCTTTATCTTTCTTGGCCTCAAGGTTGTGCTCCTTGGCAAAGTTAAGCAGATAAGCGATAATTTTCTCTTCTTTTTTCGATGGCCGTGGAATTTGTGTGATGTCGTGAAAATAACTCCATACGATTTTCGGCTCAAGCTCATTAATATTCATACGATCTGTTTTTTAAAATAACTGTATAATCTATATTAACATATAAAATGCTTTCTTGTTTATGCTTTAGTCGGAAAACAGGAATGAAAATCGCAAAAAACAGAAAATTTTAGCATCTTTAATACGAAAAATGAGTTTTAATTGGCTATTTAAACTATCTTTGCGCCACAAAATTAAGAATTAAATGATAAAAACTTTACTCCTGGGTATCGCTATCCTTTTTATAGCCATTATGCTAATGGGTATAAAAGTTTTTTTTACAAAAAAAGGCGAGTTTCCCAACACACATATTGGCGGAAGTAAGGCCATGAGAGACAGAGGTATAAGCTGTGCCACATCGCAAGACAGAGAAGCATCGAACAGAGAAAGTCTGATTGAAAAAATAATAAAAGAAAAAGTCTAACCTACACAATTTTTTGAGAAAATGAAGAATAATAATGCCTATATTTTGGGGGCAATCTTAGCTGTTGCAATCCTTATTTTATACGTCTTGCATTTTACTTCCGCACCGGGAAAAAGCGGCGCCAGAAAAGGAGATTTGATTACGAAGATGAACGATTCTTCCGTTACCCTACCCGTTGCCTATGTGAATGTAGATTCTCTTCTGATGAATTATAACTTCGCAAAAGACCTGAACGAAGCCTTGATGAGAACCGAAGAGAGCTCGCGTGCAAGCCTGACACAAAAAGAACGTCAACTGAATGCAGCTGCACAGGAATTTCAGCGCAAGCTTCAAAACAACGCATTCCTGAGCCAGGAAAGAGCTGAGCAGGAGCAGCAACGCATCTTAAGAATGCAGCAGGAATATCAGCAAATGGCTGAAAGGTTGGGTCAGGAATTTGCTCTTGAACAGCAAAAACTCAATATGGAATTATCCGATACGGTAAAGGTTCGTTTAGTGGAATTCAACAAGGATAAAGGCTATCAGATCATCTACAGCAACACGGGATCCGATAACATTCTTTTTGCGGACGACAAATACGATATTACCAAAGAAGTGACCGAATTCCTGAACAAAAAGTACGGCCCTGCGACTTCTACGAGCAACACGGGAGCAGGAACAAAAACTCCCGCTGCAACCGAAACCAAGTAATAATCTTCCTGATCAAATGAATACAGTAAGGTTCTTTGCAAAAAGAACCTTATTTTTTATTTTTGCAGCATGAAACACTGGCGAGCCTATCTGGAAATACAAAAACCCGAGTACCTGCAAACCAGGCTTCCACAGGATGTTGCTGCCGACGCGGTCGTGGTTATACCGTGTTACGATGAGAAAGACGTGTTGGCCACCTTGCGGAATCTTTGCCAGTCTGCAACACCAAAAGCGAAAACAGTGGTGACAGTGATCATTAACTCAAGTGTCCGTTCGGAAAAGGAAGTTGTTCTTCAAAACAGAAAAACGTACGACGAAATCACTGCATTTGCTGCTGAAAACAACCGGGACATCCTTCGGTTTTTCCCGTTGATCTTCGAAGATCTTCCCCGAAAACATGCCGGCGTGGGTCTTGCCCGAAAAATCGGAATGGACCTGGCTGTCGAACATTTCCTGAACACACAAAACCCGGAAGGGATAATAATCTCCCTGGATGCCGACTGTACCGTCTCTCCTAATTTCCTGAGCGGTATTTCGGCCGCCTATCGGCAAACAGCCCCTCCCTGCTGTACGGTGCAAAACTTCCACCACCGGGTGGAAGACAACGACAGAAGACTCGAAAACGCCGTTCGCCAATACGAGCAACACATCCGTTATTTCAGCCAAATGCTACACTTCATCGGATTTCCGTACCCCCACCACACCATCGGCTCGGCATTTTCAGTTGCAGCGGATGCGTATGTACGTGTCGGAGGAATGGGACGACAACAGGGCGGTGAAGATTTTTATTTCCTGCAAAAAGTTTTTGCATTCGGAAGAGTCGAAAGGCTGGACGATGTTTTTGTTTATCCCATGGCACGGTATTCCGACAGGATCCCGTTCGGTACAGGCCCGGCGTTGCAAAAAATTGCAGACGAACCTGATGGACAGATGAAAACTTATCACTTCAACGCTTTTCTAGCGTTAAAAGATTTTTTTGACCTGCGGCAATCTTTCTTTAAACAGGACACCGGGTTTATCCGGCAGAGAATATCCCTGTTGCATCCGGCGATAATTGAATTTTCTGAAAAGAACGATGTGGTTTCCGAGATTGAAGAATGCAACCGGAACAGTGCCACATTTCAAGCCTTCGAAAAACGATTTTTTCACCATTTCAATGCTTTCAAGATCATAAAATACCTGAATTTTTCCCACCCAACATACTTTTCTTACGACGCCCTTTCCCGACAGATCGAGAAATCGAACCGTTCATTTTGAGAATTGGCTCTTTTTTAATAACTTTGCACCCGGTTTAACAAAGGTTATCAAAAAAAATGTTCCCGGTATGCTCGGATTTAATTTTGTAGAAATAATCAGTGCCTTCCTGGTCCTGTTCGCCATTATTGACGCAACGGGCTCAGTTCCTATATTCCTGAACCTTAGGAGTCAGAATAAAACCATTGAGCCGTTCAAGGCCTCGTTTTATTCGACCATCATCCTCATCATGTTTCTTTTCATAGGAGAGGCCATACTCAAACTTTTCCAGGTGGATCTTTCGTCGTTCGCAATCGCTGGCGCACTGGTGATTTTGATTATTTCCATCGAAATGATTTTCGGCGTAGAAATATTTAAAATTGACGAAAACACTTCCGGAAACGGTTCGGCAACGCTTGTACCGGTGGTTTTTCCACTGATTACCGGCCCCGGGACCTTCACAACGCTTTTGGCTATGCGTGCCGAGTACAACACGATCAACATTATCATCGCTGTCATCCTGAACATTGCTTTTGTCTATGTGGTGTTGCGTTATTTAGATGGAGTGAAAAGATTGATGGGGGTAGGCGGCGTTTTTATTTTACGTAAATTTTTCGGGGTAATCCTCTTAGCTATTGCTGTTCGTCTCATCACGTCGAACCTTAATGCGCTGATAACATCAATCCAGTCGCAGGCGTTATAAACATAAGATTGCAGCATGAAATTATTTGCTGCGTAAGCAATATTTAACGTCAGAACCCCGGCCGGATAAACAAAAAAAACGTATATTTGTACGTTAATTTGTAAAACAGACTTTTCGCTAATATTAGGTTATTAAACAATCATTTAGAACTAAATTTTTCAATATAAAAATTAAAAACGACATGAGAATTGTAAGTATTTTAGGACGTGAAGTGTTGGATTCCAGAGGCAATCCCACAGTAGAGGTTGACGTATTAACGGAGTCGGGTGCGTTTGGACGCGCTGCAGTCCCTTCGGGAGCATCAACCGGTGAAAACGAAGCGCTGGAGCTTCGCGATGGCGACAAAAAGAGATACCTGGGTAAAGGTGTTTTGAAAGCGGTGGCAAACATCAACGATGTTATTGCCCCGGCATTGGTGGGAACAAATGTACTGGAACAAACACAAATCGATGCCAGGCTACTCGAGCTCGACGGAACAAAAACCAAATCGAACTTAGGTGCCAACGCACTTCTGGGCGTTTCGCTTGCCGTAGCAAAGGCTGCAGCCAATTATTTAGGATTGCCCCTGTATCGCTACATCGGCGGAACAAATACTTACGTGTTGCCCGTTCCCATGATGAATATCATCAACGGCGGTTCTCACTCCGACGCCCCCATCGCTTTCCAGGAATTTATGATTCGTCCGGTTGGAGCGAATTCTTTCCGCGAAGGACTTCGGATGGGTGCTGAGGTTTTCCATGCACTCAAAAAAGTGCTTCACGACAAAGGGCTCAGCACTGCTGTAGGAGATGAAGGCGGCTTTGCCCCGAACCTGGCCGGAGGAACCGAAGAAGCATTGGAATCCATTCTTACCGCTATTAAAAATGCAGGCTACGAGCCGGGTAAAGATGTAAAGATTGCTCTCGACTGTGCCGCTTCTGAATTCTATAAAGACGGCGTTTACGATTACTCCAAATTTGAAGGCCCCAACGGTAAAAAACGTACTTCGGCCGAGCAAGCTGAATACCTGCAGGAACTTATCACCAACTACCCGATCGACTCCATCGAAGACGGGATGCACGAAAACGACTGGGACGGATGGAAACTTCTGACCGATAAAATCGGAGGGCAATGCCAACTGGTAGGTGACGATTTGTTTGTAACAAACGTCGACTTCCTGCGCAAAGGGATTGAACTGGGTTGTGCAAACTCCATTCTTATCAAGGTAAACCAGATCGGGACACTGACCGAAACGTTAAATGCCATCGAGATGGCACACCGCCACGGATACACCAGCGTAACATCTCACCGCTCAGGCGAAACCGAAGATGCTACCATCGCCGATATATCCGTAGCTACCAATGCCGGACAAATCAAAACAGGATCGCTGAGCCGCTCAGACCGTATGGCTAAATACAACCAGCTGCTCCGCATTGAAGAAGAATTGGGCGACAGAGCCGTTTACGGATACAAGAAAATCAGATAAGAGAAAAAACCATCAACAGTGAAAGGGTGTGCCGGCTTTGCCGTCATGCCCTTTTTTCTTTCTGTCCTGTATCCTGCTTGGGTTACACCCTAACCAATCAACGCTAATTATAAGAGAACCCATGAATCGATCGCAACGCATGAGAAAGTTTAATGAATAGTTGGAGTATTTTTAATATAGTTGTATATTTGACACAAATAAATCCGTATTATAACATTCCTTACCGATGAAAAGAAACATCATATACATTTTTTTAGCTATTGTAGCCGTGAGTATTATCACAGTTATGACCTTGTCGAACAACGATTCGGAGAAAGTAGAACTGGAACGTCCGCAAGTACTCTCCATGACAGCATCGGTTGATGTTCCCGGAGAGATGATGTTCGCGGGTGAAAAGATCGTGTTCGACCGGTACGATCTCCACGAGCGGATGGACCGCGAACTGAACAGTTTCACCTACTTTCACTCCACCACCCTGCTCCTCTTCAAACGCGCAAACCGTATCTTCCC
This sequence comes from Petrimonas sulfuriphila, assembly GCA_038561985.1. Classification (NCBI taxonomy): domain Bacteria; kingdom Pseudomonadati; phylum Bacteroidota; class Bacteroidia; order Bacteroidales; family Dysgonomonadaceae; genus Petrimonas; species Petrimonas sulfuriphila. The sequence goes on along the minus strand of CP073276.1, from coordinate 1,850,848 downwards.
GGTGATCGAGCCTATTTTAAAACGAGAAGGGGTGCCGGATGATATAAAATACCTTGCCGTGATTGAAAGCAGCCTCGACCCCCGGGCGGTCTCACCGGCCCGTGCCAGCGGATTGTGGCAGTTTATGTCGGGTACAGCTCAACAATTCGGACTTGAGGTATCGCCCGAAGTGGATGAGCGTTACCACATCGAGAAATCAACCGTCGCCGCTTGCCGGTACCTCAAAGACGCGTACCGGAAGCTCGGTTCGTGGAGCGCTGCCGCCTTGTCCTACAACGGAGGACAAGCAAGGATCACCAGCGAGATCACCAAGCAGCAAACCGACAAAGCGCTCGATTTATGGCTGGTGGAAGAAACAACCCGTTATTATTTCCGTATGCTGGCTATTAAAACCCTGTTTGAAAACCCGACACAATACGGATTTGTCCTTCGTAGCGATCAACTGTATAAACCCATGGAGTTCAAGGAAGTCATGGTTTCCTCGGCCATTCCAAGCCTGGCATCGTTTGCCAAAGAGAACGGCATCACCTATGCCCAACTAAAGGATTTCAATTCGTGGCTCCGCGATACCAAGCTCACCAATAAATCAGGAAAAAACTATACTGTCCTTATCCCCACCCGGGAAAGCCTCTACTACAAAAAAGGGGAGAAAATAAAAATTCACGACGAACGATGGATCGCAAGATGATCTTTTTCACTACCTTTGCAGGTTCGTATTTTCAACAAAATGACTCCTGAGACAGAACGTATTGAAGTGTATGGCGCACGCGTACACAACCTCAAAAATATTGACGTAACCATCCCGCGCGATTCACTTACGGTTATTACCGGATTGAGCGGAAGCGGCAAGTCGTCCCTGGCCTTCGACACCGTTTTTGCCGAAGGGCAACGGCGTTATATAGAAACATTTTCGGCCTATGCCCGTGGATTTTTAAGCAAAATGGAACGTCCCGATGTGGATAAAATTACCGGATTAAGCCCCGTCATTTCCATCGAACAAAAAACCACCAACCGAAATCCACGTTCTACCGTTGGCACCACCACAGAAATTTACGACTTCCTACGGTTGCTTTATGCCCGTGCCGGAGAAGCGTTCTCGTACATTACGGGCGAGAAAATGGTAAAATATACCGAAGAGCAAATTCTGGAACTGATCTTAACCCGGTATGCCGGAAAAAAAATATACATCCTCGCACCCGTTATACGAAACAGGAAAGGACATTACAAAGAGTTGTTCGAGCAAATCCGGAAAAAGGGATTTATCAGTGTCCGCGTGGACGGCGAGATCCGGGAAATTCTGCCGGGGATGAAGCTGGACAGGTACAAGAACCACAGCATCGAAGTACTGGTGGACAAACTAGCCGTGTCCAACAAGTTTGAAGATAAGCTCAGATCGAGTGTCAGAACTGCCATGAAGCAGGGTTCGGGGCTGATACTCATCCAGGACACCGTGTCCGGCGAGGTGCGCCACTACAGCCGCGAGTTAATGTGCCCTACCACCGGATTATCCTACAACGAACCCGCTCCGCACAATTTCTCGTTCAACTCACCATTAGGCGCATGCCCCAAATGCAAAGGGATAGGGACCATCGACTCCATCGATACGGAAAAGGTCATCCCCGATCCCTCCATAAGTATTGCCAAAGGCGGAATCGTGCCGCTAGGAAAAGAAAAAAGCAACCTGTTTTTCTGGCAAGTTGCTGCCATTTGCGAAAAATACGGAGTTACGCTGCAGACGCCCATCCAGGATATCCCGCAAGATGCTATCGACGAAATTATCTACGGTACCGACGAACGCCTGAAAATCAAAAACGAGTCACTGGGTAACTCCAACTACATGGTAAGTTACGAAGGAATTGCCAAGTACATCGATATGCAACAGGATGATGACGCATCGGCTTCTGCGCAAAAATGGGCGGGACAATTCATATCGACGTCGGTTTGTCCGGAGTGTAACGGGCAACGGCTCAACCGGGAGGCACTTCACTTCAAAATTAACGGCAAGAACATTGCTGAGTTGTCGCACATGGATATCCAACAGCTGCACGACTGGATTGTAGATGCCGGTGATCACGTTTCAGAAAAACAGCAGCTCATTGCCGAAGAGATCAACAAGGAGATTCTTTCGCGGTTGCGCTTTCTTATTGATGTCGGACTGGGTTACCTTTCCCTTTCCCGCGCATCGGCATCGCTCTCGGGCGGGGAAAGCCAGCGTATCCGGCTGGCTACGCAGATCGGTTCGCAATTGGTAAACGTATTGTATATCCTGGATGAACCCAGTATCGGATTGCATCAACGGGATAACCACCGGCTGATCGATTCGTTGAAAAAACTGCGCGATTCCGGCAACTCCGTAGTGGTGGTCGAGCACGATAAAGACATGATGCTTGCATCCGACTATGTGGTAGACATGGGTCCGTTTGCCGGACAAAAAGGAGGCGAAGTGGTTTTTGAAGGCACTCCCGAAGAGATGCTCAAGAAGAATACGCTAACCTCCAATTACCTGAACGGAAAAATAGAAATCAAGATTCCCGGGAAACGGCGCAAAGGGAACGGCAAAACATTGATTGTCGAAGGCGCAACTGGCAACAACCTGAAAAATGTCACCGTACGATTTCCGTTGGGAACATTCATATGCGTAACGGGAGTGTCGGGGAGCGGCAAATCTACGCTTATCAACGAAACGTTACAACCTATCCTGAGCCAGAAATTCTACCGTTCCCTGAAAGACCCGATGCCGTACAAAGAGGTGCACGGCATAAAAAACGTGGATAAAGTAGTTAGTGTGGACCAGTCTCCCATCGGGAGGACTCCCCGCTCGAATCCTGCAACTTACACGGGTGTATTTAGCGATATCCGCACCCTGTTTTCCGGAATGCCTGAAGCAAAAATCCGCGGATACAAACCCGGACGATTCTCATTTAACGTCAAAGGCGGGCGTTGCGAAGCCTGTGGGGGGAACGGATATAAAACACTGGAAATGAATTTTCTACCCGATGTAATGGTTCCTTGTGAAGGATGCCACGGGAAAAGATACAACCGGGAAACACTGGAAGTACGGTTTAAAGGGAAATCCATTGCTGACGTACTCAACATGTCGATCAACGAGGCGGTAGATTTCTTCGAAAACATTCCCAACATCCTGCATAAGATAAAGGTGCTTCAGGAGGTCGGACTGGGATATATCAAGCTCGGACAATCGTCCACTACCCTCTCGGGCGGAGAAAGCCAACGGGTAAAACTTGCGGCCGAACTGGCCCGGACCGACACCGGAAATACCCTTTACGTACTGGATGAGCCCACTACAGGATTGCATTTCGAGGACATCAGGATTTTATTGGGAGTACTCAATAAACTGGTGGACAAGGGAAATACAGTTATTGTTATCGAACACAATCTCGACATCATCAAGTGTGCCGACTACATCATCGATCTTGGTCCAGAGGGCGGGGAAAAGGGCGGAAATGTGCTTGTCGCGGGAACACCCGAGGAGATAATTAAGCACAAGGGTAGCTATACGGCAAAGTACCTGAAGGAAGAGTTGTGATGAAAGCGAATTAGCCGTTTTTGAAAATAAAAAACTGTTTCTAAATAAAAAGTTAAAAATCAGGTTTTCCTGAACTTTTCAACTACCGTCTTGTTATAGTTTTTGAGGAATAATTAGAGAGTATAATAGAGAGTGGGTTGATGTAAACCCAAAGAAATATAATAACAACATGACAAAAATCACATTTAAAGGAAATCCGGTAAATACCGGTGGCAGTCTGCCGGATGTGGGTTCGCTGGCACCCGATTTTTCGCTGGTAAAAACAGATCTTTCGGAATTAAAGCTATCCGATCTGAAAGGAAAGAACGTAGTTTTAAACATTTTCCCGAGCCTGGACACTGGTGTTTGTGCTGCTTCTGTCCGCAGATTCAACAAAGAAGCCAGCTCTTTAAATAATACAACCGTTCTCTGCATTTCGGCAGACCTGCCGTTTGCTGCCGGCCGCTTTTGCGGCGCTGAAGGATTGGAGAACGTGGTTACACTTTCCACTTTTCGCGACCACTCATTCGCCGACAAGTACGGTGTGCTCATGACAGACGGCCCGCTTCACGGATTATTGGCCCGTGCTGTGGTAGTCGTTAATCCCGAAGGGAGAGTTGTATATACCGAACTGGTTCCCGAGATTGCACAGGAGCCGGATTATGAATCTGCAATCAACTCGATAGTGTAGTTTGTTTCATGAAGATTGTGTTAACAAGAAAAGTCTGCGAAGTGATTCGCGGGCTTTTCACTTTTCAGAAACACACAACACAAACAAACACTTAAAATTGCCATTCACTGAACTTCCGCATGTCTGGAATATTAAGAGAAGATTAGCTGTTATCTTAACACATGCGAAACTTAAATAAATAATTAAACAAACATGAAATCAATCATCGGAATTATTCTCATCGCCGGAGCAGTCATCCTCGGTTATCTCGGCATCACAAACCTGCAAAAGAGTTCAAAATCGGTAGAAATTCTCGGCATTGAAATAACTGCTGAAGACAATAAAGGCAAGGAGATCGCCTATGTCGAAATTGGAGTCGCCATCATTACCCTGATTGGGGGAATCTACTTACTTGGCCAGAAGAAAAGATAATCCCACACAAAACCGGTCATTTCTTTTTTTTATAAACCCATAAAGCTTTCCATCTAAGTTTCTTTTTATTACTTTTGTAATAAATTTACCGATCCAACTCCTGTTTTTCATCGGGTTAATGGCAAATCGATGAGAACTTTTATATATGGCAAAATCAACAAAACGAAAAAGGAAAAAGACAACAACTGCCACTGCAAGAAAGCGGAGGACCGCCATAATCAGTTTTTTAAAAAATGAAAGGGTTCGTTTCATTTTCGGCATTCTCGTTGCTTTTCTGGGAATATTCACGTTGCTGGCAATCATCTCTTTCTTTTTTACCGGGGCGGCAGATCAAAGTAAAGTGCTCAACAAGTCCTTCTGGGAACTGACTCAGGATAAGCAACTGGAAGTAGATAACTGGACGAGCACCGGGGGCGCTTTTTTAGCTGAAACCCTTGTTAACAAATGGTTTGGCATATTTTCGATACTTATTCCCTTTTTCGTCATTTATTTAGGATTGAGGCTGATGAAGGTTTCCGACTTCAGCTTTATAAAAGTGCTGCTTATCACTGCCTTTGGGCTGGTTTGCGGTTCCATCACGAGTGCCTTTATCTTCGGAAGGCTGTTTCCCAAAAGCCACATCAACTGGGGAGGTGCTCACGGAAGTCAGATCGAGCGCCTGCTCGAAAGCAGCATCGGGGTACCGGGAATGATCCTTCTCGTACTTTTGTTCATCCTTATCATCGTGATTGTCTTCCGACAAAGCTCAATGCACAAGATCCAGGAGACACTCATCAATAGCAAACCCACCTTTAACGGAAATAAAGAGAGCCAACCCCCCATTGAACTCGAGTTTGACGAAAAAGAAGAACCGGAGGAGAAAAAAAAACCGGGCATCTGGAGAAAACTGTTCTCTTTCAAAAAGACGGACAAGCCGGAAACAGAGACCGAACCGGAAGTTTTGCTGCAAAACAGGGAACAAACACCTCTTCCCGTTACGCAGAACACAGTCCCGCCCATCCGAAAAAAAGAGCCGGCGAACAACGTTTTCGAGGTTTTTGTTCCGAAAGACGAAATACAGGTTGCCGAAAACAAACCCGAAGAGAAGGCTTCACCGCTGGCTGAGTCGGATACAAACGAGGAAACGGATCCGGATGTGGAAATTCTGGAAGACTACGACCCTAAAAAGGACTTGTCCTCATTTGCATTCCCTACCATGGACCTGCTCAAGGTATACAATACCGGCAACAGACAGGTGGACATGCAGGAGCAAAACGAGAATAAAGACAAAATTATCCGCACCCTCCGTAACTACGGGATAGAGATCACCTCCATAAAAGCGACTGTCGGTCCAACGATCACACTCTACGAAATTGTGCCGCAGGCAGGAGTCCGGATCTCACGAATTCGAAACCTGGAAGACGATATTGCCTTGAGCCTTTCGGCGCTGGGTATTCGTATTATCGCCCCAATGCCCGGTAAAGGGACAATCGGTATAGAAGTACCCAACAAAGAGCCACAGATTGTATCCATGCAATCGGTTATCGCTTCCGTCAAATTTCAGGAATGCACATATGATTTGCCGGTAGCGCTGGGAAAAACCATCACCAACGAGGTGTTTATTTTTGACCTGGCCAAAATGCCGCACCTGCTGGTCGCCGGAGCAACCGGACAGGGAAAGTCGGTAGGCTTGAATGCGATCATCACATCGCTGCTGTACAAAAAGCATCCGTCGGAAATGAAGATGGTGCTTATCGACCCAAAAATGGTGGAATTCAACATCTACTCCACCATTGAAAAACATTACCTGGCAAAGCTTCCCGATGAGGAGAAAGCCATCATTACCGATGTAACCAAGGTAACCCAAACACTCAACTCGCTCACCAAAGAGATGGACGACCGGTACGAACTGCTGATGCGCGCCCACGTCCGTGCCATTAAGGAATACAACGAGAAGTTCATCAAACGGAAGCTCAATCCCAAAAACGGACACAGGTACCTGCCGTATATCGTGGTGGTGATCGATGAGTTTGGCGACCTGATCATGACTGCCGGAAAAGAAATCGAGATGCCCATCGCACGTATCGCACAAAAGGCACGCGCTGTGGGTATGCACATGGTGATCGCCACACAACGCCCCACAACCAACATCATTACCGGAACCATCAAGGCCAACTTCCCCGCCCGGATGGCTTTTCGTGTAACCTCACAGATCGACTCAAGAACCATTCTCGATGCTACCGGTGCCAACCAGTTGATTGGGCGGGGTGACATGCTTTTCTCGCAGGGGAGCAACCTGATTCGTATCCAGTGCGCCTTTGTAGATACGCCCGAGATAGAGGATATTTCCCAATACATAGGTAAACAACGGGGTTATGAATCCGCATTTGCCTTGCCCGAAGTGGTATCGGCGGATAGCGAGGATAAACCCGGCGCAGTAGACCTGAACGAGCGGGATACACTCTTCGATGAAGCCGCCCGGCTTATTGTAATTCACCAGCAAGGCTCCACGTCACTGATCCAACGGAAATTTTCCATCGGGTACAACCGGGCAGGTAGGCTTATGGACCAACTGGAAACCGCCGGAATCGTAGGCCCTGCACAAGGAAGCAAGCCTCGCGATGTATATATTTCGGATGAATATTCGCTGGAAAAATTACTGGATTCCTTGAGGTAAAATCCGGAAACCGGAAACCCGGATCGCAAAATAAACCAAACACCCTCTTTTTAGTCCAACCCATCAGAAAACCCGTTAAAAGGAGAACAATATGAAAAAATATATACTCGCCATTGCCGCATTATTAACCGTATCTACTGGATTCGCACAACCTGCCGCAAACGCCCGGAATATCTTAGATAAAGCATACAGCACCTATGAAAATTCCAACGGCATCAAAATGACGTTTAACATTACCACCACCGACGAAAACGGAACGGCATACCAACCCCAGAAGGGGACGGCACGGGTAAAAGGCAATAAGTTTAAAATCGAAATGCCAACCATCGATACCTGGTTCGATGGAAAAACCCAATGGGTTTTGATGAAAGACCTCAACGAAGTAAATATCAGCCATCCATCAAACGAAGAGATTGCCTCCATCAGCCCACTGGCGTTGCTGAGCATGTACAAAACCGGGTTCACGCTAGACACCCCTGCATCGGGAATCATCAATGGGAAGAATGCATTCGTTATAAACATGTCTCCAACGGGAAGCAAAAGTGATTTCAAAAAAATATCCGTGGGTATTGATAAAAAAACCAACTCCGTTTTACAAGTGGATATCACCCTGAAAAACGGGATGAGAAACAAAATTGATATCAACGATTACAACACCAATTATAATTTCACCGATACTGAATTTATCTTCAACAAAGACCAACACAAAGGAGTTGAAGTTGTGGATTTGAGATAAATGGACGATAGAAATTTATTATATCCATTTCACGTATAGAAGAATAATTGTACCTTTGAGCCAATTATTAACAGTACTGCCTTCTCTCAAACAAAGGGAAGGTTTTTTAAACATATTACGACTATGAGGAATAAAGTAAGATGCCTGATCATCGGGTCGGGACCCGCGGGATACACAGCAGCTATCTATGCTTCGCGTGCCAACCTGGAACCTGTCTTATTTGAAGGACTACAGCCCGGTGGGCAGCTGACAACCACAACCGAAGTGGAAAATTTCCCAGGCTATCCCGAAGGGATCACCGGGCCAGAACTGATGGAAGACCTGAAAAAGCAAGCTCTGCGATACGGAACCGAGATTTTTCCGGGAAGGGCCACCTCCGTGGATTTTTCGGTACGCCCGTTTAAGGTAACGATCGACAACGAGCACATGATTGAAGCCGACACCGTAATTATTTCTACCGGTGCAACCGCCAAGTACCTGGGTCTGCCCGATGAAACCAAATACGCCGGACAAGGTGTTTCGGCCTGCGCTACCTGCGACGGTTTTTTCTACCGCAAAAAAAAGGTGGCCGTGGTAGGAGGCGGAGATACCGCCTGTGAAGAAGCTACCTATTTGTCGGGACTGGCAGACAAGGTCTACCTGGTTGTGCGTAAGCCTTACCTGCGCGCATCCCAGATCATGCAGGAGAGGGTAATGAACAATCCAAAAATCGAAATTCTTTTCGAACACAATGCCGTAGGGCTGTACGGAGAAAAAGGCGTGGAAGGAGTACATCTGGTAAAACGTATGGGCGAACCCGATGAAGAGAAAATTGATCTCGCCATCGACGGATTTTTCCTAGCTATCGGACACACACCCAATACCGACATCTTTAAAAACTTTTTGGAACTCGACGAGGTGGGATACATCAAGATAGACAATCCAACATCAAAAACCAACATCGAAGGTGTTTTTGCCGCAGGTGACGTAGCCGACCCGAATTACCGCCAGGCCATTACGGCTGCCGGAATGGGATGCCGCGCCGCCATGGATGCCGAGAGGTACCTGTCGGAAAAAGGATTATGATTCTCTTCAGCAGTTAAAGCGGCCTTTCTAATTAATTATTTTTAAGAACAAAGGCTCGATAGTGAATAGTTGTTTAATTTTAAACAACTATTTTTTTGTTAAAATATTTCTGCAATAAAACAAACCAACCTATCTTTGCGAGCATTTTGAAATATTTTAGCTTCTTTTTGTCAATTATAACAAGAAACCGTCCTATCAAACAAAAGCCACAACAACAAAAAGACAAAAAAATATTTTAAAACGCACGCTAAAAATCTGGATAACTTATTAAATCAATTTAAAAACTAGAGGGAATGAAAAGTAAAAATCTTTTTCCGACAAAAGGCTTTTTTACACTCCTGTTGAGTGTATTTGCCTTTTCTATTTCTGCTCAAAACGTAACCGTAAGTGGTACTGTAACGGACGACACGGGGCTTGAAGTCATCGGCGCAACAGTAATTGTCGCTGGCGATGCAAGTCGTGGAACCGTAACGGATTTCGACGGCAAGTATACATTAAACAATGTGCCATCCAACGGTTCGTTGCAGATCAGCTATGTGGGAATGGTCACTCAAACCATTCCGGTTAATGGGCGTACAACCATTGACGTAGTACTCACATCCGACAGTGAATTACTGGACGAAGTAGTCGTGACGGCGTTGGGGATCAAAAGAGATAAAAAAGCTCTCGGCTACGCTATTCAAGAGGTAAAAGGGGATGACATTATCGCTGCTCGTGAAGTAAACGTAGCAAACGCATTATCCGGAAAAGTATCCGGGTTGCAGGTAATACGCTCCGGTAACGGACCCGGCGGTTCTTCTAAAATTGTAATTCGAGGTAATAATTCCGTTACTAATCTCAATCAACCGTTAATTGTAGTTGACGGCGTTCCCATGGATAACTTCACAGGAGCAAAGAATAACGACTATTGGAATCCAAGCGCAGATATGGGTAACGGTTTATCGGATATTAACCCCGAGGATATAGAAAGCATGTCTGTACTGAAAGGCGCATCCGCTGCTGCCTTATATGGTTCAAGAGCCGGAAACGGAGTCATCTTGATTACCACAAAAACCGGACGTAAAAACGACGGATTGGGAATTACCGTTTCATCTTCGGTCTCTGCGGAAACCATTTTTATGAATCCCAAACTGCAAAGCACATACGGACAAGGCTCTGATGGAGCTTACGATGCGTTGTCTTCTAGCAGCTGGGGACCGGAGATTACCGGACAGGAATACACAAAATGGAACGGGGAGAAAGCCAGAATGACGGTTTACGACAACTTAAACGCTTACTTCAACAAACCGGGGATTAACCTTACAGACAACATTGCCTTTTCACAGCAGTACAATAATGTCTCTGTTTACACTTCGTTAGGCAGGACCGATGATTGGAGCAAGATACCTGGGGCTGATCTAAGCAGGACCAATATGACCGCTCGCGCAACAACAAAATTCGGAGCGAACGACAGGTGGAGTACCGATACTAAGGTTCAGTATGTCAAAACGAATGCTCAGAACCGCCCGGTCGGAGGAAGAAATGCATCGAATCCGTTCTTTACCATGTACGCTTTCCCTCGTTCATTGGATATCCTAGACTTCAGTAATCCCGTAGATGATGCCGGAAAAATGGTTTGGTACCAAAAAACCAGTCCGCAGATAAATCCCTACTGGTTGAGTAAATACAGGCTCAGCAACGATGTCAGGGAGCGTTTTCTAATGTCGGGGACGCTTAAGTATCAGTTTACAGAATGGCTGACCGGAGAGATCAGAGGGGGTACAGATATGTATTTCACCCAATACGATAACAAAACATACGGAGGAAGCCCTCTAACCGATACCGGACGATACAGTTTCGGACAGGATAAATTCTTCGAGAACAACTATACGGCATTATTCACGGCTCAAAAAGACAATGTATTCGGCAATTGGGGATTAGGCGGTTCTTTGGGGGGCAACCTCATGCATAGGAAAAAAACCGGCATCAGCGGTGGTCCCGATGAACTGCTCGTTCGAGATCTTTTCACGTTTGGAAATGCAAAAAACAACGTCAATGCCGAAAGGGAATACAATGAAAAGAAAATCAACTCCGTTTTCGGAACGGCACAGTTGAATTACGGCGGCTATTTCTTCCTGGACGGTACATTCCGCAACGACTGGTCTTCAACCTTACACCCTGATAATAGATCATTTTTTTACCCATCGATCAGTACATCACTCGTAATCAGCGACATGATCAATACTCAAGGAAAAGGAATGCCGTCTTGGTTTACGTACGCAAAAGTACGAGCTTCGTTTGCTCAGGTTGGTAACGATCTTGATCCTTATCAACTTTATAATACCTACTGGATTGGTAAAGACCCTGAAAATAATGCAACGGCGGGTACCAATAACACATTATTTGACCCGGGCGTTCGTAGTGAGCTTATCTCTTCATGGGAAGCAGGTACAGAACTACGTTTTTTCAATAACCGCCTGGGATTTGATTTTGCCTGGTACAAATCAAATGCTCGTCGTCAATTGCTGAATTTACCCATGGACCCGTTAAGTGGATACGGTTCAAGGAAAATCAATGCAGGAAACATTCAGAACCAAGGTATCGAGTTGATGATCAATGCTCGTCCCGTTGAAACAAAAGATTTCGCATGGAACATGCAAGCCAACATTTCAACCAACAGAAATACCATCGTAGAACTAACCGATGATGTTAAACTTTATTCTTTAGGCGGATATGACAACTTGCAGGTCTATGCAACCGCAGGAGGCAATTACGGCGAAATCTACGGTTCAAAATTCAAACGGGTAACCGATAAAAACAGTCCGCATTATGGTAAACTCATCGTTGATGCTAACGGACTCCCGAATGGAACCCCTGAAAAAGAAAAAGTTGGGGATCAACAAGCCGACATGTTAATTGGTGTCACAAACTCATTCCAATACAAAGGGCTCTCCTTCAGCTTCTTGATTGACTCCCGCATTGGAGGTGAAATGTTTTCAGGAACAAATTTCTATTTACAAGGTGCTGGAACTGCTGCCATAACAGCTCCAGGAGGAAAACGCGATGAATTTATCGTGGACGGTGTTTATCTTGATGCCAACAATCAATATCAGGTAAATACGACCAAAGTGACCCAACAGGAATACTGGAACAGGGTTACGGGCGATACCGGAAACCTGGGTATTTCAGAAGCTAATATTTACAACGCTACCAACATTCGCGTACGCAACGTGCAGCTGAATTATGATTTTAACCGTACCCTGTTAAAGAATACTCCTTTTACTCGTTTAAGAATGGGAGTTTCTGTAAACAATGCCTTAATGATTAAAAGCTATTTAAACGGTGTAGATCCCGAATCGGTATTTGCTATTGGAACAAATGCCGTAGGATTTGAGAATACGGCTCCGCCTACTTCGCGTACCTATTTGTTTAATGTAACTTTTGGTTTCTAATAATTTAACAAAACAAGAAAATGAAAAAGAAAAATATATTATTGGCTTTTTTGGCAGCGATCATGTTTTTAGGAGCCTGTTCCGACTTCGAAGACATTAATAAAGATCCAAATGCTGCAAATGAAGACGACATCAAGGTTCAATACATAATCAATAAAGCCATAACCGATGCGCAACAAGACCCGCACATTGCTGAACGTGCTTTTGTTTTGTATTGGAGACGTGCCGGTAGACAAGACCGTTCGGGCGGCATAAACCTTGGCACTTATAATAATGACTGGAGTTCCGATTATTACAACTATGTATCGGGTTGGATGAAATCAGCAACGCAAGCAGTAGACTTGGCTGAAAAACAAATTCAAAAAGATGAGTTCGCAGTAGAGTACGACCGCCAAATGACGAAAAACCTCAAAGAAGTAGCTAGAATCTGGCGAGCATACCTAATGAGTGAGTTCGCCGATAATTTTGGTCCTCTTCCCCTTGAAGCATTTAAAGGAACAAACCCTGAATTCTCCAGTGTTAAAGACGTATATTATTTTATGATCGATGAATTGAAAGATGCAGCACAGAAAATTGATGTCAATGTAAAAGCTCAAGACATTGATAAGAAATTTGACCGTGCTTATCAGTTCGATTTTGAAAAGTGGATAAAATACGCCAACTCAATGCGTATGCGTCTGGCTATGCGTTTATCGGAAGCAGATGCAGCAAAAGCAAAATCTGAATTTGAAGATGCAGTGAAAGGGTCAATTATTTTAACGGCAGACGAAATGTTTGCAGTTAAAGAACGTGACGGTTGGGATCCGTTGGCAGGAGTGATGTCAAGACCCTGGAATGCGTTATTAATGAGTAATACGCTAAACAATCTCATGATTAATCTAGGCAGTGTTAAATCGGCAGACATGCTGGACGCTTCATACGCTTCTTACATCAAACCGAAGGGATATATGGGAAAAAGGTTCCAAAATCAATTTTCAACGTATACAAACGATCCTTCAATCGGGTTCTTCTTCGACGGACTTCACAACACCATTGACCCAAGAGCTTACAAACTCTACGCCATACCCGGTGATTTCACCAGCCCCGATGCACAATTTACATCGGAAGATGATTTAGGCCCTTTGGAAAGATCTGTGTTTGCAGATAAAGACCAAAATAATGAAATCGCCACTGTTAATTTAGCGTTTACGTGGAACACTATGCCAGGTGGAAGCTGGGGAGACATGTCTGCCATGAACCAGATTATAGGATCTTTATACAACCCTATACTCGTAAAAAAATACAGGAATCATTCGCAAAAACGCGTATTCTTTGCTTCTTGGGAAACCTATTTCCTACTGGCTGAAGCAGCTCTAAGAGGCTGGACAACGCCCACGTCTGCAAAAGAAGCTTACGAAAAAGGAATTAAAGCCAGCCTGGACTATCATGGCGTTAGCAGTTTTTACGACACGTATATTGCTTCAACAGATTACAACCGTGTTGGAACATCCGTAAAATGGGATCATACAGCAGAGCCTCCTGCAACCGTTGAAGTAGACATTATTGATGGTTATACTAACCAAGCGGCGAAGTTTGCGTATAAATTTCCGGTAGCAAGCCAGACTTCTTATAAGAAAGCATTGAACGACCAGATGACGAAAGTCATCACCCAAAAATTCATCGCTCAAAATCCGTGGTTACCACTCGAAACCTGGAACGATTACCGTCGTCTTGGACTCCCATTCTTCGAAAACATGGTTGTGGAAAACCCGTTAACAAATCTTCCGGCTATAACGAAAGATAATGTAAAAACCACCCAACAACCCGATTTCTTCCCTCAACGATTAAAATATCCTGCATCACTTGAAAACAGTAACCCTGAAGGATATAAACAAGCCGTTGAATTACTCGGAGGAACCGACGCAGTGTTAACTCCGCTTTGGTGGGCAAGACACTAGCCGGCTCAACACTTCCAATGAAAGAGAGGCTGCCCCCAAAAAGGCAGCCTCTGTTCAATGCCCAGATGGAAGAAGTTACCGAACCCGGGGAATTTACAATCATGATCGGAGCGGCTTCCAGCGATATCCGGTTAAGAGGAAGTTTTCTCTGCCCGTGACGATCCCGGTTGTTGTAAGGTTAAGCCGGGCAGGGTTTTAACGTTTATTTAATTCTTTTTTTCTTTAATGTCGGGATAATATCGTAAATTTGGCCTCCGAAAAAACATTCAACATTTAATAATTTCAATTATGAGCTTTTTAACAAACGAAAAATTAACCATCGTTGGCGCTGCCGGAATGATTGGTTCAAACATGGCGCAAACTGCGGCAATGATGCGTTTAACCCCGAACATCTGCTTATACGACCCCTTTGCTCTGGGCCTGGAGGGTGTTTACGAAGAAATGCGCCATTGTGGATTTGAAGGAGTGGATTTTACGTTCACCACCGATATCCGGGAAGCGTTCACCGGCACAAAATACATGATTTCTTCGGGCGGTGCTCCGCGAAAAGACGGCATGACCCGCGAAGATTTGTTGAAAGGCAATGCGGAGATTGCAGCTCAACTGGGTAAAGACATCAAGGCTTACTGCCCCGATCTGAAACACCTTACCGTTATTTTTAATCCTGCCGACATTACCGGCCTGGTGGCCCTTATTCACTCGGGCCTGAAACCGGGCTGCGTTACCACACTGGCCGGACTGGACAGTACCCGTTTACAAAGCGAACTGGCAAAACATTTCGGTGTAAAACAGAGCCAGGTTACCAATACCCGCACCTATGGCGGACACGGCGAGCAAATGGCTGTTTTTGCCTCTACGGCAAAAGTTGACGGAAAACCGTTAACCGACCTCATCGGCACACCCGAGCTCACAAACGAAGACTGGGATGCCCTTAAACTAAGAGTAACCAAAGGGGGCGCAAACATCATTAAACTGCGTGGACGCTCATCGTTCCAAAGCCCGTCGTACGTATCGGTAGAAATGATCCGCGCAGCCATGGGCGGAGAGAAATTCGGTTGGCCTTCGGGTTGTTACGTAAATACCGTCGATTTCCCGAACATCATGATGGCAATGGAAACCAACATCACCAAAGACGGTGTGGTCATAAACGAGACCAAAGGAACCGACAGCGAAATGACGGCCTTGAAAGAAAGCTACCAACACCTGGCAAAGCTGCGTGATGAAGTCATCGCTATGGGAATCATCCCCGCAACTGATCAATGGAAATCGGTAAATCCGAACTTATAAATTTATAAAAAAAACTCCAGGATTGATATGAACCCCGAAAGTTAGACAAAAAACTTTCGGGGTTTTTTTGACTACCGTCACAGAAGGCTCCAGGCAACCGTCAGCCCCGCCATCACGATAGAAATCATACTCATCAGCTTGATCAAAATGTTGAGCGAAGGCCCGGATGTATCCTTGAACGGATCACCAACAGTATCCCCCACCACGGTGGCTTTGTGCACGTCACTGCCTTTTCCGCCCAGGTTACCTTCTTCCACGTATTTTTTGGCATTGTCCCACGCACCGCCGGAGTTTGCCATAAAAACAGCCAACACAAATCCAGAACCCAATCCCCCGGCCAATAGTCCCATGACACCGGGCACTCCGAGAATAACCCCCGTTACAATGGGAATGGCAATGGCCAGAAGTGACGGCAACAACATCTCCCGTTGCGCACCCTTCGTGGATATCTCAACACACTTCGCATAGTCGGGAGTACCCGTACCTTCTAATATGCCTGCGATTTCACGGAACTGGCGACGTACCTCTTCCACCATTTTCTGAGCAGCTCTTCCCACAGCATTCATGGTAAGCCCACAGAAAAGAAATGCCATCATCGAACCGATAAAAATGCCGACAAGCACCTTGGGATTCATCAGGGTAACCTGATAATAGTTCATGAAATCGGCAAAACCGGCTTTAGCAATTTCCACAGCATCACTGCCATCGGCAAACTCAAGTACAGTTTGTCCAAGCCGCAACATACCTATTTTAATCTCTTCGATATAGGAGGCCAACAAAGCAAGTGCCGTCAATGCAGCGGAACCGATCGCAAATCCTTTTCCCGTGGCAGCAGTAGTGTTTCCAAGAGCATCCAGGGCATCCGTACGTTTGCGGACCTCTTTTCCCAATCCGCACATCTCAGCGTTTCCGCCGGCATTATCCGCAATTGGCCCGTAAGCATCTGTAGCCAATGTTATCCCGAGAGTCGAAAGCATCCCCACAGCGGCTATTCCAATGCCATACAATCCCATACTCAGGTTCTCTCCCGACATCATGTTCTGCACATCAAACCCAGTGGCACAAAGGTAAGAAAACAGAATAGCCAACGCTATGGTTATCACGGGAATAAATGTAGATATCATTCCGGCACCCATACCCGAGATAATAACGGTAGCCGGCCCGGTTTTGCCACTTTCTGCAATTTGTTGCGTTGGACGGAAAGAATGAGATGTAAAATATTCCGTACCTTGTCCGATAACAATTCCAGCCAGCAATCCGGAAATTACTGAGAAAGATAACCCTAACCAGTTTTCGAAACCCAGAAGGTACAAAATAACAAAAGTGAACAGGGCAATCAATACCGCACTTACGTTAACTCCGCGATTCAATGCGGCCATCAGTTTTTTCATATCGGCATTTTCACCTGTATGCACCAGAAAGATACCCAGTATGGAAAGAAAAACACCGATAGCCGCAATAATCATGGGCGCAAAAACCGCTTTGGCCTGCATAGCAGGGTTCAGCACGAAAGCCGAAGCACCCAGTGCAGCCGTAGCCAGGATAGAACCGCAGTAAGACTCATAAAGGTCGGCTCCCATCCCCGCCACATCTCCTACGTTATCACCCACGTTATCCGCAATGGTAGCAGGATTTCGCGGATCATCTTCGGGAATACCGGCTTCCACTTTTCCGACCAGGTCAGCTCCCACATCGGCCGCCTTGGTGTAAATTCCTCCCCCCACACGTGCGAACAGCGCCTGTGTGGAAGCACCCATACCGAAGGTAAGCATCGTAGTGGTAATCATGATAAGCTTGTGTCCGGGCTCCGCACTGTCAATGAAATGATCCAGGACAAGATACCACGCAGAAATATCAAGTAAGGCTAACCCCACAACCACCAGGCCCATAACGGCGCCTGAGCGGAAGGCTACCTGTAATCCCTTGTTGAGTGAATTTTTAGCAGCATTCGCTGTACGTGCCGATGCATAAGTGGCGGTTTTCATACCAAAAAAACCCGCTAACGCAGAAAAAAAACCTCCGGTTAAAAATGCAAAGGGAACCCAGTTGTTCTGCAACCCAAAATAAGCCATAACGGCAAAAACCGAGGCTAAAATAACAAAGACGATAGCAACAACTTTATATTGTTGCTTCAAATAAGACATGGCACCTTCGCGGACATATTTCGCGATGGTCTTCATTTGTTCTGTACCTTCGCTTTCTCTCATCATCTTCTTGAAGAAATAGAAAGCAAAACTTAGAGCGAACAACGATGCAATGGGAACAAGATAAAAGTAATTCATTGATAATTAAAAGTTAATTTGTATTTTAGGTTTACGATTTTAAGAAATTCCGATAAAGTTATAAAATATGATCGAATTATCGCCGATAAAGTTAAATTATTGTTATTTTTTTATTATTCCTGTTTTTTTGTGCAAGAACCGGCACTTAAATTTTACATTTTTATTATCTTTGCCCTAATTTATTATATGGTTTAAAAATTCAGACAATTTATAAATATTGCCTTTAACTAACCTTTAAAATCAGGATACAACATATTTTCTATAAAATAAAGAGTGAGATGGAAAAGAGTTTCTTCTTAAGCACCGACAAAAGCCCCAAAAACATCCAGATAAAAAAAGAGATAATCAACCATTTCGTTAACAACGGAAATGACACGATAGCCGAACTTTCAAAAGGGCTCGACCTGAGTGTTCCTACTGTAACAAAATTGATCGGGGAGCTGAGCGATAAAGGATTGGTTGCCGATTTCGGAAAAATACAAACCGCAGGCGGAAGGTACCCAAATGTTTACGGCTTGAATCCGTCATCTGTCTATTTCATCGGGGTAGACATGACAAGACACCATTTAAACATTGCGTTGATGGATTTTAAAGGCGATATTGTGAAGTACGAAATGGGAATTTCGTATATGTATGAAAACACCACAGACTCGTTCGATGTCCTTTGTGAGCACATACAAAAATTCATCCGTGAAACGGGTGAACTAAAGCAAAAAATATACAACATCTGCCTGAATATCTCGGGCCGCGTAAACCCCGAATCCGGATACAGCTACAGCAGCTTCTATTTTAGTGAAGAGCCGATCAGCAATATCTTATCAAACCGATTGAACTATAAAGTAACTGTGGACAATGACACGCGCTCCATGGCTTACGGTGAATTTATGAAGGGAGCGGTACAGAGTGAAAGTAACGTGATTTTTGTAAATGTAAGCTGGGGCCTCGGCATTGGAATCATTATCGATAAGAAGCTATACTACGGGAAATCGGGATTTTCAGGAGAATTTGGCCATTTCCCCATTTTCGATAACGAAATCATTTGCCATTGCGGCAAAAAGGGATGCCTCGAAACAGAAGCCTCCGGGCTGGCTATACACCGGATGGTACTTGAGCGGATCAACAAGGGAGAAAGTTCCATTCTCACCCAACAGGTAAAAGACTTAAATAAACTTACCCTTACAGACATCGTAAAAGCCACCAACATGGAAGACCCGCTTTGCATTGAGATAATGGAAGAGGTAGGGTTCAAACTGGGTAAATACGTCGCCGGACTGATTAATATTTTCAATCCGGAACTGGTGGTTATAGGCGGTCAGGTAGCAGAAACAGAAGGATTTATTATGCTTCCGATAAGAAGTGCCGTCAGAAAACATTCGTTGGGCCTGGTTAATAAAGATACGCAGATTATCCCTTCGAAATTAAAAAACAAAGCCGGAGTCGTTGGCGCATGCATGATTGCCCGAAGCCGGTTATTTGACAACTAACATAACTTTTCTCCTGCGAAACATCCTGTAATCAGCCATAAATTGCACATTTAACACTTATTTGTGCCAAGATCCCGTATTTTCTTTTACTTTTGCACTATAGCATTTTGTCACACAAAACGGATTGTTGATTTTAAATAGTCGTCAAACGAACAATTTTGCTGCATTTAGGTTATTTTAAAAACTTCAATAACAATTAAAGAAAATGAGAAACTTACATTTCGAAACCCTGCAGATTCACGCAGGACAACAGCCAGATCAGATTGAAGGCTCAAGAGTCGCACCCATTCATCAGACAACAGCTTTCGTTTTTAAGAATGCGGAGCACGGAGCCGACCTATTCGGCTTAAGGGAGTTTGGGAATATTTATACCCGGCTGCAAAACCCTACGACAGATGTTTTCGAAAAACGGATGGCCGCCCTGGAAAAAGGGACAGCAGCTGTAGCCACAGCCTCAGGACAGTCTGCAGAGTTTATCACCATCAACAGCCTGGCCAGTGCCGGCGACAACATAGTCAGCACATCATTCTTATACGGTGGCACATACAATCTTTTTAAGGTTTCTTTTGCCCGGTTGGGAGTTGAGTTCCGTTTCGCCAAAGGGGACGATGTAGACAGCATAGAAAGCCTGATCGACGAAAAGACAAAAGCCATCTACCTCGAAATGATTGGAAACCCGGAGTACAACATCCCCGATGTAGAAAAAATTGTTGATCTGGCACGCAAAAAAGACCTGCCGGTGATAATGGATAATACGTTTGCGCAAGGTGGATACTTGTTCAATCCCATCGACTGGGGAGTAAACATTGTGCTTCATTCCGCCACAAAGTGGATTGGAGGACACGGTACATCCATGGGTGGAATCATTATCGACGGAGGAAATTTCAACTGGAACAACGGGAAATACCCCACTCTCAGTGAGCCTTCTGAAGGATATCACGGATTAAATTTCTGGGAGGTTTTCGGTGATCAATCTCCTTTCGGGAACATCGCTTTCGCCATACGCTGCCGCGTGGAGGGGCTGCGCGACTTTGGGCCTGCCATTAGCCCATTCAACTCCTTTATGATGCTTCAGGGCCTGGAAACACTTTCACTTCGTGCAGAACGAATAAATGCAAGTACATTGGAGATTGCCCGTTGGCTCGAAAAACATCCGAAAGTAGAAAAAGTCAATTATCCGGGACTGGAAAGCAGCAAATACAACGCCTTAGCCAAGAAATATTTAAAAAACAACGGTTTTGGCGGAGTTTTGTCCTTTTTTATCAAAGGCAATGAAAAACAGGCCGCCACGGTCATAGACAACCTGTCCCTGATCAGCCACGTAGCTAATGTGGGGGATACAAGGACACTGATCATTCATCCGGCAACTACCACACACGAACAGCTTTCGAAAGAAGCTCAGCTTGCGTCTGGGGTTTATCCGAATATGTTGCGGTTGTCACTTGGGCTGGAGCATATCGATGATATCAAATATGAGCTGGACGAAGCGTTGTCGAAGTTATAAAAATTAAGGTATACACAGTAAAAGAGCGTGCGGTCAGGATATCACACGCTCTTTTCAATTCGTTCCGCAAGAGAGGTTAATCCATAACTTTCTTTATCACCTCAGGATCTTTCACCAACGCCCGGAGTTCCTGCTCCAAATCGATACGGCTCACTTCCATATCTTCAAGCTCTACCCGTTGCCAGATTTCCTCAATCCATTGATTCTGGTTCTCACCAAACTCATCCACTGCCTGAAACCACCTCAGGTACATAAACTTAGGCCCGGAAAGTTTCAAATTCAAGGGATTGTCTTTCCCAACCTGTGTTCTGTTGAAAGAATGATTAATCTCTTCGATGTAAAGGGAATCTCCAACCAACCTGTACGTTCCGTCAACGGTGATCATAGCGCCACCTGCGGTTGTCATGAAGTTAACAAACCTGCCGTCATCGATAATCATCTTAAACATCCCGTGAGGCATTTTTTTGTAACCTCCCTCATTGCTGTTGTGAATGGCTTTCACCTCCCACAATCCAAACAAGCGCTTAGCTGTTTCGCTTTTCAATCCTTTTTGCGCTGTCCCACATCCGGCCAGTAATGCAATCACGCAAACAAATACAGAGTAAAATAATTTCGTTTTCATGATTACTTGTATTTAATAGAATTTACCCCATACAAATATATGATCTTTTTAGGTATTAATATTATTTTTTGCAGCTTTTTTTCTTAAAAAAACAAGGCTGCTGCAACCTCTTTTTTACTGGATATCCATCTCCTCAATCAAGTGTGTAGCACCAGCAAATTTATCGATAATGAATAACACATAACGGATATCCACTATAATGCTTCGCTGATAATCCGGAAGGTACTGAATATCTCCGCCAACTCCCTCCCAGTTACGGTCAAAGTTTATACCAATCAATTCTCCCCCGGCGTTCATAACCGGGCTTCCCGAGTTTCCTCCGGTAGTGTGCGTTGAGGCCATAAATGCCACCGGCATTTTACCGCCGGGTAAAGCATAACGTCCGTAGTCACCTTTGTTATAGAGCTCTTTCAGCTTTTCAGGCACAACGAACTCCCAATTCCCGGGATCTTCTTTTTCCATAATTCCCTCCACCGTTGTTTGGGGTTCATAGTAAACAGCATCACGGGGTGCATAACCTTTCAACTGTCCGTATGCAAGCCTGAGCGTAAGATTGGCATCGGGAGCATATGCCGTTGCTCCGTCCATCTCCAGCACTCCGTCCAGGTATGAACGGCGGGCGATCAAATAGGCGCGGGTAAAAGCATCTTGCTGATCTTTTAACATTGCTTCTTCTTTCTTTACCGACCGGGCAAAGCTAAACATCGGATCATGGACAAGTGTTTCGGGAGTAAGATGAGAAAGGAATTTTTCCAGGTTAGCTTCACTCCCGAAAACAGAATTTTCAAAAATATTATCTACGTATTTGTTTATGTCTCCCTCAAACTCAGTGTGTAAAACGGTAAAAACATCAGGATGCTTATCTTTGGGAACCAACCGTATGTATTCAGCAATCATGGCTTTGGCTACTTTTTTATCCACTTCTACGCTGTAGTTCTTGTTGGCAAAATTCCGGTAATCATTAAGAAGCAGTAACGTGAAATTCTCGATCTTCTTTTCGTCCTTGTTCCGAAGTGCCCGGATCAATGAGTCAGCATTCCGGACCGGCACATTAGCAAACTCAATCCCTCTGACAATCCCTTCGTTCAGCATCCGGTCCCTGAAACGGAGGTCACTGCGTTGCTCAACAATATGTTGTATGGTATCAAGAGCGGCCAGGAACTGCGTTTTGTTCTTTTTCTTTGCCCAACCGATAAGTCTTTCCTGTTGTCGTTTTTTTGCCATTACAAAATTACGCTTGTCAATGGCCCAATTCGAGCCGATAGCGCTCTTGTAGGCGTTCGTAGAGCCTGTGTATTTCGAAGCATACTGTATATTTACCTGCGGATCGGCAAGCATTTCATTCAACAGGGCTTCCTGGCGGACCCTGCGCATGTTGATACGCACTCTATTATCGATATCGCGCCGCTCGGCAACTTCCCACGAGGTATAAAACTTATAGGTTGTACCGGGAAACCCCAGGATCATAACAAAATCATTTTCATTTGCGCCCTGGGTAGAAACGGTAAGCCAGCGCTTGGGTTTCAGTGGAACATTATCGGGAGAATAAGGAGCGGGGTTTCCGTTTTTATCAGCATAAATGCGGAAAAGGGAAAAGTCGCCTGTGTGACGTGGCCACATCCAGTTATCGGTATCGGCACCAAACTTTCCGATCGAACTGGGCGGCGCCCCCACCAGACGAATATCGGAGTATATCTTTTTGATGAACATAAAATATTGGTTTCCGTCGAAGAATGGCTTAATCTCAACATCGGCACCAGCGTTATTTTCCAGAAACTCTTTCCCCACCCTCTCTTTGGCAATGCTTTTCAAATAGGCGGGAGAAAGGAACAGGATACCGTCTTTGTCCAGCGCCTTATCCCGTTCAAGACAATTCTTCACGTAATCGGTTACCTCCTCCACCTTATCTATAAAAGTAACCGTCAGTCCGGGATTGGGAAGTTCTTCAGTCTTCGTCATGGCCCAGAATCCGTTTTCCAGGTAATTATGTTCCAGCGTACTGTGGTTCTGTATCTGTCCGTAGCCGCAATGATGATTGGTCAACACCAGTCCCTGGGAAGAAATCACCTCACCGGTGCATCCGCCACCAAACTGAACAACCGCGTCTTTTATCGATGTGCCATTCGGATTGTAAATATCATAATCTCTCAATTTCAATCCCAGTTTTTTCATTTCGGGATATTTTTGTTGCTTCAACAGGTGCAACATCCACATTCCTTCATCAGCAGAAAGTGAGAAAATAGTCAGGGTAAAAATCAGGATCAGGGACAGAAATGATTTTTTCATCTTCAGTTTTTTGTTTGATAGGGTAAATTATTTCAAGTTCAGCAAATAATTCATCACTTATTTCCGTGTGGCGAAGATAATGATTTCTCTTTTATCGGTCAATTAAAAGAGATAAATGATTAATTTTGCACCGTGTTTCTAATCAAACGACAAGGTTATCGGAATACGTACACTAAAAAAACATCAATTTTATGTCAACACTCAGGTTCAAAGCGGTAGAGGAAGCGTCAAAAAGAGTTCCCGTTGAAATTTCAGTTCCCGATCAGCTCCCGTCGGAATATTTCGGCAAATACGTGTTCAACCGGACACAAATGTCGAAATACCTTTCCAAAGAAACAATGAACACCGTTCTCGACGCCATAGACCAGGGGATAACACTGCAGCGGGAAATTGCCGACCACGTAGCAGCAGGCATGAAGATGTGGGCTATAGAGATGGGGGCCACTCACTACACACACTGGTTCCAGCCGCTCACGGAAGGAACTGCGGAAAAACACGACTCTTTTGTCGATTACGTGAACGGTCCCGGAGGAAACATCATCGAAAGATTCTCCGGCAAGCTCCTTGCACAACAAGAACCGGATGCATCCAGTTTTCCCAGCGGCGGTATCCGGAATACGTTCGAAGCCCGGGGTTATACCGCGTGGGACCCGTCGTCACCGGCATTCATTATCGAAGACACACTCTGTATCCCCACCGTCTTTATCTCATACACAGGTGAAGCGCTTGATTATAAAACGCCTTTATTAAAATCGCTTTCGGCTATAGACAAGGCTGCTGTAGAGGTTTGTAAGCTCTTCGATCCGAATGTAAAAAAAGTGTATTCCTATTTGGGCTGGGAACAGGAATACTTTCTGGTAGACCAGGCATTGTATGTTGCCCGCCCCGACTTGAACCTGACCGAAAGAACGCTCATGGGGCATGAAAGCGCTAAAAACCAGCAGCTGGAAGACCACTATTTCGGCGCGGTTCCGCCGCGCGTGGTGGCGTTCATGCGTGAAGTGGAATACGAAGCATACAAATACGGCATTCCGCTGAAAACCCGTCACAACGAAGTAGCACCCAATCAATTTGAGCTGGCGCCCATTTACGGTGAGACAAACCTGGCCGTTGACCAGAACCTGTTAATCATGTCGCTGATGCACAAGATCGCCACCAAACACAACTTCAAGTTGTTGTTGCACGAAAAGCCGTTCGCCGGCGTAAACGGATCGGGCAAACACAACAACTGGTCGCTGGGGACCGATACCGGTGTGGGACTTTTCACTCCTGGCAAAACAGCGAATGAAAACCTCCGGTTTGTGACGTTTCTCATCAACACGCTCATGGCGGTATACAAACACAACAGCTTGCTCAAGGCATCCATCATGTCGGCACAGAATGCGCATCGTCTGGGAGCCAATGAAGCTCCCCCGGCCATAATTTCGGTATTCCTCGGTTCGCAGCTCTCATCCGTGCTCGACAAAATCGAAGAAAGCTCCGACGATAATGACATCACGATGGACGAACTCCGCAAGATGAAACTGGGTATTTCCCATATTCCAGAAGTGTTGATTGACAATACCGACCGGAACCGCACCTCACCCTTTGCATTCACCGGAAACCGGTTTGAATTCCGTGCCGTAGGATCGTCGGCCAACTGCTCATCGGCCATGAGTGTCCTCAATGCTGTTGTGGCCAGCCAGTTGATCGAATTCAAAAAGGAGATCGACAAGAAAATGAAAGACGGCATGAAGAAAGAGCAAGCCATTTTCGATACTATCCGCCTTTACATCAAAGCATGCAAGCCTATCCGGTTCGACGGAAACGGATACAGCGAAGAGTGGAAGGAAGAAGCCCGGAAACGCGGACTCGATTGCGAAACGAGCGTGCCGTTAATTTTTGACGCATATCTTTCTGAACGGAGTGTAAAAATGTACGAAAGCATCGGCGTGCTGAACGAACGCGAACTTCACGCCCGAAACGAAGTGAAGTGGGAAACGTATACTAAAAAAATTCAGATAGAAGCCCGGGTACTGGGCGACCTAAGCATGAACCACATCATCCCCGTGGCAACGCAGTACCAGTCGATGTTGCTGGATAACCTGTACAAGATGCGTGTGGTTTTCGATGAAGAGAAGGCAACCCGGCTCTCCAGGGAGGATGCGGCGTTGATCGAGGAGATCGCGACACATATCTCCGCCATAAAGACCAACGTAGACGACATGGTAGAGGCCCGCAAATCGGCCAATAAGCTCGAAGACGCACGCGAGAAGGCCATTGCTTACCACGATACGGTGGAACCGTTCCTTTCCGTTATTCGTTACCACATCGACAAACTGGAACTGATGGTCGACAACCAGATGTGGCCCCTGCCCAAATACCGGGAATTGCTGTTTATTAGCTGATCCTATATATATTCATCCCCGTAACGGAACTTCACATCGGTTACAAAGTGCTTGATGCGTTGCTCTTCTTCCTTTTTGCAGATCAGCAACGCTTTATCCGATTCGGCAACAATATATCCGTCAAGCCCCTGTATCACTACAAGCTTGTCATCGCTCATGGTTACCACGTTATCGTTACTTTCAATGTACAACGTTTTGCAATGCAGGCTGGCATTGTTGTTCTCGTCTTTCGGGGTTATTTCATGCAACGAACCCCAGGTACCCAAATCGGACCACCCGAAGTCGGAGCCAATAACGTACACGTTGTCCGCCTTTTCCATTATCCCATAATCGATGGAGATGTTGGAGCAAAACGGAAATGCCTGGTCGATGAACTCTTTCTCCCGGGGAGTGTTAAAAAACTCCCTCCCCTCGTTGAACTTATTCACGATATCGGGTAAATACATCCTGAACGACTCTAAAATAGTCTTCACGTTCCAAATGAAGATACCCGAATTCCAAACGAACTCACCGCTTTCGCAGAACATCTTAGCCAGTTCTAAATTGGGTTTTTCCGTGAAAGTCTTCACTTTTCGAATACCGTCGACCCCCTCGTGACTCTCCTGAATATACCCGTAACCTGTCTCAGGGCGGCTGGGCTTAATACCCAGCGTCAGCAGGAACGGGTTCTTTTCCACAAATTGCAATCCACGTTCAATCTCTGACAGAAAAACATCTTCTTTCAAGATAAGATGATCGGAAGGAGCGACTACGATATTGGCATCCGGATTGATTGCCTGAATATGAAACAGGGAATAGGCAATCGCGGGTGCGGTATTTCTTCTCAGCGGCTCAAGAAGCACCTGTTTTTTTGATAATTCAGGCAGTTGCTTAAGCGTCAGCTCAGCATATGCGTCGTTGGTCACTACGAAAATATTTTCGATGGGAATGATTTTTTTAAACCGGTCAAACGTGCTCTGCAAGAGCGAACGGCCCGTACCAAAAAAATCGAGGAACTGCTTGGGTCTGTCTTCTTTACTAAAAGGCCAGAACCGGCTGCCGATCCCGCCTCCCATAATAACACAAAAATTGTTGTTCTTCATAACATAATCTTACACTCTGGGTGATGGATACACTTTTTCGATTGTATTATCTTCTTTCCCGGTATAACGCTTTCCGTCGGGTGATTGTTTTAACAATTCCTCAATTAATTTCATACCGCATCTCTTTTGGAATAATTTAAAATAAAAAGAGGCTAACCGTTTTTATTTTTGAAATTTTTGTGTACTTTTGCAATCGCTTTTCTACAAGATGCCCAGATGGCGGAATTGGTAGACGCGCTGGTCTCAAACACCAGTGGATTCACTTCCATGCCGGTTCGATCCCGGCTCTGGGTACCATAAAGGCAAAGCCCTGATTGACAATCAGTCAATCAGGGCTTTTTAATTACGGATTTTCCCATTATGCATCTTTCCATTTATATGCTTGCTTCTTTTCCTCATATACCCCATTGTTTAAAAAAGAAAGCTGCCCTTGGCTAAAAATAAATACGTTTCACTCAAATTTCACCATATCTGCTAACTGCAAAAAGTAGTCATTTGACCAGATTTCCAATTCGTCCGGATTTTTAATAAATGGCAATACGTCACGCTTGACCATTTGAATATCGGTATTTGCAAGTCCTTCTTTCAATTCGTTTATGAATTTTTCTTTGCTCATTTCAACGCCATCAAACTGTTTAATTCGCTCTTGTAAATGATTGAAGTTTAGTCTCACTCCATTTCTAACGTACCATTCAAAATCGTACCAATCGCGCCCTTTTACTCGCTGTTTCCATTTTCGGGACATCATAGCGTGCATTTTTCCGGCATACAAATCCGATAAAACAAAACAACGCGTCATAAATGAGTAAGGGAGCAACAATAGTTTTTGTTCTGTGTCAAATTTCATCGGGGGATCAATATCCACTTCTATTTTGATTTTGATGGATTTTACGGTTTGAAATTTTAAATCGTAAACCGCTGTATTGTCTTTTAAAAAAGCGGATTCAACCCGTCCGAATGTTCTTTTTTCTTTCTTTGAAATAACAACCTCCTTTCCCACGGCATTAAATTCATTGATTATTGATGGGAAATATTCCTCAAGTTGAAAATCAGCATCGGAAGCAACAAGAGAAAAAACCATATCTTCCGAAAAACGTTTCATCCCGTGAAAAAATACGCAAACAAGTACCACCGTAAAATGCTGCTTTATTGAAAAATTCACCCCGATAAAGCCCTGCAAGAATAATTTCCTGCATCACTTCATAGGTTGCATTTTTATTTCCATCCTCTTCACTATAACGTGCTAACATTTGATCAAACACACTCATTTTCTCAATAACTTTATGATATTAGTAATCTCCGTTTTTTTCTTGCTCACTTTTGCACACTTTTCAAATACAGATATGTCCATTTTAAAAAACGCATCCATATCAAACCGGATATCCTCTTCTAAATAAGTTTGAAGCAATTTTATGGAACGAAGTTGCAGTTTTGGGGTATAAGCAATTTGGTCGCATAACGCCTTTTCGGGCGAGGCAATCAGAAAAGCGTAATCCTCTTGAACAACTGGCGAAATTCCAATAGAGTAATAATTCGCAGGACATGATATGTAACTAAACAGACCGAACTGGTTCTTAAAACTCCGACTTCTCTTTAAGGTCATTGAGACCGTATTAAATACTCTTTCGGGTATTAATCCATAAAACCGTAACGCACTTTCCATAGATACGTACGAAGGTCCATATAGATGGTTGGCAATCAACTCTGTAGATATGTGTTTTTTTGAAACTTGAGGAGAAACAACATACATTCCTCTCTTAAGTCGAATAATAGTACCCTGTTTTTCTAAATCGGAAATTTTATCGTTTAATGATTTATGAGCAGGATAAATACTTCGTAATGAGGTGTAATCTATCGGAATAATACCAAAATCGAGTAGCGAATTCATAGAGTAATTATATTTTACTTCGCAAACATAGCTATTATCTGCATAGTTAATCGACTTTTTCTCGATTTTCTATGTAAAAAGTTACATTTACTATTAATCAAGGTATTCAACTTTCGCAAGCATCAGTTATCAGGCCTTGTGCACCAACAACGAGATATTTAGCTGTTTTGCGGGGACACATCCCGCGCTATAATTACCCCTGAATCTTAGACAACAAGTATCGTTAAAAAATAATATTAATTTTGTTGTCATGAAGAAAAGGAAAACTTACCGTGCTGGCTTTAAAACAGAAGTTGTTCCCATTTTTTGAATACCACAGCGTGCATTTTACAGGTATTGCGTCCTACTCAAAAAAACGATTCACTTGATTATTTTTGATAAAAAACCTGTTATCTTTGTCACTGCTAACAAGTTTGCATGTTTAAGAACAGTACGGATCGGGTGAAGTAAATAACCTTTGCGCAAGCAGCCAAAGGTTATCCATCAGTTTTTCCTCAGGCAGATTCCTGCCGGAGTAGTATTTGTTATATCACCACATTATTCAAAAACATCATGAGCAACGAAAACATTTCCATACACGACTTCGACTTCAACCTGATCTGTGAATATTTCACCAACCTTGAACGACAGGGACCGGGAAGTCCCGAAGTAACGCTGAAGGCACTCAGCTTCATCGAACCCCTCACCGATACTGCCCGCATCGCCGACATCGGCTGCGGCACCGGGGGGCAGACCATGACGCTGGCACAACACTGCCCGGGGCAGATTACCGGCATCGACCTCTTCCCCCTCTTTATCGATCTCTTTAACCGGAATGCGGCCAAACACAACCTGCAAGACCGGGTGAAAGGGATTACTGGAGATATGGCTTCACTTCCATTCAAGGAGGAGGAGCTGGACTTGATCTGGTCGGAAGGGTCGATTTACAATATTGGTTTTGAAAAAGGATTGAACGAATGGCGAAAACTGCTGAAGAGAGGCGGGTATATTGCCATATCGGAAGCCTCCTGGTTCACGGTGGAACGTCCTGCCGAGATCCACGATTTCTGGATGGATGCCTATCCGGAGATCGACACCGTCTCCCACAAGGTGGCACAGATGGAGAAAGCAGGCTATGTTCCCGTAGCTACCTTTATCCTGCCGGAAAACTGCTGGACCGACCATTTCTATGCTCCGCAGGTTGCTGTGCAGGAGATGTTCCTGCAGCAGCATGCGGGCAACCCCACGGCCGAGATGCTCGTCCGGGAGCAACGTCGCGAGAAATCGCTGTATGACAAATACAAGGAGTACTACGGATATGTCTTCTATATCGGGAAGAAGATCTGAGATTATTTGACAAATTTTAACCGGCAACGGCTTATGGACTTTGGCTATGGAACCAAAAATGCAACTGAGAGACCCGGAAATAATTCCCACAGAAAGGGTACTGAATGACGTATTGGGCAATTCAGTCTACAGCGTCCTGGCATCGTTCCTCGGAAGGATTACAAGCCCGGAGTATGGGCTGAACATCGAGTGGAGGTATTACAACGACGGGAAAGCATGGCTCGGGAAAATAACACAAAAGAAAAAAACCATTCTCTGGCTTTCCATCTGGGAAGGATTCTTCAAGACGAGTTTCTATTTCACCGAAAAGCATCTCAAATCCTTTGCCGAACTGGATATTTCGAAAACCAAAAAAGAGGAGTTCGCCGCGATGAAACCGATAGGGAAGTTATTCCCCCTGACAATTGATATCAGCTGCAAGGAGCAACTTACCGACCTCCTTACCGTTATCGGCTTCAAGAAAAGCCTTCAATAAGTATCATTAAGTATAAAACTTCTCCACCCGCTCCACTTCCGGCTGAAAAAGAGAGAGGGCCTTTTTGGGCATCTCCAGCGCCTGAGCCTGCATCGCACCCATCCAGGCTACCACCTCCCGGGGCTCCGTCAGAGCATGCATAGCGAGCAACTGGTTGTAAAGGCGGATATGGAGCAGTTCGGAAGGTGTCATACGTTTTTGGTTTAAAAGACCAAATGTACAATTTTTTTCAACAAACCCGGTTGACAAAAAGCATATGCGTATCTTTGTCCCGATAAAATCAACTGTATGGATATACTTACACTTGCCGCAGAGAATCAACAAACGGCCTGGCAAATACTGAAAGAGACAGGGATTGTTCAAACCTGGGAAAAGGCAGGAGCGACCGTGAACCTGGTAGGCTCACTCAAGTCGGGCCTGTTGATGAAAAACAGGGATATTGATATGCACATCTACACGGACAAACTCAGTATATCCGAAAGCTTCTCCGTTATCCAGGAATTGGCAGAAAGGTTATCTTTGAAGGAAATTCATTATAAAAACCTGATTGACACCGAAGAGGAATGTATCGAGTGGCACGTTTTATATGAACACAACAACCGGGACACCTGGAAATTTGACATGATTCATATCCGAAAGGGATCAAGATATGACGGTACGGTAGAGAGAGTTACAGATGCCATCACCGAACGCCTGACACCAGAAATCCGCAAGACAATCCTTCAACTGAAACAGGAGATTCCGGAGGGTATCGTGATTCCCGGAATAGAAATTTATCACGCTGTTTTTGAGGGGGATGTAAGCAGTTATGAAGAACTTGAACAGTGGAGGAAGAACCATCCGTTGATAAACAGCCTGGACTGGCTTCCACAGGATCTTCAAAATCCCGTTCCAAGGACAAAGTAGGTTTTTTTAGCGGCCTGCTTATCCTCTTTGCTCAACATCTTTTGAATACCGGTCACATCCGATTGGTCCATTTTTTCATCAACGATGACCAGACCATTTTCTACAATAAACATCATCTCTTCCGTATCGTGCTTCCTCGTGGTGGTACGCACCTGAAACCTGGCCCCTTTTTCGCTTACCCGGTCGTTTCCGACTTTTGCCGGGGCAGCAAAAACCCGCGGTACGGCATAAAAAAGCAACAACGGTTTGCTCTCCCTGAGCTCGTCGAAAGAAACACCTTTTCGGGCAGAGACTTCCTTCAACGCTTCTTCGTAAGCCTGGGGCAAAACCTCTTGAATAAATTTGATGATAAAATCGGTTGAAGAGGCCTTATCATGCTGCAGCGAGATATAAAAAGGGTTGTCGCTGTTTTTTTCCATCGTCTCCACAATCATCTTCTTCAACACCCCGACCGACGTAGCGCTCATCCCCTCCTCTTGGGTTTGGAACCACTCGGAACCGCCGTAATTTGTATACATTACCGCATTGACCGAATTAATTAAAACAAGGATCAGGTTTCGATTGTCAGCCGCCCTGAAATCAATATCTTTCGGTTCAATACCTTTCTCTTTACAGTACTTCCACACCTGCTCCCAATAAAAATAGGGATTAGACTGCACCTGTTGCACAATTCCTTCAGGATCATTCGCCTGAAGAGAAGTAAAAGTAATCGACAAGGGAAACTTTTCCGCTACTTCTTTCGGAGAAGCATTCTTTTCCTTCGAAACAGCTCCGCACGATCTGCCGTACACCTCACGCACAGCCTCTTTCACCAGTGAAACACTCCGCATAGGGGTATCATTTTCGGCTCCCAGAATAAAATCGACAGGTGCCGGGGTGTTTTCATTAAGCTTCTCGGTGATTAGCCGGCTGAAAGCTTCTACTAAATCCATCCTTTCGTTCACATCAGCTACTTGTATCAAAGCAGTATCCGCATTTTCACTCATCAGGAACAACTGCCCCTTTGCATCCAGATACAGGTAAGCCAGGTAATTTTCTTTCTGCACCCTTCTCACCGAAAGAAAATAATCCACGGCCGCTTTTCGTTCCAGATAACTTACAAACTGATCTTTCACACTTTCAGGCTGTGAAAACGCCAATAAAGCAACGACAACCAACGGCACGGCAACCAACACTTTGAGCCGCGCCCATCTCGATGATTCTGTTTTTAACATCATAGCAATCCTGTTTTTAATTTTTGATTGATTAAACCCGTTGACTACAGAAGTGAAGCGCCTTTCGCCAACGGCTTTTTTTACAAGTAACAATTGATACTTTTGAGCTTCAATGCCGGCTTCAATCACCGCATTATCGGCTTCGTATTCATGGATCTCGCGTAAATCGCGGCACAACAGCCAGACCATTGGATTAAACCAGTGGACAGCAAGAAAAAGTTCCGAAAAAAAGACATCGATATTGTGTTTCTGGTGGATATGCATTTTTTCGTGCAGGATAATTTCGTCGGGATTCTCCAGATAATCTTTCTCGGATAATACGATATAACGGAAAAAACTAAACGGAACGATACTCCCGGAACTGACAATCAATTTATAGCCTTCTTTCTCGATCCTTCTGCTCTTTCCAAGCAGACGATACAAACTGATAAAAGAGGCTCCCAAGCGCAACAGCATTATTCCTACACCCAGCCAATAAATCACAGTCAATGCCGTAACCGGGGAGACCGGCCTTCCAATGCTTACACCGGTCGTGTGCTGCGAAACAGCCGCTTCAGGGTTGGCACGCTCAACCCGCTCATCTTCCGGCAATACGTATCGAGCCTCAGGGCCTTTAAGTTTTTCCGGTAACAGCAACTCTTCAAACTGAAAAACAGTTTGCTGAAGAGCATGCGACTGACTCAGTTTCAGTTTTACAAAAGGTAAGATTGTGCAGACGATTAATCCTGAAATCAACGTGAAACGCGTAAAACGAAAGAAAGTCTCTCTCATCAACAACAACCGGAAGAATACGGAGAAAGCAATCAGGCAAATGGTTGCCTTGGCCAGGTATACCATAAGGTTTTCCATCTTCGGAAGAATTATTTTTTACCTCTTTCAATTTTCCTTATCAGGTCTTTCAATTCACTGATCGACAACCGCTCCTCTTCGATCAATGTAGAGACCACATGGGTATAAGAGTCATCAAAGTATTGGGAAATCACTTTCTTCAGTGCCCTGCCTTTATACTCATCCTGCGACACAACGGGAAAATACTGATACGTATTTCCATACGCTTTATGGCTTACAAAATTCTTTTCTTCAAGCACCCGGATAACGGTAGAAACGGTATTGTAATGAGGTTTAGGTTCCGGATAAACCTCAAGGATTTCGCGGACAAACAAAGGTCCTTTATCCCATAAAATTTGCATCACCTCTTCTTCTTTTTCGGTTAATCTCATCATAAGGCTTTGTTTTATACGATTCTCACACAAATGTAAACATACTTCCTAAAAAAACAACTATAAAAATTAATAATATAACTATATATAACAGTTTTATATACTGTTTTAATAGTTGTAAACGGTTAAAGAAAAATTAGATGTCATTTACGCCCTTGAATATGCTCAATAACCGGAACTGTTTTCTGAGCATCCATAACTTTTGCGGATCAACCAAAAAATTTAAAACAGTTTTTCAATAACTTACGAATTTTTCAATGAAAAAACGTACCTTTGCATCCCAGAAAAAGATTGTTTTATGCAAAAAATACGCAATATAGCCATTATCGCCCACGTTGATCATGGTAAAACTACCCTGGTGGACAAAATGCTCCTGGCCGGAAACCTGTTCAGGGAAAATCAGCACACCGAAGATTTAATACTTGATAGCAACGACCTGGAACGTGAGCGGGGCATCACCATTTTATCCAAAAATGTTTCCATTCAATACAAAGACGTAAAAATAAACATTATCGATACACCCGGACACGCCGATTT
The DNA here is from genome assembly GCA_038561985.1 of Petrimonas sulfuriphila. Lineage (NCBI taxonomy): Bacteria > Pseudomonadati > Bacteroidota > Bacteroidia > Bacteroidales > Dysgonomonadaceae > Petrimonas > Petrimonas sulfuriphila. The sequence goes on along the minus strand of CP073276.1, from coordinate 1,815,895 downwards.
TGGCGGTGAAGTGGAAAGGGTGCTGAACATGGCCGACGGCTGCCTGCTGGTAGTAGATGCTTTTGAAGGCCCCATGCCCCAAACCCGTTTTGTTTTGCAAAAAGCGTTAGAGATAGGATTAAAACCGATCCTGGTTATCAACAAGATCGACAAGCCTAACTGTCGCCCCGAAGAGGTACAGGAAAACGTTTTCGACCTGATGTTCAGCCTTGATGCTACCGAAGACCAGCTCGACTTCCCTACTGTTTACGGCTCGGCCAAACAGGGATGGATGTCCGACGATTGGAAAAAACCGTCAACCAACATTATTCCCCTGCTCGACGCCATCGTCAAATATATCCCCGCTCCCAAATCGCGGGAAGGGACTCCGCAAATGCTCATCACCTCACTCGATTATTCCAATTACGTGGGCCGGATCGCAGTGGGCCGGGTACACCGGGGCACTCTTGAACCCAACAAGGATTATGCGCTTTGTAAACGCGATGGCAGTATCAACAAGATCCGGATAAAGGAAGTAGATGTGTTCGAGGGATTGGGAAGGGTCAAAACCGATGCTGTTTTGTCGGGTGATATTTGCGCGTTGATCGGTATCGATGGGTTTGATATCGGCGATACGATCACCAACCTGGAGAAACCGGAACCGCTCGATCCGATTGCTATCGACGAGCCCACCATGTCGATGCTCTTTACCATCAACAATTCTCCTTTTTTCGGACAGGACGGCAAGTACGTGACGTCACGCCACATTTACGAAAGACTGATGCGTGAGTTGGATAAAAACTTAGCGTTGCGTGTGGAAGAAACCGGCAGCTCCGATTCATGGACGGTGTTCGGACGGGGTGTCCTCCATCTGTCTGTACTGATCGAGACCATGCGGCGTGAAGGCTATGAACTACAGGTGGGGCAGCCCCAGGTGATCATCAAAGAGATCGCCGGGGAAAAATACGAACCGGTAGAACAACTCACTGTAAACCTTCCCGAAGAATCGGCAAGCAAAATCATCGATATTATCTCCCGGCGGAAAGGCGAAATGAAAAGCATGGAAAGCAAGAACGACCGCATGCACATTGAGTTTACCATCCCCTCGCGCGGCATTATCGGATTAAACAATATCGTTCTCACGCTCTCTGCCGGGGAAGCCATCATGGCACACCGGTTTCTGGAATTCCAACCCTGGAAAGGCAACATAGAAAAGCGCCAGAACGGATCCATTATTGCCGGAGAATCGGGCAATGCCTTTGCCTATGCACTGGACAAGCTCCAGGACCGGGGACATTTCTTCATCGAACCCCAGACCGATGTGTACGAAGGACAGGTGGTCGGCGAGCACAGCAAAGAAGGCGATTTAGTGGTAAACGTCACCAAATCGAAAAAACTGACGAACGTACGCGCATCGGGAACCGATGACAAAGCCCAACTGGCTCCGCCGATAATTTTCAGCCTCGAGGAAGCACTGGAATACATCAAGGAAGATGAGTACGTGGAAGTTACGCCCAAAGCCATCCGGATACGAAAGATCCTTTTGGACGAAAACGACCGGAAAAGGGTGGCAAAGAAAGTCTAGAAGCGTCTCCGCTTATTTGATCAGGGCAATAAACTCTTCCCGGGTTTTTTGCTCTTTAAAAACTCCGGTAAAATCCGAAGTAGTGGTGATGGAATTTTGTTTTTCAACACCACGCATCTGCATACACATATGTTGGGCTTCAATCACCACCATCACGCCCATCGGGTTAAGTGTTTTCTGAATACACTCCTTGATCTGGGTGGTCAGCCGTTCCTGAACCTGCAAACGCCGGGCAAACACATCCACCACCCGGGCAATTTTACTTAATCCTGTAATGTATCCGTCAGGGATATATGCCACATGGGCTTTCCCGAAAAACGGCAACAGGTGATGTTCACATAACGAGAACAGGTCGATATCCTTTACGATAACCATCTGCCGGTAATTCTCCCGGAACAGTGCCGAACGCAATATCTCTTCGGGGTCCTGGTAATACCCCCTTGTCAGGTGTTGCATCGCTTTGGCTACCCGGTCGGGCGTCTTGATCAGCCCATCACGGGCTACGTCTTCACCCAGCAGGGTGATCACCTCTTTCATGTGATCCGCTATGATTGACTTTCTGTCCTCTGTTTCTTCCGGCGACATGGGCTAAATTATTCTTGAAGTTGATCGACAGGTATTTTCACCTCATCTATGACAATGTACATCTCCTTGCCGAAAGCAGGAAAAGTCTTCCGCATATCGTTCAAAACCGCGGTAGCGTCTTTGCGGGTTTTAAAGTTTCCAACTCGCAGCCGCCAGAAAGGAGAATCAAAAGTAACAACGGTCTCCTGTCCGGGAAAGGACGTATTTATGAGCCCCTGTTTATAATATGCCTCATTTTTTGAAGTCCGCTGGTTGTTTCCGGAGAATGCCTGAATCTTAAATCCCCGCATTTTCACATACTGAACCGATCCGTCACCGGTAGCGTAAACCGTTCTCGCCGGTGCCATACTCCGTCCCAACACCTCCGCAATGGCTTTATCCTCAAAAACCATCACCCGGCCCTGACCGGGTTTTACGGCATTCAGGTCGGCTATGATCTCTTTGTGTTGTTTTTGCGATTGTGCTGTTGCGTTAAGACAAAATACCAGCAACAACGGCAAAAGCAATAGGTTGTATGAAAACTTCATAGTGAAAAAATTTCTGCAAAGATAGAGAAATACCACAGACCTGAGTTCAAATCTGTGGTAAAATTCTTTAATGCATTAAAAAGCCTCTATAATGGGCATGAACTTATCAACCCCCAAGGATGCTCCACCAATTAACCCGCCGTCAACATCGGGATTGGAAAATAATTCTTTCGCATTTGACGCGTTACAGCTTCCTCCGTAAAGGATGGACGTATTTTCAGCCACCTCTTCCCCATACTTTTCGGCCAGAGTTTTGCGGATAAACGCATGCATTTCCTGTGCCTGGGCAGCCGTTGCTGTCTTTCCGGTACCGATGGCCCAAACAGGTTCATAAGCCAGTACGATCTTGGAGAAATCCTCTTTCGACAAGTCGAACAACGACGATGTAATCTGCGATTTAACCACATCGAAATGACGGTTGGCTTCACGTTCTTCCAACACTTCTCCGATACAGAAAATGGGGGTAAGGTTGTTTTCCAGCGCTAACAATACTTTCTCTTTCAGTATACCTACTGTCTCGTGGTAATATGCCCGGCGTTCGCTGTGCCCTAAAATCACGTATTTCGCTCCCGTGCTGGCCACCATCTCAGCCGAAACCTCACCGGTGTATGCTCCCGATGCCTTGTCGGCACAGTTTTGCGCTGCCACGCCAATTTTTTCCGTATCAATGGCATTAGCCACGCTTGCCAGATGAATAAACGGAGTTCCGATAACCACCTCGCAATTCACCTGTTTCCCTTTTAAGGCCGCATCCAGCTCTTGTGCCAATGTCAACCCTTCCTGCAGGTTCTTGTTCATTTTCCAGTTGCCTGCTACAATCTTTTTTCTCATAATTGTTGTTTTTATAATATATAAATGTGCGTATTGTTTATTTAATTTCCAAATCATCGCATTGGGAGCTAAACCCTCGACTGACATGCCTCATTTTTAGCTGAATAAATTAGCTACGAATATATATGAAACTATATTTTTTTAGTATAGCCCTTTTTTATAGCCGGGAGCCCCGACCGCTTTCCCTTAAATTCTTCCAGTTTTACCAGTAAAAGCGGAACAATAAATATCAGGAGTATAACCATCAGTTTACCCCAAAAGTTCATTTTCCATCCCTTGGCTTTCAGCAACTCTTCTCCCCGCTCCGATTCGAAATCGGGAACTTCACTGTCGTCCCACTTATTGATGACGTTGCCGCCCGACAGTAACAACAATCCCGGGTTGGAACGGATCATCGTTTTCAGCACTCTTTCGTCTGCATGAGCAAAGCGGAAACCGGCGGGGTGCCGTGCACTCCACGCCTCGATAGAATCGACCGGCGACGAAGTAAGGCAATAAAAACCGTAACCCTTTTTTTGCGCGAACCCGGCTGCTTTCCTGAAATCGTCCAGATGTCTTTTGTTCATCTCCTCCAACGAATGCGAAACCATCAGAAACTGATAGCCCGTGTCCGACAAGAGTTGCTGTGTAATATCGTCTCCGGCAACAAAACCCTGCAACAGACTGTCGTAAGCCAATGCCGAGACCTGAAAATCCTCTATCCTGGGTTTCTCACCCTCTTGAATCAGCTTGGTCTTCATCTCCACAAACGTCCAAGTAGAGTCGTTCCACGGATAGTCCTCCTCTGTAAATTCCTGTTCAACCCCACCCTTGCTGTAAATAAAAATATTTTCCACAACATCGGCCTTTGCAGGATCGATATACATGTTTTCCGGAATATTGGCCCCGATATGATACGGACGAAAATCGAAAACAGGCAGTTTAACCACGTTGTAAACGGAAAAGGCAAACCCAAAAACAACCGTATAGGCACCTGCCTTCCAGGCGGATCCGACAGAAAACAACGGCATGATTCTCGGGTAATAGCGTAGCAAAACGACCGCACAAACTCCTAAAACGATATTTTTATAAAACGTCTCCCAATTACTGATGATTAGCGCATCGCCAAAACAACCGCAATCCTTGACCGGATTTTTCAACGCAATCCAGAGCGTGAGCGGAAGGAAGATAGCCATAAAAACAGCCGCGAGCCGGACAGTGGGCTTGCGATAGATCCCCAGCAGCAAAAAAACACCCAGCGAAAACTCAAGGACAACCAAGGTAATGGCTGCCGGCAGCGCCAGGGGAAACAGGCCCGGGAGGTCAAAAGAAACAAGATAATCCTGAATCTTATAGGTGAAACCCAACGGGTCAACGGCTTTCACAAATCCCGAAAAAGCAAAGGTAATCCCAAGAATAATCCGGGACAATTCCGTCAGAAATTTCACAAGCTTTTCACGGGAATTCATCGTTGAGCCTCTGTACTGATTAATGATAATTATAAAAAACTATTCTTCCCCGAAATGGAGTTTTATCAATCCAAACAAGGCATAGTTAACGATATCCGTATAGTTAGCATCAATACCTTCAGACACAATGGTTTTCCCTTGCTTGTTCTCCATCTCTTTGATCCGGAACAGTTTCGCCAGTATCAAGTCGGTGTATGAGCTGACACGCATACTGCGCCAAGCTTCATCGTAATCGTAGTTCTTGGCGTACATCAACTCCTTAGCTGCGGTGATGTATTTATCGAAAAGCTGCAGTGCTGTTTCGTTGGTAATGTCCACACTGTCGGCATACCCCAGCTCGAGCTGTATCAACCCCATAATGCCGTAATTGACTATTCCGATGAATTCCGGAAAGATACCCTCGCCCACCTTGCTTTCCTTCTTGATCTCCAGTGAACGAATCCGGTTGGCTTTAATCAACAACTGATCCGTTACCGATTCAGGACGTAAAATCCGCCATGTAGGCCCGTAATCACTCGACTTCTTCTCAAACATGTTTCTGCAAATGGCGATCACCTCATCGAATTGCCGGTTTGTTTCACTCATAGGAATAGCACTGTTTTTTTATCTTTAATGAAGCCACAAAGTTAAACAAAAAAAGAAAAAGGTACAAGCTCAACCTCCTGCACCTTTCCCTCTTAATTAGAAATTCTACTTTATGAAACTCTTAACGATTTCCCTATCCGCAGCGTGGTCTTCGGGGTAATGTTGTTCATGCTGCACAACCTCGATACGGATAAGCCGTGTCTTCTGGCGATAGCTCCCAGCGTATCTCCGCTTTTAATCCGGTGATATTTCACTGTTCCCGAAACATATTTGTTGTTGGCGGTAGAGGTGGGTTCTTTATAATTGCTGGCATTGGTAAGCACCCTGCTGCTTTGAGATGTTTTTCTGTAGCTCGAATTGGTAACCAGGTACTCGTCGCGATGGCACACCTTGTTGTTGAAGTCGATCAGGTAATTCGGATTGATGGGTTTTCCCAGGAACCGGGTCTCGAAGTGCAGGTGCGGACCGGTAGACCTTCCGGTGTTCCCGCCCAAAGCGATGGGTTGCCCCGACTTGACAAAGTCGTTTTCCTTCACCAAAAACTTCGATAAATGTCCGTAAACCGTTTCCAATCCGTTTACGTGACGTATTACCGCATAATATCCATACCCTCTCCGTTCATATTGCTGCACCCTGACCTTTCCGTCGAAAGCAGCGTAGATGGTGTCGCCCACCTGCAATTTCAAATCGATACCGTAATGGTAGCGGCGGCTCCCCCTTCTTCCGAAGTTTGAAGTCATTCTTCCCACGTGAGGCATGGAAAAGTTAGTCAGGTTGACGATAAAAGAATCGGGAGCATTTTTTAAAGCACCGTAAATATCCACATGGGCATTTTTCCACACTCCCCCGTAAATATCGTCACACGGAATTTCGTTTACATCGAATGCTTCACGAGCCGCTTCGGCTTCCTCAAGGACAGACAAGTCCATTTTGAGCTTTATACCGTCGGCAAATAATCCTTCCTGATTTCCTAAACTTGCACTGTGTAATTGTTTGTAATTAACTTCCGGTCTGGATTGTGCGGATAACTCCACTTTTGATTGAGCGAACGCGCTCAACGTAAAAAATACCAAAGAGGCGGAAAACAATACTTTTACCTTAGATAAATTCTTATCTCTCTCCATAATAAGATATAGCTGAGAATGGCCTTTAGTTACAACTTAATTAATTTACTGATGTCAGACTTCATCGTTAGCATAAAGATTAACGAAAGCCGGTGATGGATAGTTAAAAATCTCGTTTTCCAAAAAAAAGCGTTTCAATTCTGCCTCTGCCGTCTCCGGAGAATCAGATGCATGAATAATATTCTCCTGCACACTGACGCTGTAGTCTCCCCGAATGGTTCCTGGCTGAGCTTTTCTTCCGTTTGTCGGCCCTGCCATCATCCTCACCACTTCAACCGCTTCTAAACCTTCCAACGCCATAACAATGACCGGACTTACCTGCATTGAATCTTTGATGCGTTTGAAGAATGGCTTTTCCTTTAAGTGAGAATAATGTTCTTCCAATATTGAGTCAGACAAAGACACCATCTTCATTCCCACAATTTGAAGCCCTTTTTTTTCAAACCGCGAAACAACTTCACCTACAATGCTCCGTTGTACCGCCGAAGGCTTAAGAATTACTAATGTTTTCTCCATTAAATCTGACAATAAAAAAAGAAAATGACCTTTGAATAACGATTTTTTTCCTTAATCCTTACCAAAGTAAATTGTTTCCTTTTTTTTGACCAAATTATCTTTCAATAAATTTTGGCACTCAAACCCTAACAAAGTTAAATTTTTGTTAACAAAATGAGGCAAATACCTCATTAGCTGTTATTTAAAATGAAACATGTTTTAAAACATAAATCACCGCTTTTAACTTTTGCATAGTTCAGTTAACATTCGTTTGAGTGCAATTGATTATTTACGACAAGGATAACTTTTCGCCCACCCTCCACTGTTTTTTGGTAAGCAACTCATTGACACTGCATCGCTTTTTTTCTTTTTTTAATAAGATCTGCTAATTGTTTTTCTTACCTTTGTCCAAATTTTCGGTTGAGTATCATTTTTATCACGAAATAATGAAAAAATACAAACTTATCAATACAATTTCAGGTTGGGTTGTTTTTGTAATTGCCGCTGTTGTTTATCTGATGACCATTGAACCAACGGCCAGTTTCTGGGACTGCGGCGAATTTATCTCATCGGCCTACAAACTGGAGGTAGGGCATCCTCCCGGCGCACCCATTTTTATGCTTCTCGGGAACTTGTTCACTCAATTCACCAACGATCCCGGACAGGTGGCAAAAATGGTTAACAGCATGTCGGCCCTTCTGAGCGCTTTCACCATCCTTTTCCTGTTTTGGACCATCACACACCTGACCCGCAAACTGGTGATGGGGGAGAAAAACGATGCGTTCAGCCTTGGGCAAACTATCGCCGTGATCGGCAGCGGCCTGGTAGGTGCGCTGGTCTACACATTTTCCGACACGTTCTGGTTCTCAGCTGTAGAGGGTGAGGTATATGCCTTTTCATCGATGCTCACCGCACTGGTTTTCTGGCTGATACTGAAATGGGAAGAAAATGCGGAAAAACCCGATTCCGACAAATGGATCGTACTGATTGCCTACATCATGGGACTCTCTATAGGCGTTCACCTGCTTAACTTGTTGTGTATCCCCGCTATTGTGATGGTTTACTACTACAAAAAGACCGAAAACCCCACCTGGAAAGGCGGATTATTTTCGTTGTTCCTTTCTTTCGGGTTGATCCTTATTTTGATGTACGGAATTATTCCGGGATTTACCAAAGTGGGTGGATGGTTCGAACTTTTCTTTGTGAACACACTGGGCATGTCCTACAACACGGGCGTTGCCGTTTACCTGATCCTGCTGGTGGCAAGTATCGTCTGGGCCCTGTTCGAGAGCATCTCCGACAGGGGCGATATAAAAAGGGCTAGAATTGCCTTTTTGTTGAGCATCGGCCTTTCCGGTATTTTATTTATTGGAGGCAGTATCTGGTTGTGGCTCGTTCTTATTGCCACAGCCATCTATTTCGTTTTCTCCAAAAACAAGCTAAACATCAAGTTTCTGAACCTCTCCATGTCGAGCCTACTGGTTATCCTTATCGGATTTTCAGCATATGCCATCATTCCGATCCGGTCATCGGCCAACACCCCGCTCGACCTGAACTCACCGGAGGATGTGTTCTCCCTCGGCAGTTACCTCAACCGAGAACAGTACGGACAAACGCCCATCATTTACGGGACTACCTACGCTTCGCAAATTGTCAGGGACAATCAGGGGCGCGCTGAAATTTCAAAAGAGAAAAAATCGTACAGCAGGGTATTGCAAACGGCCGAAAACCAGAAAGACCGGTACGTAGAATCCAAGATACCCACATACAAGTACACCAACACCATGCTCTTTCCGCGCATGCATACCCACCCGTCGGAACCGGGATACGGCAACCACATTCAAGGGTATGAGATTTGGGGCGGCATTACCGACAGAAGTAAAAAACCCACGCTGTTCGACAACCTGAAATTCCTGTTTAACTACCAGATTAATTTTATGTACTGGCGTTATTTCATGTGGAATTTCTCCGGCAGGCAAAACGATATCCAGGGAGATGGCGGAATTACCAAAGGGAACTGGATCACCGGAATCAAATTTATAGACGGGCCTATCCTTGGCCTGGGGCCGCAGGACAACATTGCACCCGAGGTCGCCGACAGCAAAGGGCACAATAAATACTACCTGTTGCCTTTCCTGTTGGGGGTTATCGGCATAATTTACCAGCTGAACCTGAAACGGAAAGGGAAGCAAAGTTTCTCCATCGTCTTTCTGTTGTTCTTTATGACAGGATTAGCCATCGTGCTGTACCTCAACCAAACGCCTTACGAACCCCGCGAACGGGATTACGCTTATGCCGGATCATTCTATGCCTACGCCATCTGGGTGGGTATAGGCGTTGCCGGAATCAGTCGATATCTCCGCAACTACATCAAGAATACCACGCTGTCAGCTACGCTGGTCAGCGCGGCCTGCCTGCTCGTCCCCCTTCAAATGGCGGGACAGAACTGGGACGACCACGACCGTTCCGGGCGAACCCTGGCCCGCGATACCGGCATGAACTACCTCAGCAGCGTAGAACCGGATGCCATTCTCTTTACCAATGGCGACAACGACACCTACCCGCTTTGGTACGCTCAGGAGACAGAAGGCTTCCGCACCGATGTCCGCGTCACCAACTTAAGCTTCCTGCAAACCGAATGGTACGTGGATCAAATGCTCCGTCAAGCATACGAATCCGCACCGCTACCCATCAAATGGGACAGGGAGAAATACTGGGGCGATGCGGCAAGTGCAGCTTTCGTAGTTACGAAAAACGAAATCCAGAACGTACTTAAACAGAACAACATACCCAGCATTTCCTACGGACAGTATTACGACGTAAACGCCTACCGGGACAGCATTCCCCTCAAGGAAATAATGGAAAACCTGCGTACGGGCCAATACAAACCGGCAAATCCGTTCAGCACGGGAGATACTCAGATTATCCCTTCCAACAGGCTCTACTTAAACGTTGATTCGGCAACAACGGATTGGAAGGCATTCAACTCAAGGCCGGCAGACAAAATGTTCCTCAACCTGGGTGAGAAATCGGCTCTTTACCGACAGGAAATGATGATTATGGAAATGCTGACCAATATCAATGACGATAATTGGAAACGCCCGATCTACTATGCCACCACGGTCGACCGGAACCTGTATATGAACCTGCAAAACAGCAATTTCTCCCTGACGGGATTAGCCTATCAGATTGTTCCGGGAATCCCGCAAAGCGGTGGCGTGAACACTGAAAAGGCTTACGACAACCTGATGAACAAATTCCGCTGGGGCGGACTGGAAGAAAATCCGGACATCTACCTCGACGAAACCGGCCGACGAATGATTTCCACTTTCAGGCTCTACTTCAATCAACTGATCGAAGCCCTGACCGAAGAAGGCAAAAACGACAAAGCCATTGCCGCGCTGGATAAAGTAACAACGGTCATGCCGGGAAAAGCGGTAGCCTATGGCAACGACGGCATTATGTTCGCCCGGGCTTATTACCGGTTAGGCGAAACGGAAAAAGCGCAGCGGCTGATGGACGAAATCGAGGAAAGGCTACAGAAGAACCTGAGTTGGTATGACCGGCTGACCCCAAGACAAATAAGCAATACGATGGTTGATATCTACTACAACGTCAACTCGCTGCTGCTGATAGCATCGGTTTACCAGGAGTTCGACAAGCAGAAGTACAAAACCTATACGGACGATTTACTGCAACGGGCCCAGACGTATTACATGCAAGGGGCGGGATATGTAGGCGATGTGATTTTAAAAGACATAACAGACAGTTCCATTCGCGGATATTACCGTTCGGAAAACGATACTGCTCAACGGGCTTCGGAAGAGGCAACCATGCAACAGGCTTTAAAGCTGATGCAGCAGTTCAGCCCCCGGCTACTGGAGCAATACAATAAACAACAGTAAACAGTTATCCGAAGCATCTTCTATGTTGATTGAGCAACCTCCCCATTTATACAGGACGCTGTTTCCGAATGCAGTCTGGAGAATTGAAAACCCTGTACGGAAAACAGTTTATCTCACGTTCGACGACGGGCCTATTCCCGAAGTGACGCCCTGGGTACTCGACTTGTTGGACAGATATAGCGTTCAGGCCACTTTTTTCTGCGTGGGAGACAATGTACGCAAACACCCCGAGGTATACCGGCAAGTAATTGAAAAAGGACATCGTACGGGAAATCACACCTTCCACCATTTGCAAGGGTGGAAGCACAGCTTAGGAAAATTCCTTGACAACGCCGGTCAGGCAAGAGAACTGATCGACTCATCGCTGTTTCGTCCTCCGCACGGCCACCTCGGGATGAATCAGTGCCGGAAACTGCAGGACGCGGGCTACCGGATCATTATGTGGGACGTTGTTACACGTGATTACAGCAGGTTCATGTCGCCCGGACAGGTTTTGCAAAACGTAAAGCGTTATACCCGGAACGGATCGATCCTTGTTTTTCACGACTCGCTAAAAGCTGAAAAAAACCTGCGATACGCGCTACCCAAGGCTATTGAGTGGCTGTTGAAGGAGGACTATACATTTGAATTGGTCCCTCTGTAGAAAGGCAAAAATTTACTGAAAACATACCTGAAACCTGCTTAATCTTTTATCAAAATGGAAAGAAGAAAATTTATACGTAATTCTGCCTCGTCAGTCCTGGCCGGGCTGCTTGCCCCGTCGTTTTTGCAAAGCAGCAGCTTGTTTGCTAACCGTACAGGGGCAAACGACAAGATCAATGTCGGACTGATCGGATGCCGCAGCATGGGATGGGCCAACCTGTCCGACTTCCTGATCCATCCCGAAATAGATTGCATCGCCCTGTGTGACGTCGATCAGCATGTACTCAGCGGAAGGGCTGCAGATCTCGTTAAGCTCAGGAACAAAAAGCCTGAATTGTATGGCGATTACCGGAAAATGCTGGAGAGAAAAGAGATCGATGTGATCATCATTGGAACGCCCGACCACTGGCACTGCCTGCAGATGACCGACGCCTGCGCAGCCGGGAAAGACGTTTATGTGGAAAAGCCCATAGCCAATTCCATTGCCGAGTGCGATGCAATGGTTGCCGCGGCAAAGAGACACAACCGGGTAGTACAAGTGGGACAGCAACAACGAAGCGGCAATCACTGGCATGAAATGAAACGCTATATCGACAGCGGCAAGCTGGGCAAGATCGCCCAGGTAAATGTATGGGCTAACTTCAATTACGCCGCCATCCTCAACCCAGTCCCCGACAGCCCTGTCCCTGCGGGCGTCGATTTTAATTTCTGGTTGGGCCCGGCACCCGTGAGGACATTCAATGAGAAACGTTTTCACGGCTCGTGGCGCATGTTCTGGGATTACGGCGGAGGGCTGATGACCGACTGGGGAGTACACCTGCTCGACATGGCTCTTTGGGGGATGAACGTAACGGAGATGCCCAACCGGGTCATAGGCTCGGGAGGAAATTTCGCTTATCCCGGGAACTACGCTGAAACGTTCGATACCCTTTCCGTAATATACGACTTCAATGACTTCACCATCCAGTGGAACAACATTGCAGGCACGGAGACCGGGCCTTACGGGAGAAACTACGGCCTTGCCTTTAAAGGCACAAACGGAACATTGGTCATCAACCGCGAAGGATGGGAAGTTATTCCGGAGAAGAACAAAGCTGAACCGGTAAAAGGCGAACCCGATTATCAGGACCACAAAAAGCACGTGGCAAGGTTTATCGAATGTGTGAAAAAACGCGATTTTCAGACAGCCTGTACCATCGAAAACGGTAGCTTGTGTGCTAAATATGCTCATCTGGGCAATATTTCGGCACGTACAGGAGCGACGCTTATGTATGATGACAATAAAAAATCATTCAACAACGATAAGGCCGACAGGTTAATCAAACCCGATTACCGCGAGCCCTGGAAATTTCCAAAAGCATAACGCATAAACAAAAGGTCAACTCACAACAGTAAAGAAAAGACAACATGAAACGGCAAAATCTGATCATTTTGACAGGATTAATCGTCCTGCTTCCGCTAAACGCACAGGAAAAAAAATATCCCGAACGCGCACCCATGACACCGGCCATGACCGAATACTGGCAACCCCAACCTCCGGTGGTTACCCCCGATCCCGTCCCATCCGATGCCATTGTCCTGTTCGACGGCAAAAATCTTTCCCAATGGGAGAATTCAAAAGGTGCCCCGGCGGAATGGACGGTACACAACGGCGTTTTCACCGTAAAAAAAGGTACCGGGGATATTCAGACGAAACAGAAATTCAGCGACTTTCAACTGCACCTGGAGTGGCGCATACCCGAAGGCATTAAAGGGGAAAGCCAGGCACGGGGCAACAGCGGTCTTTTTCTGCAAGGTATCTACGAGATTCAGATCCTCGACAACTACCGGAATGAAACGTACGTGAACGGTCAGACCGGAAGTATTTATAAACAAACACCGCCCTTGGTAAACGCGATGCGAAAACCCGGCGAGTGGAATACCTACGACATCATTTACACCGCACCCACATTCAAAAAAGACGGGACTTACCGGACCCCTCCTACCGTAACCCTTTTACAAAACGGTATCCTGCTGCAAAACAATACGATCATCCGGGGTACCACCCCTTATGTAGGATTTCCGGAAGTGAAAGAACACGGTCCCGGGCCCATCAAGCTGCAGGATCACGGCGACCCCAGCCAGCCCATTAGTTTCCGGAATATCTGGATCAGGGAGCTGTAGAGATATCCAGCTTGTTGGATCCTCCCTTCAACGCGTAGCTCTTCCCTTTCCAGACAAAAGATCCGTTTACGTCCCCAGGCAAATTGATTTCAGCCTGTAATCCTTTTCGTGTTTGCCGGTAATTCACTACAACCTTACCGGATGGGTGTGGTATTTCTCCGCCTATCTTTTCAATATCTCCCAGATGCATGTTATCTTAACTTTCTTGAAATAAGGATCGTGCTCTCTCCCCCAGGACAATGCGGAAAAACTCAACATTGGGACTGGAACCCCAGGCATGACAGTCGGACCGGGTCGTTTCCACTTCCGAGGTCTCACCCCAGGTAGTCAGCCCCAAATCGATGTTCTTGCGCCAAATGTCCAACCAGTTAAGGTAATTATCCCCAAGGCCGGCCTTTGCCAACGCCAGGTGCAGGTAATATTTAAAGTATATGGATGCCGGAGCCAATGTTGTATCGGACAACATCAGCTTACCCATTTCAAACGCGGTTGACTCAGTGGCCAAACCGGCAAGAATAGCCAGGGAGTTGGCGTGTTGTGAGAACTTATCCTTGAGGTGTGTATCCGCAAACAATTTTCTGGATTCATCCCAGTACTTATCCCGGATGGTCTGCTCCAGGCTTCGGGCGATCTTTTCATAAAGCACGGCAAACTCTTCAGATCCTTCACTCCTTTCCAGGATTACTGCAGACTGAAGAGCCAACAGGAGTTGTAGATCCATTAACGCAGAACTTCCGTCTTCAGCCATCGGGGCAACTCCCATTCGCCAGTCGGGAACCCAGTCCGTAAAATTCCAGCCGGGAACATTTTTTAAAGAGCCGTCTTCTGCGATATAACTGATAAAATAATTCAAGATTTGTCTTGAACCCAGCAGTTTTGTCTTCAGAAACGTATTGTCCTTGCCGTGCATCAAATAATCATACAATGTGCTTACATGCCAGAGAGAATAGGTGGGTATTACCTGGTTTTGGGTATCGGGATAACGGCTCAGTGTATACCCGTCTTTCTGTCGGGAATTATCGAAGAGATTAATGGCATTCTTAGGAAGGCGGTCGTCTCCGCTGTTGTAATAAGTGATCATTATCTGGATCCTCGTATCGCCGATATACTGCAGGCGCTCGTAATAAGGACAATCCATATAGGTGTCCACGGCGCACAACCGGGCTGTACGCCAGCCTATCTCCATGATGGTATTCAGCTCGTCGATATCCGATACTAGCTTCGCATTCATTTCCAACGGGTAACCGGTAAATGTGCCGTAAAAATCTTCAATCACCAAAGGCAGGTCGTCAGTCTCGGCCTTCAACTCCACATATCGGTATGTTCTCCAGTTAAGCGAAGTGAACTCCTGATTTTGTGACCCGTCGGAGATGACGGTATCCTGTCGGCCGGAAATGGTTTTCCCTTCAATCTCGTTCCGGTTGTCTTTTGCCCCCGCTTCATTGTACAATCCTTCAGCATAGGTGATGACGAGCGTACTGTTCTTTCCACCACTGAAAATCAACGTAGGATAAGCATTCGTAAGGTATGCCTGATCGAGAAGGATGGTCGCCGTAGTGTTTGCCGGAACCGTTATTTTTGTTTTCTTCGCTGGAAACGAAGAGGGAACAGAAACATTTTCAGTCTTTCTTGTAGAAGCGAGCCGCTGGTAGGTCAACTCCATGGGAGGGAGTATCGAAGGCGTTAAGGACCAGCCGCCCCGGGCCATGAACCCCATACCTCTTACCTGACGTTCGAAAACAGGTTTGGCTTTTTCCCAGCCGCTGTCATCGAAATCAACGGAGTTCCAGCCTTTCACCGCAAGATTCATATCAACCTTATCCCCCGCACCTGCCGCATAATAACCGCGAACACTCTGCCTGAGGGGAGTATAGCTTTTATCCTCCAGGCATTTCCATGTCTCATTCGTGTTGAGTTGTTTCGTCTCATCGTTCGTGCCCTGCAATAAAAAGCCGGTACGGAAAGAAAACTGGGAAACAGGCCTCAGGTTGCCTTCATTCCAGACTTTTGCGGAAACAATGTTTTCCCCGGTTTTCAGAAAAGGGGCAATATCAAGCGCCTCATAATTCCAGTGCCCTAAATCCCCCTGAGCAGATCCTATGGATACCAGAACCTCGTTAACATACAACTTATAGCGGTTATCGGCCGACACGTAAATCTCGAATTGTCCGGGAACCGACTTTATATCTATTGTTTTCCTGAATAAATAAAGCCCGGGGGCATTCTCTCCTGCATCGGGAACACATATCCAGCTGGCATCCCAAGGACTGTTCCGGTTAAAATTTCCAAACTGGGCTGCAACCGATAATGACGCAAATAAGGAGCATATTATCAACAGATTTTTCATGACTTTGTATTTTATAAATTAGTAATGGGCTTTCGCATGCTTTTCGTTAACAGCTGAATCTTGCGACCAACAATTTTTCTCACAGTTTCATAAAACCAATACCCGAAAGAATGACGGCTGCAAAGATAACGATCTTGTTGAAAACAGGAAATATTCTCCAACTTTTATTCCTCGATCATCTTATCCCCACAAATAGATAGCGGACAAGCTCCCGTTCAGGGAAACCGGGGATTAACTTATTTTCAGAATAAAGATTTTTTTCACTATTCTTCCTTTTTTGAATATAAAACAGTTATCTTTGCACCTTAAACGGAAAATAGCTATCCCTCCTCACAGCTTATTTTAAATAGAACTCTGATTGATAGTTGTTTATCCTGAGAAAACCAACAGTTATTTTTATCAATTACATATGGCTAATCGAATTAAAATCAAGAAAGGCTTGCAGATTCCTTTGTTAGGGAAACCCGAAGAAACACTTCTCGGCAGTATAACAAGTGAATATGTACAGGTGTGCCCGGAAGATTTTCAGGGAATCACGCCCAAACTCAAAGTTAAGGTGGGTGATACCGTGAAAGCCGGACAAGCGTTATTTTTCTCTAAAATGCACCCGGACATGATGGTTGCATCTCCCGTCAGCGGAACAGTCACAGCCATCAACCGCGGAGAAAAAAGACGTATACTGAACGTTACTGTCAAAGCCGACAAAGAAAACACTTACGTAGAGTACGGCAAAAGTGAGATCGGTACGTTGCCTCCCGAAGAAATCAAAAAGAGACTGCTCGACGCCGGCATCTGGTTTGTCATCAAACAACGCCCTTACGACGTCGTTGCCGATCCCGGAAAAGAACCGCGCGACATTTTCGTTACCGGATTCGACACGGCTCCGCTGGCCCCCTCATACGATTTCATCCTGAAAGGCCAGGAGGCCGACCTGCAAACCGGGTTGAACGCATTAGCCAGGCTCACCAAAGGAAAGGTGTTCCTCTCCATCAGCCCCGCTACGAAAAACGAAGGGCTGAGGAAAGCCGCAAACGTAACGATAACTGAGTTTGAAGGGCCACACCCCGCCGGAAACACCGGCACACACATCAACTACCTGGCACCCGTGAACAGGGGCGAAGTAGTCTGGACATTAAATGCCCTGGATGTGTTGTTCATCGGAAGGCTTTTCAACAAAGGCGTGGTAGACCTTACCCGCACCGTAGCACTTACCGGATCGGAAGTCAAACAAACCGGCTATTACAACATGCTTGTCGGCACGGAGCTGGGCAAGCTCTTTGCTGACAATGTCAACGGAAAAGGCAACCTGAGGTACATCAGCGGGAACGTGCTTACCGGAACCCGGATAGAGGCAGAAGGCGCGCTCCGCGCCACCCATTCGCAACTGACCGTAATACCGGAAGGTGACGATGTTCACGAAGCTTTCGGATGGGCATCCCTGTCGCCCAAACGCTACAGCGCCGGCGCCACCTACCTGAAACTGAAAAAGGCCTATCGCCTGGATGCACGCCTGCTGGGCGGCCCCAGAGCCATCATCGTCTCCAACGAATACGACAAGGTATTCCCCCTGGATATTTTCCCCGAACAGCTGATAAAATCCACCCTGGCATTCAACATCGATAAGATGGAACAGCTCGGGATCTACGAAGTGGCGCCCGAGGATTTTGCACTTTGCGAGTTTGTGGACACCTCCAAGCTGGAGTTGCAGCGTATTGTACGCACAGGATTGGATATGCTGAGAAAAGAGATGGAGTAACCGGTACGGCCCTCCGCTCTACGCATTGACAAATATAGAATAACAATAAATTAAAACAGATAAAATAAATGTCGTTAAGAAAATTTCTCGATAAAATAAAACCGAATTTCGAAGAAGGAGGTAAATTTCATTGGTTGAATTCTACATACGATGCCTTTGAAACCTTCCTGTACGTACCCAACAAGACGTCGAAATCGGGAGTACATATCCACGATGCCAGAGACTCAAAACGTACGATGGTTATCGTGATACTCGCACTTATTCCGGCATTGCTCATGGGGATGTATAATGTAGGTTACCAGCATTATCTGGCCATAAACGTTCAGGCAGGCTTTGTGGGAACTTTCCTCTACGGACTTTTAGCCATGCTTCCACAGATCGTTGTTTCCTACGTGGTGGGCCTGGGCATCGAATTTGCCATGGCTCAGATGAAGAAGGAAGAAGTGGCCGAAGGTTTTTTGGTCTCGGGATTGCTTATCCCGATGATTTTACCCGTGGACACCCCGCTCTGGATGATTGCCGTAGCCACTGCGTTCTCCGTCATTTTTGCGAAGGAAGTTTTTGGCGGAACCGGATACAATATTTTTAACGTGGCGTTGATCGCCCGCGCATTCTTGTTCTTTGCCTATCCCTCTAAAATGTCGGGCGATCAGGTATGGGTACGCACTGCCGACACGTTCGGCCTGGGTGGAGGAAATGTTGTAGACGGCTTTTCCGGCGCAACACCGCTCGGACAACTTGCCGTATCGGACGCTTCACGTTTCGGAGACTTCTCTTTCCTGGGAATCACAGGTAATCCTTTGTCGTTGTGGGATATGTTTATCGGATTAATTCCCGGGTCGGTCGGTGAGGTATCCACCCTGGCCATCCTGCTGGGAGCCATCCTGCTGATCATAACGGGCGTAGGAAGCTGGAAAACGATGACTTCCGTCTTCCTGGGAGGGCTGTTCACCGTTGCCCTGCTTAATTTGCTCGCACAAAATGCCGCTATGGAAATGCCGCCGGTGTATCACTTCCTGCTTGGCGGTTTCGCTTTCGGGGCTGTATTCATGGCAACCGATCCGGTGACATCGGCACGTACGGAAAAGGGGAAATGGATATATGGTTTTCTGATTGGTGTGGTGGCCATCCTGATCCGTATCTTCAACCCGGGG
This sequence comes from Petrimonas sulfuriphila, assembly GCA_038561985.1. NCBI lineage: Bacteria > Pseudomonadati > Bacteroidota > Bacteroidia > Bacteroidales > Dysgonomonadaceae > Petrimonas > Petrimonas sulfuriphila. The sequence continues at coordinate 1,796,769 of CP073276.1, read as the reverse complement.
TATCCCGAAGGCATGATGCTTGCCATCCTGTTTATGAACGCTTTCGCTCCGCTGATCGATTTCTATGTGGTGGATGCCAACATCAAACGCCGCTTAAAACGAGCTGCCGTGAAAAAATAGGGATTCGCGTTTCTGAATAACTACTGAATACAATTGAACTATGAACAGAGAAAATAGCACATATACAATAATATACGCATCGGTAATGGTGATTATCGTTGCCATAGGTCTGGCCTTCACCCACCAGGTGTTGAGCGACAGACAAACTGCAAACGTGAATACCGACAAGATGCAGCAGATCCTCCGGTCGCTACGCGTTGATGCCTCCCCGGCCGAAGCCGACGGTATCTACAGAACCCTGGTTAAATCGGCCTACCTCATTACTCCCGAAGGAGTAAAGATCGACGGCACGGAGGGAATTGAGCCCACCGATCCCGCTTTTTCGGGCGAAGGGGAAGGGCTTGCTGTCTATGAAGCGGAAGTGGAAGGTTCCAAAAAATACATTATCCCCATGAACGGCACCGGCCTGTGGGGGCCTATCTGGGGATACCTCTCCGTAGAGGGCAACGGCAGCACCGTTTACGGTTCCGAATTCGGACACGCGGGTGAAACTCCGGGGCTGGGCGCGGAAATAGTTTACCCACATTTCCGGAATCAATTCAACGGGAAAGAGCTGATAAAAAACGGCGAATTTAAATCCATAGCCGTGGTTAAACCCGGACAAACCAACTCCGAAAGGGACTATGTCGACGGAATATCGGGTGGCACCATCACCAGTAAAGGAGTTGACGCGATGTTGCTGGAAAGCGTGGGAGAATACAAGAATTTTTTACTGCAATTAAATGACGGAAAATAGATCCGCATTCACTATAAAACGATAAGAATATGGCATTATCAGCAAAAGCAAAACAGGCTCTGTTAGGGCCTCTCAATAAAAATAACCCTATCCTGGTACAGGTGCTCGGCATCTGTTCGGCACTGGCTGTAACGTCCAAGCTGGAACCGTCATTGGTAATGGCCATCGCCGTAACCATTGTCACCGCTTTCGGAAACGTTATTATCTCGCTGTTGAGAAAAACTATCCCCAACCGTATCCGTATCATCGTCCAACTGGTGGTGGTGGCCGCATTGGTGACCATCGTGAGCGAAGTACTCAAAGCATTTGCTTACGACGTGAACAAGCAGCTGTCGGTTTTTGTGGGACTGATCGTTACGAACTGTATACTGATGGGGCGCCTGGAAGCGTTTGCCCTGGGTAACGGGCCGTGGCCTTCCTTCCTCGACGGGATCGGTAACGGACTGGGATACGGATGGATACTGGTAACGGTGGGCTTCTTCCGCGAACTGCTGGGATCCGGCACGCTACTCGGATACAAAGTCATCCCGCAGGCAGCATACAGTGCCGGTTACGAAAACAACGGCCTTATGATGCTGGCCCCCATGGCGTTGATCCTTGTCGCGGTAATCATCTGGGTACACCGGTCGAAAAACAAGGATTTACAGGAAGGGACCAATTAGTGCGCTACGCGTGTTAACCGGATAACTATCGAGTATTTATCGAAAAATTATCGTAAAACAAAAATAAAAAAATAAATATGGATGCTATTAGTCTAATTGTAAGATCGATATTTGTAGACAATATGATATTCGCATACTTTCTGGGTATGTGCTCCTATCTTGCTGTATCAAAAAACGTTAAGACGGCTTTCGGGCTGGGCATTGCGGTCACTTTCGTGCTCGTGCTCACCCTGCCCATCAATTATATGCTCGAAAACTACGTACTTAAGGCAGGCGCTTTAGCGTGGTTGGGCCCGCAATTTGCAACGATCGACCTGAGTGTGTTCAGCCTGCTCATTTTTATCGCCGTTATTGCATCTTTCGTTCAGTTGGTTGAAATGGTAGTGGAGAAATTCAGCCCGTCGCTTTACGCCTCGTTGGGTATCTTTCTGCCATTGATTGCCGTAAACTGTGCCATCCTCGGAGGTTCATTGTTCATGCAGCAACGCGAATTTGCCAATGTGGGCATGGCCACCGCCTACGGGTTCGGCTCCGGTATCGGTTGGCTGCTGGCCATTCTTGGAATGGCCGCCATCCGGGAGAAACTGGAATATTCCCACGTTCCCAAACCGCTGAAAGGGTTGGGCATAACATTTATCATCACGGCCTTGATGGCCATTGGATTCATGAGTTTCTCGGGAATCAATATTTAAACAGTAAGCTCAACGCCAATTAAAATAAACAAAGTTTTCAAAATAAAAAAACAGGATATACAATGAATGTGTTGTTAATGAGTTCAGGCGGAATAACCATCTTAACCAGTGTAGTGGTTTTCTTGTTGATAATTCTGATCTTGGTAATTGTCATTCTGGTGGCCAAAGCAAAGCTGATGCCTTCCGGAAATGTGAAGATTACCGTCAATAAAGAGAAAAATCTAGAAGTTCCCATGGGGTCAACCCTGCTTAATACGCTGCAATCACAGAACATATTCCTCTCGTCCGCGTGTGGTGGAGGAGGAACATGCGGACAATGCCGCTGCCAGGTGCTGGACGGAGGCGGAGAAATCCTCCCGACCGAAACCGGACACTTCAGCCGCAAGGAGCAGATGGCCAATTGGCGCCTCAGTTGCCAGGTAAAGGTGAAAGAAGACATGAATATCGTCGTGCCGGAAGAGGTATTTGGCGTTAAGGAATGGGAATGCGAGGTCGTTTCCAACAACAACGTGGCTACCTTCATCAAGGAATTTGTGGTGCGGCTGCCCGACGGCGAGCATTTGGATTTTATCCCCGGCTCCTACAGCCAGATAAAAGTGCCCAAATACGAGTTGAAATATACCGATTTCGCGATCGATGAACAATATAAACCCGAGTGGGACAAGTTTAAGATGTGGGACCTGACCGTCAAGAACGAAGAAGAAACCATTCGTGCTTACTCCATGGCAAACTATCCTGCCGAAGGCGATATTATCAAGCTGAACGTGCGCGTGGCAACCCCGCCGTTCGACCGGGCAAAAAATACATGGATGAACGTGAACCCGGGTATCGTATCGTCCTATATATTCAACCTGAAGCCGGGCGATAAAGTAACCATGTCCGGCCCCTACGGCGATTTCCACCCCATCTACAACAGCAAGCGCGAAATGCTTTGGGTGGGCGGTGGCGCCGGGATGGCCCCCTTACGCGCGCAAATCATGCACATGATGAAGACGCTGAAGACTACCGACCGAAAAATGTCCTATTTCTACGGTGCACGTGCATTGATGGAGGCTTTTTACCTGGAAGATTTTTACGAGTTGGAACGCGAGTTTCCCAACTTCTCGTTCCACCTGGCGCTGGACCGTCCCGATCCGGCAGCCGATGCGGCAGGTGTAAAGTACACCGCCGGGTTCGTGCATCAGGTGATTCACGACACGTACTTGAAGGATCACGATGCACCCGAAGATATCGAATACTACATGTGTGGCCCCGGGCCAATGGCGGCAGCCGTACAGCGGATGCTCGACAGCCTCGGCGTCCCGCCGGAAATGATCATGTTCGACGATTTCGGATAAACCTAAAAAAAGGAGAAGCGCAGTCCCAGCCTGATGTTGAAGTTCAACGGCTTTTCCCGATAAATCGTTTCCACTCCGCTACTGTTCCTGAAATGGTAGGTCACTCCCGGTTCGGCATACAATCCGATGCCTTTCCACAACCGGTACTCCATGCCGGCGGCAGAACTTACAGACCATTGCAACGGTTTTACGGACAACCCTTCCTGGCTACGCTCCTCAATTTTATTGTCCACAATATAATCGGTGGACAGTGCGCCCGCGACGTTCTTCTCCACCATCCCACCGCCGGAGATATACGTTGATAATTGGCCGGAGCGCCAGACGGTGTAGTTGACAGTTACCGGAAGGCCCAGGTAGTGCAGCGTCTGCCGGCTGTTGTAGTAATGATTGTAGCTTCCCGTGCTTAGCTGCGAGGAGAGAACGGTATAGTTGAGGCCGCTCGTGATGCTCCAGCTGTCGCTGAGGTTGTACTTCAGCGAAACACCCAGCGTGACCGGCTGAAAATGCTTGACGTCGGTATAGACGTGCCGGTACTCCTTCCCCACAATAAAATCGCCGGGCAAACCCGAACCTGCGGCCAGCACATGCTCCTCTTCCTCCGATTTTAACCCAAAAGGGGTAAAGCTGCGGTATCCGTCGTAATGTTTGGAGGAACCCGACGGGATGTTCGACGCATAAAGGTCCGTCTGCCATTTTGCGGGCCTGCCGTTACGCCGCCGTGCCGGCAAGCGAAACGCCTGCCCGTCGTTAGTTTCCGGACTGTATTTCCGGTCAACACGGGGAGAAGGAGAATTTTCGGGCTCTCCCTGACGCGGGATTTCTTCGCTTTGCCGTTCAGCCGCTTCAACAACATCCGCTGTCCTCACCGTTTCCGCTGTTTTAGCTGTTTCCTCTCCTTTAGCTCCACGCAACTTTTTTTCCGTTTCCGGTTTTTCATTTTCAGTACGGTGCGCCAAGAGCGGTTCTTTGTCGGGATGCGCAACGGGAGCAGGCAGTTCTGGCTGTCTCTGTTCTACGAGCTGTATGTTTTTTTGATTTTCCTTCAACGTGTACAACCCGATAAAAAACAAAACAATCCCCACTGCTGCTACTGCCCCGATACGCTTGTCCCACAACCGGATCCGTTGTCCCGCCGGCTTTGTCCCTACGGAGCTCCCGGCGCTAATCACCTGCTCGACGCTCTCCCACAAACCTTCGGGAACAGGCTCTTCGTGATGCTCCATCCGATTGCGCAGGTTATCCTGCCATTGATTATTCATAGTGCCATTTTTTTAAACCGATACAAATCTATCTCTTGCATCAACAAGCCTTTGGCTCTGTGTAACTGCGAGGCAGAAGTACTTTCAGAAATGCTCAGTATCGAAGCAATTTCCTTGTGACTTTTTTCCTCAAAAACATACAGGTTAAATACGGTCCGGTAGCCCACAGGTAACTTCCGGATCATTTCCAGGATAACCTGCGTGGGTATCTCATTGAAATCAGGCTCACGGTCATCGGCCATGTCGGGCAGCTCCTCACCGGGCAGGTTTATAACCTTCAGCTTATTGCTTTCCCGGATATGTCTCAACGCTTCATTGACTACAATGCGGGCCGACCACGCTTTTAACGATCCCGCCCCTTTATATTCGAACTTATCTACTGCTTTGAAAATTTTGATGAAGCTTTCTTGTAAGATATCTTTTACATCCTCTTTGTCAGCGATGTAACGAGAGCATACCGCGGTAAGATACCCCGAATAGGTGTCGTAAAACTTCTTCATGGCCATCGTATTACCGCGTACAATCTGCTGAAGAAGGGCCTGCTCTTTGTTTTCGTCTCTGATCATTAACGGATTTTGTTCGAACCAACACTAAAATACACGCTCTCCCTTTACGAAAAAGGTGTACCTTTATCATGCAAAGGTACAGCCTTTTGTCGATTTTTGAAACAACCCTTTGTGGCACGGTTGCCGAAGCGGATGCTCCCGGCAAGCGGTTATTGCAATGGGATCACGCTGCGCTCAGCAGCGATGGCAGAGCTGGCGGGCGTCGCGGCACGCGTTTTATAGTCGAACTCAACCGATTTCTCGCCGCTAAACGATTTCCATTTCAACTTCAGCTTTACCGTATTCCCTTCCGTGTCGGGCAGGCTGTTGAGCCGGAAAGCCACGAGGCCGTCGCCAAACCGTTCTCCTATATCTCCGTTGGAGTTGTGACGGAATTCCACCTCATACGGGTTTTCGGGATTGTTGGCCGGGATAAGGTTCACGGAGTGGACAACCCGCGGATAGCCCCACTGCGTCCTGAATCGCAGCGTGAGATAGCCGTCTTCGGCAACGGTCACCCAGTCGCCCACAATCTCAACGGGGTCGATACCGTACTTCGTATCGTTTTCAGTCCCCAGATTAGGCGCCATCGGTTTCGTACGGATACTGTCTATCCAGTTCACGTGTACCGCCTGGTCGTATCCGCTGCCTGGCTTGTCCACTTCTTCGTAGTTTACCAGCGCCCGCACTTCTTTTTCCCCAAAGGGTGAGGTTGTCAGGTTCACGGGAAGCAGTGTCGTCTTGTCGTCCAACTGCAGAAAAACAGTTTTATCCCCCGCATGCTTAACGGTCACCAACGCATTCGGATATAAGCGGTTCACATCATTGTCGTCGTCCAGGCAGGACGGTAAAAGCAGAAAGCCCAACAGCATTCCCGCTGTTAAAAGAAAAGGAGTAATCTTCATAGTTTTCATTGTTTTTAATTTTTGCATTCGTGTTTGTACAGTTACCCTATAAATCCGGCAAAAGCCGAAACCTTGCACGAGAAAATGTTATTTTTTCTTAAACCTAATAGCCTTAAAGAATTCGCCTCGCAGATTTCGCCACCGTCCAGCATGGATCCAAGCGAGCTTGCCTCACAACGGTTGATATTTTCAGCTTAAACGGCAACCCTGCGCTTGTTTAAATATTCGTTTAGCAGAATGCCGAAAACGATCAGGAACAAGCCCATGTAGGTGGTAAAATAGATGGTTTCACCCAAAACCGCATGGATAAGAAAAAGGGAAATGAAGGGAGAAAGGTAACACAACTGATTGGTAAGTGCGGGATTGGTGGTCTTCTGTAACGCCAGCCCGAAAAAGATAAACGGCACCGCCATTTCAAACAACCCCACGTAAACGGCCGACAAAAACCCCTGCAGGGAACCCAGGCTGACCGGGACAAAGAGTGTGGCCAGCGACAGATAGACGGAACCGAACATAAAACTCAGGAACAAACCCAGGATACCGTCCACGTTTTTGTTCCGTCGGTTCACTATCCAGAAGGAAGCCCACAGGAACGCACTGAAGAAAGCCAGTAAGACTCCCGGTTTTGAGAGCTCCACTCCGGCGATCCCTTCGGTTCCCACCGAGATCAGCACCACGCCGCCAAACGAGATTGTCATCCCGATAAACTTGAACAAGGGAACAGGCTTTTTCTCGATCACCGCTAACAACAGGGTCAACAGGATGGGCCAGAAATAATTGATGGGCTGCGCAATCTGCGCCGGCAACAAATCGTACGACTTGAAAAGGATCAGGTAATAAATGGCAGGATTCAACAAGCCGGTAAAAGCATAGCTCCCCGTCTCCTTAAGGGTCAGCCTCCGCAACAGAGGCCATTTTTTCTGGACCGTGATAACCCCCGCAAAGATCAGCATCGCCGTGACGGCCGAAACCAGGATCAGCTCAAAGTAGCCGTAGTGACGCAGCCCGATCTTGAAAGCAGAAGCAACTGTCGACCAGCTGGCAACAGCAATAACAGTAAACAAAAGTGCTTTATTGTTTTCTTTCATTCGAAGCAACCCGAATAATCCGGCACGCAAAAATAGTGATAATTTCTTTCCGTTCCGACACTTTTTATCCGGTGAAAACCAGCGAGTGAATCAAAAACACTAATCAACTGAAACACAGTTTATTTCATTTTACAGGGAATATATTTTGTAATCGATAACTCTCTTTTTATTTCAATTTGTAATTTTTTTTGAATAAAAACTGGAAAATATTTTGTTATTCCGTTTTTTTGCTTTTTCTTTGCAGACAATTAACGAACAAGTTTTTTCATTTTATCAATGAACACTCATTCTATCGCTATTCTAGTCATTTCTATTCTACTTCTGGAGGACTTCAGAGGGTGAGACCGGTATATCGATATTGAAATAAAGAACAATAAAATAAAGAAAACCTTTCTCACCGTGTGGGAAAGGTTTTTTTCTTGTAAAAAAACGAATAATACAGGTTATAATGGAAAGAATTTATGTTTTTGACACGACGTTGCGCGACGGGGAACAGGTTCCCGGGTGTCAGTTAAACACCATCGAAAAAATCCAGGTGGCCAAAGCCCTGGAATTGCTGGGGGTAGATGTTATCGAAGCCGGATTTCCAGTATCCAGCCCCGGCGACTTCAACTCTGTGGTTGAGATCTCCAAAGCCGTCACCTGGCCCGTTATATGTGCGCTCACACGCGCGGTGGAAAAAGACATCGAAGTGGCTGCCGAATCGCTGAAATACGCCAAACGCAAACGGATCCATACAGGTATCGGCACATCGGATATGCACATCAAACACAAGTTCAACTCCAACCGCGAAGAGATCATCGAGCGTGCCGTAAAAGCCGTGAAGTATGCCCGCCGGTTTGTGGATGATGTGGAGTTCTACGCCGAAGATGCAGGCCGCACCGACAACGAATACCTCGCACGTGTGGTGCAGGCAGTCGTAAACGCCGGAGCCACCGTGGTCAATATCCCCGACACCACCGGTTACTGTTTTCCAAACGCTTACGGTGCAAAAATAAAATACCTGGTGGATCATGTAGATCTGAAAAATGCGATCCTCTCGACGCATTGCCACCAGGATTTGGGGATGGCTACAGCCAACACCCTCTCGGGAGTCCTCAACGGCGCCCGCCAGGTTGAAGTAACCGTCAACGGTATTGGGGAACGCGCGGGGAACACTTCGCTCGAGGAAGTGGTGATGGCGCTGAAGAGCCACAAGGACCTCGGGTTCGACACCAACATCAACACCACCAAGATATATTCCACCAGCCGGTTGGTTTCCACATTGATGAACATGCCCGTCCAGCCCAACAAGGCCATCGTCGGCCGAAACGCCTTTGCACACTCCTCGGGCATTCACCAGGACGGCGTGCTGAAGAACGTGGAAACGTACGAGATCATCGACCCGAAAGACGTGGGGATCGACGAGAACTCCATCGTGCTGACAGCACGGAGCGGCCGCGCCGCACTGAAAAACCGGTTGACCCTGCTGGGAGTGGATCTCGACAACGGCGAGCTGGATGACGTTTACCAGAAATTCCTTTCTCTCGCCGACAGGAAAAAAGACATCAAGGACGACGATATACTCGCCCTGGTCGGGAAAGAGTCTCGCATGAACCGCATCCAGATCGATTACCTGCAGGTTACCTGCGGCGTGGGGCTGCGCAACGTGGCCAGCATCGGCCTGAACATAGCCGGGGAGCATTTTGAGGCATCAGCAACCGGAAACGGTCCGGTGGACGCGGCGATAAAAGCAGTAAAGAAAATCATCAGCCGCGAAACGGTCATTCAGGAGTTCCTGATCCAGGCCATCAACCGCGGAAGCGACGACGTGGGCAAGGTCCACATGCAGGTGGAACACAACGGGATGCTCTACTACGGCTTCTCGGCAAACACCGATATCGTTTCGGCATCCGTGGAAGCATTTATAGATGCGGTGAATAAATTTGTAGAATGAACAAAGCTAACAGATAACATACAACAGACAAAATTATATGAATAAGACGCTTTTTGATAAGATATGGGACGCGCACGTGGTTACCACAGTGAAAGACGGCCCTTCGCAACTGTACATCGACAGGCATTTGTGCCACGAGGTAACCAGCCCGCAAGCTTTCTCGGGGCTGCGGGAACGGGGGCTGAAGGTCTTTCGTCCCGGACAGACCCTGCTTACGGCCGACCACAACATCCCTACCGTGGAACAAGACAAGCCCATCCGCGATGAGGTTTCCCGGTACCAGGTGGACACCCTGGCCAAAAATGCCCGGGAGTTCGGACTCACCTACTACGGCCTTCGCCATTCCAAAAACGGGATCGTTCACGTGATCGGCCCGGAGAACGGCTTCACTCAGCCGGGAATGACCATCGTCTGCGGCGACAGCCATACCTCCACCCACGGAGCGTTCGGCGCAATCGCTTTCGGCATAGGGACCAGCGAGGTGGAGATGGTGTTATCGTCGCAATGTATCCTGCAAACACGCCCGAAAACCATGCGCGTGAACTTCGAAGGGAAGCTCAACGACGGCGTAAGTGCAAAGGACATGGCGTTGTACATGATCTGGCAACTCACCACAGGCGGTGCCACGGGCTACTTCGTGGAGTATGCGGGGGAAGCGGTCCGCAACCTGACCATGGAACAGCGGATGACGCTTTGCAACCTGAGCATCGAGATGGGTGCCCGCGGAGGATTGATCGCCCCCGACGAAACAACCTACAACTACATCCAGGGGCGCGAGTTTGCTCCCAAGGGGGAAAGGTGGGACGAAGCGATGGCCTACTGGAAAACGTTGAAGTCCGACGAAGGCGCTGCCTTCGATAAAGAGGTCACGTTCGATGCTTCCCAAATAAAACCGATGATAACCTACGGAACCAATCCCGGAATGGGCATGCCCATCGACGGAGCCATTCCCGAACTTTCGGCCATCGACGAAGCCGGAAAGATCTCGTTTGAGAAATCGTTGAAATACATGGGTTTCGAACCCGGACAAAAACTGGAAGGGAAACCGATCGACTACGTCTTCCTGGGCAGTTGTACCAACGGGCGCATCGAAGACTTCCGCGTGTTCACCCACTACGTGAAAGGGAAAAAGAAAGCCGGCAACGTGACAGCATGGCTGGTACCCGGAAGTTGGCAGGTCCGCCAGCAGATTGAAGCTGAAGGGCTGGACAAGATCCTGGAAGAAGCTGGCTTTGAGCTCCGTCAGCCGGGATGCTCCGCCTGCCTGGCCATGAACGACGATAAAGTACCGGCCGGAAAATATGCCGTCTCCACATCCAACCGTAACTTCGAGGGGAGACAAGGGCCCGGCGCACGCACCATCCTGGCAAGCCCGCTGGTAGCCGCCGCTGCTGCCGTAACGGGAAAGATAACGGCACCGTAACCACTATTCGATCAGCACATCAGTACATCAAACAAATATGGAAAAATTCAAAACAATCACATCCACATACGTCCCCCTTCCGATAGAGAACGTGGACACCGACCAGATCATTCCCGCCCGCTTCCTGAAAGCCACTACCCGCGAAGGGTTCGGAGACAACTTGTTTGCCGACTGGCGGTACGAAAAATCGGGCGAGCCGAAAGCCGATTTCGTCCTCAACAACCCCGCCTACAGCGGCGAAGTCCTGGTGGCAGGGAAAAACTTCGGCAGCGGGTCAAGCCGCGAGCATGCCGCCTGGGCAATTGCCGGATACGGCTTCAAGGTGGTGGTATCGAGCTTCTTTGCCGATATCTTCCGCAACAATGCGCTTAACAACGGCATCCTGCCCGTGGTGGTCAGCGAGAAGTTCCTCGGAGAACTGTTCACATCGGTCGGCCAGGACCCGCAGGCAACGGTTACGGTGAACCTCGAGGAGCAGTTCATCAGGAACAACCAGACCGGAAACAGGGAGCCGTTCGACATCAATCCCTATAAAAAAGAATGCCTCCTGAAAGGGCTCGACGACATCGACTTCCTCCTGTCGAACAAAGAGAAGATCGAAGCGTACGAGAAGAATCGCCCTTACGTCTATTGAATGTATCACACGTTTCAGTTCATCAACACATGGTAAAGCGGAAAATAGAAATAATGGACACCACGTTGCGCGACGGGGAACAGACCTCGGGCGTTTCATTCGCAACGGAAGAAAAAGTAAGCATTGTCCGCTTGCTCATTGAAGAGTTAAATGTCGACCGGGTAGAGATCGCGTCCGCGCGGGTATCGGAAGGAGAATTTAAGTCGGTGCAGAAGATTGCACAATGGGCAAACAGTCACGGGCATATCAACAAGATAGAGATCCTGGGATTTGTGGATGGAAACGCATCGCTCGACTGGATCACCGCCGCGGGATGCCGGGTGGTCAACCTCCTTTGCAAAGGTTCGGAGAAACATTGCACCCATCAACTCAGAAAAACGGCCCGGGAGCACCTCGCCGACATAAAGTCGGTCATCGCCGAAGCCAAAAAGCGGGGAATGGACGTGAACGTCTACCTCGAAGACTGGTCCAACGGGATGCGCGATTCAGAGGCGTACGTGTTCGAGATGATGGATGAGCTGCAACACCAGCCCATCACCCGCTACATGCTGCCCGACACCTTGGGCATACTGAACCCCTCCGAGACCCGGATGTTCTGTGAGAAGATGATCGGCAGGTACCCCGGCCTGCACTTCGACTTCCACGCGCACAACGATTACGACCTGGCGGTAGCCAACGTTTTCGAAGCGGTGAAAGCGGGAGTAAAAGGCGTCCACGTCACCGTGAACGGCCTGGGGGAACGAGCCGGTAACGCGCCCGTCACCAGCATCGTCGCCCTGATCCACGACCAGCTGAAGCTCAGCACCAACGTTGCCGAGGACAAGCTCTACAGCGTCAGCAAGATCGTGGAAAGTTACTCCGGCGTACGTATCCCCAACAACAAACCCGTTATCGGTGACAACGTGTTCACACAGGTGGCCGGAGTCCATGCCGATGGCGACAAGAAGAAGAACCTTTACCACAACGACCTCGTGCCCGAGCGGTTCGGACGTTCACGGGAATACGCCCTGGGGAAGAACTCCGGCAAGGCCAACATCCTGAAGAACCTGGAGGCGCTGGGAATCGAAGTAGACGATGAAGCCGCCAAAAAAGTGACGGCCCGCATCATCGAGCTGGGCGACAAGAAAGAGCTGGTCAGCCCCGATGAGCTGCCCTACATCGTTTCCGACATCCTGAAGAACGGAATCGACAACCAGGAGATACAGATACTGAACTACTCGCTGAACCTCACCGACGGCATGCGCCCGACAGCCACCGTAAAGATATCCATCCGGGGGGAGGTGTATCAGCAGTCAGCCGCGGGAGACGGGCAGTACCACGCCTTCTCGAAGGCCATGTACAAGATTTACAAGAGCCTCAACAAACCCACGCCCGATTTGCTCGACTACGTGGTGGTCATTCCCCCCGGCGGAAAAACCAACGCCTACGTACAGACCATCATCACGTGGAGGTTCGACGGGAAGGTCTTCAAAACCCGGGGACTGGATGTCGACCAGACGGCTGCCGCCATCAAGGCCACGATAAAAATGCTGAACATGATAGAAAAAGGAAACATACCGGTGATCCGCCACATGGAGCTACCGTAAAAATAAAAAGAAAAGAAAACCTATGAAATTGAAGATAGCAGTATTGCCCGGCGACGGCATCGGTCCCGAGATCATGGACCAGGCGTTGAAAGTGACGCGTGCCGTATGCGAGAAATTTAACCACGAGGTAACGTTCACGGAAGCCATTGTCGGCGCTTGCGCCATCGATGCCGTCGGCGACCCCTATCCGCCGGAGACGCACGAAGTGTGCATGCAGGCAGACGCGGTGTTGTTCGGCGCCATCGGACACCCCAAGTTCGACAACGACCCTAACGCCAGGGTACGCCCCGAGCAGGGGCTGCTCCGGATGCGCAAGCAACTGGGACTGTACGGAAACATCCGTCCCGTAATGACGTTCCCCTCGCTGATCCACAAATCACCCCTTCGCGCCGACCTGGTGGAAGGAGCCGACTTCGTCTGCATCCGCGAACTGACGGGAGGCATGTACTTCGGACGGCCGCAAGGACGGAGCGAAGACGGAGACACGGCTTACGACACCTGTGTCTACACGCGCGAAGAGATCGAACGGATCCTGCACCTGGCCTACAAGTTTGCCGGGCAACGCCGCAAGAAGCTTACCGTGGTGGACAAGGCAAACGTGATTGCCACCTCCCGCCTGTGGCGCCAGATCGCGCAGGAGATCGCCCCGCAATACCCCGACATCGAGACCGATTACCTGTTCGTGGACAACGCAGCCATGCGCATCATCCAGTGGCCCAAGAGCTTCGATGTGCTGGTAACCGAAAACCTCTTCGGCGACATCCTCACCGACGAAGCATCGGTCATCACCGGATCACTGGGGATGCTCCCCTCCGCTTCGATAGGCATACACACCTCCCTGTTCGAACCGATCCACGGCTCCTACCCGCAGGCAACCGGAAAAAACATTGCCAATCCCGCCGCCATGATCCTCTCCGCCGCACTGATGTTTGAATACGCTTTCAACCTGCAGGAAGAAGGAGCAGCCATCCGCCGGGCCGTCAACGCAAGCCTCGAAGCGGGCGTCGTCACCGAAGATATTGCCGAAGGGGGAAAAGCCTACGGGACAAGTGAGGTGGGGGACTGGATTGCGGAGTATATTAAAAGCTCCATTTTAGTTACTTTATAAGAAATAGAGATAGAGATAGAGAATAAGATTGAATTTGAGATTGAATTTGAGATTGAATTTGAGATTGAATTTGAGATTGAAATAGGGATTGAAATAGAGATTGAAATAGAGATTGAAATAGAGATAGGGATTAAGATTGAAATAAAAGAAAACAATAAAATAGGAACATACAGGAATGAACCGTAAAGACAATAAACACCTCCGGAGCTACACCTCCACTCAGGGCCGCCTGATGGCCGGCGCACGCGCGCTGTGGAGGGCTAACGGAATGAAAGACGAGCAGATGGGAAAACCCATCATCGCCGTGGTGAATTCATTCACCCAGTTTGTGCCCGGGCACGCACACCTGCACGATATCGGGCAGATGGTGAAAGCCGAAATCGAAAAGTTGGGGTGCTTTGCCGCCGAATTCAACACCATCGCCGTGGACGACGGCATCGCCATGGGCCACGACGGGATGCTCTACTCGTTACCGTCGCGCGACCTGATTGCCGACTCCATAGAATATATGATTAACGCTCACAAGGTGGATGCGATGGTGTGCATCAGCAACTGCGACAAGATAACGCCGGGCATGCTCATGGCAGCCATGCGGCTGAACATCCCCGCCATCTTTGTTTCGGGCGGGCCCATGGAGGCGGGAAAAATTGGCGACGAATCCATCGACCTGATCGATGCGATGATCGAATCGGCCGACGATGCCGTGTCGGACGACCGCATCTCGCAGCTCGAGAAGCTGGCTTGCCCCACCTGCGGCTCGTGCTCGGGAATGTTTACCGCCAACTCCATGAACTGCCTCAACGAAGCCATCGGCCTGGCACTGCCCGGCAACGGGACGATCGTGGCCACACACGCCAACCGGATCGGACTCTTCCGCAAAGCAGCAGGGCAGATCGTGGAAAACGCCTACCGCTACTATTTCGACGGCGACGAAAGCGTGCTGCCGAGAAACATCGCCACACGCGCGGCGTTCCTCAACGCCATGTCGCTCGACATTGCCATGGGCGGCTCCACCAACACCATCCTTCACCTGCTGGCCATTGCCCGTGAGGCGGAAGTGGATTTCACGATGGACGATATCGACGCCCTCTCGCGTAAGGTGCCTTGCGTATGCAAAGTAGCGCCCAACACCAAGAAGTACCACGTCCAGGATGTGAACCGCGCCGGAGGCATTCTGGGTATCGTGGGCGAACTGGCAAAAGGCGGGCTGATCGACACATCGGTCCACCGTGCCGACGGACTGACGCTGAAACAGGCGATAGAAAAGTACGACATCACAACAGAAAATATCCATCCCGAGGCGCAAGCGATCTACAGCTCGGCACCGGGAAACAGGTTTAACCTGGTCATGGGCTCGCAAAACGCCGTTTACAAAACCCTCGATGCCGACCGGGAAGACGGTTGTATCCGGAACATCGCAAATGCCTATACCCTCGACGGCGGACTCGCCGTCCTGAAAGGTAACATCGCACAGAACGGCTGCGTGGTGAAAACGGCAGGGGTAGATGAGAATATCTGGAAATTCTCGGGAAAAGCCAAGGTGTACCATTCCCAGGACGAAGCGTGCACCGGGATCCTGAACGGAGAGATTGAAGCCGGCGACGTGGTCGTCATCGTGTACGAAGGGCCTAAGGGAGGGCCGGGGATGCAGGAGATGCTCTACCCCACTTCCTACATCAAAGCAAAACATTTGGGAAAAGCCTGCGCCCTGATTACCGACGGACGGTTCTCGGGAGGCACCTCGGGCCTGTCCATCGGGCATATATCTCCTGAAGCGGCTGCCGGGGGCAACATCGGGCTTGTGAAAGACGGTGATGTTATCGAAATCGATATTCCCAACCGGATCATCCGGGTCCAACTCTCCGACGCCGAGCTGGCGGAACGGAGAAAACAGGAGGAGGCGAAAGGGAAAGCCGCCTTTAAGCCGGTCAGGGACCGGAAAGTATCCAACGCACTGAAGCTCTACGCCCATTTCGTCAGTTCAGCCGATTTAGGCGGTGTGAGAATACTATAACAGTCTATAAATCTACAAATATGAACAGGAGTAATCATTCACAATCCACCCAACCCTCCACAGAGGAGGCCAAGGTAAACATTTCGGGAAGTGAGGCCCTTATCCGCTCGTTACTGGCCGAAGGCGTAGATACCATGTTCGGCTATCCCGGCGGCGCCATCATGCCCGTTTTCGACGCGCTGTACGATCATAAGAACGACATAAAACATATCCTGGTCCGTCACGAACAAGGGGCCGTCCACGCAGCACAAGGCTACGCACGCGTATCCAGGAAAACCGGTGTTGCCCTGGTCACCTCCGGCCCCGGAGCCACCAACGCCGTAACCGGAATCACCGACGCCATGATGGACAGCACCCCACTGGTGGTGATCTCGGGACAGGTTATATCGGGCTTGCTGGGCTCCGATGCCTTTCAGGAAGCCGATGTGATCGGTATCACCCAACCCATCACCAAGTGGGCCTATCAGGTAAGGCGGGCGGAAGAGATTCCCTGGGCCGTTTCCCGTGCCTTTTACATTGCCAAAAGCGGCCGCCCCGGACCGGTGGTCCTCGACATAACGAAGGATGCGCAGATCAACAAACTCGACTATACCTACAGCAGGACATCGTTCCTGAGGAGCTACATCCCTTTTCCTGAGTCGGAAATGGAGAATATCAAGGCGGCGGCGGAGCTGATCAACCGGGCGCAAAAGCCCCTGGCGCTGGTGGGACAGGGCGTGATCCTCGGAAACGCGGAGCAGGAGCTGATGACATTCCTGGAGAAAGGCAACATCCCGTTCGGATCGACCATCCTCGGGCTCTCCGCCATCCCCTCCGACCACCCGCTCAACGCCGGGATGCTGGGCATGCACGGCAACATCGCTCCCAACATGAACACCAACGAGTGCGACGTGCTGATCGCCATCGGCATGCGCTTCGACGACCGCGTCACCGGCAACCTCAACACCTACGCCCGGCAGGCAAAAATCATCCACTTCGATATCGACCTGGCGGAGATGGACAAGAACGTGAAAACCACCGTAAAGGTGCTGGGTAATGCCAAAGACACACTGCCGCTCGTCACGGCTCTGATCGAGGAACGTAAACATTCGGAGTGGATGGAGAAATTCGGACAGTACAAAAAGACGGAGTTCGATTGCGTCATCAAGGCCGAACTGTATCCCGAAAACGGAGGAGAGCTGAAGATGGGTGAAGTGGTGAACAAGGTATCGGAAGCTACGGGACATAAGGCAGTATGCGTGACCGACGTGGGGCAACACCAGATGATGGCCACCCGCTATTTCAAATCCACGCTGACACGCAGCATGGTCACTTCGGGCGGACTGGGCACCATGGGGTTCGGGCTTCCCGCCGGGATCGGGGCGAAATACGGGGCTCCCGACCGTACTGTCTGCATCTTCGTCGGAGACGGTGGCCTGCAGATGTCCATCCAGGAGCTCGGAACCATCCTGGAGTACAACATCGACGTCAAGATTATCCTGCTGAACAACAACTACCTGGGCATGGTCCGACAGTGGCAGGAGCTCTTCTTCGATGAACGATACTCCGAGACACACCTCAAGAATCCCGACTTCGTAAAGATTGCCGAAGCCTACGGCATCCGGGGAAGGAAAGTGACCGACCGGAAAGAGCTGGACAGCGCCATCGAGGAGATGCTGTCCCACGAGGGTGCCTACCTGCTCGAAGCAGTGGTGGAAACCAAAGGAATGGTTTATCCCATGGTACCTGCCGGCGGAAGCGTTACCGACATACTGATTGGAAACGGACACAAACTCTAAACTCAACAAGCTATGGAAGGAAAAACATTATATACCGTCACCATTTTCTCAGAAAATACGGTAGGGGTGCTCAACCAGATCACCACCATCTTCACGCGCCGGCAACTGAACATCGAGACCCTCTCGGTCTCGCCCTCGGCCCTGGCAGGCATCCATAAGTTCACCATCACCGTTTTTGCGGAATCCGACGAAGCGATGAAGAAGCTGGTGCGCCAGATCGACAAACGTATCGATGTGCTCAAAGCCTACTTCAATGTGGACAACGAGCTGATCCACCAGGAGCTGGCCCTGTACAAACTGGCTACCGATAAGATTATGGAACACGGGTCCATCGAATACCTCATCCGGAAATACAACATCCGGGTGCTCGAGGTCAACAACGACTGCGTGGTGTTCCTCAAGGCCGGCCACTACGCCGAGACGCAGGGCCTCTTCGACGAGCTGGCCGAGAAGATCGGCGTGCTCCAGTTCATCCGCTCCGGCAGAATCGCCATCACCAAGTCGAAGGTGGAACGCCTGAGCGACATGCTCGCGCAGCGGGAAGAGATGAAGCAGGAACAACTATCACATCTATAAATAATATAAAAATATGAATACAACTAATTACTCAATTGACAATGTTTTGTGACCCGTTACCGATTCACAGGCTATCTGATAAATAACTCGCTTCGCTCAAACAACATATCAGATTACGCCTGCTTTATCGACGGGTACCCCATAAAACATCTAAACATTTCGTAATCAATTGTATTCGAAAACAATAAAAATGTAAATAATCAGACCGGGGAAGCAAGGGCCGGATGTGTCTTTGTTCCCGGTTTTTAAAATCAATAAAAAATATGGCAAAAATGAATTTTGGCGGGGTAGAAGAAAATGTAGTTACCCGCGACGAGTTTCCGTTGAGCAAAGCACAGGAAACATTGAAAAACGAAACCATCGCAGTGATCGGCTACGGTGTTCAAGGTCCGGGACAATCGCTAAACCTGCGTGACAATGGTTTCAACGTAATCGTCGGACAACGCAAAGGAGGAAAAACCTGGGACAAAGCTGTTGCTGATGGCTGGGTTCCGGGTGAAACGCTTTTCGAAATTGAAGAGGCGTGTGAGAAAGCAACCATTATTCAATATTTGCTTTCAGATGCAGCACAAATTGAAGTTTGGCCAACGGTGAAAAAGCATCTTACTCCCGGTAAAGCATTGTACTTCTCCCACGGCTTCGGCATCACCTACAAGGAACGCACGGGAATTATTCCGCCCGCCGATGTGGATGTGATCCTTGTAGCACCAAAAGGATCGGGAACTTCGTTGAGAACAATGTTCCTCGAAGGACGCGGTTTGAACTCTTCTTACGCCATTTTCCAGGACGCTACCGGACGCGCTTTCGACCGTGTTGTAGCATTGGGAATTGGTGTTGGATCGGGTTATCTGTTCGAAACAACATTTAAACGCGAAGTCTATTCCGACCTCACCGGTGAACGCGGAACATTAATGGGTGCCATCCAGGGACTCTTACTGGCTCAGTACGAAGTACTCCGCGAAAACGGACATACCCCGTCGGAAGCGTTCAACGAAACGGTAGAAGAGCTCACACAGTCGTTGATGCCGCTTTTTGCCGCAAAAGGGATGGACTGGATGTATGCCAACTGCTCCACAACTGCCCAGCGCGGTGCGTTGGACTGGATGACACCGTTCCACGATGCCACCAAGCCCGTCTTCGAAAAACTTTACAAAGAAGTGGCCAGTGGGAATGAAGCGCAACGCTCCATCGACAGCAATTCGCAGGCCGACTACCGCGAGAAACTGGAAGCAGAGCTAAAAGCCCTCCGCGAAAGCGAGATGTGGCAGACCGGAGCCGTAGTAAGGAAATTACGTCCGGAGAACAACTGAGGGTTCTATTATTTTTATAAAGAAGGTTGTCTCAAAATAAAAAATTACCTTTTGAGAAATGAATATTTGAATCTGTTCTCAGATCAAATCAGATAAGTAATAAGTATCCGAATAAAAAGAGGGTGAAATCACATCTGTGATACACCCCTTTTTTTATTATACATAATCACTAGTGTCCTATAAAAACTTTAAGATGCCTAAGTATCAGCTTGATAATAAATGTACTGCCTAAAAAAGAAACTGGGCATCCCTGTCTGAATTTTATTTCATTCAAAAATAAATTTATTGATTAAAAAACGATATCTTTGTGTAGTTTTTCATTCACTATACATAAAAAACTTCTGTTATGAATGATATATCACGCAACGATTGGAATGCAATGAGTGATGATCACATTCTCAGTCAAATCGGAGAATTTGTAAAACATCACCGTATGGAGCAAAATAAAACCCAGGCGATGCTTGCTGAAGATGCAGGAATAAGCCGCTCCACACTCAGTTTGCTGGAAAGAGGTGACACAGTAACGGTCGCAACACTCATTCGGGTATTGCGGGTATTGGATCAATTACATATCATGGATGTTTTTGTGGTTGTCCGCCGGCAAAGTCCGTTAGCCCTGGCCCAAGCCGAGAGAAAAAAAAAACAGCGGGTTTCTTTTCCTAAAAGGAGGAAAACAGATAAATCAGATAATGAGAATATTGATTGGTAAAATTGGTAAATGATGAATACCGCCATCGTGAATATATGGGGCAAAATGGTAGGAGCCGTTGCCTGGGATGAAAAATCCGGATGGGCTTCTTTTGAATACGATCCTGCTTTTAAAAGACTTGGATGGGAACTATCTCCCTTAAAGATGCCGTTGTCCCCGGAACAACGAATTTACTCCTTCCCTGAATTACGCAAAGAAACCGGTTCTTCTTTCGATACTTTTAAAGGGTTGCCCGGATTGCTTGCGGACATGCTGCCCGACCGTTACGGGAATGAATTGATCAATTTGTGGCTGGCGCAGCAAGGACGGCCGGAAAACAGTATGAATCCCATAGAAATGCTTTGTTTTATAGGTAAACGGGGAATGGGAGCATTGGAGATTGAGCCGGCCATTTTAAAACAAAATGTAAATACCTTTTCGGTGGAAATAGATAGCCTGGTGGAAATTGCGAGCAAGATGCTTTCGAAGAAAGAGGCTTTTGTAGCCAATTTAAAATCCGAGGAAGAAAAGGCCATGCGGGAGCTGAAGCTGACTTATGCCGAAGCCGAACAGATGTTCCGCCGTATGGTGTTTAATGTGATAGCCCGCAACTGTGATGACCATAGCAAGAACTTCTCTTTTATTCTTAAACAGGGAGACCGGTGGAGATTGGCCCCGGCATACGACCTCTGTCATGCTTATCGTCCCGGAAGCGAATGGGTAAGCCGTCACGCGTTGAGTGTTAACGGGAAGCGGGAAAATATTACACGGGAAGATCTGATCGTGATAGGACGTTCCATCCGCAATAAAAAGGCGGAGGAAATTATTGATCAGGTTAACGATACGGTACACAACTGGAATTATTATGCAGACAAGGCAGGTGTGGATAAAGACAAAAAAGAGTCAATTGATAAGACACTTTTCTCCTTATAAGTTTTTGTCGGAAAGACTAAATAATTATAGAATTTAGAATACTCTTCATCGGACAGCCTACCCCGTCCTCTATATCGAGCATGGAGTTGATGAGGTAAACGTGCTCGTACTCGTGCAGGTTGTCAACAGTGATGTCCGCTTCTTTGATGATGGATTCCCGCAATAACCTCTGCCGTTTTGTCCCGTTTAACAGATAAGTATGGGGCGTGAAGAACTCCCCGTTCTTCCGGAAAACCACGTTGCTGTAGGTAGTATCGGTGATGCAGCCGTTTTGCACGATCAGCACTTCATCCCTCTCCCCTCTCTGTTTATTCAGCACCTCCAGCTGCACCCTGTCAGAATACTTGAACGAGTAGTCCAGCTCCTCCGCCTCCACCAGCACCAGCGAACGGATCCGTTTCGGGGCGTATGCCACAAACCGGACCGTACGGATCGTCTCCCTGTACCCGATGCTGCATTTCACTTTCTTGTCGCGGAGCGACCCGGGGAGCAACGATTCGATGCAAGGCAGTCCGGGAGCGGTAAAGCCGAAACGGTCTGCCGTCTGCCGCATCCGCTCCGCGTGGGCCTCCAGGCTCACTGCGACGCCGTTCTTTATGCAAATGGTTTCGAGAAACATCTTGATTCAGGTAAAGGGCAAATAAATTTTCCGGACAGCTTCCGCATACTCTTTCTCACATGCGCTGTTGACCGTGATGCCGCCTCCGCTCCGGAAGTACAAGCCGTCTTCCGCCTGCTCGACATACCGGATCAGCACGCAGGAGTCGAGGGCCGTACCGTCGAAATACCCGGCCACCCCGGTGTAGAAGCCGCGCGGTTCCTGTTCCGCCTCGCGGATAAGGGCCAACGTGGCCTCCTTGGGCGCCCCCGAGACCGACCCGGCAGGCAGCAGTTCAAAGAAAAGCGTCCCGAGGTTTTCGGGGTAGTCGTCCGGCAGCGTCCCCTCAATCTCGGAGCTGACCTGCAAGATGGTCCCCCCGTTCGTCTCCACCCGATCGATGTAGCGAAAACGGTTCACCCTCACCCCGCTGGCTATCCGGCTTAGGTCGTTTCGGATCAGATCGACAATCGTGCTGTGTTCGGCTTTCTCCTTGTAATCGTTCAGGATCGTCTCTTCCGCATTTTCCACCGAAGCATCGATCGTCCCTTTCATGGGATGGGAGAACACCTTTCCCTTGTCGATCCGCACGAACCGTTCGGGGGAGAAGCAGACAAACCGGCCGGGGACATAGAGCCGGTACTTCGCCCGGCTGCGTCCATGCTTCGCTTTACGTCGTTGCAGGAGGTAAACATGCTGCAAAATTAACCGAATTCGATCTTTTTCCGCTATTTTTGTGTAAAAATTAGAAAATTGTACCGAAATGGATAAAAAAGAGTTACGCATCGTTTTTATGGGGACGCCCGACTTCGCCGTGGAGTCGCTGCGCGCACTGGTCGGGAACGGCTACAACGTGGTGGGCGTCATCACCGCGCCCGACAAGCCCGCCGGGAGAGGATACAAGCTGCAGCCGCCGGCTGTGAAAGAGTATGCCCTGTCGGCAGGATTAACCGTTCTGCAACCCGAAAACCTGAAGAACGAGGTGTTCCTGGACGAGTTGAGGCGACTGAAAGCCGACATCCAGGTGGTTGTGGCATTCCGTATGCTGCCCGAGGTGGTCTGGAGCATGCCTCCCCGGGGGACGTTCAACCTGCACGCCTCGCTGCTGCCCCAGTACCGGGGTGCGGCGCCCATCAACTGGGCGATAATCAACGGAGAAAAGGAGACGGGGGTCACCACGTTCTTCCTCAAGCACGAGATCGATACCGGAGAAATTATTTTTCAGGAGAAGGTGGCCATCGGGGAGAACGACGATGCGGGCACCCTGCACGACAGCCTGATGACCCTGGGGGCACGGCTGGTGGTAAGGACCATCGACGCCGTGATTAGCGGAACGGTCCGGTCGCTGCCGCAAAGTGAGTTGACGGAGGGGAACAAGGAATTGAAGCCGGCGCCCAAGATCCACAAGGAGACCTGCCGGATCAACTGGGACCGCCCCGTGGAGGAGATCCGCAACTTCGTCCGCGGGCTGTCTCCCTACCCGGCCGCGTGGACCGAGCTCGATGTCAACGGCGAGAAGATGAACTTCCGGATCTTCGCGGCCAGAACCCTCCCGGAGGCGCACCGGCTGCGGCCAGGAGAAGTCGTCACCGACAACAAAGTCACCCTGCGGGTTGCCGCACAGGATGGCTTTATCGAGGTGCTGGAGATCCAGCTGTCGGGGAAAAAACGGATGAAGACCGGCGACTTCCTCAACGGGTTCTCTTTCTGAACCCGCAACACGCCTACCACTTGTAGTTCAGCCCGAAGCTGAGCAGCTGCGTGATCTGCAGGTACTTGAACTTCGGATCGGGCGGGACGCTGTCGTCGAACCGCAGGTTCAGGAAGAACCGGGTGGAGAAAGCATTGGTCAGCGCCATGTTCAACGTATTCTCGAACTCCGCCTCCACCTTCTCGTAGCTGGTGAAGTACTTCAGCCGCGAGTTCCAGGTGATGTACCGGTTGAAGTCGTAAATCAGGTTGGCCGTAACCGTGGACCCCAGGTCCATGGTGTGTTTCTTTCCCTCCTCGATCCCGTAACGGGTCACGCTCACCTTATCATTGCCGATGTACCTGAAGTTAAAGCTTAAGGGCGCCAGGTGCAGGTCCAGCCGCACCCTGCGGTGCCTCACCTTTTCGAACCGCTTGTCGAGGTTGTACTTCAACCCGACACCGCCGTTCACGTATAACGGGGCGAGGAATGCCGACCGGATGGTGTTGGAGTTGGTCGGGAAGTTGTTGAAGAGCTGCGACCTCACGTCGAGGTTGGTCGAGTAAGACCACTTCTTCGCAAAGGCGTCGAGCCCGAAGTCCCCGTAGTAGCGCAACAGGTCGTCCCCGATCCTGTATTTCCGGAGGGTATCGTCGGGGGCGGTAAAGACGGAGAGCCTCCACTCGAAAGTGTTGTTGAAGCGCACCTTCTCTTTCCGGTAGTTCATCCTCAGGATGTGGTTGTTCACGAACGTGAAGTTGCTCGTCCCCCCCTTGTGCCAGTTCGGCGAGAAGTAGCTCTGGGAGAGCTGGAACGAGTGGTCGCCGTTGTAGACCCAGTACCTTCGCCTGATCTCCGTCTTCTCCACCTGCGGAGCGTTCAGCGAATAGCTTGTCTCCGTGGAGATCAGCTCCTTGAACGGGTTGAACGTCTCCAGCACCTCGGTGTCCTTGCTGGACGACGGAAGCGAGTCGAGGTGGAACACCGAACGGTTCACCCGGTCGGGGTACCTCCTGTAGAAATCGCGGCGCGTCTCATCCACAAACGCGGCATGCACCAGGCCGGGTGCAAAGGTTTTCTCCCGGGGGATCAGCAACCCCTTGTAGATGCTTTCCTCCTTGGGCGGATAAAACGAGAGGTCCGTCGGCAGTATCTTCCCCGTGAAGATCATCGGGAGGAACAGCGGGTTGTAGAAGATGGTGTCCCTGAACGTCAGTCCGTGGAGCGAGGTGGAGCCGAACAGGTTGTCGGGCAGCTGGAGCGTTCCGTTCTCTTTTCTGTGGTAGAGGGAGTCCAGCAGCACGGTAGCGGTTTCCAGTATCGCGGACTTGGAGGTATCCCGTTGTTGCGTGAGGTCGGGCACAACCGGTGGGGCCGTGTCCTGAACCTGCCTCTGCTGGATCAACTTCTCTATGTCCGTGATGCTTTCGAAAAGCTTCAGGCTATCGGTCTCCTGGGCAACGGTCTCCGGCAAGATAAACGGTGCGATCAAAAAAATGATAAACAAACCAATCTGTTTCATAATTGTATTATTCGACATTCTTTTCTGTTTTAGGAGCAAAGATAAAAATAATTGTTGAATAACTGCCAACGAGTGAAAAATGCAACCGGGAGAATTTGAAAAAATTACAACATTTGTCGTTTAATTTTGTTATTTTTGTAATTGTTATGTTCATTAATAATTTGCATGTGCTTTAATTGCAACTAAATCTTCGACTGACAATGTTTCAAATTTAGCTGCTTGGTTAAAAATACAACAATTGTTGTAATAAAAGAGAATAAAAATACTATATATGAAAGGAATCGTTCTTGCCGGAGGGTCCGGTACCCGGCTTTATCCGATCACCAAAGGGATCTCCAAGCAACTTATCCCGGTCTACGACAAGCCGATGGTCTACTACCCCATTTCGGCCCTGATGCTTGCCGGGATCAAGGAGATCCTCATCATCTCCACCCCGCACGACCTGCCCGGGTTTCAGCGGTTGCTGGGCGACGGGTCGGATTACGGCGTCTCTTTCTCCTATGCGGAACAACCCAGTCCCGACGGGCTGGCCCAGGCATTCATCATCGGCGAGGAGTTCATCGGCAACGATTGTGCCTGTCTGGTGCTGGGCGACAACATCTTCTACGGCCAGGGGTTTCCCAACCTGCTGAGGCAAGCCGTCAGGGACGCGGAGTCGGACAACAACGCCACCGTCTTCGGATACTGGGTGAACGACCCCGAGCGGTACGGGGTGGCGGAGTTCGACCGGGAGGGCAATGTGCTGGGTATCGAAGAGAAGCCCCAACAGCCCAAATCGAACTACGCGATCGTGGGCCTCTACTTCTACCCCAACAAGGTGGTGGAGGTGGCGAAGAGCATCCGTCCTTCCGCCCGGGGGGAGCTGGAGATCACCGCGGTGAACCAGCACTTCCTCAACGAGCGGCAGCTCAAGGTCCAACTCTTCGGACGCGGCTTCGCCTGGCTCGACACCGGCACCTTCGGCTCGTTGTCGGAAGCCTCCACCTTTATCGAGGTACTGGAGAAGCGGCAGGGGCTGAAGATCTCCTGCCTCGAGGAGATCGCCTGGCGCAACGGCTGGATCGACGACGAGAGGCTGCGAAGCCTGGCGGAGCCGATGAAAAAGAACGAGTACGGCAAGTATTTGCTGAGATTAATTGACAATGAATAGGTAGCCCCATGAACATTACAACAACAGAGATAGAGGGTCTTGTTATCCTCGAACCCAAGGTGTTCGCCGACGGGCGGGGCTACTTCTTCGAATCATTCTCTCAGCGGGAGTTTGAAGAGCAAGTATGTCGGACCGCCTTTGTGCAGGACAACGAATCCTGCTCCCGCTACGGCGTCCTGAGGGGGCTTCACTTCCAGAGACCGCCCCACGCCCAGGCAAAGCTGGTCCGCGTGGTCAAGGGGACGGTGCTCGACATCGCCCTGGATATCCGGAAAGGGTCGTCCACGTTCGGCCAGCATGTCGCCACGGAGCTGTCGGGAGAGAACAAGCGCCAGCTCTTTATCCCCCGGGGGTTCGCCCACGGTTTCGCGGCACTGAGCGACGAGGTCATACTCCAGTACAAGTGCGACAACTACTTCGCTCCGGGCTCCGAGGGAGGCATCCTCTGGAACGATCCTGCTTTGGGGATCGATTGGAAGTTACCGGCAGAAGCGATAATCTTGTCGGAGAAAGACAAGAAAAACAAATTACTTAACGAGTTAAAACTATACTGATGGAGAGTCAATTCAAGAAAAATATCCTGATCACCGGTGGAGCCGGATTTATCGGGTCACACGTGGTGAGGCTGATGGTGACCCGCTATCCCCACTACCGCATCGTGAACCTCGACAAGCTTACCTACGCCGGCAACCTGGCCAACCTGCACGATGTTCAGGAGAAGCCCAACTACCGGTTCGTCAAAGCCGATATCTGCGACCCCGACGAGGTGCGGCGCGTGTTTGAAGAGTACCGGATCGACAGCGTCATTCACCTGGCGGCCGAAAGCCACGTGGACCGTTCCATCACCGATCCCCTTTCCTTCGCCCGGACCAACGTCATGGGCACCCTCAACCTGCTGGAGGCAGCCCGCCGGACGTGGCAGCCCGCCACCCCGCACCTCTTCTACCACGTTTCCACCGATGAAGTGTACGGCGCACTGCCTTTCGGCGATGCCCTCTTTACCGAGGAGACACGCTACGACCCGCATTCGCCCTACTCCGCCTCCAAGGCGGCTTCCGACCACTTTGTCCGGGCCTATCACGACACCTACGGGTTGCCCGTAGTACTGTCCAACTGCTCCAACAACTACGGGCCCTATCAGTTCCCCGAGAAGCTGATTCCGCTGTTCATCAACAACATCCGCCACAACAAGCCGCTTCCGGTTTACGGGAAGGGGGAGAACGTGCGCGACTGGCTCTATGTGGAAGACCACGCCCGGGCCATCGACCTGATCTTCCACCGGGGAAGAACGGGCGAGACCTACAACATCGGCGGGTTCAACGAGTGGAAGAACATCGACCTGATCCGGGTGATGATCAAGACGGTCGACCGGTTACTGGGGCGCAAAGAGGGCGAGTCGGAAAAGCTGATCACGTTTGTTACCGACCGGGCCGGGCACGACCTGCGCTACGCCATCGACTCCACCAAGCTGAAGAACGAGCTCGGCTGGGAGCCGTCGCTACAGTTCGAGGAAAGGATCGAAAAGACCGTGCGCTGGTACCTCGACCACCAGGAGTGGCTCGACAACGTCACCAGCGGTGATTACCAGCGCTATTACCAAAAAATGTACGGCAACTGAGTAACGGGTAACGATGACTGAGAAAAGATGGCTGGCAGCCTATGTGAAGATGCACCACGAGAAGCGGGTGCGTGACCGGTTGACGGAGCTGGGGATCGAGAACTTCCTCCCGGTACAGAACGAGGTTCGTCAGTGGAGCGACCGCAAGAAGCGGGTGGAGCGGGTACTGATTCCCATGATGATCTTCGTGCACGTGGACAGCACGGAGCAGCGCGCCGTCCTCACCCACCCCTCCGTGCTCCGCTACCTCGTGTTGCGGGGCGAACATGCCCCCACCGAGATCCCCGAAGAGCAGATGAACCGGTTCCGGTTCATGCTCGATTTCTCCGACCAACCTGTATCGTTCAACACCACCGGGCTCCAGCCCGGCGAGAAAGTGCGTGTCATCAAGGGCCCCCTGTCCGGGCTTGAGGGTGAGCTGGTTACCGTCGATGGCAAGTCCACCGTTGTTGTCCGCATCAACCAGCTGGGTTGCGCCACCGTGGAGATATGCACCTCCATGGTGGGGAATTAGTCCCATTTTCCGCCATTTTCCAGGACAAAAAATGGAAAGTGCGGGTTTTTATTGTAATTTTGTACACTGAAAATTGATGGGCCGCCCTCCCGGGAATGGGACAGCCAGTCACGAAGTGTGCCCGTACGTCTCTTTTCAACATCTATTCAAACAGAACATTTCAACATGAAACCATTCATTTCCATGCATGTAAACCCCAGTCGATTTCTTACCGTTTTGCTGCTGTTCCTGCTGACCGCAGGCAGCCTTTTTGCCCAGATCAGCGACAGCCAGGTGATTGAGGAACTCAAGCGATACCGCGATGCCGGCATGTCGCAGGAGCAGATTATCAGAGAGATGACGAAGAAAGGAGTCACCCCAGCACAGGTACAGCGCCTGCGCGACCAGTACCTCAACCAGGAGGGCGAGGCCGCTGCCGCTGCTCCTTCTGGGAAAAGCCTCCAGGACGATGTGCTCCGCGGGGAGGCCGGCTTCACGGAGAACCCCGTTGCCACCGAAGATAAAGGCTCCCCTACGGAAAGCGTTTACGGGCAATCCCTCTTTTCCAGTCAGAACCTCACGTTCGCCCCCAATATGAACATGCCTACCCCGGCCAATTACGTACTGGGGCCGGGTGACGAGGTCATTATCGACGTGTGGGGCGACTCGGAACTGAACGTCCGGTATACCGTTGCCCCCGACGGGCACATTACGGTACCCGGGCTGGGACGCATCCAACTGAGCGGATTAAGCGTAAAACAGGCAGAACTGAAAATCAAGAATGAATTTTCCACCATCTATTCCGACCTCGGCTCCGGCGAGCCCCACACTTTCCTCGCCATCTCCGTCGGCAACGTGCGGAGCATCAAGGTCAACGTGATGGGTGAGGTGAAGCGGCCCGGCACCTATACCCTCAGCTCCTTCTCCTCCGCTTTCCATGCCCTCTACGCCGCCGGTGGCACCAGCCGCATCGGGAGCATCCGCAACATACGGCTCTTCCGTTCGGGCAAGGCCGTCGCTACGGTCGACCTCTACGAGTACCTGATGAAAGGGAACAACATGGCCGACATCACCCTGCAGGAAGGCGACATCGTGATGGTGGAGCCCTACGGCATCCTGGCACAGGCTATTGGCGAAGTGAAGCGCCCCATGTGGTACGAACTGAAAGAGGGCGAAACGCTGGAAGACCTCATCCGCTATGCGGGCGGCTACAGCGGAAACGCCTACCGCGGCAACGTCTCCGTGCTTCGTAAGGGGAGTGAAGAGATGGAAGCCCACACCCTCGGTGAGGCGCAGTACGGTACTTTCCGGCTCAAGGATGGCGACCGTGCCGAGGTGAGCACTATCCTCGACAAATACGCCAACATGGTGGAGGTAACCGGATCGGTCTATCGCCCCGGAAAGTACGCCATCGGTGAGCAGATCCGCACCGTGGGCGACCTGATCAAGGTGGCCCAGGGCACCACCGGCGACGCTTACCTGCAGCGGGCACTGCTCTACCGCGAGAACGAAGACCTCACCCGCTCTATGCAGTCGTTCAGTCTGGACGCGCTGCTCAGTGGGCAGATCGCCGATATCGAACTGCGGAAGAACGACCTGCTGCACATCCCCTCGGTGCTCTCGCTCGAGAGCGACTTCACCGTCTATATCGGAGGAGAAGTACGCCATCCCGACAGCTATCCCTATGCCGAGAACATGACGATCGAAGACATTATCCTGCGTGCCGGCGGACTGACGGAAGCCGCCTCCACCGCCCGCGTCGATGTCTACCGCCGCCTCAGGGACCCCTCCGGCACCGCCGTGCCGAAAGAGTCGGGCGAACGGTTCACTTTCACCCTGGCCGACGGGGAGATCGTGTCGAGCGATCCCGGCTTCACGCTGCAACCCTACGACCAGGTGGTGGTGCGCCGCTCCCCGGGTTACGAGGTACAACAGAACGTGACCGTCAGCGGCGAGGTGCTGTTTGGCGGGCAATACGCCAAGGTAAGTAAGGACGAACGGCTCTCCTCGCTGGTGGAACGGGCGGGCGGCCTCACCCCCCACGCCTACGTGAAAGGCGCACGCCTCACGCGACGGCTGACCGCCGCAGAATTGAAGCAGGCGCAGGAGGCGCTGAAGCTAAAAGCGGAAGCCGATGTTACCAAAAAAGAGGACAGTGTCAATTACGAGGAGCAGCTGGCACAGGTGGACCTGAGCAACCGCCCCGTGGGCATCGACCTGGAGAAAGCGCTGAAGCATCCCGGCGGACCGGAAGACATTATCCTGCGCGACGGCGATGTGCTGAACATACCGCAGTTCGAAGCTACGGTACGGATATCGGGGGGGGTGTTGTATCCCAATACCGTTACCTACAAGAAGAACAAGAAGCTGGGTTACTACATCAACCAGGCCGGCGGTTATTCCCGCCTGGCGCAGAAGCGCAATCCCTACGTGGTCTATATGAACGGCCAGGTGGCCTCCGGCTACTGGGCGCGGATCGAACCCGGCTGCGAGATCATCGTGCCGGAACGCCCCGAACGGGAACCGATGTCGCTCCAGGGCATTATGGGCATGACCACCTCACTCGCTACAATCGCATTGTTAATTTCCAACCTGATCAAATAATATGACCGAACCGATGGAACAACAAAACCTCTCCCAACTTGCTCAGAATAGCGATGAAATCGATCTGGTAGACTTACTGCGAAAACTGTGGATAAAGCGAAAATTTATCCTAACAGCTACAGGTATATTCCTGCTGATCGGTCTCTTTGTAGCCCTCTTCTCTCCGGTGAGTTATACCGCCAGCTGCACGGTAGTGCCCCAGAGCGGGGAAAACAAAACCGGAGGACTGAGTGGCGTCGCCGCGATGATGGGAGTCAACCTGGGAACCGCCATGATGTCCGAAGGCACCTTGTCACCCCACATTTATCCCGAAATCGTGAAAAGTGTGCCTTTCACCCGGGAAATCATGCAGACACCCATTGTAACCAAGCGATCGAACGGAAAAGCAATAACTCTGTATGAGTATTACGCCAACAGACAGTACCAGGATAGAAATGTGCTGGGTAGCATCAAAAAGTATACCCTTGGCCTGCCCGGCGTGCTACTCGCCAGCCTCAGGAAAAAGAATCCGGTTGAAGAAACAGCATTTTTCACAGATTCTGTAACTGTTTATTCACTGAACGAAGAAGAAAAAAAAGTATACGAGGCGATTCAAGGAGCCTTACAAGTTTCCGTTAATCCCAAGGAAGGATATGTGTCGTTAAGCTACAGTTTCCCCGAAGCTCAACCGGCCGCTGAGGTAACGGACAATCTTTATCGGACCCTGGAAAAGTATGTGGCAACCTTTAAATCAGAGAAACTGGAGGATAACCTGCAGTTTGTGGAGGAGAGTTATGAGACTGCCCGCAAGGATTTCCTACAGGCCCAGTCGCACCTAACTGCTTTTCAGGATGCCAACCGCGGGCTGGCCACTGCCACCGCCCGTTCTACAGAAATGCGGCTGCAGAGCGAGTTCAATATCGCTTTTTCCGTGTACAGCGAGCTGGCCAAACAGCGGGAACAGGCCCGGATTGCGGTAAAGGAGAACCAGACTATCCTTACGTTGGTCAACCCTGCTGTTGTACCCCACGAGAAGAGCGCCCCCCGTAGGAGCATTATTCTGATCGGCTTCTTTTTTTTAGGTATAGCTACTGCCTTTGGATGGGTACAAGGAAAACCATATGTGCAAAAAATTTTTAAGGAGATTGAACAAAACTAATTTTTCTTAAGCGATTATATAAATGAATAATATCTTGGTAACCGGTGGAGCCGGTTTTATCGGCTCCAACCTCACGGAAGCACTGTTGGACAGCGGACATTCAGTAAGAGTACTTGATAACTTTGCAACCGGCAAGATTGAAAATCTGCTTCCTCTATTGGAAAAATACCCTGACTCGCTCACACTTCAGGTGGGCGATATCCGCAATATGGAAGATTGCCGGAAAGCCACCGAGAAGATTGACTATGTATTTCACGAGGCAGCACTCGGATCAGTACCCCGTTCAATTAAAGATCCGATCACATCAAACGAAGTCAATGTGTCTGGTTTTCTCAATATGCTTATCGCCAGTCGTGATGCCGGCGTAAAACGTTTTATTTATGCAGCAAGCTCTTCAACATATGGAGATAGCAAATCGCTCCCAAAGGTTGAGGATGTAATAGGCAAACCTTTGTCACCTTACGCAATTACTAAATATGTGAATGAGCTGTATGCCGATGTTTTCTCCAGAACCTACGGTATTGAGACCATCGGGTTGCGCTATTTCAACGTCTTCGGCAGGAAGCAGGACCCCAACGGAGCCTATGCAGCGGTGATACCGTTGTTCGTGAAGAAGTTGATGAACCATGAGTCGCCTTTGATCAATGGGGACGGAGAATACAGTCGCGACTTCACCTATATCGACAATGTGATCCAGATGAACATCCGGGCAATGGAAACCACCAATCCCGAGGCGATTAATACGGTTTATAATACGGCATATGGTGAACGTACCACACTAAATCAATTGGTAGGATATCTGAAAGAATACCTTTCGGAGCTTGATCCGGCAATTGGCCAGGTAGAAATTCTGCATGGCCCCAACCGTGCGGGGGATATACCTCACTCACTGGCCAATATCGACAAGGCCCGTAATCTGCTAGGATATAATCCCCAATTCTCCATGAAACAGGGATTGAAAGAGGCGGTGAAGTGGTATTGGAATAACTTGTAATTAATCAACAAAATAATATGCACAAAGAAATCAAGGTGGCCGTGATCGGTTTGGGATATGTGGGCCTGCCGCTGGCAAGACTTTTCAGCACAAAGTATAAGACCGTGGGGTTCGAATTGAGCCAGTCGCGTGTGGATGAACTGATGAGCGGACACGACAGCACCCTCGAGGTAGAAGATGAATTGTTGCAGTCTGCTTTGGCAAACGGATTCAGCTGCACCACCGATATCGAAGCGATCCGTGATTGCAACTTCTACGTAGTAGCCGTACCCACCCCGGTGGACAGGAACAACAACCCCGACTTGCGCCCCCTTTGGGGAGCCAGTGAAACCGTGGGCAAGGTAATCGACAGGGGCGATATCGTTGTCTATGAGTCCACCGTCTATCCCGGTGTAACCGAAGATGAGTGCATTCCCGTGGTGGAAAGAGTGAGCGGACTGAAATACAACGAAGAGTTCTTTGCCGGATACAGTCCCGAGCGGATCAATCCCGGTGACAAGGAACACACCGTGGAGAAGATATTGAAAGTCACCTCCGGCAGCACCCCTGAAATTGGTAAGATTGTGGATGAGGTATATGCTTCAGTCATCACCGCCGGCACCCACCTGGCCCCCACCATCAAGGTAGCTGAAGCCGCCAAGGTGATCGAGAACTCGCAGAGGGACATCAACATTGCCTTTGTGAACGAGCTGGCCAAGATATTCAACAAGATGGGCATCGATACACAGGATGTGCTGGAAGCAGCCGGCACCAAGTGGAACTTTCTCCCCTTTAAACCGGGGTTGGTAGGCGGTCACTGTATTGGTGTGGATCCCTACTACCTGGCACAGGCAGCACAGCGATTGGGTTACAATCCGGAGATCATTCTATCCGGACGTCGCATCAATGATGGCATGGGCGAGTATGTGGCCGATCAGGTGGTGAAGCTGATGCTCAAGAAAGGGATTCAGGTACTTGGCTCAAATGTGCTGGTTTTAGGCTTTACCTTCAAGGAAAACTGTCCCGACGTGCGCAATACCAAGGTGATCGACATCATCAAGACGCTGGAAGAGTACAATGCCAATGTAATCGTTTACGATCCCTGGGCTAATCCAGCCATTGCAAAGCATGAGTATGGGGTTGAATTGCACAATGAGCTTCCTGAACAACATTATGATGCGGTTATTCTTGCAGTGGCACACAATGAATTCAAGAAGCTTGATATCGCCCACATTTCCAACGGGAACAGCGTGGTGTATGATGTGAAGGGTATTTTGGGTAAAGAGGTTATTGATGGGAAGTTGTAGATGTTTAATATAAAGAAATACTTCAATCGAATTAAAAAGAGTAAGGACGGCCGAACATTAGCTGCCAACTTTGGTTATCTTTCTCTACTTCAAATTGCAGGTTACATATTCCCTTTAATTACAATGCCATACCTGGCAAGGGTAATTGGTGTTGAAGGGTTTGGAAAAATTGCATTTGCATCAGCTGTTGTAGTATGGTTCCAAACTGTAGCCGATTGGGGATTTAATTACACAGCAACCCGAGATGTAGCCAAGAATAGAGATGATAAAGAAAAAGTATCTGAAATATTCAGCAATGTTTTATGGGCACGATGCCTTTTAATGATTTTATCATTCTTGCTATTGGTGCTAGTCATTTCCATAGTGTCAACTTTTAGAGAAAACTATGCAGTAATATTAGTGACATTTCTTCTTGTTCCCGGACATATAATGTTTCCAGACTGGTTCTTCCAGGCAATGGAAAGAATGAAATATATCACAATACTAAACCTCTTATCTAAATTATTTTTCACAATTTTAGTCTTTGTTTTTATTAAAGAGAAAAATGACTTTATATTGCAGCCTCTATTTACATCTTTGGGATTCTTGCTGTCTGGGATGATTGCAATGTACATTATATTATCTAAATGGAAAGTAATGCTAAAGCGGCCTTCTTCAAAAAAAATATTTAAAACGATTAAAGAGAGTACGGATGTTTTTATAAATAATATAATGCCAAATCTTTACAATAGCTTTTCTGTTATGTTATTGGGGTTTTACGGAGGTCCAGTATCTAATGGGTTATTAGATGCAGGGAGTAAATTTGTAAATATATCTCAACAATTTATGACAGTGATCTCGAGAACATTTTTTCCATTTTTATCAAGGAGAATAGACAAACATAATTCATTTGCAATTCTTAATATACTAATTGCAGTTATCTTTTCATGCTTTCTCTTTATTTTTGCCCCCATTGTTATTAAACTTTTTTTTTCGGAAGATTTTATATCAGCTATTACTGTATTAAGGATTATGTCAATCTCTGTTTTATTTTTATCTCTTAGTAGTGTTTATGGAACTAATTATATGATTATTCAGGGATTTGAAAAACAACTTAGAAATATCACCTTTTTTAGCTCATTAATTGGTTTTATAATTTCATTTCCATTAATATATTTCTTCGATTATATTGGTGCTGCCATTACAATTGTGGTAACAAGAGGAATTCTTGGTTTATCAATAACTTACAAAGCAAAGAGAATCAATAGTTCAAATCAATTATAAGATTAAAAAAAAGTCCATAATCTTAATAAAGATGGAACGAAAATCGCCATCCTCAACTTTTGCGAAAATGAGTGGTCTATTGCAGAAGATGATTCACCCGGTGCCAATCCGATGGATATCATCGATAACACGAATCAGATAAAAGAAGCTAAAGCATCTCACGATAAAGTGATTGTGATAGTCCACGGTGGTCATGAATATTATAATCTACCCAGCCCTCGTATGCAAAAGCAGTATCGATTCTATGCAGATCAAGGTGCTGATATTGTAGTTGGACATCACACGCATTGCATTAGTGGTAATGAAATTCATAATGGAGTGCCTATATATTATAGTTTGGGTAATTTTCTTTTTACAAGTAAAAGTACTATAGAAGATTGGTACACAGGTTTGGTATTAGAGGTTAATATAGAGAAAGGAAATTTGACATCGAAACTTCATCCTGTAGAGCAACAAAAAGAAACGTTTGAGCTAAGCTTACTAATTGGAAAAAAGAGAGAAGATATATTAAAGCGAATTTCAAAGTATAACGCTATCATTGAAGATGAAGAGAAGTTGAAAAATGAATGGGATAATTACGTAGATACCAAATATGATGTGTATCTTAACTATTGGTCTCCATTTTCATTTATTTCCAATCGCTATGTGAGAGGAGTATTGAATAGGTTAGGCATAAAAGGATTAAATAAAAAAGGAATTGCGCTTGCACTTAATTTAATGAGGTGTGAGGCGCATGTGGATATGTCGAAGGAAGTAAATAAAAAATATTTAAAGGGATGAAAATAGCAATTGTTGGATCAGGAAATGCTGGTTGTGCACATGCATTTAAATTAGCAGAAAGAGGACACCTAGTAAATCTTATAAAAACATCGCATACTTTGCATGAAAGTAATTTTGATAAGATTGTTGAGCATAAAGGTATATACGGTATAGACAATACTGAAAGTGGAAAGAAGTCATTTCAGAAATTAAATTTAATTACAAGAGATATCAAGGAAGGATTGAGAAGTGTTGAGCTTATTCTTGTTTTAATACAAAGCCTTCATCATGAGAAGGCAGCAAAACTAATTGCACCTTATATTGATAAAGAGACTACAAAAATCATACTTTGTGTTCCAGGCAACCTTGGTTCTTTGTTTTTCAGAAAAGAACTAGATGGTGTAGATATTATTTTAGCTGAAGGTGAATCAACTCCTTTTGATGCTCGTATTATAGAGCCAGGTGTAGTTAATATTTTATTTAAAAATGCTAGAAATGCAGTTGCTTTTTTACCTAATTCTAGAAAAGAAGAAGGTATGAAGTATGTCTCAAAGCTTGTAGATACTTATGGAGATTATAGAACAAATATAATTGAGTCAGCATTGCATAATCCAAATTTAATTGTGCATACAGTGGGAGTCATAATGTCTGCAAATCGCATAGAGAGAATGAAAGGAGAGTTTTGGATGTACAGAGAAGCTTTCACTCCATCTATATGGAATCTAATACGCCAACTAGATAAAGAAAAAAATAATGTGATTCTAAAGTTTGGAGGCAAAGCAATTTCTTATCTAGACGCTTGTAAATATAGAAATGAAAAAGACTTAAATCAGGACTCTTTAAAAGTATTTAAATCTTATGCTGAAAATGGAGGTCCTAAAGGTCCAGATAATTTAGAAACTCGTTTTCTACATGAAGATGTTGTTGTTGGTTTGGGTTTGTTGTCAATGTTAGGCACAGAAGCTAATATTTCAACTCCTGTTACAGACTCATTAATTACTATAGCTTCTTATCTTGTGAATAAGGATTTTCATAGTTTAAAAAGAACAAAAGAGGATTTTGGTTTGATAAATCATAACTTTCAAGATATATATAATTTAATAAATAATTAAAAATAGACTATGAATTCGAAATATCAATTCATTCCAGAATCAGTAAAAAGATTACTACGTAAAACAGGTTTTTATGAAAAACGATCATTAAGAAACAGAACCGCAGTCAAATATTATGAAGTTGATAGTTTTTTAAATGAAGCACCTGTTTTAAATTTAGGTCTTGAGCTAAAAGAAAAACCTAATGTAGGAATTATAAAAACGCAGGAATCTGTACTTGGGAAAGATTATGTAAACCCTAAAGCTTCATGGCTGCGTTATGAACGTTTTTGTAATAACAATGATATTCCCTATGGATTTTTTGATATTACAAGAAGTAATTGGATGACTGAAGCTGAAAAATATGATATTATTATCTGCCATACTGAATCTAATCCGGCTTATCAGGAAATGATAGAATCGAAAATTTATATTTTGGAGAATCTAATGGGCAAGTTTTGTTTCCCATCATATCATGAAGTTTGGCAATATGAAAATAAGAATAGAGCTAATTATTTATATAAACATTATGATTTACCTACTATTCCTACTTATGTGACTCAAAACAAAGAAGAAGCATTTGATCTTATTGATAAGGTAGGTTATCCATATATCACCAAAACAACAATAGGGGCTGGCTCTACTGGAGTGAGAAAAATAAAGACTAGAAGCGAAGCAGTTAAAATGATTAACTCAATATTTTGTCACAACGGCTTGAAAACACAATATCCATATCAACGGCAAAAAGATTATTTATATGTTCAAAAGTTTATCGATGATGCAACTTTTGATTTAAGAATAATGTTAGTTGGAAATATGGCATTTGGATATTATAGATATCCCAATAAGGGGGATTTTAGAGCGTCGGGTGCTGGTAATACAGAAAAAAAAGCTATACCTGAAGATGCATTAAGATTGGCTGTTGAGGTGAGAAATAAACTCAATAGTAGACAGATGGGTGTTGATCTTCTATATTCAGGAAAAAATAAAAAGTATTATATTATTGAAACATCATTATTCAATCAGATTGATACACCGGAACAATTAGTAATTGATGGCGTGCCAGGATACTATGATCTATCGGATATCGACAATATCAGGTTCAAAGAAGGAAAATTCTGGGTGCAAGAACTTGTTATAAGAAATGTCATAACTGAATGGTATGAAAAGAATCGATAATGCACCTGGATATTGGGACTCTACACTCTATTGGCACGAAGGCGAATTTAAACCTCAGGAGTGGATGGTAGAAAATTTAATAAATCATTAAAAGATGACTTTGGAATTACTAACTTAGCCGGGACACAGAGTTAAGCATAAACGCTTATTTTTGTGTAATATGAGAAAACAAAGAACACATTTTGACAAGGCATTCAAAGAGAATGCGGTCAAACTCAGTTTAGAACGCAAGAATGTTTCCGAGCTTGCACAGGAATTGGGTATTGCCCCCTTTCTTCTATATCGTTGGCGGAAAGAGTTCCAGCAGAAAGGGGATGCCAGTTTTCCCGGACACGGAGTCCAGTCATTAAGTGAGGACACCAAAAGGATTGCTGAACTGGAAAAACGTCTGGGTGAAGCTGAAACGGAGCGGGACATATTAAAAAAAGCTTTGAGCATCATCTCCAAGAGAGATCGTTGATCTATCTCTTTATAAAGGAATATAACTCGAAACAATGGACGGTCGAGGTGATGTGTAAAGTACTGAAAGTCCCCAGGAGCAGTTATTACCGCTGGCTTAAAGATCCGGAGGGCCAACGCAGGCGCAAATATATGGAGCTGGATGAAAAGATCAGAGATGCCTATTTTGCTGCCAAAGGACGCAATGGAAGCCCCAGGCTGGCGAAGGATTTGCAGGTATCCGGAACTCCCGTCTCGAGAACCACCGTAGCATGCCATATGAGGGAAATGGGCTTGCGCAGCAAACTCTCGAGACGATTCAAAGTGACGACGGATGCCTCTCACAACTATAAGGTAGCTCCAAATCTGCTGAATCGCAGGTTTAATCAGAATGAGCCTGTGAAAGCATGTGTCTCTGACCTGACCTATATTCCGTGTAAGGATGGGTTTCTTTATCTGACCTGTGTGCTGGATCTTTTTGATCGCAAACTGATCGGGTGGTCCATAAGCGATCATATGAATGCCTCCCATACCGTAGTCCCGGCCATAAGGATGGCCAATAGGAACAGACCTTTTGCAGAAGGAATGATATTCCATTCTGACCGGGGTATCCAGTATGCCTGCAAACAGACTGTCAACCTTTTGAAATCCTTGAAGCTGGAACAAAGTATGAGTGGAAAGGGAAATTGTTGGGATAATGCTGTGGCTGAAAGCTTTTTCAAAACTTTCAAATCTGAATTGGTCTATGGTACCAAACTCAAAACAAGAGAGCAAATGCACTTGCAGGTATTTGAATATATTGAATCCTGGTATAATCATAAAAGGAGATTCTCAGCATTGGGTAACTTAACCATTTATGAATTCTGGAATCAGTATAATCTTAAAAAAGAATCAATTAAAAGTGTCGCTTAACTTTTTGTCTCAATTAAGTTTTGCAAGTCCAAGAACTAATTTCTAAACAATCAGAAATTAAATGGAATTAAGCGTACAGTTATGAAAATTTAAATAAAAAAATATGGATTTTGTAATAACATGGGTAGATGATAGTGACCCAGAATGGAAAGCACAATTTAATAATTATAGAAAGCAAACTATAAATGACAATCGAGATGTACGTTTTCGTAGTTGGGACAATTTTCATTTTTGGTTTAGAGGTGTTGAGAAATTTGCTCCATGGGTAGATAAAGTTCACTTTGTAACCTGGGGACATATTCCCCAATGGTTGAATATAAATCACCCTAAGCTGAATATAGTTAAGCATACTGACTTTATTCCCAAAGAGTATTTACCAACTTTTAATACCCGAACAATTGAATTAAATTTGCATAGAATTGAGGGGCTTTGTGATGAATATGTACTCTTTAATGATGATGTTTTTTTAATTGACAAAGTTGATGAAAGCACTTTTTTTGTAAAAGGCAAACCTTGTGATATGCCAATTCTTAAGCCATTTGATATATCAGTATATTCAAAAACAATTCTTAATGACTTAATTGTGATAAATAAGCATTTCGATAAAAGAATGGCTTTTAAAAAACAACCTTGTAATTGGATTAATCTCAGTTATGGAAAGTTTATCATTTCTAATTTATTTTTCAATTTTTTTTTTAGATCACATCATTTATCATTCAAAAATTTTCATTTAGCATTACCTTCAAAAAAAGAAACACTTATGATCCTTTGGGAGTTAGAGTTCGAAGTGATGCATAATAGCTCCAAAAAAAAATTTAGGGATTACGATACTGTCAATAACTATGTACAACGCTACTGGGATCTTGCATCAAACAACTTTCACCCCACAAATATCACAAAGATTGGCAGTCATTTTGATTTAGATGATGATAATGTAAAAGATGTGGCAAAATTCATTAAAAGTCAAAAGAAGCCTATTGTTTGTGTTAATGATGGTGACAATTTAGAAAAATTTGAGGTCACTAAGAATGAAATTATTAATGCTTTTGGAAAACTTTTTTCAGAAAAATCTAATTTCGAATTATGAATAATGAGAGGTTCAGCTTTTCCTCATTTTAAGTGTCTCAATTAAGTTGCACAGTTATTACAGACTAATACAATAAATTCAATCACAACTATCAACCTAATTTTTAAATTTTGATTTTATAATTAAAATGCGTAAATTTACATACTTATATTTACATATATTATTGGTTGTCATAATATTTAACGGATGCCTTCAGGATATTCCTAGCACACACCCTGATGGGCCTACTCACTTCATTTATGGTAAAGTTATTAATACAGATACAGGAACACCAATACCAGATGCAGTTATAAGTGATGGTTTCACGACTGTTTCAACCGATACAAAAGGTGAATATCGTTTTATTTCTCACTCGGGGGTTACGCACGTTTTCATTTCTGTACCTGCAGAATATGAGATACCAATGGTGGACGGAATGCCTCAATTATTTGAAACAATTGACTCATTTAAAGATTCTGTTCAGGTTAATTTTAGTCTTAAGCCATTAATAAATGACGATGAAAAAGAATTTACTCTTATCGCTGTTGCTGATCCTCAGGTACGAACTGCAAATCATTTAGTTAGATTAAATGACGAAACAATTCCTGACATTAAAAATACACTAGAAAATCATAATAACGTATACGGTCTTACATTGGGAGATGTTGCCTTCGATTATCTAAGCATGTTTAGTGATATTAAACAATCTTTCATATCTACTAATATCCCATTTTTTCATACAATAGGTAATCACGACTTTTCTGCTATTGTATATGAGCCTGCAGAGGCTTCACAAGACTTTGTATCTCATTTTGGCCCTTTAAATTATTCTTTCAATAGGGGAGAAGCCCACATCGTTGTAATGAATAACGTTTTTAACTATGGGGTTACTTCTTATAATTGGGGTTTTTCGGAAGAACAAATAAACTGGTTAAAATCAGACTTAAATCATGTATCTAAAGAGAAAATGGTGATTGTATGTGTCCATATCCCGGTATTACCCACCACGAAAATGGAACGAAAATCTCAATTTTTGGCGGCACTCAATTCTTTTAACGAAGTGCATATTCTCTCCGGACATTGGCATTCCAATGAAAATATTATTCATTCTGATATGAATCTTTATGAACATATAACCGGTGCTGCAAGTGGTAATGTGTGGAATAGTACAGTGAATAAATGCGGTGCCCCAAACGGATATGCTGTTTATGAAATCAGTGGGAACCAAATGAAAAACTGGTATTATAAATCTGTTAACTATGATAAAGAGCATCAGATTAGATTGATAGAGCCATATTCTTTTGGTGATACAGAAGGTTACGTTATAGCCAATGTTTGGAATGCGGATGATAACTGGAAAGTGGAACTTTTTGAAGATGGCATCAATACTGGACAAATGGAGCAGTTCAGAGCAGTCGCACCGGAAGTGTATGCTCTGGATAAATCAAGTATGAAGACGGACCATCTTTTTCGATTAAAACCCACAAATAAAGATGCGGTT
Source organism: Petrimonas sulfuriphila (assembly GCA_038561985.1). Classification (NCBI taxonomy): domain Bacteria; kingdom Pseudomonadati; phylum Bacteroidota; class Bacteroidia; order Bacteroidales; family Dysgonomonadaceae; genus Petrimonas; species Petrimonas sulfuriphila. The sequence goes on along the minus strand of CP073276.1, from coordinate 1,754,137 downwards.
TTCTCAATCAAAGCTACTGATCCATTTGGAAATATTTATCAACAAACTATATCTTTTAAAAGTCTCAACGAATTAAAAAAATACTGATATTAAGGCTTTAATAAGGATAAAACACAGTGTAAACTTTCAAGATAAATATTTTCAGAATTTTTTACTTGATTTTTTATTACCATCGCTTTAACTTTAATATATTCAATAGCTATTTGATTTATTTGAAGTTTGTTTTGTTAAAGGCGATTATTATTAAAACGGATTAGATTTTTCATATTTATAATCCTAATCAGTAGTGAAAATACATAACGGAAAATTCATATTCTCAAAGATTGACAATCCCCGGAAAATAATTTGTCTGTGAATGATATATGTATAGGTAAGGTGAGAAGTTTATACTTCGTTATTCATATAAAGAATAATCAGATGTACAAGATAATCAAATGGATGCTAAGGTTGTCATAGAGCGTGCTTCCGGATTTAACAATTGAATTAGCGGGTTATTATCCAATTCAATACTTCCCTGAGCCTCTTCGCTTGGAAAGATATAGGAATGAATAATAGAAATGTGAATTTGTATTCTTGGCATATACAACGCACATCTCTTCTTTTACTGAAATAAATTTCAAATTGACAAAGAACAATCTAGACCTAAAGAATCAGGTTTGTTCGTTTATTAATAACGTACCAGCTTTAATTGGACAATTTTAAAACAGAGACAAATGAACAGGATATATATATTGTTATTTTCTCTTTTACTGCCAATATTGATGTATACGATTCCGGATAAGGGAAACGATCCTACTTTAAGGGTGTTCGTTTCAAGCCTGGCCATCCAGATCATCTGTATCATATTTATATTTAAAGAGAAATACATACCTTATTCATTAAACAAAACCTTATATCTTTTCATTTTTTTCTTTTTCGGGATTGCTCCTTACCTTCAGTTTCAATCAGGAGCCACCTTTTTTGGAGCCAGAGCGATAAAGGAGAACGAGTACTTTTTGATGAATGTACTTATTCTTTTCATTATCTTTATCTATCAAGGGTGCTATTGGATGTTTTCCAAAAAGAAAAAAAGCGCATTAAAGATCAGGTTCATCAAAAGATTTGAGATTCCCGACAAGTTAAATAAAATACGGGTGTTTTTGCTACTCGCCCTTGCTTTACTCTCTTTTTTTATGATATTTCAGGCAAACAATTTCAGCTTGCTGAGTATGTTATTCAGGGGAGGAGAATTTAAAGAATCTACCGTTGGGAGTAAAACGAGTGCTTTAATTATTTTCCGTGTATTCCAACCTCTCTCCATGATGAGTCTGTTGTTTTATATCCTTACAAAATCAAAGAATATCTTCGTACTGTCAATCATGTTCCTGTTGACATTGATTACCTGCTTCCCACTCGGTATGGCTCGATTTTCGGCTGCAGCACTCTATTTGCCCCTCTTGTTAATTGTTGTACCGTGGTTCAAAAAAAGCAACTTTTTCTCAATCACATTTATCATGGGCTTATTGATTGTTTTCCCTTTTCTGAATAATTTCAGGCATTTTTCAAAAGACCAGCAGATCCATTTCGGATTCGATTTCGAAATGTTTAACGAGGGACACTTCGATTGTTACCAGAACTTCACACTAGTGACCATGGAGAATATTGTAACTTATGGAAGACAATTTGTGGGAGTTTTGTTGTTTTGGGTTCCGCGAAGCGTCTGGCCTAATAAACCAATAGGTTCGGGAGCGTTTTTGGCTGATGAAATGGGATTCTATTTTTCAAATGTCTCATGCAGTTATTTTGCAGAAGGGTATATCAATTTCGGATTTTTTGGAATTATTCTGTTTACCGTTTTTATGTCATATATTACAGCCCGTTTTGACAAATATTATTGGGAAATTGTCTTACATCAAAATAACAATTATTTTAAGGTTATTTACTTCCTGTTGATTGGGATATTGTTCTTTATATTAAGGGGAGATTTGATGAGTTCATTTGCTTTTACAGTAGGTTTTCTGATCTCGATTCTTTTAGTACATATGACCGCTAGAACAAAAATAAAGATTCGATAAAAAAGGATTTAATTTATAATATTACAGCATTAATGCCCCATTAAAACTGGGAAGATTTTAATAAATAGGGTCTGCTGAATAATAGATATATATGCTGAAAATCAGCAAATTAAGCGATATAAAATTTGCATAACTGCAAGAAATTGAGTATTTTTACTTCATAAACCTTGCATTTTATGAAAGATACAAGAGCTCCAGGCAGCTTTCAATTTCCGAGTTCACTATGCCCTTTGAGGCAAAACTGGATGAGAATAACCGGTGGGTTGTTCTTTCCAAAATAGTACCCTGGGAAGAGTTCGCCCAGCTTTTCTACAAGAACTTCAAGAGCAAGCGTGGTGCCCCCACCAAGGATGCCAGGCTTGTGACGGGAGTGATCATCATCAAACACATCATGAAGACGGACGATCGCGGAGTGATAGAGATTATACAGGAGTATTAGCAGTTTTTGAAAGAGAAATGAGTCCGTTTCACCGGGGAGCCACTGGGACGAAAACCGGCAAAAGAGATCAAGAGCAGATACCAAAAACGTAAAGAGCGACGAGAGGCGGCGGAACGCAATCAGGTTGAAGGAAAGTTTGGTCAGGGGAAACGTGGATATGGTTTAAATGATATCCGCGCCAGATTGGCCACGACATCAAACAGTTGGATAGGGGCTATCATTTTTGTGATGAACCTGATCAGGTACATGAGGGATATTCCCTTGTCTTATTTTGTCTCGTTACTATTGAAACTGATGAAAGTGAGAAATATAAACATTTATCCACTCAGGCCACAAATGAAATTGTGTGCCTGATTGGGATTTAATAAATAGACCCTAAATAATGAGAATAGGTATTGATGCATCAAATATTGGTGGAGGCGGTGGAGTAACCCATTTAAAGGAAATATTGGCTAATTTACCAGAACTGAAAGAAATTGAAAAGGTTACTGTTTTTGCCTCTCAGAAAGTATTAAAACAGTTATCAGAGGTTGATCACATTAAGAAAATTACTTTTCCTGCATTGAACAAGGGGCTACTTAATCGAGTGGTATTTCAGCTTTGGGATTACGACAAACATTTAAAGCAACACTGTGACATTTTATTTTCAGTTACAGGCGATTATTTGGGCAGGTTTAAGCCTGTGGTGGGCATGTCTCAAAATATGCTTTTATATGAACGCAATATTTGGAAAGAAATAAAACAGCCCAAAGAAATAATGCGTTTCTGGCTCAATTTTTTAAAACAAAGGCGCTGTTTTAGCAATGCTTCTGGTATAATTTTTATATCACAATATGCCAAGAAATATGTTTCAAACAAACTGAATCTTAAAAATAAAGAGATTTCGATTATTCATCATGGTATTTCACCCAGGTTTCAAGGGAAAGTCAGAAAACAGTTTTCTATTGATAATTATTCTGAAAAAAATCCATTTAAATTGCTTTATGTTTCTACAGTGCATGTATATAAACATCAGTGGAATTTGGTCGAAGCAGTTGACCTGTTAAGGAAAAAGGGCTACCCCATTGTACTGGATTTGGTTGGAGGCGTTATTTTTAAACCAGCCGGTAAAAAACTGGAAAAAGTAATACAGGAAATCGACCCGCATCATAAATTCATTCATTATCATGGCCATGTTCCATACGACAAAATAGATGAATTTTATAAAAAAGCCGATGGTATCGTTTATGCCTCCACTTGCGAAAACATGCCCAATATTTTAATTGAAAGTATGGCTTCCGGTTTACCCATTGTTTGTAGCAATAAACAGCCCATGCCGGAGTTTTTGAAGGAAAATGGGTTTTATTTTGATGCAAAAAACGTGGACTCTATCTCAAATGCTATTGAAGAAATGTTTTTAAATCCGGAGAAAAGAGAGTCAATGGCAAAAAGAAATTTTGAAGAGGTGAAAAAATACTCATGGGAAATTACGGCTAATGAAACGTTTAGTTTTTTAGAAGAAATTTACACTAGTTATTATGGAAATAGACAATAAAATATTACTTATTACCGGAGGTACAGGTTCATTCGGTAATGCAGTGCTGAATCGGTTTTTAAATACAGATCATTTTAAGGAAATCCGTATTTTTAGTAGGGATGAAAAGAAGCAAGACGACATGCGTCATCGTTTACAGAATCCAAAAGTGAAGTTCTATATAGGTGATGTACGTGACAAGCGTTCTGTGGATACTGCTATGCGTGGAGTAGATTATGTTTTTCACGCTGCTGCATTGAAACAGGTCCCTTCGTGTGAGTTTTTTCCGATGCAGGCTGTTCGTACAAACGTGATTGGTACGGAGAATGTGTTGGATTCAGCTGTGGAGCATGGTGTGAAAAATGTGGTTGTACTTAGTACTGATAAGGCGGCGTATCCAATCAATGCGATGGGTATCAGTAAAGCGATGATGGAAAAAGTTGCAATCGCCAAAGCCCGTTCATTAGGGGATGATGCTGCCACAACAATCTGTTGTACACGTTATGGAAATGTAATGGCAAGTCGAGGGTCTGTAATTCCGCTCTGGGTTGATCAGATTAAATCAGGTGAACCAATCACAATTACTGATCCAAACATGACCCGTTACATGATGACACTGGATGATGCGGTGGATTTGGTGCTGTATGCTTTTGAGCATGGTAACAATGGTGATTTGTTTGTTCAGAAAGCTCCTGCAGTTACTTTAGATATTCTGGCTGAAGCATTGAAGGATTTGTACAAAGCGAAGACTGAAGTAAGAGTTATAGGTACCCGTCATGGAGAAAAACTATACGAAACGCTGGTTACACGTGAAGAGATGGCTAAATCGGAAGATATGGGTAATTATTTCCGAATTCCTTGTGATGCTCGTGATTTGAATTACGATAAGTATTTTGTTGAAGGTGAAGAAAAGGTATCGAAATTTGAAGATTACAATTCGCACAATACACGGAGGCTGGATATCGAAGGGATGAAAGAATTACTGTTAAGATTGAACGAAATAAAGGAGGATATATGCTAAAAGTGATGACAATAATTGGAACTCGGCCTGAAATTATCAAATTGAGTTGCGTGATCAATGAATTGGATAAATATACGAAACAGGTAATCGTTCATACCGGTCAAAATTTCGATTATGAATTAAACGAGATATTTTTCAATCAATTGCAGATTCGTAAACCGGATTATTTTCTTGATGCTGCCGGAACAAATGCATCTGAAACGATCGCCAATGTGATTACGAAATCGGATGCAGTGATGGAGAAAGAGAATCCGGATGCTGTATTGCTTTATGGTGATACAAACAGCTGCCTCTCTGTGATATCAGCTAAGAAACTGAAGATTCCTATCTTTCATATGGAAGCAGGGAATAGATGTTTTGATCAGCGAGTGCCTGAAGAAATAAATCGCAAGATCGTGGATCATTTAAGCGATATAAATATGCCTCTTTCTGAACATGCTCGTCGGTATTTGCTTGATGAGGGACTAAGACCTGAAACGGTCATTAAAACAGGTTCACCGATGAGAGAGGTACTTGAGTATCACAAAACGGCTATTGATCATTGTGATATCCTGGAGAAAGAGAATCTTGGTAAAGGTGATTATTTCATCGTGAGCACTCATCGGGAGGAGAATGTAGACTCGGAAAAGAACTTCGCGGATCTTTTGGATTCATTGAATGCAATAGTTGATAAGTTCCACAAGAAAGTTATTGTTTCAACTCATCCCAGAACACGGAAGAAATTAGAAACGATTAGATTTATCAATAACAATTCAATGATTGAATTCATGAAACCTTTTGGTTTCCTGGAGTACATAAAATTGCAGATGAATGCTTTTTGTGTTATTTCAGATAGTGGCACAATCACAGAGGAATCGTCTATTTTAAAATTCCCCGCAATCACCGTCCGTCAGGCTCATGAACGTCCTGAAGGGATGGATGAAGCAAGTGTTATTATGACGGGATTAAAAAAAGAGACGATACTAAATGCGATTGATGTAGTCACATCGCATCATAAGGAAGGAGAGGATACCATTCATTCCATAGGTGATTATTCATCCGATAATGTTTCTAAGAAAGTTGTTCGAATTATTTTATCATATACGGATTATATAAACAGAACCGTGTGGCATAAAGAATAGTGTAATGACAAAGAAAAAGATATTATTACTTGGTGCCACGGGGATGGCGGGTCACGTAGCCTATCATTATTTGAAGGAAACAGACAAATATGAGATTGTAGATGTTGTCTTCCGTAATAAATTAACTGCTGATAGTATTGTATTGGATGTTACTGACAAACAGGCTACAGAAGAATTGATTAAAACAGTCAAACCCGATATAATTGTGAATTGTATCGGGATTTTAATTAAGGGTTCGAGACAGCATCCGGATAATGCGATTTATATTAATGCATATTTCCCTCATTTACTGGAGAGGCTTTCTTGTGAAATTGATGCTAAGCTTATTCATATCAGCACCGATTGTGTTTTTTCAGGAAAGAAGGGGAATTACACCGAGTACGATTTCAAAGATGCAGATGATGTTTATGGACGAAGTAAGGCATTGGGTGAAGTTGACAATGACAGAGATTTGACCATTCGTACTTCGATCATTGGACCTGAACTGAAACAAAATGGTGAGGGACTTTTTCACTGGTTAATGCACCAAGAGGGAATAGTAAACGGTTTCACAGATGCTATATGGGGTGGTGTTACTACCTTGGAACTTGCTAAAGCCATAGATAAAGCAATCGACAATAACTTGACAGGTTTAGTACATTTAAGCAATGGAAAAGGTATTAACAAATATGATTTGCTGACTTTGTTTAAAAGTATTTGGAATAGAAATAATATCGATATCAATCCTTTTGAAGGGCATGCTGTAGATAAATCTCTCCAATCATCTACAAAGTTTAATATGAATGTACCTTCGTACAGTGCAATGTTAGATGAATTGAAAAATTGGATGGACAATCATAAATCCATTTATAACCAATATTGCTAATTGAATGAGTGGAAAAATTTGGATAATTTCAGAATTCTATTATCCCATTGTTACATCTACTGGATATTATATTACTGAAATTGCAGAATATCTCTCCTTAAAAGGAATGGACGTTCATGTGATAAGTACAGAAGCAAAATACAATGAAGAATCTGTTTACAAATTTAAAAAAAAAGAAATCCATAATGGAGTCAATATCATTCGAGTTAAAGTAGGGAATATTGATAAAAATAATTTTTTAAAGAGAACTTTTCGTCTTTTAAAGACTAGTATCTCACTTTTTATTAAAGCAATGCAAAATGTTAAAAGAGGAGACACCATCATGGTAGTAACAAATCCTGCTTTCATTATTTTGTTAATGCCTATAATGAAACTATTGAAGGGAATAAGTTATTCACTTTTGGTTCATGATATATTTCCCGAAAATCTAGCTGCTATTGGAGGGGTTAAATCTACCTCTTGGACATTTAAAATCTTAAATAGTATATTTAATAGGGCTTATAAAGCACCAGAAACTTGTATTTCCATTGGGAGAGACATGAGTGAAGTACTTGCCAAAAAAATTGGTAATAGTGGTATATTAGAATATATACCTAATTGGTCTGATATTGACGATGTGTATCCACTTAAAAAAGAAGATACGAAATTATATAACCAATTGTATAAACAAAAAGAATTTGTTTTTCAGTTTGCTGGTAATTTAGGGCATGCTCAAGGTTTAGATAATATTTTGAGTGCAATTAAATTGATCAAGAACCCAGCTATTAATTTTTTATTTGTTGGTGGAGGTGCAAAATATGAAACAATTAGTGAATTTAGCAAAAACAGTGGTAATGTTCAATTAATTGGTTTTCAAGATCGAATTACTCAGAACGACTTCCTAAACGCATGTGATATTTCTATAGTTACGCTAAATAATGGAATGTATGGATTGGGTGTGCCATCAAAATCCTATAATATAATGGCAGCAGGTAAGCCAATATTAATGATTGGAGATGAACGATCTGAAATAGCATTATGCATAAAAGAGTATAATTTAGGTTGGATAGTGAAACCAAATGATCCAGAATCATTATGCTCAAAAATTAATGAAATATATAATGATCAAAACACATTGGATGATATCTCCAAAAATGCAAGAAAAGCAGCAGAAGAAGTTTTTTCTAAAAATAAAATTTTAGAAAAATACTACAATTTATTTAACAGTTAAATTAGGATGAAATTACTATTTACCGGCGCATCGGGATTCCTTGGTGCTCATTTGAAACCTTTACTTCAAATAGTTTCTCAAGTGAAGACGATGGGATTAATGGATGAAGATGACTACAAAGTTAATTTAGCCACTACCATCCCAGACATACAAGATGAATTTGACGTTGTATTGCACGCTGCCGGTAAGGCACACATGGTTCCCAAGACCGAGAGTGAGAAGAAAGCTTTTTTTGATATCAACTTTCAAGGTACAGTGAATTTATGCAAGGCTTTAGGGAACTCAGGTGTTCCTAAGGCTTTTATTTTTGTCAGTACAGTAGCCGTGTATGGATTGGAATTTGGTGAAAACATCACTGAGGAGCATCCATTAAATGGGGATACACCATATGCTTTGAGTAAGATTCAAGCGGAAGAATATCTTACTGATTGGTGTGCTCGGAACAATGTGACATTGGGAATTATACGCCCTTCACTGATTGCGGGTCCAAATCCTCCGGGAAACCTGGGTGATATGATTCGTGGCATCAAGACGGGTAAGTATCTTTCCATTGCAGGTGGAAAGGCACGTAAGAGTGTGCTGATGGTCGAGGATATAGATCGAATGATATTACCTTTAATTGAAAAAGGTGGCATATACAATGTGTGTGACGATTCTCAGCCTACTTTTAGAGAGCTTGAAAATCTTATTTCGAAACAGCTTGGGTTAAAAACTCCTTTATCAATTCCCTTTTGGCTGGCAAAATCGATGGCTTTGGTTGGTGATCTATTGGGTAAGAAGGCTCCCATCAACTCACTTAAACTGAAGAAAATTACGGAATCTCTTACTTTCTCTAATGAGAAAGCCAAGCGGGAATTGAATTGGCAACCTTTGAATGTGTTGGATAATTTCAAAATACAATAACAAAGATTTCAACGCTTGAAATGTAATATGGCTACATTGTTATCATATGGTTTAGTTCTGGTTTTGCTGCTTGCGGCAGAACTTTTTTATTTCCGGATTGCGGATTGGTTTAACATCATCGACAAACCGAACGAGCGGAGCTCGCACAACTACATCACCATTAGGGGTGGGGGGATCATCTGGTGGGTGGCGGCGCTGCTGTTCCTGCTGTTTCATTTCTCTCCCCTGGGGATGTGGTTCTTCGCGGGCATCACGCTGATCGCGGGGGTGAGCTTTGTGGATGACATCGTGACCCTGGGTCAGCGGGTGCGGTTGCTGTTTCACCTGCTGGCAATGAGCTGCGCTTTTTACCTGGCGGGGGTGTTCGGGATCTATCCCTGGTGGGCCATCGTGATTGGTTACATCGTCTTCATCGGCATCGTGAATGCCTATAACTTCATGGATGGCATCAACGGGATCACGGGCCTCTACAGCATCGCGGTGCTGGCATCGCTGCAATACGTGAATATGACCTGCGGCAGCTTCGTGCATCCGGACCTTATATGGTTCCCAATGCTGGCGTCAGTGGTGTTCCTCTTTTTCAATTTCCGGAAGAGGGCGAGGTGCTTCGCGGGCGACGTGGGGAGCGTGGCCATCGCCTTCTGGATCGTGACCTTGTTGCTGTTGCTGATCGTGAAGACGGAGAACCTGATATGGCTGGGCTTCCTGATGGTGTATGGCGTGGATGCAGTGATGACCATCGTGCATCGTATCTATTTGAAGCAGAACATCATGGAGGCGCATCGGCTTCATTTTTACCAGATATTGGCGAACGAGAAAAAGATGCCGCACCGGGTGGTGTCGGTGATCTACTTCATCGTTCAGCTGCTCTGCTCGGCACTGATCGTGATGCTTTATCCTTCGATGGGGTGGGGCATCTTCGTGATCCTGCTGCTGTTGTTGATGGGTGTCTACATGATAAAGTTCAGAATGATGAAAACAAATAACGTTTGACGGATGTTGATTGATGATCATTTACTGGATGAGGTGACGGAGCGGGCCAAGGGGAGTGAGCGGTTGCGCATGAATTTCAACCTGCACGACAGCCTTGAGGCGAAGGCGCAGCGGTTGCTGAACGCGCTGGAGCCGGGTACGTTGCTGCCGGTACACCGACACCGCCATACGGCGGAGACTTACATCGTGCTGCGGGGGTCCATCAGGGTGTTGTTTTATGATGACGACAGGACACTCACCGATGCGTTTACAGTTCATCCGGAAGAGAAGGTGTACGGGGTGCATATCCCGGCGGGACAGTGGCACACGCTGGAGGTGCTGGAGAGCGGCACCGTGATCTTCGAGGTGAAGGACGGGCCTTATATGCCGCTAGGGCCGGAAGATATCATCCTGTTATAGGAATGTTCATTCACACTATGCGAGAATCGGAAATTCTTTATAGAATCGAAGCAGGGATATAGTTTCAGTCCGTAGTTTGGAACGAACGAATTTCTTTATATCCTCATCCATTAATTCCCCTAAGCCATTCAACATACCCCGGTCACTCATGCTTTCGAGATGCCCGATACATTTCTGTATATAATCGGCTAGTGGCATTGCCATACGTGTCTCAACAATATCTTTGTTTATCGGTGTTTGTTTCTGCATGAAAAACCAACTGTCGAAGATATCGCGATTCGTCACTTCTCCACGGTCAAGCATGGCGCAGAGTTTATGGGCAAACATGTCTGAAGCGACCATTACCTGCATGTTGATACCCAGCAAGTTCTTTATTTCGTACCGGTTGTCCCACTGTCGGTTGGATATTTCCACTTTCAATTTCCGTTCGCCGATGCCATAATCCAATACGATAATCGGACCGTAGAACTTCATTGCCTCGTCGAATATCTTACCCTGTTTCGACAGAATTTTTCGCACCTTTTCGTACACCGTTTTTTCTTTGGCAGGGTTGAGCAGGTTGAAATCCAAATCGACCGAAAAACGGGGCAGATCGTAAAAGAACATCAACGCCGTTCCGCCTTTAAAGCCAAGACAGTTTGCCAACTCAATATCGGAATAGATATCTTTGAGTATCTGCATCAGAAAAAATTTGTGTTTGTTGATACTAACCATTTGCAAACAGTTTTTTTACTTTTGCCGTAAGAGTGTTGGAATTATATTCCGGCAAAAGTTTGGTTATTAAATTTTTGTCCAGGGGAGTCAGGTTGTCGAAATAGTATTCCTTATTCAAATACAAAATGTCCAGAAAGGCACGTTCAGGTATGGCAATGTTTACATTACCGGTTTGGATGATACCCTGCGTGACAATCAGGATCTCTCCCTTGATTTTTCGATAGGCATAAATGCGGCCTTCGATATCTACACTGCGGCTCAAATAGCTGACCACGGTTATCCGTTCATCATATTGAAAGACAATGCCGGCCTTTTGCAGTACATATTCAAGCGAGATGTAAGATGGAGTGTAAAGCGTACAGGCCAACTCTTCGGGTTTATATCCGGGTTTGGCGTAAATGCCCTTTCGCGGACGAAGCAGCTTCCCTTTGCGGACATAATAATTCAATCGCTCATTCAGCTTCTTAAATTCGCTCTCTCCGATGAGCATGGCAACATCGTTCAGCGAGAACACAGTTCGTGTATCGCTGAAAACAGACAAAATTAAGTCCTTATTTCGAGAACTATTCATTGGATTAATTTCAATGTTCAGTTCACAAAATTATGAAATAACGCTGATTTGTCCAAATAATATGCGGAATAGATTTCCTATCTTTGTAATTATTCACCGATTAGAGACTTACCACGATGATCTTACCACACATTATTGAACGGATCATGGTTACCGCCTTTTATCCGAAAGGGGTGATCGGGTTAAACAGGCTGGATGAGGATGACCTCGAACAGATCCCCATCCTCAGGCAGGTTGTCTGCCTGTGCCAATTTATCAGGGAGGAGAACGGTACCTTGCAGCTGACCAACACGGGTAACCTGCCGCTGAAAGTGGTCAGGGAGATGTACCTGACGGGTGTCCGCGACTGGTACTACACGAAGTATCCCGATAAGAGAATCAAGGAGACCGACGCGCAGTTCGTGATGATTGCACGCGACCTGGTAACGGTGTCGGGGATCATCCGCAAACGGAATAATGCTCTTTTGATGACCAAGAAGGGGGAGAAGCTGCTCGCAGACCGGCAGTTGCTGCTGGAGACGCTTATCCGTGATTTCGTACACCTGTTCGACCTCGGCCGATATGATGGCTATGAGTCTGCCCCAGGATTGGGCTTTCGGGATGCCGGACTTTCACTCCTGGTGTTCGACAGGGTGCGCAGACAGATGCCGGGGGAATCGCCCTCGGACATGGATTACGCGAAGGGGTATTTCGATATCCGCCCCGATGTCTATGAGGGCATGAGGAGCATCGACTGTTACCTGTTCAGGACGTACCAGAACTTCATGGAGCTGTTTGGACTTGTAACCACCGACCAGAAATGGAACAGGGAGGAGAATCGGATGATCATGACAATCCAACCGACTCCGCTCTTCGACAGGATGATTTCCATCAGGGACGACTATGACCGGATTGGTGTGAGGATGAGCCCCGAGCTGAAGATCTACACGCTGAAGATCACCTTGAGAGGTACCAATCCCCCGGTGTGGAGACGCATACAGGTGCCTTCATCCATGCTGCTGAGCGATCTGCATTACCTGATCCAGTACACCATGGGATGGGAGGACGCGCACCTGCATGAGTTTGAAAAAGAAGAGGTTTGCTACACCAATGTGGTGGATGAGGAGCTGCCGTCGGTCCAATATGGTGGTATGATGATTGCAGACCTGCTCAAAGAGAGTGGCGACAGGATGATCTACCGGTACGACTTCGGTGATAACTGGCAGCATGACATCGAACTGGAAGAAATGACGATCCCGCAGGAGGGGCGTGAATATAGGGTCTGCACGGAGGGAGCGCGAAGATGTCCCCCGGAGGATTGTGGCGGTGTACACGGATATCAGCAGATGCTGCAGATACTGAACGACCCGGATGATCCGGAACGGGAGGAATATCTTTATTGGCTGGGTGGTACTTATGACCCGGATGAATGGAAATCTTCCTTGTTAAACCTCAGCTTGCATGTTTCTGCCGACGACAAGGAGACCGACCCTCGGTTTGCATGAGATTGGCACATCAGCACCTACATCAAAGGGATATGATTCCTTTGATGGTGTCTTCTGGCAGTACCTCTCTCATCCGATATTACCTGAAGATAGCTGAACAACTCGGGTACTTGCCGTGCTTCGTCGAATATGACTCGCTCACCCTGATTTTGGAAAAATCCTACCGGATAGGTCAACATCAACTGGCGATAGTCTGCCCTCTCCAGATTATAGTACTGGTATTCAGGAAAACAGTTTTTCAACAGGGCACTTTTACCTGATTGTCGTGGCCCGGTTAAAGAAAGAATCGGAAATTTCTCCAACCGTTTTTGTAATATGGGAGCAATTTGCCTTGCAATCATTTTATACATATTTGCAGAATACAATATCCTGGTATTTGAGTTCATCGAAACATGGAACAAGAAAAGAGAAGAACATGGCGCTTGCTGAACAGGAACACCGGAGAGGTACTTACCAAAATATTGCCTGGTCTTCGTCCGGAACCAGTGTGCTCACGTTGCGCTGCATCAGCATGGTGCCTTTACATCTGTAGGGGAAGACCATGTTTTCACTGGAAACGGGATCTTTGTAGCGGTACTCCATCGTTAACGTAAAGAAACGCTTGATGATGTGCGGACGGTCGATATCCAGCTCTTCCTTTATTTCATACGTCGGCTCGCCAATCACTTCAAATTCCAGCGCGGGATTCTCGGCTGTCAATACCAACCTCCCTTTCTTCAGATAGAGGCCCGTGGCTTCAACTTCCGTCACCTCATCCGGTTCCAGAAATTCGCACTTCACCTTAAAATCGCCCCTGTTCTCTGCCAGCTCCTCCGTGATGCCGGCATAAAAAAATACGGTGTTTTCATCCACAACCCGGGCTTCCCGGGTGCTGGCGGTCATGTACTTGGTGGTGTTGTCCCCAAAGTAAACATACATGCTGGCGGCATTGTAGATTCCCGAGTAATCGTTAAAAGGCATGATCCAGAGCAACGCTTTCTGCCGGCCTTTATAGGTGTTCAGCGTATAGGACGGATCGGGCAGGATGGTCAGGGGCAAGACCCATTTCTCCACCAGGTCCAACCCCGAAAAGTTGAAGTGTATGGGAAAGAACGCCACATCGGCACCGGAGGGAATCCGGCAGGTCTTCGAAGGCAATTCAAAAAACTCTTCCGGCAGCTGTTTGTAATACAGATCGCTCCGGGCAGCATATCTACCGAAGTTCAACTGGTTCAACGTATCGTTATCCACGTCGATGCGGACGGAATAATCGCGGTCGTTGGTTTTTGAGCCGCTCACGATCACCGGCAACTTGTAGGTGACCTGCAGGCTATCGGGCTGATACCTTAAATAAATTACCGATACGTCATCCCTGTTGATCGGGGCTTTCAGGGATATCATCCGGGTGTACAACTCTTCTTCCCACTCATTGTTGCAACCGGTCACCACAAAGAGACCACCCAGCAACAGGATCGTAAAAATAGATATGTGTCTCATTATTTATTTGCTGTTTATGTTGAATTAATCAAAAGATGGCCATCCCGGAGCCTGTGTAAGGCGGGCATTGCGTTTCAGTTCATCGTAAGAAACGGGCCAGAAATATTTTTTTGTGGACCATGAGGTCTGTACACTGGGTACGACAACCTGTTCATGGAAGAAGTCTCGGTATTCTCTCGGAACGGTGGTGTTGCAACCGTAAATCATCTGACTCTCTTCCTCGGGCGCGTCTTTCCAGCGACGAAGGTCGTAATAGCGCTGGTTTTCTCCCAGAAACTCGACCTGCCGTTCACGTTTGAGGAGCTCTCTCAATTCATCGGGATTAACAAAGGGATCACCCATGCCGATCTCATCGTAGTTGGGTAGACCAGCCCGTAGTCGTACAGGGAGAACAACCGCTTTCATGGCTGCAATATCGCGGGACACGGTATATGTCTCGCTACCGTCCCAGGATTTTATCTGATAGACAGACGTTAATTCATTGAGTGCCTCGGCATACATGAGCAGGATATCGGCATAACGGATGGCCGGATCCACTTTCGGATATACCGTTCCGTCCTTGTAGCTTTCCTTGGGGTTTACATACTTCATCATGCCTATGCCGGTGGGTATCCACCGGTCGTCTGTACTCACGATCTTACGGCCGTCGTCTTCCCCGTAATAGTAAAACGTCTGAAAGTCCCGGTTATTGGCATCCTTGGCGCTGGTGCAGGCCCAGTGCGCACCGTTGAAGGCTACCGAAGCGTAAAACCGCGGTTCCCGGTTGGCATATTCGAGCCAGACATCTTTCCTCAAGTAGGGGTATTCGCCGTCGGCCTGCGTAAAGCCTTTCAAGCTGGTAGCACGGTCGAACGGCTTCCCATCGTTCATCGCATAGGCATCGCACTGTTTACCCGTGATGCCGTGGCAGTTCCAACCGCCTGCCTTGCTGACAGGCATCTGGTGGCGAGACATGGACTGAATGCCATATTCGTCGTGCAGCTGATTATCTCCGCGCGAGAAGATAAGCTCGGGGTTTTCCGATACGTAGAGGTCGCCGTTGAACAGGGCACGGTAAGAATCGAGCGGATCGATATCCTTCCATCCCCTATCCTTCCATCCGCGCTCCGAATATACCGGATGGTAAGGCGGTTCAATTGTTTTGGGATAGGCTCCCCAAAGTCCTCCGCTGCTTCGTTTGGGTGCCACATAAATTTCATATTTGTTCAGTCTGATCACGTCGAGGGCTGCTGCAGCGGCTTTTGCCCATTTCTCCTCGTCGTAGTCTCCGGAGATGAGTTGTTTTCCCGTATCATCGGTAAAACCGGACATATCGGGATTACCATTCATCAGCGGACTGGCAGCGTAGAGATAGGCCTTGGCACGGACGGCCAGTGCGGCTCCTTTGGTGGGACGCGATGCATTGCGTGAGCTGCGGTCACTTTCCAGAAGTTGTGCTGCCATTAACATCTGTTCAGCAATATACTCGGCGCATTCATCATACGTACTTCTCGGATAGGCCAGCTCGCCGTAGGAAGCTTCATAGTCGAGTCCCTCGTCGGGTAGAATGGGCACCGGCCCGTATTTCCTCAACAACAGCCAGTAGAGGTAGCCGCGGATAAAGTAAGCCTGCCCCTTCAGATCCTCGCACATCTCTGCGCTGATCTCTGCACCCGGGTGGACATGCTGCAGGAAGATGGAGGCCTGGCGGATACCTTCGTACGACTGATCCCAGGGACGGGCAATCAGGGCATTGACATTTCCTCCGTACTGGGGGCCGTACTGCCCGAATTTATAGTTGGAGTATGAGATGCCGGCACCGCCTTCCGTGAAGATCATATCATCGGAGTAATTGGTGAGGGTAAAGCGTACGTGTCCGATCTCCAGGTTATAGGAAAGAAGCTGGTAGTAAGCGTTGGCCAGCCATTGCTCGGTATAGTCCCTGCTGTTGAAGATGCGTTCCAGGTCCTGCCGGTCGTTAAAATAACGCTCCACATCGAGGTAATCGGAGCAGGACAATACAAAGGCTCCGATGTAGATTATTACGCTGAATAGTATATTTTTTCTCATCTTTTTTTCTATTTAAATATTGACTGTTAACCCGAATGTAATTGTTTTCCCCAACGGATACTTCATGCCGTTGGAACTTCCCATCTCCGGATCCCATAATTTGAATTTCGAAAATGTCAATAGGTTCTGCCCGATAATATGTATCCGCACCTTGTCCATATACATCCGGGTAGTCAATACCTTGGGCAGGGTGTATCCCATCTCCAGCGTCTTCAGCCGAACGTAGGAGCCGTCGCGCAACCAGTAGGTAGAGGCACGGTAGTTGTTGGCGTTGCCGCCATAGCTCAACCGGGGATACTCGGCATCGGGGTCTTCGTTGACACCCAGTATCCAGCGGTTGGAGTTGGCCATCTCTTCGAGGATGTTGCCCCACTCTCCGTTGACAAAAGGATAAACGGTAAACCCGTTGATGAAGAAGTGGGATTTGCCCGCCCCCTGGAAATGGAGGTTAAAGTCAAAACCCCTCCATGTGGCAGAAAGGCCGAGGCCGTAAATAAGGTTGGGCCGTGTGGTAGAGCCAATAGGTACAATATCATCGTTGTTGATGATGCCGTCTCCATTGATATCCTTATACTTGATGTCGCCGGGCATGACGTCCCTGGGATCACTGAAGTCCTGGCGGGGGCTGTTGCGGATATCTTCATAATCCTTGAACAGGCCCAGGGCGATCAAACCCTTTGCCTGATCCACACGATAGCCGGTGCGACGGAGGTAGGGATAACGGTTCACCATCTCATCGGCTTCGGTGATCTCGTTCTTGCTATAGGTGAAGTTGCCGCGGATCTGCAGCGCCACATCAGCCATTTTCTGATCCAGCTTGAAGTTCCCGTCGAACCCGTTGGTTTTCACACTGCCCACGTTGGCGGAGGGGTTTGCACCCTGGATACCCACCATGTCGGGCAGATAGGATCGGACCATATAGATGCCGTCCCGCTTTTCGTCGAAGTAGTCGACTGTCAGTCCAAACTTGTCTCCCCACAAGTAAAGGTCTACTCCCAGGTCGTGTTTTTTGGCAATCTCCCAAGTTACGTTGTTGGAGGATACCCGGGTATAGGTCAATCCCGGATACCCGAAAGCACTGTTCAGGTCGCCCCAGTTGTAATAAACATCCTGATCGCCTGCCGGTGTGTTCCTGCTGTAGTTTCCGAAATCGGCCAGGTAGGGAAAACGGGATGAGGAGTTATCGGTTCCCACTTCACCGTAAGAATACCGGATCTTGAGCATTCCCAGCCAATCGATACGGTCTTTCACAAACTGCTCCTCCGCGATGTTCCACGCGGCAGAATAAGCGGGGAAGAATCCGAACTGATGCCCTTTGGCAAAGTTCTCCGAACCGTTATACCCAAAATTGAAATTGAAGAGATAACGGTTTTTATACCCGTAAGAGAGATTCCCTGCCAATCCTTGATGACGGCGTGCGATGCCCTCCATGATATTACCTCCTATGCCGGAAGTATTCACGTAGTTATCGTGCGTGTACTTAAGCACACCGCCCACGTTGTGGTCATTGAAGTTTCTCCCGTAAGACATCTCTGCCTCAATGAACTCCTTCCTGTCGCCCGATGCAGAAGATCCCTGAGACATCAGCCGTTCCGGAACCAACCGGTTAAAGACAATTTCTCCGTCAGAGTCCCGTTGCCGTTCGGCTCTCCACATCTCCGGATTTTTTCTACGCTGAATGTAGTTGTAATTATAGGTATCATACCCGAATCGGCCTGAAAATTTCAACCCTTCGGTAATAAAATCCAGTTTCTGTTCTAACGTCACATTGGAATTGATGGTATTTTGCCATATCTCCGAGTATCCTGTCTGGGTAGCGGCAACCCACGGGTTGTATTTCCTCTCCCACGACTCAGCATCTTCGCCCTGCATGATCGGCACATATCCGTTGGAATACATCACCGGCATGGTAATGGGGTTATAGCCAAACACTGAATACCAGATGTCGTCAGTACTGATTGCCCCGGAACGATTCGATTTTTCCAGGGCCCCTCCGATACCTACCTGAATAAGGGTGGAGGTAGTCAGGTTCATATCCATGTTCAAACGATAGTTATAACGCTGATAATTGGCATTGGTATCGTATTCCTTCATCGTCCTATCCACATGGTACATGCCTCCCTCGTCGAGAAAGCTGCCGGAGAGATAATACCTTGCCTTGGCTCCCCCACCTTTCACACTGACTGAGGAACGATACATCGGAGCACCGTCTTTCAACAAAAGGTCCATCCAGTCCACATTGGGATAGATGTCCGGATCGAGCTGTTCACCGATCATCATCAACTCCTGATCGGTATAAACCGCTTTCTGATTACGAGTGGTACGGGCTTCGTTAGCCATGGAAGCATAGGTGAGCCCATCCACGAATTTGGGCGTACGGGTACGGGTAGTCCAAGTATATTCCGATTTGGCGTTCACCTCTACTTTTCCCTCCCCTCCTCTTTTTGTATTGATAAGAATAACCCCGTTAGCGCCGCGTGACCCGTAAATAGCGGTGGCGGAGGCATCCTTCAGCACCGAGAACGACTCTATATCCTCGATGTTGAGTTCATCCATGCTACGCTCAAACCCATCGACCAGGATAAGGGCACTGGAACTGCCCCCGAAGGTTGAAATACCGCGGATCCAGAATTCGGATGTGTTGGATCCCGGCTGGCCCGAACGTTGCATGGCCATCACTCCCGCCACGTTCCCGGCAAGAGCGTTAGTGAGGCTCGACACGGGTGTCCTCAGGGTTCCCACTTCTACGGTAGTGATAGCGCCTGTGACGGTCACTTTCTTCTGCGGGCCCATTCCGGTGATGGTCACTTCATCGAGGGCGGTCGCTTTTGATTCCTGCATCGTGATATCAAGTATCGTATCTTTATCCTTTACCAGGTGCTCCTGCGTTTCGTAACCGATGTATGAGAAAACAAGATATTGAAAAGGTTCAATCTTTATCTTGTAATTCCCGTCAATGTCGGAAGCTACTCCCAGTCCCGGTTTTTCTTTTACGATAACAGTAGCGCCGATTAACGGGACTCCTTCTGCATCGACAATGGTTCCGGTGACTTCCACACTCTTTCGTTGAGCAAAAATGCTCAATGCACAGATCATGGTACATATAGTGGATAGTATAAATTTCTTCATTTTTTTCATGTTTTATTCCTTTGGTTCATTCTACGGAGATGGTGCGTATCCGTTTGTTTTCGCGGTCGGCCACGTAAAAGATCTCCTCTTCCTCGTCGTAACAGATACCGGTAGGCTCCCGGAAACGAGCTGTCTCACGAGCATCGCCGTCGATCCAACCCCATACTTTCCCGTCAACCCCCACGCTTCCCCGTCCCGCAAACGTACTGACTTCGCCGTCAGGGGTTACTTTCCTGATGGCATTGTTATTATGATCGCACACATAAAAGTCATATACATCCTCCTTACCCTGTGCTTCGTACTCTTTATTCTTCACGAACACTCCCTGTCGCGGGCGACTGAACCGGGCTGAGCTTCCCGGAGCATCGACATACCCCCCTCCGCCGCCGATATCACCTACATGAAGTACGGATGAAACCAGTTCTTTTTTTGTTTTATCGTAAGCACAACGGTAAACACCATTGAATCCGGTCATGTACACATACAGATCATCGGGGTGCCGGAACATGAATACATGATCGCTGGAGTTGGCCCTGACGCTGAACAATGCTTTTCCGTCCCACATCCCGCTACTCTCGTCAAAGACCTGACGGGCTTTGTACACCTCGGACGATTGCCAGGTGTTGTAGAAGATGGATCCGTCGCTCATGGATACGGCTGAATAGGAGCATTGGGCGTACAAATAGGGATACACTTTACGGAATCCCTCGTTACGCAGCGAATAAAACATATTTGGCATCTGATGACGATCATTCCAATTTCCACGGCCGTTGTCATCCACGAAAAAGAGGGTATCTCTCGTCGGTGTGTCGAACAACATCGATTTTACCTGATGCACGCCTGCCTGTCCTTTCATGAAAACGGAAGAGACCTCTTTTGTCGTGAGGTTGATCTTCCGCAGGGCTGCCAGGTTCTCCTCATCGATACAATAGATGATTTTATTGCCCTCATCGTCAATGTCGAATTCAAGCCACCAGGGGTGTTGAAACTCGGCCTCCTCAAACGGTCCGTTGATGATGCTCGACGAGTTGGTTTGAGGGTCTACTTTCCCGGTCAGCGTATTCACCTGCAAGGCAGCTTGAAGTGTAAACAGATCTTCGAAGGTATGTTCCTTGATCATTTTTCCGTCCTGGCCCTTGATCCGGACCACCACATCGCCCCTACCGGACCGACGGGGTACCATCGCACAGATTTTTGTTCCCGATGAACCAATTACGGGGGCTGCTACACCACCAATGAATACTTCAATTTTCGATACATCCGTACCGAAGTTGCTTCCTTCAAAAAAGAGAAGCGTACGTACGGCTCCCTCCTTCGGAGAAAACCCGGAAAAGAGCACCGGCCTGGAAGGATCAGGGGGTGTCACACTTTTGGGCCCTTCGTACCCGCCTTGCTGGCTACATCCCGTAGCAGTAATGGCTACTGTCATGCATATGACTAACAACCATACAAAAAAATTAAATGATTCGGGCAACTCACATGCAGTGATTAACAGGAGTTTTTTAAAAATAATTTTTTTCATGAGTGTCTAATGATTTAATAATGGCCCATCAAATGTTAATTTAGCTGAATGACAACAGGCGAATGGGCTCAACGATGAGACAAGATTTATAAATCAGGGGCAAAATTAAAGGTTAATGATTTCTAAATAAAAGAATTGAAGTTGACATTTACTTTTAACCATTTGATTTTTACTGTCTTTGCAAAAGTGAGCTCTTGTTGATTACCGAAAGAGCGAAAAGCCGCCAGCGGACATAGTAATTTATCGCTCATTCAGCTTCTTAAATTCGTTCTCTCCGATGAGCATGGCAACATCGTTTAATGCAGATTTGTCCAAATAATATGCTGAATTAGCTTTAAATGAGTTTGCAGAATAAACTAGTTAGGCAAACTATCTATTTCGTTTATTTCATATGTTTCGTATATTTCGTTTATATTTGCAGTTACAACATTAAAAACTACAGTTATGGTAACGACAAATGAGATAAGAAGACCTAATAAACGTGATCGAAAATTAGCACAGGAGTCTTACACTTCTCTCATTTCCTCACTTGAACAGTTAAAATCGGACCAGATGGAAATTGAGATTGAAGAGACCGGGGAGAGAATTATTCTTCCTGTTAAAGCATTGAATTTATTAGGTGAAATACTAAAAGCAATGAGTCAGGGTAAGCCTATATCAATAGTACCTCTTGCAACAGAAGTGACAACGCAAAAAGCTGCGGAAATTCTGGGATGTTCAAGACCCTATCTCGTGAAATTACTGGAGGAGGGAAAAATTGAATATACAAAAGTAGGTAAACATCGTCGCATTAAATATGAGGATGTGATTGACTACAAAAAGAAAATGAAAGAAGAGCAAAAGAAACGGCTCATTGAGATGATGCATGTAGACGAAGATCTAGGGCGTTATGATTCATAGCGTTCGATTTACGGCAGTGCTGGATACCATGTGATTTAGGTTTGCCTATTATGATTTGTATACACCAAATGGAGTAATCATATTTTTGATGAATGGAAGGATGTGATGCATAGAAAAGGTGTTTAGCCAGAAGAATCAGAAAAACGAACAAGAAAAGTGACTTATGCTGATTACAATTGGCTACGATCGCATCCAGCGGCATAAGACGTATTATAGAAAGTTATAAAGAGTTCCCCAAAAGCCTTCATAAATCTGAAGAGGCCAAATACGGAACAACGAAATCAACGAGGGATTGTCGCCTGTTCGTTGTAAACAAACAATGTAGTCTATCAGGAAACTGATATAAGTTTTAATTCATTCGTACGCATTCGGTGATGTCCGTATTTGATTCTATGACTTCTTGGTTTATGAAAGTGGACTTTCAAGAACCTCCAAAACATTCGGAGTCGATGTGAAATTTTTAGGAGTTTCTCCTGGAGTGGTTACCAGGATGCAATTCGGCAAGATCCATGGTGTAGTCTACGTCGTAGTCGTTGAAGCATTTTTAGAAAAGGAAGTGGTTTTAAAAAATTGATAGTGAATACTTATTGCAAATTATGTTATATAGCATAAACAATATAAGGCGCCAAAATTACCAATTATTGGTAATTTATTATTACCTTTGCAGCATCAAGATATAGTCGACTATGATAAAAGTTTTTTTTGAAGATTATGATCTGGAAGAGTATGTGCTAGAAGGGAGGTCTAAAATTAAGCCATACAAGAATTACGCTAAAAATAAGAAGTTCACTTCGAGTTTACAAACAGTAATTGAAGTAATAAGATCTGTAAATAATGCATCTGAGCTTCCAAATTTTAGTTTTCTAAAATATGAGAAATTAAAACATGGATTAAGCGGTCTCTCAAGTGTTAGGATAATGAGTAATAGAGTAGAGAGACTTATTTTCAGAGAAACAGAAGAAGGAATAGTAATAACAATTTTAGAAATAGATAATACGCATTA
Organism: Petrimonas sulfuriphila; assembly: GCA_038561985.1. NCBI lineage: Bacteria > Pseudomonadati > Bacteroidota > Bacteroidia > Bacteroidales > Dysgonomonadaceae > Petrimonas > Petrimonas sulfuriphila. The sequence goes on along the minus strand of CP073276.1, from coordinate 1,730,771 downwards.
TGGAAACAAAAAATGAATTTATCCCGAAAACAGCTATTCTTCCTGGCAGCGTATTAAAGCTAGAGTTAGATGAAAGAGGAATATCGCAAAAGAATTTTGCTAATGAAATAGGAATGAAAACATCAAATCTCAATGAGTATATTCGTGGGAAAAGAAGTTTTACATCTGATTTTTCACTAAAACTTGAAGAAGCTTTGCAAATACCTGCAAATACCTGGATGAATTTGCAACAAAATTATGAACTTGCAATCGCACGTAAACGTAGATTAGATATTGATGAACAGGCTGCTTTGAATGAAATCGAGGAATATGATAAGATAATATCTACCAAGGATCTCCTAAAGAGACTAAACATTACAGCATTTAGTTATAGAAGCAAATTAGACCAATTAACTTCAAAATTAAATTTACCACCTGCAGCTGAATTGCAAGTATGCACTTCCCACTTACGTTGTTTTAAGAAATCAGCCAAATTAAAAACAGACCCAAGAATGGTTTTAAGTTGGACTATTTTAGCAAAGTCTGCTATAAAAGACGTACAAGTGGGCGGAGAGTTCAATATCTCTGATAAAGAATTAATTGTCAGAGAACTTAACTCCGTTCTTCATAAAAATGAAGACACCATTAATAAAGTTAGAGACATACTTTCCAATAGAGGTATAAGGTTTTCCATTGTAGATAAATTAGATTCCACTCCAATAGATGGATATTCTTTTTATCATGAAGGAACGCCCTGTATTGTGATTACTAAAAGAAGAGATAAGATTGACAATTTTGCTTTTGTTTTACTGCATGAAATAGGGCATATATTTCTTCATTTGTCTAAAAACCAAAGTAAGGAGTTTATAACTCTTGAAGAAAAGGAGAGAGTAGATAAATTGGAAAAAGAAGCAGATAAGTTTGCAAGTGATGGCTTGATTTCAGAAAAAATATGGAAGAATGCTCCTGCTGTGAAATTAGATCAATATCAAATTCAAAAAGTATTCACAGAGTGGGCTAATAGTAATAACTTAAACAAGTGGATTGTTTTAGGTAGAATTGGACATGAATTAAACTTCTGGAGATTCCGTGAAGATGGAACAAGAAGTATTAATTGAATAGACATTTGAACTTACATAAAGGCGACTGGAATTGCATATAATGTAAATGCAGTTTATTTTAAATGCAATTCATTTGCATGAAGGTATTGCCTGTTTTGTTAAAAATGTATACTTTTACGGAATAAACAGAGGTATCATGAGAAAGAAAAGCGCGCAATTCTTAACAATGTTAATCCTGGTGATGGGAGGAGTATGCTTTAGCGGATGTGACAAGGAGGGCGATATCACCTATCCAACGGTTGTACTGACACCGGAAAATGCGGAAGAAAGCGTGATAACCGGAACAATTGTGAGCGGCAGAATCACTCTAGCGGACGAAGCCACTTTTGTGAATGCACAGAAAGAAACGGTCTGGAAGAAACTGACCCGAAAAAAATAACCTCACCTATTGTCATATGCAAAATGCTGCATAGAGAGGAACAGATTTCACATCGTTCTCAAAACCAAAATTCTTTTTACTGATCCGAATAGCGTATGGCGAATGGTATCTCTTTGCAAAAAGTGATAGGCTTCGGGAACGGTTCAGGTATCCTTTTTTTACTTCTACCGGAACAACACCGTCATCATTTTGTAAAACAAAATCGATTTCTGCCTTGCCCTCGCTTTGCCAATAGAACAGATCAACCCCTTTGGCGGCCAATGCCTGTGCTACATAATTCTCGGCCATGGAACCGAGAAAAATATTATCCGCTTCAACAGGCGATAACAAGACCTGTAACGGTATCCTGGAGTGCAACGTGAGCATTCCGATATCGCCCATGTATAATTTGAAATTGGATAAGTCGGCATAAGCACTGACCGGTATAAACCCATGTTCCAACTTTTGACATTTGAGCACAATTCCCGCAAATTGAAGCCACTCTATCGATTCTCCGAAAATTGTGGCAGTGCCTCCGCGTTGTACAATCTTATATTGAAACTTGTTGTTCTCTTTTGCCAACTGCGCCGGAATGGAATTATAACAAGCCCTGATCTTGACACTTGTTGCCGCAGTGGCATATTTTGACATATCCGCAATGTACTGCTGAATGATACCGTTTTGGATCAATTGCACATCATGAAAACTTTGTGTATCAACAAACGAAGTCACCGCGGCTGGCATTCCTCCGACAATCATATATTGACGGTAATAATCCAACGCAACGGCATGAAGAGCTTCGGACATGGCCTCGTTACTTACGAAATGTTCTTCGATCTCTTTCGACAATAGTGCTCTGTCCATTGCCCATAAATATTCCTCGAAGTCAAGCGGAAACATGTTTATCTGCTGCACTTTACCCACCGGGAAAGAGTATTTATCGCGATTGAGGGCAATACCGAGCAGGGAGCCGGCAGCGATGATGTGATGCTCAGGCGCATCTTCGCAAAAATATTTCAACGAGGTGATCGCCCGCTCACTGACCTGTATCTCGTCAAAGAAAATCAACGTACTGCCTGCAACGACCTTGATTCCTTTGACGGCTTCGAGGTACTGCACAATTTTCCGGGGTGATATCTCGGTCTCAAGAAACAGGCAAAATTGTTCTTCGATCTCCAAATTGAGATAAAGTACATCCGAATAGTGTTCTCTTCCAAATTGATTGATGATATAAGTTTTACCAACCTGGCGTGCACCATTAACGATGAGCGGCATCCTTTTGGGATTGTTTTTCCAATCGGCCAGAGCTTTGCTTATTTTTCGTTTCATGAAATTATTTTTAGTCTTCAGCGTAAACTGGAAAATGAGACGGGTCACATGTAAAGACGAGTTGTTGTATTTTCGGTCAAAAATACAATAAAGTTCGGAAAAATCAAAATTTTATGATTATAATGAAGATAATGATTTATATGCCTGCCAGCGGCTGATCACGTCGCGCACGTAATTCACGGTTTCGTCGCCGCGAAAATAACCGGCTTTGCAAACCGGGTCGTTGTAATATTGCTCCAGCCGTTTTAACTGGATGAACCGCTCCACGTTCCCGTCCCACACGTTCTTGTCGGCAGCGTACTTCTCGGCCAGCGCACGGGCATCGGCGATGTGCCCGATCCCGCCGTTGTAGGACGCTAACGCCATCTTCACCTGCTCCGTCTCGTTTCCAACGGAGGAGAACGTATCGATCAGCATTTTCAGGTATTCGGCTCCCGCACGGATGTTCGTCTCGGGTATATACAGATCGTTTCCGGCTATACCCAAGGCTGCCGCCGTGGCCGGCATCAACCCCATCAACCCGCCGGCTCCGGCCCACGACTGGCCGTCGGGATCGAACGTGGACTCGTGGTACGACACGGAGGCCAGCAACCGCCAGTCCACGCCGTACTGCTTGCCGTACTGCTTGAAGTAGGCGTCCCACGGGGAAATTTGCCCGGGAGCCAGCATCGCGACAAAAGTAGATTGATTATCGGCATGGAAACCCTTGGCTTCCTCGAAATAACGCTTCGTCAGCCGCAGGTAATGGGGTGCCCGGTTGACCCTGCCGAACCAGGCAGTCAGCGAATCGGCAAGGACAGGGGTGTCTTTCCGGACTGCCCACGAGGTCCGCTGATCGAAACTGACCTTCAGCCCTACATCGATGTTCCGGAAGTAGGTATGGTTGAGCCGCGCCACATACTCGTCGGCAACGGTGTACCGGATCTCACCTCCCGATACCATGCGGATCAGGTCTTCCTCCACCAGCGTATCCCTGTCCGCATACCGGAGGCGTAGCCCGCCTCCCAGTTCCTGGTTCAGGTTGTTCATCCGCTGCTCGTACTTGGAACCGCGCAGCACATAGATATCCCTGCCAATCAGTTCCGTCACATCCTGTAATACGGTATCATCGCGTTCGGCACGTTGCACCACTACCTGGTGGGAAACCTCCGACAACCCACAATACAACACTGAGTCTTTCAATGCATTTTCTACCGGTACGCTGTAAGCAACCACGTCGCCGCTGTTGTTGAGAAGCAACTGAATAAGCGCCGAAGTATTTTGGGCCACTACAACCTGCAGTTCCAGCCCATGCTCATCGGCAAAACTTTTAATCATCTCGTAGTGATACCCCATCTCCTGGTCGCGGTAAATAAAATAGGAGGTGGAGGTGTTGAGCGTGATCACCCGGAGCGTATCCTTCGCGGCGATCTGCGGAAAATCATAGCCTGCTTCCTTGGACCTGTTGCAAGACAGGAGGAGCAGGATAAAGACAAATAAGATACGGCCGGGGTTGAACATATCCGTCAGTGATATTGAAACCGCTACAGCGTAGCAAACTTAATCAGGAAATAGACCAGGTAAACGCCCAGGAAAATAGTTCCCTGCCAGCGCCTTACGCGGGTACCTATCTTCATGAAAAACCACAGCAGCGCGCTGATGCCGACAACGAACAGGCTGTCCATAATGTTGATGTCTGGGGTCTCGATCGGATAAATAACGCCGGCAACACCCAAAATCAACAGGAGGTTGAAGATATTGGACCCCACCACGTTCCCGATAGCAATATCGGAACGTTTTTTCAGGGCGGCCACCACAGACGTGGCCAGTTCCGGCATGCTGGTGCCAACAGCAACAATGGTCAGCCCGATCAAGGCTTCCGACATACCTAATTTCTGGGCGATGATAATGGCATTGTCCACCAACAGGTTTGAACCGTAGACCAGTCCCGCAAACCCCAGTGCGATCAGCAGTACGTCTATCGCCCAATGTTTGAATTGTTTGATGACTTCGTCTCCCTCGCTGGCCCGGTTCTTGTTTTTCAGCGAAGTAACAAAAAGATAGGCCATGTAGGCCACAAAGAGGAACACGAAGAGAAAAGCTTCGACAGACGAAATCCTACCGTCGAGAAACAACACGAAGAACAGTACCGCTGTGAGTACCATAACCGGAGCGTCGAACTTCAACAGCTGCCTTTTAATGGCCAGCGGATAGATAAGCGCCGAAATGCCCAAAATGATTCCGACATTAAACAGGTTGGAACCCAGTACATTTCCAATCGACAAGGCGCTTTGCCCGTTCATCGCGGCTTTTACGCTAACCACCAGCTCGGGAGCGCTCGTCCCCATGGAAACAATGGTCAGCCCGATAATCAACGGGCTGACACCCAACCGGGCAGCAAAGGACGATGCACCTGACACGAGCCATTCAGCTCCGAAATAAAGTATGACGAGTGAAACCAATAACCAAACAACTTCCATTAACAACTAGTTTTATGAGTAAGGAGGGCACAAAGCCGTACAGGTACCTATAACAACAAAAAACCCCTATGGTTCAAATGGCCAAAGGGGTTTTTTTATAAGGGGTCCGTTTTATTCCGTATAGAACCGGAAATCCTTCAGCATCTCCTGCAAGCGTTTGCGGGCGAAAAAGATCCGGCTTTTAACCGTGCCGATGGGAAGCCCCAGGTGTTGCGCAATTTCTTCGTACTTATATCCGGAAACGTGCATGGAGAAGGGAACTTTGTATTCATCGGTGAAGCTGGCAATGGCCTTGTTGATCTCCTTGATGGTGTAGGCTCCGTCGGGAGTATTGAACCCGGAATCCTGTGGCAGGTTCAGGTGATACAAATTCTCTGTTTTGTCGATAATTGTCTGGCTTCTGACAATTTTGCGGTAGTTATTCACAAATATATTGTGCATGATGGTGAAAACCCATCCTTTAAAATTGACGTTCTCGTAATACTTTTCCCGGTTGTCCAAAACCCGGAGAGTTGTTTCCTGCAAAAGATCTTTTGCATCTTCCCGATCTGCTGTTAAAGTTAATGCGAAGTTAAACATATTATCCTGCAAGCCCAGCAATCTGTTTTCGAAAGAACTTTTTGACTTCATAGCTTTAATTTTTGATTGTGTTGTCTTTTGCAAATATAATAACATAATTTACTCCGTGAACATTTTTTTATTTCAAAAACAATTAATTAGTGTTAACAAATCAGCCCAAATCATTTTTCGATTTGTTATTCAGCACGTTACACATATTTCATGTGGGGATTTTCTCCACACATGATCGATAAATAATATTTATATCGTGATTTGGATAATCTAAAAACGCAATATTTCCAGCGGAACGGTGATTTTAGATCACGTCTAAATAAGCCGGATTAAGGCAGGTTAGCCGGCATTTTTATGGCATACTATTTGCAAATAATTTGAAAGATTAAAATTAACACCATATAGTATTATAGTATGATAAAAGAAGGACAAATTGGGGTAACAACCGGAAATATTTTCCCCATCATCAAGAAATTTCTTTACAGTGACCACGAAATTTTTCTTCGTGAAGTTATCTCCAACGCAGTGGATGCTACGCAAAAGCTGAAAACATTGTCGGATGTAGGAGAATTCAAAGGTGACCCGGGCGATTTATCCGTCAGGGTAGTTATCGATAAGGATACCAAAACGCTGACCATCTCCGATCGCGGGATCGGAATGACGGCTGACGAAGTGGACAAGTACATCAACCAGATAGCGCTTTCCTCGGCCAACGATTTCCTCGATCAGTACAAGGACAATGCCAATGCCATTATCGGGCATTTCGGGCTGGGTTTTTATTCCTCGTTCATGGTGTCTAAGAAGGTGGAGATCGTCACCAAATCCTACAAGGAGGAACCTGCGGTGAAATGGTCGTGCGAAGGCGATCCGGCCTACAAGATGGAGGAGGCGGACAAAACCGGCCGCGGCACGGACATTATACTCTACATTGACGAAGAGAACGAGGCGTTCCTGGAAAAGAGCAAGATTGAATCGTTGCTGGACAAGTACTGTAAGTTTTTACCGGTTCCTATCGTTTTTGGGAAGAAACAGGAGTGGAAAGACGGAAAGTACGTGGATACCGAAGAAGATAACGTTATCAACGATGTGAATCCGCTCTGGAAACAAAAACCTGTTGGGTTAAAAGACGAGGATTACCGCGATTTTTACCGCAAGCTCTATCCGATGAGCATGGACGAACCGCTCTTCTGGATCCACCTGAACGTGGATTATCCGTTTAACCTCACGGGAATCCTTTATTTCCCGAAGGTCAAAAACAACATAGAGTTGCAACGGAACAAGATACAGCTATACAGCAACCAGGTTTTCGTGACCGATTCGGTGGAAGGGATTGTCCCCGAGTTTCTGACGTTGCTTCACGGTGTCCTCGACTCGCCCGATATCCCGCTCAACGTGTCGCGCTCATACCTGCAAAGCGATAACAACGTGAAGAAGATCTCGAACCACATCACCAAGAAGGTGGCCGACAAGCTGGAGGAGATTTTCAAAAAGGAACGTACGCAGCTCGAAGAGAAATGGGATAGCCTGAAAATTTTCGTTGAATACGGCATGCTTACCGAAGAGCGTTTTTACGACAGGGCTTCCAAGTTTGCACTGCTCAAGAACACCGACAACAAGTACTTCACGCTGGACGAGTACAAGGCCCTTACCGAAAGCAGCCAGACCGACAAGAACAGCACCCTGGTGTACCTGTATGCCAACAACAAGGAAGACCAGTACACCTTTATCGATGCCGCCAAAGGGAAAGGGTACGACGTGCTGATGATGGACGGGCAGCTGGATGTGCATTGGCTGGGACTTCTCGAACAGAAGCTGGAGAAAACCCGTTTCGTACGCGTTGACAGCGACACGGTGGAGCACATCATCGAGAAAGACGAAAAAACCTCCGTGGAATTGTCCGACAAGGAGAAGGAGAACCTGACGGAAGCCATCCAATCACTGCTTCCCAACATCGACAAGACAGAGTTCAACGTCGACTTCAAATCGCTGGGCGAAACCACACGGCCGGTTCAGATCACCCAAAACGAATTTTCACGAAGGATGAAGGAGATGTCGGCCATGCAGCCGGGGATGGCTTTCTACGGAGAGATGCCCGACATGTTCCAGGTAATTGTAAACATGGACCATCCGATTGCCAAACAACTTCTCGGTGAGGTCAAAGATAAATCGAAGGAAGAGACAACGGCATTTGCGTCGGAAAACGCCAGACTGAAACAGGTTATCGACCTGGCGCTGCTCTCCAACGGGATGCTCAGGGGGGAAGCCTTGAGCAACTTCATCAAAAGAAGCGTGGAGCTTCTGTAATCACAAAAACAACGCAGGGGGGAAAGGATTATTATCTTTTTCCCCTCTTATTGTTGTTTTTATTCATCTTCCTGACCTGTTTTTCGAACCGTTTGTCCGCCTTTCCGCCTTTGGATTTCACTACACCCGTATCAAAAATATATCCCCCTCTTCCGGCAACCCGTGGATTTTTGGTTTTACCGTAGTCCCCAAATATACCGCCCCAATCGCGGTGCGATTTACCCAGGGTGTTCTTCATCCTGTGGAACGCGGCCGACCCGGGTTTGATGCCGTATCGTTTGGCCATCACTCCCCAGCCTTGTCCGTTGGAAACCCCTTCGCGGTAAATGCCAAAAACATCGGGCATCGGGATACCGAAGATCCCGCTCAATTCAAGGCCCAAAGCCACATTCCCCCAATTGTTCCCAAAATCGCTGTAATACAGGTTCAGCGTGGACTCCGGAACACCGTAGTAATTGTTGTACAGGCCGGCGATTTCGGTGTTGCCGTAACGCCTTGTGTATTCGTTCATGTGGGTAACGAAAACATCGAAGTTCTGAGCAAACAGTGTTAGGGAGGCTACGGTTAATGCTAAGGTAAAGAAAAACTTTTTCATAATCATGTTTGGTTTTAGTTATAGGTTAAAGACAATTGAAACCGAATAAAGTTTAAACAGCACACAAAAAACTACATCCGGATTTTTTAGGCAAAAAAATGCCCGTAAAAGAAAACCGTCTTATCTTTGCAACGAGAAAATGGCATACTTATGATTTTTAAACCTTACGAAGTAACTTACTCGCCGTTCCGGAGCTTTACACGCCAGGAATGGAGCATGCTTGAAGACCACCCCGAATTCCCGATTGCGGGTATCGACCTGACACAGTTGCAGGCACTGAACGAACCGCTTACCGTGGAGGAAGTGGAAGAGATCTATATCCCGCTTATCCGGTTGCTGCAAATCCACATCACGCATTACCGGAACCTGCACCACGAACGGGAAGAGTTTTTCAGGAATTCGAGCCAGACCATTCCCTACATCATCGGCATAGCGGGAAGCGTGGCCGTGGGCAAAAGCACCACCGCCCGGGTGCTGCAGAAACTCCTGTCGATGCTCCCCGAAAAACCGAAAGTAGAGTTGATCACCACCGACGGGTTCCTATACCCGAACGCGGAACTTGAGAAGCGGGGGATTTTAAACAAAAAGGGATTCCCCGAAAGTTACGATGCTAAAAACCTCCTTGCTTTTCTGGCCGGGGTGAAGTCGGGAAGGGAAACGCTGGAGGCTCCCGTCTATTCGCACCTGTATTACGATATTATTCCCAACGAGATTCAGCAGATCGGTAAGCCTGATATCCTGATCGTGGAAGGCATCAACGTCTTGCAGGTATCTCTCAATAAGAAACCCCGAAGGCGGCTGTTCGTCTCCGATTTTTTTGATTTCTCCATTTATGTGGATGCGGCTGAAAAAGATATCCGGCAATGGTACCTCGAACGGTTCAAGACACTACAAAAAACAGCATTTACCAATCCCGAATCCTATTTTCATCAATATGCCTCGTACCGGGAAGAAGAGTTGATGAAGTTTGCCAACGAAGTGTGGGAGGAGATAAACCTGCCCAACCTGGAGCAAAACATTCTCCCCACCCGTTTCCGTGCCGACCTGATATTGGAAAAGAGCGAGCACCACTTCGTGAGGGGAGTAAGGATTAGGAAGATATAAGGCCGGCGGGGCGGGGAATCAGTTAATCCGGCTGCTTATTTTTTCGGCAATCTCCGCAAACTCTTCTTTCGAAAGCCGGATCCGCGGATTGGCCAGGCTCATGTCTCCCTCCTTCTGAATGGGGATCAGGTGTATGTGCGCATGCGGGACCTCCAGCCCGATAACCATCATCCCCACGCGGCTGCAAGGGATCACCGCCTGGATAGCTGCAGCCACTTTTTTGGCAAAAAGGGCCATCCCAGCCAACAGGCTGTCGTCCAGGTCAAAAATATAATCGATCTCCTGTTTCGGCACCACCAATGCATGCCCCTTCGCCATGGGATTGATATCCAGAAAAGCAAAAAAACGGTCGTCCTCGGCTATCTTGTATGAGGGAATCTCTCCCGCTATGATCCTGCTGAAAATAGTTGCCATATGATTAAATCGAAATATCCAACACTTCAAAACTCAGCGTACCCGACGGCACCTGGATATCTACCTTATCTCCTACCTTTTTACCCAGCAGGCCTTGCGCAATGGGCGTATTCACAGCGATCTTTCCGCTTTTCAGGTCTGCTTCGCTTTCCGACACCAGCATATAGGTCATGTCTTTTTTCGTTTTCAGGTTCTTGATGGTCACCTTGTTCATGATCTGAATCTCATCGGTGCTGATAGCACTCTCATCAATAATACGGGCAGTGGCAATCAGCCCTTTCAGCTGTGCGATTTTTCCCTCCAGTAATCCCTGGGCTTCTTTGGCGGCATCGTATTCCGCATTTTCCGATAAATCGCCCTTGTCCCGTGCTTCAGCAATCTGACGCGAAATCTCCGGCCTTTGTACGGATTCCATATGCACAAGTTCCTCTTTCAGCTTTCGAAGACCTTCTTCGGTCATATAAGTAATTGCCATTTTTTTAACTCTCCTATTTTTTAAATGTTTGACACAGATATAGATTAAAGAAAAAGAATTCCGGCTGCTTTACAGACCGGAATCCCCTTTATTCAATCTTTTACGTTTACTGCAAAGATACTCCTTTCTCCGAAATTAAAAAAACTTTTTGCCAAATTTTACAATACTTTCCCCACTTCGCCGGGAAGGGTTGCGTAATTTTCAACACGTGCCACCACATCACCATCCCTGTTGATAACAAATGCCGTAGGTATATCGCGGACATTATACGTGGAGAGCAGGCGGGAATATACGTTTTGCGGATCACGAACGGTAATCCAGGGCAGGTTGCTCGCCGCGTTCTTCCAGAAATGCTCGTCTGAATCGAAAGAGATCTGATAGATCTCCAACCCTTTAGCCTTGTGCTGCGAATAGATTTTGTTCAACTCCATGTTGTGAGCAGGGGAGAAGTCCGATTTATACACGGTGAAGTCCAGTACAACCACTTTTCCCTTTTGCGAGGAGAGGGTTATTTTTTCCCCGTTAACTTCCGTCAGAACGATATCCGGCAGCGATAACCCGGAAACAACCGGAACATTCTCGAGCAGGGCAGCCTGTTGTTCCTGCTGTTTCCTTGTTTTCAGGGCATTCATCGTGAAGTCGTACAGGTGCTTCGATCGGGGGGTGCCGGGATAGTACCGGTCCCACGACGTGGCCACCGCTCCAAACATGGCGTAATCCTGCTTGTTGTAAGGATCAAATATCAGGTAGCCGTCCACCTTCTGAAAAACCGCATAGTATGCCGCCGCACCCGAAGGATTGCCCAGTATCAGTTTGGTGATTTCCGCCTTGTACGCTGTCAGGACGGAGTCGAGCTCGGCCAGGTAAGCCACGTCGTCAATAGCCTTGGCTGTATGTTTTTTTTCCGCTTCACTGATCCGGATGTTGACTTGACGGGTCTGGGAATCGATCTGCCTGATCTGCTCGTTCACGGGCGAGTTTTCGATGGACAACGTACTCGCCAGGTCTTTCGCATCGCCCCTGACCTGCAAAGTCTCTATCGAGTCGATGGCAAAAACAGCCACCTGGCTCCCTACCCTCAACTGGTAAAATTCGGGATTTACGGGGGCCTTTTCTTTAAATGCAAACTTCCCGTTCTCTTTCAGCTTAACCGAATCGAGCAGTTCAACACCACCCAGGCCACGGTGCTCCAGGTATAAGGTCTGATCGCCGGCAGCAGAGAGTTCTCCTTTTACCTCAAAGGTTTTCTCCGACTGACAGGACAGCAGGACAGCAGCTGTTAACAACACTGCGGGTAACAAAGAAACGTATTTTTTCATATCAAAAATTGCGTAAGAATTTCAGGGCGCAAACTTAACAATTTTTCGTCAATTTTGGAAGAATGTTCAATTTTATTGTTCTGCTGGGACATCCAGGTTGTCCGCCCCCGGAACTCAGGCCGAATTACAGAAAGTGTTGGATTTTGTTACAGAAAAAGAAAAAAAGCGCTACTTTTGTGGTTTTAAAATCCACAACACATGAATGAAATAGTAACCATCAAGGACAAGCAGTTTGAAAAATTCATCGAATTCGAGCAGATTCAAGCCGCTATCAATCGGATTGCAGAAAAAATGGACCGTGATCTACGCGATAAAAAACCTGTTTTTATTGCCGTACTCAACGGCGCTTTTATGTTTGCCGGAGAGCTGATGAAAGAAGTGAGCGTCCCCTGCGAGATAACTTTTGTACGATTGGCTTCCTATCAGGGAACAACCACCACCAATAAAGTACAGGAAGTGCTGGGTTTGAACGAAAGCATCGAGAACCGTACGGTTGTGATTGTGGAAGACATCGTGGATTCGGGAAATACGATGGTGGCGCTCAAAGAAGAACTCAACAAGCTCAACCCCAAAGAGATAAAGATTGCCACCCTGCTACTGAAGCCGGACGCGCTGAAACAGGAGATACAACTCGATTACGTAGCACTGGAAATCCCCAACGATTTTATCGTGGGCTATGGCCTGGACTACGACGGTTACGGAAGAAACTTAAAGGACATTTACAAGATCAGGCCCTGATAATGCGGCATCGCCCGTAACGGCTTGATTCAAAATATTCCTAACGAAACGTTAAAATTGAAATATATTAATCGTTTACCAGCCCATTTTACGTCTATTTAATGTTAAAATCAAAAACAAGCTTGCATTTTGATATTTATTAGCTAAACAAAACGCCGATTTTGCCGTCTAATTTGTACATTTGAGGTGAATTCAAATACGCTAATTAAAACGATATTTGTAACGGGATTTGGTCAATCTAGCGAGAAAATGACATTTTTTTGAGATTTTTATCGACGAAATACGACAGTATAAAAAAAATTGCCTATTTTTGCACCCGATGTCGTGGGTATATTCAGTCAGTAAAACACATAAAAAAGTAGAATCAAAATGAATGATGAAGTAAAAAAATCACCCAAAGCGAATATTGAAGCGCTCAAGCTGACTTCCATCCTGATGGGTATGGTAGTGGGAGTAGCGCTGTTGTTCTTCGCTTTTGAATGGTCTTCAGAAACCAAAAAACTGGACGAGAGTGTTATCGTTCAGGACGTTCTGGCAGAAGAAGAAATTGAAATCACTCGTCGCGATCCGACTCCGCCACCGCCACCACCGCCACCGGCACCGGAAACTCCGGAAATCATTCAGGTAGTGGAAGAAAAAGTGGAAACAAGAATCGAGATCAACACGGAGGATGATGCAAGTAAGAGACAAATGGAAGCTTACGTGCCGCCACCACCACCAAAACCTAAGGTAGAAGAAGTTACCGAAGAAATTTTCGTTGTGGTAGAAGAACAACCGGAATTCCCGGGAGGAAATACAGCCATGATGAAGTTCTTAAGCGACAACATTAAATACCCGGTAATTGCTCAGGAAAACGGCATCCAGGGACGTGTCATCACCAATTTTGTGGTAGAGAGAGACGGAAGTATTACTGACGTTCAGGTAGTTCGCGGAGTTGACCCATCGCTCGACAAAGAGGCTATCCGCGTTATCCAGTCGATGCCAAAATGGAAAGCCGGAAGGCAACGTGGTTCAGCAGTGCGTGTACGATTCACACTCCCTGTGGTGTTCCGCCTGCAACAATAATCAACTACAGTAATTTTTTTGAAATATCGAAAAGCTGCCTTTAGAACAAGGGCAGCTTTTTGTTCTAAATTAAATTTCACCAACATGATCTTACACAGCGCGGATACCTTAAGTAAGAAAATTGAGGAAGCCATCCAAAGCATCTCTTTCGATTTAAAACCAGCGAGCCTTTTCGAGCCCATCAGCTACACCCTCTCCGTTGGAGGAAAAAGGGTGCGCCCGCTGCTGGCCTTGTTAGCCACGGATATGTTTGACAAGGAGGTGGACCTATCGTTGAAGCCGGCTATAGGGATAGAGATTTTTCACAACTTCACCCTGTTGCACGACGACCTGATGGACAATTCGGATATGCGGAGAGGCATGCCGGCGGTCCACAAGAAGTGGGATGCCAACACCGCCATTCTCTCGGGTGACGCCATGCTGATAGAATCGTATAAATACGTAAGTTCCGTGCCACCCGCTGTCCTGCCGGAAATCCTTGGCCTCTTTTCAAAAACGGCCATGGAGGTGTGTCAGGGACAACAGCTGGATATGGATTTCGAGAAAAGAACAGATGTCACAGAGTCGGAGTACCTGGAGATGATCGTGCTAAAGACGGCGGTACTTCTAGCCTGTTCGCTCAAGATGGGAGCCTTGCTGGCCGGAGCCTCCCCGCGTGATGCGGAACTGCTCTACACCTTTGGCATAAACATCGGACTGGCTTTTCAACTGAAAGATGATTTGTTGGATGTTTACGGAGATGTTAAAACGTTTGGGAAAAATATCGGCGGAGACATTGTCAGCAATAAAAAAACCTACCTGTTGATAAAAGCGCTGAAAACATCCGGCGAAAGGCAACGCACGGAGTTACTAAAATGGATTACCGCAGAAAAATTCGACAAAAACGAAAAAATTGAATCCGTTAAAAATATTTACAATGATTTAAATTTAAAGTCGATTTCGGAAAATCTCATTGAAAAGTATTATCTTGCAGCGTTGGATTCTCTTTCGTTGGTGCATGTGGCTGACGAAAGGAAAAAAGAACTCATTTCCTTGTCGGAAAACCTGATGTACAGAGAAAAATAATTTCCGTAAATGCCCTATCGCAGATTACCCAATACAGACCTGTCTCGGATTAAAGCGTTGAAAACAGCTATCGAGAAAGCAGCCGGTACTGATTTTCAAGATGTCGCCATATCCATGAAAACACTGTCGAGGGCAAGAAGCGTGGTGGAAAAATTCGAACGTCTTTCCCTGAAATACCAGCAGACGCTGGATACCCAGGTAAAAGCGAACATTGCCTTTCAAAGCAAGGTGAAGAATGCGAGGATGTACCTCTCCCATTTCATTCAGGTCTTGTACATGAGCGTCATGCGCTCCGAGATAAAACCGGAACACCTGGATCTGTATGGCCTACAGGACGCAAACTTTGTCGTTCCCGACCTG
Organism: Petrimonas sulfuriphila; assembly: GCA_038561985.1. Lineage (NCBI taxonomy): Bacteria > Pseudomonadati > Bacteroidota > Bacteroidia > Bacteroidales > Dysgonomonadaceae > Petrimonas > Petrimonas sulfuriphila. The sequence continues at coordinate 1,715,516 of CP073276.1, read as the reverse complement.
AGTTCAAACGAACAACTGCTGCAATGGGGCCAGAAAATCATTAACGGAGAGAATAAACGGGTGGCACGGGGCGGTGTGCCGATATACAATCCGGGCATTGCCAAAGTGAGCGTCATGTATATTCTGTTTAAAGAGGGTTACCAAACCCAACAAATCCATCAGAAAGCCACCGCAAGAACCCTGGATGAAGTTTCCGAGTTCAGAAGCGAAGTGGACAGTGTTATTTTTGATATCTGGGAAGAAGTGGAGAAATTTAATGCTGAACTTCAGGCAGACGAGCGGCTGGATAAAAACAGGGAATACGGGCTGATCTATTATTACCGCAAAGGAGAAACCATGGATGAAAATCGTTGATACGCACGCCCACCTGTACCTGGATGCTTTCGATAATGACCTGGACGATGTAGTTGTCAGGGCCAGGGCCATTGGTGTGGAAAAAATCCTGTTGCCCAATATAGATGAAACAACCGTTTCGGATTTAAAACAAACCGTTGATAGATACCCGTCTTTTTTAATACCGATGATGGGGTTGCATCCTACAAACGTGCGGGAGGACTGGGAGCAACAGCTGCAAATCATTTACGACGAGCTAAGCCGCCCGGGATATATAGCCATCGGTGAGATAGGTATCGACTTGTATTGGGATAAAAGCTCAAAAGAAAGGCAGGTAGCCGCTTTTGAAAGGCAGCTTGCCTGGAGCATTGAAAAAAAACTGCCGGTAGCCATTCATTCAAGAGAGGCTATCCCGGAAGTGATAGAATCGATAAAAAAAACCGGAGAAAAAGACCTTTTCGGAGTCTTCCACAGTTTTGGAGGAAGCATAGGCGAGCTGAAAGAGATCCTGGAACTTGGGAATTTTTACATCGGGATAAACGGAGTGGTCACCTTCAAAAAATCGGGATTGATGGAAACACTGGAAAATTGTGTGTTGGAGAACATCATCCTCGAAACCGACTCCCCCTATCTTGCACCGGTTCCTTACAGAGGCAAACGTAACGAGCCGGGATATTTAAGTGAGGTCGTAAAAAAACTTTCAACAATTTATCGCAAAACGGAGGAGGAAATTACTGAAATAACAACGCTGAACGCTTATCGTTTGTTTAATATAGATTATTATAAATAAAGGAATGAAGCCTTTTTTCACGGAAAACCGTTTTTTTTAAAATAATTTGCACCAGGAATAGTAATTAATCGATAATTTCAGTAATTTTGCGGGATAAAAGAAGGGTAAGTAATTTTTTTTTTGTAATTTGCGCCCGTTTTCTGAAACTGTCTCCTTAAGGAGAGATGCTCGAGTGGTTGAAGAGGCACGCCTGGAAAGCGTGTATACGCCAAAAGTGTATCGCGGGTTCGAATCCCGCTCTCTCCGCGCCAAAAGTCTGACAAATAACATATAAGGCAACGAACTAAACGTTTAAATAAATCAAAAAAATCAATTAAAAAACAAAATTAAATTCATTAATCCAAAAAAAATTGAACACACAATGAAAAAGTTATTTGCAATTTTAGCAATCTTCGGCCTTATGTCTGTAGGATTGCCGACAATTCTTTCCGCTCAAGATGCTCCCGCTGCACCTGCAGTAGAAGAAACAGCTCCAGCAGCAGTATCGGTTGCCGAAACTGATGGAGGTGGATTTCACCAGGCTCTGAAAGTTAAATTTATTGAAGGTGGTGCCGGGTTTATGGCTCCCATCGCTCTCTGTTTAATTCTCGGTCTGGCTTTTGCTCTTGAAAGAATTATTTATTTAAGCTTGGCAGATGTTAATCCGAAAACATTGTTAAACGGGGTTGGTGAAGCACTCGACAGAGGAGATATCGAAGCTGCAAAAGACATTGCCCGCAATACCCGCGGCCCGATCGCCTCAATTGCATATCAGGGATTACTTCGCCTGGACCAAGGACCTGACGCAGTAGAACGCGCTATCGTGGCTTACGGAGGTGTACAAAGTGGATTGCTTGAAAGAAACCTTTCCTGGATTACCCTGTTTATCGCTCTTGCTCCGTCTCTCGGATTCTTGGGAACAGTAGTAGGTATGGTTATGGCGTTTGACGACATCCAACGTGCAGGTGACATGAGCCCGACAATTGTTGCCGGTGGTATGAAAGTGGCTTTGATCACGACTGTATTTGGTCTTATTGTGGCTCTTATCCTTCAGGTTTTCTACAACTATATTCTTTCCAAACTGGAAGGTATACTCAATAAAATGGAAGATGCTTCCATCACCCTTCTCGACCAGGTAGTAAAATACAACGTTAAATACAAAAAATTATAATTGATATGGCTGTAACTAAAATACGAAAAACCTCCAGTTTAGCCTTCCTGTCTACCATCATCGTTACGTTGGTAGTATTGGGGTTATTCCTGTTCGGAGGACAAGTTGCGCCAGAACAGAAACTGGTTCCCGATATGTCTCAGCCTATATTTACCGATATGCTGTTGTATTGGGCCTATGCGCTACTTGCAATAACGATTGTAGCATTGATAATCTTCGCGATATTCGGTTTTCTTCACAGCTTGAAGGTGAACCCTAAAGGCGCTATTCGTGGACTACTGGTTCTTGTAGCCATGGTGGTGATTTTAGGAATATCCTACTTCCTGGGAAGCGGAGAAATATTGAATATCCCGGGTTATGACGGCGGAGACAATAACCCCGGCACCTTAAAAGTGGTGGATATGTGGTTGTTTACTACGTATTTCATGCTTTTCATCGCAGTGGGCGCAGTGTTGATATCTCCCTTATTGAGTAAAAGAAAATAACAAAAGAAAAAATCTATGTCAAAGAAAAAAAGAAAAGTTCCTGCTCTGAATGCAAGTTCAATGGCGGACATTTCGTTTCTTTTGCTTACTTTCTTCCTGCTTGTTTCGAGTATGGATACCGACAGCGGGCTGGCAAGACGTTTGCCGCCACCGCCACAAAACGAAGACCAGCAACAAACGGTTGATGTCCAACGACGGAACCTGCTGGTTGTACTGGTAAACTCCAAAGACGAGACCATGGTTACTTCTCAGGCAGAGACAGAGTGGTATCAGAGTGATGCAGAATTGCTCGGCCGGGGAAATAAGCCAAGCTTGAAAGATAAAGTAAAAGAGTTTGTATTGAATACGAGTAACAATCCTTTATTGCCGGAATTGGTGGAGGAAGACTTTGGTACGCCCATCGGGACTGTACCGGTGACCGCCGACCACGTTGTGTCGTTACAAAATGACGCTACCACCAGTTACAAAACCTATATCGCGGTTCAGAACGAACTGGTAAAAGCGTATAACGAGTTGCGGCAGGAAGGATCGAAGAAGTATTTCAACTCAGACTACGAAAATCTGACCGACGATCAAAAGGAACAGATAAATAAATTGTATCCGCAGAGAATTTCTGAGGCCGAACCTAAAAACTTTATGGGAGGAAATTAATATGGGAAAATTTAGTAAAAGCGGCGGGCGTGAGATGCCCGAATTGAACACAGCTTCAATGCCTGACCTGGTATTCGCCATCTTATTCTTCTTTATGGTTACAACCACCATGCGCTCTGAGGAGTTAATGGTAAGGTTGAAATTGCCTTCTGCCACTGAAATTCAGAAACTGGAGAAAAAATCGCTGGTAACCTACATCAATATCGGGCCCGCAATGGACCCAAGATTCGGTACGGGAACCCAGATGCAGCTGAACGACAAGTTTGCCGAAGTGGAAGACATCCAGGATTATATCGCCCAGGAAAAAGCGAGTATGAATGAGGCGGACCAGCAATTGATGACGGTATCCATCAAGGCGGACGAACAAACAAGGATGCGCTACATCAGCGATGTTAAACAGGCACTCCGTAAAGCATATGCTTTGAAGATCAGTTATTCGGCACGAAAAGCTGAAAACTAAGGAGCATGTTTCTACAATAGAAAAACCGGGTCACTATCGTGATCCGGTTTTTTTGATCCATTCCATCACATTGGCCGGTGGCCGCTCAGCCAGGAGTTCACGCTTCATAAAATCCATGTAGGGTGCAACGTGGTTAAAGAATGTATAGTAACCTTTACAAAGGTAATTTAATCCGGGAATCCCATACTTATCTCTCACAAATCTATTTTTGGGACATTCTCCGTAACAGGCAAAAAGAAAATCACACTCCCTGCATTGCCGGGGAAGTTTATCGAACTTGTCGTTGCCAAAGGTAAGCTGCTCGTTGGAATACATCATTGAAGCGAGCGGTTTGGCGTAAATATTGCCCACGCGGTATTCCGGGAAAACAAAATGGTCGCACGAATAGACATCCCCGTTGAACTCCATCACCCCGGCATGTCCGCAAGTCTTGGCCATTGTACAAAGCCCGGGTTGCTCTCCCACCCAGTTAGCCAGCGTGGAGTCGAAAAGCTGAACAAAAACCTGCCCCACATCTTCTTTCACCCACTCGTCGAAAATAGCGCAGAGGAAACTGCCCCACTTCTCCGGAGAAACACTGAAAGGCGCCAACTCCACCGCATCCTCCCTATCTTCTGCCGTGGCCAGCTTTAGCGGAGAATTCTTTTTTCGTATTCGTTCGACGATAGGGGTAAACTGAATGAAGCGGCTGCCGGTAGTTTTGAAAAAACGATAAAACTCCAACGGGAAATCGGCGTTGTAATCGTTCACCACAGCCATACAGTTATATTCCACTCCGTGCTTATGAAGAAGCTCCATCCCGCGCATTACCTTATGAAACGACGGGCGGCCCATCTTATCCCTCCGGTACTCATCGTGAAACTCCTGCGGCCCATCAATGGAGATACCCACCAGGAAATTGTTATCCTTGAAAAAGCGGCACCAGTCATCGTTAAGCAACGTTCCGTTGGTTTGAATGGAATTATCAATCTGCCGTCCTCCGGCATATTTTTTCTGCAGTTCGACTGCCTTTTTGTAGAAACTTAACGGGCGCATCAACGTTTCACCGCCGTGCCAGGTAAACAGCACCTGCGGCATGGTCTGCGACTCTATGTATTCTTTGATGAACTTTTCGAGCAGTTCTTCACTCATCACGTGGTTCTTCTTCTCTGTATACAGATTTGCCTTCTCGAGGTAATAGCAATAATCACAATCGAGGTTACAACGCGACCCTACGGGTTTGAGCATCACATATAACGGTTTGGCAAAGGGAGCAAAAACAGACATATCAATTTTATTTATCGGACAAATATAAACAATTTGTAGGGTTTTGGAGTTTAGGCCTTGAATATAATTTAAAATAATGACAACATGAGAAAAGATAAAAATTTATTGCAGGCCGGATTGCTCCTCCTGCGAGTAGGTATTGGCGTTTCGATATTTTTCCACGGTTTACCCAAAATTACGGGAGGCCCGGAGACGTGGACGGCCATCGGCGGCACCATGTCGAACCTGGGCATAAACTTTGCTCCCACGTTCTGGGGATTTATGGCGGCCTTTGCCGAGACAATCGGAGGAATATTGTTTGCCCTGGGACTGTTTTTCCGTCCGGCAGCCCTCTTGCTTATCGGGACCATGACTGTGGCGCTGGTTATGCACTTTTCGCAGGGCGATGACTTTATGAAGTACGGGCATGCGCTCGATTTACTGATTGTTTTTGCAGCTGCCTTGCTCACAGGCCCCGGGAAACATTCCTTCGATGCAAAATACATCCCGAGGATCGCTTGAGGCTCCCTGCTCCACACACTGGGGAGAATAAAAAAAGGGTAAGCTTACTATATCGCGCCGCTACAACCAAATACCCTTGCTTCGGTCAAGACCTGGGGGATTCAATGGGAGCTGGCCGTATAGGACTTACCCAACTGCAAAGATACGGTTTTTTTTTTAGTTACAAAACGGTTGATTTGATTTTCTGAAATAAAAGGCTTTTGTTATCTTTGCGGTTACTAAAAGAAAAAACAATGAACATTGTTGAACGATTTATTAAGTACGTAAAGATTGATACCCAGTCTGACGAAAACAGTTCGCAAACACCCAGCACACAGAAACAATTTAACCTGGCTAAAGAGGTGGAACGCGAAATGCTTGAGATGGGTTTAACTGACGTTTCTCTCGACAACAACTGCTACCTGATGGGCACTTTGCCGTCCAATACCGATAAAACAGTGCCCACTATCGGATTCATCGCACACTTTGATACAAGTCCCGACATGAGCGGGGAAAACGTAAATCCGCGTATAGTCAAAAACTACGACGGAAAAGAGATCGTACTGAACGAAGCACAGCAGATTATCTCCTCGCCTGCCGACTTTCCCGAGTTGTTAAAATTTATCGGGGATGACCTGATCGTAACCGACGGGACAACCTTGCTCGGCGCAGACGACAAGGCAGGTATTGCCGAGATCATGACCGCTATGGAATACCTGATTGATCATCCCGAGATCAAGCACGGAAAGATACGTGTAGGATTCACGCCCGACGAAGAGATCGGCCGCGGAGCGGATAAATTCAACGTGGATAAATTTGGTGCAGAATGGGCCTATACGATGGATGGCAGCGAGATAGGCGAGCTGGAATATGAAAACTTCAACGCTGCATCGGCAAAAATATCGATCCAGGGAAGAAATGTTCATCCCGGATATGCCAAAAACAAAATGATAAACGCACTGCATGTGGCCAACGAACTCGTGCAGATGCTGCCCGTCAATGGCCGCCCCGAATACACGGAAAAATACGAAGGGTTCTTCCACTTGATCGCAATCAACGGAACGGTGGACGAAGCGGCGGTATCCTATATTATCCGCGATCACGACAGGCAGATTTTTGAAAATCGGAAGAAAGAGATGGAGCAGGCCGTAGCGTTCCTAAACGCCCGTTACAACAACCGATTGAAGCTGGAGATGCGCGACCAGTATTACAACATGCGTGAAAAAGTGGAGCCGGTAAAGTATGTGGTGGATTACGCTTTCAGGGCTATGGAAGAAGCAAACATAACGCCGATTGTAAAGCCTATCCGTGGAGGAACGGACGGAGCCAGACTCTCTTTTATGGGCCTGCCTTGCCCGAATATTTTTGCCGGAGGCATGAATTTTCACGGCCGTCACGAGTTTATACCTATCCGGGCGATGGAAAAAGCAACGGAGGTCATCGTAAAGATTGCGGAATTAGTAGCTAAACTTTAAGAAAATATGAAAAAAACACCTTTTACAGACACACACATCGCACTGGGCGCAAAAATGCATGAATTTGCAGGGTACAACATGCCCATCGAGTATTCGGGAATTATCGATGAACACCTGACAGTCGTAAATGCCGTGGGCGTTTTCGACGTTTCACACATGGGAGAATTTTGGGTGAAAGGCCCCAAAGCGCTGGAATTTGTTCAAAAGGTAACCACCAACGACGCCTCAAATTTGCAGGTGGGGAAGATACAATACACCTGTTTTCCAAACGAGCAGGGTGGCATAAAGGATGACTTCCTGCTTTACCATTTCGAACCCGAAAAATACTTAATGGTGGTAAACGCCGCCAACATCGAAAAAGACTGGGAGTGGTGTCAAAAGCAAAACACGATGGGTGCAGTGATCGAAAATGCATCTGCCCACACCGCTTTGCTGGCCGTGCAAGGTCCGAAAGCCAAAGATACGCTGCAAAAAATTACCGATACGGACTTGTCATCCATCCCCTACTACACGTTTGCCAACGGAAAAGTCGGCGGAGTGGACCGGGTGATCATTTCCAACACCGGCTACACCGGTGCGGGCGGATTCGAGCTCTATTTTTATCCGGAGGACGGATTAAAGATCTGGGAAGCACTGTTTGAAGCCGGAGCGGAATTCGGCATCAAACCCGTCGGACTGGGTGCACGCGACACCCTGCGCCTTGAGATGGGCTTCTGCCTTTACGGGAATGACCTCGACGAAACGACCACCCCCCTGGAAGCGGGGCTGGGCTGGATCACCAAGTTTACAGAAGGGAACTCCTTTATTGCAAGAGAGCTGCTCGAAAAGCAAAAAGCGGAAGGCGTTACGCGCAAATTGTGTGGATTTACGTTGTCGGACAAGGGAATACCGCGCCACGGTTACGAAATTGTGAACGCCGGGGATGAACCCATCGGAACCGTAACATCGGGAACCATATCCCCCGTATTGAAAGCGGGCATCGGGCTGGGTTACGTGAAACCCGAATATGCAAAAGCCGGAACTACAATTTACATCAAGGTACGCAACAAGAACCTGAAAGCCGAAGTCACTCAACTACCTTTCAGGAAATAGCACACTCTCATGAGTAAAACGAAGATCGCCACCAACCTGTTTTTCCTGCTGGGACTCATCATCCTGGGTTTCATGCTATATAAAACCGGGATAGGGGTTATCTGGAACAACATAAAACTGACCAATTGGTGGTTTGCGGCAATTATCGGTATCTGGGCGGTGGTCTATTTTTTAAATGCCATCGCCTTTCACACCATTATTCGCGACGGAAGTCCGGAAGCCCGGTCCGTCGGTTTCCTCCGCACACTGAAGCTGACCATCAGCGGTTACGCCATTAACCTCATCACGCCTTTCGGACTGATGGGCGGGGAGCCTTATAAAATCATCGAATTACAGCCGGCACTGGGTATTCAGAAAGCCACATCCACGGTACTCCTTTACATGATGATGCATTTTGTGTCGCACTTTATCTTCTGGATGGTCTCCATACCCTTGCTGTTTATCATCGTGCCCAATGTGGCTGTTTCCGTCAGAATAATCCTTGCCATAGCCGGCATCGCATCGCTGCTACTGCTCTGGTGGTCGTTCACGGTCTACTCCAAAGGATTTGTGAGTAAGGCCCTGTCCATTGCCGGGAAACTGCCGTTCGCCGGAAAAAGAGTAAAGGTCTACAAAGAAAAACACCTGGAGAAGATCGAACAGATGGATTTCCTGATTGCCAACCTGTACAAAAACCGGAAAAAGGATTTTGTTACGTCGCTCTCGCTGGAACTCCTTTCCCGCTTTGTACTCTGCACGGAAATAATTTTCATGATGCATGCTATCCGGTTTCCCGTCACCTTCACGCAAAGCGTGATCGTTGAATCGATCCAGTCGATGGTGGGAAACCTCTTCTTTTTCATGCCGATGCAGCTAGGTGCCCGGGAAGGGGGATTCATCCTGGTTTTCGGCATCTTGTCGCTTCCCGCTGCACATGCGGTTTACGTGAGCTTATGCATCCGTATTCGCGAACTTTTCTGGACCCTGTTTGGATTGGGGTTAATCCAGGTGAGGAGAAGGTAGGTAGATCATCTTCTTCGTCATTCCTCCGTCGATCACGAAGTTCTGCCCGGTGATGAACCCGTTGGCCGAATCGAGCAGGAACATCACCATCTGTGCGATATCAAAAGCGTTCCCCACACGTCCTGCCGGGTGCTGTGCATGATCGGATTCCGACAATTCTACCTGCCGGGCTTTCGCTTTTTTCTTCACGGCCGAAACATCTATCCATCCCGGGCTGATGCTGTTTACCCGAACGTTGGGAGCCAGGCTCATGGCCAGGGCATGGGTGAGCGAATAGATTCCGCCTTTACTGGCGGAGTAGGACTCGGTATCCGGTTCGGACTGAAAGGCACGCGTAGAACACATGTTCACCATGCTTCCGCGCGATTCAATCAGGTGGGGAGAAGAGAACTTGGCGCAGAGGAACGTTCCTGTCAGGTTGGTGCCGATGGCACGGTTCCACTCCTCCAGCGTCAGTTCACTCATGGGCTTGAAGACCTCGTAAACCGCGTTGTTTACCAATCCGTAAATTCCTCCGAACTTTTTCAGGGATGCCCTTACCGAAGACCTCACGCTCACCTCACTGGATACGTCGGTAATAAAAAAAGCGGATCGTTTTTTATCGAATTGCGGTTTTATCTCCTCCATCGCTTCATTATCCATATCGAAAATGGAGACAGCGTACCCCACTTTAAGCAGTGACTGCGCGATGATGCGCCCGATGCCCTGAGCACCTCCGGTTACAATAACGTGTTTCATAGAGCCCTGGTTTTTTGTTGAGTTTCCAAAAGTAGTGATTTTTTACGAAATACGTAAATCCGTAATTTCTACTTATCTTTGTAACGCTAAAAATAAAGAAGCAATGAATCAAGAACACCTGCTGGGTATGACGCTTTCCGAAATCCAAAACATCATTTTGGAGCTCGGCCTGCCGAGATTTACCGCCAAACAAATTACCGACTGGGTTTATGTAAAACGCGTGAAGAGTATCGACGAAATGACCAATATTTCCGTACGGAACCGGGACATCCTGAAAAAGCGTTTCGACGTGGGCCGCGTTGAGCCTGTTGACGTAAAAACATCCGTTGACGGGACGCAGAAGATGCTGTTCCCCGTAAAAAACGGCAAGTTCATCGAATCGGTGAACATACCGGAGGAGGAACGCCTGACAATCTGTGTTTCATCGCAGGTGGGCTGCAAGATGGATTGCAGCTTCTGCATGACGGGGAAAATGGGGTTTCTGGGGAGCCTTTCGGTGAATGAGATATTGAATCAGGTTTATTCAGTCCCCAATGCTGAAGCACTCACCAACCTGGTCTTTATGGGCATGGGTGAACCGTTGAACAATTTCGACAACGTCATGAAGGCCATTGAGGTGCTCACTGCGGATTACGCACTGGCGTGGAGCCCCAAACGCATCACACTATCCACCATCGGGGTGATCCCCAACCTGAAAAGGTTTCTCGAAGAAAGCAGGTGCCACCTGGCGGTGAGCCTTCACAGCCCGCTCTCTGTACAGCGCGAAAAGCTGATGCCGATAGAGAAGACGTTTAAGGCAGCCGATATAATCGAGCTGCTCCGGGAGTACGACTGGAGCCATCAGCGCCGTTTATCGTTCGAATACATCATGTTTGACGGGGTGAACGACGCCCCGGTGTATGCCCGCGAGCTGAGTAAGTTTTTGTCGGGATTGGATTGCCGAGTCAACCTGATCCGCTTTCACAAAATTCCCGGCAGCGACCTCTCACCGTCCACGGAAGAGACGATGATCGCGTTCCGCGATTTCCTCACGGCCAAAGGGTTCACCTGTACGATTCGCGCATCGCGTGGCGAAGATATTTTTGCCGCCTGCGGCATGCTGTCAACGACAAAAGAACCAAGAACCGGGATACAAGACTGATAGGTGCCCGTCATGGGATATTCATCGTCTTAACAACTACATGTAAATAATAAATAATCCTAAATCAACACGATTTATTTCATTTACAATCGAATAATTGTAATTTTGTTGAAAATAAATTCTAAAGAAAACAGTATGAAACGAATTCATTTACTCTTGTTGCCGGTTTTGGCAGTACTCCTGCTCACATCGTGCGACGGCAGCGGATTTCTGTCGGCCTCTGCAATGTCGAGCGAGGTGTTGGTCATTATGGATGAAGACGAATGGGAAGGCGAAACAGGGCGTGCACTCTTCGACGTGCTGAACTCCCCCGCCAAGGGACTGCCCCAATTTGAGCCGAATTTCAGGATCATACAACTCACACCGGAAAACTTTACCAGTACATTCAAAGTTTCCCGGAACATCATTATGCCGGAAATATCATCCATTTACAGCGTTGCCAAACTTTCTTCCGAACTCGACAAGTACGCATCGGGACAGGTAATCATGACCGTCAGGGCTCCGGATACCGCAACGTTTATCAATTTTCTAAAAGAGAACAAGGAAGGTATTGTCAACTATATCCTGAACAAGGAAATGGAGCGTACGTCCCAATGGCTTATCAAGGATTCCGGTACGCCGCAATCGCATATTAAACAGGTGTTTGGCTTTAACATTTACTATCCAAAAGGATTATCCAACATTACCGAACATCCTAATTTTTACTGGGCAACCAACAGTGCTGGCAGGGCCAGAAAAGACATCGTGATCTATCAGTTTCCCTATACGTCCGAGTCTGTTTTCGAAAAAGATTCCCTCATCGGTATCCGTAACCGGGTGCTGGGACAATACATTACCGGCTCTTTCGACTCGCACATGACCACCGCCACACAGGCTTATAATCCCGACTACCGGAAGATGGAGTACAACGGCATCTTCCGTGCCGAGCTGCGTGGATTGTGGGAAATGACCAGTGATATGATGGGAGGTCCATTCGTTTCGCATGCCTTTGTGAATGAAGAGACCAACATGGTAGTGGTGGTAGAGGTCTTTGTTTTCGCTCCGGAAGCCGACAAGCGCAACCTGATCCGCAGCATGGAAGGAGCACTCTATACCATCAATTTTCCCCAAAAAGAGAAAATAGACGAATGATCACGATAAAACTAATTACTATTTAATTAATCCCGCATGCATTGCAATAACAGCTAAATAAATTTGAACAATGTCAGAACAAATAAAAGTGGGTATCACTCACGGAGATATTAACGGGGTAGGATACGAAATATTGCTGAAGACCTTTGCCGATGAGCGCATGCAGGAACTTTTCGTTCCGGTCATCTACGGCTCTTCCAAATCGGCCTCTTATCACCGTAAAGTACTCGATCACAGCCCCGTCAGCTTCCACATTATCAATCATGTTGATGAGTGCAGCCCGGGGAAGATCAACCTGCTCAACTGCGTTAAGGAAGAGGTGAGGATTGAGTTGGGAACGGCAACGGCCGAAGCGGGAGAGTCGGCATTCATCGCTCTCGACAATGCGGCCAGGGACCTTGCCGCAAAAAAAATCGACGTGCTGGTCACCCTCCCCATCAATAAAGATACCATACAAAACGATAAATTCCATTTCCCCGGCCATACCGAATTTTTGCAGGACCGTTTTGCCGAAAACAATAAGGCGTTGATGATCCTGGCCAGTAATTCATTACGAATTGCGTTGGTCACCACCCATATTCCTCTGGCGGAAGTATCGGAAAAAATATCGAAAGAACTCATCACCGAAAAACTGTCCACACTCAACTTCTCCCTGAAGCGCGATTTCCGTATCGAAACACCACGCATTGCCGTACTCGGATTGAACCCTCATGCAGGGGAAAACGGACTGCTGGGACAAGAAGAACTCCGGATCATTGCTCCGGCCGTAAAAGAGGCGCAGGATGCAGGAATACTGTGTGCCGGGCCTTTCGCCGCAGACGGCTTCTTCGGAACCGGAAGGTACAGGGAATTTGATGCCGTGTTAGCCATGTATCACGATCAGGGGTTGGTTCCGTTTAAGACCATCGCCATGGATTCGGGGGTAAATTTTACTGCCGGCCTGCCTATCGTGCGGACATCTCCCGATCACGGAACGGCGTACGACATTGCAGGGCAAAACAAAGCATCGGAAGAATCTTTCCGGCAAGCGATTTATATGGCTATAGATATTTTTAACAACCGCCGCGATTACGATGAAGCGGGCGAAAACCCGTTGCGTAAAATGTTCTTCGACCGCGGAAAAGACGACGTAAGGTTAGACCTGACGGAAGAGGAAGAAGAAGCGTAATGCGAGTCAGCAGTCCTGCTGCTGTGGTGAGTGTTTAAGACGAATACCTGCCCGGATATTCCGGATCAGTTCGTACCCCCATAAGCCCAGCGCCGTGAGCTCAATAAAACCGGAGATGCCGATAAACCGAAAAGCTTCGGGGTAAAAATCAGTCGTAATCTGCGAGACAATACGCCAGGTGTTGCCCACATTGAGCAGGATGAAAACCAGCCAAAGCGAGCTTGTCTTCCGAATGTCGATACCTGAAAAACCGGGCACGACCTTAGCGGAAACACCGACAATCATCATCATGATAAAGCCGACTGTCAATGCATGGCGGTAGGCACCGAAGTAAGCGTGCGAGAATGGATTCTCTCCTCCCGTCATGGGAAGATAGATGCCGAACATGTAATAGGGCCCAAACAGCAGCAACAGCGTAGCTACAATAAACCAGAGAAAGGCTGCCCGGATAAATTTCAGGCTTCGGTCGCTACTGCCTGCCGGCAGCGGCCTGAACAAGCGGAACTGGATGGGTGTACCGATGGCTGCCACCAGGAATATGATGTAGGAGATACCGTTTGCGGCGTGCCACCAGTGCACACCGGTAGTCATGCCGGCCGTGAACGAGATGATGCCAAAAAGAACGGCCCCGTTCACGCCCCACAATAAAAATCTTCTCCAGCGCCTTGAAGGTGTACGAAATCCATAGGCATGCGGGAGAATATGCAGGGACACCCCCAGAATCATCACTACGGCGATCCCTAATGTTTGAATGTCACGATAGGGTATATTGAACGAGGAGACGTTGAAGAGAAATTCTTCCGGGGTTGCTGCCGCTTCAAACAAACTGAATATAATCGGGTTGGCGACAGCAGCAACGAGGAACCACCCAAGCGCCGCATAGACAAAGCCGTTGTAATATCCTTTGGTCGGTGCGCCACGAAGAGTACGAACCATAACCCACACAAAAATGGCCACTGCGATAAGTTGCAGCAACCCGGCGAAAATGCCGAGCGGAAGGTACGGCGGTTGGGGAGCCATTACATGGGCCAACGCCTGCAGCAGGATACCCGTAATCAGGAGCGGTAACGTCGAAAAGGCTAAACGGGGGTTCCGAAGCGTCACTCCCGCAAACCGGGGCATTGCCTGAAAGGAAAACCCCATAATAAAAAGCCCCACGAAGCCAAAGATCATTGCATGGCCGTGAGCCAGTACCCAGGAGTAGTCGATACTGTGGAAGCTTTCCCCAAGCCCGATCAGAAGCAGATTGACGGCTCCCCACATACAACCCAATGTGAATATCGTAACTAAGGCGCTTATGAAGAAATAACGGTATAATTGATTGTCGATCATTGTACTATACATTAATTTATTGTCCGGGATACAATTGAGATCTCCGGTTCAATGAACAGAAATCCCAACAGAGGCAGACAGCTGTGATTATATACGACAAATGTATAAGAATTTTTTATTCTTCGCGAATAAAAACCTTCCTATATTTTTACAGGCCTGTAGTTTTTAGTGAAAAAAAAACCGTACTTCCAGAAAATCAGTATCTTTGCAGGTGCGCCGATTCTTTGTAAGAAATGAAAAAAACTCTTTCCATATTACTGATAATCTGCGGTATTACTTTGACCCTGCCGGGACAGGAGCTGCAACGAAAAAAAGTGGGGGTGGTGCTCAGCGGGGGGGGCGCTAAGGGATTTGCGCACGTGGGAGTGCTCAAGGTGCTGGAGGAGGCCGGAATCCCCATCGATTATATTGCAGGCACGAGCATGGGAGCCGTTGTTGGCGGGCTCTATGCAGCGGGCTATTCCAGCGATCTGATCGATTCACTGATAAAGATTCAGGATTGGAGCTACCTGATGCGTGATGATATTTACCGGAAACACCAGCATGCCTCCCGAAGAGATCACCAGAAAAGATACATTATCTCCCTACCCTACCAGCTGAAATTCAGGGAGAAAAGAGGAAAGGTGACCCTACCTCCGGGAGTATACGCCGGGCAGAATATCTACACCCTTTTTCTGAAGCTGACTGCCGGATATCAGCACGATCTTGATTTTGATGATCTTCCCATCCCTTTCGGATGTGTGGCGGCCGATGTCCGCAGCGGCAGGGAAGTCGTCCTGAGGGAAGGAAGCCTGCCCGAAGCACTACGGGCAAGTATGGCCATACCCGGCATGTTCACACCGGTTGAGAAAGACAGCATGTTGCTGATTGACGGAGGGGTGATCAATAATTTCCCGGTGGATCTGGTACGCAGCATGGGGGCAGACAGGGTGATCGGAGTTATCTTTCCTCCCGACGAAGAGGCCATGGAAAAGAGCCGGGGAAGCATTACCGAAGTGACGGAGCAGCTCTGGAACTTTGTCGGCCAGGAAAAACGCAGGAGAAACATAGCGGACACCGACCTGCTGATCACTCCCGAGGTGCACTCGTTCGGAATGATGGATTTTCAACGTCCCGCCATCGATACCATTATCTCCCGGGGCAAGGAGGCAGCAGCCGCTAAGCGGGACGAGCTAATTGCCTTGAAACAATCGTTGGGCATACAGGAGGTTGCCCCGAAGGTTAAACCAGGGAAAAATTCCTACATCGGACTCGACACGCTGGTCATTAATTCCATACGGATCGAAGGTGTCTCACCACGGGAGACAAGTCAGATTGCCCGGTGGATTGACATCGATAAGAACAGTGTAACAAAAGAAGAGCTGGATGAGATGACGGCCCGCATATACAGTAGCGGATGGTTCTCCAGGGTATACTACCGGCTCGAGGGTGAACATCCGTTTGATCTTGTTTTCACTGTTGAAGTGAAAGAGTCAAACACCCTGAACCTTGGCATACATTTCGATAGCAACGACATGGCCGCTATACTGGCCAATACAACCATTCGGCTGAACACTTCGCTCAATTCACTGTTTGATATCACTGCCAGACTAAGCCGCGATCCCTACCTGATGGTCGATTACTCCATCAACAAAGGGATTTTCTACAAGGGGGGGATCAGTTACAAGATCAGCAGCAATGATCTGAGCATTTACGAAAGGGGTAGCTTATCGTACAACCTGGGCGTTACACGGAACGCGCTGAACCTGGTCTTTTCCGAATTCTATTTTGGCAACATCATGCTGCAGCTAAAGGCTGCAATGGAACATTTTCACTTTTATAAAGCGTTGCGAAACGAGTTCGACCCCCGCCATACAGAGCCAAACGATCAGCTGTATATCAACTACCTGATAAACGGAGTGTACGACAACCTCAACCGCATCGACTTCCCCACATCGGGGCAATATTTCTCTTTTCAGTACTCACTGCATACCGACAATTTCGTTCAACTGAAAAACGAAATCCCATTAAGCGTCCTGAAAATGAATTTCTACAAACCGTTACCGTTAACCGAAAAAATCTGCATCACTCCCCGCATCAACGCCAGGTATGTTATGAACGACAGTGTACCGCACATGTACCGCAACTTAGCGGGAGGCAGGTTCGACGGACATTACCTGCCTCAGCAGATATCCGTGCAGGGCTCTGCCGGCATGGAGTTTTTAAACAATACGGTGCTGTTGACGGATGTGACATTGTATTATAATTTCACCCCGAAAAATTACCTCTACGCCAACATCAATTTCACCGCAGACAGCCATCACCTGCATCACCTGCTTGAAGGAAAATCTTACCTGGGGGCAAACTTAGGCTATTCCTACCTTTCGGTAGCCGGACCATTGCGGGTTGAACTGGGGTATTCCAGCCTCTCCAGGAGGTTTCACCCTTATCTTAGTTTCGGACATTACTTCTGACCGCGTAGTTGAAAGGCCCGCACATTGTGTTAATAAACCGGAAAGTTGCGTTAAATAATTCAAAACCTGTTGCATTTTTTAATTTCGATTGTATCTTTGTGAGTGATTGCTCACTTACTTATTATGAGATTAATTAATCGATTGTCATTTTATGTTTGGAATTTTAGTTGATGTCTATTCACTTACTCTTCTCGGCATAAATTATTTGTTCATCAGTTTATGTTTGAATGTTGAAAATGGAGAAAAATAATCGGGATATGATTGAAAGGAAAGCATTCTTTATTTCCGGGGAGAGACTCACCCGTATTGAGCACAAAAAAACCGTGGTAATTTTTGACATGAGCCACGACAGGGTTGTTGGGGTGGCCGTAAAAACGGCCGTGGCGCTAAAAAATGACAGGCTATTCGATTCGCTGTATTTCTCCCCTCCGGTTTTCTGAAAACCGTTGAATACTGAATATAGCCGGAGGGTATCTTTGAACGTATGTAAAATAAAATGCAATGGACATCAAAATTCGACAAAGTATATTTCTGTTAAGCATCTTTTTATCCGGTACGCAGCTATCTGCCCAAACCGACGAGTGGAAAACCGCACTCAGTAAAAATGGCAAAATAACGGCGAAATACAATTTTTCGTCGCGCATAAATGAAGACGACGATAAAGTCCCTGTAGTAAAAACTATTACTACAACAACAGAAAGTATCGGCATTGACAACTGTATCGCATTAATGAAAAATATTGCAAAGCATAAAGATTTCCGCGGAGAAAAATCGAGTAAACTCATCAATAAAATCTCAGAAAATGAATGGTCCATCTATTATTACAACGATGGAATGCTGCTTACCCCGGCAGTGGATGGTTCCTACCGAATGATATTTGAAGAAGACAGGAAAAATAAAACGGCCACGTTTACTCTTACGGCAGACCCTACATTGATTGAAAAGACGGACATGGCCCGTTTGACCTATGCAAAAGAGATCTATTCATTTAAGGAGGTAGAAGGGAATCAATTGGAAATAACCATCAAAACTACGGTTTCGCCGGGATTTAAAGTGCCGTTTCTAATGATGAAGAAAGCATTTCCCAGAAAATCTTTTGAGCATATGGAAAAATTTCTCGAGGCTGCAAAAAAGGAGAAGCCCTGAACGCTGATTCTCTGCCAACCAGGAATAAAACAATTCTTTACTACTAAAAAAGGATGAACAATGATAGTAACAATGAACATTAAACCGAGGCAACTGGAAATTATCGAGGCAACTGGGAAACTCCTCACAACTTCGGGTTTAAACGGCCTGACGATCAAGAACCTGGCTTTGGAGATGAATTTCTCCGAAAGTGCTATTTACAGGCATTTTTCAAGTAAGGAAGAAATCATCATCACTTTGTTGAAATACTTGAATGAAACTGTGAACAAGATTTTTAAAGAATCTTCCGCATCGGGAGATTTTGAAAAAGATTTTACGGCACTTTTCAGAAAACTGACCACTTATTTTATGGAGAACCCATTCTATGTAGTTGCTGTCTTTTCTGAAGGGCTGATGAATGAGAGTGCCCGGATTGGAGAGAGAATTCTTCAGCTGATGAATAATTTAACGAAACATGTACGAACCATTATAGGCGAAGGCCAGAAAAAAGGCCTTATAACCCGTTCGCTGACGTCGGAGCAGATCGTGGAGATTATCATTCCTGCCTTCAGGCATCAACTGTTCAGGTGGAAGATAAGCAATTTTGAATCGGACGTGGCACAGAGCATCGAATCTTTGGCAGGCTCACTGTTGCTGCTTCTGAAGGAGCGTACAGATTAAACGGATTACAACAATAAACAAATAAACAAATAAGAACATGAGATTAAAAATATTCCTCTTTTTTGCAGCATTGATCTGGCTGAACAGTTCGCTTGTATCGTCACAGGTTATCACACTGAGTGAGATTCAAAAGATGGCGGAAGCAAATTACCCGGCCATAGCGCGATACGACATCATTGAGAAAACAAAGGATTTCAGCATCGCGAATGCTAACCGGGGGTTTCTGCCGCAGGGCACAGTGAGTGCCCAGGCTACCTGGCAGTCCGATGTGACTTGGATAGATATGGAGATGCCGGAAGGGATACCGCCCCTCTATTTTCCAGTGCCCGACCAGGACCAGTACCGCGTGGTGGCAGAACTGAACCAGCTTATATGGGACGGAGGCAATATCTCAGCACAGAAAAAAAGTCTGAAAGCCGGTGCGGAAGTAGAAAAGAAGCAGTTGGACACAGAGGTTTACGCCCTGAGAGAGCGGGTAAATAATCTCTATTTCGGCATTCTGCTGATGAAGGGAAACCTGCAGCAACATGAGATCCTGGAAAATGAACTGCAGCGCAACTACGATAACGTGCAAACCTATGTGCAAAACGGCGTAGCTAACGACGTTGACTTGAGCACAGTAAAGGTAGAACAGCTGAAAGCAGGACAACAGCGGATTCAGTTGGAATCTACGTTAGATGCTTATATACGGATGTTATCCGTGCTCACCGGAGAACTGCTCGAAAAGAATACGACATTTGTAAAACCAAATCCCGAAGTAGAATTGATATCTCCCATCATCAATCGTCCCGAGTTAAAGATGTTCACCGCACAGGAGGAGGCCGCTGAATCGCAAAAATCGCTCCTGAAAGCCAAAAACATGCCAAAGTTGTCCGCCTTTGCACAGGGAGGTTACGGAAAACCGGGACTCAACATGTTCGACACCAAATTTTCCCCCTACTTTTTGGGAGGGATCCGCCTCTCATGGAACATTGGCAATCTATATACATACGGTAACGACAAGAAGAAGATCGATCTGCAAAAACAGTCGGTAAACACGCAAAAGGAGACTTTCCTGTATAATCTGAAAGTACAGATACCGCAGCAGCAGTTGGAGATTGAAAAATATAAAAAGACCATGCTGGACGATGACGAGATCATACGCCATCAAACGCTGATCCGTGAAGCTGCCGAGGTGAAAGTGGAAAACGGCACCATGACGGTATCCGACCTGATGAAGGAGGTCAATTCGGAAGAGGCGGTCAAGCAGGCGAAAACATTGCATGAAGTTCAATACCTCATGTCGATCTATTCACTGAAACATACAATAAATCAATAAAATGGAGGCTGTCTATATGTGACTAAATCATCGTCTGACGATATTTTGAGACCCATTCTCGCTCATGTCAACTAAAAGAGTAGAAACTCGCTTCGCTCAAACAACTACTCTTTTTTACGTTTATCGCGAGCTATGGGTACCCCGTAAAATAGCTAAAAGGTCTCTGTTTTAGTCGCATAAGCTATCTGAGGATATCTACTAAAATTCAATAAAACAACATTAAACGATGAAACTATTTAGATTACTAACAACATTATCCGCCTTGTTCCTGCTCTTTTCATGCAGCAACGGCAAAGGCGACTATGACGCTACCGGATCGTTTGAAGCAACGGAAATTATCGTCTCATCACAGGCGAATGGACGCATTTTAGAGCTGGGGCTGAATGAGGGAGATCAGCTGGAACAAGGGCAAGAAGTGGGACTCATCGACAGCACCCAGCTCTATCTGCAAAAAATGTCCTTGCTCTCCAACGCGAAAGGTGTCCGTGCCCAGCAGCCCGATATAAAAGCGCAGACGGCAGCTTTACAGGAGCAAATCAAATCATTGGAGCGGGAAAAAGCACGGTTAGGGAGATTGGTTACCGCCAATGCCGCCAATCAGAAACAGCTGGACGACATTGACTCCCAATTGGAGGTTGTGAGGAGGCAGCTATCGGCGCTGACATCCACATTACAAAAAAGCAGTGATAATATTTCCGCACAAAGCTCCACGCTCGATATTCAGGTCGCACAACTGGAAGATCAACTGGACAAGACCCGTATCGTCAGCCCTATTTCGGGGACCGTACTCAACAGATATGCAGAGGCAGGTGAGCTGGCTACCATAGGTACTCCCCTATTCAAAATTGCCGATACCGGAATCCTATTCCTGAGGGCCTACGTGACAAATGATCAGCTGGCACAAATCAAACTGAACGGTGAGGTGACGGTACGGGTTGACGACGGGCACGGCGGAATGAAGTCATACAAGGGCCGGATCAACTGGATATCCGATAAATCGGAGTTTACTCCCAAGACCATTCAGACCAAGAATGAACGGGCTAACTTAGTGTATGCGCTGAAAATTGCCGTCCCGAACGATGGTTTCCTGAAGATCGGCATGTATGGAGAGGTTAAGCTTTAATTTGCAACAAAAATGATTGAAGTAAAGGATTTACATAAAAGTTACGGCAGGCAGGGTAAGGTGAATGCCCTGAACAGCATCTCTTTCACAGTAGATGACGGGGAGATATTCGGTGTAATCGGCCCGGACGGAGCCGGCAAATCATCACTCTTCCGGATCCTGGCATCACTGATCCTGCCCGATAGCGGTTCGGCAATAATGAATGGGCACGACGTGGTGAAGGATTACCGGAAGATACGACAGATTATCGGTTACATGCCGGGCCGGTTCTCACTCTATCAGGATCTGAGCGTGGAGGAGAACCTGGTATTTTTCGCCACGCTCTTCAATACAACCGTAGAAGAGAACTACCACCTGATCAAAGATATTTACCAACAAATCGAGCCCTTTAAAAAACGGCGTGCCGGAGCGCTCTCGGGCGGAATGAAACAGAAGCTGGCCCTTAGCTGCGCACTGATCCATAAACCGGAGATCCTGATCCTGGACGAGCCTACCACAGGGGTAGACCCGGTCTCAAGAAAGGAGTTCTGGGATATGCTGGGTCGGCTGAAGGAGCAGGGGATCACCATTCTGGTGTCGACAGCATATATGGATGAAGCGAGCCGTTGCGACAGGATAGCGCTGATCCGTGAAGGGGAATTTATTGCAAACGACACCCCACAAGGAATCATTGATGATTATCCGGAGATACTCTGGGCAGTGGAAGGAACCGGCATGTCGGCACTGCTCGGTGAGCTGCGCGCTCATGATAAGGTAAAGAGCAGTTTCGCGTTTGGCGACAAGATTCACATCACCGTAGAAAAAAGCCTGCAGACGGAAGAGTTGAAGCGATACCTGGCGAACAAAAAATTCAACGACGTACGTATCGCTCCCATAGCGCCCACTGTGGAGGATTGTTTTATGGCATTGACAAGTTAGGACATGAGCAAAAAAGTTATCGAGGTATTCAACCTGACAAAAAAGTTTGGCAATTTCACGGCCGTGGACCGCATCTCTTTTGATGTGAAGGAAGGTGAGATTTTTGGTTTTCTGGGTGCCAACGGCGCGGGTAAAACCACTGCCATGCAAATGCTTTGCGGTATCAGCATGCCGACGGCAGGAGAAGGAACCGTAGCTGGTTATGATATCATTAAAGAAAATGAACGGATTAAACGGAATATAGGATACATGAGCCAGAAATTCTCCCTGTACGAAGACCTGAAAGTTTGGGAGAATATCCGCCTGTTCGGGGGTATCTACGGGTTATCTGATAAAACAATTGCGGAAAAGACGAACGAGTTGTTGAAGCAATTGGATTTTGAACAGGAGCGCAACACCCTGGTGAAATACCTCCCGTTGGGATGGAAACAAAAACTGGCTTTTTCCGTGGCCATCTTTCATGAGCCCAGGATTGTCTTTCTGGATGAACCTACGGGCGGAGTTGACCCGGCCATGCGTCGGCAGTTCTGGGAGATGATCTACGATGCGGCCGACCGGGGGATCACCGTTTTTGTAACCACGCACTACATGGACGAAGCTGAATACTGCAACAGGGTATCGATCATGGTGGATGGCCGTATCGACGCCTTGGACACACCGGCCGAGTTACGCCGCAGGTTCAGCGCCGACTCCATGGATGAGGTATTTCGACAATTGGCACGTAAAGCAAAGAGGGGGGACTAATGAAACAATTTATAGCATTTGTAAAAAAAGAGTTCCGGCATATCATCCGGGACAACAGGACCTTGCTGATAATCCTGGGGATGCCTGTAGTGGAAGTTCTGTTGTTCGGCTTTGCCGTAAACATGGAGGTACAGAACATTCGTGTGGCCGTCTACGACCCCACTCCCGATGCTTTCACCACGGGCATCGCGGAACGGATACGGCAGAACTCCTACTTCAATTATCGGGGAAGCGTTCAAACCATGGATGAAATGGAAGAGTCGATGCGGAAAGGTGAGCTCGATCTGGCAGTGGTCTTTCAGCAAAACTTCCAGAAGGAGTTGGTGCACTCGGGAGAAGCTGACGTACAACTGCTTTCCAACAGTTCCGACCCAAACCGGGGCTCCATCGCGGCAACCTATGCCACGGCTATCATAGCGGGATTTCAACGGGAACAAACCGACTTGATACAGATACCGTTTCAGATCCAGACTGAGAATCGGATGATCTACAATCCGCTGATGAAATCATCCTATATGTTTGTACCGGGCATCATGGGGTTGGTACTGATGATCATTTGCACCATCATGACCTCGGTGTCAATCGTCCGTGAAAAAGAGAGAGGGACCATGGAGGTACTCCTCGCATCTCCGTTGAAACAGGGAACCATGATCTTCGCAAAGACCATTCCCTATATGGTGATCTCTTTTATCGACTTTGTCATTATTCTGCTTCTGAGCTATTTTGTGCTGGACGTGCCTGTCAACGGCAGCCTCCTGTTGCTGTTTTTCGTTGCTATCCTCTACATAACCCTAACTTTGTCATATGGATTGACCGTTTCCACACTGGTAGACAAACAGGTCAATGCGGTCATCTTCTCGGCTATCACCGCCATGATTCCCGTGCTTATGCTATCAGGGATGATCTTCCCGGTAGATAACATGCCCGGGGCATTGCAGGCACTGTCGGCCATAGTACCAGCACGTTGGTTTATTGAAGCCGTGAGAAAAGTGATGATCCAGGGACTGGGAATGACCATAGCCTGGAAAGAAATGCTCGTATTAGCGGGAATGACGCTGTTCCTGCTGGGAGTTACCATTATGAAGACTAAAAAGAGGCTGGAGTAAAAAATAGAATCCGAATGAAGACATTAAAATTCCTCATAGAAAAAGAATTTAAACAGATGTTCAGGAATCCATTGATTCCAAGGCTTATCGTGTTGTTTCCCATCATGGTGTTGCTGGTTTTCCCGTGGGCAGTAAGTTTTGAGATAAAAAACATCCGCGTGGATGTGGTTGATCACAGCAAAAGCGTCTATTCCAAAAGACTAACCGACAAAATAGCTGCTTCACAGTACTTTATTTTGCACGACACCCCACCCGATTACAATGCGGCGATGCTGAATATGGAAAACGACGAAACCGATATGATCCTGGAGATACCCGCTTCGTTTGATGTGGATCTGGTGAAAAGAAGAGAGTCGGGCGTAGGGGTTGCTGTGAACTCGGTAAACGGGACTCAAGGGCTGTTGGGCAGCAATTATGTCATGCAAATCGTGAACGATTTTTCGTCGGAGCTGCGTGGGGAATTAACGCAGACACTGCCGCCCCAATCACGGGTGTCCCTCATGCGCCTGAAAAAGATGAATATTGTCCCGCAGTACAAGTACAACCCTGCACTGGATTACAAAAAATTTATGATTCCGGGCTTTATGGTGCTGCTGCTTACGATTCTGTGTGGCATTTTGCCGGCACTCAATATTGTAATAGAAAAAGAGAACGGCACCATTAACCAGATCAACGTGACGCCGATAAGCAAGATGAACTTCATCCTTGCCAAGCTCATACCTTATTGGGCCGTCGGCCTTGTTGTGATGATTATCTCCATTAC
Organism: Petrimonas sulfuriphila; assembly: GCA_038561985.1. Classification (NCBI taxonomy): domain Bacteria; kingdom Pseudomonadati; phylum Bacteroidota; class Bacteroidia; order Bacteroidales; family Dysgonomonadaceae; genus Petrimonas; species Petrimonas sulfuriphila. The sequence goes on along the minus strand of CP073276.1, from coordinate 1,690,591 downwards.
CCTGTCGTTCCTGATCTACGGCTTATGGCCCGGCGGGGGTGTGGTGGCAGTGCTTATTTCGGCCATTGTCTTCATCCTCTCCGTGTCGGGCCTGGGAATCATCATTTCCAACTATTCGGAGACCATGCAACAGGCCAGTTTCCTGGTGATGTTCTTTATCCTGATCCTGGTCCTGCTGGGAGGCATGTTCACCCCGGTCTCAAGCATGCCCGCATGGGCTCAGGCAATCGCGGCCATCAACCCTTTCAACTACCTGACGACAGCCTTCCGAATGCTTTACCTGAACGGCAGCAGCCTGGCTGATGTCTCCGGGAACCTGCTGGCATTGGGAGCAATAGCCGTAGTATTGAATGGATGGGCAGTATTCAGTTATAAAAAGAGAGGATAACGTGGGTGTATAGATCGATACTGACATATTGCGTGTTGCTGGTCCTACCACTTTACGGGCAGGGCAGGACAGACAGCGTTGCCGAGAAAAACAGGGGCAAGTCTGTCTCTATCAACGTAGGTTTGAACATGGTGATGAGAGGGTTTAACCGGATCATCCTAAAGGATGAATACGCCCAGATCAATTTAAGGTCGATGCGGACCAATTTAAAGACATGGCCTGTATGGGATACAAACAGGTTCTCCACAAACTTTATCGGACATCCCTACCACGGGTCAATGTATTTCAACAGTGCACGGACGAACGGGTTGGGGTTTTATCAATCTTCCGTTGTCAGTATGGCCGGCAGCCTGATGTGGGAATACCTGATGGAGACAAAACCGCCCTCTCAAAACGACCTGTGGGCTACAACGATCGGCGGAACGGCCCTGGGAGAGACCCTGTTCCGGTTCTCCGATCTGGTATTGGATAATCGGACAACGGGGCTGGAGCGTGTGGGCAGGGAGCTTCTTGCCGGCATCCTGGCCCCTACCCGGCTCATCACCCGGCTGACCACGGGTGAGGCGTGGAGAACAGGACAATCTAGAGGGAACCTTCTCCACGTGCCTTCTTACTGGCTGAAACTGTATTTCGGAGAAACGGTGACAGGCACTGCCGGCAGTAACCCGAGCATGTGGAGATCTGTTCTGGGGATTGAGCTGCTCTACGGCGAGCTGTTTGAAACTGTTGCCGGAAACCCGTATGACTGGTTCCGGCTGACGGGAGAAATCCGTGCAGGTAACAACTACCTCCACCTGTCGCAAGCCAATACCCTCGGGCTTATGCTCAACAAGGAACTGCTTCACAACAACGGGACACGGGTAACCGCAGGTTTGTTCCAACATTTCAACTACTACGACCTAAACGGGAGAACAAACAATAATACGGCACCGGTTTATATCTCCGAAGCAGCGGCAATTGGCCCGGGAATAATCGTTCAGAAGAAAAAGGACAAAAGCACAGTACAATTCGCGGTTCATTTAAGCGGGATTATCCTGGGAGCAAGCACCTCAGATCATTTTAAGCTCGAAGACAGGGATTATAATTTCGGGAGTGGCTTTAGCCTGAAATTGAGCAGTTCCTTACAGTTTAAACAGAGGCTGACGATCTCTTTATTCTCTGAGGATTATTTTCTTTTCTCGTGGAAAGGTGTGGATGACTACGAAGTACTGAAACAGTTGACAATAAATGAAATTGATTTCCTCAACGTACAAGGCGATAAAAGCAGCACCATGCTGAATTTACTGGGATTAACCATGAAATACAGCCTGAACAAAAGGGTTCATGTAGTGCTTAGGGCCCGGAGTTTCAACAGGAACACCTTGTATACGTATTTTTCCAGTGTGAAGCACAGCTTAAATGAACTTTTTTTTGGAATGGGCGTGAATGTTTGATCAATTTAAATCATGATGGTAACGAAAAATTTGTTATCCGCCACGCTGGCATTGTTTTTATTTATTCCTGAAATAAATGCTCAGTTAGAAGCAAGCCGTACCGATTCGACAACATGGCCGATTAAGAGCCTTACGCAAGACAGGCAGGATCTGGCCATGACAGAAGATGAAATCATCAGCTATATGGACGAATTGCCTCCCTTTTCCATCTATAAGGACAATTATTTTATCACCGGCATCCCTTTAAACCGAAGTATCGACAGGGAGAGTGCCGACGCCAAATTTCAACTTAGCGTCAGGCACAGGCTTACTTCAAGCAGGTTGCCCTTCAACTCTTTTCTCTACCTTACTTACACACAAAAATCATTTTGGGATATCTACCGGGAGTCTGCCCCATTCAAAGACAGTAATTACAACCCGGGGATCGGACTGGGAAGGTACATCATCGTTGACAACCGTCTTACGGGAGCAATATTTCTGCAGTTGGAACATGAGTCCAACGGCCGTGACAGTCTTGAGTCGAGAAGCATCAACTGGATAGGCCTCTCCGGGAAATATTTTTTCACCTCCAACCTCGCGGCCAGTTTCAAAATAACAGTCCCTTTCATGACGGGAGAAGACAACAGCGATTTATACGATTACAGGGGAACAGGATATTTCACTGCAGACTACAAAACCTCGGACAACCAATGGTGGCTCTCGGGCACCTATAGCCTCCGGAAGAGCGTAAAAGCCATAAACCTGAAATTCACCGCCGGCTACAAAATCTCAGAGAAGTTCAATCAATATATTTTCGGTGAACTATACAGCGGAACCGGCGATAGCCTGCTCGAATACAAACGGAAAGATGTGCAACTGCGCGTAGGGATTTGTATCAAGCCCGATTTTTACAATGTGTTTTAATGAGAGTATCCCGTGGAAATCATTTGATCTGATCGAACCCTTTTCCGTATACCCCGACCACATTGCTTTGCGAGATAAAAGCATCTTTATCGATACGTTTTACCAATCGGAAAATAGGTGTCGATTCCGTTTTCCGGGCCAAGACGACGAGTACTTTTTGCGGCTGTTTCGAATACCATCCCGTTCCGTCGATAACGGTGCATCCCCTGTGGAGCTCGGCGTTGATGTGCGAAGCAATTTCCTCGTATTTTGAAGAGAAGATCAGGAACTGCACCGACTGCCTTGCTCCACTGATAACCATATCCACCACGTAGTAAAGGACGGCAATGATGATAAGCCCGTAGATAATTTTCTCGAGGCTCTGAAACAGGAACCACGAGCTGAGAATGATCACCACGTCCACATACATCAATCCGCGGCCCATACTGATATAACGGTATTTGGTGATAATGGCGCCCACGATATCCGTACCGCCCGTTGTACTGTTCATCGAATAGACCAGTCCAAGCCCGGCACCGCAGCAGATTGCGCCTATGATACTCGCCATGAGTGGATCTGCGCTGGGGAGTAGCGAATGTGTCAGGTATTTCTCAGCGATACCGATAATGAAGGTCAGCCCGAATGCGCCGAAAAGTGTTTTAAACACAAAACCACGCCCCAATATAAACCACGCGATGATCAACAAGATACAATTGATAACCAGAATGGAAAACCACACGGGGACGCCGGTTGAGTAGTTGATGAGCAAAGAGACACCAGCCAGTCCACCGGTAACGATCTTGTTGGGAATCAGGAAACCGGCCAGTCCGATGGCGTAGAGAACCAGCCCGATTACGACCAACAGGTAATCGCGCCATTCAAATGCTTTAAGGTATTTTTTTGCAGGAAGGTTCATTGACATTCAATGTTTTAGTCCTGAATTTATAAATGGCTATAAGCGTCAGACAACGATATTTACAATTTTCCGCGGCACAATGATCACTTTTCTCGGTGATTTTCCGTCCAGCCATTTCTGTGAATAAGGATGTTCCAGCACCGTTTTTTCAATTTCAGCGTTGGATACATCGGCCGGAAATTCCAGCACAAAGCGTGACTTTCCGTTAAATGAGATGGCGTAAGAGAACACGTTCTCCTTTAAATATTCTTCGTTAAGTTCGGGAAATTTTGCGTCGCAAATGGTCTGTTCATTTCCCAACTTGTGCCACAACTCTTCGGCAATGTGCGGAGCGAAAGGAGCCAGGCAGACCAATAAATCGCTGAGGATGGCTTTTTTATTGCATTTTAGCTGAGACAGTTCGTTGACGCAAATCATAAACGCCGACACGGATGTGTTGAACGAGAAATTCTCAATATCAAACGACACTTTCTTGATGAGTTTATGCAACGATTTCAATTCCTCTTTTGTTGGGTCTTCGTCAGAAACCAAAAACTCCCCGTTGGTGTGAAACAAGTTCCAAAGCCTGCGCAAAAAACGGTGTACACCGTCGATGCCGTTCGTATCCCACGGTTTGGAAAGCTCCAGAGGCCCCAGGAACATCTCGTACAACCGAAGCGTATCTGCGCCGTAGTTTTCCACAATCACATCGGGATTCACCACGTTAAACATCGATTTCGACATCTTTTCGACGGCCCACCCGCAAATGTACTTCCCGTCTTCCAAAATAAATTCAGCGTTCTTATACTCGGGGTTCCAGTTGCGAAAAGCCTCCACGTCCAGAACATCGTTATGAACAATGTTTACATCCACGTGTATGGGCGTGACATCGTACTGATCTTTAAGGTTCAGCGAGACAAATGTGTTGGTCTCCTTAATCCGGTACACAAAATTGCTTCGTCCCTGGATCATACCCTGATTAACGAGTTTCCGGAACGGCTCCTGCTCGCAAGAGACGCCCAGGTCGAACAGGAATTTATTCCAGAACCGGCTATAAATCAAGTGTCCCGTCGCATGTTCCGTCCCACCGATATAGAGGTCTACGCTTCTCCAATAGTTGTTAGCCTCTGTCGACACCAATGCCTGGCCGTTTCGCGGATCCATGTACCGCAAGTAGTAGGCCGATGAGCCTGCAAATCCGGGCATCGTACTCAACTCCAACGGATACCCCTCCCTTGTCTGCCAGTTCCTGGCACGGCCAAGCGGGGGTTCTCCCGATTCTGTAGGGAGGTATTTATCCACTTCGGGCAGTTCGAGCGGGAGTTCGCCCTCATCCAGCGTGTAGGGCATCCCGTCTTTGTAATAAACGGGGAACGGTTCGCCCCAATAACGTTGACGCGAGAAAATGGCATCCCTCAACCGGAAGTTCACTTTCCGGAAACCCAGGTTGCGCTCTTCCACCTCCTCAATGGCTTTAACAATCGCCTCTTTTACCGGAAGCCCGTTTAAAAAACCGGAATTCATCAGGATACCTTCCTTGGCATCGAAACTCTCTTCCGATATATCGCAGCCCTCGATCAAGGGAACAATGGACAAGTTAAAATGTTTGGCGAAAGCGTAGTCGCGGCTGTCGTGAGCGGGAACAGCCATAATCGCTCCGGTTCCGTAACCGGCCAACACGTAATCCGAAATCCAGATTGGTAAAAGATCTCCGGTAAACGGATGTAATGCATAGGATCCGGAAAAAACACCGCTGACCGATTTGTCGGCAATGCGCTCCCGCTCCGTGCGTTTTTTTGTTTTCAGTATGTATGCATCTACAGCGTTGCGCTGTTCGGGGGTGGTGAGTTGTTCAACCAGTTCACTTTCCGGTGCAAGCACCATGAAGGTGACACCGAAAATAGTATCGGCCCGGGTGGTAAAAATATCGAAGGAGATACCGCCGGGTGTTTTAAATTTCATGACTGCTCCAACAGAACGCCCAATCCAGTTCCGCTGTGTTTCTTTCAACGAGTCTGTCCAATCCACATCATCGAGCCCGTCCAGTAACCGTTGCGCGTAGGCGGATACACGCAGACACCACTGACGCATCTTCTTCTGCTCAACCGGATATCCTCCGCGGATAGACAGCCCTTCGCTCACTTCATCATTGGCCAGCACCGTTCCCAACTGCGGGCACCAGTTTACCAGGGTATCGCCCAGGTAGGCGATGCGGTAATTCATCAGGATTTCCTGTTGCTCTTTTTCGGTTTTGGCATTCCACTCATCAGCGGTGAAGCTCATCGGCTCTGTACAAGCCAGGTCCAACCCGGTAGTGCCTTGTTGTGAAAAGACCTCGATCAGTTCATCCACCGGCCTTGCTTGTTGTGCCTGGTTGCAGTAGTAGGAACGGAACATTTTTACAAATGCCCATTGCGTCCATTTATAATATTCAGGATCGCAGGTTTGCACCTCGCGGCTCCAATCGTAAGAAAATCCTATTTTGTCCAACTGCTCGCGGTAGCGGGCAATGTTGTTTTTGGTAGTGATGGCCGGATGCTGGCCGGTTTGGATAGCATATTGTTCCGCAGGAAGGCCATATGCGTCGTAGCCCATAGGGTGAAGCACGTTGAATCCCTGCAGCCGTTTATACCTCGAATAAATATCGGAAGCGATATAACCTAGCGGATGCCCCACGTGCAACCCGGCTCCCGAGGGGTACGGGAACATATCCAGCACATAAAACTTGGGTTTGGTTGTATCTTCTGTTACCCGGTATACCTCACGGTCGGCCCAATACTGCTGCCACCGTTTTTCTATTTCCCCAAAATTATATTCCATTTTTTCACTTTTAAAAAACGGTGCAAAGATAATGATTTTCCCGCCTAAAAGCTATTCTGCGTACATTTTCTCAATCTCAGCGGCATAACGCTGGAGTACAATTTTTCTTCTCAGCTTTAACGTATTGGTCAGTTCGCCCGATTCCATCGTAAAAGGATGGGGCAGCAACGTTATTTTTTTGATTTTTTCATAGGAGGTGAACTGAGCCTGTAGTAGTTCGATCCGGCCAAACATATAATCGTGAATCTCTTTATTTTCCACCAGTTCTTCGTTTGACCCGCAGGGAATCTGATGCTCGAGGGCGTATTGTTTCAGATGTCCGAAGTCCGGAACAATCAACGCGCTTACAAATTTTCGTTCGTCGCCAATTACGGCAATCTGATCGATAAACTTATCCTCGGTCATCCGGGTCTCAATCATCTGTGGAGCAATATATTTCCCGTTTGAGGTTTTGTAAAGGTCTTTTATTCTTTCGGTCAGGATAATCTCGTTGTTCCCGGTCAGCCTTCCCGCATCACCGGTCCTGAAAAAACCGTCTTCCGTGAATACCGCGGCCGTCTCAACGGGTTTTTTGTAATACCCCTTCATCACCGTCTTGCCTTTCACCAGGATCTCGTCGTTTGTCCCGATCTTCACCTCCACCTCGGGCATGACCTTGCCAACAGTTCCAATTGTGAACCCTTTTTCCAGAAAACAACTAACCGTCGCGGTCGTCTCGGAGAGGCCGTAGCCGTATATCAGATGCACATCGATCGATTGCATGAACTCGTTAATCTTATCCGATAGAGGAGCTCCTGCCACGGGGAAAAAGTTTCCCCGGTCGATACCCACCACCTTCTTGATCAGGTAAAAGATAGTTAGTTTATAGAGGAAGAATTTGAGCGCAACACCGAACGGTGCCCTTTTCCCCTGATTTTTATATACGAGATTGTGCTTTCTACCCGTCCTGACACTATCTTCAAACAACCATTTCAAAGCACCGCTTGAAGTTTCGATCTTTTGCTGAATGCCATCGTACACTTTTTCCCAAAAGCGGGGAACGTTGCTCATCAGAGTGGGACGTATCTGCCTAAGGGTTTGCTGAATTTGGGTAGGATCCCTGTTTACGGCAACAAGTATTCCCTTGTGGAGGCAATAATAGGTCCACGCTTTTTCAAAGATATGCGTCAGCGGCAGAAAACACATCGAGACATCTTTCTCCGAGCACTGGGTTAGCCGCGCATCGTGGATCTTGAACGCCTGGATATAATTATCATGGGTGAGCATAACTCCTTTGGGCTCCCCGGTTGTTCCCGACGTATAAATGATGGTTGCCAGATCGGAACCTTTAAGTTGACGCAACCGGGCATTAACAAGCGCCAACGATTCGGAATTATCTCCGGTAGTGATAAAATCATCAAAATAGATGGACGTTTTATCTTCGGGTTTAAGCACCACATTCCTGTCAAAGACAATGATCTTTTTCAGGACCGGACTTTCCTGCTGTACTTTATATGCGTTGTTGTATTGGAACTGTTCACCTACAAAAATCACTTTTAGCCGAGCATCGTTTACGATGTATTCTACCTGCGATGGCGATGAGGTGGCATACATGGGCGCCATAACCGCGCGGTTGGCGTAGGCGGCAAAGTCGGTAATAAGGTATTTTGCCATATTCTGGGAATAAACCCCCACATTATCTTCGGGTTTGATCTGTAGTTCTGCCATGGCCTGAGCGGTTTTCATTATTTTTTCCGAAAACTCCTCCCACGACATTTGTGTCCATCGCCCATCTGATAATAAAAACTTCAACGAGGTTCTGTTTTTGTACTTTTGCGCCTGATGGTGAACCAGCTCTCCCAAGTGATAATAAGCCATAATTTCTGATTTTAGTTCTTCAAAGGTAATTCAAATTGAAGGAAATCGAGTAAAAAGCGATCTCTTTTTTGCCCGAGAAGGCCCTGGTTAAGCTGTTTTTTCCAAATTATTTACTTAACAATCTATAAACAGGATTGTTAATTAACTACACTTAACGTGATTTTAAGTACTCGAATAAAACAATAATGTTATTTTTGTCCCGGATTTATGATAAGATTTGTTCAAATATGGCTGCTCCTGACCGTGCCCCTTGCCTTCCAGGCCAAGGCGCAGGATTTCTTTGCCGACAACGCTTCTCCGGCAAAACAAAGGACGACCCTCTACCTGTTGCCCAATGTGTATCCGGCAGTGGTGATTGACGGCGACACGGTTGCCTGCATGAGCTTACACGATTTCATCAAGTATTCACCCTTACGTTTCGGCAGCAACAGGGAACAGTTACAATATACAAAACTGATCCGCGACGTAAAGAAAACCCTTCCCTATGCCAAAGAGATTGCCATGATCATTACCGAAACATACGAGTATATGGAAACCCTGCCCGATGATAAGGCACGACAGAGGCACCTGAACCAGATGGAAAAGTACCTGATGGAAGCCTATACCCCCAAAATGAAAAAATTGACCCGTTCACAAGGACAACTTTTGATGAAGCTGGTTGATCGGGAGACCAACTCATCGTCGTACCACATTATTGACGCCTACATGGGAAGTGCCAAGGCTTTTTTCTACAATGCGTTTGCAAGCATGTTCGGCAACAGCCTCAAAAAGAGGTACAACCCCTATGCCGAAGATCGCTTAACGGAACGCGCCTGCGTGCTTGTGGAACAGGGTGCTTTCTAAATTTTACACGTACAATTTCATTTTTATTCTTTAAATGGTTAATTTTGCAGCCAATTATTGAATATGCAGATGCAAAGAAACTTCCTGAAAGAATTTAAACCCATCCTTTTCTTATCGTTAAAAAACTACAACAAGGAGAAATTTATTTCCGATTTAATGGCAGGCCTTATCGTAGGAATTGTGGCATTGCCGCTGGCCATTGCTTTTGGAATCTCCTCCGGTGTTACACCGGAAAAAGGTATCGTAACGGCCATCATTGCCGGATTTATTATTTCGTTCCTCGGCGGAAGCCATGTACAAATTGGTGGCCCGACAGGTGCATTTATTGTTATTGTTTACGGAATTGTGGAACAGTTTGGCGTGACCGGGCTGGCAATAGCTACTGTTATTGCCGGAGCCATGCTGGTTTTAATGGGTGTTCTCAAGCTCGGGACTGTCATCAAGTTTATTCCCTACCCCATTGTCGTTGGATTCACCAGTGGTATTGCCCTTACTATTTTCTCCACGCAGATAAAAGACTTGTTTGGATTGAGCATAGCCAAGGTCCCTTCCGATTTCTTTACCAAATGGGAAGTATATTTTCAACATTTGGGAACCATCAATTGGTGGGCGACAGGCATTGGCGTGTTGAGTGTGACCATCATCTTTCTCACTCCAAAAATTTCCAGGAAAATACCCGGATCGCTGATAGCGATTGTTTTGATGACTGTTATCGTGTTCGTGATGAAGCACTATTTTGGAATTACCGGAATTGAAACCATCGGAGACAGGTTTCAGATAAACAGTCAACTGCCCCAGGCAAATCCTATCGGGTTCAATCTCGAAAGCATCCGCATGCTGTTTCCTTCAGCCTTTACCATTGCCATACTGGGGGCTATTGAATCCCTATTGTCTGCAACCGTTGCAGATGGCGTGATCGGTAAACGGCATAACTCGAACATGGAACTGGTTGCACAGGGAGTAGCCAACATCGTGACTCCGTTCTTTGGCGGGATCCCGGCTACCGGCGCCATTGCCCGGACAATGACCAACATCAACAACGGTGGGCGTTCTCCGGTGGCAGGGGTTATACATGCAGTGGTTCTGTTGCTGATTCTATTGTTTTTGGGTGATCTTACCAAACATATACCTATGGCCTGCCTTGCCGGAGTGCTGGTTGTGGTGGCATACAACATGAGCGAATGGCGCACGTTCCGCTCACTTGTCAAACAGTCTGGAGGAACGCTGGCCGTTTTACTGACGACGTTTATTCTAACGGTAATATTCGACCTGACCATCGCCATTGAAGTAGGGCTATTGCTTGCCATCTTCTTGTTTTTGAAGCGTATGAACGAAAGCACTCAAGTGTCGGTAACAACCGGAAAGATTGACATCTCAAAAGAGATTGAGTCTCATTCCGGGAACTTGCAGGACGAAGTCTTGCACCTGCCTAAAGGCGTGGAAGTGTATGAAATTGACGGGCCTTTTTTCTTTGGGGTAGCCAATAAGTTTGACGATGTTATGCGCGAAATTGGAGAAAGGGCACAGATCCGGATTATCCGGATGCGCAAGGTGCCGTTTATCGATGCTACGGGGCTGAACAACCTCCAAAATCTCTGCAAAAACTCCCGGAGAGAAAAAATTCAGGTTATTCTTTCGGGAGTGAATGACAATGTCAGGGCAAAAGTCGAAAACTCCAAAATACCGGATATTATCGGAGAAGAGAACATCTGTTCAAATATCCACCTGGCGGTGGACAGGGCGATCGTACTGAGCGAGAAGATGGGAGAAGAGAGACATAGGAAACATAAACTCTTTTAACGGATGGAAAGCCAACCCTATCCTTTGCCCCGCTTCCTCCCTACAACCAAAAAAGAGATGGATCTTCTCGGGTGGGACCAGGCGGACGTGATCCTCTTTTCGGGAGATGCCTACATCGATCATCCTTCGTTTGGGACTGCGGTGATTGGACGACTGCTGGAAAGGCTGGGGTTGCGCGTAGCCATTGTTCCTCAACCAAACTGGAGGGACGATTTGCGGGATTTTAAAAAACTGGGGCTTCCTCGAATGTTTTTTGCCGTAACCGCCGGTGTTATGGACTCGATGATCAACCGATACACCGCCAATAAACGCTTACGATCGCAGGATGCCTACACACCCGACGGGAGGTCGGATATGCGCCCCGACCGGGCCGTAACGATCTATTCCAACATCCTGAAAGAACTCTATCCCGACATTCCGCTGATTATCGGAGGTGTGGAAGCTTCCCTCCGCCGGGTTTCGCATTACGATTACTGGAGTGATTCTCTGCATAAAACGATACTGGCAGGCACCAACGCCGACTTGCTGGTTTACGGCATGGGCGAACTGCCGATTACCCGCGTGGTCCGGGAAATGCAAAACGGAAAAACGATTGCCGAAATGCGGCATGTGCCTCAGACAGCTTTCCTTGCGGGAAAAGACAATGTTCCTGAAAATTCATTTAAAGACGAGATCCAGTTGTTCTCTCATGAAGAATGCCTGGAAGACAAGCTGAAACAGGCGAAAAACTTTCGTATTGTGGAAGAGCAGTCCAACGCGTTGCACGCATCGCGTATCTTACAGGATGTGGACAATAAGACGCTGGTTGTGAATCCACCTTTTCCCCCGATGACGGAAGAGGAAATTGATGCATCTTTTGATTTACCATACACCCGCTTGCCTCATCCCAAGTACAAAAACAAACATATTGCGGCTTACGAAATGATCAAGTTTTCAGTAAACCTGCACCGGGGTTGTTTTGGAGGATGTGCTTTTTGTACCATCTCGGCACACCAGGGAAAGTTTATCGCGTCGCGATCAAAAGAATCGATTCTCCGGGAAGTCCGGAAAATCACCGAAATGCCCGGATTCAAAGGATACATAAGCGATTTGGGAGGGCCGTCGGCAAACATGTACAAGATGCAGGGCAAAGACCTGTCGGTTTGTGAAAAGTGCAGACGCCCGTCGTGCATCCATCCCGGTATTTGCCCAAATCTCAATACCAATCACGCTCCACTGCTCGACATCTATCGCTCTGTGGACAACCTGCCGATGGTGAAAAAATCGTTTATCGGAAGCGGAATCCGTTACGACATGCTGCTGCATAGGGGAAAAGACGAAAGTGCCAACAAAGCCGCCGAAGAATACACAAAAGAGTTGATTGTGAACCACGTATCCGGCAGGCTCAAAGTCGCTCCCGAACATACGGCAGACCGGACGCTCAACGTGATGCGTAAGCCTTCGTTCGGCCTGTTTTATCAATTCAAAAAGATTTTCGATGCTGAAAACAACAAGCAGAACCTGAATCAGCAATTGATCCCTTATTTCATTTCCTCACACCCGGGTTGCACAGAAGAAGATATGGCAGAACTTGCCGCTATTACTAAAAACCTGAATTTCAAACTGGAGCAAATACAGGACTTCACACCCTCGCCCATGACACTGGCTACAGAGATCTATTACACAGGCTACCACCCTTATTCGCTCGAAAAGGTTTACACCGCAAAATCCCCTTCACAAAAAGAAAGTCAACGACAATTTTTTTTCTGGTACGACAAGAACAACCGGAAGAAATTAATCGCAGAGTTGAAACGGCTCAATCGCACCGATCTTATTGAGAAACTCTATCCAAAAGTTAAATAGAGTTAAAAACAAAAAAATCCAAGGTTTTCATGCAGCGTTTTTTTCTTTTTTGCATCTAAGTATATAGAAGCAAAGAAATATATGAAAGATACCGCGTGGGGATTTGTTTTTTTTATCGTTTTACTTACAGTTGCATCGTGCAACAAGAAAGACGAACATTCGCTGGGCGAATTTCATATTGACATTGCTACGGTCATTCCCATGGGAGAGAACGGATACATGCTAATGCTCGACAACGGCAAGCAACTCTGGCCGGCTGCAACGGATGTACACTACCTGCCAGTGGGGAACTACCAGAGGGTATTTGTGAATTACACCACCTTATCGGATGAACAGGGCGGATATGATCATTACGTGAAAGTAAACGACATCTGGAATATTCTTACTAAAAAGGTCATCGAACAAACGTCGCAAAACGCCGACAGCATAGGGCATGATCCGGTAAAAATAAACGAAGCATGGGTAGGAAACGACTACCTGAATATCGATTTTATGTTCAATTACGGAGGAGTCAGGCCTCACGCCATCAACCTGGTGATTGATTCATTGCATCCGGACAAAGCCCCCGACACCCTTGAACTGGAGTTCCGGCACAATGCTTACGGCAGCTCAAGCCCGAAGTTTTTCGAGGGGTTTATCTGTTTCGATCTGAAACCGCTCCAACGAGCGGACACCGATTCCGTTCAACTAACGGTAAAAGCGAAAGACGAGGATGGAGAAAAAATATTCAACGTGGTTTACAGGTACAACCAGGCTGCGTTGCAAAACAAAATCGCTGAAACACCCATACCGGTTGTTGCATCGAACGAATACTATTAAATAACCATAACTTAATTAGTTCTATTTCTTATATGACTTTTTGATTTTCCATGGCCGGTAAGACTCTGTGAAGAGCCTTGCCGGTTTTTTTATTGCAGCTGAATCTTTCGTTTGAAAACAGGTGATTAACTATTTATGTTATAAAACATATGGGCTTAAAGCGAAAATCAATAAATAAAAAATACCTTTGTGATCAGAACAGAACAGCACACTAGTTTATCATGGAATTGGAATTCAACAACAAGAATACGAAAGTAAAGCAATTAGCCGACTATATCCAGAGGGCTATATCGATGAACGAATTGAAGCCCGGAGATAAACTATCCTCGATCAACACGTTAAGCCGACAGCACAACATATCCCGCGATACCGTTTTCAAAGCCTTCAATGACCTGAGAGCACGTGGGCTCATCGAATCCATCCACGGGAAAAACTACTACGTAAGCTACCGGGTAAAAAACGTGCTGCTCATCCTTGATGAATACACACCGTTCAAAGACGCATTGTATAATGCGCTGGTATCCAAGCTGCCTTCAAACCATAAAATCGACCTCTGGTTCCATCAATACAACGAGAACCTTTTCAACAACATTGTTCGGGAATCTTACGGCATGTACAACAAATACCTGATTATGAATTATAGCAACGATGTGCTGGCAGAGTCGTTGTCAAAAATCAATCCCAAAAAATTACTGCTGCTCGATTTCGGCAGTTTTAACAAGGAAGGACTGTCGTACGTCTGCCAGGACTTTGACCGGGCTTTTTACGATGCCTTGGATCAAGCAAAGCTTGATTTCAAAAAATACAAAAAAATTGTTTTCCTGTTCGATAAACGACACAAGCATCCGCAAAGCAGCAAAGACTATTTTATCCGGTTCTGTACGGACAACAATTTCGAATTTGAAATCATCGAATCTTTCACACCTCAAACGCCTGTTGTGGAGGGCACATTATACATCATTATCAAGCAGACCGATGTGGTAGAGGTCATCAAAAGGAGCAAAGCCGACAAGCTGACCGTGGGCAGACAGTTCGGGATTATCGGTTATAACAACAACCCTTTTTACGAAGTGATTGAAAACGGAATTGCGGCCATCAGCATCGACTGGGAGGAGATGGGCAACCTAGCTGCCGATTTCGTGATAACCGGCAATCCCATTACCCGTTATCTTCCGACAAAAATCATCAAGAGAGGGTCCTATTAATTTTTTTCCTGCAACATCAGCACTGTTCATACTACAACTTAAATTTGCACAAACTAATCATTAAAAAAATAAAAACGCTATGAAAACTTATCCAAAAATCGGTATTCGTCCCGCCATCGACGGGAGACAAGGAGGCGTCAGAGAGAGCCTCGAGGAAAAAACAATGAACCTGGCAAAGGCCGTTGCCAACCTGATAAGTTCAACCTTAAAAAACGGTGATGGAAGTCCCGTTGAATGTGTAATCGCCGACACAACTATTGGACGGGTGGGCGAAAGTGCTGCCTGTGCCGAAAAATTTGAACGTGAGGGCGTAGGATCCACCATAACTGTTACATCGTGCTGGTGCTACGGATCCGAAACCATGGACATGAACCCGCATTACCCCAAGGCAGTATGGGGTTTCAACGGAACTGAACGTCCGGGAGCGGTGTACCTGGCAGCCGTTCTGGCGGCTCACGCCCAAAAAGGGTTGCCTGCCTTTGGTATTTACGGGCGCGACGTGCAAGACCTGGACGACAATTCCATTCCCGATGACGTGGCTGAAAAGCTGCTGCGCTTTGCCCGCGGAGCGCAGGCTGTCGCCACCATGCGCGGAAAATCCTACCTATCGATAGGAAATGTATCTATGGGTATTGCCGGTTCCATTGTCAATCCCGATTTCTTCCAGGAATACCTGGGGATGAGAAACGAACAAGTGGAATCCATCGAAATTCTTCGTCGCATGGAAGAAGGAATTTACGACCGGGAAGAGTATGCCAAAGCAATGGCATGGACAAGAAAATATTGTGTCCCGAACGAAGCCGAAGACCTCAACCGGGCTGAAAAAGTAAAGAACCGTGCCGAAAAAGATGCTGATTGGGAATTTGTGGTAAAGATGACCCTTATCATCCGCGACTTGATGACCGGAAACCCCAGTCTCAGGGAGATGGGATTCAAAGAAGAGGCCATCGGACACAACGCTATTGCCGCCGGTTTTCAAGGACAACGCCAGTGGACCGACTATAAACCGAACGGCGACTTCTCCGAAGCCCTGCTCTGTTCATCTTTTGACTGGAACGGAATTCGTGAAGCCTATGTGGTAGCTACCGAAAACGATGCCTGTAACGGCGTGGCCATGTTGTTTGGACATCTTCTGACCAACACTTCCCAGATCTTCTCCGATGTACGCACGTACTGGAGTCCTGCGGCAGTGAAACGGGTTACGGGAAAAGAGCTTACCGGAAAAGCCAAAGACGGAATCATTCACCTCATCAACTCCGGCGCCACCACGCTCGACGCGACCGGGAAACAACGGAAAGAGGGCAAACCGGCCATGAAACCGTTCTGGGAAATCAACGAAAAAGAGGTAGAGGACTGTCTGGCGGCCACGCGCTGGTGTCCAGCAAACCGCGATTATTTCCGCGGCGGAGGCTACTCTTCCAATTTCCTCTCGGAAGGCGGGATGCCCGTTACCATGTCACGCTTAAACCTGGTAAAAGGTGTCGGTCCGGTGTTGCAAATAGCCGAAGGATGGACCGTAGAGATCGATCCGGAGATTCATAAAACGCTCAACGAACGCACCGATCAGACCTGGCCCACCACCTGGTTCGTCCCCAGGCTGACCAGCAAACCGGCCTTCAAGGATGTCTACTCGGTAATGAACAACTGGGGAGCAAACCACGGGGCCATCAGCTACGGACACATCGGACAGGACCTGATCACGCTGGCCTCCATTCTTCGCATTCCGGTGTGTATGCACAACGTGGAAGAAGACGAGATATTCCGCCCCGCAGCATGGAATGCATTGGGAATGGATAAGGAAGGTGCCGACTACCGCGCCTGCGCCACCTTTGGCCCCATTTACAAATAAGATTTGCAATAACTATGCTCAAAAAAATACCCAAAGTGCTATCGCCTCAGCTGGTAAAAGCCCTCATGGAGATGGGGCATGGCGATGAGATCGTTCTTGGTGACGCCAATTTTCCGGGCTGCAGCCTTTCAACCAACGTCATCAGGGCTGACGGGCTCTCCGGTGCTGTCTTACTGAAAGCCATTCTTGAGCTTTTTCCTTTAGACACCTATTCCGAACATTCGGTTTTTCTGATGGAAGTAACTCCCGGCGACGATTATAAACCGGATATATGGGAAGAATACAAAGAGATTTTGAGTGCTTCCGGCGAACCCTTCTCTATCGGCTACCTGGAACGGTTTGCTTTTTACGACAGGGCTAAAACATCTTTTGCCGTAATCGCTTCCGGCGAAGAGGCGCTTTATGCCAATATCATCTTAAAAAAAGGAGTGGTCAGATGAAACACAGTACGTCACCTTCCAAACCGGCGGTTATTGAGAAAAAATACCTCGTCCCCTTTATACTTATCACCAGTTTATTTGCCCTGTGGGGGTTTGCCAACGACATCACCAATCCCATGGTGGCTGCTTTTCAAACCATTATGGAGATTCCGGTTTCGGAAGCGGCATTGGTGCAATTTGCGTTTTACGGCGGCTACGGCACCATGGCCATCCCTGCAGCATTATTCGTCAGGCGGTTCAGTTACAAGAAAGGCATACTTCTGGGATTGGCCCTGTATGCCATTGGGGCATTTTTATTTATCCCCGCGGCTCAGTTCGAACAATTCACGTTTTTCCTGCTGTCGCTCTATATCCTGACTTTCGGACTGGCTTTTTTGGAAACAACCGCCAATCCGTACATCATTTCGATGGGTGATGAAGCTACTTCTACACGCAGGCTGAACTTTGCCCAATCGTTTAACCCGATGGGCTCATTGTTAGGCATGACTGTAGCATCGAATTACGTGCTTACGTCCCTTGACTCGGAGAAACGCGATGCGGCAGGCAACCTTATCTTCCATTCGCTGGGTGAAGCTGAAAAGGCAGTTATCCGGACGCACGACCTGGAAATCATCCGCAATCCGTATGTGATCATCGGCGGGGTCGTTTTGCTGGTCTTCGTCATTATCGCTTTGACTAAAATGCCCAGGACCCAATCGGCAGAGGCGAAAAATATCCGTGCCATAGATTCAGCCAGGAGATTACTCCGGAACCACAACTACCGCGAGGGGGTTCTCACGCAATTCTTCTACGTAGCCGCACAAATCATGTGCTGGACATTTATTATTCAGTATGCCGAGAACATCGGAATCCCCAAAGCTGTGGGTCAGCGATGGAACATCCTCGCCATGTCCCTGTTCCTGACGAGCCGCTTTATCAGCACTTACCTGATGAAATACCTGAGGCCCTCATCGATGTTGACCCTGTTTGCTGCAGGGGCTATGACAACAACACTGGGAGTTATCTTCATCGGCGGGATGACCGGTTTGTATTGCCTGGTAGCCACCTCCGTTTTCATGTCGCTGATGTTCCCAACCATTTACGGGATCGCACTCAAAGGGTTGGGCGACGACTCAACGTTGGGAGCGGCTGGCCTGGTTATGGCCATTGTCGGCGGTGCATTGATGCCTCCCCTGCAGGGAGCCATTATCGATTTGGGCACCATAGCTTGGCTACCCGCCGTGAACGCATCGTTTGTTTTGCCATTTATCTGTTTCACGGTTATCTGCATTTACGGTTTACGGACAAACAGAAGGAGAATTATGGGCTGAAACAGTATATGTTATACAACATATTAAAGGATTATCAAAAAGTGGCAAAAATACACTATTTTTGTCTTCTAAACGGTTTACTTTTTTGTGTTTTTTATACACCGGCCCCAACTCCGGGCATATTTTCTTGTGAACACCTCCTGAATTAATTAAATAATTTAAAATAATGAAGCAACTGATTTATTTATTTACCATCACAGCCGTTCTTTTTGCATCCTGTAACACCGATTCGCAAAAAGGAAAAACGGCAGAAACTTTTCAACCCATCGAAACCAACGTTTCGGCTCGCCCTGCCGGACAAAAGCATGTAGTGGGATTGACCTCACCCAAAATGGATACCGTCCGTGTAGGGTTTATCGGGCTGGGAATGCGTGGCCCGAGTGCCGTACAACGATTCACCCATATACCGGGAGCAAAAATTGTCGCACTGTGCGACCTTCATCCCGACAGGGTTGAAAAATCTCAACAAATTCTCGACAAAGCGGGGGTGCCCCGTGCCGCAGCGTACAGCGGAAGCGAGGACGCCTGGAAAGAACTTTGCCAAAGGGACGACATCGATCTGGTTTACATAGCTACGGACTGGAAACGTCACGCTCAGATGATGATCTACGCTATGGAGCAAGGGAAACACGTAGCTTGTGAAGTACCGGCTGCTATGACCATGGAGGAAATCTGGGACGTTGTCAACACGGCAGAACGTACCCAGAAACATTGCATGCAACTCGAAAACTGCGTGTATGATTTCTTTGAACTGACCACACTCAACATGGCGCAACAAGGTGTTCTTGGAGACATCCTCTACGCTGAAGGCGCTTATATCCATCAACTGGAAGATTTTTGGGATTCTTACGAAAACGACTGGCGCATGGAATATAACAAAACACACCGGGGAGACATTTACGCTACGCACGGAATGGGCCCTGCCTGTCAGGTTCTCGACATCCACCGAGGCGATAAAATGAACTACTTGGTGGCTATGGACAGCAAGCCGGTAAGCATCCCCGCCTACCTGAAAGAAAAGCGAGGTGAGGAAGCACCCGATTTCAAAAACGGACAACACACCATGACTATGATTCGTACCGAAAACGGGAAAACCATCCATATTCAACACGATGTTGCCTCTCCTCGTCCATACAGCCGTATGTATCAGGTACAGGGGACCAACGGATTTGCGAATAAATATCCGAATGAAGGTTATGCCCTTAAAGCCGATGCTGTTGAAGCCGGCACTGTCCCCAACCACGAAAACCTGTCCGCTCACTCTTATGTGTCGGATGAAGTTAAAAAAGTACTGATGGATAAGTACAAACATCCGATTCACATCGAACTCGAAGAGACTGCCAAAAAAGTAGGCGGACACGGAGGAATGGACTTTATCATGGATTATCGCCTGGTCTACTGCCTGCAAAACGGACTTCCACTGGACATGGACGTATACGACCTGGCAGAATGGTGCAGCCTAGCCCCTCTTACGGCTTTATCGCTCGAAAACAACTCTGCCCCGGTAGCGGTTCCCGACTTCACGCGGGGGCACTGGAATGATGTAAAAGGATTCAGGCACGCGTTTGTAAATTAGGCTATTATTGATCACTGTTTTTATATTGTTTAACAAGGCCGCTCAACTGAGTCGGCCTTGTTTTTTTGCCCCTATTTTTGTCGGTTTTGTCCATTTTTTTGTGAAAACAAAAGATTTTTTTGTCTATTTGGGAAAAAACTCCGGCCGGTTAACACTATTTTTGCTGCCACGCTACGGCGCCAGCCGTTGAATAAATGAAGCATCAATACCTGTAAGATAATATGCATACATCAACACTCGCACTATCTGTCGCGGCCTTGATTTTATTTTTTTTGCCCGGTTGCGGCAAGGGTGAAATCCCCGGTGGAGGGGAAAACGAGACAATCACCCTGGAGGTATCCACCTCACCCATCCACTTCGCCGCTGAAGGAGGAAGCAAGGAGATCACAGTCGTAACGAACGCCAAAAGCTGGAGCGTCACATCCAGCAAGAGCTGGTGCACGGTCAACAAGGGAGCCTCCAACTTCACGGTAACTGCAACTGAAAACAAGGCTTTCGCCCCTCCGGAGAAAGCAATCCTAATCGTTGCAGCTGAGGGAACCGCCAAAAAGGTGACCATCGAGGTGACGCAAGATGCAGCCGTAGAGCCCGAGGAGGCTTACATCAGGCCGGTTGTCGATAAGGTGATCATGAATTATCAGGGGGGTAATAACGGAATTGGGATTGAAACCAACGTAACCGGCTGGAGCTATCGTTCTGATCAGTCCTGGTGCCTACTTGAAAAAATTTCGGACGAAGGCATTAACATCACCGTTGATGAAAGTTGGACGGGCAACATTCCCCGACAAGCCTTGGTCACCCTCTATGGGAATGAGGGCGACTCGCTCGCCTCCATCACGGTTTACCAGGATCCTTTGCCGGAGCTCGACCTCTTCTCCTCTCATGGGAACACCAACATACCCCTCCCTTCATACGGCGGCACCATCGTGGTCACGGTGATGACCAACGTGACCGAGTTCACCCTGGGATATGTTGGAGAGTGGTTGCAGGTGAATAAGATCAACGATACGCAGTTCACCATCACCTCAACGCCCAACAACAGCACCCAGATGAGACCGGAGCAGGAGATCATTGTCTATGCCAGCACGCTGACTCGAAAACTATGGGTATACGAAGAAGAGGCGGAAGAGGCTTCCGACAATGATGATTACGATTACAATGACCCCACGGGATGGGATTAACCACAAACAGCACCGCATCATGAAGAGAACAGATAAAACAAACAACCTGATAAAATCATCCCTGCTGGTGATTGGCCTCGCACTACTGGGATGTACCAACGAGCCTTTTGAACAGGGAGCAGCTCCCGGCGACAACGTATTGACAGCTACCATCATTGACGGTGAAGAAACGACCCGAACCGCAGTGATTGATCAACCCGGCATCAAGGCAGAAGTCCGTTGGGAGGTGAACGACCGGATCGGCGTCTTCGGCAAGGGAGGGGGTAGCAACCTGCTCTTCACTGCCGGAGTGGATGACATCCTGGAAAACGGCAAAAAAGCCCGGTTCAGGACAACCGGCAGCATGCCCACGGGCGAGGTGACGGCCTATTACCCCTATCGGGAGGGAACTTCTATTGGCAACAACAGCGAGTTGACGCTCACCTTCCCGGCCACACAGCCTTATACCCTCAAGGAGCGGGTGTCGCAACCCTATGCCCCTGCTAATTTCATGGCCGGCAAGGGCAGTGCGTCGGGCATCGGCTTCCGCAACCTCTTTGCGCTGCTCAAGGTGGGTTACAGCGGTACTGAGGGTGACCGTCTGCGCAAGGTACATTTCCGGGATCTCTCGGGGAGACCGGTTAGTGGTTCTTTCACGGTGGCCTGGAACGAGGATCTCCCGGAAGCACGCTTCCCGGAGAGCGGCAGCGGCCCGGCACTCATCCTTACCGTAGACTGTGGTGAAGGGCTAGAGCTCGATGGCACCCTACACCATTTCTATCTCTTTATCCCTCCCCGCGATTATACCAAAGGGTTTGAGGTGAAATTCGTGATGGATGACGGCAGGGAAGTGATAAAGACGATCGGTACGACATCTGGAAAAAAGATTGAACGCAGCAGGGTCTACCCGGTGGGCGAGACAGTCACCGCATCGGACGAGGCGGAATATAAACTGCAGGAGGATGCTACCCTGGTCGATGCTGACAGGATGGATTACATCGTGGATGCCCGACTGGCGAGCTACGACAAGTGGGTTGGTGAGGTGAAGTTCGAGACCCATACCCTCTTTATGACGGTGAAAAAAGAATTTGAGCCCAGGATGGGTGAGGTATTGCTTTTCAATACTCCCTCCAAATTGTTCCCGGAAGGATATATCGGCAGAATCGTCTCGGTGGGCAACCCGGAAAGCGAATACATCGCCGTGGTGGCTGAACCGGTGAACGATATCACCGAGGTATTTGAGGAGCTCTCGCTGGGAGAACCGATCTGGAACGAGGATGGCTCCCTCAACGAAGAGGGTGGTGTTGAGTTGGAACTAGGGGCCTATCTCAGCCGGGTGGAGACGCCCGACGGGGAAGCGGTGAGCTTCACCCGGAACGGTTCACAAATTGAACTTTCTATGCCTGCAACAAGGGCCAGTGGAAGAAAAAACTACAACTATTCCTCCGGCAACATGAGCTTTACGCTGGAGCCTGGCGACAACTCCGAAATTGAGGTTTCGGCCAGCATGGATCTCAGCATGCGGCTGCTGGTGGGCATCTTCGACAAGAAACTGCACTATTTCCATGCCAGCATATCGCCCGACATCCAGCTTTCGGCCGATATGACCGTTCAGGTGGAAGCCGATGCAGTGGACAAATCGTTCCACCTGCTAACCGCCTATTTCGCCCCCATCCCCGTGCCGCCGCTCACCATTGTACCGGTGATCCATTTTTACGGTGTTGCCGGTGTGGGGGGAGAAGTAGAGATCAGGGCAGGTATGAGCTACAGTGCCGCGATGGATCTCGGATTCTCCTACAACAGCAACGAGGGATTCAGAACCCGCAGCACCACCCGGGCGTCCAAGTTCAGCGAGAATGGCCTCTCCTTCACGGGTGGAGAACTGTCGAGCAGCGTGCACACCACAGCAGGCGTAAGGGTAGATGCGGGCATCAAGGTATGGGGCGTGATGGAAGCGCTTTGCAGTGCCGATGCACGCATGAAGTTGGGATACTACTGGGATGTCTTTGAACAGACCCAGAAGATGTCACTCAACACCGAGAGCAAAATCAAGGGATCGCTCACCACGCTGGGAGGTGTCTTCAACTACGAGACCGATGAGCTGACGCTGGAAGGAGATCCCATCTGGGAGCGGTACTTCTCTCCCCTATGCGATCTCAATGCCAGTGATGTCAACTTGTCGGCCGACAGCACACAGGTTCATTGCAAGTTCAAGGTGATGCGCCACCTGTTGCAGCCGGTGCAGATCGGAGCCATCCTATACAGCGGTGTACCATACGGCTATTTGGAAAGCGGGATGCCGTATGGCTTCAAACCCACAGAAAAGATCATGGAGGTTGATTTCGGACAAAGTTACATTGGATCGGGCATGTCACGACGGGAGGACAACAGGGTTGTGTATGATAATTTCGAGCTGTATGAACATACCTTCCGTTTCACACCCGAGCCCGGAGGTTATTACGGCATCCTTCCGGCTAATGGAACTGTTGGCAGCGGAAATTTCGGGGATATGCCGGTAAACAGCACGGACTACTATGGACTCAGGTATTTCACCTTTCGGGGAAATAAGCTCCCGGCCGATTAATGTTGCTTTTGCACCCCTAAACCTGTTTCCTGAATTTGCCGGGTGGGATTCCGTTCTTCTTGACAAAAGCGCGGTAGAACGAGCTGCTCCCGGAAAAACCGGAGTTGAAAGCAACCTCATCGATAGTCAGGCGGAACTGCTCCGGTGAAGAGAGCACTGCTTCGGCGTAGCGAACGCGGTAATCGTTCACAAAATCGCAAAAGGTCATGTCCCGCCTGTGGCGGATCAGCCTGGACAGGTAAGTGCGGTTGGTTCCCAACTCCTGGGCCACATCGTTCAACCGCAGATCAGGGTTTTTAAAGATCTGATCCTCCTCGAAAAGGGTTTCCAGCTTCGATAGGAGCTGGTCATATTCCATCCCGGTCATTGCCTCACTCTCCGACTCAACGCCACAACAGCACTCCCCTTCCTGCTGATCCTGACACAGGTCACGGATAGAAAAATGTTGCCGGTAACCCACATAGCTGATACCGAAAAGGGCCATCGAGTGAGCAAGGGAGGGAAGGGCCAGAAGCGAGGGATGATCTGAAAAAAAATGCTTCCCCACAACATTGGATACCAAAGAAATCAGGGCTGTCAAAACCAGAAAAAACAACAACGTCCTGATTTTGGAGATCTCCCTGTTTTCCACGTTTGAATAGAAAGCGTGTACTTTCTCGTTGAAAAGTCTGATCAGACGAAGCCCGAAATAGAGGGTCAGCAAAACTTCCATGGCAAAAATCACCTTGAACAGGACGAGCCTCATTACTTGAAGACGGACAAGCAATGGGTAACCGACCCTGTACTCCCGGTTATGATACAGTACCTCATGTGTGAACACATCAAGCTCAGCCGAACTCATCAGCAGGTAGAGTACAGTGGAAAAGGAGGAGAGCAGAATTGCAGGGATCAATATCCATCCCCACTTCCAGTCAAGCTTCAAATCCTCGGTCAACAGACGAATATAGTAGTAATACAACGGATAAACCGCTAGGGAAGTAAACACCCATACGCTGTCGAGCAAGCGATAAACCGAATAGTTGTGGTTGAAATAAAACCAGTGTGCAAGATAATTTACCAAAGCGACTCCTAAAAAGAGTGTGAGAAATCGCTTTGCAGTATCGTTTCTTCGGAAATCCAGCAAAAAGAGAATCAACCAAAAGAAAACAACGAACAGGGGCATCACGGTAAAAAAATAGTGTGTCATTTGTGTTAAAAGATCTGTTTTTGTAAAGTTAAGAATATTTTACTGTTTTGGGAAAAGACACCGGTAAAGCATTTCATTTTTTTATAATTTGAAAACGTTCTTTTTAAAAAATCAATCAACAACGGAAAGCAAATTATTTTTCGCCGCGTTAACGGAATTCAATAGGAACAGAATGTGTTTGAAAAGTAGGGAAGTAATTGACCGTGAAGAATTAGCCGATATTTAGTAAATATTTTTAACTTAAAAATTCATTGACTACGTATATTTAATTAAAACAGGGGTTATATATTAAATTCAGCATTATTTATGCTGTAAAACATATTTATTTTTGCTAATATATCCCAAAAAACAATATATCTTTGCGTCGTCACAGTACAGTTCAGGATGACACCCAAAATTTTCTGATTAAAAATTCTATTACGATTTGATTCACAGTCTTGCACGTATAGGGTAAGGTTGCTATTTTTTGAACTATTGCACACATACAACTAACATGTATCCGCTTTACTGTCTGACAGGAAATACTATGTACAACGACCAGATTGCTTAAATGATATCGAATCAACCAAATGAGACTAATGAAATGTGTATTAATTTTTAAAATGAGAACAGAATGAAAAAAAGACATTCAATTACTAAATGGAAAGGCCTGTTGTTCGCCATGCTGTGGACAATATCCTTAGGAATGTTTGCTCAAAACATTACCATTAGCGGTAACGTGAAAGACGATACCGGACTTGAGGTGATCGGAGCAACTATTATCGTGGAAGGTAATGCTACCACCGGTACCACTACCGATATTGACGGGAACTAGGTTCTGAATAACGTACCTTCAAACGGGAAACTGGTGTTCAGTTACGTAGGCATGAAACCGCAAACCGTAGCGGTGAATGGACGTTCGACTATAAATGTCTTAATGGTCTCCGACACCGAACTTCTGGATGAGGTAGTAGTGGTGGGATACGGAACAACGTCAACCCGTATGGCTGTTGGTGCCGTAACTTCGTTAAAAACAGATAAGATAGAAGATCTGCCCTTTACGAACACTGCATCAGCCCTACAGGGACGTACCCCCGGGTTGGTAATTGAGGCGGGCGGTGGCGCACCCGGCTCTAAGCCGCGTTTATCCATTCGCGGAGGTAAAACACCTTTATACGTTATTGATGGCGTTATTAGAAGCGAAAATGACTTTAACTCACTCAACTCATCGGACATTGAAAAATTGAGTATTTTGAAAGACGCAAGTGCAACTGCCGTTTACGGGTCAAGGGCTGGCGATGGGATTGTGCTTGTTCAGACCAAAAGAGGAAAACAAGAAAAAATTTCCATTCAGTATAGCGGTGGATTTGATTTCAGCAGACCCGTTGTTCTTCCCGAAAAATTGAACTCACTGGATTATGTGTTAGCCGTAAACCAAGCTGCAGAGTACGACGGAAGAACTTCGCTGCCTTATACTGAAGAAGACATAAAGAAGATTCGGGAAAACTCCGATCCTTACGGAAGCATTACAGCAAATACGGATTGGATGGGATTGGCTTTGAACAAATATGCATTTGGCAATAGGCACAACCTTTCCTTATCGGGAGTCAGCTCCAACGGTATCAATTTTTACACTGCCATCGGTTACCTGAAACAAAACTCGCTTTTTAAAGAATCTCACAACAACAAGTACGACCGGTTAAACCTTCGCAGTAATGTCTCCACTACCTTCAAAGAAATTGGCCTGGAGGTAGGCGTTAATATTGATGCTGCATTAGAAAGAAGAAATCCGACCGTTTGGGGGGATTACAGTGTGTGGTCGCAGTTGCAAAACGTGAAGCCAAACTATGCGGCGTTCAATCCCGACGGGACCTACACGTCAATTTCCATACACCCCCTGGTAATCCTGGACAAACGTGCCGGATACAATAATGAAAATGACAAATACCTCAACACACAAATTTACGCCAACTGGGATGTTCCCACTGTACAAGGATTACGATTCGGCGTGTTGGGTAATGTACGCTATGGAGATTGGAACCAAAAAATATTTCAATCCAAAGCTCCTCAATATCAACCCGATGGCCAAGCCGTCCCTTACACGAGCAACTACCTCAGAATGTCAAATTCAAGAGGAACCGACACTTCGTTTGACGTCAATGTCCAGTACAAAAAAACCGTGGATTTGCACAATTTTGAGTTGCAGGGTGTATACAGCTTCTTCAAGGCCTACAGTGAAAACTTCTGGGCACAACGGGAACGTTACCTGTCATCCCAGTTCGACCAACTGTTTGCAGGGGACGCTTCGACTCAAAAAAACTCAGGATCGGCTGAAGAGAGAGCGCGCTTGGGATATGTTGGGCGTGTGAAATACGACTGGAACAGACGTTATATGTTTGAAGGAAACTTCAGGGTTGACCAGTCCGACAACTTTCCTTCGGGAAAGAGAACCGGTTTCTTCCCTTCAGGAGCACTCGCCTGGGTAGTTTCGGAAGAATCATTCATGGATAAGCTCAGGGAAGACAATTTGATAAACTTCCTTAAGTTCAGGGCTTCGTATGGTGTTGTAGGGCTGGAAGACGGCGTAAGGTTCGGATACCTGCCGGTATACGACATGGAAGCACAGTCAACAATCATTGACGGAAAGTTCACCACTGGCTTCCGGGAAGGGCCGCTCGTATCCAACGACTTAAGCTGGTACACGAGACAGGTGTTTGACGTTGGCGCCGACCTATCTTTCCTGGATGACAGACTTTTTGCATCTATTGATTATTATTACTACAGAACAAAAGGATACTTGATTGCACCGCAGAACCGCTACACAACCCCGCTGGGTAAAAGTCTTCCTTTTGTTAAAAGTGAAAGCGCCCACAGAAGAGCCGGGCTGGAAGCCAACATCCGCTGGAAAGACAAAATTCAGGATTTCACGTATGACTTGGGAGTCAACCTCACCAGCTATGATGAGTTGTGGGAGAAAAAAGAAGATGAATCCCTGTCGAGTTTAATGAATCCGAATTCACGGGTGACACATGTGAAGAACTACTACGGTAGTGCTTACAAAACAAACGGGATGTATCAGACAATCGATGAGATCATCAACAATCCAAGACGCGAAACCGCGAATGCCTTGAAACCCGGAGACCTGTTTTTCGCGGATTTGAACGGCGATGGAAAAATTGACGGTGAAGACTTCCAGCGCATCGGAAAACCCACCTTCCCGTCATTTTCTTACGGGTTCGACTTTAATTTGGAGTACAAGAATTTCTTTCTGTTTGGATTATTACAGGGAACAGGAACTAGGTATAAACAGTTGTCCGAGTTTATGAGAGCTACGAATTCGGAGTACCTGACCTATGCATTTCAACTCGATTCATGGAGGCCGGACAACAAAGATGCCCTTTTCCCCCGTTTATCGACCTATCAGAACCTGAACGCCGGTCAAAACTACACGGTTTCATCCGATTTCTGGTACCACAACGCAGCCTATTTAAGGCTTAAGACAATACAGGTAGGGTATGACTTTAAAGACTTTTTGAAAAATAGCAAGTCAATTTCGTCCCTGAAAGTATCCTTAACAGGAACGAATGTACTTACGTTCTCTAAAGTAAACAAGTTTTATGACCCGGAAATTTCTGCTGAAACAGGATATGCCTATCCTACCCAAAAGTCTTATTCTGTTGTAGTAAATGTTACATTCTAAAAACATAGGAATTATGAAACTAAGAAATATTTTACAAATTATTGTTATAACGTCTGCCGTACTTCTTGGCTCTTGCCAGGATGCGTTGGACACAAAACCTCTGGATAAGTTCTCCGGGGATTTGGTATGGGCTGATGCCGTTACTGCACGCTCATTTGTAAACGATGCATACTCCATCAACAACAGGTTGATTCAGGATGATGAATGGTCTGACAACATGGTTCTGAACCCGTCACAGGGCGCTGCCAGCAACATGGTACAGGAAAACATCACCAACGAAACAGGTTTTGGCTGGAACATATTCGAAGACATAAGAAAATGCAACATGATCATTGAAAGGGTTACCAACTCTTCTTATCTCGAAAGCGATAAAAACGTTATGTTGGGTGAAGCCTATTTTCTGCGCGCCGTAACAAACTTTACCGCAGCACGTAAGTTCGGTAAAATAATGATTGTTGACAAAGTGCTTACTCCGCAGGATGATTTGAATCTTTCGCGCACGGCAACCATCAAAGAGACGTATGATTTCATTTTGAAAGATCTTGACCAGGCAGCAAACCTGCTTCCCGCCAACGTGTCAAAAGGAAGAGTAAGCAAAGGCGCTGCCTATGCATTAAAAGCGGAAGCTTGTTTACAAGGTGCTGCTTATCTTGAAAACAACTCAGACAAAGCAGGGTATTATCAACAAGGTAAAAAAGCCAGCGAGGACCTGTTCGCATTGGGTACATATGCATTGGACAATGATTATAAAAGCATGTTCAATACTTACTCGGGTGGCATGAATTCTCCCGAAATCATCTTAGCATCTTACAGGCTTGAAACCAACACCCAAATGATGAACACATGGATGCAAAATCTGACTCCGAATATGGGGGGGGACAAAGCAAAAGAGGGTGTTTTAGAAAAATGGCCGCTCGACAAACCGCTTGAAGGCTGGTTAGAGAAAACACCTTCTCAGGAAGCCACCGATGCCTATCTGGTGATTGACTCGGACGGAAATGCTAAACATTGGAGTGAGACATCTTACTACCAATCGTTTGAACCCGGAAAAAGCAGTGTTTTTAATGTGCTGTACACCAACCGGGATAAAAGGTTTCATGCGAACATTGTATGCGACAGCACCATGTATTTCACCTCACTCATTACAACAAGATTAGGGGGTAATGTAAACTATGCTTCCAACGTACAGCAAGACCGTCACATGACCAAAAGCGGGTACCTGTTCCGTAAAAACATTTACGAAGATAAATGGCTCTATTACAATGTCCCAACCAATTATCACTATGTAATGCTGAGGTTAGGCCGTTCATACCTCAATTACGCCGAACTGCTACTCCGGATGAATGGTGAAGGCTCTAAAGCAACCGCCATTGATTACATCAACAAAACCAGGGTGACTCACGGTGGATTGCCGACTCTAAGTCCCAGCACATCTTTGGCTGACACGTGGAAATATTACAAAATAGAACGTCGCGCAGATCTTCTTCAGGAGAACGATCGATATTGGTCACTCCTGCGTTGGGGAAAAGAAGAAGGATTGGATGTAATCCCCGAATTGGATTCAACGCCAAAAGCCATTTCAATTTCTGAAGACGGCAAGAGTTTTGAAATTATTACTGTACCTGTTGTGGCAGGAGCTAACGCCCGTCGTTTTACATCGAAAAGATATTTGCTTCCCGTTCCCAGAACAGAAACGGTAGAGAATCCAAACTTAACTCAAAATCCCGGTTGGGAATAAAGAACATACATAAAGCAAAAAAAATGAAAGCATATAGATTTTTATTCTTATTAATACTCTTCCCTTTCTTCACCTCGTGTCTGACGACAGGGCTGGAAGAGTTGCCCGTATACAAAGACGCTGAAATTACAAATTTCAAATTTGAATACCGTTGGTCGGAAAAAGAAGGAACAAGTGATTTACTCAAGGTGAAACCCCTCACCGTAAATTTAGCGATAAACAAGGAAAAACAAGAAATTGTTTGTAAAATCACAGTCCCGCAGGCAGATTCTCAGGGATTCACTGAAGCAGTTCGGAACAACGTGTCTCTGAACAACATTGTGGGTTTTTGCACAATTTCCACAGCAGCAACAATCGCTCCGATAGGGACATCTCCTGCACTGGGAAAACCCGCAGACTTCAGTCAGCCCAACATGAGCTACGAAGTAATTGCAGCCGACAAGACAACAAAAAAAACATGGAAGTTAATTATTGAATCTTTCAGTAAATAAACCTATCTTTGTTCTGCTAACTTTTGAAAGAGACTGTTATGAAATAACTTTCATTCAGTCTCTTTCGTTCAAAAATCAATTCTGATAAACCGTCACAATATACAGTGTACTCAGTTACAAACCGTCATAATAATTATGCTAAAAAACATCTATTTACTCTTTATCTCCTTGATAATCTGCACAGGATGCTCTACAAAACAACCGGAATATACATTCGGTGTGAAACCCGATACGAAAGAAGACGCGTCGGGTGCGGCAGTTAAACTGATCGGACAACTGCAAGCGCGGAAAGATACCGTGCACATTACCGTTAAAATTCCGAAAGGGCGGTACGACTTTTATCCAGACAGTGCTTTCACACGCGAATACTATATCTCGAACCACGACCAGGATAATCCCAAAAAGGTGGGGTTCGCACTCGAAAACCTGCAGAATGTAACCATCGACGGACAAGGTTCGGAGTTTGTTTTTCACGGACGCATGATCCCTTTTGCCATCCTGAAAGGGCAAAACATTACCTTGAAAAATTTCTCCGTCGACTTTGAACTTCCTGCCTTGCGCCAGCTCAACATACTCGAAGTGGATCCCGGCAAAGATGAACTGCTGGCCAAAATTTATCCCAGCGGAAATTACCGCATCGATACCGAAAAGCTTGTCCTTCTCGGAGAAGGCTACGAAGTAACCCCACAGGGCTCAATGGCATTCCGGCCCGACAAACGCCTGACCTACATACGTCGTGACGTAAATTTTAACCCGCTGTCGGTTACAGAAGCTTCGCCGGATATTTTACGCATCAAGGGATGGGAGCAGATAAAGTTAACAACGCCGGGTGAACGCTATGTCCTGCGTTCGTGGAAACGTCCCACACCCGGCGTCTTCATCAGCGAATGCACCAACACCGTACTGGAGAATGTTAAGGTACATTATGCCGAAGGGATGGGCCTGCTGGCACAGATGAGTGAAAATATCACTTTAGACCGGTTCTCCGTTTGCCTGAAAGGGGAAGATGACTCCCGGTTTTTCACCACACAAGCAGATGCAACCCACTTTTCGGCGTGTAAAGGGGTGATTGTTTCGAAAAACGGGCTCTATGAAGGAATGGCCGATGATGCCATAAATGTACACGGGACTTACCTGAGAGTCACCAAACGATTAAACGACACCACACTACAGGCCAGATATATGCATCCACAAGCATGGGGGTTCAAGTGGGGTGAAACGGGAGACAGCGTACAGTTTGTGGAATCGGAAAAGATGGAACGGGTAGGCAGTCACTTCAACACGATTACGTCGATCAAAGCTGTCGATAAACCTACCGAATTTGGAGCAAAAGAGTTTGAAATAACCTTTGCTGCCACACTTCCGCAGGAAATTTCCGAAACCGGAAAATTCGGGATTGAAAACCTGACGTGGACTCCCGAAGTAGTGTTTTCCGACAACATCATCCGCAACAATCGTGCACGCGGTGCACTCTTCAGCACACCCAAACGGGTAATCTGCGAAAACAACCTTTTCGACCATACCCACGGGACGGCCATCTTGCTTTGCGGAGACTGCAACGGCTGGTACGAAACCGGAGCCTGCAAGGAGGTGATCATTAGAAACAACCGGTTTATCAACGCCCTTACGGCAACCTACCAGTTTACAAACGCCGTCATTTCCATCTATCCCGAAATACCCAACCTCAAGGATCAACAGCAGTTTTTCCACTCGGGTATTGTTATCGAAAACAATACATTCGAAACGTTCGACCGTCCACTCGTTTATGCCAAATCGACAGACGGGCTGGTTTTTAGGAATAACACCGTCAGTTACAACACCGAGTTTGAACCGTTCCACTGGAACAAACATCCGTTCTTCTTTGAACGGGTCAGCAACGTTCTTATCGAAAACAACCGCTTCGAAAACGGATGGGATGCGGAGAAAGATATACGGACAGAACACTCGGCAGAAGATGCGGTCACCGTAAAATAATCCACCACTTAAATGAACAATCCGATGAAAATTTTATTCTCCCTCCTTGCAGCTGCGGCATTGCTTTCCTGTACGGCACCTGCTGAAACGGCCCAAGAACTCGCCCTGCGGTTTAACACGCCTGCCGCGGCGTGGGAAGAGACCCTGCCTCTCGGCAACGGACGTATCGGTATGATGCCGGATGGCGGTATTGACAAAGAACTTATCGTGCTCAACGACATTACTATGTGGTCGGGCAGCGAAGACCCTGAAGCGCTGAACCCCGAAGCACTCAATTATCTGCCGAAAATCCGGGAGTTACTGCTTACAGGAAAGAACGGGGAAGCACAACGCATGATGTACGATCATTTCCAGTGCGGCGGGCTCGGTTCTTCCGGCGGAAAAAGCAAAGATGCGCCCTACGGCTGTTTTCAAATGCTGGGGGACCTGCACATAAACTACTCCTACCCACAAACGGAAGATGCGGGTAATTACGTGAGGACACTTTCGCTCAATGACGCAGTGGCATCCACCGTGTTTATGAAAGGTGAAACCACCTTTACGCGCGAGTATATCTCCTCTCACGCCGACGATGTGCTGGCTGTCCACGTGGCTGCCGATAAGAAAGGGTCAGTCTCATTTGAAGTAAGCCTGAGCCGTCCCGAACGGGCAACCCTTTCGGTGCAAGAGAATACCCTTATCATGGAAGGGCAGCTCAACGATGGATACGATACCGATAAGGGTGTCCGCTACCTTACCAAGGTACAAATCGTGAACAAAGGCGGGGAACTGACCGCGGGCTCCAATACCCTGGCTATCGCCAATGCCGATGAGGCCGTCATCCTCATTTCCACCTCCACCGACATGCTCGACAAAGAGTACACGTCGACGGTAGACAGCTTGCTCGAACAAGCAAAAAAACGTTCGTTCGGAAAAATGAAACAGGCGCATATAGCAGCTTACAAAGAAAAGTTCGACCGTGTAGAGCTCTGGTTAGGCGAACAAGACAACACCACACCTACCAACGAGCGCCTTGCCGGTTTCCAGACAGACGATGATCCCGCATTTGCCGCACTCTATTTTCAGTATGGCCGTTACCTGATGATCAGCGGAACCGATGAGAACTCGCTTCCCCTCAACCTTCAGGGCTTGTGGGCCAACCAGGTGCAGACGCCCTGGAACGGCGATTACCACCTGAATATCAATGTACAGATGAACTACTGGCCGGTAGAAGTATGTAATCTTTCTGAACTGCATAACCCCCTGATCGATTTCACCCAATCGATTGTACCTTCGGGAGAAGCTACCGCCCAAACGTTTTACGGGGCCAACGGCTGGCTGGCTCACATGATGAGCAACCCGTGGAAGTTCACGGCACCCGGCGAACATGCTTCGTGGGGAGCGACCAACACGGGAGGAGCGTGGCTTTGTGAACACCTTTGGGAGCATTATGCCTTTACCCAGGATAAGGAATACCTGCGCACTGTTTACCCGACGCTCGCCGGGGCAGCGCAGTTCTTCCTCAGCAGCATGATTTCCGAACCCAGGAACGGATGGCTCGTCACCGCCCCGTCATCATCGCCAGAGAATGCATTTTACATGCCCGGGAGCGACGATCGCATTTTTGTATGCATGGGCCCGACCATGGACGTTCAGATCGTGAACGAACTGTTTACCAACGTACTGTCGGCGGCAGCAATTCTCGGTATCGAAGACGAGACAACCACCAATATCCGCGAAACACTGCCGAAACTTCCTCCCATGCAGATCAGCCCCGAAGGTTATTTGCAAGAGTGGCTCGAGGACTATAAGGAGGTTGATCCCAAGCACCGCCATGTCTCACACCTCTACGGATTGTATCCGTCGAATCAGATATCGCCTAACACTACCCCCGAACTGGCCGCAGCAGCTCGCGAAACGTTGGAACGCCGTGGTGATGCCGGAACCGGATGGTCCCGTGCATGGAAAATCAATTTCTGGGCACGCTTGTACGACGGGAACCGTGCTTTCAAGCTACTTAAAAGCCTGCTGGAGCCCACTTCCGGAAGTGAAGTAAACATGCACCGCGGGTCTGGAACGTACGCTAACCTATTCTGCGCGCATCCGCCGTTCCAGATCGACGGTAATCTGGGAGGTACTGCTGGAATTGCTGAAATGCTGATTCAAAGTCAAGACGGCTATATACAACTGTTGCCTGCCCTGCCAGACAAGTGGCCAACGGGAAGTTTCAAAGGCCTACGTGTCCGTGGCGGTGCCGAAGCGGCTGCAAGCTGGAGCGACAACCGATTGTCGTCTGCAACCATTAAGGCGCTAAACGACAATACATTCAAGGTAAAAATTCCCGGTT
Organism: Petrimonas sulfuriphila; assembly: GCA_038561985.1. Lineage (NCBI taxonomy): Bacteria > Pseudomonadati > Bacteroidota > Bacteroidia > Bacteroidales > Dysgonomonadaceae > Petrimonas > Petrimonas sulfuriphila. The sequence continues at coordinate 1,655,494 of CP073276.1, read as the reverse complement.
ATGCGACAACGGTAAAACAGAACGGAAAAGAATTAACAGCCGAAAACGGGTATGTATCGGTAGTGTTGAAAGCAGGACAAGAGGCTAAACTGGAATTTATCCCATAGCGCTTACTGCATCCGTTTAATGATGCTGTACGATTCCACGATACCCAACTCTCCAGCCTTGCGGAGATCGTCCAACCCGACCGCAGTTTCGCCGATCGACAGCCGTGACAACCCCCGGTTGAAATAGGCTTCGGCAAACTGCGGTTCAATCTTTAACGCTTTGGTGTAACTGTCTATCGCAGCACGATAATCTTTTTCGAGGCTGTATATTTCGGCCATGTTGTAGTAGGCAAAAATAAAATTGGGATCAAGTCGCAGGATCGTTTCATAATCCTTTAAAATTGCATCGTACCGAAACGACTTCGTGGAGACTTCGGGCACTTTCGGCCGGGCAATCTGAGGCAACTCTTTCAACCTTTCCACCGGGTTTACGCCCACGGGAACTTCCTGAGCAACCGTCTCGGGAGGAAGCAACGGATCAAGCTCGAGTTGCTTGGTCATAATGACCGCACGTACAAAGTAAGGCTGCAGGAAATCAGGCTGCAGCTCAATAGCCCGGTTGATGTCTTTCAATGCATTTTCGTAATCCTGAACCAACATGAAATCCATCCCTCGGCCAAAGTAGAGCCTGGCATCGTTTGGCTGTTGCACCAACAGCCGCGAAAAATTATCGATAGAGCGGAAATGCGTTTGCACCTGTAACTCGTTCAGTGCAGCTTCGTTGTTTACCGCCTTGAGCTTCCAATTAAGATTCAGCAGATCGTTGGCTCTTTCCATTGATTCGGAGAAATAGACCGGCCGGCTCACTTCAAACCCTTTATCGTAATAGGTCAGCACAAACTTAGGCTCCAGCGCCACCTTTGTGTTCAGGTCCTGCACACGTCCACGCGATTCACGTTGGTATTTGCTTTGGTTTTTCTGCGATGCTTCCTTGTCGGCAACCACCAGCAGGTTAAATTTATCGATATCCTTATCCGTTTCTTCGCGGGTATCCTTCGATTCTGAAGCTAGCTTTCTGCCGTCCTCCGCATCCGTTGTGGCACGTTTTTTGGCCTTGGCCTCCTCATCCCGGGCAGCCAGGTAGTCGCGCTCCGCTCCGCGTAAATCGTTCAACTCGCGCTTCATTTCGGCCCGCATGTAATATCCGGTGAAAAAATCGGGATGGTCGTTGAGCACGACGTTTAAATCCTCTATGGCACTCGCATTGTCTCCAATTTCTGCGTGCAACATAGCCCGGTTGATGTACGCCATTGTGTTATCGGGTTCAATTTCAATAACTTTATCAAAATCCCTGATCGCCCGGTTGTTATCGGCAACCTGTGCACGCAGCAGACCCCGGTTAAACAGTGCTATCAGGTTATTCTCATCCATCTCGATCACCCGGTCGTAATCGGCCATCGCCCCACGCAGATCGTTCAGGTTATATTTTACCAATCCCCGGTTGATGTAATTTCCGGTAAAAAAAGGATCTAACCGGATAGCCTCATCCAGGTCGGCCAGCGCCTTGTTGTAATCCTTCATCTGAAATTGCAACAGCCCGCGTGCAGAAAAAGACTGTGCCGTATAAGGATCAATCTCGATAGCCTTGTCGTAATCGGCCAGTGCTTTCAGCGTGTCTTTCCTCTCCAGGTGCATCTGTCCGCGAGTAAGGTATCCGGGAACGTAATCTGGGAAACGGCGCAGCAACACTTCGAAAAACTTCTCCGCCACGTCGTAATGCTCCAATTCAACGTTCACAATGGCCATGTTCACCAACGTGAGACGGTCTTCGGGAAAAAACTCCAGGCTCCTCTGGTAATCGGTAGCCGCCAGTTCGTATTTCTCCTGGTTCTGCCTTGCCGCCCCGCGCAGCTGATAAGCCGACGTATAATAGGGGTTCCGTTCGATACAGAGGTTCGCATCTTCTTCGGCACCTTTAAAATCGTCGAGCATAAACTTCGACATAGCCCTGAAGTAATATGGGTCAGCCAGGTAAGGCTTGGCGCCAATCACCTGATTGAAATACTGTATAGCCAACACATAGTCTTCGAAGTAAAGGGCATTTTTCCCAATTGTCATCACCCGGTCGGTATTCACCTGCGAAGAGACAAAAAGTGCGGACAGAAACATACAAACGGATATAGCTATTTTTCTCATGTATATGGTAATTCTTTTTACTGAACTGACTATTGGATCATTTAAATCTCCATTCGTTTAATCGGGCTCTTTTGTTTCGATTGTCCGCGTGCCGGCATCAGTTCCGGTAATATAAACTTTTACGGTATTGCCGGGGAGAAGTGGCTCTACCAATTCCGGCCATTCGATAAAACAAAGATTTCCGCTGTAAAAATAATCTTCGTAACCGAAATCGAAAGCTTCTTCCAGTTTATGGATGCGGTAAAAATCGAAATGATAAATGGAATTTCCTTCGTTATCCCTGTACTCATTGATAATGGCGAATGTGGGACTGGTAATCGTTTCCTGCACGCCCAATCCTTCACAAACGGCTTTGATAAAAGTGGTTTTACCGGCACCCATTGCTCCATAGAAAGCAAAAACCTTATCGTTCCCCATTCCGGCAATAAATTGTCCAGCTGCCTTATGTATCTCGGATATATCACTTATTTTCAATTGCATACTCTTTTCCTTTTATTTTTTATTTACTTGGCTTGCAACGTTACCAGCGGAACAATCATCTCTTCCATGGAAATTCCACCGTGCTGAAACGTATTTTCGTAATACGAAACATAGTGGTTGAATTGATTCGGATACACGAAAAAATCGTCGCCAAGAGCAAAAATATACCTTGTACTGATGTTTCGTGAGGGTAAGCCTACTTTTTCGGGATGGGTAACGCTAAACACTTTTTTGGGATCGTATGACAGGTGCCGACCCACTTTGTAACGCAAACTGGTATTGGTATTTTTTTCACCTTCCACTTTTTGCGCATGACGCACACGGATAGTCCCGTGATCAGTGGTAAGCATTACCCGGTATTTTTTTTCCGATATCTTTCTCAACAACCCAAACAAAGGCGAATGGCGAAACCACGAACGCGTTAGCGACCGGTAGGCCGGCTCGTCGGGTGCCAACTCACGGATCATTTTCGATTCGGTCCGTGCATGAGAAAGTATATCTATAAAATTAAAAACTACCACATTCAGTTCGTTGTGTTCCAGTCCGGCAAAATTTTGCACAAGCCTTTCCCCTTCAGTATTTGAATTGATCTTGTTGTATGAAAACCGCTCCTTTCGCCTGAATCTTTCCAGTTGTGAACGAACCAGCAGTTCTTCCGACAAATTCTTACCCTCGTCCTCAACTTCATCCACCCACAGTCCGGCAAACTTTTTCGACAGCTGCAACGGCATTAACCCCGAAAAAATGGCATTACGGGCGTATTGGGTTGCGGTGGGCAAAATACTGAAATAAGTATCTTCGGTATATGTAAAATAATCCGACACCAGGTCTTTGATCACCAGCCATTGATCGAACCGGAAGTTATCGATCAGGATAAAAAAGAGTTTTTCACCCTTATCCAACACCGGAAAAACCCGTTGTTGAAAAACTTCATTACTTAGCAATGGGCCTGATCCAGCATTCAACAGCCAGTTTTCGTAATTTCGTTTCACGAACTTTCCAAATCCGGCGTTTGCTTCCGTTTTTTGCACGGTCAGCAGTTCCTGCAGCGGATGTTGCAAAAGAGCTAATTCAACCTCCCAGGAAACAAGTTTTTTATACAATGCGGCCCAACCTTCTGCCGAACGGCAATTATTCATTTCACCGCTTAGCCGGCCAAACTCCTCCCGGTAATGAATAGTGTTTGTTTCACTGATTATTTCGTTTTTCTCCAGTTTTTTTTTGATGGTCATCAGGATCTGATTGGGATTGACCGGCTTTATCAGGTAATCAGCAATTTTCTTGCCGATGGCCTTGTCCATAATACCTTCATCCTCACTTTTTGTGATCATCACTACCGGCAGTTCCGGATGAGAAGCAGCAATCTCGGAGAGTGTCTCCAAGCCCGTCAATCCGGGCATGTGTTCATCCAGGAAAATGATATCGTAAACCGAGCTCCGGCACATCTCAATAGCATCACGACCGCTATTCACGGTATCCACCCCGTACCCCTTTTCTTCCAAAAAAAGGACATAAGGTCTGAGTAGGTCAATTTCGTCGTCCGCCCATAGAATGTGCGCTTTTTTCATTTTTCCTTTAATGATTTACCTGCAGAAAATTGAGCAAAAATATGCATTTATTGCCTATCTCACAATCATTTTTTGCTTTTTTAGGACTATATCCCGTATCGTCCGTCTTTTATTACCCAAACCTGTCTATATTCTCAGCAATTTTACTTAACTTTGTTAACAAGATATCAACCATCTATTTATACAACAAATGAAAAAGACAAATCTACTTGTATTTGCAGTATTAATTGTTCTTGCTTCAGGCTGTGCGCAAGACAACGGAAAAATTTTCAACGGAAAAGATTTATCGAACTGGAACTTTGTCGTTGAGAACGATGCTGTTCCGGGAGACCAGGTGTACGCGGTAAAAGACGGACAAATCTCTATAAAAGGGGAGCCGTTGGGTTATATGTACACGAAAGAAAAATACGTCAACTACACCCTGGAACTGGAATACCGTTGGGCTGAAGAGGCCAGTAACAGTGGGATTTTTGTGCTGATCGAGGATCCTAAAAACCCGTTCGCCACAGGTGTTGAAATACAACTGGCAGCAGGCAAGGCTGGCGACTTTGTATTGCTCGCCGGATCCGACATGAAGGAGTATACGCTCCCGGAAGGTGTGACGGAACGTCCGAAATTCCCAGTCATCCAGAAAAAACGACCTTCAAGCGAAAATCCCGCCGGCGAATGGAATAAAGTAAAAATTACCGTTCAGGATGGAGTGGTAGACGTTTATGTGAACGACGTGCATCAAAACACGGGAACCGGACTGGTTAAAGAAGGAAACATCGGGTTGCAGAGTGAAGGAAAAGAGATTCTATTCCGGAACCTGGTCCTGACCAAGATGTGAAGTAATCAAAATCACTCTTTATGTTAATCACAGAAAAAGCACAACAATTTATCAATCAGGAGGACAGATTCGGGGCGCACAATTATCACCCGCTGCCCGTAGTACTGTCAAGGGGGAAAGGTGTATATGTCTGGGATGTTGATGGCAAAAAATACTTCGACTTCCTTTCCGCCTATTCTGCCGTGAATCAGGGACATTGTCACCCGAAGATCGTGAGGGCACTGACCGAACAAGCGGAAACATTGTGCCTTACTTCGCGCGCATTTTATAACGACTGCCTGGGCCCGTACGAAGAGTTTGTCCACCGTTACTTCGGTTACGACAAGATGTTGCCCATGAATTCGGGAGCAGAAGCCGTTGAAACCGGATTAAAACTCGCCCGAAAATGGGGTTACCTGAAAAAAGGAATCCCCGAAAATGAGGCCATTATTGTCGCTTGCGAAGGAAATTTTCACGGACGTACCATTACAATCGTTTCCCTTTCCACCGATGGGGAAGCCCGTGCCGAATATGGCCCGTACACGCCGGGAATTGAGGTCATCCCCTACAACGATGTGGATGCTCTCCAACAGATTTTCGAAGTGAAAGGCGATAAGATAGCCGGATTCCTCGTTGAACCCATTCAGGGTGAAGCCGGTGTTTTCGTTCCCGATGACGGATACCTGAAAGCTTGTAAACACCTCTGTGAACAGCACAACATACTGTTCATCGCTGATGAAGTGCAAACCGGAATCGCCCGCACAGGCAAGCTTTTGTGTTGTGACCACGAGGGAATTCGTCCCGACATCGTTATTCTGGGTAAAGCCATCTCTGGTGGCGTTATGCCGGTTTCTGCCGTGCTTGCCGACGACGAGATCATGATGACCATTAAACCCGGCCAGCACGGATCTACTTTTGGAGGATTCCCGATTGCCTGTAAAGTAGCTACTGCTGCGCTGGAAGTGGTAAAAGAGGAAAGGCTGGCGGAAAAAGCAGAGTACCTGGGAGAGATCTTCCGCAACGAAATGAGGAAGATTGACAGTCCGTTTGTACACCAAGTCCGCGGAAAGGGATTGCTCAATGCCATTGTTATAGAGCCTCACAACGGCAAGGAAGCCTGGGATGTTTGTCTGAAGATGGCCGAAAACGGTTTGTTGGCAAAACCCACACACCAACACATCATCCGCTTTGCCCCCCCGTTGGTAATCACGGAAGAAGAAATCAGGGAAGCAATTGAAATTATTAAGGAATCAATTAAAATGTTGGAGTAAATAGATTGAGAAAGATTGAGAAAGATTGAAAAAGATTGAGAAAGATTGAAACCGTCCTTAATCAATCTCAGTCAATCTGCTTCAACCTAATTCAATCTTATTATTGTTATGCAAACAACGTCAAGGATATTGATGGTCCGTCCGGCCCGGTTCGATTTTAACGAAGAAACGGCAAAAAACAACTATTTCCAGCAAAAGACAGGCCAGGAAGGAGTGTCGGAAAAAGCGCTGGAGGAGTTTGATGCCTTCGTGAATCTACTCCGGAGAAACGACGTGGAGGTGTTTGTCATGCAGGATACGGAAGAACCCTGGACGCCCGACTCCCTGTTTCCCAACAACTGGTTCTCCTCTCACCTTTCGGGGGAGCTGGTTCTTTACCCCCTGTTTGCCGAAAACCGCCGCCGGGAGAGGAAGCCACACGTGCTGGATTTCCTGCGCCGGAAGATGAACCACACTAAACTTATCGATCTCACACCGTGGGAGGAGAAAGGCGAGTTTCTGGAAGGTACGGGGAGCATGGTCCTTGACCGCGACAAACGGATTGCCTACTGCTGCCGCTCCCCGCGGTCGTCGGAAAAAGTGCTGGCTGATTTTTGTTCACGAATGAATTTCGATGCGGTGGTTTTTGATGCCGTCGACAAAAACGGAAACCTTATCTACCATACGAACGTGATGATGGAGGTAAGTACTCAGGTTGCCGTTGTATGCCTTGAATCAATAAGGAACGGGGAGGAACGCCAGAAAGTGGAATCGAGACTGAGTGCAACGGGAAAAGTTATCGTGGAGATCTCCCCGAACCAAGTGGAACATTTTGCAGGGAACATGCTGGAGTTAAAGAGCAGGAACGGAGCTCCCCTGATGATCATGTCGACTACTGCCCGGAAGTCGCTGACGATGCAGCAGGAAAAGACTATTTCGACCTATAATAAAATTCTTTCGCCTGAACTTACCACTATCGAAACCAACGGCGGTGGCTCTGCCAGGTGTATGATTGCGGAACTATTCCACTGATAAAGAGTGAAATTTATCGATAAAAACCATATATTCACATTTTTTTGTTTTCTTTGTGATGAAATGGAAAATTAACCTTTTAATAGATGAGTATTATGTCATTCAGAACAGAGCTTAAGGAATTTTTAATGCGCGGCAACGTAGTGGATATGGCCGTGGGTATTGTTATCGGAGCTGCTTTCGGCAAGATTGTCACCTCTTTTGTTAACGACATCCTGATGCCGCCCATCGCTATGCTGGTCGGTGACAGCAAGTTTGCCGAGCTGAAAGTGGTTCTTAAAGAAGCGGTCATGAGCGGAGCAGACGTTGTTGCCCCGGCGATAACGTGGAATTACGGCGCGTTCATCCAGGCGGTTGTTGACTTTGTGATTGTGGGCACAGCTATCTTCTTGGTGATCAAAGCCATGAACTCAATGAAGCGTAAAAAAGAAGAAGCTCCGGCTGCAGCTCCGGAACCCACCAAGGAAGAAACGTTGCTGACCGAAATCCGCGATTTGTTGAAAAACAAGTAAGAAAAGTCCGGGTAACTTTTTTGAACCGCCGGGCCGCCTATTGGCCGGGTGGTTTTTCACTGCATCTCCGTCAGGTACCTCCAGTAACGACGGGGCATGTGCTGCCGTTGCAGTTTCAGATTGATGCGCTCCTTAATAGTCGTGCTTTTAAAATATTCTTTCCACATTTGCTGAAAAAATGTTTCATCGCTAGAAAGTTTTTCTTCGTCGAGAACCCCGAGTCTTAAATCCGAGAGGTCCTTCTGCGAAAAGGAAACCTCAACAACGGACCGTGTATCGTAATACAAGCCGGTGTTGCGGTTTGTGTCGTAGATAATCCAAGGCTGGCCGGCATACCGGGATTGAAAATGCGAAACGATCAACGAGAGCACATCGTAACGCGGTGATACAGGAGCGAAATAAATCCCGTCGGCCGTTTCCTGAAACCGAACGAATTGTCGAAGCTGTTCGGCTTCTTTAGCTACTTTTTGCGCAATTTCTTTAATACGAAGCACATCGTCGTCGCCAAAATTCATTTCGACCCCCTCCGGATGGTCGATATTCTTACGAATGTAGCGGAAAAGCAACATTTCGGTTTCAGGTAATTCCGACAGCCAAACGCTTAACATCATGTTCTGCGCAATTTTCGAAAGTTTTTTTTCCAGTGCTTTCCATACACGTAGCGATTTTTCCTTTTCTGTAATTATACGATATTGCTCGTCAACGAACAACGGCTTTTGATCGGATTCCGAAAGGATAAAATCGGGAAATTTCTTCTGCTCGTATGCGAAAAACACGCAGGAGAGAAGGCCGTCGAAAGTTTTATCGTAGGTAAAAATTATCATTGTGCTATCACTCTCCCCAGTTAATCGAATACTGCAACAAATCTGCAGCCTGTTTTTTCTGTTTTTGGGAAACCTGTCGACGGACATACTGAGGTGTGAGTTCGTTCACGGTGCGCATTGGCAGTTCGCGGCACACGATGAAATACTGTGCCCGTTTCATCACTACTCCCATTTTTTTCAGCTGAACCGAGTTTAACCGCCCGTATCTTCGAGAGGCGACAATGAGTTTCGCTGATTTGACCCCGATTCCCGGCACACGAAGGATCATCTCGTAGGGAGCCGTATTTATATCAACAGGGAAAAAAGCGGGATTACGCAACGCCCAACCCATTTTTGGATCGATGTCCAACTCAAGGTCCGGATGTGCATCGTCTACGATTTCACTGGCCTTGAACTGGTAAAAACGCATCAACCAATCTGCCTGGTAGAGACGGTTTTCACGAACCAAAGGCGGTGTCGCGATGATCGGTAGCCGGTTGTCGTTTTTATTTACAGGAATATACCCTGAATAATAGACGCGTTTAAAAGAAGGGCGCTTATACAGGGCAGAAGCCAGCGTCAGTATCTGCTTATCGGAGTCCGGCGTAGCACCAATGATGACTTGTGTACTCTGCCCAGCAGGCACAAACTTAGGGGCAGAACGAAACTTCCTGCGGTCTTCCGCGCTTTCAAGCATCCCCTGCTGAATAAAGCGCATGGGCGCAAAAACACTTTCGTAATCTTTCTCAGGCGCAAGCAATTTCAGATTCTGTTCCGATGGGATCTCGAGGTTCACGCTCATCCGGTCTACATACGTTCCCGCCCGGGCAATGAGTTCCCGGCTTGCACCCGGAATACTCTTCATGTGGATATATCCGTTAAAACGATGTGTTTCGCGCAACAACCTCACCACACGAAGCATCTGTTCCATCGTATAATCGGGGTTACGCATAACGCCCGAACTCAAAAAAAGGCCTTCGATGTAATTTCTCCGGTAAAACTCAATAGTCAGTTCAGCCAATTCCTCGGCTGTAAAAGCAGAGCGCACGACATCGTTACTGCGCCGGTTGGAACAGTATGCGCAGTCATAAATACAGTGATTGGTCAGGAGTATCTTAAACAACGAGATGCACCGCCCGTCGGGAGTGAAGCTGTGACAAATGCCCCAGCCGGCGGCTGTGCCTATCCCATTCTTCACGCTTCCGCGGGAAGTTCCGCTCGATGCACACGACACATCGTACTTGGCGGCATCGGCAAGGATCTTCAATTTATCGAGCGTCTTTTCGTTCATGTCGGGGTTGCGAATTATGCTTTACAAAGAAAATAAATAGAAATGAATCCCACGAATTCAAAATCATAAAAATATTTGTCTTGTTGATAAATATTTCAACAACCTGATTTTCAAACAAAAATTAATCTTATTAAAAATATTTTTCTATTTTTGTAACCGAATGTTGTTTTCCTCTGTCTTATGGATGTAAACAAATTATTCACTTTTAAAAAATTGTAATTATGGAAGAATTATGGGTGCCAATCATAGCTATTCTCTGTACAATCGGGTTACCGGTTGGTTTCGGGATGTATTTGGGGTTAACCTCCATCAGGGCAGAGCACAAAGAACGAATGGACCTTATTCGCCAGGGGATAATCCCCCCGGAGCGAATGAAAAAGAAAGCCAATCCCAACCGGCTGGTATCTCTCAGAAACGGGATCGTACTTATTGCACTGGGTATTGGAGTAATCGTAGGGTTTCTCTGTTCGGAAAACCTGACTATCGGTCATGATAATGAATTCTGGATCATTGGAGCAAGCATTGTCTTCTTCCTCGGTTTGGGATACCTGACCTATTTCCTCGTGACGCAAAAAATGGCGATAGCCCAACCAAGAGAAGAACCCGAACAGGAATAATTTACCGCGATGAACGAGAATGAGCGTGTACAACAGGTGCTTTCGGGCAAAACTTCCGCGTTCACGTACTTCGTCGAAACCTACCAGGACATGGCGTTTACCATCGCCCACCGGGTTTGCGGCAATGTACAGGATGCGGAAGACGTTGTGCAGGAAAGTTTCGTAAAGGTATACCGCAACCTGCACACGTTCAGGAACGAAAGTAAATTCTCTTCGTGGCTTTACCGCATTGTATACAACACGGCAATAACGCACTCTAAATCAAAACTATGGTTGTACGACCAGGAGACGTCACTTTCGAACGTCCAGGAGATCTCGGATTTCGATACCGAAACGCAAATCATCGATTCCGAACGAACCGAAGCCGTCGCCAATGTGTTGAACAAGATGTCGAAAGGCGAAGCGCTGCTGCTTACGTTGTACTACCTGGAAGACAATCCGGTAAAAGAGATTGCCCGGATCACCGGACTGAATGAATCCAACGTGAAGGTGAAACTGTTCAGGGCCAGGCAGTCATTCAAAGAGTTATATGCAAGATATGAACGGGTCATACCCGATTTACAATAAAAACGAAACCGATCATGAACGAAAAGAACAACATAGTGCACGACGATGAGGAGTTTATCCGCGGAATGATGCAGGAGGCAAGAATGAAAGCACCTGAAAACCTGAAATACAGAATTATGCATCAGATTGAAACCGAAAACGCCCTCAAACCCCAACAAACACCGGTGAGACTAAGCGAACGGAAAGTACTTAAAGATTTCGTTGGCATTTTCGGACTGATGTATGCCGTTCTGGCTGCTCTAATCGGTGGGGCTTACCTACTCAAGGGAAAAGAGTTTGCCCTCTCTTCCGGATTTCTCTGGACGGTTATTCTTGTTGCTTTTGTTTTCAGCTTCTTCTGGCTGATGACACGGGTAGATGAACGACTGAATGACAAGAGAAAAGGGAATCATATCCCTTCAAAATAGAAAGAGGCCGGTCCGATCTATTCGCTCATTAATTGCTCCCGTGCCCTGGCGAGCACTTCGGGTGACTCTGCAGGAGGATAGTGAAGGTCAAGCGATTTAAACAATTCCAGAATTATATCGCCGACAGCAACACGGGCAAAAAATTTCTTGTCGGCAGGAATCACGTACCACGGAGCATAGGGTTTCGACGTTTTTTCCAACATCTCTTCAAACGCTTCATCGTACTTATTCCATTGCGAGCGGGCCTGCAAGTCGGCAGAACTGAATTTCCAGTTTTTATCCGGCTCGTCAAGCCTTGCGAGGAAACGCTCCTTTTGTTCTTCTTTCGATACGTTGAGGAAAAACTTTAAAATGCGCATGCCGTTGTCGTACCAGTGCTTTTCAATAGCATTGACAGCCGCGTAACGGTTTTCCCAAAATTGTTGATCAATCTCATCTACAGAACTGTACCCGGGGATACGTTCATTGAGAATCCACTGGGGATTTACTTTGGTGGCTAACACGTTCTCGTAATGTGAGCGGTTGAAGATCTCAATCATCCCCCGCTCAGGCAACGCCCTGTAGTGGCGCCACATGTAATCGTGTTCCAACTCGTTCTTCGTGGGAGTCTTGAAGCTGTGCACCCGGCATCCCTGGGGATTGATGCCCGACATCACGTGACGGATAACCCCGTCCTTTCCCGCTGCGTCCCGCGCCTGCAAAATGATTAACAACGAGTAGCGGTCATCGGCGTAAAACATCTCCTGCAGGTCTTTCAGTTGCTTGATGTTGTTTTCAATCTCTTTTCTGGCAGATTTCTTATCGAACCCGCCATCCTCGGAGGTGGCAAAATTCTTCAGGTTCACTTTTGAACCGGGCTTTACCTTAAATTTACCGTAATCAAAATCCATTTTTTGGGCAGTATTAGCGCCTACCGGATATCCGGAGACTTCGGTTTTTATTCAATATCCACAAAGTAAATAAAAAAAAGAATGTAACGGCAAAACTCGACGGAAAAAGATAAATCTGACTGTTTGAGAAGTTTGTCCTTACCAGATGATAGAAACAGGCGGTTTTTATTTATAACCGATTGCCTGTTTCGTATAACCAGACTGCGGTTGTCAAAGCTAAAATTGATACTATCGGAATTTTGATACTGTTTCCTTTCAATTTCTCCTACTTTGCTCATGGTTGGATTTATTTTTAATCTTCAAATAAGTTTATATAATCTTCAAACAGGTAAATCCTTCCTCTTTCAGCGCCAGTAATCTCTTTGATTACCTCGGCTTGTTCCAGCGTTTCTATCAGTTTGTAGGCTGTTCGTGGTGATTTGTCAATTACTTTTGCCACTTTTTGTGCGTCGATGGTCGGGCGGTTGTAGAGATAGTCTATCACTTTGTAGGCATCGCCGCTTCGGTTTCCAAATTCTTTCAGTTTGCGGTCAATCTCTTTTTGCAGCATCATGATACCGTCAAAAGTAGTCACTCCTTTTTTCGCAGTTTCGATGATTCCGGTCAGGAAAAACTTCAACCATTGATTCATATCGTTATGCGTGCGTACCCGCATTAAATTATCGTAATACAACATTCTATTACGCTCAAAAAAATCGGATAAATACAAAATCGGTCGTTTTAATATCCCTTTGTCCACCAAATAAAGCGTGATAAGTAATCTGCCAACACGTCCATTGCCATCCAAAAAGGGATGGATGGTTTCAAACTGATAGTGAATAATGGCGGCTTTGAGCAAATCCGGCAAATGATTCAGTTCGTCGTGGGCAAATTTTTCTATATCCGACATCAATTCAGCAACAGAAGTATGTACGGGCGGTACAAATACGGCATCATTTATAGTAGCTCCGCCTATCCAATTTTGACTGGTGCGGTATTCTCCCGGTTGTTTCTGTTCACCACGAACACCCTGAAGCAATACTTTGTGCGTTTGCTTGATAAGACGGCTCGAAAAAGGTAATCTGTGCAGCTGCAAAACTGCTTCGTTCATGGCAAGAATATAATTTTGCACTTCTTCCCAGTCGTCGCGTTTTTCTTTTTTTATCTCATCTTTATCTAAAAAAATCTCCTCCATATTGGTTTGCGTACCTTCGATTTTTGACGATTGAATAGCTTCTTTGGCAATATGCATCTGAATGAACAGGTCTATATTGACGTACTGAGAATACATATCCAACCTCCCAAGATGCCTGTCTGCCTGACTAAGCAGGCTGAGCAGATGCATATCGTCAACCTGCCAGCGCCTGTTAATAAAGCCGGGTTGAAAACTTTTATAATATCCCTGATTGATATATTTGCCGGAAACAAAGTCTTTCATAAAATAAAATGTATAATTAGAATCCCTCTTATTATACAAAAGTAGACAAAAAGTATAATAGTGACAAAATTTATTTTATGTTTTTCATAAAAAGTAAAATAAGCTGGATGTTAGTATACTTTGGTGTATCTTCTGCTACCGTACTATACGATTCATATTCTGCTACCAGCCGTATTCTTCCGGTAAGCAGTTCCTGCATCATTCCTTGTTTGATGAGTTCTGTTTTTTGCAAACGCTTTTCCAACAATTCAATATCTGAATCCATATCGGAAAGGATTTGGTATATGTAAATGCAAAATTTTATCGTCCCAATATCTATATTTCAAGTCAAAAAGGTCGATTGATTTTTTTAATCTATATGATGTAAACTCATTAATGAAATTTTGTAGGCGAGTAATGATTGCTTCCATAGCATAATTATTGAAATGATTAAAGGCTAAAATAAGGATAAAAGGAAAGATATGGGTATGCGATTGATTTAAAGCTATTTAAATCATATCTCTTGATTTCTTTGCCGTCCTTTTGGCGCTCCGAAAAAGAATCCGCTGACAATCAGTCGATTATCAGCGGATTCTTGTACTCGGAGCGGGACTACAAAATGTAATTTCAGTCTCTTTTCGATTTATCATAACTGCATATTATATTGATATTTATCAGTTTTAAAATTCAATGCAAATGTAATAAAATGTATTTAAATAAAGAAATATTGCCAGTAAATTGCCAGTAAAATTATTTAATGTAGTATATTTGTATCAGGATATTAAAATGATAGAAATATGGCTACTTTCAGATTTGAAGTAAATTCAAAGCCAAACAGGCAAGGCAAATTTACAATATTTCTTTGCATTACTTCACAGGGAATAAGAAAAAGGATAAAAACCACAGCTGAAATTTCAAACAGGGATAATTTTAATTTTGAAGCAAAGAACCAAAAATGGATCAGATCAAAAGAACCACAGTATAAAAAATTAAATGAAACCCTATCCGATGAATTAACCAATGCAAGGCAAGTCTATTCTGATTTGAAAAAAGAAGGCAGGGCTACTTCCGAAAATATTGCTTCCAAAATAAACTATGTAGAAAAAACATTCTCTTTCTTTAAATTTGCGGATGATTTTGCACAAGAAACATTTGATGCAGGGGACTATAACACATACAAGAAATATAATACCTTTTTAAATAAGTTGAAATTCTTTGTTAATGGCAGGAAGCCCGATGAACTGATAAAATACAAGGGGAAAGAGCTTCAGGAAGTTTTATCCAAATTCAAAAAAGACCTGAAATTTGATGAAATTACACTGGCATTTCTAAATAAATTCAAGGCATTTTTGCAAAAACAGCCAAATTCAAGAAATCCGAAATTAACACTACACCCCAACACAATCAGTAAACAACTGGATCAGTTTGCAAGCCTTTACAACAAGGGAATTAAGAACCTTTGGGGAGAAGGGCTGAAAATTGATTACAACCCCTTTAATGACTTTGAGCACACCACAACCCCCACCACTAAGGAAAAACTGTCTTATGAAGAAATAAGGACTATTCAGGCACTTAAACTGGATCAGGGGACAATGTTATGGCATTGCAGAAACTACTTCTTATTTGCATTCTATTGTGCCGGAATAAGGGCTGGGGATTTGATACAGTTAAGACAATCGGACATAGAAGAAGGAAGGCTGGAATATAAAATGGGAAAGAATGAAAGACAGAAATCTATCCGGTTACTTCCCGAAGCACTGGACATTCTAAATTTATACATGAATTTGGATAAACCTAATACAAATTATATTTTCCCTTTACTGGACAATAATGCTACTTATGCTATTGCAACCACACAAGAAGAAAAGGAACAGCTTCCGGCACAAGTCAAGAAGAAACTACTTCAGCAAGTAAACAGCAAAAACAGCCTAATAAATAACTATTTGCAGGACATTGCCAAACTGGCCGGGATTAATAAGAAACTTACATTTCACATTGCCCGGCACTCATTTGCAAACATTGCCCGGCAGAAGAAAGCAAATGTTTACGACATAAGCAAGGCACTGGGACACTCTTCCATTAAAATAACAGAAACATATCTTTCCAACTTTGACACAATAAGCCAGGATGAAACAATGGACAAAGTATTTAATTCAGATACAAAGGAAGAGATATTGGCATTACTGGGAAAAATGAAGCCTGAAGAAATGGAAATCCTAATCGGGAAGATCAGGGGGACATAAACTTCAACCCTCTTTATTGTATGTAAAAAACATAACAATTCTTATGCTAAGGGAATAATCAGCCTGGATTATTTCAGGAACTTTCCATTAATAACCCATCAGCACCAAACAACACATTATAATAAATCTGACACTCTGCAACATTTTCTATTCATTTTCATTACTTTAAAAACATTTATTTGTATATATCTTACACTTTTCATTTTGTTGAAAACTTTTAGGCAAACAAATTGTAATTCCTAAAACCCCTTATTATATTTGTTTTATTACATCAAAGCATCAAACATAAAAAAATTCAATTCACAAAATGCATACACAAAACAATCAAAGTTTTTTAATCACAGTTGTCCCACAAGACTGGCTGGAAGAAATGAAAGAAGGGCTGGAAGAAATGAAAAGCCTTATCATCAAACAGAAGGAAACAGAATTTGGGGAACAATGGATCGAAAGTCCGAAGGCAAGGCAAATGCTGGGAGTAAGTGCAAAGACATGGCAGACCTACAGGGATAACAGGATCATTCCCTTTTCACAATTTGGAAGGAAAATCTATGTTAAAAGGCAGGATTTGGAAGATTTTTTGCAAAGCAATTACATACCAGCTAAATAAAAGGAGGATATTAAAATGATTGATTTTTTTGAAAAGACTTTGAAACAAGCCACCTATGAATTAAAAGAGGGCACAAATTCAAGCTATTACAGGCAGTCTGGAACAACTATTCTTCCGAATAGGTTATCTATCAGCAAGGACAATGAAATGGCTAAAACAGCCTTAAAGGGGCGCAATATGATGCACCAAATAACAGGGCAGATGATAGGCACTTTCACAAAGAAAGAAACTTCAATCCTGAAGCAGTTTAAGCCCTATGTATGCAGAACACAAATTTGGCAAATGGATGACTACCCTTTATTTATCGGATATGGGACAATTGGAATATCCAATGAAAAGGGGAGGATTGACAGAAATTCCGATACTGGGGATTTGGTTGTATTTTACACACCGGACAGGGGAAAGACTATTCAAATATTCTTCTTCCCGGCAATGGAAAAAAAGCTGAATGAAATAATGAAATTTTTATCTGAAAAATATCTGTATAAAACAGATTTTCCTGAAGCAGCTTAAAACATAAAGGGGGATGCTTCACAGCTTCCCCTTTTCATTGGATATTAAATGATTGATTTTATTGAAATAACCAAACATTTGCAAGGCAAAGATAAGCCATTTCTGGGACATTTACAACCGGAAGCAGTTTATTCTTCAGGCTGGCAAACTTATTCCATTACAGGTTGTGAAAATATGGAATTAAGAGTGAATGAAACAACCGGGCTAATGAATTTGAAAGGAAGTGTAATGTACTTTTGGAAAGGGCACAATTTCACCTTTTCAAAAGTTGAATTTATTGAAGGAATTAAGTATTTGGAAAATCTTATCCGGCTTCCTTTATTTGATGCTACAGTAGATAAGTTTGAATATGGAACAATTATTCAGACAGAAAAAAAACCTAAGGAATATATACAACACCACAGGGAGGGAAAAGGAATGAAGCTATATTCCAACCCTAAAGACAAGGGGCATTTTAAAGCCTTTTCCGACACCAATACAAGACTTAAAATGTACGATGCAAGCAGGAATATAAAGATGAAACAGGGGCTTCACAGGCAACAAATAATTGCAGAAGCTGGCTGGACTTCTTCAGGCAATTTTCTGAAATGGGAAGCACATTATTTGAAGCCACATATTATTCTTAACAAAGGAATTGGAATAAGGCTGGCTGATCTTGTGAACCCAAACTGGGAAAATATATTCAAAGAAGATTTATACTTACAATATCAAAGACTAATTCCAATGAAATCATTAATAATTCCGATACACAAGAAAGACCTAACTACACAAGACATTCAAACAAGGTTTAATGCTGAAAGGGGAATAAATGAAGGCATGACACTGGAAGAGATCAGGAAAGAAATGTACCAGTACATTAATTCCCTTCCCGATGAAGTACTAAGCAAGGCAGATAAAGACCACCGGAAAAGACAGACCAAAGCCATACTGGATAAGTTGAAGCTGGCAGATAAAAGCCAATGGGACTTATCAGACAAGCTGGCAGAAGCACTGCACAATACTGGATCATAAGGGGGGATCATTTATTGAAGACCTGATTTAAGAAACAAACCTCTTCCCCCTACCTTTTCTTCAATGGACATATTTTCAGGCAATGGGGGTATGTTAAAATCAACCTTTCCTATTTTGGGGGGGGGCTTAATTTATGCAATAAAACTCAAAGATGAAGTTTAATATTATTAAGAAAAAACAAATTGAAATCGGGCGTAAATCGGCGGTGAAACGGCGGTGAAAACCTGACAAAACCTGAAATCAGAACCTTGCATTATGAATAAAAAAACAACACAAAAAACAATGAAAGTTGCAATAAAAAAGGCAGAATTGCCAGTAAGTTGCCAGTAATTAAAAACAATAAAGCCCTAACATACTTATATATCAGGACTTTATTTAAAATCAATCGTACTCGGAGCGAGTACCCAACCCCTAAAACAAGGGAAGGCAAAAGCAATCATAGCACTAAATATCAATTCATTATGATTTTCCATTATTTTCCGATTTTGCCAATTTTCACCCTTTTTTGTCGGTTTGGGCGCCCCCTGGGCACCCCAGAATTCCAGATTTAATTTCTATATTTGCAAAGTAAATAAAAAAAAGAATGCAATGGCAAAACTTGACGGAAAAAGCACCGACAACCCTAAGCTTATGCAGAAAGAGCTTAAAAATGGAACGTACAGTTTGTATCTCGAATATTATATGGGATATGTAAAAACCGTAAATGAGGATACCGGCGAAGAAATGGTGAGAAAAAGTCGAAAAAAGGAGTCGTTAAATCTGTATTTATTGAAAAACCCACGAACACCTATCGAACGCCAAACAAACAAAGAAACATTAGAGTTGGCAAAACAGATTCGCTATGAAAAAGAACAGCAGATGAAAGATGCTGCAACCGGCTATCGACTACCAACTTTCAAAAAAGTAAACATCTTCGATTGTATGGATGCTTATTATGAAAACTACACCAAAGGCGATAAGCGAATGATAAAGGCAGCCATAAAACGCTTCAAGGATTTTATCGCGTTAGAATATCCATTATACAAAGAGCGAATAAGTGGTGAGCAAATCGACAAGGCGATGATTGTAAAGTTTGTTGAATATTTAAAAAGTATTAGTAAAGGAGAAGGTGCTCTCACTCACTACAAGCGATTTAAGAAAATCATCAAACATCTCGTCGAAGAAGATTACATACGTAAAAATCCGTGCTTAAACGTTCAGTGCAAAGGTGACGAAGCTGCCCTCACAAAAGATGTGTTGAGTATTAAGGAAATTGAGCAACTTATAAGGACAACCTATCCGCAACAAAATATGGACGTTAGACGAGCTTTTATTTTTTGTCTTTACACCGGAATTAGGCATTGCGATGTAAAAGGCTTACGGTATTCTAATGTCGATTTTTCTAACAAATTACTTACTTTTAATCAGAAAAAAGCACAGGGTCAGAGTTCTAAAAGTTGGGTTAATACACCCTTAAACGATGGACTGCTCCAACTTATAGGTAAACCTGAAGTTAACGAAGAAGGCGTACAGATAGATAGCAAAATCTTTAATCTACCAAGCCAGTCGATGTGTTTACGATCGTTGAAATATTGGGTAAAACGAGCTAAAATTCAAAAGCATATCACCTGGCACTGCGCCCGACATTCGTTTGCAGTAAACATTTTAAATAACGGGGCAAATATTAAAACCGTTGCAAGCTTGCTGGGACATAGTGGCTTGCAGCACACCGAAAAATACACCCGTGCCGTTGATGAACTTAAGCAAAAAGCGATTGACAGTTTACCTGAATTAAAGATTTAAACGGAAAATATTTAACTTTGTAAAAGAGTTTACAACTGAAACAAAAAACTTCTCTCAATGGAACAAAGTATATCCATAAATTATGCTGACGTCGTTCGGCAAATAAAAAATGCGATTTTACAAAGTCGTTATAGGGCTGCAAAATTAGCTAATCGTGAAATGCTTTCGCTCTATTTCGGTATCGGGAAATTTATTTCCGAAAATAGCCGGAACCACTTTTGGGGAACCGGCGCCATTGAAAGTATTTCAGAAAGACTTCAACAGGAATTGCCCGGATTGAGAGGGTTTTCGCCCGCAAATATCAAACGCATGAGACAATTTTATGAAGAATGGCAACCATACTTAATCACTGAAAATCACATACAATCAATTCGTCCGATGCTGTCGGACGAAATTCAGATTGATTTGTTGGCCGCAAATCGTCCGACAGTGTCGGACGATTTAGAGATGGATACGTGGAATAGTTTTTTATCTGTTGGGTTCTCACATCATTATGAGATAATTATCAAAACCAAAACGTTAGAAGAACGCTTTTTTTACATTGGAAAATGTGCAACTGAATTTTGGAATTATAGGGTTTTACAAAACAATCTAAAATCAAATCTTTTTGCAAAACAAGGAAAACTTCCCAACAATTTTGCCATAACCATTTCCGATGCCGACTTGCGTCGGAAAGCACTCCTTTCGTTTAAAGATGAATATTTGTTGGATTACATCAATATTGAATCGCCCGACGACGAGGTGGATGAACGCGTACTCGAAAGTGAAATCGTGCTGAATATCAAAAACTTTATTATGTCGTTGGGAAAGGATTTTGCCTTTATCGGTAATCAGCATCGCTTTATTGTCGAAGACAGAGAATATTTTGTCGATTTACTTTTCTTCAATCGCCAATTGCAATGTTTGGTAGCGATTGACTTAAAACGGGGGGAATTTAAACCTGAATATCTCGGGAAAATGAATTTCTATCTTTCCGCCCTTGATGATTTGGTTCGGTTGCCGCACGAGAACCGTTCCATCGGCATTATTCTTTGCAAATCGAAGAAAGAAAAAATTGTGGAGTATGCTCTCAGAGATACATCTAAACCGATGGGTGTTGCCACTTACAAATTGGCAACGGAATTGCCGGAGAAATATCGGGGTGTTTTACCAGATGCGGAGGAGTTGAGAAGGTTGATGTGATAAACCAGGAAGAAAAACGGGATGAAATACTCACCCCGTTATTTTTGAACATAAATGGATTTGAATTATTATTATCGATAAATACTTAGTTGCGAACCGATATTTACCGTAAACGGTGGATTGATAGTTATCTGTTCTCCAAAATTCAAGGTCAAGTGTGCATTATTTGACACACTTACATTATTTGCAACTACATTCCACTTACCAGCAAATAAATTTGAATAAATACTTTGGTTTGAAAAACTAAGAGTTTCACTTTTTACCTTTGCTACAGCCGCGAAAGTATTCAACAAACCATATCCCACTTCTTGATTCCAAGTGCCATTTGGTCTTCCGCTTGTTGATGAATAGCTATAATTACCAACTTTTTGTGCAGTACTCTCAATAATGTCAGCAACTTGCCTTTGTGTCAACAATGGGTTTTCTGATAAAATTAATGCAGCAGTCGCAGCAACATGAGGACATGCGGAGGATGTTCCATTAAAAGTCAAGAAATAGTCTCCTGAACTGTATCCCGCACTTCCTGTTCTGTCTGTAGTTGGAATAAATACCCCCGGTGCGACAATATCTAGCGTTGTTCCAAAGTTACTTCCCCACCAGCTTTCGCCATCACAGGAAGTTGGACTTTTTCTTTCTCCACAAGGACTCATTGCCCCAACAGCAATGATATCTGGGATTGCATTGGCTGGATATCTTACAGCTGAATTATCATTACCTGTCGCAAAAACTACAACACACCCTCTGCCATTTCTACCATTTGATATTGCATTTTGAATAGCATCCGTTAGTATAGCCTGTGGAGTTGGTGAAAACCAAGAATTGGAAATAACAGAAGCGCCATTAGTCCTAGCAAAATTAAATCCATCTGCAACTTTCTGATTGTAGTCGGGAGCAGAAATTAAATTATTGCTTATAGACATTAATGGCGAATTAGATGCTATGCCTGCAACACCAAGATTATTATTCGATACTGCTCCTATTATACCTCCACAAGCAGTACCATGATTTCCTCTTACGATACTTGGCGATGTTCCTGTTTCTGTGTCATAGCTTATCGGGTGGATATTCAAATCCGGATGATTTAACTGAATTCCGTGGTCAATTACTGCAACAATAATTCCATTTGAACCGCTTGTGATACTTCTGGTGCCACAATATCTTATATCAAAGCCTAAAGTTCCGTTATTTTGTCCTGTATTCAACAAGTTCCATTGACTATTAAAGTGCGTATCATTAACACAACTTGTAATGATTGGTGTCATCAAGTCCGGATGTACTTCTGCAAACAAATTAGTCTCATAAAAAATATTTGCCATTTCCAAAGCATTTCCATTCGACATTTTTGTGCATCCTAGTGTATACCATAGCGGCATATATTCATTGTTTCCAATGATTTCAACGTTGAATTTGGTTGCCATTTCTGTAAGTATATCTATATCTTCTTCGGCTTTCAATTTTACATAGAACAAATGACTCAGTCCTAATTCATATCCATCCTTGGTTGTAAAATAAGGAGCTTCATAAAGAATTTCACTATATTTCATAAGAGATTCGGAAGTTTCAATGCTTGCCCACATTAAGGATGAGCCCAAAGTTGTTGCTTTTGAGTTTTTCACTTTGGGAGAGATTTTAACTTCGGAAGGCGAATCGGTAAATTTAAAATTAGCAAAATTCGCGTTCAACTTCATAACATCTTCTTGCCTAAAAAGGATGAATTTTTTCCTTTCGTTCTTATTCAACCCGATTTTTTTGCCTTGATACCAATAATAGTCGGTAATTTCTACCGCTCGGGTACTACTAATGTTCGTTTCTTCAATTGTCTCATTATCTAAGACTTGTTCATCAGAACAACCAACAAAGGTCAAAGACATGAAGAACAACACAGAAACGATAAATTTTATATATCTCATAAATATTACGGTTTAGATTATGCATAATGTATTATATAATATCTATTTAGCGGATTTCTTTAATTCGTTTACTTCTGCTTGAAGTGTTTTCACAGATTCAATCAACACCGGAATTAAAGCAATGTAGTTTATTAGTTTTTTGCCTTCATCATCTGTATATACAATGTTTGGCAAGATTTTTTCAACCTCTTGGGCGAGCAATCCAATTTCTAAATTACTGCTTCGCCCCATTTCTTTTTCGCCCGCAAACTGATAAGTTACAGGGCGCAGTTGGCTAATTACGTTTAAACCATACATCGAAGGGCGAATGTTTGTTTTAGCTTTAGCATCAGAATAGTTATACACATTTGCCACTTGAATACTGTTGAATGTGCTAGTTTTAGTGTTATAAAAAACGACTTGATTTCCTGTTCCAGCTATTCTCGGACTAGACGGAGAAACATCAAGTTGCAAGAATCTGTTTGTGAGAGACTTAAAATACATTCCACTTCCCTCAACTGTTTGTCCATAAAATTCATAAGGTTGAGTGTTTCCGATAGTCAATTTCCCATCAGAGGCGTATCTGATCTGGGATTGTGCTTTTGAGAACAAAAAAGCAGAAAGAACAATAAGCACGATGCTTAAACCAATTTTGTTAAATAGGGTCTGCTGAATAATGGATATTTATGCTGAAAATCAGCAAATTGATTGATATAAAATTTGTATAACTGCAAGAAATTGAGTATTTTTACTTCATAATCCTTGCATTTTATGATACGATACAAGAGCTCCAGACAGCTTTCAATTTCCGAGTTCAAGATGCCCTTCGAGGCAAAACTGGATGAGAATAACCGGTGGGTTGTTCTTTCAAAAATAGTTCCTTGGGAAGAGTTCGCCCGGCTTTATTACAAGAACTTCAAAAGCAACCGTGGTGCCCCCACCAAGGATGCCAGGCTTGTGCTGGGAGTAATCATCATAAAGCACATCATGAAGACAGACGATCGCGGGGTGATAGAGATGATCCAGGAAAATCCCTACATGCAGTATTTTCTTGGGCTCGAAGCTTTCACCCATGAACAGGTGATGACACCATCACTGCTGGTATCCATCAGGAAACGAATCGATCTGGACGTCTTTGAATCATTGACGGACGACTTGATAAGAAAAGGGTTGAAGCTGAAAGCCGGGGCAAATCAAGAAGTGGTTGACAAGGAAGCGACGGATGAGGAAGATGATAATGATGACGATCCCGATCCGCATCCCGGGAACAAGGGGAAACTTCAAATGGATGCTACAGTCTGTGATGCGGATATCAAATACCCCACCGATCTGGATCTGCTGAACGAGAGTCGTCAAAAGGCCGAGGAGTTGATTGATGAGTTGTGTTTAAAACTGGGTATTAAAGATAAACCCCGTACATACAGAAGGGTTGCACGCAAGGATTTTTTGAATGTATCGAAGATGAAGAGAAAACCTGCCAACGTTTTACGAAAGGCGATACGCAAGCAAATCAACTATCTGAAACGGGATGTACGAACTATCAATGAGATGCTGGACACCATAAAGGATGAACCGGTTCCTTTTGACAGGCGGCAACTGAAATATTTTTTTGTTATCCAGCATCTGCTGGAACAACAGGAGAGCATGTACAAGAAGAAGAGCCATCAAGTAGAAGATCGCATCGTGAGCATTCATCAGCCGCATGTACGTCCCATCGTGCGTGGCAAGGCCAAGGCCAAGACGGAGTTTGGCGCCAAGATCAACATCAGCCTGCTGGATGGATATGCCAGGGTGGATCATTTTGACTGGGATGCCTTTAACGAGGGGCAGGATCTTCAGGCACAGGTCGAACGCTTTAGGGAACTGACAGGGAAATACCCGGAGCTGGTTCAGGTGGACAAGATATATCTTACCCGGGAGAACAGACGGTTTTTGAAAGAGAAAGGAATCCGCTACACCGGGGAGCCACTGGGACGAAAACCGGTAAAAGAGATAAAGAGCAGATACCAAAAACGTAAAGAGCGACGAGAAGCGGCGGAACGCAATCAGGTTGAAGGGAAGTTTGGTCAGGGCAAGCGTGGATATGGTTTAAATGATATCCGCGCCAGATTGGCCACGACATCAAACAGTTGGATAGGGGCTATCATTTTTGTGATGAACCTGATCCGACATATGAGGGATATTCCCCTGTCTTATTTTGTCTCGTTTCTATCGAAACTGATGAAAGTGAGAAATATAAACATTTATCCACTCGGGCCACAAATGAAATTGTGTGCCTGATTGGGAATTAGTAAGCAGACCCTAAATAGATTTGTTTTCATAAAATAAAGTTTTTAAATGTGTAAATAGTTGTTTATTATTCTATTATTCAGATAATTATCATTAATCTTGATTTTTCTTATTCAAAATAGCAAAATACGATGTGGTAAAAAAGTTTCTCCAAACAGGAATAGCCGAAAATAATGAAAAGGTTTTGCGAGGTGTTAATCCAAACTTGCTCTCATAGTGTGGATTAATAAAATAATAAGCTTCGTCTACCTGTGTTAATCCGATTTCTTTGACGAGCTTTTTAAAGTGTTCAATTGTTGTCCTGCAATCTTTTATCTCTATCAATTCGGTTATTGTACGCTGATTTACCCCTGTTTTCTCCAATAATATTTTATATGCTTTTTCAGGCAAAAGATGAATAAACGGTAAAGAAGATATTATTTTATTGTGGCAAATTTGTTGATGTCCGCCAAATGGCATTTGCCACGGCGGAAAACCAACATAAATTAATCCATTACTTTTTAAGAGAGATGTGGCTATTGTCAGTAATCGTTTCTTGTCAAGCACGTGCTCAATAACATCGTGAATAATGATGATATCAAATTTTTCTTCAAAACTTGTTGTAAAAATATCTTGGTATAGGAAATTGCCTTGCAGTCCTTCTTCCTGAAAAAATTGTCTTCCCTCTTCAATTCTTACATCGGAAATATCAATCCCGGTTACTTTACATCCTCGCTTTGAAAACGGTTGCAAATTGCCACCTTCTCCACATCCAATTTCTAAAATATTGAGTTCCGGAATAATTTCTTTATGATGTTCTATAAATGGGAGAAAATATTTTTCGCATGTTTGTGCTAGCTCTTTAAAGTATTGTTTTCGGTTTCTATGTCGTTTTTGCATATAAATTACATCAGATTGATAATCTATATGTATTACGTAAAAACAGCTAAAAACCTAACCGATATCTTAGTTAAAAAAACGTGAATTAGAATGTGAGGTTAACAGAAAAGGAGAATGCTCTTTCATCGTATGTTTTATGAATAACCGGGTCGCGCCCTTCGTCATAATTTTCGGATTTGTGTGGAAGAAGATTTTCAGTCGGAAAATTATATTCATCGCGAACATAATCGTCGGGCGTGTTTGTGTAAAAAATTTCGTTGGCATTCAATAGATTTATCCCACTCAATTTAAGCGAAATACCATTTTTCAACCGATAACTTATCGCGGTTTCCAGCGAGTTAAACGGTGCGCGGTATTCGTGTCCGTGTGCGTTCTCACCCAACACAAAAAGTTGACGGCTACTTCGGTTAAATATCACATTCGCATTCAGGTTTTTCACTGAATAGTTAAGTCCAATGTTTAGCAAATAAGGCATCTGTCCCGAAAGCGGCCGTTTTTGTATGCTCTCGGTTTCAATAAACTCGTCTTTATCTCTCATTTCCATTCTCTTGCCGTAAACGGATGAACGGGTGAGCGTATATCCGGCAGAAAATTGAATGTTGCGTATAAAAACGGCATCGGCAATAAAATCCAATTGTTTGCGCGCATTTGCTTCGATGCCGTAATTAACTGCCTTATCCGAGTTTTGCAACACATACATTCGCTCGTCTTGCCGATATTCGTAAGTGGTACGTTCAATAGGATGCTTGATATGCCTGTAAAACAATCCGACAGAAATAAAATCGAACGCACCTAGTTGTTTTTCAATCTGAAAATCAACAGATTGAACAGACGATGAACGTATCGGACGGTTAACAGATGTACCGAGTAAATAGGTATCGTAAACAGGGAAAGGAACATAATCAGCCAATTGTGGATGAATAACGGAACGTTGATATCCCAAACGTACATTCAAATCTCTTATCGGCGTGAATGTAACGTTTGCCGATGGCATAAACTCCCATTTGCGCACAATGTTTTCGTAATTGGCACGCACACCCCAAATCACGCGTAATTTTTCGCTCCAACGGTGCTCCAACATCGCGAATGGGAAATGATCCATCATCGTTTTTTCAAAATTGTCTTGCTCAAACGTCCGATAAATTTCCGGTGCGGGTGTGTTCTTATACTGCAAAATCAATTCGCTGAATCCGTATCGGATGCGCTTGTAGTTGGCATTATATCCGGCAGTGAATTTACTTGCCGAATTTGCCCAATGAAAAGGAAACGAAACCGATGCTCCCATCCTGAAACTTTGTTCCCTATTTCGGTATCGTCCGCTCGATGCAGGGTAGATGTCTTTTAATTGAGGATTGTTGTGCAGAAAATACAAGAGTGAATCGTCGCGCAACGGCTTGTACATTTCCGAAAACGCGGCATCTTTCCGCTCACGTTGCACAAGCGTGTGCGATGCATTCCATTGTAGCGAAACGTTGCCGATGAGGTGCTGACCATCCAGCTTGTTCTGCAATAAACCGGAGAATGTAGGATAATTGAAAAACTGACGACTCAGGTTCTCGTCATTCTCCGGAATGTCTTCCAGGTGTTGCGATATTTCCGTTAAATCGTTATCGAAACTTCTCGTGAAAATATTCCGCAAGCTTATTCTGTTTTTGGCAAATTGCCATCCCACGTTCAGCATTCCGCCCGTAACCGCGTTGTAGCCGTATGTGTGTCCCGCGTTTCGGCTCTCGCTCATATTGCCCGTGTATTGCACGATGCTTTTCCATCTGCCACGTTGCGTATGTTCAATAATCGATTGCCGTTGCGTGTTTTGGTAAGAAAGAGAAAACAACAACCCGAAACGGTTGCCGTTATCAGATAATGTTCGTGTACGCCCGATAGTTACGGAATATTGTTGTGACGGTGGTGTTTTGCGGTCGTAAATCCGAAAATGTTCGGCAGGAATTTCTGTAGCATTTTCCGGTATTTCGCGACTGTGGTCGTCTAATCCAATAAAATCCCATTTGCCGTATTTTCGTCCGCGTTGGTTTTGAAAAGTACTTTGCGGATTCTGTTGGAGCTCTGCTTTCAGTTGCACGAAATTTCGTTCGGGAATGTCTTTTGTGACGATATCGGTCATTGCGCTACCGAAACTCGTGGGAATGTCGGGGGTAGCTGATTTCAACAAGCGGATATTATCCACCAGTGAAACGGGTAATAAATCGAAAGAAAAAATGTTGTACGCCGGATCATAGTTGGATATCGGAATCCCGTCGATGGCGATTTCATTCCATCGCCCGCCCGCGCCACGAACGATAATACCGTTATTTTCGGTGGTAACGATACCCGGAATGAGTTGCAGCGCATCGCGAACGGTGTTGGCGGCTGAGCGTTCTATTTCCTGTGCGGCAAGAACAGCACTCACGTAAGGTGTGTTTCGTTGTGCTCGCAATGCGCCGATAATGGTGTTTTCGGGCGGAATTTGAGTAACAACGATTTCGTTTAGCGAAACATTTGTTTCTTTCAGAGCCACATCCAAACGCGTTGTTTGTTTTGTGTTTATTTTAACGGATTTAATCTCTATCGGTTCATATCCCAAAAAACGGATTTCAATGTCAAAAACACCTGTGGAAAGCGGCATCGCATAATCGCCATTCAATCCCGTCATTCTTCCCTTTTGCGCATTCTTTACTTCGATGGTTGCACCTGCAAGCGGTACGCCAAACGTGTCGGTAATTTTGCCCGCCAGGTTTCCATAGGCGGGTTTTTCTTCGGTGCGACGGACGATTACAAAACGTGTAGCGTTGATTTTACGATAGGTTAGCGGTGTATTCCCGAGTGATAAACGCAGCCACGTTTCAATGTCGACAGATGTGGTTTTGAGTGGCGGAACTGAAATATCGGTTAAAAATTGCGACTCATACGTAATGGATTTTCCGGTTTCTTTGGCAACTTCGGCAATACGTTCGATACGGGAAAGCATAGTTTCATTTGGAAACGAAATGGTTTGTGCCAATACGTTTCCCACAAAAAATAAACCAAAAATTACAGATAGTATTTTAGGGAAGTTCCGTAGCATTTTGGGATTGGAAAACTATTTTATCGTCCGCAATTTGATAGGATAAATCATACAAGGTGGCTATTTCATCCGCTATTTCGTTTAGTGCGGCGGTTTTGTCGAGTGTTATGTTTATGGACATCGCTTCGGGTTGGTTTTCGAAAACAATATTTTTATCGTACAGTTGCCGGATGCGCAAGCGCAACTCTTCTGCCGTACCGTTTTCCAAAACGATTGTTCCCGAACGCCAGGCAGCTTTTTGTGCACTGTTTGTTGTTTTTTTCGAGAGTTCTTTTTCGGTTACGTTGTATATTGCCTGTTGGTTGGCTATAAGTTCTATGCTTGGGCTATTCTGAATGGAAACATTTACTTTTCCACTCAACACGCTCACTTCTTGAAGCGGTAATTCTTCGTAAGTCTGAATCGTAAAACTTGTTCCCAGCACCCGTACTTTTAAATCGTTGCGTAAGTGTACTACAAATGGGTTGTTAGCATCAGGTTTCACATTAAAAAAAGCTTCGCCTTCGTCAAGCCACACTTCCCGTGAGTTTTCACGTAACCTGGTACCCGAATTTAAAATGATTTGCGAACCATCGGATAAGGTGATATTTTTGATTGCATCGGTTGCAACATATTGTATTTCGTTATCTTTAGTTTGTTGAGATTGCGGTTTGTAAAACACGAATATCCCAATAACCAACAACGCAATACTCGCCACCGAGCCAATAAGAATAGGCGAGAGCCTGCGTTTTTTGGGGTTTTCAATTTTTCGGAAAATAAAATCGGTTGTTTCGGTATTTAATTCATCAATCAACTCATCGGTAATTTCGAACTCTTTTTTAGGAATAAAGGCAGATTCAAGCGATTCGATGACTTCATTCTCTGTCTGCGAAGTTTCTCCCCGGCGATATCGTTCGAACAAATCGCGCGTAATTGCCGCTTTTTCCTTAGCCGTTAATTTTTCTTCTTTCATTCTGTTGTCGACGGAACGTTTAGAACGGATAAAATTACTATTTTTGTTTCAGATTGCAAACCTCTGATGAAATATTATTGAAGGCAATTGAGAATAAAGACAGAAAGGCTTTTTCTCAATTCTATGAAAGGTATAGTCATACCGTTCTGTGTTTTGTTGTATCAAAGGTGCATAATAAAGAAGTGGCAAAAGATATTGTTCAGAATTTCTGGCTTGCTTTTTGGGAAAACCCGCGTATTTTGCGTACGAATAAAACCGGTTGTGTAAAAGTATATATGTTACAACACTTGCGTTTTCGTATTTACGATATGTATCGCATCGCTGTTCCCGAAACTATTCCGGCAGAAGATGCTAATATCGTTTCTTCTCTAACCTCGCACGAAAACATCGAAAAAGAAGAGTTGTTGCAAATTGTTCGCGATGCGTTGAAAAACAGTTCCACATTAAACCAAGATGCCTTTTGGATGCGTTTGGAAAATATTCCTGCCAAAGAAACTGCCGGCGAACTGAACACGACAACACAAACGGTTCACAACAGCTTTTCAAAATCTTTGAGAACTGTTCGCGAATACATCAAAAAACATTATCCGGAAATTGTGGCAAGTGGGATGAAACTAATTTTTGCAATTTACTTCTTCAAATAAATTACCCAATACCAGTCTTTTGGATTGCCTGCACCAACGCTTGGCGTGTACAGAAACAGTTTCGCCTTTTGATCGGGATTAGCGGCTAAAAACTCTCTCACTTTTACCAAACCCTGAATGGACTGCCACGCTTTACCATAATCCAATTCCCTGTTATCCGGATTAAATACGACTTCAAAACCGTTTGGATAACGTAGGTCGTAAGTTTTAACGTGTTCAAAAGAATTGGCAGGTTCAAGTTTTTCGGGAAACGTCATTTTGCCTAATCCCATCCAATGAATAGTACCAGCAAATAGAGTCTCATTCAATTCTTTGTAAATAAGTTTAACATTGCCAAAATCACTCGGTTCTACGTATTCGTTTATAATAGTAAAATTATCCGTTGGTTTTGAGAAACCGAATATGGTTCCACCTTCAAAAGTGTTCGTTGTGTAATCTACCTTTAGCATCAGAATTTGATTGGGTGCATCTGTGGCGAGATTTATATCCATATTATCAGAATTACAACCAAACAAGATGCCGATTAAAAATAGAAATAAGATTTTTGTTTTCATAAATGAACAGCTTTTAAATTTGTTCAAATATAGTTGATAAAAATGTTGTCTGTAATAAATAGATGAATTTTTTCGTAAAATGTTGCATCAAATACTAAAAAAATCGCCAATAACAGCAATAATTAACATATTAACTTCGATTTAAGCTTTATTTCTTGTATTTCAGTTGACTTTCAATTTTCTCTTTTTCTCTTTTTAACCTTTCCTCACGCTCCATTATCTTCGCCCGCTCTTCCACATTTTTCTCAAACGTTTCCACCTGTTTGCGTAACGTTTTAATTCCCTTGCTGTTTCTATTGAAATAAAAAACAGTATCTATGGCGGATAACTCTTCATCAGTGGCGTGGCCTATCATTTGGATGTAGCGGAATTTCAAATCGTTGTCCGAAAGCGTGGCATTCTGATTTCTTAGCGAATTATTCCAAACAGTCATAGCCAAAAGCATAAACATCATTGAAAAGAAAAAAGCCATTCCGAAAGTGGATGTAGGTGTAAATTCGATTTTACGTTTTTCGGTACGGATGGCGTTTTCAATGGCGTGTAGTTTCTCAGATTGGCTTTCGTAAACCCTTTCCATTGTCGATTTAAGTTCCGATATTTGCTCGTTATCTGTTTCTTCCGGCTGTTTTTGTCCGATTTTCTCGATTTGTTGGTTAGTTCTGTCCAACTTTTGGTTGATTTCTTCAAACATCATCAGGATGTTTTCGTTGTTAGTTGTAGTCATAAATTGTGGATTTTAGAGTTAGTTTTTATTGTTTTTGTAAATATTTTTTTATCTTATTCTGCTGATTTTTATACGACTTTGCACCTGTCGTTTTCTCGCTTTCAGCGCCAGGATATAGTCAGCAAGCGTAGCGTCGTAATGCGGGCTGCTCGGTTCGAGAAACGATCCCAGGGAATCCCCAAGAAATGAGAAAAGCGAGTCAATGACTCCGATTACTTCGTTGGTTAGCGATAGTTGATTATACAGCAAATTATCCAATTGTCGTTCGGATTCCTGTATCGTTTCAAGGGCGTTATCTTTGATTTCCCGGTCGATTTTCGAAAAACTGCATTCCCTGTCCACTTTTGAACCACTCATCCTTAAACCGTCTTTTTCGAAGATAATTCCCTGGATTTTGTCGGTACTTCCGGCGGTTTTAAATTGAAATGTGATGCCGTCGTTTTTCAATTGCTTTTCCAATTCCTCCCACGTTTTGCTTTTGGGAATGGCTCGTTGCAACGCATCGTAAATCTCGTACTTGATTTTATCGTTTCCGATCAGCCGTTCGCGGTTTACGTTTTCTTTTCCCGGGGCGAAGTATAAACCGTGTGCTTTGGTCAGTTCTTTGCAGACGCCGGTACTGCGGTATTTTTCGTTCTTGTCCGATATCAGCTTGCCGTCGTTATCAATGCGGTTGATGCAGAGATGGATATGCGGATGTTGGCGGTCGTGATGCCGGACAATCAGATACTGCGTATTTTTGATGTTCATTTTTTGCAGATAGGCTTCGGCTATTTCCACCATTTTTTCGTTGGTCAATTTATGCTTATCCTGTTCCGAAAAGTTGAGCGAGATATGCCAAACCGGTTTCTTCACGTTTGGGTGCATCGATGCTTGCATCTCGAAACTTTTCACCGTGAGTTCCTTCGGTTCCATTCGGACGCCTTCGGCTTTCAGTATTTCGGCTTTTTCCTTCTTGCTCATCATATAGCCGACTGCACCCGAAAAACTCGTTCCTTTTACGATTTTTGCCGTCATAATCGGATGCGTTTTAAGAGTTCGTCCAATTCGCTCATCAGCATTTTCGCCGTTGTTTCCACAAACCAAACGCCTTGCACGTGTGCCAATTTTACGAGTTGGTTCAGGTTGTTTGCCATTCCGCCGATTTTGCGGAGAATGGCGATTTGTTCCGACGAAAATCGTTGCTTCACATCTCTCGATAGAATCAATTCGCGAAGAAAATCGCACCGATTTTTGCAGGCAATTTTTGCCTTGCTTTTGAGTTGAAAATATTCGTTCGTGTTGAGTTTTAACGATAGCCGATACTTGCGTTTTTCGGCTAAACTTTTGGCGGGACGACCGCCTTTATTTGCGGGTATTTTTAATGTCATTTCTATGCTTGTTTATGGGTGAAAATGGAGACCAACGGGATGAAAAACAAGGTTTCGGGCTGCCCGAAACACAAACTTGCTTAGTTACATTTTTCGAGATCCGTGCTTCGTTGTTCATTCAACGAATTTAACCTTGCTTAGTTACATTTTTCGAGATCCGTGCTTCGTTGTTCATTCAACGAATTTAACCTTGTTTTCATCTCAATTTGTCCGGTTTTCGGATGTGCTATGGTCTGTAATTAGAATTTCATTCGTCTTGATTTTGCGATATTTTTAACCGGTTTTTGTCGGATCATCCGCTGCAAAAAGTCGTTTAAATCGTTATCGTTTGCATAGAGGTTGGAACAGTCGGTTACCGGAAACCCCATTTTTTTAAGTTTCTGCATTGCCGATTTTCCCCCTTCATCGTTATCGAGGTAAGCGTAAATTTGGGCGTGTTTTGAAAGAAACGGAAGAGCTTTTTCAAGGTTACTTGTGGAGTTCAACACCACTGCCGATTCCGGTAAAAGACTTTTTTCTTTCATCGGATACAAAGTCAGGTAGCTTAAAAAGTCGGTAAAACCTTCGAACAGATTACAGGTAGTTGAGTTGTGGTCAAAGGTGGTTATCGTTTTGGGGGGATAACATCCTTGGAAGTCGGGATTCCGAAGTTCAAACCCGCCTTTGTCGTTTTTAAATCCCAATGCAGAATACTCTCTGCCGTTTACATCGTAATAAACGGCTGTTAGGTATTCTGCCGTTAAGTGGGCGGGGATGCCTCGTTCACGGATATATCTTTCGAGGTGGGGCGGAAGGGATTGCTCCACGCGAAGCAATTTCATCCGTCCGGCCGATTCCGCCGGGGAAGAAAAAGCGGGCTTGACGATTACAGGAAAGTCGGCTTTTTCTTCCAAGTGTCTTACGGCTTGAATAAAGGAGCATTGTTTCATTTTCATTATCAAGTCGATAATGCTTCCGCCTTCTTCGCTTCCGAAGTCGCGCCAAAGGTTGTCTTTGTAATCGACTTTGAAGCTGGGTTTTCGATCGTTGCGGAACGGACTTTTGTACAGCGCATAAGTGGCATATTCTCTCGCGGGGTAGATGCCGTTTTCGGCTAAATACCGTTTAATGGAGTTTTGTTTGAGGTTTTCTATTGAGGTTTTCATTGTTGGTTGCTGTTTTAGAAGTTTATAAATTTTGGTGGTTTGTTTTTTTCTCTTACTACATACTACATCTGTTTAATTCATTGACAGTGAAAGAAAAAAGTATCGTTATTTTCTATTTTCATCCTACGACAGTTTTTGATTTGTCCTACTACATCGTGCGCCCGTGTAGTAATGTCGTAAGTGGGTCGTAACTTGTCCGAAAAAGATGTTACGACAGTACAACTCTTTTTCTTTCACTGTATTATTCTTTATTTTTTTAGGTTGTAGTAAGGTAGTAAGGCAAAATACTGAAAGTTAAAACGGCACGGGGATTACCTGTTTCAGCAAGTAACCCCAAACGGGTCTGCCGTTTACGCGTCTCGATTCCCTTTTGAACGAACTTTTACGCAGGGCTTCGCCCATCTGTTTTACGACAAGGCGGGTCGTACAAAAGGGTTGCAGGTAGTTGACAATATCGGTGGTGGTGTGAAAACAATCTTCGGTGTCACTCTCATCCGGTTCTTCATATCCCTTTATCAGCATTTCGTATTCCACCGTCTGCATCTGAAACTCGTTGTTGAAGTAGTTGAGTTCTTCCGTCTCATTCTTGTCGAACCAATACCGGAATCCCGATTTGTACAGCCGAAAAGCCTGGCCGTACACTTCATCCATATCGATGTCCTTCATCCTGTCGATATCGATGTGTAACGCTTCAAAAGGAAGAAAACGGCGGCTTCCGGTAGGATCGGTCAGAAAATCGTTCCCGTTTACCGATGCCATAAAGCTCGCCCGATGCGGATATTCTTCGATGTAGATATCATACGGACGGCGGTACTTGACAAAATTTACCGTGATGAGATTTTTCAGTTCGTTCTCGTCGCGCTTGTTCAATGCCCGGAGCTGGTCGTCGATGTTGATGAGCAGGTATTCTGCCATCAGGGTTTGGACGTCCTTGTTCTGCGGATCGATTTTACCGGTGAAAAGATAATTCTGAAGACTCTCGGGACAAAGCATATCCAGAAAAGTGGTTTTATACTCTCCCTGCCTGCCGGTCAGCACCAAACAAGTATGGTTTTTACATCCTGTATCGTCCATTGCATTGGCCACAACTGCCACCAGCCATTTCAGCAGGTATCCGTTCCAATTGTTGGTGTTTTTAACCGTTACGCATTTCGCCAGCTCCGTAATGGGTAACGTGTCGTCGTTGGATGAGTAAGCGGGCAGGTTTTGGAAGTATTCTTTTATGGGATTTACTTTCGGTGCAAAATTGCTCTCCAGGATGTTACGGATGTTGTCGGGCGAGGTATAGATGCCGCCTTTACTGTCCAATATGCGCCGGATGGAGTTGATGTCGAACTTGGTGAGTACGGAAAAGGGCTTCTCGGAGCCCTTCCCCTTATACTCTGTCCGGGATTTGACGGTATTGAAACGAAAATCGAACTCGCTGCGAAGAAAGGTTTCGATGCGCTCGTTTTTGGATTGCTTGTTGGATTGAAGATCCTTGTATTGAGCATTATCCCTTTTCATCGTCTCTTGCTATTCTTCAAAATATACGCGTTGGCTTCCATTTCGATTTGCTCCCGGGTTTTTACCGGATTTTGCCTGAGCCAGTTCTCCAGTTCTTCCCGTTCAAAATAGACCATCTTCCCGCTTGGTTTGTAATGCGGAATGGCACACGCCGATGTGAGTTTGTAGAGATAGCTTTTCGAAAAGTTGAGAAACGCGCACGCTTCTTCGAAACTGAGAATCTTCTTTGCCTGATACAGGCTGTTTTCTAATTGTTGGACGCGTTGTTCCAAAATTGATGTTGAATTTTCCATTTGTTTTTATTTTTAATAATGAATACAAATGGGTCTGCATACCCTTGTTTTTGTAATTACAAGGGCAAAAGTAGAGGATGAAAAGCAGGGGTGTAATTGACAATGGTTGAGTTATCAACCTATTCTCAATGATTTTTCAGTTCTTTGAGGTACTTGTCGATGATTTCCGAACCTTTCGGCGAGGAATCTTTTAATTCGGTTTTGGCGGAAGATAAATCTGTCTGGGTAAGTGGATTGTTTTTTCCGGAGGAAAGAAACAGGCGGTTTTTATCGATAACTGCTTGCCAATTGCGGTTTATCAGGCTGCGGTCGTCCAAAGCGGAGAAGAAATATACCAACAATCGGTTGTTGCGTGATTTTAGTGGCCGGGCAAGTGTGCAGGATAAAATATTTTCAAATGTTTCGGTTGTAATGCTTTCGGTAAATATACGGGCTTCGTTCACGCATTGAGTCAATAATTTTATTTGAGGAAGTGTAAACCCGGCTTCAAAAGTGGATTTCGTTTCCAATGCGGACAAAACTTGTGCAGGTTGTTCTTGGGGCAATTGCGATTGCAGGTAGGCGATGTATTTGGTTAAATAAATGGATGAAAGGATACCGGAGAAGTATGGAATTTGTTCATCGTAAATGGTGTTGTCGTTTTTCAACTGTTCAAAACTCAACGATAATTGTTCGGAATTCCCATACTTTTTTCTTTCATCGGGAGAAAGCGATTCGATAAACGTGCTTTCCCATAACACGTTTTTCAAATCGGAGAAATTGGTGATGATATGCAGGATAGGATGTTTTTCGTGAAGTTCGATAAGTTCAAGGGATGAATTGTAAATTTCTTCCTCGATGTGGGTATGCAAGGTTTCTTTATTCCAATACTCCGATTTTAGACCAAAAAGATTGATGGCTTTTTTTAACCGATACGAGGTGTATTGGTTTACGATTTGCTGAAGGCGGAGAAAAGTTGATTCCATAAATTATTCCGGAAAAGCATTATCGGCAAAAATAACGATAAAATGGAAAATATCAGGAATTTATTCTTTAAATTATTATCTGACCGTTAAAGATGCTTAAAGTTTTTGTTATTTTGATTTGGGCGCCCCTTTGGCGCCCCTAAGAAATACAAAGGGCTGCAAATCAACAGATTTACAGCCCTTTGGAGTACTCGGAGCGGGACTTGAACCCGCACAACCGTAATGGTCACAAGATTTTAAGTCTTGCGTGTCTACCATTCCACCATCCGAGCAGACCTTGAGCGGAAAACGAGACTCGAACTCGCGACCCTAACCTTGGCAAGGTTATGCTCTACCAACTGAGCTATTTCCGCAATTATTTATTCTCTGTTAAAAAAACTCCGGCAACTCTTCACCGGCTCCTTGCCAAGGTTAGGGGTATCTTTTCCTTCCGGGGCAAGGTTATGCTCTACCAACTGAGCTATTTCCGCAATTATTTATTCTCTGTTAAAAAAACTCCGGCAACTCTTCACCGGCTCCTTGCCAAGGTTAGGGGTATCTTTTCCTTCCGGGGCAAGGTTATGCTCTACAAACTGAGCTATTTCCGCAATGAATTGTCAATTTTTAAAAGCGACTGCAAATGTAGAAATGTTTCTTGATTAATACAAGAGAATCCGCCAAAAATTTGCACCCACAGGATCAATTTGTGATCACAAAAACTCCTTCACGCCCGAAATCCTTTCTCACCGTGTAACGTTGTAACGGTTCGGCGGACGGCCCCGACTCAACCGAACCTAACCCGTACATTGTAACAAACACACTGCCGCATTTGGGACAGACGGCCTTGCCGTTGTCGGCAGGCTGCACCTTGACCTCACGGTTATCTTCATGGGGACAACTAAGATCGTAGGCGAAGATCGATCCTTCAGCTGTTCTGAAAACCAGTAACCCTCCATACCCGGTTTGTTCTCCAACGGTTCTTCCCTGAACAAATGTCTTGTGGCCAAAAAACGTCAAATCGGAATCCAACCCGTTGACATCGATCCGGAAAAACACCCGGGAATAGGGAACCGTAAACCGGGATGCTTCATCTACACAGGAAACAACCGAAAGCAGAAGGGTGATAAAAAGAACAGGTGCAGATCTTCTCATTTCAATTCAGGAACAACGTTTAAGTTATAACGTTGCTCCGCCTAAAATATTGTCGATCAATGCTAATTCTTCCGATATGAAACGAAGATTGTTCAACGATCCCAGATTGTCCTGCAACTGTTTTACGTTCCGCGTTCCTACGATCACCGAGGTCACACGCTCGTCGCGCAACGTCCAGGCAACCGCCATTTCAGCCATAGTCTGTCCGCGGTCACGAGCGATCTCGTTCAATTTTCTCACTTTGGCGACTAACTCTTCCGTAACCTGCTCCTTTCTCAGAAACCCTGTAGGGTCGGCAGCACGGCTTTGATCGGGAATACCGTTCAGGTATTTATCGGTTAGAACTCCTTGAGCCAATGGAGAAAAGGCGATAAATCCGGAACCGAACTCACTGGTAACTGGCAGGATCTCTTCCTCGGGCTGCCGGTTGAACATGCTGTATTTACCTTGATAAATCAGGCTCGGGACATGCTGAGCGTTCAAATAGATCATGGCTTCACGGGCTTTGTCAGCCGGATAGTTCGACAAGCCCACGTATAAGGCTTTCCCCTGTTTCACTATGTCGATCAGCGCCTGCATGGTCTCCTCTATGGGCGTAGTTGAATCGTACCGGTGGGAATAGAAGATATCAAAATATTCCAATCCCGTACGTTTTAAACTCTGGTTCAGGCTCGCCATCAGGTATTTCCTGGAGGATCCGTTACCGTAGGGGCCGTTCCACATCAGATATCCGGCTTTGGACGAAATGATCATTTCATCGCGGTGCGAGGCCAGGTTTTCTTTCAGTATCTTTCCAAAATTGGATTCGGCCGAACCCGGAGGTGGACCGTAATTGTTGGCAATATCAAAATGGGTCACTCCCTGATCAAAGGCGTGGACAATCATGTTTCGCGCTTCTTCAAAATCGTCGGTATAACCGAAGTTGTGCCACAATCCGAGCGAAATCCGGGGCAACTGCAAGCCGCTCGTTCCACAAAATGCGTATTCCATAAGTCAAAGAATTTAAATTATTTCAGTTTATTTTCCATCTCGTCATCAGAAATGACGGTTATTATTGATTTTCCGTCGGGTGTGTGATTGGGTGACTGGCAGGCGAACAGCTGATCGACCATCCGCAGCATTTCTTCTTCCGTAAGTGATTTTCCTGCGGGAATAGCCGTGAAATTTGCCATCGACAACGCCAGTTTTTCATGCATCTGCTCCTGGATGTTGCTGCCGGTCTCCATGTTTTTATCGATCATGGAACGCACCAATGCCACAGCATCAACGTTTTGTAATTCCGACGGAATACCTTGAATGGCAAAAGAATTATTTCCCAAGTCACTCATTTCAAAGCCCAGTGCCTCCATATCTTCCTGAATTTCTGAAAGAGAAGAAGCTTCGGAAGAGGTCAGTTCGATTCTTTCGGGAAACAGCACCCGCTGAGAAATACCCTTTCTGTTGGTTATCTGGGAAAGGTACTTTTCAAAA
Organism: Petrimonas sulfuriphila; assembly: GCA_038561985.1. Lineage (NCBI taxonomy): Bacteria > Pseudomonadati > Bacteroidota > Bacteroidia > Bacteroidales > Dysgonomonadaceae > Petrimonas > Petrimonas sulfuriphila. Next base: position 1,615,480 of record CP073276.1, on the reverse strand, counting down.
AGAATACGAACATGTGAGCGATGCTGGTCAATAATCATCAACCCCGATTTTACCGACGTAAGGATATATTTCTCCTTGTACTGGTAATGTTTGGGTGAAACTAACGATTCGTTGGACTGAAAAAGGGTTGCGTCCGCATCGGGTGAACCGGACATTGGCTTTCCTTCATTTTCAAATCCCCGGTACATCTGTTCCCAGTCGAGCCTGGGTTTCGAAATCCGGGTACTCTCTCCGTATGAAGGTTGAAAAGGGTTGTAATCAGGATTGATATTCACTTTTGGCATCGAAGTAGACTTCGACGGGTCAAAAATAGGAATGTCGGGTGCATCTGCCGTATCAAAATCTATGCTGGGGATAGCATTGAATTTTCCGAGTGATTCCTTTACCGTTACCATCAGGATTTGCCATAAGGCACGCTCGTTCTCAAATTTCACTTCGGTTTTCGTGGGATGGATATTCACATCTATCGTATCCGGCTCCACTTCGAAATAAATGAAATAATTGGGATTCTCGGTAGCCGAAATCAACGGTTCGTATGCGGTCATGACCGCTTTGTGAAAAAAAGGATGACGGATGTAGCGGTTATTGACGAAGAAAAACTGGTTAGCTCTCCCCTTTCTGGCGAACTGCGGCGTTGAAACATATCCGTGAATTTTAGCCAGGGTGGTTTCTTCGTTTATTTCTATAAGCTGCTGATTGATGCCCTTTCCCTGCATCTGCACGATGCGTTGGCGCAGGTTTGCCGGAGGGAGGTGCATCGTCTGCACATCGTTCTCGATAACCGTAAACTCAATGTCCGGGTTCACAAGGGCAATACGTTCAATTTCCGTGAAGATATTCCGTCGTTCGGTCTCGTTCGATTTCAGGAACTTGCGACGGGCCGGCACATTAAAGAATATGTTTTTTACAGAGATTGTAGTTCCCACAGCGCAAAAGATGGTTTCCTGGCTTTCTACCTTCGATCCGGCAATCTTCAACCATGTCCCCATTTCATCCTCCGCACGCCGGGTTTTAAGTTCTACGTGCGCGATAGCCGCTACGGATGCGAGTGCTTCACCACGAAAACCCCGGGTGTACAAGGCAAAGAGATCTTCGGAGGTTTTAATCTTTGATGTGGCGTGACGTTCAAATGCCATCCGTGCATCGGTCATACTCATACCTTTGCCATCATCAATGACCTGAACGAGTGTTCTCCCGGCATCTTTAATAATGATGTGGATATGTTTGGCGTTGGCATCGAGCGAGTTTTCCATCAGTTCTTTCACTACAGATGCAGGCCGTTGAATAACCTCACCGGCTGCGATCTGATTGGCTATGGAGTCCGGTAACAGATGAATTATATCCGTCATGTTTTTGTTGTAGCGTTTAGCGCAGGAACACAAAATAGAAGATTACAAGCAACGCAATAATCAGCAAGACGACAGTAAGGTTGCTGGTAAAAAAAGGCTTGCTTCCCTCTTTTTCTTTTTCTTTTCTGCGTTTCAAATACTTAGTCTGGGAGAGGAACGCTTCACCAAAGTCAGTGTTGACAGCCTCCCGCGGTGTTTCGACTGTTTTACCCTCTTCTCGGGCTACCTCTTCCCGGATCCTCCGGATTCTTTTTTCCATCTGTTCTTTTCGTTCCTCCTTGTCCGGATCGTAAAGTATGGGTGTGTAATTAAATTTTCGAGGTTTTTTATTGTTGTAAAAAAAGAACATTCCCATAGCTGTCAATTTTATCGTTACACAAAATTAAAAAAAGAATACTAAAAAACAAAAGTCATCTATTCAACAGCATCGTCCCGTGAGAATCTTCTCGGGGCCTGCACTTCGCTATCGGGGCCCTGACGTTCGTTGCGCCGGAAGATATCCATTTTGTGGAGCGGCCTCAGGTAGTCGAGCCACATAAACCCTTTTAATTTCGATTCCTCCTGTTTCAGTTGGCTCAACGGGGTAGTTACAGCCTTAGTGGATGACCATAGTTTTAGTTTCTGCAACTCATCGTCCAGGAAGTCCATGGACAGGTAGGCGCTTTCGGTTTTGTTCAATCCTATAACGGTGTGCGCACTATCTTCTTCCACCAGGTAATAAAGCGATTCGGCATTCCCCTCCACCAAAACGTGCCTGAGTTCCCCTTCTGCAAAAAAGGCTTTCAAATCCCTTCCGCTTATCTGGTTATATTGTCCCGTCATTTCTCTGTCCTGGATGGCAAGGGCATAATCCCTCACGTGTGCTTTATCAATAGTACTGTCGTTCAGATAAATATCGATACGGTTGCCGAGAATCTGATTGCTTTTATTCCAAATGACCGGATTGCCGAGGAGGTACAACGCGGAATCTTTTTGAACGTAGTTCATGGAATCACAAACCCCCTGAATATCTTCCCTATAAAACCGGACGTTGTAATACGCCTTGATCTCCTTGTAAATGGAGTCGGTAAACATTTTCAGCGTGTCTCCATGAAGAAAAAGGCTGTCGCTCTGTGAATAATCAACAGCATAAGCCGAGTCGGTTGCCATTCCATACTCGGTTTTCTCGTTATACGTTCCGTAGTTTCCACGCAAGATGGCTTTCTGCTCAAAATCCTCGAGGTACATATTACCGAAGACCTCCCCCAGACCGGTTTGCCGGTTATAGAAAATGGTGTCTCCCACAAGCATCTTTGTGCTGTCACTGCTGTAAATTTCTGATCGGTCAAACAACCGTGCGTCGTCAGTCCCGGTGTTGTACCACCCGTGTGATGTTTTGATAAACCCGCTGTCTGAGACAATGGTTGAAGGACCCAGGATATCAGCGACCTTGCTCTCCGTGTTGTATTTCAGTGTATCGGCGAATATAGTATAGTCCTCATTGACCAGTTTTACGCTGTCGCTGAACAGGGCGTCCTTGCTTACCGGATCATACTGTCCCCAAAAGGAGGTAAGCTCATTCTTTTCGTCCACCAGCATTCCCCCGTCAAAGTAATACCCCAGGTTTGCCTCACGGTCGTAGTTCAGGCTATCTGTAAAGAGCGTAACCTGACGGTCTTCCATACGGATATTGTCCCGAAGGCGTGCCAGGCGGGTATTCCCGTCGTAATGCAGGTAATCACCGTACACGAAAATGGTATCGCCCTGTTCCATCCGGACATTGCTGAAAGCTTCGAACGTGTTCGTTTTTTCGAACAGGTAGGCGCTGTCGCAATACATAAAAGCACCTTCGTGATACAAGACCACGTTATCCTTCAAGATTTGAGCTTCGGAACTTTCCCGTTTATAAAGCAAATCGGCTTGCTTCAGTTCGACAATCTTCACGTTTGGGTTGGTTGGTGGCGGTTGTTGCGGACGGGCGGGTAACATAAGCACAAAAAGCACACCCGCGAAGAGTATGCTTTTGATGGTAATATTGGGGCACGTTTGCTTTTTCATCCGAAAAACGTTGTTCGATTGTTGCGTTGAATATTTCACCGCCACGACGAATTAAGCCTATTACTTCAGCCAGCCTTTATACTTAAAATCACACCCTTTCCAGTTGGGATCAATTCTAACGTAGATGGTTTCTATTTTCTTCTGCAACCAGTCGTCCATCAGTTCCTGGCGACGGTCATTTTCAGCCATTTGCTTAATGATTTGGTAGTCGTTGTTGATGTTGGCTTTGTGCCCGTCGTTCCGGTTGGTGACTTTCACCACGGCTGCTACTTGCTTGCCCTTATCGGTAACCATAACAAAGGGTTTAGACATTTCCCCTACTTTCATTTCCCCTACCACCTTGGCAATGTCCTGATTAAGCTCACTCAACTGGAAACGGGGAGTTCCCGTGTTTTGTGAATTGGACCGGTTGTTGACCATAATTCCCTTGTTGTTCCGAGTATCTTTATCCGCCGAAAAGAAAGTAGCAGCTTCGTCAAACGTGATTTTTTTATTGACAATTCCGTTTCGGATGGAGTCGAGCCGGACAAGAGCAGTGTCCAATTGTTCCTGTGGAATTTTCGGCTTCAGCAAAATGTGGCGGAATTTACCCATATCCCCTCTTCGTTCGATAAGTTGTATGATGTGATATCCATATTCCGTTTCAACTATATTCGAAACTTTTGTCGGATCGTTGAGAGCAAATGCTACATTCGAAAACTCGGGAACAAGTTGCGCCCTTGTCTGGAAATCCATTTCCCCTCCCTTGAGTGCCGTCCCCGGGTCTTCGGAGTGCAACAAGGCCAGTGTGGAAAAAGAGCTTTTTCCCGAGTTGATCTGCTCGGTATATTCACGCAGCCTGTTCTTCACTGCGTCTATCTCTTTCAAAGGCACTTCGGGTTCAACGGTGATTATCTGTACTTCCATGGTGGTAGGGATAAACGGCAAGCTGTCCTGCGGAATCGTGTTGTAAAACTTCCGGATTTCAGAAGGGGTCAGCGATACATTCTCAAAGTGTTTTTGCTGCACACCCTGTATCAGCTGTTGCTCGCGTAACTGGGTCCGAAGGTCTTCGCGGATTTTCCTCAGGCTCTTACCAAAATACTCTTGGAGCTTTTCTGCCGATCCCGTTGATGAAATGTACTCGTTCATGTAATATTCCAGCATACGGTTCACGTTGGCCTCATTCACCTCGATACTGTCGAGCTTTGCCTGGTCGAGAAACAACTTGTTTATAGCCATCTGCTCAGGGATGAAACAATATGGATCGCCCTCGATACGCTGGTTCTGCATCTGAATGTCCTTCCGGTATTCCTCCACCTCGGATTTAAGTATGGCTTCATCGCCCACCACCCAAACGATCTCATCGACAATGTTATTTTGAGAAGCAGCACTATTCGCCATCAACGTAAAAACGACAAGCGATAATAGTATTTTTGCAGAAAATTTCATTTTTTACAGGTTTTTTGAAAAGTTGAATGTAAAAGTAATTATAATAAAATTATCGGGCAACAAATCAATTATTAAAAGATACAAAATCATCTGTCGACGGCTGTCTCAGGAAATCTGCAAGGCAAAGTAACACCCTCCGTGCGGGATTACTTACTCACGGGCCGGCCGACAGCTGTTATCCGGCTTATTTCTCAAAAGCACTGAAATACCGGTTCACATTTTCATAATATACCTTATCGATTACGGTTTTGGGCAAGTGAAGCCCTCGGATATCGCCACTAATGTTCTCTATAACCTGTATGGAATCCGTTGCCAGGTAAGCCCAATCTGATTCCCATCTCCGGAGCATTTCCGACGAAACAGTATCGAAACGGTCACCGCCTTCGCTAATCGTTATATCAATGCCGTATAAAATCCGATCCTGGTACCGGATAAAAAAATCGCGTACTTTTTCATAGTCGGCAACCGATTGACGCTGAACGTGCCCCATTCGTGCCGATAAATCGATGCTCATCGACGGATAGCGATCAAGCCTTTCGGCAACTTCATCCAGGTTCCACTCCAAGCTGGCGATATGAGACGCCACAAAAGTGAGGCCCGGAAACTTCTTCAGTACATTATCGCGGGCGTTGATCTGATCTTCATATGAGGGAGCTTCGGGGTGTAACAACATATGATACTCAGGGTGATTCTTGAAATAACGGTAATCGCCGGAATCGGTCATCTGTTCTAGCGGGAGCCAGCAGTTGCGCGGTTCGCCGAGGTGAGCCATCAAAGGAATCTTCTTGTCTGTCAGGTATTGAAATATGGGGTCAAAGATCGGATCATCCGCCATGACATACCTGCCGTTGCTGTCTTTCAGGCTCATCCCGATGTTCTTCCATATTTTAACTCCGGAAGCGTCCTGCTCAATGGCACGGTCAATCTGTCCGATCACGCTCCGGACAAAACCGGAAGTACCAAAACTATCTACGGTGAATGTCCCCAGAAAAGCAAAGTTTCCAGGATAATTTTGCCGGTGTACGGCTGCAATACTTAGCTGTTTTTCGACAGGTGTTCCGGCATCAACGTTTGGAGAAAGTATGCTGAAGTTTTGCAGTGTGGCAAATTCCAGGTACCGTCCATCGTCCGTATTGATGTGGAGATGTGCATCTACCTTTTTCACGGATTTAAAATCACTACTTTTGTAATACTCCATTTTTTTTTGACAGGAAACGGACAAAGCCAAACAAGAAAAAACGAACAACAATACTTTCATTTAAATGGGGAGTGTTTGTCTAACGGGTTGAATAGTTGTCCAAAATTAGTATTTATTGCTAAATAGAGCAAGGCTTTATCCAGAAAAAACATAAAAGGTGTATATTTGCACCCTTTACATTTTACAACTATGATGAATTGGATTTTTCTTATTGTTGGCGGATTGTTTGAGGCCGTTTTTGCTTTCAGTCTTGAAAGGATGTCGGCAAGTACAGGCAAAACGGCCGTTATGTGGTTTTTGTCCTTTCTGATTAGCGTCTCCATCAGTATGTTTCTACTTTTCAAAGCCATTAGCGGTGAAAATGCCGTTGCCGTTGGAACAGGTTACGCCGTGTGGGGTGGAATAGGTGCAGTGTTTACGGTATTGGCAGGAATTCTTTTCCTGGGAGAATCCACGGCCTTCTGGCGGATTTTTTTTCTTTGCACACTGGTTTTGTCGGTTATCGGACTGAATTTGGTGGGCAAGCATTAAAAAGTAAAGACGCGACTTATCGCGTCTTTACAAAATTTATCTTACCGGAGATTTTACTCAATCGCGGCCTGGGCTGCTGCCAAACGTGCGATAGGCACCCGGAACGGAGAACAGGAGACATAGTTGAGCCCTACACGGTGACAGAACTTCACCGATGAAGGTTCACCCCCGTGCTCACCACAAATACCGCATTTAAGTGAGGGTTTCACTGCACGGCCATTCTGTACGGCCATGCTTACCAGTTGTCCTACCCCGTTTTGATCGAGAACAGCAAACGGGTCTTGTTTCAGGATCCCTTTATCAATATATAACGGCAGGAATTTAGCCACATCATCACGGCTATAGCCGAAAGTCATCTGTGTCAGGTCGTTCGTGCCAAACGAGAAGAAGTCGGCTTCCTTGGCGATCTTGTGAGCGGTGAGTGCAGCACGGGGGATCTCGATCATTGTCCCAATCTTGTATTCGATGGAATCACTGTTTTCGCTGAATACCTGTTGGATAGTTTTTTCAATAATCTCTTTCTGTGCCTGGAACTCATACACGATACCTGTCAGCGGAACCATGATTTCCGGAATGGCCTTGATGCCTTCCCTTTTCAGTTCAAGCGCAGCTTCAATGATAGCCCGGGTTTGCATTTCCGTGATTTCGGGATACAAGTTTCCAAGGCGGCAACCGCGCAGCCCAAGCATAGGATTCGATTCCATCAGGCTTTCCACACGTTCGTGTATATCGCTGTAAGAAATATCCATTACCCTCGCCATTTCCATTTGCCCTTTTTCATCGTGGGGAACAAATTCGTGCAAAGGAGGATCCAACAAACGGACAGTCACGGGATATCCGTCCATAGCTTCAAAAATTCCTTTGAAATCTTTTTTCTGCAGGGGGAGCAGTTTTTCCAGCGCTTTACGACGGCCCTCTTCATTTTTGGCCAGAATCATTTCACGCATGGGAATAATCTTGTCTTCTTCGAAGAACATGTGTTCGGTGCGGCACAAACCGATTCCGGTAGCCCCGAAATTACGTGCTACTTTCGCATCCCGAGGTGTGTCGGCATTGGTCCTTACGTTCATACGGGTATACTTGTCTGCAATCTTCATCAGTTCGAGAAAATCGGGACCCAACTCAGCATCCTGCGTCTGTATTTTTCCTTCGTAAACATTTCCAGTAGTACCGTTTAACGAAATCCAATCCCCTTCATTAAACACTTTCCCGTTAATGGTCATTTTCCTTTCCTTGTAGTTGATAACCACACCGTTTGCTGCCGACACGCAACATTTCCCCATACCGCGTGCCACAACGGCAGCGTGAGAAGTCATTCCTCCGCGGGCGGTTAAAATCCCCTGTGCTGTGGCCATACCGCGCAAGTCTTCGGGCGACGTTTCGATGCGGCAGAGGATCACTTTTTTTCCTTCTTTAGCCCATTCTTCAGCTTCGTCGGCATGGAAGACAACTTGTCCTGCGGCAGCCCCTGGCGATGCGGGGAGCCCGTTGGTTACCGGTTTGGCCGCTGCCAATGCTTTTTTATCGAAAACAGGGTGTAGCAACTCGTCTAATTTTTCGGGATCGCAGCGTTTCAGTGCCGTTTTTTCATCGATATAACCCTGATGAAGCATATCGATGGCTATTTTGATCATGGCAGCCCCGGTACGTTTACCGCTGCGGGTCTGCAACAACCACAGCTTACCGTCTTGTATGGTAAACTCGAGGTCCTGCATGTCTTTGAAGTAGTCTTCAAGTTTCTGCTGCGTTTCAATCAGTTCTTTGGCACATTCGGGCAATGCCTCTTCGAGTGAAGGGTACTTAGCGGCACGTTCTTCTTCCGATACCCCTTGCAGTTTTGCCCAACGGCGTGAACCTTCGAGTGTTATTTCCTGCGGTGTGCGCACACCTGCCACCACATCTTCTCCTTGTGCGTCTATCAGGTACTCACCGTTAAAAATATCTTCACCGGTTGCAGCATCGCGGGTGAAAGCCACTCCTGTTCCGGATGTCTTACCCATATTTCCGTAAACCATGGCCTGCACATTAACAGCGGTTCCCCACTCTTCCGGGAAATTATTCATTTTCCGATAAAGGATGGCGCGTTCGTTCATCCAACTGTCAAAAACAGCGCAGACGGCTCCCCAAAGCTGCTCCCATGCACTTTCGGGAAAATCATTTCCTGTACGTTTTTTCACGGCAGATTTGAAACGTTTTACCAAATCTTTCAGGTCATCGACAGTCAGTTCGTTGTCGAGCTCCACTCCTTTGGCTTGTTTCATCTCTTCCATTATTTCTTCGAACGGATCGATATCCTCTTTGCTTTGTGGCTTCATTCCCAACACCACGTCGCCATACATCTGCACAAAACGACGATAAGAATCCCACGCAAAACGTTCGTTCCCCGATTTTTTGGCTATTCCTTCCACGGCATCGTCATTTAATCCAAGATTCAGGACCGTGTCCATCATGCCAGGCATTGAAACCCGGGCGCCGGAGCGCACAGAAACCAAACAAGGATTTTCCCTGTCACCGAACTTAGCTCCCATCAGCTTTTCGATGTTTTTAATTGCTTTTTCAACCTCGGGCTTCAACACATCTACCACATAATCTTTGCCAAGCTGGTTGTATTCGGTACACACTTCGGTGGTAATGGTAAATCCCGGGGGGACGGGCACACCGATCAGGTTCATTTCGGCAAGATTAGCGCCTTTCCCTCCAAGCAGATTCTTCATATCTGCACGACCCTCGGCCTGTCCGTTGCCAAAGGTGTAAACTCTCTTCTTCTTCATCTTTCGAAAAATTTATTTGTTAATCATTAAATGTTGGATTCTGTGCTGTAATTTTCTGCAAATGTAGTAAAAAATTTAATATTAGATCGTGTAGGAATTCGGGATTACTGCGTCCCCGTTTCCTCATCCATGAGTATTCTCTCCTGAGGTGCCGACACGTTGCGTTGGGCGGGTTGGACAGAATCGTTTGGATGTCCCAAAAAGATATTATTCAGCCGAATATTTCTAAACATACCGATGGTGTCTTGCAACCTTACAAACCCAGTTATTCCCCTAATTGTATCACCGGGGATATACTTTTGTCCGTGCAACAAGTAGCTCCTGTTCTCAACAATGAACTCGGAGTGATAAATAACCGTATCGTTGTATTCGAGCATCAATACTGCCCGCAAATCTGGTTTCGAACGAGCGGGGATACCGATAACGTCGAAACCGAAATCGAAACCGCTGCTATTTATCTTTTGAGCAATGTCAGTTGTGTCCATCCGGAAACGGAAACCGTTTTTCGGATTTGTTTCATCAAAAGAGTAGTTTTCAGGAATGTAGGAAGGCGAATAAGAACGGGCGGTAAGTGATTGCTCTTGTTGGAGCTGACGATTCATGACCTGTTCGCTCGCTCTCTGGCGGCGTTGCAGGCGCGCCTTAACGGAATCGTTCATTTTCAGGTAGATATCTATTCTGTCTGAATACCAGGAAAGGGAGGTATCCCACTGCGCCTGCGTTGTTTGGTGTTTCCTGAAAACATCGCGGATAAGCGCCTCCTTTTTTTCCGGTGTGTCGAAGCCCTGATAATCATTTTCAATCATTGCTTCGGCAACGTAAATATCGTACATCAGTTTTTCCATATCTTTCCTGTTCAGCACTTCTTTCGGCCTGTTGCAAAAAGAGAACAAAATGCTCAGAATTACCGAAGTCAGGAGATATGCAGCAACTTTACGATTCACAAACAGCTTTTTTTTCCAATTGTTCCTGCCTTTCACGATCAAACTTCTCTTTATCTTTTTTCGAGAGAAGTGAATAGGAAAGTGTTTTTCGATAAAAAACCAACAACAATACAACGCCTACGGATATGGCTGAGTCGGCAACGTTAAAGATAAAGCGAAAAAACAAGAAGTCTTTGCCGCCCATCACCGGAAACCAATCGGGATATGTCCCCTCAATAAGTGGGAAATAAAACATATCCACCACTTTCCCGTGGAGCAGGGAAGCATATCCTTCACCAAAAGGCACTACAGAGGCAACATGTCCCGGGTAACTTGCCTGGAAGAATACTCCGTAGAAAACGCTGTCGATAATGTTTCCCGATGCGCCGGCCAACACCAGTGCGATGCAGGCAATAAAGCCAATCTTGTAATTTTCTCGAACAATCCGGAGTAAATAAACAAAAATTGCTCCTACGGCTATTATTCTGAAAAGGGAAAGAAACAATTTGCCTATGGCTTCTATACCGAATGCCATACCGTTGTTTTCCACGAAATATATTTTAAACCAATCGGTTATATGAATCATATCGTAGAGAGCCATGTGGGTTTTCACCCAGATTTTACTAACTTGGTCGACGAGTAAAACCAAGAAGATGACTGAAACGGCAATAAGTCCTTTTTTTGTGGAGCTGTTCATTCGGGTAGCCATTTGTACGTAATTACACCGGGGAGAGAAATACTTCTTTCCTGTCCAGCGATCATTCGTGTTGTCATTGAAATCATTAGCTAACGGTTATTTTCTTTTTCCTTGTTTAGCTTCGATGCTTAATGTTGCGTGGGGCACTGCACGAAGACGTTCTTTAGGGATTAGTTTACCGGTCTCACGACACACACCGTAGGTTTTGTTTTCTATACGTATTAATGCTGCCTGTAAGTTTTGAATGAACTTCATCTGACGTTGAGCCAACCGTCCGGCCTCCTCTTTCGATAACGTTGAAGCGCCCTCTTCCAACACCTTGTAAGTAGGTGACGTATCCACCGTATCGTTACCATCCGCATTGGTGACCGCTGCCCGGTAGTTTTCGTACTCCTGCCTGGCTACCTCAAGTTTTTCATTAATGATGGCCCGGAATTCTTCCAATTCCTCATCAGAGTATCTCGTCTTTTCACTCATAACAGTAAATATTTTATAATTTATTTCAATTGTTTTTCCTAACGTTTAGTATCGATCAATTAATAATCGGCAACGGTGTTGTTTTATGTCAAAATAATCTTACCTGTAGTTGTTTTCGCAAAGATAACAAAAATTAGTTACCGATATATCAATCATAAACGCAAATAGTCCGACTATTGTTTACGTATATCAATAGTTAATTTCTCATCATCAATCTCTATTTCATCTTCAAAAACCAGTGTTTCTATTTCTATAGAGTCGGCAAGCACCTGAGTCTTGATATATTCGCTGAATTCCCTTACGGCACTGTCGAACAACGGATTTGACGAAAACCGGACAGCGATGCGGTCGGTAATATCAAAATCTTTCGACTTGCGTAAATTCTGAATACGGTTTACCAACTCGCGGGCAATCCCTTCTTTGCGCAGTTCATCAGTTACGGTGATATCCAACGCAACGGTCAACTGTCCCTCGTTGGCCACCAGCCAGCCTGGGATATCTTCCGAAATAACTTCCACGTCAGCCAGATCGATTACGACTTCTTGTCCTTCTATCCGAAATGCAAAACAACCGTTTTTCTCCAACTTATTTATCTCATCCCGCTGCATTTCCTGGATACGTGCAGCAAGTTGCTTCATTATTTTCCCGTATTTAGGCCCAAGTTTCTTGAAATCGGGTTTCACCCGCTTCACTAGCATATCGTTTGCCGAATCTACGAACTCCAGTTCTTTCACGTTCACTTCACTAAGAATAAGAGCCTGAACCGCTTCAATGTTTCTGCGCTGCTTTTCATCTGCGACGGGGATCATGATTTTCGTCAACGGCTGGCGGACTTTTAAATTCACTTTTCGCCGCAACGCCAACACAATAGATGATGCTGTTTGTGCCAGGTACATTTGCTCTTCGAGGGCAACATCGACAGCCGATTCATCGACGGCGGGGAAATCAGCCAGATGCACAGACTCAAAACGTTCGCTACCGGTTACTTTCACCAAATCCAGGTAAAGCCTGTCGGCATAGAACGGAGCGATGGGAGCCATCAGCTTCGCTACCGTAACCAAGCATTGATAAAGGGTTTGATAGGCTGACATTTTATCCTCGGTCATCTCGCCTCCCCAAAAACGTTTGCGGTTTAAACGGACAAACCAATTGCTGAGGTTGTCGTTTACAAAGTCGTTTATTGCTCTTCCTGCTTTGGTAGGCTCGTAGCTGGCATAGTCCCCGTCCACCTCTTTAACCAGGGAGTTCAGGAGCGACAGGATCCACCGGTCAATCTCGGGGCGTTTCGCCAGTGCAATCGGGGGATATTGATTGTGAAAATCGTCCACGTTCGCATAAAGGGCAAAGAAGGAATAGGTATTGTACAATGTTCCGAAAAATTTGCGGCGGGCCTCTTCCACGCCGTCAATATCGAATTTCAGGTTATCCCAGGGTGCGGCATTGGTAACCATGTACCAGCGGAGCGGGTCGGAACCGAACTTCTCTATAGCTTCAAACGGGTCAACCGCATTTCCCAATCGTTTCGACATCTTATTGCCGTTCTTGTCGAGGACCAACCCGTTTGAGATCACATTCTTAAAAGCCACACTGCCTTTAACCATCGTACTGATAGCGTGCAGCGTAAAAAACCATCCCCGGGTCTGATCAACTCCCTCTGCTATAAAATCGGCAGGATAAACTTTTGCAAATTTCTCTTCCGCTATGTGTGGATAGAAGAACTGGGCAAAAGGCATGGCGCCGCTATCGAACCAGACATCAATCAGATCGAGTTCTCGGTGCATCGGCTTTCCGGTTTCGGAGACCAGCACAATATTGTCCACATAGGGACGGTGAAGGTCGATTTTCCCGTATTCCAGATCCCTGTACTCCTTCAGGTCAAAATCCTTCCAGGGCAGTTCGCTCATCACACCGGCATCGAGTGCTTTTTGCATTTCGTTGCACAGCTCTTTTACCGAACCGATACATTTCTCCTCCCGGCCGTCTTCTGTACGCCAGATCGGAAGTGGTGTTCCCCAGTAACGGCTGCGGCTCAGGTTCCAGTCCTGCAGGTTTTCGAGCCACTTTCCAAAACGGCCCGTTCCGGTGGACTGGGGCTTCCAGTTGATGGTGTCGTTGAGTTCCATCATCTTTTCACGACAAGCTGTCGAGCGGATAAACCAGCTGTCGAGCGGATAATACAACACGGGCTTATCTGTTCTCCAGCAGTGTGGGTAGCTGTGAACAAATTTTTCGATGCGGAAAGCACGGTTCCGAAGTTTGAGAGAAACGGACAGGTCGATATCCAGTGTTACTTCATCAGCAGACAACGCTTGATCGTATTCATTCTTCACGTATCTTCCGGCAAACTCCTTGTACAAATCAACATTCACGTTGTTTTGTACAAAACCACCGTCCAGGTCTTCCAGGCGGAAGAATTTCCCGGTCAGGTCAACCATTGGCCGGGTGTTTCCGTCTTTGTCAACAACGGTTAGTCCGGGGACATCGTTTTCTTTACCCACCTTCGCGTCATCGGCTCCAAAAGTAGGCGCAATGTGTACAATCCCCGTACCGTCTTCAGTTGTTACAAAATCGCCACAAACGACTTTAAACGCTTTTTCCGTCACCTTTATCCAGGGGAAAAGTTGTTCATATTCCAGGCCGGCCAATTCCGTGCCTTTCCATGTTTTTTCCAACACCCGGAACGGTATATTTTTATCCCCTTCCTGATAATCCTCCAGTTTTAGTTGAGCGTTCTTCGCCGGGAAATAAGAATCGAGAAGGTTTTTCGCCAACACCACAGTCACCGGGCAACCCGTATATTGATTGAACGTCTGAACAGCAACATATTCGATGCTCGGACCCACCGCCAGCAACATATTCGACGGCAGTGTCCAGGGTGTGGTTGTCCAGGCCAGAAAAAAGACTTCGCCAAACTGTTTCCACTCGGGTAGCGGATGGATTACTTTAAACTGTGCTGTACAGGTGGTATCTTTAACGTCGCGGTAACAACCGGGCTGATTCAGCTCGTGCGTACTCAGCCCGGTTCCCGCTGCCGGCGAATACGGTTGAATGGTATAGCCTTTGTAGAGATATCCTTTTTTGTAAATTTCTTTAAGCAGATACCATAACGTCTCTATGTAACGATTATCATAGGTAATGTACGGATCGTTCATATCCACCCAATAACCCATTTTCCGCGTGAGGTCTTCCCATTCTTTGGTATATTTCATCACCTCTGTACGGCAAGCATTGTTGTACTCTTCTACCGAAATGGTTTTACCGATATCCTCCTTGGTAATACCAAGCGTTTTTTCCACACCCAGTTCCACGGGAAGTCCGTGAGTATCCCAGCCGGCTTTCCGGTTTACCAAAAAACCTTTCATGGTTTTGTAACGGCAGAAAATATCTTTAATGGAACGTGCAATTACGTGGTGAATACCCGGCATCCCGTTTGCTGAAGGCGGGCCTTCATAAAACACAAACTCCGGATGGCCTTCACGTATCTCCAGACTTTTGCGAAATACGTTCTGCTCATCCCATTGCCGCAACATTTCCTTATTGATCTCCGATAAATTTAACTGACTGTATTCGGTGAATTTCTTGCTCATTGTCAACGTTTTTATACCACTTAAAAAAATTGTCTGCAAAGGTAGTGATTTTTTACAGAAATTAGAAAGCTGAAAATTAGAAAATAGCAAACAACCCCACACAGCTTGTCGTGCAGGGTTGAGAGTCGTAAACCTGGAAATTAAATTCCTAAATCGTATTATTCCTTATCCCGGCTGTAATTAGGTGCTTCACGCGTGATCATCACACCGTGCGGATGGCTTTCAGCATATCCGGCAGAAGTGATGCGGGTGAATTTGGCTTCGTGCAGTTTCTCGATGGTTGAAGCTCCGCAGTAACCCATTCCGGCACGAAGTCCGCCGACCATCTGATAAATAACCTCTTGCAGCGTTCCCTTGAAAGGCACCCGGGCTTCAATCCCCTCGGGAACCAATTTTTTTATGTCGTCTTCCACGTCCTGGAAGTAGCGGTCCTTCGAACCTTTCTGCATTGCAGAAAGCGAGCCCATCCCCCGGTAGGTTTTGAATTTCCTTCCGTTGAAGATGATTGTTTCTCCGGGTGACTCCTCTGTCCCCGCCAACAACGAACCCATCATTACGGATGAACCGCCGGCTGCCAGCGCTTTCACGATATCCCCCGAATAACGTAATCCGCCATCAGCGATGAGCGGCACCCCTGATCCCTTCAACGCCTGTGCCACATCGTAAATAGCCGAAAGTTGCGGAACGCCCACACCAGCTATTACCCGCGTAGTACAGATCGATCCGGGGCCGATACCTACCTTCACTCCGTCGGCCCCCGCCTTTACCAGAAATTTTGCTGCATCGGCCGTGGCAACATTTCCTACCACAACGTCTATTTCAGGAAAAGTTTTTTTGATAAGTTTTAGCATATCACCAACACCTTTCGAATGTCCGTGAGCGGTGTCTATAACAATGGCATCAACACCGGCATCGATAAGAGCGGCAGCCCTTTCCACAGAGTCGAAAGTCACTCCGATCCCCGCAGCAACCCGCAACCTACCTTGCTCATCCTTCGATGCATAAGGCTTGTCTTTGGCTTTGGTAATATCTTTGTAAGTGATAAGTCCCACCAACCGGTAATTGGAATCGACCACAGGAAGTTTTTCAATTTTGTGCTGCTGAAGAATTTCGGCAGCAGCTTCCAGGTCGGTTGTCTGACGGGTCGTGATCAAGTTTTCCCGGGTCATCACTTCACGAATAAGCTTATCCATGTTGCGTTCAAAACGCAAGTCACGGTTGGTCACTATCCCAACCAGCGTATTGTCCTCAATAACGACCGGGATTCCACCGATCTTATATTCAGCCATCATTTCAAGTGCATCGGCAACTGTTTTCTCAGGATGGATACTGATGGGATTCAGAATCATGCCGTTTTCCGCACGTTTTACCGCACGCACCTGTTTTGCCTGATCGTCAACGGTCATGTTTTTATGTATGACCCCCATACCCCCTTCACGGGCAATAGCTATGGCCATAGTCGTTTCCGTAACGGTATCCATAGCTGCCGACACCATCGGGATGTTAAGCGGGATATTTCTGGAAAAATGGGTGGAGAGATCTACGTTTCGGGGAAGAACTTCGGAATAACCGGGGACCAACAACAAATCGTCGAAAGTCAACCCTTCCATTGTAATTTTATCTGCAATAAATGACATAATCTGTATGTTTAAATTTTATTGCATGCAAAAGTAACTCTTTTTATTGAATGCAACGATTTTAAAACGTTAATTTTATTTCATACCGTTGTTTTTTTAAAACGGCTAAACCACTGTTATAGAAATATTCAATAGCTGATAAGCGAACAAAAAAACAGGGTTGACGGTTAATTTTTATATCTTTGGCCGGTCATTCATAATTAACAAAAATATAATTTACAAATATGTCAGTATTAGTAGGAAAAAGAGCGCCTGTTTTTTGGGCACCCGCAGTTCTTGACGGGAACATCATTGAGGATAATTTCTCATTGGACAATTATTTAGGAAAAAAATATGTGGTTTTTTTCTTTTATCCCGCAGATTTTACATTTGTCTGCCCAACTGAATTGCACGCCTTTCAAGAAAAAATAGCAGCGTTTGAAAATCGCGACACAGTAGTTGTGGCTTGTTCTACCGACTCTGCAGTTTCACACTGGAAATGGCTGCAAACGCCAAAATCAGATGGGGGGATTCAGGGTGTCACCTATCCCATTGTAGCTGATCATGCGTTGACAATCTCCATGGCTTACGATGTACTTGCAGGAGAATACGATACCGATTCATCGGATAATCCGATTTTCGTAGGTGCCCCTGAAGCATACCGGGGATTGTTCCTGATCGACAAAGCCGGCATAGTCCGTCATCAGGTTGTGAACGATATGCCTTTAGGAAGAAGCGTTGACGAGGTACTAAGGGTGATCGACGCACTCCAGTTTACCGAGGAGCACGGTGAAGTGTGCCCCGCTGATTGGCACAAGGGGGACAAAGGCCTTATCGCAACTCAGGACGGGATTGCTTCGTATCTTTCCGAAAAGTAACTCCACACGGAGTCCGGAACTTTTTGAACAAGACATTGCCTTGTCCGATCGTTTTAAAACAGCATTGTTCCCGTTTTTAAGGGCTCTGCTGTTTTCTGCATTTGGAAAATATGCTGCAATAGGCTAAAAAAATGTGTGTTTTTGAGACTTTATTGTGTTGTTTTTGAGAAAATAGATAATAATATCCGGTTTTTTAATTACTTTTGCAATCGATTTACCTCAGACGTCCGGTAGCGGACTTCTGGCTTCAACCATCAAACTTCTCACATATATGAATCCTCTATCAGCAAGACTGCAATCACTCTCTCCATCCGAAACATTCGCGATGGCACAAAAAAGCAACGAGCTAAAAGCTCAGGGAATTGACGTAATTAATATGAGTGTCGGCGAACCCGATTTTTCCACACCCGACCACATAAAAGAAGCCGCCAAGAAGGCGATAGACAATAATTTTTCCTTCTATTCACCTGTTCCAGGATTTCCCGAGCTAAGGAAAGCCATTTGCGCGAAACTGAAAAACGAGAACAACCTGGATGTTGATCCGACACAAATAGTGGTTTCGAGTGGAGCCAAACAATCGCTCTGCAATGTCATCTTATCCATTGTAGATAAAGGGGAAGAGGTAATCATTCCCGCCCCCTACTGGGTGAGCTATCCGGAGATGGTAAAAATTGCCGAAGGGAAGCCGGTCTTCGTGTATGCCGGTATCGAACAGGATTTCAAAATCACCGCAGAACAACTGGAGAAGTCCATTACCCCCAAAACAAGGGCATTGATTTTATGCTCTCCGTCTAACCCGACAGGAAGTGTCTACACGCGCGATGAATTGAAATCACTGGCCGCTGTTTTGGCAAAACACCCCGGTATCTATGTTATTTCCGACGAGATCTACGAACACATCAACTACGTAGGAAGGCACGAGAGCATCGCTCAGTTCGAAGAAGTCCGTGAGCGGGTAATCGTAGTCAACGGAGTTTCCAAAGGATACGCCATGACAGGCTGGCGCATCGGATGGATTGCTGCGCCAAAATGGATTGCTTCCGCCTGTGGGTTACTGCAGGGACAATACACATCGGGAGCATCGTCGATCTCACAAAAAGCAGCCGAGGCTGCCTACACCGGGAATCAGGATTGTGTTGAAGAAATGCGTGTTGCATTTGAAAGGAGAAAAAACCTGATCACAAAGCTCCTGAAAGAAATTCCGGCATTGAAAGTCAATGACCCCAAGGGCGCGTTCTACGTTTTTGTTGAATGCAGCAGTTACCTGGGGAAACAATTTGACGAAAAGAGAATTGACACAGCAACTGATTTGGCCATGTATCTTCTGGAACAGGGACACGTTGCCTGCGTGGGCGGCGATGCTTTCGGCGCACCGGGCCACATCCGCTTCTCTTATGCCACATCGGATGAGAATATAGAAAAAGCCGTTTCCAGGGTAAAGGGTGCACTGGAAAAACTGAGATAAAGCGTTTCGCAGTTTCTACACGAGAGTGCGTTATCGCAATTTATTAGCTAAAAACAGGCGGCAGCAATGCCGCCTGTTTCTTTAGAACGTGACGTTGACCATCACCGGAAAATGATCGGACGGAAAACGGGCGTATGGCAATTCATTCAGTACGCCGTATTTATTCACTTTCACCCCTTCCGTAACCCATATATAATCAATTCGTCCCTTCATGGGAGAATTCAAGTTCAATGCATTAAACGTTCCTTCCGTCCCGTAAGGCGGCTGCACCGAAATCAAGTAGGAATCTTTCAGCCTTCCGTCATTCCTCAGGATTTGTATGGGTTCATCATCGGGCGTAGCGTTAAAATCCCCGGTGCAGAAAACGGTATTGTCTCCGGCAATCTCTTCTATTTTCTTTAAGAGCAACAACGACGAATTTCTTCGAGCTTCACGCCCCTCATGATCGTAATGTGAGTTGAAAACAAAAAACACTTTCCCTGTTTCTTTGTCTTTAAACTTTGCCCATGAACAGATCCTGTTGCAACAGGTAGCGTCCCAGCCTTTACCCGGCACGTCAGGGTTTTCAGCAAACCAGAAATCTCCGTTCTCCAACAGATCGAACCTCTCTTTTTTATAAACAATGGCTGAGTGTTCACCGGCATCCTTTCCATCGTCGCGCCCTGAACCGGTGTAAGCATAATTTCCAAGCTCAAGAACATCCGTCAGCTGATGCTTAAACGCCTCCTGTGTACCCACAATATCAAAATCGTGAAAACGAACCAGCCCCTTCACCATCTCCTTGCGATACTTCCAAGCATTCGGATGATCTTTTTTGGTGTCCATCAGGACGTTAAACGTAGCAATATTCATCGTGAGGCTTTTTTTGGTTGTTGAACATCCTATTAAAATTATGCTGAAAAACAGCAGAAAAAAGAACGGTAATCGTTTCATCTGAATATGTTTTAATTATTATGATCGAATTTTAGAAACCGTTTTGAATTTTTTCATGTCCTGTTTTATGCCTACTTTGGGATGGATTTGGATTTTCAGTTCGCACATAATAGCGGGCTATTTTGAAAAAATGAAAATTCAAAACGGTTTTTTAATCCCTCAAAATTACATTTAATTACTATATTTACGAAAAGTATCGTAAAATAAATACCGAATATTCAAGGCCCGAAGACCGCTAAAAAGAATGCTTCTAAATAAGAGAGCCGGGAAAATTATTCCTTAATTTATTCTTTTTTGATGTTATAAAATGCTATTTTTGTGCTCTCAATTGAATTTCCACATTCCTATTAAAGCAAATTTTTCATTTCTTGATCACGGTAACTGAAAATCAATATAATTACTAAATAAAATTTTAAACAAAAACTTTATGAGCTGGCTAATTAAATCTTCTATTGGACGGAAGCTGATTATGAGTATTTCCGGTTTGTTTCTCGTCCTGTTTTTGATGTTTCACAGTTTGATGAATTTCGTAGTTATCCTTTCGGCCGATGCATACAACACCATTGCATCATTGCTGGGAGCTAACTGGTACGCACTTATTGCAACTGGAATTCTGGCGTTGGGTTTTATTATCCACATTATCTATGCGTCCATCTTAACGCTTCAGAACCAGAAAGCGAGAGGATCAAACAAATACGCTGTTTCACAACCGCAAAAAAATGTCTCGTGGGCATCGAAAAACATGTTCGTTCTGGGTACAATCATCCTGGGATTTTTGGTGCTTCACTTAATCCATTTCTGGTCTAAAATGCAATTGGTAGAGTTGATGCACGGGCACAACTATGCTGCTGCAGGCTACCACGATCCGACGGATGGTGCTTATTTTATCCGTGAACTGTTCACTCAACCTCTTTACAGTATTGTATATATCGTATGGCTTGTTGCGCTATGGTACCACCTCACTCACGGCTTCTGGAGTGCCATGCAAACCCTGGGGTGGAACAACCAGATCTGGCTGCCCCGTCTGAAGAAAATATCCTATGTGGTTGCAACCGTTATTTGCCTGTTGTTCATTTCAGTTCCGGTTTATTATCTGCTTGGCTTTGGCGCCTAATTTTACGTATAAAAATTTAAAAACATTATGATAAACAAAGAAGACGAAACTGCAAAAGTAGAAAACAAAACTACTCTGACAGACAACAAAATAAAGTTGGATTCTAAAATTCCAAAAGGTCCTTTGGCCGAAAAATGGTCATCTTACAAGGCGAACCAAAAACTGGTAAACCCTGCCAACAAGCGCCGACTCGATATAATTGTCGTAGGGACGGGACTTGCCGGAGCATCGGCAGCAGCATCACTGGGCGAGTTGGGATTCAATGTGTTGAATTTCTGCATCCAGGATTCACCTCGCCGCGCCCACTCCATTGCTGCACAGGGAGGGATCAATGCTGCAAAAAACTATCAAAACGATGGTGACTCAGTATACCGCTTGTTCTACGACACGATTAAAGGAGGTGACTACCGCGCACGCGAAGCCAATGTTTACCGCCTAGCCGAAGTTTCCAACAACATCATCGACCAGTGCGTGGCCCAGGGTGTTCCTTTTGCCCGCGAATACGGGGGTTTGCTCGACAACCGCTCCTTCGGGGGTGCGCAGGTATCCCGGACTTTTTATGCCCGCGGACAAACCGGCCAGCAATTGCTCCTGGGTGCTTACAGTGCGTTGAGCCGTGCCGTAAATAAGAAACAAGTAAAACTATATACGCGTTACGAGATGGTTGACCTTGTGATCATCGACGGGCGTGCCCGCGGTATCATAGCCCGTAATCTCGTGACCGGAAAGTTGGAAAGATTTGCTGCTCACGCGGTTGTGATCGCTACCGGCGGATACGGAAATACCTTCTTCCTCTCCACCAATGCCATGACCTCCAACGGATCAGCTGCCTGGCAGTGCTACAAAAAAGGGGCTTATTTTGCCAATCCCTGCATGGCGCAGATTCACCCGACGTGTATTCCTGTTCACGGTGAATTCCAATCGAAACTGACGCTTATGTCGGAGTCGTTGCGCAATGACGGCAGGATATGGGTTCCCAGAAAGCTTGAGGATGCTCAGGCTATCCGTGAAGGAAAACTAAGGCCGACAGAAATAAAGGAAGAAGATCGCGATTACTACCTGGAACGCCGCTACCCCGCTTTCGGGAACCTTGTCCCCCGCGACGTGGCATCACGCGCAGCCAAGGAACGCTGCGACGCAGGCTACGGAGTCGGAACAACCGGGTTGGCCGTTTATCTTGATTTCGCCGATGCCATCAAACGTCTGGGAAAAGATGTGGTGGAAGCCCGTTACGGGAACCTTTTCCAGATGTATGAAAAGATCGTCGACGACAACCCATATGAAACCCCGATGATGATCTATCCCGCCATCCACTATACCATGGGTGGAATTTGGGTTGATTACGAACTGATGACCTCCATACCCGGACTCTTTGCCATTGGCGAAGCCAACTTCTCCGATCACGGCGCGAACCGCCTGGGCGCCTCCGCATTGATGCAGGGATTAGCCGACGGATATTTTGTTCTGCCCTACACCATACAAAGTTATCTGTCCGACCAGATCAGGGTACCCAGGTTCAGCACCGACAGCCCCGAGTTTGAAAAAGCAGAAAAAGATATTGATGCACGTATGGAAAGGCTCATGAGCATAAAAGGCAACCATTCCGTGGACCACTTCCATAAGAAACTCGGACACATCATGTGGGATTTAGTCGGAATGGGACGTGAAGCAGATGGCTTAAAGAAAGCTATCGAAGAGTTGAAGGTATTGAAAAAGGAGTTCTGGGCAGATGTACGGATACCGGGCGAAAAGAGCTCGTTGAATATTGAGTTGGAAAAAGCACTTCGTCTTGCCGATTTTATCGAAATAGGCGAACTTATGGCTCACGATGCGTTAGACAGAGAAGAATCCTGCGGAGGACATTTCCGTTTGGAACATCAGACAGAAGAAGGGGAAGCCTTACGTCACGACGACCGGTTCTCCTATGTTTCCTGTTGGGAATATCAGGGCGAAGAAAAAGCTCCCGTTATGTACAAAGAACCTCTCGACTATGAATTTATCGTGAGACAACAACGCAATTATAAGTCGTAATTTAAAAATCGTATCATCCTATGGACAAAAATATAAATATCAACGTAAAAGTCTGGCGTCAAAAAGGCCCGAAAGCCAAAGGAAATTTTGAGACCTACGCATTGAAAGAGATCTCGCAGGGCAGTTCATTCCTCGAAATGATGGACATTCTGAACGAACAACTCATCAACGAAGGGAAGGATCCGGTTGTTTTTGATCACGATTGCCGCGAAGGGATTTGCGGAATGTGCAGTTTGTATATCAACGGCCATCCGCACGGACCCGATGAAGACATTACCACCTGCCAGCTCCACATGCGCAAATTCAACGATGGAGACACCATTACAGTTGAGCCTTGGCGTTCAGCGGGATTTCCCGTAATCCGGGACCTGATGGTCGACAGAACAGCTTTCGATAAAATTATCCAGGCTGGTGGCTATGTTTCGGTAAACACCGGTGGCGTTCCCGACGGAAATGCAATTCCAATTCCCAAACATGCCGCAGATGAAGCCATGGATGCTGCCGCCTGTATCGGATGTGGAGCCTGTGTGGCAACCTGCAAAAACGGATCAGCCATGCTTTTCGTTTCGGCAAAAGTGAGCCAGTTGGCTTTGCTCCCGCAAGGACAAGTAGAGCGTGTTAAACGCGCCAAGGCGATGGTAGCAAAAATGGACGAACTCGGCTTCGGTAACTGTACCAATACGGGTGCTTGTGAACAGGAATGTCCCAAGAATATATCCATCAGCCATATCGCCCGCTTGAACCGCGAGTTTCTGAAAGCAAAAATAAAGGACTAATCTGCTCTAAATCGATTTACAAAGCGTTTTGTTCTTGTGCGGAACAGAACGCTTTTCTTTTGTGAGCTAATCCGTAAATAGGATTAATTAACATTCTGGATTTAACTTTTTTCCGTTTTAACTGTCTTACTATATAGATTTGCATTTGCAAACGGTTTGATTATTTACTAAAACACATTAGTTATGAAAACAAAGAAATTATGGATGATCCTCCTGGCCTTTCTATTGATGGGAGGTACGGTAAGTGCTCAATTACGGTTTGGCATAAGAGGAGAAGTAGGTATCAACAAACCTTCCTTTACCAAGGACGTATATTCAGTAGAAAACATGAATGACTTCAAGGTGGGCCCTACATTGGAATTTATGCTCCCTGTTGTTGATTTTGGAATTGAAGGATCGGTTTTATACAGCAACGAGAAAATGAATATAAAAACCGTAAATGATCAGGGAATCAAAACTGTAGCTGAAGATATCTCCAATCATTCCATCGACGTTCCTGTAAACTTAAAATACAAAATCGGGCTTATCTCCCCGGTAAAAATTTTTCTGGCTGCCGGTCCTTACGCTAATTTCTGGCTAGCGGGGGATGATTTTAAATCTGAAGTCTTTATGGACAAGGTAGAGGCAAAAAAATTTCAAGCAGGCGTTAATCTGGGAGCCGGCCTGGAAGTGATCAACCACGTAGCTGTAGGCTTTAATTACAGGATGAAATTAACCGATGACTACTCTGTATATGAACCCGCCTTTGAAGATATTTTTAATCAGAAGGATGGATTTTGGTCCATTACCGCTACCCTGTTTTTCTAAATGAAACATGTTGTTTGCTGATGTAATCCTGCCACTTCCCTTAGCCGAATCTTTTACCTACGTTGTTCCTGCAGAGATGCAGGAAAAGATAGGTACCGGATTCAGGGTGGTTGTTCCTTTCGGGAAACGGAAGTATTACACAGCGGTGGTCCTAAGGCTACACCATAAGCCGCCAAAAGGAGTTGAAATAAAAGAAATCCATTCCCTCACCGATTCACATCCGGTTGTAAACGAACATCAGATTCGTTTGTGGGAATGGATCTCTTTTTATTATTTGTCACCGTTGGGGGATGTTTATAAGGCAGCCTTGCCATCGATGATGAAGCCACAGGATCTGGAGGAAAGGTATAGATCCAGAACGGAAACCTATATCCGGCTCAACACAGGCATCCATGATATTGACCGGCTTACCGGGCGGTCTAAAAAACAAGCTGAACTTTATCAAGCACTTAGGCAATTATTTTTGGAAGAAGGCAGGGAGGGCATTCCGAAAAAGGAAATTACTGCAAAAACCGGCTACAGCAATACTGTTTTAAAGGGGTTGACGGAGAAAAACATAGTGATCCAGTACCCGGAAGAGGTGAGCCGGATCGATACGCATTTTGTATCATCGCGTAAGGCGTTTAACTTAAATGACCATCAGCAAAAGGCACTGGAAGAGATAAACCGTTCATTTGAAGAAAAAAATGTTTGTCTTTTACACGGGGTTACATCGAGCGGGAAAACCGAAATTTACATCCACCTCATCGAAGAGCAGCTGAATCAAGGGAAACAAACGCTTTATCTGGTTCCCGAAATCGCCCTCACCACACAACTGACTTCACGGCTTCAGGCGGTTTTTGGAGATAAACTCGGAATCTATCACTCCAAAATAAACGATAATGAACGTACTGAGATCTGGCAAAAAATGCTATCGGATTCGCCTTATGAAATCGTTATCGGCGTAAGGTCGTCGCTATTCGTGCCTTTCCGCCAACTGGGGCTGGTAATCGTGGATGAGGAGCACGAAACCAGTTACAAGCAACAGGAACCAGCGCCCCGGTATCACGCGCGTGATACAGCCATAGTACTGGCTCAAACTTTTGGTGCAAAGACATTGCTAGGATCGGCTACACCGTCCATCGAAACGTATTACAACGCTAAAACCGGGAAATACGGACTTGTAACCCTCGAAAAACGATTTGAAAATATCGAACTTCCCCGCATCACACTGGAGAACACCCGGGAGCTCCGCCGAACAAAGAAAATGAAAACGCTACTTGCCCCTGGACTGATCGAAAAGATAAACACGGCCCTGGGATCGGGCGAGCAGGTGATTCTGTTTCGCAACCGGCGCGGGTTTGCTCCTATGCTGGAATGCAAGCTTTGCGGCTGGATCCCAAAATGCAACCACTGTGACGTATCACTTACCTACCACAAGAATCGCGGGGAGCTGAAATGTCATTACTGCAACAAGACGTATAAACCGGTCGGTGAATGTCCTGTTTGTCACGAAAAAAGCATAGAGCCTGTCGGCATGGGTACCGAGAAGCTGGAAGAAGAAGTGATACAACTTTTCCCCAGTGCCACTGTCGCACGGATGGACACCGATACCACACAAGGGAAATACGCTTACGAGAAGATAATCTCCGATTTTCAGAAAAATAAAGTGCAAATTTTAGTAGGTACTCAAATGCTCTCGAAAGGGTTGGATTTCGAGAATGTGAGCCTTGTAGGGATTGTCTCAGCAGACGGATTGCTCAATCGACCCGATTTCCGTTCGCACGAACGCGGCTTTCAGCTGATGTTACAGGCCGCCGGACGTGCCGGCAGAAAAAACCGGCAAGGTGAAGTTGTCATTCAGACCGCCGATCCGGGGCAACCGATTTACCGATACCTGGAGACAAACGATTACGAAGGTTTCTACCACTCCCAGCTAGAGGAACGAAAGTTATTCAACTATCCCCCTTACAAGCGGTTAATTTCCATTGTATTTAAACACAAAGACGAACACAAAGTGGAATCGGGGTCTGCATTTTTCGCCCGGTTATTACAACAATCGCTTGGTGAAATGGTGCTCGGTCCAAACAAACCGTTTATCAGCCGTATTCAACAATATCATCTCCGCCAGATTCTGCTCAAGCTCGACAACCATTTGTCCCCTGCCAAAACCCGACAATTCATTAAATCCGTTGAATCCCGCTTTCGCGAAAAACAGGATTTTAAATATTTGGTGTTGTATTTTGATGTGGATGTGATGGGTTAACGCAAAAAACCGAACTGCCTCCGCAATTCGGTTTTTACTTGACGTTTCGCTGACGCGTAACTTTATTTCATTTCAATTTCTTCTTTCAGGTCTATTTCGTTATTTTCTTTGTCGTAAAACACATATTGCAGGAATCCCAAACTCTGATTGGGTATTACTTTCAAAGCAACATTGTATTTCTTTTTCCATTTGTATTTCAACGAGAATAAACCTTGTTGAATATAAGCTGCAACATAAGGATGTATATGCAGACTGAATTTCTTCACTTTTAGCTTGTTTACTAAATAATCGATTTTACCCTCCAACGTGTCGGTAAATAAAATCGACGATTTAATCTTCCCTTTTCCAAAGCAAGTGGGGCACACCTCGCTTGTGGCTAATTCCATTTCGGGGCGCACGCGCTGACGCGTGATTTGCATCAACCCGAATTTGCTCAGCGGGAGAATTTTGTGTTTCGCTCTGTCCGATGCCAGAAACTCGTTCATCTTATTGAACAGCTTGTTGCGATGATCGCCCGAACTCATGTCGATAAAATCGACTACAATGATGCCACCCATATCACGCAGACGCAGCTGGCGGGCAATTTCCTCAGCGGCAGCAACATTCACCTCAAAAGCACTGTCTTCCTGACCGAGCGATTGTTTATTGCGGTTTCCGCTGTTCACGTCAATAACGTGTAATGCCTCGGTGTGCTCTATAATGAGATAAGCGCCGTTCTTAAACGTAACGGTTTTGCCAAAGAGCGATTTAATCTGTTTGGTGATGCCAAAGTTGTCCAATATTGGTGCTGCTCCGTTGTAATGTTTGACTACATTTTTCCGGTCGGGAGCAATTAAACCGACATACTCGGCAATCTGTTTTGCCACATCCTGATCATTGATGTGGATCTGTTCAAACGATGGGCTGAAAATATCGCGAAGCAATCCGACCGTCCGTCCCGTTTCTTCAAAAACCAGCGACGGTGCTTTTGCTTTTGGCAATTTCTCTGCAGTATCTTCCCAACGTTTAACCAATACTTTTAACTCTGCATCAAGTTCTGCGACTCTTTTCTCTTCGGCGTTAGTACGAATGATTACGCCAAAGTTCTTGGGCTTAATGCTTTGCACGAGTTGTCGAAGGCGTGCGCGTTCCTCACGCGATTTAATTTTTTGCGAAACCGAAACGCGATCGATAAACGGTATCAGCACCATGAATCTTCCGGCAAAAGAAATTTCGGCTGTCAACCTCGGGCCTTTGGTCGAAATAGGTTCTTTGGCGACCTGCACCAGGACCTCCTGTCCCACCTTTAATTTGTCCGATATGGAACCGTCTTTCTCGATTTCGGGCTGCAATTTCATTTTCTGCAACAACGGAATCTTTTTCTTGTCTTCAATCGTTTTCAGAAAACTCGAAACAGAGTTAAATTCTACCCCTAAATCCAAATAGTGAAGAAAAGCGTCCTTTTTGTGTCCTACATCTACAAATGCAGCATTTAGCGCAGGCATCAATTTTTTGACCCTGCCTAAATAGATGTTTCCCACCGCGTAAGATTCACTCTGGCTCTCTTGTTGTAACTCTACGAGTTTTTTGTTATCGAGAACCGCCAGCGTAATCTCCTTAGGCTGAACATCCACTACAAGTTCGCTTGCCACAATTTTTTTTGTTTTTAAATGTTTGATTAATCAGGCTTTCTGCTCCTCTGAGCAGAAAGCAGTGTTCTCACGAACACTTTTGAAATGTTTATACACAAAGAACAAACTCTTTTGATATAATCTTTTAAGTTTGTTCCCGTATATAAAGTGTGTCAAAAAACTTTCAAAAAGACTATTTCTTCTTTTTATGCCTGTTTTTTCTCAGTCTTTTTTTCCGTTTATGAACAGCCATTTTATGCCTTTTTCTTTTTTTTCCGCTTGGCATCTTCTTTAGTTTTTAAAATTTACGTAATCCTGTTATTTATTTGTGTTATCCTTTACTTGAGCAACAAACGTTTTTGCCGGTTTAAAAGCAGGTATATTGTGTGCAGGGATAATGATGGTCGTATTTTTAGAAATATTGCGAGCAGTTTTTTCGGCTCTTTTTTTCACGATAAAGCTACCGAAACCTCTCAGATAAACGTTCTCTTTATTTGCTAACGAATCCTTTACAACCTCCATAAAAGATTCTACTGTTGCCAAAACAGATGCCTTATCCACACCCGTATTCTTCGCAATTTCGTTTACAATGTCTGCCTTAGTCATTTTATTTTTTTTTAATGTTAGTGATAATATAGTTAATTCTTAAAATTTTGGACTGCAAATATATAGCTTTTTTTTCATCCCAAAAAATAAATACGATTTAATTTTATTTTTTTCACGCATTTTCTTGAATGCACGTGTTTTTAACGTAGTTTTGCACCATATTCTATAAGCACAATGCGTAAAAAAGAGAGCGACAAGCTGATCAGCAATATTTTACAAGAGTGGTACGAATGTCATCGACGAATTCTGCCCTGGAGAGATTCAAAAGACCCGTACGTCGTGTGGGTTTCAGAAGTTATTTTGCAACAAACCCGAGTAAGTCAGGGATATGACTACTTCCTGCGGTTTATGGAAAAATTCCCGGACATAAAATCGCTAGCCCGGGCGCAGGAAGATGACGTATTGAAAGCGTGGCAGGGATTGGGGTACTACTCACGGGCAAGAAACCTGCACGCAGCAGCCCGGCAGGTTATGGAAAAGTTTGACGGAGTTTTTCCCTCATCACACAACGACATCCTTTTGCTCAAGGGTGTTGGAGAATATACGGCCGCAGCTGTTGCATCCATCGTTTTTGGGCTACCCTACCCCGTTGTTGACGGAAATGTTTACCGGGTGTTATCGCGGCTGTTTGCCATTGAAGAACCTATAGATTCCACAAGCGGGAAGAAACTCTTTACCGAAACGGCTACATCCATTCTAGACCAACAAGATCCGGGTAATCACAATCAGGCCATTATGGAACTGGGCGCACTGATTTGCACCCCCAGGCTTCCCAAATGTCAGGACTGTCCTTTACAGAGTGTTTGCCTGGCTTTCGAAAGAAAAAACATGTCCGATTTTCCCGTCAAAAAAGGAAAAACAATCCCCAAAATACGCTATTTTAATTATTTTCATATCGAACAAAACGGATATACGTATATTCAGAAAAGGGAGCATCCAGATATCTGGAAAAATCTATACGAGTTCCCGCTTATCGAGACAGAGAAACAAAGCGATTTGTTTATGCTACAGGACCACCCTGGATTATCTACTCTTTTCCAAGCTGCTGACGAAATTTTTCTTCAACACAAACTCCGGCTCAGGCACGTGTTGTCGCATCAGATTATCCTTGCTGATTTTTATCGGGTTGAATTCAGCAAACAAGAAATGAGCGGTTTGGAGAAGAAATTTATCAAAATACCAGCTACATCCATATCCGAATATCCTGTATCGCGGCTTATCCATAAGTATCTCGAAACAATTTACCGGTAAAACTTGCTGAATCCAAAATAATCACTAATTTTGTTTTGAATTGATTTACTTAAACCAAATTTTTTTTAAGCTATGTCGGTAAATAAAGTTATTTTAGTAGGAAATGTAGGGAAAGACCCGGAGATCAAGTATTTTGACAATGACAACGTTAAAGCGAATTTCCCTTTGGCAACCAGCGAGAGAGGATACACGGCAGCAAACGGGACGCAGGTTCCCGAACGTACGGAATGGCACAATATTGTTTGTTGGAGAGGATTGGCACAGATTGTAGAAAAATTTGTGAAAAAAGGCACACAATTGTATATCGAGGGAAAGATCCGTTCACGTTCGTATGACGATCAAAACGGTGTAAAAAGATATATTACCGAAATCTATGCCGATAACGTAGAAATGCTTAACCGCAGAGCCGGAGCGGGAGAAGGTGCAGGTTTTCAGAACGATAAACACGACACTTCTTACAACGATCCGGTAGATTTGAACGATAATTCTGAAGCAGATGATTTGCCGTTTTAAAAAAACATCGTAATTTTGCAGAGAATGTTTTAATCCCTTTTTCCGGATTGGAACATTCTCTTTTGTTTCACTAAATTTTCCCCCATTGGATCCTGATCCTCTTTCGCTTATATATCCTGAAGTACAAGCAGCCGCGCTGTCGGCAGCTGATTATTTGTTGATTGTACTTACCCTGACACTAACATTCATCAATTCGATTATTTCCGGTGCTGAAATTGCATTCTTCTCCCTCAATCAGGAAGAGACCGAAGGAATTAATACCGATGCAGATCCGGCATCCGTACGTGTTTCTCACTTGCTCCAGAACCCGGAAAGACTACTGAGCGCTATTGTTATTTCATACAATGCCCTAAACATAACGATCGTCACGTTGCTTTTCTACCTGCTGAACCTTATCCCCTACTTTTCGGGCAGCAACAATAAAATTATTCTCGAGTTCCTGTTTATCATCGCTTTCATACTCCTTTTTGTGGAAATTATTCCAAAAACATATGCTTCTCAACGATCGCTGGCTTTCGCCCGTAGCCATTCCCGGTTTATTCAAATCCTGAATAAATTGATGAATCCTTTTTCTTCGTTCCTGGTAAGAACAAGCCATATCTTTAGCAAAAGCGTTATTCGGAAAAGATACGAAATATCAATGGACGATCTATCCAAGGCACTTGAAATTACATCGGGTGAAATCACGCAGGAGCAGGAAAAAGATATGCTCGAGGGCATTATCCGTTTCAAGGACAAAACGGTGGAGGATATCCTGGTATCACGAAGCGATATGGTGGCTATCGATATCAACACCTCATTTAGGGATGTCATCCATTTTATTGTAGAAGCCGGGTTTTCGCGAATTCCCGTTTTCGAAGAGAACCCTGATAATATCAGGGGCATTTTATATGTTAAGGATCTGTTGCCACATCTTATTAAGACAGAAAATTTCCGCTGGCAATCCCTAATCCGTCCAGCCTATTTTGTGCCCGGCACAAAACGGATTGACGATCTGCTGGAAGAGTTTCGTGCCAACAAAAACCACATGGCGATTGTGGTGGACGAGTATGGAGGCACCACCGGGATTGTCACCATGGAAGACATTCTGGAAGAGATCGTTGGAGACATCAGTGATGAGTACGACGAAGAAGCAAAACCTTTCTATACCATTGCCCAGGACGGATCTTATATTTTTGAAGGGAAGACCTCCCTTGAAGATTTCATCGAAGTTACCGGTGTTCCGGAAAAAGATTTCGAAAAACTGCTGGAAGATGCCGACACCATTGCAGGATTGATGTTGGAGCTAAAAGGGGATTTCCCTAAACGTAAGGAGCTGGTGGAATACAAGAAATACGGATTTCAGGCTGAAGAGATGAGTAAACGCCGGATAATGAAAGTCCGGTTTATTCCTCCGAAAGGAGACAGCGACTAAAACAATGTTGCTTCGCAAGGAACATATCGACGGGGACGGTCTTATCGGCATAGGAAAAATAACCGACAATCACCAGGCTTTACTTCTTTCGTTGCCTCAATCGCAGCAGAGAGCTGCGGAGGAGTATGTTTCAAAAATGCGTTCGGAAAGGAGAGTTATTGAATGGCTTACCACCCGGGTTTTATTGTTTGAGCTTTTGGGTGAAGAAAAAATGATCGACAACCGTCCTGACGGGAGGCCATTCTTAATCGATGGATCCTACAAGATAAGCATTTCCCACACGAAAGACTATGCGGCTGTTTTGCTGCATAAGCAACATTCCGTTGGGATTGATGTGGAAACCATTTCGGGACGGGTGAGCAAACTGGCGGATAAATTTATTTCAGAAAACGAGTATATCGATCACTCGCAACAGGTAATCCATCAACTCCTGCACTGGTCGGCGAAAGAAACCATGTTTAAGATGATGGAGGAGAGTGAAATAGACTTCAAGGAACACCTTCATATTCACCCTTTTAATCCCGAGAGAAAGGGCGTTTTTCAAGCCAACGAATCCAAAACACCCCAGCAAAAAACGTTTCAAATTCACTACGAGGTACTGCCGGATGCGGTATTAACCTGGGCGGTGGACAGATAAAGCGATTTCATCGTCATTCAAAGACAATCTACCCCTATCCACTAAAAAACGGATTACCTTTATCACTTTCTCGGCAGGAAAACCCGGAATTGACTGCAGCAAGTTGTCTAACCGCTGCGGAGAAGTTGCTTCTAAAGACTCGGCAAGCAGTGTTTCAATCTTGTTGAACTCATAATTGGTCAATCCGGTTTCCGTTTTTCGCAAACAGACATCGCAGCTGCCACAATCTTTCGGATTTTTTTCGTCAAAATAAATCAGCAACATCCTGCTGCGGCAAATCCGTTCGTTTTCAGCATAATCAGCCATTGAAGCAATCCTTTTTTCGAACCGCTTCTTACGTTCTTCGTAAACTGATTTGGGAATGGCAACAAACTGCGTATCCTCACGCGAAGAGGTATAAACAATAAAAGGTGTTTTCTTGTGCGGCACGTAATAAATGTAGCGGAGTCTGGCCAGGTGAATAAGTGCCTGATAAACTTCTTCACGCGTTCTTCCCAACCGGATGGCCAGCATAGCTTCGTCGATATATACATCATCCGAAAAAACACCGGTATAGTTTCTGAGAATGGTATGAACCAGTTCATCATTGTCTTTCGATAAGTTCAACGAATAAAGCTCATCCCGGAAAGCCAAAAACCTCAAGCGGGAACGTGAATCCACCTCTTCGGTATACTCAATGTACCCGGCCAGCTCAAGAATTTTTAACGCGTGATGCGTCTGGAGGTGGGAGAATTTAAAAACGTGGCAAAATTCATGTAAGTTAAAATCATAAACGTTACTGCCCCCCGAACCGACGGCAACCTGGAAGTAATTGCCCAGCGCTTCGTAAACCCTTATGATGAATTCCTTCCGGGGGAAGGAGTCGGAAACCCGTTTCTTAAGCTTGACACTATCCGCTTTCGTATATAAAACAATGGCGTATGAACGTTCACCGTCGCGTCCGGCTCGTCCGGCCTCCTGATAATACTCTTCCAGTGAATTGGGCAAGTCCATGTGGATAACCAACCTCACATCGGGCTTATCGATACCCATTCCAAAGGCATTGGTTGAAACAATAACGCGGCATTCACCCGTTTTCCAGGCATTTTGCTTATACACTTTTTCTTCATGCGATAAGCCCGCATGAAAAAAATCGGCCGAAATTTTTGTCTTTTGTAAAGCCACCGCAATCTCTTTTGTTTCCCGCCGGCTGCGCACATAAACAATGCCAGAACCCTTTACCGATTTTAAGATATGTATAAGTTCGGCCATTTTGTTTTCGGCCGTGCGAACCACATACGAAAGGTTATCCCGCTCAAAGCCTGTCCGGAATACATTCTTTTTCCCGAAATGCAACTTTTCCTGGATATCGTCGGCTACTTCGCATGTAGCCGTTGCCGTAAGCGCCAGTACGGGCACATTCACCAGGCGATCGCGGACATCTGCAATATTCAGGTACGAAGGGCGAAAATCATACCCCCATTGCGAGATACAATGGGACTCATCCACCACAAGCAGGCAAATGTTCATGGCACGGAGTTTTGTCAGAAAAATATCGGAAGAGAGCCTTTCGGGGGAGACATACAAGAATTTATAATCGCCGAAGATGCAATTCTCAAGAGCGGTAATAATCTCATCGCGAGACATTCCCGAATAAACGGCCGTGGCTTTAATGCCTTTCTCACGTAGGTTGTCTACCTGATCCTTCATTAACGCAATTAGCGGCGTTACAACCAAACACAATCCGTCCATGGCCAGCGCGGGAACCTGGAAGGTGAGTGACTTTCCACCTCCTGTAGGCATCAGCCCGAGCGTATCTTTTCGTTCCCAAACCGACTGAATAATCTCTTCCTGAAGCGGGCGAAACGAATCGTAACCCCAGTATTCTTTCAGGATACCGTGAAACAATGCCGACTCCATTATTCAATTGTTATTCAAACTCCAAACCTATCCCTTAATATCCCTTACCAATAACTGAGTATACGTACTTCCACCGTGACGGTTCTCTTCGATGGTGTAACAAACATCCACGGGCTGCTTTTCCTTGATTTTCTTGAAATGTTCATCGGAACTGAATGCGATGGCTTGTACGGGTTCGGAAACGGTTCTATCCACAAGCTCAAGCTTGATATGATGAAATCCCCGACCCACCAGCTTGCTGCCTCCGGCATCCAAAACTCCCCGGGTAACAAAGACAGGGTTCTCGTTTTCCGGCCCAAAAGGGTTGAACAACGCTAATTCCTGAACAAATCTGGGCGTAATGGCATTCAGGGAGATTTCCGCATCCACCGTTATTTGAGGTTGCATCATTTTACTTTCGATTTCTTCAAAGGAAATCTCGTCAAACCTGCGCTTGAACTCCGATAGGTTCTCTTCCTTGAGGGTCAGACCGGCGGCGTATGTGTGCCCTCCGAAATTTTCCAGGATATCTTTACAGGCCTCGATGGCTTTGTAAACGTCAAAATTGTTGACAGACCGCGCCGATCCGGATATCATTCCACCCGATTTGGTAAGAACGATTGCCGGACGATAATATTTCTCCGTCAACCTCGAAGCAACAATGCCAATGATGCCTTTGTGCCATGTTTCGTTGTACAAAACGATGCTCTTATGTTCAGCAATATTAAAACGGTTATCCACAAAATCAACGGCCTCGTCGGTAATCCGTTTGTCCAACTCGCGGCGATCTTCGTTGTATTTATCGATGTTGACTGCTTTCTCTCTGGCCTGCGACATATCACCGGCCAGCATCAGATCAACAGCCTCCTTGCCGTTCATCATCCTCCCCGAAGCATTGATCCTCGGACCGATTTTAAAGGCAATGTCATTAACTGTAATGGGCTTTTTACTTAATCCGCAAATCTCAATAATTCCCCGTAATCCAAAACTGGGATTGGCATTCAACCGTTTCAACCCAAAATGCATCATCACCCGGTTCTCTCCCGTAATGGGCACGATATCGGCAGCAATACTTATCGCCACCAAATCGAGCAACGGCTCGATATCTGAAAATGCCAAGCCGTTACGTATGGAAAAAGCGTGAATCAGCTTGAATCCGACTCCGCAGCCGGAAAGCTCGTTGTAAGGATAGATGGAGTCTGCCCGTTTGGCGTCTACGACTGCCACAGCATCTGGCAGTTCCTCATCGGGCATGTGGTGGTCACAAATAATAAAATCGATTCCGTGCTCTTTAGCGTAAGCTACTTTTTTTATTGCCTTTATGCCGCAATCGAGGGAGATAATAAGTTTAACGTCTGTCTCAACGGCATAATCGATTCCCTGAATCGAAATGCCATACCCTTCGTCGTACCTGTCCGGTATATAATAATCAATGTTATTGGTTATCTTCCGTAAAAACTTATAAACCAACGAAACGGCGGTAGTGCCGTCTACATCATAATCTCCGTATATAAGAATTCGTTCTTTGTTCCCGATTGCCTGTTCTATACGTCTTATTGCCTCCTCCATATCGGGCAGCAAGAATGGGTCGTGCAAATCGCTG
This sequence comes from Petrimonas sulfuriphila, assembly GCA_038561985.1. Lineage (NCBI taxonomy): Bacteria > Pseudomonadati > Bacteroidota > Bacteroidia > Bacteroidales > Dysgonomonadaceae > Petrimonas > Petrimonas sulfuriphila. The sequence goes on along the minus strand of CP073276.1, from coordinate 1,579,102 downwards.
AGGCTCGGATACAAAAATTTTTGGGCTTCTTCCACGCTTGAAATGCCTCGTTTCAGCAACAATTCTGTCAGTACGGGATCAATTTGTATTTCTTTCGTCAGTTCATTTTTTTTATTTTTTTGGTCGGTTGTCAGGGTAAGATAATTCCATTTGTAGGTCATTTATATAGTTTTTTTCTTTCTCTCGGAAACCGGACATTGTCCGGTGAAAGGCAACCATCCATTCACACTTGAAGCTTTGTTGCCGTGCGAAATTGTATCTATTTATAGTTATCGCAAAATATTAATTTGTAAAGTTAGAAAAAAACTTTTGAAATATCGATATAATTTGACCGGAATAAAAAAAACAGCTTTTTCTCCTTACCGGATTCCGTGCATCAGTTTTTGCAGTGTTTTGGATAAGACAAACAACACTACCGACGCCAAGACCGACATAACCACAAAAATCATGAAAAAATCGAACAACGTAGTAACCTCAAAACCAAGGAATATTTTAGTCTTTCCTACTTCGGGATAGAGAGAACTTAACGTTCCGGCGAATTTGTTGGCTGTAGCCATCGACAAATACCATACGCCCATCAGCAACGAGGCAAAGCGTACAGGGGACAATTTATTAACCATCGACAACCCGATGGGAGAGAGGGTTAGCTCGCCCATGGTATGGATAAAATACAAACCGGTAAGCCAGAGCATGCTCACTTTCGCATCCGGTGCCACATTTTTCACACCGATAGCAATGAGCAAGTACCCCAGCGAAAGTAAAAACAACCCGATAGCCTGCTTGGTCGGGGAAGCCGGTTCCCTGTTTTTTTGACCCAACTTAATCCAGAGCGCGGAAAAAAACGGAGCCAGCAGCACGACAAATACCGCGTTGAACGATTGAAACCAGCTCGCAGGCATTGTCCATCCGAAAACATGGCGGTTGGTTTGTTCTTCGGCGAAGTAGGTTAAAGAGATTCCCGCTTGTTCAAAAGCGGCCCAAAAGAAAATAACGAAAAATGCAATGATGTAAATTACCAGGATCCGTTGCCGTTCAATTTTTGTCAGTGTGGGATCAGAAATGACAAAGCCGGGAACAACGATACAAGCCGAATAGATAACGGCACCGATGATGTCTCCGTCGAACCCTTTCAGGAAAAGGAAAAACAAAAGGACACCGCCAACTGCCCACAGGGATAACTGCCAAACATTCAGTTTTTTACCCAGATCAACACCCAACTCTCCTGCACTTTCACGCCCGGCCTTTTGGGCAGGAACTATTCCGATGGCCTCACCGTTGGGGCCTACCAGGTAACGGCTGTTTCTGGCAACATAGAACACCAGGCTTAACACCATAGTTATTGCAGCTGCGAGGAAACCCCACCTGAAGTCGGCCGGATTCCCGGTGTCACCCAGGTATCCGCACAGCAGAGGAGCCATAAAAGCACCCATATTCACTCCCATATAGAAAATGGTGTAGGCTGAATCGAGCCTTTTGTCTCCGGGTTCATAGAGCCTGCCGACAATTGACGATAAGTTGGGCTTAAAAAAACCATTGCCGAAAATAAGGCCGCCCAATCCGCCGTACATCAGCCATTTGGCCAGTTCGGTGTTTTCGAAATGGAGAGCACTGAAAAACATCAGGAACTGCCCCATCACCATCAGAAGCGCCCCCCAGAATATGGAGCGGCGCATGCCCAGATACCTGTCAGCAACGTAGCCTCCAATAAGCGGGGTCAGGTAAACCAGCCCGGTATAGTTTCCGTAAATGGCGGACGCAAACTCTTTATCGAGCATCAGCGCATTGATAAGGTACAGGGTGAAAATAGCACGCATTCCGTAGTAACTGAAGCGTTCCGACATTCCGGTAATAAAAATAAAGTACAGCCCTTTGGGGTGAGAGGAGTGTGCAGCAGACATAACGTTCTTTTCTTTGAGACCTCAAAATTATAACTTTTAGCCGAAACGTAACGCCCAACTACTATCTATTTCGTAACTTTGCATCCGAAAAAGAACAAAATAATGGAAATTGCAGCATTGGTGTCGGGAGGCGTGGATAGTTCTGTTGTGGTTCATCAGTTGAAAGAGATGGGCTACGATCCCACCATTTTCTATATCAAGATCGGCATGGAGGATGAACAGGGCTATATCGATTGCCCCTCGGAAGAGGATATCGAGATCGTGACCTTTATCGCCAAAAAGTACGGCTGTCGCTTCGAAATTGTTTCGTTGCACGAAGAGTACTGGAACAGCGTGGTTCAATACACCATCGATTCGGTGAAGCGGGGATTGACTCCCAATCCGGATATGATGTGCAACAAACTGATCAAGTTCGGAACCTTCGAACAAAAATGGGGACATCATTTCGATAAGATTGCCACGGGACATTACGCTACAACCACCGAATCAGAAGGCCTGACGTGGCTTTCCACCGCTAAAGATCACGTAAAAGACCAGACCTATTTTTTAGGGCAGGTGAGTTACGTGCAAGTTGCAAAACTGATGTTTCCTATCGGGAACCTGTTAAAATCGGAAGTCAGGAAAATTGCTGCGGACAATAAACTCCCCTCGGCTCAACGAAAAGACAGCCAGGGGATCTGCTTCCTCGGCAAAGTCAATTACAACCACTTTATCGAACGCTACCTCGGCAAAAAGGAGGGCCTGATCGTAGAGTTGGAAACGGGAAACATTATCGGCAGGCATCAGGGATTCTGGTTTCACACCATCGGCCAGCGAAAAGGCCTCGGCTTAAGCGGCGGACCCTGGTTTGTAATAAAAAAAGACGTGAACCGCAACATCGTTTACGTATCAAAAGGATACAACACCAGGCATCAGTATGGCAATGTGGTTAATCTTCAGGGATTTTCGTTTATAACCAAAGATATCTGGGGCGACTTCGACGGTGAAAAAGAAGTTACGTTTAAAATCCGTCATACTCCGGAATTTACCCGGGGGCGCATTTCTAAAACCGGCGATCTGTACAGCATTTCCTCCGGCTTGCCTATCCAGGGTATCGCCGCAGGCCAGTTCGGAGTGGTGTATGACACGGAAAGTCACTTGTGCCTGGGAAGCGGGATGATAATTTAATGGAATTGATAGAAAACATCCAGTTTGTAAACATTATCGAATTTCTTGGGACCTTCGCCTTTGCCATCAGCGGGGTGCGGATGGCATCGACCAAGAATTTCGATCTGTTCGGCGCATTCACCATCGGGTTTGTCACAGCTATCGGAGGCGGAACGCTCCGCGATTTATTCATTGGCGTAACCCCTTTCTGGATGCTGAACCCGGTCTATCTTTGGGCAACGCTGCTGGCCCTTCTGTTTGTCCTGTTGTTCAAAAACAAGGTGGTCAGGCTTCAATACACTTTCTTTCTTTTCGACAGTATTGGCTTGGGGCTGTTTGTGGTAGTGGGGGCCGAGAAAACGCTGGCAATGGGTTTTGCTCCGTGGGTGGCAGTTATTATGGGCACGATTACCGGTTCTTTCGGCGGGATGCTTCGCGACATCCTGATCACCCAGATCCCGCTTATCTTCAGAAAAGAGATTTATGCCCTGGCATGTGTTGCGGGGGCCATTTTCTTCACAATGGGATACGCACTCGATCTGAACATAGTGGTCAACGAGGTGGCAACGGCATCCATTGTAATACTCACCCGGATATTGGCTGTAAAATTCCAATGGCATCTGCCGATCTTAAAAGGAGAAAAAAACAAATTATAAATGGGGTACGACATGAAAAGACTCATCGGTTTATCCATCCTGCTTTTGGCCCTGTTCCCGTCGAAATCATTCGCACAGTACGAAGGGACTGTGGGGCTGGGAGTCCACGCAGGCTATAGCAACAAGGCAAAAAATGTTGGAGCAGGCATACACCTGCATTATTATCACACCAATCAACTGCGGTTTGCTCCTTCTTTCAGCTGTTATTTACCGTCAAAAGGGAACAGTATGTGGGAAGCCGATGCCGACGCGCACTACATAGTTCCCTTGTCGTGGTTGTTTTCTTTTTATCCGGTGGCAGGATTGAATTATTCAAACCGGAAGTTCGACGCATCAAAAACAAACGACACGGGGTTGCAGGACTGGACGAAACACCGTATTGGCGCTAACCTGGGACTGGGCATTCAGTATGACTTCGGATACAAGACGAGGATCAGTGTCGAATACAAATACCGGTTTATCAAAGACTTTTCGCAATCGTCTTTCACGGCCGGAATCGGGTTTTGGATATAACTGGCTAGCCTAATAGCCTAAAAAATCTGCGAGAAAAATGAAAGATTTTATAACAAGTGAGATAAAAAACGAAAACGCTGTTCTAGTAGGGCTTATCACGCCCGAACAAAGCGAGGAGAAAGTAAACGAGTACCTGGACGAGCTGGCTTTCCTGGCCGAAACAGCCGGGCTTGTTCCCGGCAAACGTTACGTTCAGCGATTGGATATGCCTAACGCGGTCACTTTCGTTGGTACGGGGAAACTGCAGGAAATATCGGAGTATGTGTTGGATGAAGACAACCAAGTGGGCGTGGTTATTTTCGACGATGAACTATCGGCAAAACAGATCCGGAACATTGAAAAAGAACTGAAAATCAGGATACTCGACCGGACAAGCCTTATCCTCGATATCTTTGCCATGCGTGCACAGACGTCGCATGCGAAAGCACAGGTAGAACTGGCACAATACCAATACTTGCTTCCCCGTTTAACAAGAATGTGGACCCATCTGGAGCGTCAGCGAGGAGGAGGAGGTGTCATTATGCGCGGTCCCGGAGAAACTCAGCTGGAAACTGACCGGCGAATTATTCTCGATCGCATTGCACGCCTTAAAAACGAACTCAAAGACATAGATAAACAGAAGACCGTCCAGCGAAAAAACAGGGGAAAACTCGTGCGCGCAGCTCTTGTTGGCTATACCAATGTAGGCAAATCCACGCTGATGAACCTGCTGAGCAAATCGGAAGTATTTGCCGAAAACAAACTGTTTGCCACGCTCGACACTACTGTACGGAAAGTCACCATCGAAAACCTTCCTCTCCTGTTGACGGATACGGTAGGATTTATCCGTAAATTGCCCACAAACCTCATTGAGTCGTTTAAATCTACCCTCGATGAAGTGCGCGAAGCAGATATTCTCGTCCACGTCGTGGATATTTCACACCCTGCGTTTGAAGAACAGATCGACGTGGTAGAAAAAACACTTTATGAAATTGATAAAACCAAGAAGCCAACGATTTTGGTTTTCAACAAAATAGACGCTTTCTCGCACGTTGAAAAAGAGGAAGACGACCTAACGCCCAAAACCCGGCAAAACACATCGCTCGAAGAACTGAAACAGTCGTGGATGAGCAAACTCAACGAGAACGCCATTTTTATTTCAGCAAAAGAAAAAACTAACATCGAAGAGCTTAAGTCACTCATCTACGAAAGAGCCAGGGAAATTCACATACAACGATTCCCATACAACGATTTCTTGTACCAGACTTATGATGAAGAAACGGAGATTTAAACTGCAATATATCCATATCAAACGCCGGGACGGCTACCCTTACTTCAATGCATAATTGAACCTTATCCCTGCTATAATGTACCGAGGGAAGAATTTATCGCCCAGACACTGGGTATCGAGCTGTATATGGAAGCGGGAATCCGAGGCGTGGAAGTAGGAGCTTTACTAGCCGACCGCGATCCGACAACCCGCAAAAACCGTTACCCGGCCCTGGAACTTCTCCGGTTGGCCATACCCCGCCGGACGTATACCAACAACCATATGGATGTAGTAGCAGTAGCACTCAAAAACGTATACGACCGGCGGGACAAAATTACAAAAGGTTATTCCATTACGTACGAAGAACCCATCATGCGCCATTTTACAGTTGAGCTGGAGCGGTCAGAATGAAAACAGCGAAGAGGTTACTTTCTTCGAATAATACATGATCACGGCCAGGATGGCAAACAATCCCAGGCTGCCGACGAGCAGGGCATAGCTCTCCATTTGTATAAGAATGAATATAAAGAGGTAAAGGAAAGCAAGCAATGTGCCTACCAAAAAACCGTTCTTACGGCTTTTCAGGATGCTTCCCATGTGGAACATGATCAAAAGGGTGGTCATGACCGCCGCCGCAAGGTACGCGAGATTAAACCCAAGCAATTCGGACATGGAAAGCAACAGGGTATAAAACAGCACTAAAGCCAACCCGACAAGTATATATTGGAACGGGTTTACCGGCTTCTTTTGCAACAGCTCTATAAAGAAAACCACCACAAAGGTGAGCAAGACGATGAGGATGCCGTATTTGACACTGCGCATGTTTTGCTGGTATTGGTCGACCGCCTGAATAAACCGCACCCCGAATCGTGACGATGCCATTTGATTAATGGCATTGCTGTCGTCGGAACGTATAGCCTGTCCGAAACTACGGTTAAGATCAAGCACCCTCCATTCTGCCGAAAAGCCCGCCTTATCTATATCCCGAGTTTGGGGAAGGAATTCACCGTCGAAACTGGGTGTTGCCCAATCCGACCGTATGGCGGCAGTGGTAGTTTTCCCCGTAGGAACGATGTATAGCCCATGCGAACCGTTCAATTTTAACGAAACGGTAAAAGGGAACGTTTCCTGTAAGGCGGAATCGGGATTGAGGGAATCCATTTTCGCGTTCAATCCCACACGGAACAACTCGTATGTGATGTTGGCATTTTTACCCGCTTCTCCCCTGCCGGTTTCCAGGTTTTCAACAGGAATTCCGGGGTCGAAGGTTGTGGTCTGCCCATTGCTCTGTAACGAAACATTGTCTTTTATGCCTTTCAGGTCGGAAAGTCCGATAATAATCCGCACATCGTCCCATTTAACCTGTGAAAGTTGTACATTCTGCCGGGTGATTACCGACCCATCAAACTGTCCCGACAAAACAATATCGGAGCCATAAACCGATGCGTCGTAAATGCCTCTTTTCCTTTTTTCTACCCGTGTGGAGATTTTTACATCCAATGTTTCGGGCAACACCAGCAAGTTTCTATTTACCGTGATTTCCTTTTTGTCCTCAACCCTGATTTCCTCATAGGGAACCACAAGGCAGGGCCCGGTAACGGTCTGTTCCCCTCCCCATTTCGATGTAATCTCCTGCACTGCTCCCTGCCGGGTGTTCTGCCGCTCGCGGATCAGCGACTGGATCATGGCCAGCGGAATAAGCAACATCACTGTAAGTATTGCCACGGAAAAGGCCTTGATGGTTGTAGAATACCGCTCGATAAGGTTTCGTTTTTCTGTTTCCATATTTTTTTACTTGTTAGATAAAGCTTTTTTAATCGGTTGCCTGTTTAATAAATGCTTCCAATGCTTGCAGATGCTCCTTGAAGGCTTGTTCGCCTTCACAGGTCCTGGAATATGTTGTCCGGGGTTTCCGTTCGATAAATTCCTTTTTCACTTCAATGTACCCCAATCCTTCAAGCGTTTTGAGGTGGCTTGCCAGATTGCCATCGGTGAGGCCCAACATTTCCTTGAACGTATTGAAATCCACCTCATTATTCACCATCAGCATCGACATTATGCCCAGGCGTACCTTGCTTTCGAAAGCCTTGTTAATATCTTCGAGAAATTCCTTCACGATAACCTTTCTTTTCTTTCGATGCTTACGTAGAAATAAATTCCGTAAAGGATGTGCAAGACTCCGAAACCGGCCGACCAGAACAGCAGGCCTTTTCCGGGAAAGAATGCACACAGCAGGCCTAAAACTATCTCTGCGCAGCCCAACCCGAAAACACTTCCGTAGGTGTATTTGGCGGCATTGATCAACGAAACACCGTAGAACAGCAACATGACTGGTGCAACAATCCCGACGTATCCATTGAGAAGCAGGGCCAGGCAAAAAATACCTCCGGTAGTAAGCGGCAGGAAAAAGTTGAAAAATGTCCGGTAAGCCGGTTTGTTAAAAAAAGACTGCTGCCTCTTTTTTGCTTTCCGTACCGAGAAAAAAAGGATCGTCCCCAATGCCAGGACAAACACAAGCAGTGCCGTAATAATAAGTTGTGGCGCAACAGCAAGCCACGGCGGAGCGGAATAACCGTCCGGCACGGAGTTAACCGAAGTCAGTACACTCCGGGCAATCCATGACCCCGCCAACGCGTACAAACCGATAAGGATGGCGGAAGTGCCGCTGAAAGAGATAAACCTCGACGACTTCTCCATCATCGCCCTGATCTCTTTTACAGTTTCTATTGCTTCAATATTTTTCATAATAAAAAGTACTTTGAACTACAAAGTAAAGGATAAAAAATTAAAGCCGGCACAAAATACACCGACTTTAACTTATTTTAATTGTTTTTGTAGCGGCTGACCAACTCGATTGAAACCGGTCCCATAAGCCCATACTCCTTTAGCGGGGCTTTGGCTTCGGGCCCCGCAATGGTCCATGTTCTCCTGCTTTCTTCAGGCAACCCGGCATCGTACACCAACCGGTTGAACCAGGTACTGGTTACCTCCACCTGCAAATTATTCTCTCCTTCCTGCAGATACCGGGTAACATCCAGCACGTACGGTGAGGTCCAGCAAGTACCAACTTCCTGGCCGTTTATCCTTATTCTGGCGATAACCTCCACCCGGCCCAAATTCAAGAGGTACGCCGTTGTTCCAGACTTACGGTCTAACGTAAAGGTGGTCTCATAGGTAGCCGTCCCGGAGAAAGATTTCCCTTCTTCCGATACCGGGAAATCTTTCCAGGCAATCAGTTTTTGGGTAACCACCGGTGAGTTTTCCACTCCCCACCCTCCGGGAAAATAAACTTGCCAGGATGCCTGGCTTAAGTCCAACTTTTCCGTTGGTTGCGGCTGTCTAAGCGGCTTATTCGATTTTCTATTTTTAAAAACGAGAAAACAGGAGCTTCCGGCCGGAATATCCAGTTCAACCTCCGTGTAATTATCCTTTACGTTGGAATTTACCGCAACGATTTCCCCGGATAACGGATCCCAAAGTTCCGCATTTCCCCGGATACGAAAAGAAGCCAAGCCCCGGTACCCCTTTTCAGGAGAGGTTGAGAGGAAATAGATGCCGGACTCACCAGTTTGGCGGTGCAGCCAGCGCAGGTCGGGGGAATGGGCAAGAATGTCCGGCGGGATATTTTCCGCTGTCAGAACGGTAGCTATATCTGATGTATTGTAAACTTTCCCTTTCCCCAGGGTAAGCATGTTTTTCGAGCCGTCTCCCCACAGTTTTCCGACGGCTTTGTCGAACCTCAGTTTTGTTTCATCCCCACCGCTTAAGGTAGCTATACCCGACGGGGCATCTCCGGCAAGAATCACCCCCGCTTCCACGAACGAAGCGATCTTTTCTAACGTTTCCGGCAGCATCCTCCTGCAATCGTACAACCACAACACTCGGTACTGGATTCCTTCAGGAGTGACCAGCTTGCCATTCTTAACCGACAAGCGGTTCAACAAAATATCGGGATTGCAATAATCGTAGGAATATCCTTCGGGGAAAGGAAGTAACTGGGGCGGCTTATGATTTTGTTCGTCTCCCAGATACATCAATACGTCCGATACCGGGTTTCCCGTTTCCAGCATGTAATTACACCTCGCCAGGTAATCCGTGAACAGGGGCATGTGCTGCCACCAGGTCTGTAAGCGCAGGAACGGCGTACCGATCTTTGTTCCGAACGATGTGCCGGGAGGCAGGAAATCCGTACGCGGGTTATGAGTATAAGTATGGAAAACCAGATGGGTCACCCCTTTGGCAAAATGGTCATCGGCAATGTCTTTTAAGAAACGGGGATGTTCATCCCAAGTAAGGTTGAAAGAGGTGAACGCTTCTGCCGCCACCCTCTTTTTTCCGTAACCCCGCGCGGCAGAGACGGCCGGTCTGACCGGCTTGAATTCAATGCTCCCCACAAACGAATCCGAGCGTGGCTGCCAGAATTCACACATGGGAACATCGGCATGTTTGTAGTATTCCAGAATATCTCCGGGAAAAACATCACCCGATGCCGTCTCAAAAGAGACCGTCAATCCGTTTTCATCGGCCAGCTTTTTTATCTCCCCAAAAAAGTTTTCCACCAGCAGATCGTTGAGGGTCACGCGCCAGTCACGAAGAAACCGCGCTGTATTCTCCGGATTATCCACCACATACCCGAACAAGGCAGGCAACCTGGAGCGAAGGGCGTAACTCCATTGATTATCAAATATTTTATCGAGATCGGTCGTCCAGGTCTGCGTCTTGCATTCCCAACTATCCAGCAGGACGCCTTGCAGCAATCCGTCTTTCAGCGCTCCATCTCCTTTAATCAAACGCCCGACGTACCCATCAAAGTTCGCTCTTATACCGCTAGGGTGGAGTTTGGTTGCCTCCCAGCCCGTTGCTTCGGGAGGGGCCGGTCCGTTTTTCTGGCCCGTATTGACATGTCCTATACGAAGAACGGTCCAGTTCCCCGCAGGAACAGTCCAGTTAAGTTTTCCTGAAGAATCCATATGATTGGATATGTCCACAATCGTGGAGGGATCAACCCAGGAGCGGGGATCCTGTTGTGGATATTCCTCCCTGACAATCCTTCTCAACGTCCACGCGGCTTCTGACTCCCAGTTCTGCTGACGGGCAGCAGAATAAAAATGGATGTACGGCAAAGTCATTTCATGCAGGTTGGAAATCTCAATCCGGTAAGAATCGGAAGGTGTCTCTGCACAGGCAATCGATAGGGGTTGGTCGTCCTGCCAGTTTGCAGCCGGCATGTCAATAAATGCCACCCGGCGCCTTTCACCGGGCAAGTTGGCGTAAACGGCTACCTTTACTCCCGGTGAATAAACCCGGGCATGCGAATAGGAATTTATGGGAGGAAATTCAACCGTTCGCAAGGTAGTTATTTCCGGAAACGTGATATCCACGACAGTAGGTTCATCCACCGAAGGAGGGATCGTGAGGGTCTTCCGGTCTACCAGGCAATCGCGCCAAGACAAGCCGAAGCGATTGCTTGTGATTCTGGAAGGGATCAACCGTGCGCCAGTATCACCTTCGGGTGTTGGGAACGCGATCACAAACAAATCCCGGTAATCGCGCCACTCTTCCTCTATGTTCCCGGGCTTTGCCAGGGTTATCTCCGACGCGACACCTCCGGCCAGGTCTGTCCGCGAATATACCAGGTGCCGCATGGAATTCTCCGGTTCAATCCACGGCCCACCGGCATACGACCAGCCGGGACAATTTTGCATGGTAAACCGCAGATTCAACCTTTTGCACTCTTCAGCCGTCCATTGTACAAGTTCGTCCCAATCTTCACTTAAGGTCTGAATCTGAGGCGAAACACCGGGCCATTCTCCTCCGAACTGGCCATGGAACAACTGAATGCCAGAGATCCCCGCTTTAGCTATAGCTTCCAGGTCGGCGGTTATTCCCGGTTTGGAAACGTTTCCACCGATAAAATGATACCACGTTTCGGGGTAATACTCCCTGTCTGGCGTTTTAAACGCCTCTTCACTTAACAGACCATTCTCCGATTCTTTTTTTTCCTGTGGATTCAAACAAGAAAAGAAAAAGAATAGGGACATGCTGTAAAGAAAGAAAAAGAAAAATCGTTCTTTTCGGCGCGACAGATATGCTTTCATTATTCGTTGATTTAATAGTTTCTGCAAAAATATCACATAATCATTACATAAAGATACTTCTTATTCTAAAATGACAAGAAAAACCTTATTCAATAACCTGAGTTTTGAATTAACGTCCCTCCACTTTTGTCAATTTCTGTGCGAGGTATAGGCAACCGGTGGTGTTGTTCATAATATGCTACCGGCGCAACCACTTTTACAGTATAACTCTTCTCTCCGTTCGCGGCTTTCTTAATCTGCATCCCCAGGATTTGTTTTATGGATACCTCTTCAAGGATTTTCCATCTTCTGACATCGAAGAACCGATGTCCTTCAAAAGCCAGTTCAATTCTTCTCTCATGACGTATCTTATCTCTTAAATCGGGCCCTGAAGAGTCAACAGGAGGCATACCTGCCCTTGCCCGAATCCGGTTGATATATTTTCTTGCGGCATCTTCATCTCCCAATTCAAATTTAGCTTCGGCATAATTCAAAAGAATTTCCCCATAGCGAAAATATATCCAAGGATTGGTGCTTAGATCATCGGTTCTTAAATTTACCGATTTAGAAGGATTGATAAATTTATAAAGGTAATATCCTGTCATGGTAGCATTCCACGGCACCACGCTACTTAGGGGAGAATCGATTCCACCGTCAAAAGTTTCGATCTCATGATTCTGAAAAATGCATCCGTCATAAAGTATGGAAGCATAAAATCTCGGATCTCTGTTCAGGTAAGGATTGTTTGGGTCGTATCCTGAAGCGGGATTCACGATGATGTTGTTCGAAGCATCAAGGCTGTACGGGAATTCACCGTTCACCATTTCATAATCCATCACAAGATTTTCAGTAGGATGATTATGACCGCCCCCGTATAGACTATTCGTACCGGACACTCCATTTATATTGTGATTGAGAGACTTGGTGAAATATCTTGCAAATATTATTTCATCATTATCCTCTAAAAACAGATTCTTATAATCGGGGTATAGTGTGTACTTTTTATCTAAGAGAACTTGTGCCGCTTGTGCCGCTTTTTCCCATTTAGCACGGTCATTGGATGGATTATTTAGTGGGCTTGCAGCATACAGAAGAACACGGGATTTCAGCGCTAAAGCAGCATCGGGTGTCACCCTCCCCTTTTTAATCTCACTATTGCCCAACAACAAAGCGGCTTCGTCCAATTCTTTTACGATAAAATCCACCACTTTATCGTAACTATCCCTCGCCACTGTCGTGTAATCATCGTCAAGCGCGAATACGTGTGTGACCAACGGCACATCCCCGTATCTCCACAATAATTCCGAATATAAATATGCCCGTATAAATTTCATTTCACCTTTCAGTCGATCCCTGATTTCCTCCTCAAAATCGGAAGACTCAATCTCTTCAAAAAATTCATTGATATCCCTTATCCTTGCATAAGCATACCCCCATTTATTGACATAAGGTGTAGTTGTTGTCCCCAATGTTGAAATATTGTCCGAAGTCAATTCTCCTCGCTGAACAGTCCATGCTCCTCCGTTATTGTGTACATCGTGCAATTCATCCGTTAGAGAACCCCATAAAGCCTCACTAAATCCGTGCTGAAGGCTGTTATACATACCGTTCACGTAAGACTCCACCAGCGCCTCGTTGGCCCATATCCCCGTTATCCTGTCTTTAGGCTCGATGTCGAGGATATCATGGCAACCTGTAAAAACCACCAAGGTAATCAGTATACTCAGATATTTTATTTTTTTCATTGTGTCGTAAAGTTAAAATGTAAAATTAATACCTATGTTGTAGACCCTCTGCTGGGGATAATACCATGGAGAAGGCACTTCCGGGTCATACCCGATCTCTTTCATATGATCATAAATCAGTAAGAGATTGTTCCCACTCAGGTAGACCCTGCAGTTTTGTAGTCCAAACCTCTTTATCCAGTTAGCAGGCAGATTATAACCGAGCTCCACATTTTTCAGCCTCAGGAATCCGGCATCCATAAGCCAATGAGTGGAAGGTTGCGTGTTCTCTCCCCTGCTCTCGGAACTCCTTGGCATCGTGGCATCCCTGTTTTCGGGCGTCCAGTGGTTCTTCACACGCCATTGGTAGTAATTCCCTGCTCCTTTACTCAGAGAAGTGGTCCAGTTCGTGGTGTTTAAAAAATTAGCATTTTCCTGACCCTGCAAAAGTACCGATAGATTGAAATTCCTATAAATGATCCCGGCATTTAATCCGAATATTATTTCAGGATCAGCAGTCTCATTGATTCGTATCCTATCGTATGAATTTATCTCCCCGTCTTTATTCACATCCTCATATTTGATATCACCCGGTTGGGCTCCCAATAGATGCGGATAGCTTTCAATCTCTGCCTGGTCTTTGAATATACCGATGGATCTATACAGCAATCTTGATCCTAAAGGCCTCCCTGTCGCCAATTGGTACTCTTCCGCCATCGGCGCTTCATCCGTGAAGATAACCTTATTCCTTGCGAAAGAGAAGTTACCGGAAATAAAATATTGGACACCTTTATATTGGGAATTGTAACTGATTTCAAGATCTATCCCCCTGTTACGGACAATCCCGATATTCTCGTCCGGCAATTGTAGGCCGGTATATTCCGGAATTACAGCTGATCGTTTAGTCAGTATATTGGATCTCTCCGAATTGAAAATATTGATTTCACCGCGCAATGCGTTCCAAAGATAAAAATCTATTCCGAAGTTGAATGTATTCGCAATCTCCCAGGTGATATTGGGATTAGGAACATTTAATGCATTAAGGCCGTTTACATCCACATCGCCGATCACGTAATTACTGCCAAATCCGTAGGCCGCCAAGTATTGGTACGCCGGAATATTATCATTTCCCATTTTTCCGTAGGATGCTTTCAATTTTAAGTAGGAGATAAAATCGACTTTATCCATGAATGCCTCTTCCGAAACATTCCACCCGGCTGAAACACCTGGAAAGAAACCGAACCTTTTGTCGCGCGGGAAGTTCTGGGAGCCGTCATACCTGAATGTAAACTGCAATAAATATTTCCGGGCATAATTGTAACTTAATCTCCCGAAATAGTTGATACGTGCCGATTCTCCTGCTGATCCGTTGTTATTCATATAGTTTCTGTCGCTGGTTCCGGCAAATAATTCGTGTATTTTGGTAGATACGAAGCGGCTCCGGGAACCGAGCAGGTAGTCGTAACTGCCGGTCATCTGTTCATACCCTACCAGACCAGCAAAACTATGTTGATTCCATTGCTTTTCGTAGTTCAGCATGGCATTCCATAAAAACATACTGTTGTTTCCGGTATCCACGCTTAAACTCGGGTCATCCGCTCCGAATCCGGTTCTTCCCCGGGTATATTCACCCGTATCTTCATCCCGGTAATAGACAAAACTCGGTTCATACCAGACTTTGTTGAAGTTGTTACTGAAATCATAATTGAAACTTCCGTTAAGGAATAATCCTTCAACCCAGGGAGCATTGATTCGGTAAGTGAGCGTGGATTGAAGCATTTTACTCTTTGACTTCCTGTATCCCTCGTTAGCACTTACTCTATTGATCAGGTTGTCGTTATCTCGACCGGGAGCCGGATAATCCGTGCCCGGCCATAAGGGAAACCAGGTAGGATGGTACAAGAAAATATGTGGATATATATCGTTGTAGTTGTAAGGCCTGATGCCATCCAACACTGTTCCTCTCAGATTTAGCCCGATCGAGGCAAGTTCTGAAATATTGGCATCGATTTTCGATTGCAGGTTATACTGCTCATGTTCGGTGATACCGTATTTATAATGTCCGTCCTGAAATGTTCTTCCCAGCGAGATCCTATATGTCATCTTCTCATTACCTCCATCCACTGAAAGATCCATACGGTTTTGCGGGGTGAATTTCTTCGTGATATAAGAGTACCAGTCTGTACTTGGATAGTACGGATCTGTACCGTTTCTATACAGTTCCAATTCACTGTCACTAAAAATAGCCGGCCTCCCGTGCAGCACTTCTATTTCGTTCTGGATGGATGCGAAAGTATAAGCGTCAGTCATTTGAGGAACCCTTGTGTCTTGTTGAAAACCGGCATTGTACGTAAAGTTGAAAGCAGGTTTGCCTGCCCGTCCGCGTCTAGTCTCCACAAGTATCACCCCGTTGGCGGCACGTGCCCCGTAGATGGCAGCCGTAGCATCTTTCAGTACGGTTATATTTTCAATATCGTTGGGGTTGAGCCTTTCCAACCCATCCCTCGGAACCCCGTCTATGATGATCAGAGGAGCATTGTTCCCCAGCGTATTTTTTCCACGAATAAAGATAGTCGGATTATCCAATCCTGGTTCTCCGCTTCGCGTGTTTACGGTAACCCCTGCCATTGTCCCGGCCAAGGAATTCAGGACGTTGGAAACCGGTATTTCCCGGATCTGATCCCCTTTTACGGAGGCAACCGAACCGGTCAGTTCTTTCGTCTTTTGCGTGCCGTAACCAATCACCACCACTTCTTCCAAAGCCTCCACATCCTCTTGCAATACAATATCAAGCGTTGCCCTGCCCTCAAGAGGTATCGTTTGTGAAACCATTCCCACATAAGATATCTCCAATACCGCATCCGCAGGCACATTCGATAAAATAAAATTTCCACCCGAGTCGGTCACGGTACCGGTGGAAGTTCCCCGTATCATTACAGATACTCCAATCAATGACTCTCCCTTGGTATCGTTGACTACTCCTTTCACTGTCACTGTTTGCGCAGATAAACACACAGAGAATGTCCATATCAAGAGAAGCATAATCCCTTTTGTTAAACTTAAAATTACCTGTTTCATTCCTGGTCTTTGCTTTAGATTAATTGATAAATTATTCGATATTATGTATCCCATAAAATCTTTATGTGTCATAGTATATGTTAATGTTTACAAGCCGGCTATTAATTCGATCCGTTACAAACGGCAAATACCTTGTCGGCGTCTATTGAAAAATCAAACGGATATTTCCGGCCAATGCCGGCTGAGAGAGAAGAGAGTTTGCAGATAACTGAAACCCGGTGCGGTAATGGGCAATCGTACAGGCAAAGAATGTATATGCGGGATAAAAAAAGAGGCGTGGACGATTGTCGCTATTCCTTACTACAGGCTCCGCAAGGGCCTTAACACGAGAATAAGACAATGTCCACGCCCTTATTGCTAAGGGCGCTTCCATTCTTTGGCCTCGTGTTTGAATTTTGCGGATTCGTAGTAAAGACCAAAAAAGCGCTTATATTAGTTTGTGCCGTTTTTTTACAACACAAAGATAATAATTCGTTTTAATCTGTTATGTTTTCATAGGCTTACTTTTTAACAATTCGATGATTCTTTATTTATATGTACGAGAGAATTTGATTCACTATCAACTTCAACCTTTTTTTTAACAATTAATCAACTCATCATAAGATGTTTGTTGTCGTCAACAACAATTTACCGTTTTTTTAAAACTATTCAGTAACAAAGGAATAAAGATTCTTTGTGAATAACGGAACAAAACAGGAGTATAATTATGCAATTCTCCGATATAATTATACGTATCTCACCAAAAGTCGCTATTTTTGTTTTGCAACTCCGAAAACAAACAACAAAAATGGAAACAAAAGAACGGACTTTAAAAAACACACATCACGGACACGCTATCAAGCGTATCCGGCATACCTTAGGGATCAAACAGGAAGTCCTGGCGGATATGATGGGAACCACCCAGGCGCGAATCTCTAACTACGAACAGAAGAAAGAACTGGAAGATGAGATGATTAATAGATTTGCCAAAGCACTGAATGTTGTCCCCGAACTGATCAGGGAACTGGAAGAAGACCCGGTAACGGTGATTATTGAGAATAACACCTTTGAGAAAGGAAGCGGCGCCGCATACTACAATGTAATCAACAACAACCCCGACCCTGTTGACCGTTTTATCGAATTGTCCAATGAGAAAACCGCCCTCTACGAACGGATGCTTGAACTGGAAAAAGAAAAAAACGCTCTTCTGGAACAGTTGTTAAAGGAGCGACCCTAAGATTCCCATTTCACTCTTTCCGACCACCCGGAAAGGCGGTGGGCTTCCCATCGCGAATGCCTCACAGCAAACTATCTTTTACACAACGCTTCGTTCAGGGCGATCACTCCCTCTTCGTATTGCTCGCGGGAAATGACAAACTGCATATTCACCTGCATCAGTGATTGGGCAAAACTCTCAACGTTTATACCCTTTTCGTGCAACGCCTTTGCCGCCCGATAAAGGAATCCAGGCATAGCAATGTTCGTTCCCATGGCACAGACAATGGCAGCCGGCAACACCGTTACCTGGTAAAATACCTCCTTGAGTACCCGGATAAGTTCGTGAGCCCTCTCTTCATCCCAGACCACCATAGTGATAGAATTGGCGTTGGTAGATTTCAGGATGTAGCTCACATTGTATTTTTGGAAATACTGCATGATTCGCGCATCGTAACCCACTTCGCCTACCATCATCGGATCGTGGATCTCCAAAGCAATCACTTTGCGTGACCCCGAAACGATTTCAACACGCGCCTCGGGCGAAATATAATCCCGTGAAATCAATGTTCCCGGATGTTCCGGTTCGAAAGTGTTTTTAATGCGTATGTTGATTCCAGCCAACTCCAGGGGCTTCGCAGCTTTCGGGTGAATAGCCTCCATGCCGATGTCTGCCAGCTGGTCGGCAATAATATAATTGGTTTGTCCAACAGGAACACTGTTTTCTACCCCAACAATTTTAGGATCGGCGCTGGAAAGGTGGTATTCTTTGTGTATAACCGCTTCATCTGCTTTCACTTCAACGGCGATCTTACTGAAGGTTACTTCTGAATATCCGCGGTCAAATGCGCGCATAATACCTTCTGTTCCTTTCGTATATCCTGTTGCCACACAGACGATATTGCTAAAATCGACTCCTGCAAATTCGCGATGGATACGCTGGTCAATGGTCAGCGGCTCATTGTCGTTGAAACCGCAAAGGTCGATAAACCGGGCATTTATACCGTTATTGTTCAATATGTTGACCGAATTCCATCCCGAATGGGCTTCTCCAAGGGAAGCCAGGATTTCCCTGGCCGCCAGGTGGATGTCAGTCATGTTTACGTATCCCGACGCAAGTACTTTTCCCAAGCTGTAGAGCAGGGTTTTTGCCTGGTCCACTCGAAACCGGATAAAATCACGCGCTTCTTTCAAGTCCAGGCCAATGTCGGCAAATCCATCGTTGATCAGTAAGAGCCGTTGACAGAACGAGTCCAGTGCACTACTGTAATCTTCCCCGTTCAAAAACTTGTTGTAAATCCCGGGCTCACCCGTCTTTTTATGTTCCAGCAACCAATTGGTCACGTTGTTGTATGCCGAAACTACAAATATACGGTTGTAATACTCATCACCTTTGCGATGGCCTTTTATGATGTTTTGAAGCACATCCTGAAACTGAGACATGGATGTTCCGCCGATTTTTTCTACTGTAAGCATCGTTTTGTTTGCGATTTTAAATCCGTCAGGGACGGAGAAGTTTTATGACGTGCAAATGTAGGGATTTTTTTTGCAGATTAGAAAAAATGACGTAATTTGCGTAAAAATTTTCAGTTATGATTAATTATAAAGAAATTATCACCATAGAACCTGGTAAACGCGGGGGAAAGCCCGTCATAAGGGGAATGCGGATAACCGTAGGGGATATTCTCGGATGGCTTGCTTCCGGAATGACAATCCCAGAAATCTTGTCCGATTTTGATGAATTGACAGAGACAGATATCTATGCGGCATTAAGTTTCGCGGCAAACAGAGAGAATAAGACCTATCTAATAGCGGTATGAAACTATTTAATAAATTGCTCGACAACGGTTAAGCATGAAGGGCTATGGGTTTCCGCCAAAAATAATTTGGATTCGTACGGGAAATCTAAAAACTATGGAAATTGCGGATATTCTGAGAAACTACTCAAAAGATATTGATAATTTTATCGATGATAATAATTTTGGATGTTTTGAAATCCTTAAATTAAAGTAACAAATCCTTTAGTCATTTCCTGGCAAACCCGAAACTCGATTTCAATTCTTCATACACACGGTGAATCGGTAACCCCATAACGTTAAAATAAGAGCCTTCAATATGTTTTACCGCCACGTAGCCGATCCATTCCTGCACTCCGTAAGCGCCGGCTTTGTCCAACGGGCTGTATCTTTCCACGTAGTATTCAATCTCCTCTTCCGATAATTCGGTAAAAGTAACCCGGGTAGTGTCGGAAAAAGCCACTTGTTTTTTCGTGGATGTAAGACAAACCCCCGTGATGACCCGGTGTGTCTGGCCCGAAAGTTCTCGGAGCATCCGCTTTGCTTCGGCATTATCCATCGGTTTCCCGTAGACTTTATTGTTCAGCAGGACAACGGTATCGGCCGTAATCAGGAGTTCATTGTCTTTAAGCTGTGGCAGGTAAGCGGTTGTTTTTTTAAGGGCAAGGTATTCCGCCACCTTCTCCGGGGGAGTATCGTTGGTGTATGTTTCTTCGATATCGGGCAACGTTCTTATTTCGTACTCAATGTCGATACCGGTAAGCAGTTCTTTTCGCCGGGGAGAGTTGGAGGCGAGGATAAGGTGATAATTTGCAATGGCCATTCCCTAAATTTTCAACAAAGTTACAAAACAAAGTTTGTTTTTTGTAAATTTGCACGAAACTCATTGTCTATGATTGTTGATATTTGCCTCTCTCCCGCCCTTTACCCCTATTATCAGAAGGAGAACGATGTGGTTGTGGTAGTCGATATATTCCGGGCCACCACCACGATGTGTGCTGCTTTCAATAACGGAGCTGCCTCCATAATTCCCGTTGCCGACATCGAACGGGCAAAGAGGTACAAATCAGAGGGATTCCTGGTAGGGGCTGAAAGAAAAACCCGTCGCGTGGAGTTTGCCGATTTTGGAAACTCCCCGTTTGAATATACGCCGGATAAAGTGTCGGGACGGGATATTGTTTTCACCACAACCAATGGCACGAGGGCTATAGAGGCTGCAAAAGATTGCGGACGGCTTTTTATCGGCGCGTTTTCCAACATAGACAACCTGGCCGACACCTGCTTGTCGTCGGGTGAAAGAATTGTGGTCTTATGTGCCGGCTGGAACAACTGCGTAAGTATGGAAGACACGTTGTTTGGCGGAGCCTTTGTGAAAAAATTGTCGGAAAGGGCGGAAATTGTTTTTGGATCAGACGCTGTGCGGATAGCAATGGAGTTATGGGAAAAAGCCAGAAACTCCCCGATGGATTATCTGAAAAACGCCGACCATTACCACCGCCTCATCGCCAACGGCGCAGAGGGCGATGCGGCCTATTGCCTCCAGCGGAATACGGTCTCGGTGGTGCCGTATTACAACAGGGAAAGTAAAAAGCTTACAGTGTTGCAATAGCTTTTATTCATCCCAGTCAAACTCATCAAAATCGAATTTATCGGTAAACTGGTCCAGATCGCGGCGTTCTTTTTTGGTGGGGCGCCCGGTTCCGCGCTGCCTGTCCACGAATCCGCTTATCTTGTTCAATTCCAGTATTTCGTATTGCTCAGGAGGGGTAACATTTTCCATAAATTGCGGGACAAGTTTTGCCCCCATCCGTTTATCGGATAAACCCAGCACTTTAAACGAAAAAGTAACCGGCGGCTTACGTACCTGAACGACATCTCCGACACGAATCATCCTCGACGGTTTCACCGATACGTTATCGATCAACACACGCCCTTTCTTGCATGCATCCAACGCAACCGTTCGGGTTTTAAAAATCCGCACAGCCCACATCCATTTATCGATCCGAACTTCGTTCATCCTTTTTGATACAACCTCACTTACTTATTATTATACTGATTCATCGTAATATTTACGCCGGCCAGGCAAAAACTGCGTATAATTTCCGCAGCCTTCTCCAATCGTTCGGGAAGAAACTGCTTCTCTTCACCGGAAAACTCGTCCAACACATAATCCACCTGTGCTCCGCGGGGAAAATCATTTCCGATCCCAAACCTCAACCGGGCGTATTGCTGAGTACCCAGGACCTGCTCAATGTGTTTCAACCCGTTATGCCCGGCATCACTGCCTTTCGACTTCAACCGCAGTGTACCGAACGGCAGAGCCAGGTCATCTACCACTACGAGGAGATTCCTGTCTTCAATTTTCTCTTTTTGCAGCCAATACCGGACGGCATTCCCGCTTAGGTTCATAAACGTGGAAGGTTTTAGCAGCAGAAGCGATTTATTCTTCAACCGGGTCTCGGCGACAAAGCCGTATCGCTTGTCCTGAAAAACAATATTGGACGCTTTTGCAAAAGCGTCCAATACCCTAAATCCTATGTTGTGGCGGGTGTTCTCGTAATCAGGCCCGATATTCCCCAATCCCACAATTAAATACTTCATTTAACGTTTTCTCTTTACCGTTACTGTGCTTTAGCTGCGGCACCTCTAGCGGCACGTGTCAGCTGAACGCGGCAAACAACGGCATTTTTCGGGGTCAGCAGTTCTAGTCCTTCAAAGTTCAACTCGCCCACCTGAATGGATTTTCCCAATTCGAGATCTTCTACGTTGACAACCAATTCCTGGGGCAGCTTTTCAGCCAATGCTTTCACTTTCAGTTTACGCAAGTCGAGCGACAGTTTACCTCCCGACTTAACACCGGCAGCCAACCCTTCCAAGCGAACCGGGAGTTCAATTACAAGCGGAACATTGGGGAATACGTGCAAGAAATCGATGTGAAGAATATTGTCTTTTACGGGATGGAACTGTATCTCTTTCAAAATAGCCATTACGGATTTTCCATCCAAAACAAGGTTGATCAAATAAACTTCGGGCGTGTAGATGAGGTTGCGGACATCGCTTTTTTTCACCACAAAATTGAGGTTTTTTTCGTTACTTCCGCCATAAACAACACAGGGAATAAGCCCTTCGCTACGATAGCTTCTCGCTGCTTTTTTTCCGAAATCTTCTCTGACTTCGCCTTTTAATTCGTACGTTTTCATTTTTTAATTTTTGTTTGTGTTACTCAAAATAAAGTTTGTTTTTTGCTTCTTTATTTCCCATCACACGAGGGAGCTTCCAAAAAGCGGCGCAAAAATAGTGATAATCTTTTTATTATCCAAACTTTCACCGGACTCTTTTCTTCAAATCTTCTACCGGAATGCTTAACAACCGCCCAATAGGCGTATCGCCGCGGTACGTGATTATACGCATCATAACAGCATCTTTGGGGATAAGCTGCGGTTTGGCATATCTGGGATAGAAGTTATCCGGTGTTGAACTGTCGAAACTGGTGTAAATATCCAATCCGCTTATTTCTGTAGTTAGCTCCACGAAATACTGCTCGCTGTCACGCGTAACACGCACAATCGGATCGTATATGGCTGGTGAATATTTCGTTTTTGCGTAGTCGAAACGCATGAAATGATTTTCTGTTTTCAACACAAACTGGTCCCAGTCTTTTCTCTCTTTGGGAGACCAAAGCGATTCAGAAACAGCAAATCCACGCGGCCAGGTCATGTATTCTGCCTGACGGATGTTGTAAACCTGTTCTGTCCACAGATTGGCCTGGCCTCCTAAAATATAGTTAGCATCAGCTCCTTCGGGAATCGGGTCGAATTTATAAGTCTGGTTCAACCGCAACGAAGCATATACGCGGGGTTCTGTGCTGATATCGCCCTGCATATAATCGATATACACGTAATTGGTTGGGCTCATCACCACATAATGCCCCGATTTGGACGCTTCAATTCCGTAATTAACGCCGCGCCAGCTCATCAACGCAGTGGTTGGCGTAATACCGCCTTCCAGAATTTCGTCCCATCCCATCATCTTTTTGCCTTTTGATAAAATAATCCGCTCCAGCCGTTTACCAAAATAGGATTGCACTCCGGCCATATCCTTAATGCCTTCGCGCTGCATAAGCTGTTTCACCTCGGGGCTTTTTTCCCAAAACGTGTACGGTGCTTCATCACCACCCGTATGAATATATTCAAAGGGGAAAAGCGAAGCCACTTCAGTCATCAGTTTATCCAGAAAATCATACACCTTTTCGTTGGATGGGCAAAGCGTATTTTCGTACATGGCTGCCGGCCGGCCACCCGTATTCCAATCCAGGAAAGGGGCCCCCGTACGCACGGCGTGTGCGCCGCTTTCAGGGAAGCAAGACAGCTCAGGATAAGCTGCGAGAATAGCCGAACTGTGCCCGGGGACATCAATTTCAGGCATCACCTGAATGTTTCTTTCTTTGGCGTATTGAACAATTTCTTTAATCTCGTCCTGGGTATAAAACCCGCCGTAATTTTTCGGGGCATCGGGATCGGGTTGAGAAAAGCCGCCAAACCACCCGATCTGCTCCTGACGCCACGCCCCAACTTCCGTAAGTTTGGGCAGGCTTTTTATCTCGATCCGCCACCCTTCGTCGTCAGTGAGGTGCCAATGGAACAGGTTGTATTTATATTTCACCATATTATCCAGGTATTGTTTAACCTCGTCAACGGTGAAAAAATGTCGGGAAACATCCAGCATCAACCCGCGCCAGCCTACCCGGGGATAATCGGTAATCTCCACCTGAGGGACCTGCCAGGAAACATTCCTTTCGGGTTTATCACTTTCAACTTGAGGCGGCAAAAGCTGCAAGAACGTTTGGACACCGTACAGCAACCCGGCCGGTTTATTGGCGCTAATGTTCACGTTACCCGAAGTAACCGATAAAGTATACCCTTCGTTGCCAATTTTGGTGTCTGTCTTCGCATTGACCGTTAAAACGATGTCCGCGCTGGCCACATTGTTGCGCACGGTCACTTTTTTACCCAGAGCCGTGGAAAGTTTTTTCGTCAGGTGTTCGCTTATGAAGCTCATCTCATCTCCTGCAGGAGCGGAAATCACGATATTGTCGGGTAGCACATAATGTCCTCCTTTTTTCACCACAGAAACAGGTTCGGGAATAATGGAAATTCCCCGTTCAACCTGCTGGCCAAAAGTCAGCAATCCAAAAACGGATAAGGTAAATAATAGAATAAATTTCTTCATCGTAAAACTATTGAATTTGTTGTTTGATTGATTTGTGATTTGCAAATTTACGAAAAAAAGGATGAGTTTCGTGATTCTGTTCCATCAAACAACAGAACACATGAAATCCTAAATCGTAAATATTTATTATCTTTGCACTTCAAATAACAGTCAATTTCAATATGGATACAGTACTCAGTGGAATCCGGTCGACGGGAAACTTGCATTTAGGAAATTACTTCGGTGCGTTGCGCAACTTCATCCGGATGCAGGACGAGAACCGGTGTTTCTTTTTTATTGCCGATATTCACTCACTCACCACACACCCCGACCCGAAAGATTTACACGGGAACGTTAAAAATGTATTGGTGGATTACCTGGCCGCGGGCATTGATCCCGGTAAATCGGTCATCTATATACAAAGTGACGTGCCGGAAACGATCGAGTTGTATCTCTATCTGAACATGCACGCATACATGGGTGAACTTGCCAAAACCACATCATTCAAGGAGAAAGCAAGAAAACAACCCGAGAACGTAAATGCGGGATTACTTACCTACCCCACGCTGATGGCTGCCGATATCCTTATTCACAACGCCGACAAGGTGCCCGTGGGAAAAGATCAGGAACAGCATCTGGAGATGACCCGTAAATTTGCCCGCCGGTTCAACAATTTCTACGGTGTGGAATTTTTTAAAGAGCCTGTCGCATACAACTTTGGAGAGGAACTGGTGAAAATTCCCGGGCTGGACGGAAGCGGGAAGATGGGAAAATCGGAAGGAAACGCCATTTACCTGGCAGATTCGCCCAAAGAGATCGAAAAGAAAGTAAAACGTGCCCTCACTGATTCCGGACCCACTCAGCCGAATTCCGTGAAACCAGACTACATAGAGAACCTGTTTACCATTATGCGTGTGGTTTCGACCCCCGAAGTTGTAGAACATTACGAAAACAAATGGAACGCATGTGACATTCGTTACGGCGACCTGAAAAAACAACTGGCCGAAGACATTATTAAAGTGACTTCACCCATTCGCGAACGAATCCTGGAAATTGAAAAAGACGACGCCTATTTGCGAAAGGTCACCCGGGAAGGGGCAGAAAAGGCACGCGAAAGCGCATCAAAAACCATTGCCGCAGTCCGGGAGATTGTAGGGTTCAAAAAATTTTAAACCAACAGGCCCCTGATTTTTGACGGAATGACAGTGTCATTCCTTTTTTTGTTAAACTTTTCGCATAAAAGATTGTTCACACTCAATAACTACAATGCAACGATTTTATGCTACCGTTTAAATCCATAGAATTAAAAGACAAAGACATTATCAATTCGCACCTCTGCAAACAAAATTACAGGGCATCGGATCTCTGTTTCACCAATCTGTACAGCTGGGGGAAAAAGTTCGACACCCAATACGCAACGGAGGGCGAATGGCTTTTTATCCGGTTCAGGGACAACAACAACCGGAACTCCTACCTGAAACCGGTGGGAGGCGACAATATAAAGAGAGCCATTGAAACGATCATAGACGACCACCAGCAGTTTGATACGACTTTTCAGATCAGGGGGTTGACTCAGGAGATGATCAATGAAATTGAAACGGCAATGCCCGGTGCTTTCGATTACAAGTTCAACCGCAGCGTATCGGACTATATCTACACAACAGAAAAAATGATCAACCTTACCGGGAAAAAGTTACAAAGCAAAAGGAATCATATCAACAGGTTTAAGCGCGAAAACGAGTGGAAATACAAATCGTTGACCGGGAATCCGGCACTGGTAAAGGAATGTAAAGAAATGCTCGACCAGTGGATGCAGATAAACCTGGAAGAGAAGGACCCTTCGCTGGTTTACGACGATTTTGCTACTACGCTGATGCTTGAGAATTTTGAATACCTGGAGCTGAAGGGCGGGTTAATATGTGTGAACAACGAAATCGCCGCATTCACAATCGGTGAGCCCCTTACAAAAGACACCTTTATTGTTCACGTAGAAAAGGCATTCACCACTATACACGGCGCCTACAACATCATCAACCAGCAATTTATCGAGAATGAAGCAGCGGATTTTACTTATGTGAACCGGGAAGAAGACATGGGTATTGAAAACCTGCGTAATGCCAAGCTGTCTTATCAGCCCGATATTCTACTCGAGAAATACAACGCACGCCTTAAGAATTAATCACCATGATACACTACGCCGACAATACGACCAGACAGCAGGTTTACGACATGTGGAAAACCGTGTTCGGCGATTCCGACGAATACATGGAGATTTATTTCCGGGAGAAATACAGGAACGAAAATACACTGATCTATTTCGAGAGCGGGAAGGCAGTCTCTTCCCTGCAGATGCTCCCGTTTGATTTTTCATTTCACGGTTCAGAAATTCCAGTAGCTTATTTTTCCGGGCTATGCACGCTACCAGAAGCCAGGAAAAAAGGATTTATGGGGGCTCTTATCAAAAAATCTTTCGGTGAAATGGATGAAAAAGGAATCCCGCTTGCCATTCTGGTTCCGCAGGACAAAACAGTAATGAAGTTCTACAGGCAATTTGGATTTACCCAAACATTTGATGCAGGTGCCCCTCTTCCCGACTTACAAAAAATTATGGTTGAATCGGAAAACCTCCATAATGCTTACGAGATATTCGATTCTTTTTTTCGTCAACGCGACATGACAGTGCAAAAAACGCCGGATGATTTTCGTGCAATTGTGGAAGAAGCCGCATTGTTTGATTTTCCAGTCAAAAAAGGCCTGATGGCCATGTCGCGCATCACAGATGCAGAAAAGCTGTTGATAATTTTCGCAAAAAAATATCCCCAAATAAAAGTTTCTGTAAAAGTTTCAGACCCCATTATCGGGAAAAATAATGCTGTTTTTGTGATAAAAAACGGGAGTGTCTCCAAAAGCAGCAAAAAAGAAACAACGCATTTCTATGTAGAGATAGATGCGCTGACCCAGCTACTTCTTGGTTATAAAACTTCAGAATTTTCAAATGATTACCGCCTTGTTTTTCCTGAAAAACAGCCATTGATTGGCTTTATGATGGAATAAAAAAAAGGTCACCTCGATCGAGATGACCTCTTTTGTCTTCGGTTTATCCTGTTATTGTCAATAAGGTAAAAAAGATTGTTTTAGGTTATCGATACAAAGATAAGCCTCTTTTTTCATACCTGCAAAATATATTTACATGTTTTATAACATATTTTTTAATTTGCCATCCATTTTTTCTGCTGGAATTCTGTATGATTTCTGACCGCACGGATGTAAAACAAAAAAGAGAGTAATGCTGAATAGCGTCGACTCCCTTTTTTTCGTTTTTCCGGAAAATTTTACTTTCTCAGGCCTAATTCTTTAACGATAGCCCTGTACCTATTGATATCTTTTTCTACCAGGTAATCCAGTAAACGACGACGTTTACCCACTAAAATTTTCAATGAACGTTCCGTGTTATAATCTTTTTTGTTTGACTTCAAATGCTCAGTCAAATGCGAAATACGGTATGAAAACAATGCTATCTGCGCTTCAGGCGAGCCAGTATCAGTGTTAGACTTTCCGTGCTTGGCAAAGATTTCTTTCTTTTTTTCAGAATCTAAATACATAAAACTTGTTTGTAAAAATTTATTTAAAAAGTTTTTGGGAGGCAAAGATACAGCTAAATTTTCAGATTACAAATATTTTACAACTATTTATTCTCCACGGCGCATCAATCTCCCACTCAATCTTTTTATGGCATTATTTATCTCTATGTCGGGTTCAATCACGTTGTATTCGCCCCAGAACTCAGGATCCTGGAAGTGTTCCACCTTTTCCGCAATCACATCGGTAGAACGGATTCGTTCATCCCTCGGAAATTTATTGACACTTTCCTGATACCTGTCCGTAATGGCCATCTCGGAACCGATCGTGTAGTTTGTTGCAAAAAGCCCGAAGAACCGGTTAGTCCACCTTACCCGGAACCGGACTTCAGTGCTGCTGTAATTGAAAAACCATTTACCGTTATTTTCGATAAAATCGGCAATATAGCGGGCTTCTTCCACATCCACTTTCATCTTTGAAGGTTTACGCCGGATAAAAATATTGGAAGCATCTTTCCGGCCCTCCACATTCATGTTAAATTCTATTCTGACAATAGCCAGGGATTCAACATCCAGGTAAACCTTTCCCCGGAACAGAATATCTTTTATACCGTTCTTCGGCAGGAAATTAATCTCATAGTGCGGCTTGTTGTTGATGCTTATCATTCTTTCAATGGTGAAAATATATTCATCCCCTTTTTCACCAAAAACGATCTCGGGATTCTTCGCCACATCCAACATAAGTGCTGTACTGATTCCGCCCTGAAACTTCAACAAAACAGTATCGCGCGGCGAAATATCGGTTGCTTTCCGGCCTATGTAGATTTTTGCCTGGTCACTCTCGTACGAACGATACGAAGATTTATACACATCCAATACGGTTTCGACCAAAGAAATATAGTTTGCATTTTTCTTTATCGATTCCCGGTAAAACGCCACCATCATATTGGGATCGGTAGAATAGTTTTGCGGTATACGGCTCAACGCTTCCCTTATCAACTCACTTCCATCACCAGAAACTACTTCAAGCGGCCCCAGTTCAATGAAAGAAGGTATTAACATAATGTGGTTGTTGGGCTTGTCGATGAGCGTAACCACCGGAACCTCCAGGTTCTCATACCCCAGATACCGTATAATCAGTCTGGAGTTTTTTGCCGATGCAGGAACCCTGAGCGTAAAGTATCCATCCTGGTTGGTGACACTCGATATATTCAGGCTTCCTACAGTTACACTCGCATTGGAAAGCGGATCGCGGGTGTCACTTGCCAATACCCTACCCCGCAGCGTATACGATTGTGCCTGCAACACGTCATCCCCAAAGAGCTGAAAACTAAAGAGCAGCAACAGCAATAAGTTAATAATCCTATAATTTTTCATTGGTTTGGAAAGTTTTAAATTGTTTATCCATCGGGTTACATACGCTACACAAAGTAAACGTTTTTTACTTAAACAATCAAACTAAACCACAGAGTTTTAATGATTATTTTATAAGGTCACAATACATTGTCATTCGCAAGATTTAACTGATGCCGTAACGGAAGTTCAATTATTTAAATGATGATATAAAACAAATTCTAAACTTTAATACCTAAATTTGTGGTGAAAAAAATCTGAAAAAGAGCATGACGCATAAATACGATTTTCTAATTATCGGATCGGGCATTGCGGGGATGAGTTACGCCCTGAAAGTGGCCAAACACGGCAAAGTGGCTATAATAGCTAAAACAACGCTAGAAGATGCCAACACTTACTATGCACAGGGCGGCATTGCTTCGGTAACAAATCCCTGGGACAATTTTGAAAAACACATTACAGACACGCTCGATGCGGGGGCAGGGTTGTGTGATGTCAGCGTAGTGGAACGCGTTGTACAAGAGGCCCCGGCACAAATCAATGAACTGATCAGCTGGGGTGTAAATTTTGACAAAGACGAAAAAGGAAATTTTGACCTGCACCGGGAGGGCGGACATTCCGAATTTCGGATCCTACACTACAAGGACAGCACAGGTGCAGAAATACAAACAAGTCTGATAGAAACCATCCGGAATCACCCCAATATTGATGTCTATGACAATCATTTCACCATCGAAATCCTTACCCAGCACCACCTGGGCCAGGTTGTCACCCGGCATACCCCGGGAATAGAATGTTACGGTGCCTACATTCTGGATTTACAGACCCGGGAAGTGCTGACGTTTCTTTCGCGCATAACCATGATGGCGACCGGCGGTATCGGTTGTATCTATCAAACAACAACCAATCCACTTGTCGCAACCGGCGATGGCATAGCCATGGTAGCACGCGCCAAAGGCGAAATAAAGGGGATGGAGTTCGTACAGTTTCATCCCACGGCGTTGTATCATCCCGGCGTGCGTCCGTCGTTTCTCATTACCGAAGCCATGCGGGGATACGGCGGGGTATTAAAGACAAAAGACGGTAAAGAGTTTATGCAGAAGTACGACGAACGGCTTTCTCTTGCGCCGCGCGATATTGTTGCCCGTGCCATCGATACGGAGATGAAAAACCGGGGTGACGATCATGTTTTTCTGGATGTAACGCACAAGGACGCTGAAGAGACCAAAAAACATTTTCCCACCATTTACGAGAAATGCCTTACCTACGGTATCGATATTACTAAAGAGATGATTCCGGTAGCCCCGGCTGCCCATTATTTGTGCGGTGGAATTTTCGTAAGTATTGACGGAGAAACAAGCATAAACCGCCTTTACGCCAACGGCGAATGTGCCTGTACAGGCTTGCACGGAGCCAACCGGCTGGCATCTAACTCACTCATCGAAGCAGTGGTTTTTGCCGATTCGGCTGCCAAGCACTCTGTACCCCTATTCAAAAAGTTTTCCTTTCAGGAAGATATTCCCGATTGGAATGCCGAAGGGACCACCTCCACCGAAGAGATGGTGCTGATCACACAGAGTTACAAGGAGGTGGGGCAGATCATGTCGTCCTACGTGGGGATTGTCCGTTCCGATATTCGCCTGCAGCGGGCAATGGACAGGCTGAACATTCTTTTTCGGGAAACCGAGAACCTTTTTCAGCGGTCGGTTGTCTCGCGCGAGATTTGTGAACTCCGCAATATCATCAAGGTAGGCTATATGGTCATTAAGCAAGCCATGGCACGCAAAGAAAGCCGCGGCCTGCACTATACCATTGACTATCCGGACAAGGATCCGGACTCAACGTTATAGCCGTAATACACAACACAAGGTATGATAAAATCCATTAACATAAACGGCGAATTGCTCGATTTCTCCACTCCGCTGGTGATGGGAATTTTAAATGTTACTCCCGATTCCTTTTATTCGGGCAGTCGTAAACAATCTGAAGAAGAGATTGTCAGCCGCGTCCGCCAAATTCTGGAGGAAGGTGGGAAAATTGTCGATATTGGCGGTCAATCCACAACACCGACTTCCACTTTAATACCGGCAAAGGAAGAGCTGAAACGCTTAGAGCCGACACTTCGGCTCGTTCGAAAAGAATTTCCCAATACTATCCTTTCCATCGATACGTTTTATTCCGAAGTAGCCGGGCCTGCCGTGGAAAAATACGGGGTAAACATCATCAACGATATTTCGGGCGGGCAGATCGATGATAACATGTTCGAAACAGTTGCCCGGCTCAATGTTCCTTATATCCTGATGCATATGCGTGGTACACCGCAAACCATGCAACAACACACCCATTACGACAATTTTATTCAGGATATCCTGTACTATTTTTCCGAGAAAATATCGAAATTGAACCTGTTGGGCGTAAACGACATCATCATTGACCCGGGGTTTGGATTCAGTAAAACGACTGATCAAAACTACCAATTGATGGCTTATTTAAAATATTTCAATATCTTTGATGTACCAATTCTGGTTGGCATCTCTCGGAAATCGATGATTTACAAGCTGCTGGAGTGTACCCCACAGGAAAGCCTGAACGGTACATCGGCTTTAAATACATTTGCCTTGTTGTCGGGAGCAAACATCTTACGCGTTCACGACGTGAAAGAAGCCGTGGAATGTGTAAAGATTGTGGAAAAAATAAGCAAATAACGTTGTATGCTCGAACACTTTGGAATAAAAGATTTTATTGACATTTTACTGGTAGCAGCCCTGTTGTACTACCTGTTTAAAATGGTGAAAATATCGGGGATGCGCCCGCTTTTCATCGGTATCGTTGTCTTTATGATTATCTGGGTACTTGTATCACAGGTATTCGATATGGTGCTTCTAGGCTCTATTCTTGACCAGTTCGTGAATATCGGCTTGATATTGCTGGTCATTCTTTTTCAGGATGAAATACGTAGGTTCCTTATGTCTCTGGGATCGAAGAAAGGGTGGAAGTTTGTATCGAAACTCTTTATCCCGGTCGACAAGCAGCAAAAAGATACATCGCACATTACTTCGATCGTACTGGCCTGCATGAACATGTCGAAAGCCAGGATTGGCGCGCTCATCGTCGTTCAGGGCGACCTACAACTCAGCTTATACGAGCAGACGGGCGAAATCATCAACGCTGATATCTCCTCCCGGCTGATTGAAAATATTTTCTTCAAGAACAGTCCCTTGCACGATGGAGCCATGATCGTTGTGGGGAAAAAAATAAAAGCTGCAGGCTGTATTCTTCCCATATCGCAGAACCCGAACATACCCAAACACATGGGGTTACGGCATCGTGCCGGATTAGGGATCACGCAGGAAACCGATGCCAAAGTGATTGTCGTTTCGGAAGAAACCGGAAAAATAACATTTGCCGAGGAAGGGCGGTTGAAAATCAACGTTAATCCCGAAGAGCTGCAACAACTGATCCTGGCGGAATAATCACAATGACATTAAAGCATTTATCCATTATAAATTACAAAAACCTGGCTCAGGTTGAGCTGGAGTTATCGCCCAAAATAAACTGTTTTGTGGGAAATAACGGCATGGGTAAAACCAATTTGCTGGATGCCGTTTACTACCTGTCGTTCTGCCGGAGTTACACCAACCCAGTCGATAGTCAGATCATCAAACACGACGCCGATGTTTGCATGCTTCAGGGAAGGTACGAGCTGGAGGGACAGGATGGTGAGGAAGAAATCTATTGCGGATTGCGCCGGCGGCAGAAAAAACAGTTCAAGAGAAACAAAAAGGAGTACGAAAAACTCTCCGACCACATTGGATTTATTCCACTGGTGATGATTTCTCCTGCCGATATCGAGATAATCCAGGGGGGTAGCGAAGAACGACGGAAATTTATGGACATGGCTATTTCTCAGTTCGACAAAGCGTATATGCACGCCTTGATCCGGTACAACAATGCCTTGCAACAACGCAACGCAACATTGAAAATGGACGACAACGAAATCGATTTCACCTTGCTGGAGCTTTGGGAAGACCAGATGGCGGGAGAAGGGGAGCTCATTTTTGAAAAACGACAAGCGTTTGTAAAAGAGTTTATTCCCGTTTTTGACGAGTTTTACAAACGAATAAGTTTATCCAACGAAAAGGCGACTTTCGACTACGTTTCGCAACTTCGCGAAAACAATTTCAGGGAAGCGCTGCGACAAACCCGCCGTCGCGACATCGCGGTGGGACACACCACCACCGGTATTCACCGCGATGAACTGGAGATGTTGCTCGACGGATTTCCCATAAAGAAAGTGGGTTCGCAAGGGCAAAACAAAACCTACTTCGTATCGATGAAGCTGGCACAATTTCATTACCTGCTTAAAACCGGGAAACGGACACCCATTTTGCTGCTGGACGATATCTTCGACAGGCTGGATGCCTACCGGGTGGAAGAAATTGTCAAACTGGTTTCGAGCAATGAATTTGGCCAGATTTTTATCTCCGATACCAACCGGGGATCGTTCGATAAAATACTGGAACGGATCAACAACAGCCACCACATCTATTCGGTGAAAGACGGGGAAATAACAGTTTATGCTTAAAAAAAACGCCCAACCTATAGCAACCATCCTTTCGGAATTCTTCGATGAGAACCCGGAATTGAAGACATCGGTGGCTGAACACCGTGCCGTCTCGGCATGGAGGGAATTGCTGGGCGAAGGGGTTTCCCACTACACCAAAAACGTCTATTTCCGGCGGAACGTCCTACACGTCCAGCTTTCCTCATCGGTGTTGCGTGCCGAATTGATTATGAACAAACGAAACCTGATTGACAAGTTGAACGAGCACGCCGGAATGGAGATTGTGAAGGATATTGTTTTTCGTTAAAAAAAGGTTGAAAATCCCAGGAACCAGCCCCTCGGATAGGGAGAGTTGGTGTGTTGTGCCAGATCGTAGTTCAGCGTAATGTGGGAATGCCCTAACCTCAGGCCTCCTCCTACCAGCAATGAAGGCACAAAACCGCTGCTTTTAGTCACTTCACCCGTCATTTCGTCGGTCAGGTTCGCCCACAAACGATTTATTTCAGGCTGGACAAACAGAGCCAGAAACCTAGCCGGATAAAAATATCCGAACAGATTAGCGCCGAGCAGATTATTCTTGTATAGGTACTCTTCGTTGAATTGAAATGCCCGCACTTTATTGTAGTAGTACTTTATCCCTACCCCTGCCATGAACCGGCTGCTCAGCTGATACCCAACCTGTGGCCCGAAATTAAAAGCCGAATAATTCCGGCTGAAAGACAGTCCGATATTGGCCCCGTAACGGAGTTTGCTTTTATCGAACCGGAACCCCGGAGCCGATTCCCGATCCAAAAGTACCGGCTGTCGGGCTATGGAGCTTTGGGCGGTTTGTTGCTGACGCTGTGTCTTGTAAATATTCCGCTCGTCATCCGGTGAAACGCGGATTGTGTCGTAAGTAATCACCTGAGCCGGCATCATTACCGGAAGAATGATCAACAAAAAGAGGCATATCTTTCTCATAGAGTTTTTGGTTTTAATTCCGTTTATTTTCATTCCAATAATAGCTATCGGAATAAGTTCTGTGGCCGAAAATGGCGGTGCCCACCCTCACGATGGTCGCTCCCTCCTCAATGGCGGTTTCCAAGTCTCCGCTCATTCCCATGGACAGTTCATTCATTTTCACGTTCGGGATATTCTGAAGAATGGTTTCCTGCTGTAACTGCTTCAATAGCCTGAAGCATTTTCTTACCTTTTCGGTTTCGGCGCTGAACAAACCAATGGTCATTAATCCCTTGATGTGAATATTTTCGAATAGAGAAACTTGTTTAATAAACTCAACGGTGTCTTCAGGATTGATTCCGAATTTACTTTCTTCGGCAGAAGTGTTTACCTGAATAAGGACATCTATTTCCTTTTTCTCAAAAGTTAACCGTTGGTGCAATTTTTCTGCCAAATCCAACCGGTCTAACGACTGAATGCAGGTAACATTGTGGTTGAGAATGTCCTTGATTTTGTTGGTTTGCAGGTGTCCGATAAAGTGTTTTTGATGCGGAAAACCGGCTAATTCATTGAATTTCGATTTTATCTCCTGCACTTTGTTTTCACCGATTAATGTTTGTCCGGCTTCAAAGGCTATTTTTATCTTATCCGGAATTACAGTCTTTGTTGCCAACAGCAACTTCACTTCTTTTGGATCTCTGGCGCAACTCAGGCAAGCGTTTTCAATCCGTTTAACTACAGCGGTTATATTGTTATTGATGTCCATATATAAGTTTCGGATTTACTGTTCGGATCTCTCCGAAGAACAAATATACGCAACTTATTTTATTCCCGGTATTTTAAATTGATTGCTCGTACATCTCCCGGGCCAGTTTATACACATCGTTTCCCCGACAGTCTATCGCAACAACCACGGGAAGTTCTTTCACAGTTAAGCGGCGAACAGCCTCCGTGCCCAACTCTTCAAAAGCGATAACCTCTGCACTTTCCACGCATTTTGCCATAAGGGCGGCGGCACCACCGATTGCAGCAAAATAAACGCCCGTGTATTGTTTCATGGCATCTACCACTTGGGCACTGCGTGTTCCTTTACCGATCATCACCTTGAGGCCGCGGGCAATGAGGGAGGGCGAATAAGCGTCCATCCGCCCACCGGTAGTGGGGCCTACCGATCCTATGGGCTTGCCCGGTTTGGCAGGAGCCGGGCCGGCATAGTAAACGGCCTGCCCTTCAATATCAAAAGGCATCGGCTCGCCCCGGCGGATCATCTCGCACAATCGTCTGTGCGCCTCATCGCGGGCTGTATAAACAGTTCCCGAAATGTAGACCATATCGCCCGTTTTCAACGAACGGATGGTTTCGTCGGAAAAGGGGGCACAAAGAATTTTTTTATCCATAATACGTTTTTGTTGGCTTCTGTTCACAAACTTCCCTCCGCATGCCGGGTGGCGTGGCAGCCGATATTTACCGAAACCGGAAGCCCGGCGATATGGGTAGCATAGGTCAGTATATTTACCCCGAGTGCGGTTGTGGTTCCTCCGAAACCGGCAGGGCCTATTCCCATCTTATTGATTTCTGAAAGCAATTCTGCTTCCAAAGCGGCAAGTGCGGAATCGGGGTTTTGTGTATCCAGCGGCCGCAGCAACGCTTTCTTGCTTAAATAAGCCGCCCGTTCCATCGTCCCGCCAATGCCCACACCCACGATAATGGGCGGGCAGGGATTCCCTCCGGCAGCCGAAACAGTCTCCAGTACAAATCGCTTCACGCCTTCAACGCCTTCGCTGGGTGTGAGCATTTTTAATGCACTTTTGTTTTCGCTGCCAAACCCTTTGGGAGAAACAGTTATATGAAAAACATTACCGGGGACGATTTCGTAATGAATAACGGCCGGTGTATTGTCCCGGGTGTTTTCTCGGTGGAGCGGGTCTTTCACGACCGATTTGCGCAGGTATCCTTTTTCGTATCCCTGCCGTACACCCTGGTTAATGGCATCTTCGATGAATCCACCCGTAACCTGCACGTTTTGCCCCATGCGTACAAAAACGACGGTCATTCCCGTGTCCTGGCACATCGGGCTGCTCTCTTCCCGGGCAACACGGGCATTTTCAATAAGCGTGCCCAGAATTTCTTTCCCGAGCGGTGATGTTTCGGTTTGCAAGCAGCTTTTAAGCTTGTTGTTTATATCTCCAGCAAGAACACAGCAAGCTTCAATGCAAAGTTGCTCTACCAGACGGGTGATAGCGGATGCGGATATGTTTCTTGTCATGCTATTGTTCGTTATTGTCGCCACTACATTTCCGGGTAAGGAAATACTGCGTATTGCGGTTGTCGAGGTTCTCGGTGTACTTGTCAATCAATCCAACCAGGCAGTGGGTATTGGTCTTTGCATCAAAGATGAAATGCCTGGCCAGCGAAAAATCGGTAATCTCCGATGTATTTCTCACATGGAATCGGGAACCGTCGCACGGGATAACCTTGTCTCCCAAACGAATGTGCCCTTCGTCAAAATAGGACACCTCGAGGTGCCTGGCCAGGCGTTCTTTTACTCTCTGCTCCAGTTCGTCGAGGTTGATTTCGGGCTTCTCCTTGAATTTCAGGACAAAGCCATTGCGAACGTCGGATGAGAAATAACGATTTTCAGTAATTCCGTAGTCCTCTTCCAATGTCTGCATGGTTACGTCTTCGGCTGTATGGGCCATCTTGCGGAATTTGAGCGAAGTATGCACAATTTGGTAAATACTTTCGGGAAGCGGCCCAAAAACACTAGGGCGCGATACAATAATCTCCTCCCCAATCCCCAGGATAATATCGGCATTTCTACCCAGTGCGGGATAGAGAAGATTAAAATGTTCCACGATAACCCTGCGCCGGTGAGCCAACAGGTCTTGTACCCACGCCACGATTTCAAACATCTGGGTAAAAGCGGTTTGGAAACGCATATCGATATGAAAGGTAGTGGAATCATGCCAATCGTCGGAAAGCGAGCGCACCTGCATTATTTTCCGGGAATGGATAACGTCATCGTCGTTCGCTAGTTCCAAGCCGGGAAACATTCCCTTGATCAGCGATGATTTTCCAGAGCCGGCATCACCCACGATGCCTATCAGCCGATCGTTGTAGGAAAGGTGCCGTTGAGCAATCTGTTCGCCCAGAAACATCAACCGTTCTTTTCCGCGCGGCGCAAAATATTGCGACGACACCATGTATTCCTGAATCAGTGCCCTCATAATTCGAATGTCATCCTCATCAACGGCGCATGCTGTTGCGCTCCGTACACATCGGTCTCACCCAATGCCCCGGAGGGGATGGGGCGCACAACCGTAATTTTCACCGCCTTGGCCGGATCGAAGTGTACCAGGCTGATGATTTGCGATTCGGGAATGTGGTAAAGAAGAGCAAACATTTGCGCGGTAAACACTTTTGCCGATTTAACTTGCTGATACATGTCCATCTCCTTGAAAATAATGTCGAACGTGAGTTCGTAAGGCCCTGAATTTTTGCTCCGGATAACGGAAGCTACGTCGGTTAGGTTGTATTTCATTTCGTTTGAAGTTTAATTGAGATCGAATGAGGTTGACTGAGATTGACTGAGATTGATAGTTGGCTGACCGTTTTAAATCTTAATCAATCTTTTTCAATCTATTAGAAGTGAATATATTCTATCGGGAAAAGTTTTTTGGGATCCTCCACTTTCATCAAATGGTACACATTGAACTCGTACACCTCACCCATCTTGCAATCGGACGGAGAAAACGGAAATGCCAGGTTTCCGGCAGTGGCTATCCGGCCTTCGTAACCAAAGTGCAGCATAGTACTGCGTGCGAACCCGCAAATGGTATCGGCTTGCTCTTGTGTGGGTGCGACAGCTTCGATGATGATCAGGAGCTCGTCGCCGGTACGTTGTGGCGCATCGGGGAACATGCCCATCACACCGTTTCGCCCGTAAATCTTGAAATCGAGGAAGAAGTCGGTAATTCCGTACGTTTCAAAATTGTTTTGCACACGTTCTTTTACGCTTTGGGTAATGCTGTCTATTTTCGTAATCATGATCGGGTCCTTCACTCCGGCGCACGAAATGGTTCTGTATCCCACACGCTTAACCCCTTCCAGTTTCACGAAATACTCCTCGGTCGGTACAAAACGGCTTCCGCTTACGCGTACTTTATTGTCGTCTATCTGCTCGAATTTTGATTCGTGCAAATTGATGGCTCCCCCCGGCCCGGGTAGAACATAGGGATTGGTTTTTTCGTACAGCGTGTGTGCAGCTACCGAGAGCGTGGTGCATTTACGCAGGGGCGAGAGCGGTTCGAGAACAAAATTGTCTTCGTGCAAATAGCCGAACATACAGTCACTTCCGCTACCGGGCAGGGCGGCAATGGCAGCGCACTCCAAGATTTTACCCAGAT
The DNA here is from genome assembly GCA_038561985.1 of Petrimonas sulfuriphila. Taxonomy (NCBI): domain Bacteria; kingdom Pseudomonadati; phylum Bacteroidota; class Bacteroidia; order Bacteroidales; family Dysgonomonadaceae; genus Petrimonas; species Petrimonas sulfuriphila. The sequence goes on along the minus strand of CP073276.1, from coordinate 1,539,723 downwards.
GAATGGCCAATCCTTTGTTGAAACCGTTTTTAATGGCGAGCGCCGAAAAAACCGACGGGTCGTAGCTCCGTCCGGCAAGTATAACATTGGCTCCGTTCTCCAAGGCTTCAATGAACGGCTCTTCGCCCATCTGGGCTACGATATGCACCGATTCGTCCACATCGGCTTCGGTTATTTCGGGAGCCGGATAAAGCGGCGAAATGTTCCCTTTGCGCAGGTTCTCTTTTACCAATTCCTTATCGAACTCCGATTGTATAATGGCGAGTTTAAACGACAGCCTTTTCTCTCGGGCGATCTCCTTCACGATATCCACCGCAAACTCCACGTGAGGACGCGCACCCGAACCGCCGGCCGTACCTACGATAACCGGAATTCCGGCTTCCAGTGCGACAGGTATCATAATCTCAAGGTCGCGTTTCACCGAATTCCGGTCGGTAAACGATTTCCCTGCACCCAGGTAATAGGGACCCGGATCGGTTGACCCGGCATCTACCGCAATAACGTGCGGTTTGCGTTTCATTCCTTCCTCAAACGATTCCATCGGAAATCCGTATCCGAGGATGGCTGTGGGCGAAAGTATTCTCAGTTCTTTCATTTTTTCAGCTTTTAGTAATTTTTGGGTGAATTAATGGTTAAGTGCCAGTATCCGGCTCATTTCGTTGTAAACGATCATATACCCTTCATCCACGCCCATACCGGGTTTGGCAAGGTATTGAACGGGGGAAGTAGCCATGGCAATGTGTGCTCCAATTTCGGCGGAACGGTTGGTCTCGTTGCAGGTTCCGCCCAGGTAGGCGCCCATATGGTGTTGCTTGCAGTACAGCACAGCCTCTATGCTGTTGTTGATTCCTCCCAGATCGGGTGTTTTGATTTGCGCCATGTGTCCAGCCTTGTTTTCGGAGAAGTCGATGACATCCTGGAGCGTATTACACCACTCGTCGGCAACAATCTCTGCCGTAATTTCCATTTTTTCCATCGTTTGGCGGATAATGCGGAGCGCGTCGATCTGAGCCGCTTTCTCTCCCATATCCACCGGGCCTTCGACGCGCAGGTGAAACGGTTTTGCTATTTCTGCCAGCTCGCCCACATAACGGGCAATGGCTTCGAAATTGTTATCGAAGACAATACCCAATGTTCCGTAAACGTCTATGTGTATAACCGGATTATAGCTGTCGAAAGGCTTCAGCTTCAGGATTCGCTCCCGGAGCCACTGGATATACGCTTTGATTTTTTCTCCCTTCAGTCCCACTTTGGTCTCTACATGGTTGAAAAGCGCATGAGGCAAGACGTCGGCAGCTTTCATAATCATTTTATCGGCATTGAGGTAACGGTCGTCTCCCGACTGTGAAAAAACAGGAATAAGGGTTTTCGATATTTCCGTTCCGTATTCATCGGCAATCACCTGCGCCATTAGTTTCCCCTTGCTTTTTGCCACGGCGTCCAGGCAGGCCTGTGTAACCCCATAGCGGATAGCTGTATGGTAATTGGCTTTATCCACGCGATCTGCCATTTCACGGAAAGTAGTGATTTCTTTGCCTACATAAAGCGGTGCAATTTCTTTTTCGATAATGGGAATGAAGTTTTCGGCCAGAAAAAGCGGATCACGGCCACCGGCTCCCGAATACTGGACGGCAGCGCAGTCGCCGTGGGCGAAAGCTCCGTTTTCGAGGATAAAAATAACCGAGACGGACTCTCCGGCCTGACGCACCGCGGTGAACCCTTGCGTTACGGGCGCGCCTTCATAAAATGCCCCGTCGTTTTTTGCTCCTTGCTTGATGGCTTTCTGGTCATCGAAGAAGAAGCCTGTTTTCCCGGGAGCGCAGATAAGTTTTGTAATTTTCATATTCTGTTAGATTGATAGACATTCATTTTATTTCGGCCTTCCAACGAGAAACCCCTTGCCGATGGCATATACGTCGTCGATAACCATCTGGAAGCTGACGGCCCGTTTTTCGTACCGTGCGCGTTCTTCGAGTTTCTGACGGTGAAAATCGATCAGATCCTGCGTAAACGGCATATTACCGGTTTCGAGAAAACGAACCGCTCCCACGTTATCGCGGGCGGGCATCACTTTTCCGGCATTGTACCGGCTTGGAGCAAACGGGACATCCAGCACTCCGGCTTCGAATGCGGCCACCGTACCCACAGCAAAGTCGCCTTTCCCCAGTTCCTCCACTTTTTCCAGGATGCAACGCATCTCCTTCATGATGATCTCGCTTTCGGCTACAACTGCGGGAATAGAGCGGAAGTCCTGGTCTTTCAGCATCGATACCAACTGTTTGGAGGCACGCAATCCGGCGGCATTAGCTTCCTTGGTGGGCACGCCCATGGCTTCGTGCGGCGTCTTCACGATCACTTTGGTCGCTTTTGCCAGCACAGCAGCGGCAGCACCCCACGAGATTACCCCGAAAGCCTTGGCCTCATCCTGTGGAAATCCGCCCATCCATTGATGGAAAACGGTGGTGACGCGCACATCGTTGAACCCGAATTTATCGAGGTACTCGCGTGTGAGGATATTCAGCGAACGGATAGCGGCGACGTCCTGAATAAGGTTCCCGCACTGTCCGTATCCTACCGTAATGTCTTTCACCCCCTGGGTGGCGGCAAGTAACGACTCGATGATGGCCACCGAGTTGGAGATACAAGGAGATATCAATGTTCCCGTAAGGGGCCCGAACGGCTCGCGGTTGATAGACACACCGGCTTCCTCGTAAAGCCCGACCAGCCTGTCGGTATATTGCCAGTGTGCAATGGTTTTTTCAAGCGAATGATTCTTTGAATAGGGTATGTTGTAGGAAATTCCGCCGCCTTCGTATGAGGTGAACCCGCCGGCAATACTGATTTCCGTGAGCAACCGGGCATCGGGAGTGCCGTGGCGGACCTGAACCGGATTTTGGAGTGATGAGGTTACCTTGCGACATATATCAACTCCGTAGTTCACGATAGGGAAGCCGTTCAACATGGAACGCCCGGTTTCTTTGCTTTTTTCAATTCCCGTTTCAGCTTCGTTGTAACGGTTTAAGCGTGTGTAGCTATCCACGGTGGTGGGCAGCAGGTCGGCTTCGCCTTCAGACTCAAGAAACCGGAGCAGTTCAATATGTTCCTCATAAAGCGCCACTCCTGCACGCGGCTGGATAAGGGTTACGTTTTGTTCGGCAGCTTGGGCCAGCTTTAAGCCAAAACGTTTCTCCCGGGGGATAGACCGTTGATAGGCCACGGCTTCGTCGAAATCGACACCTTTTCCGGTGTGCCAGTGTCCGAGAACTTCTTTACGTTCGGCAAAAAAAGCATCAGTTGAAAGTTTTTTATTGGAAATTTCCATAATGAGTCAGATTTATTGTTTCTTTTTTCATCAATTCTAACGCCAGATCGGGATAAGCTGAGCCAAGCAATCCCATAGACGCAAAAATATATTTTTTATCGATTAAATAACCGGGCTGTTCGGGTTTGGCAAACACGTGATCGTCCGGTTGCCGCTTAGCGCCTTCCAGAATGGCGTGAGGCCGACGGGCATTGATAACAACCCCTCCGATACCGATAACAAACGGTACTGCGGCAAGGTCTTTTCCTGTAAGGGTATACACCTGTCCGAAAGGAGTGTACACTGGCTGATAGGTACCAGCGTGCCTTTCCACGGCTATTTTCACGGCATTACGCGCTATCAGCTCCTCGATCTTTTGTTCCCGGGACTCAGCTTCCGCCAACAAACCGGGATGCTGCGTGCAGGTGCTTACCCAGCCAATCACCTCCGACCTGTCGATGCTTAACTCCTTCGAAAAAGCATCCAAGTCCAGTTCGTCCACCAACGACGGAAGGCTGTAGCGCATCCCCAGATCGCCCTCAACGGTACGTTTGCTAATGGGTTCCGGAAGTCCTTTCACGGTAACGTTTTCGAGGGTGGGCCTGCCATCGGAGATGGAGTAAACGTCCGTGGTCGCCCCTCCTATATCCACAGCTAGCAAATCCCCTAATCCTGGCATGTTTTTAGTCCCTTTGCTCAGCAGTTCACAAGCATTTAACACCGCTAACGGCGTGGGGATTATATCGGTTTTGCACATTTCCTGAATGCGGCTAAGCCCTTTGGCTTCAATGATGCGGCTGATAAACAATTCTTTTATTTTTCTCCGCGCAGGTTCAATGTTTAACCGGTTGAACTCAGGCATAACATTTTCGGTTATCACAAACGGTTTACCCGATGCCCTGAAAATCTCTTCCAGCTCAAACGATGCGCATTTGTTACCGGCTACAACCACGGTGAACGGACACCCGACCTGACACAACCGGCGCGCATTGGCAAGAATAACTTCCTTATTTCCGCCATCGGTTCCGCCGCAGAGCAACACCAGGTCGGGACGGATATCAAAAATTTCTGCCTGTTCCGCCTGCGATATTTCAAAAGCATATGTTTTGACCACTTTGGCTCCCGCACTGGCTGCGGCAAGTTTTGCCGCCTTAGCGGTAAGTTCGGGAACCAGCCCCAGCGAAACCATTTTCAACCCTCCGGCAGCACTGCTGCAACAAAGCAGTTCGTCGTAGCGGAACGCTCCGGCCTGTCGCTTCAATTTATTATAAGCAGCCGTAAAACCCTCCTCCACATTGGTATCGATGGTGGTAAAGGCTGAGGAGGTTGCAACAATCTCCTTCTTGGCGGTATCAATTGCTGTCAGTTTGGTATAGGTGCTGCCGATATCTGCAGTGAGAATGTTCATGGTGATGCTGCGCGTTATTCAATAGTAATTGGGTAGCTGCGAGGAAATAGTTACGAAACGTCGAATCAGATATTGAGAATTTCTTTTAAATCGGCAATACTCTTTTCCACGGCCGTACCCGGTGGATAAACCCGGGTAAATCCCATAGCCAGGAAACGCTTTTCTACCTCTTCGAAGTTTTGTTTTCCTACCACCAGGTTTCCACCTGCCAAAAGCGGAATCTCTTTGAGCCCGGCTTCGTCGCATTTTTCGCGCAAGCCCTGGCAATCAATTTCGCCATGTCCGTAAAGCGAAGATACCAGAATAGCATCGGCGTTAGTTTCCAGTGCGGCTTCGATGTATTCTTCCTGTGCAACCATAACACCCAGGTTAACCACTTTGAATCCAGCCTGTTCCAGAGCAAAAGCGAGAATCTTATTGCCTACGGCATGTACATCAGCGCCAATCACTCCGGTTACAATAGTTTTTTCATTCATACAGTATTTTTCATTAATAGTACAATGCAAAATTAATGCTTTAAAACATATCCACAAAGTTTAAATGAAAATAACTTTTTTACTTTTAGAAGGTCCGCATACGAAAAAAGAGAAACCGTGAAGCTTCTCTCTTTCCTGTATTGTTCGAATCGAAACGATTATTCTGTGGGTGGGGTAGCCTGTTGCTGGTCAGGTTGTATGGGCATCACCGGAGTAACGTCGGGCGCTGTGGTCGGATTGAGCGGCGCCGGCTGTTGAACTTCAACCTGAGATTGGGGAACCGTTGATCTTGAAGTGGTAAACTTTGCCGTTAGTATACTTAAAACAAGGATAGTAGCAGCCAAGGTCCAAGTTGCTTTTTCCAGAAAGTCGGTAGTTTTGCGTACACCCATTATTTGGTTCGATGATGAAAAGCCTGCTGCCAGTCCACCGCCTTTGGAGTTTTGCACCAACACGATGAGGATCATCAGGATGGCAGCAATTAAAATAAGGATGGTAATAAAAATATACATGTTTATTCTTTTTTATTTTTCTCGTTGAGTATCAAAAGTTCCAAAAATCGAATTTGGTCGGCAAAGTAAACACTTTTTTTTGGAAAATTCAAACTTAATTGCCGAATAATTGTCAATGCCTGTTCATATTTTTTCTGTTTAATGTAAATTTTCGCAAGCGTTTCCGTTAAAAATCCATCGTTGCACGGCTCTGCATCTACCTCTTGAGTTTTGGCCGGTTCTCTTTCCAACGAAGTGATTGTAATCTCATTAGCTGCAGCTTTTTCCAAAAAACTATCAATAATGTCCTGATGCTTAAATTCGTTTTGTCTGGCTTCTGCAATTTCTCCGTCCGGTTCTTTCTCCAGGTTCTGCAGATAAGTGAAATAATCCGTGGAAACGATGCTTGCTTCAATTTCCGGGATTTCCGGGGGTTCTTCGGAAAAAGTATCCAGGTAAGAGTTCAACAAAGCCTGAGTCCTGTCGACAGGGTTCAATGCCGTTTCTTTCGGAAAAAAACGGGCATATTTATCGTTGTTGACAAGATAAAAGAACCGGCTTCTATCGGCACAGAAAACGGCAGTTTTTGCCAGGTTCTTTTCAAATTCTTCCCGGCAGGTTAAATACCGGTTCTTGGCCAACAGCAAATGGGCAGTTTGAAAATAGGGATACTCTTCAACCAAGTTCTCCAACTCGCTCAGGCTTCTTTCATCCAACTTCCCGTTATCCGTGATAAAACTAAAAAAATTCGATTTATCCATCTCACCAGTTTGCCATAGTCGTGTTGAAAATCTGATCTACAATTTCATCCGTAAGTTCTTTAATCAGTTGGTCCTGTACGTCTGTAAGGTTAACATTACTGGAGAAGGTACGGTTGGCAGAAATAGTTTCCTCCTTATCCTGTCCCGGGATTTTATTGTTGCGAAAACGCATACGAACATTCATCGTTAAGCGGGTTTCAGCAGCAAACGCATCTTCCTGCACGGCAAGGGGCGTCAGTTCGTAACCCACAATTTCACCTTCTATCTCCATATCACCGTTCTGATTCACAAACTGCAACCGGGTATTCCGGGTAAACATATCTTTCAATGCTTCGTTGAAGCGCGACTCCAACGGCGGATAAACCAACGGTGCCTGATTGACGAAAGTGCCCAGTTGTAGGGTTTTGGTCAGGGTATAATCGATGGAGGCCCCACTGAACTTGTAAGAAATGGAACAGGAGGTCAACAGGATAAACAGCACTACTGTATTTCTTATTCTTCTCATAACTTCTCTAAATTGTACTCCTTAATCTTTCTGTACAATGTGCGTTCCGAAATGCCCAACTCGCTGGCGGCCAATTTACGCTTCCCGTTATGTTTCTCCAGGGCCAACGCGATCATCTCCTTTTCAGCATCCTCGAGTGATAAATTTGCAATTTCAACTTCGGTCGCCTCCTGAAAATCGGACCGATCATGTACCTCTGTCAGGTGGTTTTTTTTAGGCATCAGTTCTTCATATTTCAACGGTAGTGTCACCGAGGCCTTGTCTTGAGGGGCTGTAGACGAATGGAAAATGGGATTCTCATCCTGGGGAACCGATGCTGCCGCATCTTCCAGAATAGTTTTCACCACATTTTTCAAATCGTTGATGTCTTTTTTCATATCGAAAAGGACCTGGTATAAAATCTCCCGTTCCGACGAAAAGATTTTCTGATCCGAATCTCTTGATTGTGAAGCCAACACAGGCAATGCAGCATCAGCTTTGGGCAGGTATTTCTGCAAAATCTCGGAGGTAATCACGCGTTCATGTTCAATCACCGATATTTGCTCTGTTACATTCTTCAGCTGCCGGACGTTACCTGGCCAACGAAAATTTGTAAGTATTTCCCGGGCATCCTCGGTCAGTGTGATGGATGGCATCATATATTTCTCAGCGCAATCCCCGGCAAATTTCCGGAACAACAACGCGATATCTTCTTTTCTGTCACGAAGTGGAGAGATGCGGATTGGAACCGAATTTAATCGGTAAAACAAATCTTCCCTGAATTTTCCTCTTTCAATAGCCTGCGCAATATTCAGGTTGGTAGCTGCAACTACCCGGACATCACTCTTTTCCACCTGTGAAGAACCTACTTTTATAAACTCTCCGGTTTCCAGCACCCGTAATAAACGAGCCTGCGTGGACAACGGCAACTCCCCTACTTCATCGAGGAAAAGTGTCCCCCCGTTGGCTACTTCAAAATATCCTTTGCGGGTTGCCGTTGCACCTGTAAACGATCCTTTCTCGTGTCCAAAAAGTTCGGAATCGATCGTCCCTTCGGGGATAGACCCGCAGTTAATGGCAAAATAGGGTCCGTGCTTACGACGACTGTACTGATGAATAATCTGCGGGAAGTTTTCCTTCCCAACACCACTCTCACCCGTAATAAGCACCGACAGGTCGGTAGGTGCAACCTGTAAAGCTATATCGATGGCCCTATCCAATTCGGAAGAAACACCAATAATGCCGAAACGTTGTTTAACTTGTTGTATATTTTGTTTGGCCATGTTCTTACTCACAAATTTACCTCTTTTTTGCTAATGCATAGGTTTTATCGCGTAAAAAATCACCTAACTCATCGGCATCGCTGATCGATCTGATCACGTCGGGCATAACCGGTTCACCAAATGTCAATGTCATTTCTTTCCCTTTCTTGTTATACAGTTCATGACATAGAACCAGGCTCTGCAATTGCCAGTTGAGAAACCGGGTAGCGTAGAACAGATACCTGTTCCTACAATCGATGTATAGCGGAATCACAGGAACTTTGGCCTTTTGTATGAGCTTTATGACCGACGGCTGCCAGTGACGGTCGTGAATCATAAATCTACCGTTGCGGAACTTTAGCCTGGAGACCGATCCTGCAGGGAAAAACCCCATAGAGTTTCCTTTCCAGATATGGTCGATACACTCTTTTATCCCCGAAAGCGAAATATGCTTCATCTTGTCTGTATGTTTATATGGACTCACTTTTATGAAGTTTTCCTCCATCGTATCCACCAGCCCCAAAATAAAGTTAACCATTACCTTAAAGTTTTTCACTCTCGATGCAACGGTTTCAATAAGCGCAATCCCGTCGACATGCCCGTTGGGATGATTGGCCACCACAATAAATGGCTTATCCTTAAAGGGTTCCAGAACCTGATCGTTAACAACGGTACGCTTAAGTCCCAACTTGTCTAGCAAATCGGTGCAGAAAGCCACGCCCGTCAGGTGTTTGGATTTATCGTAGACCTCGCAGGCGTTGTTGAGCCCCGATAATTTCATTCCCCATTTAATGTTCCTATCTCCATTTTTCCCCCGGAAGACCGGGTGAAACTTTCTTATGTCATCATCACTGATCAAGCGTTCTTTCATGCTATACAATCGTCTGTTTTTCAACAAAAAATTACCGCAACTAAAACAGAAGGTGTCTTAATATACGGTAATTGTTGAAATTAACCTTTCTTTTATTTGAGTTCTTTGATAATATCAATAATCTGTTTCCCAACCTCTTCCGCTTCTTCCTGAGTTTTTGCTTCCGAATAAATCCGAATAATAGGTTCTGTGTTCGATTTACGTAAATGCACCCATTTATCGGGAAAATCAATTTTAACACCATCGATATCCGTCACCTGTTCCCCGTTGAAACGCTCTTTCACTTTTTGCAGGATGGCATCGGTGTCGATATCGGGAGTAAGTTCAATTTTTTGTTTCGACATAAAATAACCGGGGTACTCCGCCCTGAGCTCGCTCACCTTTTTTCCTGATTTCGCCAGTTGCGTCAAAAACAAAGCGATGCCTACTAATGCATCACGCCCGTAATGCGAGGCCGGATAAATAACTCCGCCGTTACCTTCGCCACCAATTACAGCCCCTACTTCTTTCATCTTTGCCACCACATTCACTTCGCCTACTGCAGCAGCAAAATAATCACCGCCCCGTCGTTGGGTAATGTCCCGCAAAGCCCGGGTAGAACTAAGGTTAGAAACTGTATTTCCGGGGGTATGTTGCAATATATAATCTGAAACAGCTACTAACGTATACTCTTCGCCGAACGGCTCTCCGTTTTCGGCGTAAATGACCAACCGGTCTACATCCGGATCAACGGCAAAACCCACATCAGCCCGGGAGCTTTTCATCAGCGACGAAAGCTCCGTCAGGTTTTGCGGCAACGGTTCCGGGTTATGCGAAAAGTTACCGTGAATGGCACAATGCAATTTAAAAACCTCCTTCACTCCCAAGGCATACAACAACTCCGGGACGGCGTTTCCGCCAACAGAGTTGACCGCATCCACAGCCACCCTGAAGCGGGCAGCCTTTATGGCATCTAAATCCACCAGGTCCAATTGAAGAATACTCTGAATATGAGCGTGCAGGTATTGTTTGTGACTAACTTTTCCCAATTCATCCACAGAAGCATATTCGAAGCTTTCTGCCTCAGCCATCTCCAGTATTTCTTTGCCTTGGTCGGCATTCAGAAATTCGCCCCGGCTGTTCAGCAATTTAAGCGCATTCCATTGTTTAGGATTGTGACTAGCAGTAATTATAATTCCTCCTGATGCCGATTCTTTCACAACGGCTATTTCTGTGGTGGGCGTTGTTGCCATACCCACATCCACCACATCACAACCCATACCCATCAAGGTTCCGGTAATAAGGCTATGTACCATATTACCCGACATCCGCGCATCTCTGCCAACCACTATTTTCGGCTTCGCATCTCCGGTAATTTTTTTGATAAACAGGGCATAGGCCGATGCAAATTTCACGATATCAACCGGAGTAAGGTTATCACCCACCCGTCCTCCAATTGTGCCTCTGATACCGGATATGGATTTAATAAGTGTCATAATACGTTATAATTGCGATTCAAATCGGTATTGAACGTTATCGTAATAGGTTGTTGAATAGGACTGCTGGTCACTTTGTGAACCCATATTGAAAGGGATAATCATTTTTACTCTTCCGGCGTGCCCCACATAAGTAAGCGGGACAGCCCATCCAGGTGTTGTTCCGGAATACAGGGATCGGTTCATTACCGTTACAGGCCCCCTGTATGTGAGCGATTCAGGAAACGGGCTACGTATCGGATCGAGATTAGAGTATTCGGTGGTGTCGTTCGAAGAGGTGAAGTATCGCAATCCGATAAACCTGACATAAACCTCCTCACCTTCTTTTACTTTGCTGGCAGTATCTCCCGGCTCGATGATATTGAAATAAACTCCTGTAGCCGGATCACGGTAAAACTCGTTGGTTTTGAAGACCAAACTTGTGGGAAATTCATCCAGTACAACCAGTTTATTTTCCAGGATAAATTTTTCGATGGCACGGGTTTCATCCTTCAGGATCTCCGCATACGTTTTTCTTTTGTTGCAAGAAGTACTGACTAGTGCAAGCCCCAGTAAACAGAATATTATGTAATGTGTTTTTTTCATTTTTTGAATTACGAAAAATTAGAAATTGGCTACAAATGTAAGCAATCCCCTTTAAAAAAAATGTTATTTCACACAAAATAAACTATAACAATCCGAAAAAACGAGAGATACATCTTATTTCGGCGTATTTCTCAACTTTTCAGCATACAATCCTATACCGTCTTCAAACCGGGAAATAGCCTCTTTCAACGTGCCATAGAACTCTCCACCAGAGGCATTTAAATGCCCTCCGCCGTGAAAAAATTGAGCCGCAAATTCGTTGGTGGGAAACGTGCTTTGAGAGCGGAACGAGAGCTTCACCATCTCCTCGTCTTCGCGAATAAATGCGGAAAAAATAATATCCTTAATGCTGAGCGGATAGTTCACGAATCCTTCGGTATCTCCTTTGTTGTAGCTGAATTGTTTCTGGTCTTCAAGCGATAGCCATATGAGTGCCGTGTGAAGTTCGGGATAAACTTTCATTCGCTGCGACAGGGTGAAGCCCAACAACCGGAACCGGTCTTCCGTAAGGTTGTTATAAACCAGTGAATAAATCCGGTCCTTATCAATCCCTTTCCTAAGCAATAAACTGATTATCAGATAAATTTCCGGATTATTGGAGTTAAACGTAAAACCACCGGTATCGGTCATCATCCCACAATAAATACACTCTGCAACCGTTTTGTCGATTTCTTCGTACCGGTCTGCCTGGTACAGCAAACGGAAAATCAGCTCACTAGTCGATGAAATTCCAGGATAAGAGATAACCACATCGTAATTATCCCCGGGAAAAAGATGATGATCAACAAGCACTTTACGGGCACTGGATTTTTCCAAAAGAGATGCCATATTCCCTACTCGTTTGGGTATGTTGTAATCGAGACTGAAAATCAGATCAGCGTGATCGAAAATAACCTGTGCTGCTTTCGGATTATATTCGTAAACAAGAATTTCACCGGATCCGGTCATCCATTTCAAAAAATAAGGAAACGAATTGGGAACCATCAGCTTGACATCTTTCTTTTTCAACTTCAGAAAATGATACAGCCCTAGGGAGGCCCCCAATGCATCGCCATCGGGAGAGAGGTGTGTGGTAATCAATATCTGGCTGCTGTTTTCGATCAGCTCTTGCACCTGTTGTACGGATGACTTGTCAATAATCTCCGATAAGGGTTCGAAATAGTTCATTTTTTATAGAAAAGTTCAAAATTACTACAAATTTATGAGATACGCCCCATCTTCTCCCACATCGTGACAGGAAATCCCCAGCTTTTCACAATCACTCATTAACCGGATTCTGTCGTACAAAGGAATTGAACTGTCCAGCACGATTTGTCCTGTACGGAAAATGTTCGTCAGCTGCATTATCGAGAGGGCTGGGTCATGCGACAGGACTATAACGTCAATTTCAAACGGCCGGGATGTTTCCGCATGCGAATAAATACTTTCGGACAAACGCAGTATCGACTTTGATGGATGCGGAATAAAACCGTTTTCTTTTATGTCGAAGTCAACCCGCTTTTCATCCACATAAAGACCGATATCGCTAAAGCCGGGTTTATTAAATACGGCTAATTGAACAGGCTTCCGGGATAGTTCAGCGTACGTGAATGTCAAGATAAAGAACAGGGAGCAAGTTAAACCAGCAATCAGGCTAGCAACTCTCTTATGTGTGAAAAATTTAAAAACAGTAACAACGATAAAGAGCAACATCATCATCTGTAGTGTAGAAATAGGCTTATCTGACAATTGTGCGTATGGAAGGGTTTCGATAAAGCAGACGACCTTCAATACAACGAAGATTAACCCTTTCAAAATCCATCCAAAAACCGGATAAAGCCAGTCGACAATTACAAACTGGAAGGGTTTCAATCCTGTAAGGAGAATCACCGGAATACAAGCATAGATAATCACACCTATTAACGGCACTATCAACATATTGGCGATAAAGAAAAAGGTTGGGAAAGTACCGAAATAATGCAAAGCAATGGGGAAAATACCTGCTTGAGCGGATATGGAAACAGAAAATAAACCCCAGCTTTTTTTTATTATCTTGTTCTTAGGCTGATACAGGCTATCCAGTACCGGACTAAAGGATAAGATAGCCAGAACAGCTATGAAGCTCATTTGAAACCCAACGTTGAAAAGGCTCATCGGATTGAAAGCAAGAATAAAAAAAGCGGCTGCAGCCAACGCGTTTAGCGTAAAACCTCTTCTTCCCCCCATCCATCCCACAGAAGCAATCGTGAGCATCAAAGTTGCCCGGAGAACCGATGGGGGAAGCCCTGTAAGAAAAGCGTAAAGCCACAAAGCGGCAATAGTCATAATTTGTTTTATCACGAACCTCCCGCCCGTTTTTCCTAAAAAAGAAAAAAGGAATGCGAAGATACCGTAAATAACCCCCACATGCAACCCACTAACGGCCAAGACATGAGCTGTTCCTGACGCACGAAAAGCCTCCTGTAGTTCGTTTGTCAAATCGTGCTTGTAACCTAGTGTAAGAGCGGAAATAAATGAATAAGCGTCGTTATCCAACTCAAACATACGGTAAAACTCCAATGCCTTTTTTCGAACTTTCTGCGCCGAAACATACAACGAGGCATGCTCTTTTCCGGTGGGATGCCAATTAGATGAAGACAAATAGGTGGTGCCTGAAAAACCGTTGTTTCGCATAAATCGGACGTAGTCGAAGTCATCGGGATTTCCGAAGTTCTTAAAAGTCCGGATCTGGGCAACGAAAACTATTTCATCCCCGGGGGTAATGTTCCTCACTCTATCCTCCTTTTGCAGGTAAGCCACGATTTTATGGCTTACCGGATAGCTGATTTTCACATTACAGGCAAATGACCGCGGTTTTTCCCGCGGAACATCAACAACTGTACCTATACAGACCGTCGGTTTGTCTGCAAAACGCCATTGGGATTCCTTAATTTTTTGCCGGAATAAAAAGGAAAACAAGCCGAAAACAAAAATAAACAACCCTGCTCCAAAAAGCCAGCGACAGGTGAACTGTTTTCTTTCCGAAACAAAAAAAGAGACAGCCATTGCTCCTGCACCTGCCGTGCAAATTATCCAGGAATAAGTCAGTTCAATCAAAAAAGCCGATACAGATATAGAGGCTACTGCCGGAAGCAATAACCGGAGAAAGGGTATTTTAGCTACAAGATCGCTCATAACTGTTACGTTTATGAGGGAGTGTCTTCCAGAGAATTATAACGACTTCAGTTGATGAATAGTATGTATGGGATCTTGAGAAGAGAAAACAAAATTTCCGGCAACCAGTACATCTGCTCCAGCCTCTACAAGTCTTTTTCCGGTTTCAAGATTCACTCCTCCGTCAACCTCGATAAGTGCCCGGGCATTTTTCCGAAGAATCAGTTCTTTCAACACCTTAACTTTCTCCAGCGAATGTTCGATGAATTTTTGACCGCCAAAACCAGGATTAACCGACATGAGTAAAACCATATCTAAATCTCGGATAATGTCTTCGAGCAACAAAACCGGAGTGTGCGGATTAAGAGTAACCCCGGCTTTCATTCCGCGCTTCTTGATCTCGCTAACCACACGATGCAAATGTGTACATGCCTCGTAATGGACATTCATGTATTCCGTACCCGCAGCGGCAATTTCGTCTACGAATTTCTCGGGTTGAACAATCATCAAGTGCACATCCAGAGACTTGCTCGTCCTTTCTTTCAACAGGTCCAGAACCGGGAACCCAAAAGAAATATTGGGAACAAAAACACCATCCATGATATCAAGGTGTATCCAATCGGCTTCACTCCGATTCAGCATTTCGATATCTTTTTCAAGATTTAGGAAATTCGCCGAGAGCAATGACGGCGCAACCAGATGATTCATATCGTTATCCATTTTGAGTGTCAAAGATAATAAAAAAATCAATTGATGATGAACAAACCTAAATGGGTAGGCAGTTTTTTCTCTATACGCAGCGATCTTGCATATTGAAGAACAATACATATGCTTAAACGGTCCGGAACTTTTGCATCGGATTCGTGGGACAAGGAGAATCGTCGGATAAAATCAGGATTAGCCATTTCTGTCTCTTTTATTTTAAAACGGCTTTATCATTCATTTATTATCAGGGCAACAAAAAAACAGCAAAGAATGGGCTAACTCTCTTTTTTTATGTATATTTGCACCGTTTAAAGAATAAAAGAAAAATCGTATGAAAAAATTTTCACTCCTATTAATCACAGCTTTCGTTTTGATCTCTTGTCAAAACAACAAAACTTATAAAATTGACGGAACCGTTACTGATCCTGCCTATGAAGGCAAAAACGTATATATTCAGGAAATGACAACCAACGAGATGGTGTCGGTTGACACTGCCGTTGTAACAAACGGCTCGTTCAAATTCGAAGGATCTGCCGACTCAACCGTATTACGCTTTATCGCTCTGGACGAAACGGTTAACCCTCAGAAACCATCAAGGGTGCTTGCCATTTTAGAGCCGGGAACCATCCGCGTGCAGTTCGATTCCACCGTTACGGTTTCAGGTTCACAGCTAAACGACGCCTACAATACGTTCAGGACAGAACAGGAAAATATAACGAAAGAAATTCGCGCACTCTCTCAACAATACCAGGAAGCTGCATCGACGGGTGCAATGACAGACTCACTGGATGCCGCACTTACCGCGCAATACGAAAAGTTATCCGGCGATATATCTAGCAAAACAGCTGATTTCATCAAAGCCAACATAGCCAATCCGCTGGGTAAATTCCTCTTTATGACTTCCGCAGAGATGTTTGAACCGGAAACCCAGCGCGAAATCCTTGCGTTAACGGATGAAGCTTATAAATCGCAAGAAAGTATTCAACGCATCGTTAAACGTCTTGAAAATGCCGAAAGAGTAGCTATCGGCCAAAAATTTCTCGATTTTACAATGAAAGATCCGGAAGGAAACGACATTTCATTATCGGATTACGCAGGAAAAGGAAAGGTTGTCCTGATCGACTTCTGGGCAGCCTGGTGCGGCCCTTGCCGCGACGAAATGCCCAATGTGGTTGCAGCTTACAACAATTACAAAAACAAAGGTTTTGAAGTTGTGGGAGTTTCTCTTGACCGGGAAAGAGAAAGGTGGCTGAGCGGCATAAAAGAGTTGAACATGACCTGGCCCCAGATGTCTGAACTTAAGTTCTGGGATACCCCGGTGGTAGAGCTGTACGCTTTCCGCGGTATTCCGCACACCGTCCTTTTGGACAAGGAGGGGATCATTATTGCCAAAGACCTGCGTGGAGCAGAACTTCACAATAAACTGAATGAATTGTTGGGAGAATAAAATCCCGTTATTTCACCTGTTTAAAAGGGCTGCACCGTTGGTGTGGCTTTTTTTTGTTAAAAATAGTGTAATCACGGCTTACTGCGCTTTAGTACAAAATAATTATCTATTTTTGTATGAAATAAAACTGACAGAAAGATGCTGTTACGACTGAAAAAACTTATTATTTACGGTTTAGGAGTTTTATTTCTGATTCCGGCAGAAAGTGCTTTCGCTCAAAAAAACGGATTCACGGTTGTTATTGACCCCGGCCACGGAGGCCGCGATCCAGGTGCGATCGGATCAAGCTCAAAAGAAAAGGACATCGTTCTTGTTGTCGGGAAAAAGCTAGGCGAACTCATCAAGAATAACCATCCGGACGTAAAAGTTTTATATACAAGAGATACCGATAGGTTCGTAGAGTTAAACAAAAGGGCCGAGATAGCCAACAAAGCTAAGGCCGACCTGTATATTTCGCTACACTGTAATGCGCTTGACAGGAGAAAAAGGTCTCCGCAAGGCGTGGAGACATTTGTGTTGGGGCTGCACCGGAGCAAGGACAACCTGGATGTTGCCAAAGCGGAAAACTCGGTAATTCTCTATGAAGATGATTATTCCACCAAGTACCAGGGATTTGACCCTAACGAGCCAGAGTCATACATCATGTTTGAGTTTATGACCGACCAGTACCTTCAGCAAAGCGTTTACTTTGCATCGTTGGTACAAAACAGGCTGGTAAACAACTCGAAAAGGACTAACCGGGATGTCAGGCAGGCCGGTTTTCTGGTGCTCCGGGAAGTGGCTATGCCGAGTATCCTTGTGGAGCTGGGGTACATTTCAAATCCTTCCGACGAAAAGTATATGAAAACCGAAAGCGGACAAAGATCATTGGCAAACTCCGTTTATTTGGCTTTTAAGGAATACAAACACGAATACGACAAAAAAAGTCATGTATTTACCAATCCGGAACAACGAAAGACAATTGCAGCCAACCCTCCCTCTACCGGGATGGATGTAACCGGAACAAGCGAATACAGGATACAGTTCCTTACAGCTCCCCGAAAACTGGCCGATAATTCTTCGCAACTGAAAGGGTTGAATCCGGTAGATTTTTATTTAGACGGCAAAACATATAAATACACGTACGGCCGGTCATCCGATCTTAATGAAGCAAACAAAACACTCAAAACCGTTCAAAGAAAATTCAAAGACGCTTTCATTGTTGAATTCAGGGACGGCAAAAGAGTAAAATAAGAATAATTTATGCAAGCTCAAGGCAAGTTCAGCAGAAATTTCATCATCGGAGTTTCCTTTCTTATAGCCCTGGTTCTCCTTTATTTTGGAGTGAACTTTCTGAAGGGAACAAATATTTTGAAAAAGCAAAACACCTACGTTGTCATGTTCGATGATGTTACCGGACTTTACCCCTCATCACCGGTTTATGTAAACGGATACCAGATCGGACTGGTCAACGCCATCAAAATGCACAGTACAGACCCGATCCAGTTCGCTGTGGACATCAACCTCGAAGGCGATTATCGGATTCCGCAGGGGAGTTATTTCGAATTTGGATCGGATCTACTGGGAGCCTCTACGGTAAGCCTGGTTGCAAATAAAGAGGCTTCAAAGCTTCTTTCTCCCGGAGACACGCTGCACGGCCGGCAGAAACAAGGGATGATGAACAGCGTTGCCAACGTTGCCCCCAAGGCTGACTCCATTCTGACACACATAGACTCTGTAGTCCTGACACTGAACAAACTGATGTCTAATCCAATGTGGGAACAATCGATAGCAGGTATCGGATCTACAGTTGCCCAACTGGATGAATCCAGCAAAAGCGTGAACGCTGTAATGGCATCGATCCGAAAAGATTTACCAACAGTAACCCAAAACCTCACAGCCGTTTCCAACGATTTAAAAGAGGTTACGGCAGAACTTAATTCGCTGGAACTCCAAAAGACGTTCAACGCTATCGACAATACGGTAGAAAACCTGAAGATACTGTCATCAAAACTGACTAGCACCGACAATTCATTGGGGAAATTAACTAACGACACCCAGTTACACGATAGTTTGACAAACACCATACAAACTGCAACAAAACTGCTGGAAGATATTCGTGAAAATCCCGAACGATATTTGAGCATAAGGGTGCGCCTGTTCTAAGTTTCCTAAATATGGAATAAATTTGCCGATCAAACTTTATATAGAATGATTCTAAATATCAGCCCTGTTTTTCGTCGTATGATAAACCCTTTGGGTAATTGAGTTTAAGACATAAAACACATGCTTATTTTGTACAAACGGGTAAAGACTATACACTTATCACAGAGTTCTATATATCAATTGATTACGACAATGAATTCAGGCCCAACCCGCTTATAAACAGCAGCATACGCCTATCCAATTGATAATTAAGCGAGTGTTTTTATTTCAGGAAAAACAAAGGGAACAGGATTTTTTTTTCTCGATTTTTTTTTGAAAATTTGTATTCCCCAAATTAATTAAACACAACCAATAGAAGAGAGGAAAATCGTTAATTTATTCGAATGAACACTGACTACAAAATTTTATGGAAGAACTGTCTTGATGTGATTCGTGATATTATCCCCGAAGCTGCATTCAACACGTGGTTTAGTCCAATTGTCCCGTTGAAATATGAAGACAATGTTCTCACCATTCAAGTACCCAGTCAGTTTTTTTACGAATATCTTGAGGACAAATACATTGATCTTATCCAGCAGACCCTCTACCGCAAAATAGGAGAAGGAACTATTCTCAACTACCGCATCCTGGTGGAGGCGGAAAGCAATACTATGGTGGAGATGCGCGGGGAGCCCAAATTCACTGTTTCAGACAAGAAAAATCAAAATCCGGTTTCTGTAAAGGTACCTAGTCCTTTTGACAGGGTTGAACCGGCTGAGTTCGATTCCCAGATAAATTCCAAATACACGTTTAACAACTTCTTCGAAGGCGAAAGCAACCGCCTGGCGCGCACCGCAGCCGAAGCCGTGGGTTTAAATCCGGCAAAAACCGCTTTTAATCCGCTTTTCGTGTACGGAAAATCGGGAGTTGGAAAAACGCACCTTTGTCACGCTGTTGGATCGAAAGTGCTTGAACTATATCCGGACAAGAAAGTTCTTTATATTACGGCACACCTGTTTAAGGTACAATACACCGATGCCCGGCGTTTCAACACGATAAACGATTTCATCAACTTTTACCAAAGCATTGATGTCCTCATTATTGATGATATTCAGGAATTATCCGGATTGGAAAAAACCCAAAACACTTTTTTTCACATCTTCAACCATTTGCATCAGAACAACAAGCAACTGGTCATGACATCGGATTGTTCGCCCACCGAAATGCAGGGAATGGAAGAACGTTTATTAACTCGTTTCCGTTGGGGGCTTTCCACCAAACTGGAGCGTCCGGACAAAGAACTTCGCAAAAAAATACTGAAGCATAAGATCTTAACCGACGGACTGACTATCTCCGATCAGGTAATCGAATTTATTGCTGAAAACGTGACGGAAAATGTGCGCGACCTGGAAGGCATCATTGTTTCGCTAATGGCTCACTCCATCATCAACAACCGTGAAATTGACATTACTCTGGCACGCCGCGTTATGGAGCAAAATATCCGTTTCGAGAAGAAAAAGATTACCGTGCAAAAGATCCAGGAAACGGTCAGTGATTTCTACAATGTAAAGAGAGATTTGATTCAATCAGCCTCCCGAAAAAGAGAAATTGTACAGGCGCGTCAGGTAACCATGTTTTTCATCAAGAAACACACCGAACTGTCGCTTTCTCAGATCGGAATTCAGGTGGGAAACCGAAATCACGCTACTGTCCTACACGCTTGCAACACCATCAGGGACCTGTCTGAAGTAGACAAAGGTTTTCGCGCCGACATTGAGGAAATAGAGCGTCTGCTGCAATCTTAACATTACGGGTATCTCACCCACAGCATACAATGAGACTTTTTCGTTTTCTTCTGTATCTGTCTCTGTTTGCCCTCTGTCTGGCATGCAAACAAAAGCCGTCGGACTCCGGTACAAACCTGTCTACAAACACTTACCGGGAATATTACAGCACGGCTACGGGGAAAAAAGGGGCGGAACTAAAAACAGCACTTTTCGGTATAATCGGCAATCCAGATATCGTTTCGTACGCTGAAATCTGGTCGGCTTTTGAAAAAACCGACGTTAAGGCCGACGGTTCTGTCTGGGATATGTATTCCGATAATCCCGGCGGGGAAATAATTTACTCCTTCTCGTTTCATCATAAGAAATGTGGCACTTACCGCAGCGAAGGTGATTGCTATAACCGCGAACACACCATTCCTCAAAGCTGGTTTAAGGGAGCATCACCCATGTATTCCGACCTTTTCCACATTTACCCAACCGACGGATACGTGAACAACCGGCGGGGAAATTTGCCGCTGGGTGAAGTTGGTATTTTTTCTTGGAAGTCGGCAAACGGTTCGAGAATCGGACAAAATACATCCGGTAATTTCACTCAAACCGTTTTTGAGCCAATAGATGAGTACAAGGGCGATTTTGCCCGAACCTATTTCTATATGGTTACGGCTTATGAGAGCAACGTTGCCAGCTGGGAATCGCCACAGGTTGGAGGAAACACCTATCCGGCCATTAAAAACTGGGCACTTGAAATGTTTCTGCGGTGGCATCGCGAAGATCCGGTCAGCACCAAGGAACGGGATCGCAACCAAGCCGTCTTTGGCATCCAGAAAAACCGAAATCCGTTTATCGACCATCCCGAACTGGCAGAGCATGTGTGGGGAAATAAGAAGAATCAACCTTTTAATCTGAAGTAGAATATTGCCATGAAGAAATACACCTTTTTTTTGCTGCTCTTATTCTTTTTCCCATCGACAAATGTCGTTTCGAAACCGGTGAGAATCGCCATCCTCAGCGACATACATTACTTGAGCCCAGAGATAGCTCAACCGGGAGCAGCTCTGGAAAAGTATGAAACAGCCACGGGCAGAAACCTTTCCGATTTACACGCCGTTCTCGACAAAACTCTCGCGGAGATAGAAGCTGCGGGAACAGATATATTACTCATCACAGGAGACATAACTAACCATGGCGAGAAACAAAGCCATATCGACTTTACCAAAAAGCTCTATCCTTTACAACAGCGTGGAATGCGAATCCAGGTCATCCCCGGGAACCACGACATCAACATCCCCGACTCGAGGGCATATATCGGTGAGGTCCCTGCTCCAGCTCAAAGCATTTCGGCCAAAGAGTTTCCTGAAATTTATGGGCCCTTCGGCTATAACGGCGCGCTAAAACTCGACACTGCCTCATTAAGTTATCTGGCGGAAATTAACGAAAACACGTGGTTGCTTTGTTTCGATACCAATCGATATGCAGAACATAAAACCACGTCAGTTTCGGGTGGGCGGATTCTCCCCTCAACGATGAATTGGGCACTTGATATCCTTCGCCAGGCAAAAGCAAAAAACGTTACTGTCCTGGGTATGATGCATCACGGCATTGTAGAACACATGCCTTATCAGGCCACGTTTTTTCCGGGCCATATACTGGAAAACTGGGAGTCTGCCGCAGGAATCCTTGCCGCTGCCGGCTTGAAAATCGTATTTACCGGACACTTCCACTCCAACGATATTACACAGTTCACGGGTTCTGCAGAAAACATCTTGTACGATGTAGAAACCGGAAGCCTGTCACAGTATCCGTTCCCTTATCGACTGATAACACTCGACTCCACGTCTCTCTCCATCGATACCCGCTTTATCGAATCTGTTCCCGGGACAGCCGGTTTGCAGGATAAATACCGCAAAACAACGGAATCGATCATTCGTCGAGGCGTCCGGGCACGACTTCAACAAACGGGAATACCTTTCGCGGATGATGCCCGGGAAGCGTTGGTCGAACTGCTCACTGGCTTAAATGTATTGCACCTGAAGGGCGATGAAGTTCTTGATGAGGGCATGCTCCGCTCAATCCAACAATTTGCTGAAGTAATGGATGATGAGAATTTCGACATAAATTCTTTTCAGCTCGATTTCCCCCCGGCAGACAACAAACTGAAAATTAATCTTAAATGAAGCAACACAAACCGTTGGAGAGCTGCCTTCACCCCGGTTGCATCGAAGCCGGTTGCGACGAAGCGGGACGCGGATGCCTTGCCGGCCCTGTCTTCGCAGCTGCAGTTGTCCTCAAGCCCGGATTCCGGTGTGAAGAGCTCAACGATTCCAAGCAATTATCGGAAAGGGAACGGAACCGTCTCCGACCTATCATTGAGCAGAGTGCGATGTGCTACGCCGTTGAAATGTGCACCCCGGATGAAATTGACGAGTTAAATATCCTCTGGGCATCGGTTAAAGCCATGCACAAAGCCCTAAGCAGGCTGACCGTGACGCCTGAACATATCCTGATAGACGGGAACCGGTTTCATCCGTTCCAACAGATTCCACACACATGTGTGATAAAGGGTGACGGAAAGTACTTGTCGATTGCGGCAGCATCGGTGCTGGCAAAAACATACCGGGATGAGTATATGCAAAACCTACACAATCAATTTCCCGTTTACGGATGGATGCACAACAAAGGATACCCTACACGTGCGCATCGCGAAGCGATTAAACAGCACGGGATAACGATCCACCACCGGCAGACTTTTCACTTGATTGAAAAACAACTGAAATTCGAGTGGTAAACAAAAGATTCATTACTCAACCCGGATAAATCTCCGTCGTTTCTTGTCGTAATTGTAAATCTCCCCCTTGTCTATGTGGTAGTACCAGCCCATGACGATTAAACGCCCCTCCCTTACCCGTTTTCGGATATAAGGATATTTCATCAGGTGATTGACCTGCTCCACCACATTCATTTTTTCGGTAAATGAACTGCGCTCTTCAAGGCTGATCTTGTTTTTGGCGATTTTTTCCTCCACGATCTTTTTCACCGGCGATGCCAGTTCGAGCCATTTTTTTGTATGTGGAAGGTTTTTGAGCTCTTTATCCTGATATAAGGCCGCACAGCCCCCGCAGTTGGAGTGTCCACACACCACAATATTACTGACATTCATCTGATTAACCGCATATTCTATAACCGCAGAGGTGGCCAGGAAGGTATCGGAATATTTTTTGTAGTAAGGGACTAGATTGGCAATGTTCCTTACAACAAACAATTCGCCGGGAAAGGTCTGGGTTACCAGATGCGGAACAACCCGCGAATCGGAACATCCGATAAACAGCGTATGTGGATTTTGTTGCTGACCCAGTTCTTCAAAAAATCGCTGGTGCGGAATAAATTCATTCGCTTTAAAACCGCGGATCCCTTCAAACAAACGGTTATAATCGATGGGGGTGGACTTTTCCGACATACGTTTCCATTTTTTGGGTGAATTAAAACAGTAAACGCTTAAAAGGCCGTTTCGGTTCTGGGGAACAGATAAAAGTTACGCTTCATGCATCCTTCATGCTCAACTGGATCCGCTTCCGTTCCAAATCTACCGACAACACTTTTACTTTCACGTGCTGGTGCAACGAAACAACATCGGTGGGGTTTGATACGAAGCGGCCGGCCAGTTCCGAGATATGGACCAAGCCGTTCTCCTTGATGCCGAAATCCACGAAACAACCGAAGTTAGTGATATTGGTAATGATTCCATTTACCACCATTCCTTCTTTCACATCTGCGATGGTACGGATAGAGGGGTCAAACTCCAACACCTGCACTTTCGTGCGTGGATCGCGGCCGGGCTTTTCCAGCTCCTGGAGGATATCGGTCAGCGTTTCGGTACCGATGGTATCTGTTTTGTAGCGGTTGATATCGATAGTACCGACAAGCGCTTTATTACTGATCACCTCCTTGACGGAACATTTAAGGTCCTTGGCCATCCTTTCAACCACCGGATAACTTTCCGGATGGACGGCAGAGTTATCGAGCGGGTTTTCAGCGTCGGGAATCCGAAGGAAACCGGCACATTGCTCGAAAGCTTTTTCACCCAGACGGGGTACTTTCCTTAATCCTGCGCGTGCGCGGAAAGGACCGTTCTCGGCCCGGTAATTCACGATATTCTGTGCCAGGGACTCACCTAGACCCGAAACATACATCAGCAAATGTTTGCTCGCCGTGTTAAGGTTTACCCCCACAAGGTTCACGCAACTTTCCACGGTTTGATCCAGGGAACGTTTCAGTTTTGCCTGGTCCACATCGTGCTGATACTGCCCCACCCCTATGGATTTCGGATCAATTTTCACCAGTTCCGCGAGCGGATCACTTAACCTCCTGCCGATAGAGATTGCCCCGCGCACTGTAACATCATACTCCGGGAACTCTTCACGTGCCGTCTTTGAGGCCGAATATACGGAGGCACCGTTCTCACTCACTACAAAAACCTTCACCTCCCGGTCGTACCTCAGGTTCGCAATGAAGCGCTCGGTCTCCCGGCTTGCCGTACCGTTGCCGATGGCAATCGCATCGATACGGTAAGTGGAAACCAGCTTGGAAACCTTACCCGCCGACTTCGAAAATTCATTTTGCGGCGGATGCGGATAAATGGTTTCGTTGTGCAGTAAATTGCCTTGCTCGTCCAGACAAACAAGCTTGCATCCCGTCCGGTATCCCGGGTCGACTGCCAGTATCCGCTTCTGCCCCAGTGGAGGTGAAAGCAGAAGCTGACGCAGATTCTCGGCAAAAACAGCTATAGCGGCCTCGTCGGCTTTTTCCTTGGAGAGGTTGGCAAACTCAGTCTCAATGGAAGGTTTGAGCAAGCGTTTATAGGCATCCTCCACCGCTTTTTCAACGTAATCCGCAGCCTCACTATCGTTCTTGGCGTATCGGGGCACCAGCTTATCCAAGCATTTTTCATCGTCGGGAGAGATGGATACCCGAAGAAACCCTTCCGATTCTCCCCGGCGGATGGCAAGAAGACGATGCGAGGGACACCGGGAAAGAAGAGTAGAAAAGTCAAAATAATCCCTGTACTTTTCGCCTTCCTGTTCTTTGCCTTTCACCACTTTGGCGGTTATGACCGCTTCACGGGCAAAAATGTTTCGTATGAGCTGACGGGCTTTTTCATCTTCGTTTACCCATTCGGCAATAATGTCGCACGCCCCTTTTAACGCCGAAACGGCATCATCCAGTTCTTCTCCAGCAAACTGCCCGGCTTTCGCTTCAACCGGCCCATACTGTTGCAGCATCAGCCATTTCGCCAAAGGCTCCAATCCCCTTTTCCTGGCCATCTCCGCGCGCGTCTGCCGTTTGGGTTTGTAAGGCAGGTAAATATCCTCCAACGCAACGGCATCCCAGCAATTTTCGATCCTCTCTTGCAGTTCCGGTGTCAGTCTTTCCTGTTCTTCGATGGACGACAGAACGGTTTTCTTCCGTTTTTCGAGCTCAATGAATTTATCATTCAGTGATTTAATTTCTGAAACCTGTACTTCATCCAACGATCCGGTTGCTTCTTTCCGGTATCGGCTGATAAAAGGGATGGTAGCACCGCCTTCCAACAGTTTAATGGTATTTTCCACATTATTGAGGCGGATGTTTAAAGCGTTGGAAATAAGTGAAGGGATGACGGGACTGTTCATTTCGAATTTGTTTTTTAGGATACAAAAATACAAAAATGTTCAGAAGGGTAAAAATATCGCTATCTTTGTAAACAAACTCAACGCATGGCCAAACTAAAATCAACCTACTTTTGTACCAACTGCGGCAACGAATCGCCCAAATGGATGGGGAAATGCCCTGCCTGTGGCGAATGGGGATCGCTGGTGGAGGAGCTGGTGCGAAAAGATGCTCCTTCAAGAGTTACCGATACACGTTCGTTCGAAAGCGTGAAGAGCCAACCTTTACCGCTTCGCGAGATAAGGGCGGAACAAGAGCCTAGAATCGACATGAACGACGAGGAATTAAACCGTGTACTGGGTGGCGGACTGGTACCTGCATCCCTGGTACTGATTGGGGGAGAGCCGGGAATCGGTAAATCCACGCTCGTACTGCAAACCATGCTGAAGTTGGGAGAGATCAGAACCCTCTACGTTTCCGGTGAGGAGAGCGCGAGGCAATTGAAACTGAGGGCCGACCGCATCGGTATTGAAAACGACAATTGCCTGATTGTTTGCGAGACCAATCTCGACGAAATATTCAAACATATTAAAAACATCTCCCCGCAACTCGTAATTGTCGACTCCATCCAAACCGTTTACAGCGACGCCATGGAGTCATCGCCCGGAAGTATTTCTCAGGTGCGCGAATGTGCCGCATCCATCCTCAAGTATGCCAAACAATCGGGAACACCCGTCGTTCTTATCGGGCACATCACCAAAGAGGGTAACATTGCCGGCCCCAAGGTACTGGAACATATTGTGGATACTGTGTTGCAGTTTGAAGGCGACCAACACTACATGTACCGCATATTACGAAGTATCAAGAACCGGTTCGGCAGCACATCAGAACTGGGTATCTACGAGATGAACCAATCGGGGCTTCGCGAAGTGAATAACCCGTCCGAACTTTTACTTACCCAGAACCACGAAGGACTAAGCGGCGTGGCCATCTCAGCGGTAATCGAGGGCATCCGACCTTTTCTTATCGAGACACAGGCCCTGGTGAGCACGGCAGCTTACGGCGGGAATCCGCAGCGCTCGGCAACGGGATTCGACATCCGGCGGATGAACATGCTGCTGGCGGTTCTGGAGAAACGGGCCGGGTTTAAACTGGCACAAAAGGATGTTTTCCTGAATATTGCCGGAGGGTTGCGTGTGAACGACCCGGGGATGGATCTGGCGGTAATCACCTCGGTCCTTTCGTCGAGTCTGGATATGGCTGTCGACAGAGATACCTGCCTCACCGGAGAAGTTGGACTATCGGGGGAAATCCGCCCGGTAAACCGCATCGAACAGCGGATTACCGAAGCCGAGAAACTGGGCTTCTCACGCATTATCGTTCCGGCCAACAACCTGAAAGGTTTCAAGTCGAAAGTAAAAATTGAAATTGTGCAGGTGAAGAAAGTGAGCGACGCATTTCGGTCATTATTTTCATAAATTGTAGGGAAGAGTTTTGTTCACAAAAATAAATACATTATCTTTGCATTCGCTTTATGCAAAATCGGTACCTTGACCGAGTGGCTAGGTAGCGGTCTGCAAAACCGTCTACGGCGGTTCGACTCCGCCAGGTACCTCTAAAAAGAGGCCGTCTCAAAAAGGAAATTACTTCTGCGGGACGGCCTCTCTTCGCTTTTTTATAATCCTTTGATCACCAATAACGGTGTGTCGGAATGGAAAAGCATCCTTCGTGCGATTCCCGGGTTAAAGATACGGGCAAACAGTCCTCTTCTCGAGCTCGACATGGCGATCATGTCTATCTTGTGTTCCTTCACAAACTCCTCGAGTACGACTTCGAGTTGCCTGTCACGGTCAATCACCTCATAATCAATATCCAGATCGGGATATTGTTCCTCCAGGTACTTTTGGGTTCCCGACAACTTGATTTCGTCCCACATATCCTCTTTCCTGGCCATATGTGCTAAATACACTTTCACAGGATAAGGCTTTATGAAAGCCATCATGATATCGAAAGCCTTAAATTCACGCTCCCTGAAGTTGGTCAGGAAAAGGATGTTCTTCATTTGAGAAATATCCTGATCCTTGGAGTTCTCGGGAATGGCAAAGATCGGTGTCTTACAGCCGTCAATCACTTCTGCGGTAACACTGCCGATCAGGTCAAGGTCCTTTGCGTTGCTTCCCCGGGTACCCATCACGATAGCCCGCGGACGTTGTTTTTTGGAATAGGAGATGATCTCTTCTTCGGGAAGGCCTTCCATCAGCAGGTATGAAAACTTGACATCGGGAAATTCGTTGTTGGCAATCCTCTCACTGATATTTTTGACCAACGTGTTCATTTCCGACTCCATCTTGTTTCTAATGTCTTTATAAAGATCCTTATCGGATGTCTGGACTGAGAAAGAATCTCCAAAAGGTATGGCCATCGGATAATAAGGGGTGAAGAAAGAATGGACCAATTTTACGTCGCAGCCGATGTCGAAAGCAAGATTAAATCCGAATTCACAGGTTTTCAACGTATAGTTCGAAAAATCTACCGGTATCAACACTTCGTTTTTAACCTTCACTTTTTCGAGGTCATCCTCCGACTCAACGTTGGAGGTAAAATCAACCTGCTCAATGATGGTAAGCGCCCTGGGCAGATCACTTTCGTTTATCCTCACCCGCACGTTCCCGGGAACCGTAGGTTGAATGATACTCACACCGTGAATAACGGCAGGAATTCCTTCCGACTCGAGGATCGATTTGAGGATGACCGCTTTCTCGTAGGAGTGAATCGCAACGGTCACCAGTTTTTGTTCGGGACTGCCTGGTTTTCTATCGTCTTTTTCCATGTTCTTATCGTTAAAATGGTTTATAGCTATCAAAAGAAAAAACCCAATATTTGCCTGTAATCTATCAAATATTGGGCTTCATCTCTCAGGATGGATCAGATATTATCCTCTTCCTCAACAGGTTCTTCCTGATAAACAGGATAATCTTCAAGTCCCAATATGGACAACGCTTTATCGAATATAGTAGAGTCATCTAAAACAACTATACCTCCGTCGGGGCCGGGCTCGATATGAACACCGATACTTTTGCCTTCTTTGTAATTGTATCCACCAAAATAGTTTCTTACCGTTTCGGGTTTTAGGCCCAATTCTTCAGCTATCCGGTGGATACTACCGTCAGGGAGTTTGTCCTTCAATGCTCTTAATTCGTTAAAAGTGAGAGTTCTTGCCATGGTTGCTTAATTTTTATGATTGATAAATCTCGTTAGTGAATTATGCCCTAAACTTACACAATATTTCAGATAACGCCAATTATTTTCGTCAAAAAAATGACGAAAATGTTACTTTGTATCCTCTAAACAAACTTCAATGTGGTAAAGTTGCTAAAAAAGGGCTAAAAAATAGTATTAAAAGTATATAGACTGCAAATACCACGCCTGCTATCCTGCCTCTTTCAGCCGGGTAAACCGATAATCGGCCTTCCGGAGCCGGAACATGAAAGTAGCGGATCCTTATCCATGCATAAAGTTCATAAAGCATCCAGGCGAGCAACGATCCGGTGATAGCTCCGGCTACAATATCTGAAACAAAATGTACGCCCAGGTAGATTCGCGAATAGCTGTTCAGGATCGCCCATGCAAAAACAGGTAGGGTAACCCATCGGTTTCTGAAAACAAGCGAAAAGAAGACAGCCAGCCCAAAGCTGTTAGTGGCATGTCCGGATATAAATCCAAATCTTCCGCCCCGATAGTTATTAACGGTATCGACCAACTCCTTGAAATCAGGATGATGCGTTGGGCGGAATCGTTCAAAAAGGGGTTTGAACAACCCCGAAGAAACCTGGTCGCACAAGGCAAACAGCAAAATAAGAAAAACAGTCGCCAGGATACCTTCCCGGCGCGGCGATTTGTAGAAAAACACGACCACGAGAAACAACAGCAACGGCACCCAAACGTATCTGCCGGTGAAAGTCCAGAAGAGATTATCCAGAAAGATCGAATCGCTACCGTTCAAAGCAAAAAAAAGGTCCCGTTCAACCGGCAAAAAGTTTTCAACCGCTTCTTTCATATTACCTCCACATTCTCTTTCGATGTCCAGCCCACACTACCGTTGGCAATTTCTATTTCAATCCAGTTCCCATCGGTCTTATTAAGCTTCACCTTAGTCCCTTCGTGCAGACGGAAAAGTTCCTGGCTGTTGGCATCGGGCGAAGCCATGATAGATGCAGACGCAGCCATCACGATACCAGTGTTGCGGTGAATGCGGTTGTTTTTCTGACTGAACGCAAACACGTTGGACAAAAGAAGCAGGGCAAAAATAATAATACCGGTGTAAAAAGCCGTTTTTTTAATCCACACTTTTCTTACAAAAAGAAACGTCGCGATGCAGGAGAGAAAAGCGATAAAGAGGGCTATGGCTATGGTTGCCCACGTATTGGAGTTGAACAGGTTTTTAAAGCTGTAGATCCAATTTGTCAGGAAAAAGCTTTCTGAAGTATCGATCTTGTCTTCGATACGCGTACGGGCAAACCGGAGGTTGTGGCGAATGTCACTATCGCCCGGATTAAGGAGCAAAGCACGTTCGTAGTTAAGGATTGCTTTTGCTGCTTCTCCATTCCTGAAATAGGCGTTCCCCAAGTTGTAGTAAATTTCTGCCGACTCTTTCCCCTCCGATAATTGCTGGGCCACCACCTGTTCGTACAGTTGGATACTTCTTTTGTAATCTTCACTCCTATACGCTTCGGAAGCCATTTCCACAGAACTCTGTGCAGAAGATACGGTCGCAAAAAGAAGCAGAACCAGGATCAATGTATTTTTGATTGTTTGCATATCACTTTCTTTTTAGTTTGCTTTCCATTTTACCGATAGCATCAACCGTTTCGTTGTACAACTTATCCATAGCCGCATCACTCTCTGCCGGTGCGTAACGCGCAAACTCGCAAGTATTAAGTATCTGCATAAACTTACCGGTTAACTCATTGTCCATTCCGTAGTCGGACAGCTCTTTTTCTATATTATCCTTGGTTAAGTTTGCCACGGGCATAGACAACTTATCGCTGAAATATCCCCAAAGGGCACGCAGTACTTCGTCGTAAAATTTTTCTTTGTTATGCTCCTTCAGGAATTTTTCCGCAACCTTCAACCTTCGGATAGCCATCTTGTTCGCTTTTCTGGTTCTCATCCGCGCCACATCGGCATTTTCCCTGGCCATTTTCCGGTTAAAGAGATAAAAAACAATCAGTGCAACTAGGGGGATCAGGTACCATAACCAATATCCAGTGGATCCGGCAAAGAAACTGTTCTTGTATTGATATTGCGGTTCCCCGGTTTTCAAGAAACGAATATCCTGCTCCACGCGGACGTTCTGCTGGTTCACGTAGCTGCTTGCCGACGCTTTTCCGGGGTCACCTTTGGCAACTTGTAAATTATATCCGGATGATTTCAGGGTTTTATAGGAATGGGTATTCAGGTCGAAATAGGAAAACTCAATGGGCGGAATATCGTAATTCCCTTCGTAGCGGGGGATAGCAAGATATTCTATTTTCCGGGAGCCGGTCAATCCGTTGGTGGTGACCTGAAAATTATTGGTCACGGTCGGATCGTAAATCTCAAAATTAGTGGGAAATTTAACTTCAGGGTTCTGAATAAGTTTCATGTTTCCTGTTCCCGATATTTCGACCGAAACGGTAATCGGTTCGTTTGCCCGAGTTTGTTGCGTGTTGATGGAGGAAGTGAAGCTAAACGTTCCCACAGCGTTGGAAAAGTTCACCGGTTTTCCTTCAGGCAACTGCTTTACATTTACCGTTAACGGATTAGTGACCAATGATTTTCTCACATCCGCCATCACTTCCTGGGTTCCAAAGAAGGTGGAAACTTTTTTACCGGAAGGAACGGAGAACACCATCTCCAACCGTCCCGACGGAATGGTAATTTTACCGGATCGTTGAGGGAACAAAAGTGTTTTCTTTAAATCAGCCGTATAATAGTTTCGTCCGTTATACCGCTCCATCTGGAGTTGCTGGTTTGACGCTATCGCCACCTCCTCAGCCATAAACCCCTCAAACTCGGGGAACTCTATCTTGCCCAAATCGGTAATATTCAGCGTAGTATAAAGCCGAAAAGTGACAGTAAACCCCTCTTGCTCGTATACGTTGTCTTTCGATACAATAGCACGGATAAAGGCATCGTTGGCACTTACGGTTGCGGCAGGCGCTGCAGATGATGAGCCTGAACCTGCACTACCTGGATTTCCACCCTGACGATTCTCGGCTGTCTTATCGGGAGGAAGTACCTTTACGGTCAGTGAATTAGACCGGTAACTGCTCCCGTTCACGGTAATGGAGGCTGGCTCGATCGTAAAAGTACCTTCTTCAGGAGCCACAAGGATATACGTATACGTTACCGAACTTTCGGAAGTCGTTTTCCCGTTAACCGTACTCTGGCTGAAACTCCGCGATGTAGATGGCCCGAAAAGGACATCAAACCCTTTCAAATCTGGCAAACGAAGGTCTTTCCCTTCCTGGTTGAGCGTGTAACTCAAACGAAACTGCTCCCCCTTCACCACTCCGTTGGGGGCCGATGCCCGAAAAGTCACCTGCGCCTGAAGGGTTGTTATTCCGGTCAAGAGTAAGACCAGAGAAAGGAATGTAACTCTATATTTTTCTAAAAAATATTTCATTAAAATTGTAAATCTAAAATCGTCATTTGTAATTTTATCCGTTTTACCAGTCCCTGTTTCTTCGCCTGTTTTCGTCAGCCTTTTGTTTTCGTTCCTCCGCCTTTATTTTATTTACTTTTTCCTGCGTTTCTTTTTCGTCCTGCTCAATAGCCTGCAATAGCTGACGGGCATTGTCGCGCGACATTTGTTCGGGTTCTTGCTGCTCTTCCGGCTTTTTCGGTTGATCCTGGTTGTTTTGCGGCTCCTGTTGCTGTTGGTCCTGATTTTGCTGTTGCTGCTGCTCCTGTTGTTGGTCTTGCTGTTGATCCTGTATCATTTTTTGAACTACCGCCAGGTTATACCGTGTTTCCTCGTCTTCGGGATTCATCCGAAGAGCCATCTTGTAAGCCTCCATCGATTTTTCCAGTTCTTTCTTTTGCAGCAATGAATTTCCGATATTGTGCCAGGCAGCCGACATTTTTTTCGGATTTTCCTTTTCCAACGCCAGGTATTGTTGATAGCTCTCCATGGATTTGTCCCATTCTTTTTGGCGGTACAGCGTATTGCCTGCATTGTAATTGGCTTCGGGCGACGACGGGTTCTCTGCCAGGGCATCGTTGTAAAACGTAAACGCCTCCGAGAATTTTTGCTGCTGGTACGCTTTATTACCCTTGCGTACATTCTTTCGCACCTCTTTCTGAGCCGATAGCGGCAGAGTCAAAGCCATCATTATCAACAACAAACTGTATTTCAATATGTTTAACCTCATCTGAATAAGCGAATATTTTTAAACAGCGGATTTTTCTTGTCGTATATCAGGAATTCGACAATCAAGATAATCAATAATATCCAGGCAAAGAACGGAAATTTCTCGTCATATTCCGAATAAGAAAGGCTGGTTGTTTTTTTGGTCTCCAGTT
This sequence comes from Petrimonas sulfuriphila, assembly GCA_038561985.1. Classification (NCBI taxonomy): domain Bacteria; kingdom Pseudomonadati; phylum Bacteroidota; class Bacteroidia; order Bacteroidales; family Dysgonomonadaceae; genus Petrimonas; species Petrimonas sulfuriphila. Next base: position 1,506,205 of record CP073276.1, on the reverse strand, counting down.
CATTCAATTCCGTCTCCAGAGCCCGTACGGCGGTATTGGAATTATCGGCCTGCACATACAGTCCTTTTCCGTTTTGAGCAATCTCCTGAGCCATTTGTTCGTTCAGCCGCGAGACAACCACCTGTCCTCCGCTGTCTGTCCTGTAATTGTTGCTGTATTCCGATTCAGGCACAGGCGTTCCTTCCACCGACCCTATCCCAATAACATTTATCATAATCCCGGCATCGGAGGCTTGCCTGGCAACTTCGTTGGCGTTTCCTTCGTGGTCTTCACCGTCGGTGATAAGAATCATGGCTTTATCCACGTCCCGGTCGCCCGAAAAAGAACTTACTCCTAACGTTATAGCCTCGGCAATAGCCGTCCCCTGAACGGGCACCAGACTTGGATCAATGGTATTTAGAAACAGCTTTGCCGACTGCGTATCGGAAGTCAGTGGCATCTGGACATATGCCTCTCCTGCAAAGACAATAAGGGCTACCTTATCGTTTTTGCGAACATCGATGATCCTCGACAAGATCTGTTTTGCCCGTGACAACCTGTCGGGAGAAACATCGCGCGCCAGCATGGAATTGGAAACGTCTATGGCAATTACCAGCTCAATCCCCTCCTTTTCAACGTTTTCCACCTTAGTTCCAAATTGTGGACGGGCAATCATAATAATTCCCGTGCAAAGCGCTGCAAAAATCAGCCAGAACTTCAAGTAGGAGCGCTTGAGAGACAATTCGGGCATCATTTTTTTTACAGTAGAAAGCACGCCAAGTTTCTTCACATCGTTTCGCTTTCTAATGTTCAGGTAAATGTAAAGCGCCACCAAAAAAGGCATGGCGATAAACAAGTACAGGTATTCCGGATTTTCGAATCTAAACATTTCTTTTTTTATTCTCTTAACGCATCACTTTTACGGTATATTCCTCAACCAGGTCCTTCTGAGGATCAATTCCATTAGAATCAGTCCCAGGGCAAGCAGTGCAAAAGGCAAGAACAATTCCTGCTTTCGGGTAACATTCTGCACGCTGATGAGGTATTTTTCCAGTTCGTCAATCTCGTTGTATATGTTACTTAGACTTTCGTTGTCCTCCGCCCGGAAATATTTTCCTCCGGTCAGGGATGCAATTTCTGTCAGCGTTTTTTCATCGATATCCACCGGCATATTCTGTAACCGCATTCCAAAAGGCGTTTGTACCGGTGTTGGTGCCATTCCTTTTGTTCCAGCGCCGATGGTATATACGCGGATGCCGTAAGATTTTGCCAGGTCGGCCGCTGTGAGCGGAGCTATCTGCCCACGATTGTTTGAGCCGTCAGTCAGCAAGATCACCACTTTCGATTTGGATCCACTGTCTTTCAACCGGTTCACCGCATTTGCAAGCCCCAGCCCGATAGCCGTTCCGTCTTCGATAAGCCCGAAATCGATACCGTTCAACAGGTTCAGCAGGACCTTGTGATCGGTGGTCATGGGACATTGCGTAAAGCTTTCCCCGGCAAAAATCACCAATCCGATGTTATCATTCTTCCGGTCGGTGATAAATTCGGCAGCCACTTTTTTAGCGGCTTCCAGCCGGTTGGGTAGCAAATCCTGCGCCAGCATCGACCCCGACACGTCAAGAGCCAGCACTATATCAATTCCCTGCGTTTCAGACTCTTCCCAGCTATCCACCGCCTGCGGGCGTGCCACGACCACTATTATCAGCGCAACTGCCATCATCCTTAGCGCGAACGGCAGGTGGCGCAGGTACGTTTTAACTCCCCTGTTCTTACTGTTGAAGGCATGGGTGGAAGCCAGTTTGAAGGACGCCTGTGTTTTAGACATGCGCACGATGTACCACGCGATCAGCGGAGCCAGTATCAGCAGCAAATAAAGATATGTAGGGTTGGCAAATTGCATATTCTTGTAAGGCCTTTATGTTTCAGACTTTTCGTCTTTTTTGTCTATTTTTCTTTATCAATCTCTTCCTTTAGCTTTTCCTGCTCTTTTTTATCGGGAAGCGGATCGGGTTCGCGCGTTTGGTTGACAAAGAAATAGGCATTCATCAAACTTAAGTCGTTCTCATCCATATAGGGTTTATGCTTCGCGAACTTCACCATATCTGCTACCGAAAGAATCTGAACCAGGTTGTTGTAAACGGAATCTTCTTCCGACCTTTTTCTTATTTCCACGAGAATTTCGCCTGAAGTCATCTCCATGGCATTTATCCTGTAGCGTTCAAACATATACACCCGCAGGATATCGGTGATCCTCGTATAAAATTCTTTTTCCCGGCCCTGTTGCCAGATTTTCCCGGCTTTGAGTTTATCCAGCTCCTGAAGGGCACGGACATGCGGCGGCAACACTTGCGGCGGGATAAAGAAATAGCCTTTATTCTTTTTCCGGAGTACAAGGACAATGACCAGGCCAATCAGCAGCAGAAGCAAAATGAGACCCAGCACTATCCAGAGTATCCAGAGATAATCCGTCCATACGAATGCCGGCTTTTGAACCGGCTTTATGTCGTTAAGCTGAAGTTGCTTGAAATCGATGGAATCGGTTTGTCCCGTATTCATTTTTTCCAGGTATGCTATTGTGGAATCCTTCAGCACAGGCGATGTCACCTTCAGTCCGAAAGAGTTGGAATAGATGGTGTCGGTCCCGTCGAAAACGGGCATATGGGGGACGTAATACAACGTGGAGTCGAACGACGTCACCACGTATTTGAAATTCATGGTGGCCACATTGTTCTCAATAACGGTATCGGGCGGGAGCATGGTTAACACTTCCAGTCCGGGAATGATTTCTTTCTGATAAACAGGAAACTGGATAGTCTTGTCCTTCGGGGCGATAACCTTCAAGTTGATAAGCGCCTGCTCACCGATCTGAATTTCGGCGGGCTGAACACTTGCCTGCACCGAAGCGCGTTGCGCAAAAGAACGGTGCGTAATGCTTATCAGCAAAAATAACGGCAGTAATATATGCAGAACCTTTTTTCCCACTTCTTGATTTCTTCTAAATTCCAACTTCTTCCCCTATCTCCTTCTTTGAAACAACAGCAATAATGCTTTCGCATAGTCGTCTTCCGTTGAAACGGAGACGTTATCCACGCTGCTCTGCTTGAATGTGAGCATCATCTCAGCCTGACGGTCCAGCCACCATTTCGCATAATGGTCCCTTACGTTTCCGGATGACGTATCTATCCACATTTCGCCCCCGGATTCGGGATCTTTCACCTTCATCAACCCCAGTGACGGCAACCGTGTGCTGAGTTTATCGTATACCTGGATAGCGACTATGTCGTGTTTGCGGTTGGCAATACGCAGCGCAGGCTTGTAGTCGCCCGTGTCAATAAAATCGGAGATTAAAAATGTGGTACAACGTTTCTTTATGGCATTGGTCATGTAACGCAACGCCAGGTTGATGTCGGTTCCAGCACTTTCTGGCTCAAAGCCCAGAATCTCACGGATAATAAAAAGGATGTGTTTTCTTCCTTTCTTGGGCGGGATAAATTTTTCCACCTTGTCGGTAAAAAAGATTACACCAATCTTATCGTTGTTCTGGATGGCTGAAAACGCCAACGTTGCTGCGATCTCGGCTACCGTATCACGCTTGATCTTCTCCGACGATCCAAAACCCAGGCTTTCCGACACATCAATAAGCAGCATCACGGTAAGCTCACGTTCTTCTTCGAAAATTTTCACGTACGGACGGTTGTACCGGGCAGTAACGTTCCAGTCAATGTCACGCATATCGTCACCGTATTGATACTCGCGAACTTCGGAAAATGCCATACCGCGTCCTTTAAAGGCTGAGTGGTATTGCCCCGCAAAAATATTCCGCGACAACCCCCGTGCTTTTATTTCAATATGCCGTACTTTCTTTAGTAATTCGCTGGTTTCCATTTACTCTCATTTTTTTGAGACGCAAGCGCCGCCTGTCAACATCGTCCTCTCTCCCATTCTTCAGGCCTCCCGGCCGTTATTATTAGGGTACCTCTACCTTGTTCAAGATTTCGCTGACAATTTCTTCCGATGTCAGGTTGTTAGCCTCTGCCTCGTAAGTGAGTCCGATGCGGTGTCGGAGGACATCGTGGCAAACGGCACGGATATCTTCGGGGATCACATAACCGCGGCGCTTGATGAAGGCAAATGTGCGGGCAGCCAGCGCCAGGTTGATGGACGCACGCGGCGATGCACCGAATCCGATCATCTCTTTCATGCCCTTTAAGCCGAACTGGTCGGGGAAACGGGTAGCGAACACAATATCGATTATGTAACGTTCGATCTTTTCATCGATATAGACATCGCGCACCACTTTACGTGCTTCCAAAATCTCTTCGGTAGAAACTACCGGCTTGTCGATGGCTACCGGCTCAAAAATATTCTGACGGATGATGCGTTTCTCTTCTTCCTGGGTTGGATAACCGATAACCACCTTCAGCATGAAACGGTCGACTTGAGCTTCGGGCAACGGATAGGTCCCTTCTTGCTCAATCGGGTTTTGCGTAGCCATCACCAGAAAAGGATTGGGCAACTTATAGGTTTTTTCACCGATAGTGACCTGACGTTCCTGCATGGCTTCAAGCAGCGCACTCTGCACCTTGGCAGGCGCACGGTTTATTTCGTCTGCCAACACAAAATTCGCAAAAACCGGACCGTGTTTGACCTGAAACTCTTCGTTGCGGGGACTGTATATCATGGTTCCAACAACGTCGGCGGGCAACAGGTCGGGCGTAAACTGGACACGGTTGTACTTTGCCTCGATCAGTTGGGCCAGGGATTTTATGGCCAATGTCTTTGCCAGCCCGGGTACCCCTTCAAGCAGGATATGTCCGTCGGACAACAGTCCGATTAAAAGCGACTCTACCAAATGCTTCTGTCCCACAATCACTTTATCCATTCCGGTAAACAGGGTTTGGGTAAAGGCGCTTTTCTGCTCAATTCTCTCGTTTAACTCCTTGATATCAACTACTTGACTCATATTGTAATCTATTTAAATTTACGGTACTGAAGGAAATGTCTGAAAATATAGTGTAGCTGTCAGCCAAAAGCAGAACAAGTAAGGTCCTATTTTCAGAACATCCGTTAACCCCAAACAAGCCTTTCGGCTTTCGAAACACAAAAATAGGAAATGTTAAATCGTTACGGTTGATTTCGCAGTTAAAAATGTTTAAGGTTATGCTTTGAAATTGAGGGTTCTCTCTTTTTCGTCCCTTGTTTATCTTTTTCAAACGGGTTATCTGTTTGCCAAATAGGAGCGTACTCCCAACTTTATAGGCTAAAACTCCTTTTCCATAATCACATTTCAACGTTAATCATGGTTAAATACAGCATTTCCATGCAGCGTTTTTCAGTTTTCCGCATCTATTTTTAAAACGACCGAAATAAATTCGAATTTTTGGCAGCCTAAAATTTTGGCCGTTTTTGAACAATCATTAAATTAATTTCAAATTTTAAATGTTTTAAGTATGAAAAGACTAAGTTCTATAATGAGCATACTTCTTGTATCGCTCTTTTTTGTGGCTTGTGACAAAAAAGATCAGCCCGATCCAAAACTGACATTAACTCCTTCAACGGTTGAAGTGAAAGTTACTGAGGATGCAACCGTCAAGGTAAGCGGCGGCACCGCTCCATTTACAGTTGTAGAAGCTGACAAAACCATTGCCACTGCCACGGTAACTAACAGTGATGTGAAAGTTACGGGAGTGAAGGAAGGTCAAACCACGATTGCGGTTACGGACAAGAACAAAGTAAAAGGCACCATTACCGTAAAAGTAGTGAAAAAAAGCTGATGCTATAATTAAACAGATCTACATATGTTTTCGGCATGATGTTTTCGAACATCATGCCGTTTTTTTACCCGATACTCGCCACCAGGCGGGCATATCCCGCAGAGTGACTAGCCATCAAAAAGACGGCGTAGGACTACATAGTTCCTCAACCACCTTCATTCCAAACACATCCGAGAATGCTGCTTTCATTCTGTACGAAACTTCCTCAAAATCCACTTCCCTACCCAGTTCCTTCTGCATGGAAGTTACTCCTCTGTCGGTAAACCCGCAAGGATTGATGTAGTTGAAGTACGTCAGATCGGTGTTTACATTGAGCGCCAGGCCGTGCATGGTTACAAACCGGCTGGTGCGCACACCAATGGCACAGATCTTACGGGCTTTGGCAGGACGTTGCGCATCGATCCAGACCCCCATGGCTTTCTCGTCCTTCTCCGCAGCAATTCCGTACGGCCGAAGAGTTTGAATGACCACCTCCTCCAGTTTATGAACATATGCCTTTACCCCGACATGAAACTCTTCCATATCTATGATGGGGTACGCTACCAGTTGTCCCGGACCGTGGTAAGTAATGTCTCCACCCCGGTCGATGGGGTAATAATCGATATTTTTGCTTCTACACACCTGTTCGGCAATAAGAAGATTCTGCCTGTTGCCACTCTTTCCCAGGGTATACACCGGCTCGTGTTCGCAAAAAAGCAGGTATTGCGGTTTGGGCAGGGTGTGATGAACCTTTGCATCCACCACCGATTGAAACAGTTCTTCCTGCAAATCCCAGGCCTTTTTGTAACGAATGCGGCCAAGATTTTGAAAGCTTACTTTTTTGTTGTCCATACGTAGAAAAGTCCAACGTTTATACGTGCCTTTCTGCCCGGTAGGAAGAACGCACCAACGGGCCACTTTCCACAAACTCGAATCCTTTTTCCAGTCCTATCCTCTTGTATTCCTTGAACTGGTCGGGGGATATAAACTCACTCACCGGAAGATGCTTGCGTGTAGGCTGAAGGTATTGCCCGATCGTCAGCACCTTGCATCCAACAGCCCTCAGGTCATCCATAGTTTGCACTACCTCCTCAGATGTCTCTCCCAAACCAACCATCATTCCCGATTTTGGTTTGCTTTTGTTACTTTTTGCCACGGTTTCAATGGTTTTCAGGCTTATGTCATATTTAGCGCGACTACGCACCAGCGGTGTGAGCCTACGTACAGTTTCCATATTGTGCGAGATTATCTCCGGGCCGGCATCGATTACTTTATGAATAAGCTCTGCTTTTCCCAGAAAATCAGGAATCAGTGTTTCCAGGGTAATTCCCGGATTCTTTTTCTTTACGTACCTGATGGTTTCCGCCCAGAACTCCGCGCCATAATCCCTCAGGTCATCTCTGTCAACACTGGTTATTACACAATGTTTCAGGTTCATTTTGGAAATTGTGTCGGCCAGCCTGTCCAGTTCATCCCAGTCTACCGGTAAGGGTTTGCCGGTTTTCGTAGCACAGAAGCCACAGGAACGGGTACATATTTCTCCCAGAATCATAAATGTTGCCGTTCCGTTTCCCCAGCATTCCGCCAGATTAGGACACTTGCCGCTCACACAAATGGTGTGGAGTTTATTTCTTGCGATAACTTCCTTTATATCGAGGTATTGCTTCCCTTGAGGGAGCTCAATTTTAAGCCAGTCGGGTTTTCTTTGCATCATGATGTAACATTTTTCTTTGCTGTGATTAATAATAAAGTGTGCCACAAAAATAGCATATTATTTTCAGATGCACCATACCGTTTCATCTAAAACGGAAATTTGACAATTATCCTCCCTTTTTCTTAACAAGGTTGGAGAATTTTTATGCGTTGATATTTGAATATGTCTTTTTATTGATGTAAGTTTGTTTCAGGGTCCTATTCCGAAGAATAACCCCTGCCAATTCTTTTAAATACTACATCGTATGAAAATTATTATCAACCGCTTACCCAATAAGTTTTATTCCAATTACAAACAAGTAATCATCCGTTTTCTGGATTTGGGTGAGGAGCGGACAAGCGCTTTGATAACAAAGGTATTGGAAATGGATGAAAGCGATGCGGACAAAACATTGATGTACACGTTGAGAGAGTTCTCAAAACGGCACCGTAACCTGACACACAAATTCATAAAGCACTATAGCAAAGCGATGGAAATTGTCACTAACACACTCACTGAACCCGAGCAGATCAGCATGGTGAAGAAATTGCTGATCGGCTCCTATTTTTCCATGGAATATTCTATCAGCTCTGCGGCTTTTTTCAATCCCTCAATTGTTGAATCTCCAGATCAAACCGGCCTGAGTGAAGGATCAAAACGAATTATAGTCAGTTTTCGCGCAACCGGCGAAGGACACATATCAAGTATTGTGTTCCAAACAGGGGTGATAAATCACCGGGGAGAACTGGAGTTTGAAAAAGCGGGATACCATGTTGACAGTGCCGAAGTAACAAAAAGACACATCTACGATAAAAAAAGCTTTCACGCTAAGCTTCATGAGATGGGAGTTGATGAACTCGTCATAAAACCGGTAATGGATTCCTTGACAGACAAGTTTATCTATGGAGAGTTATTGAAATCGGTATATGAATATCTGGCAAACAACAGCAACCTGGAAGAGGAGGTACAGCGTTCCGTCAAGCAAATAATTTGGTTGGCGGATTCGCACTACACCATACATTTCTCGCGCGATACGCACATATCGGAACGCGTAATTTTTCCCACGTCCTATACCGAGCGGAAAGGTATTGAGGATGCCCGCTTTGTGAAGTTTACCGATGATGACGGTGAAACAACCTATTATGCCACGTACAGTGCCTACGATGGCTATGCGGCTTTACAGAAACTAATCGTGACCAAAGATTTTTATACGTTTGAAATAAAACCACTTCACGGCGACGGGACACAGAATAAAAACCTGGCGCTGTTCCCCCGAAAAATCAAGGGCAAATACGCCATGTTGTCCAGAATCGACGGAATAAGCAGCTATATCGCCTTCTCAGACAACATAAACGTGTGGCCGGCACCTGTCAAAATACAGGAACCGAAATACTCCTGGGAGTTTATTCAGATCGGGAACTGCGGCGCCCCGATTGAAACCTCCGAAGGCTGGCTGGTAATTACGCATGGCGTAGGGCCGATGCGTCAGTATTCCCTAGGAGCGACTCTGCTCGATTTGGATGACCCCACAAAAGAAATCGGAAGGCTCAGGGACCCCCTTCTTGTCCCTAACGACGAAGAAAGAGAGGGATATGTACCCAACGTAGTTTATTCCTGCGGGTCCATCATCCATAATGATGAGCTTATTGTTCCCTACGGATTGTCAGATACCGGCTCGGGGTTCATGACGGTTAATGTCCGTAAATTATTAAATAAGATTTTGAATAATTAAGAGGTGCAACCCCGCTGCAACGATAGCACCTTCTTGTACACTTCCAGGTAATCGTCGGTGGATCTTTCTATCGAGAATCTTGACTGGGCATGTTGCCGGCAGCTGCTTCGGTCTAATCCCGCAATCCGGGGTAAGACCGCCAGGGCTTCATCCACATTGCGGACCAGAAAACCACTTTTCCCGTGCTCGATCAGTTCCTCCATCGATCCTTTATTAAAAGCGATAACCGGTGTACCGCAGAACATACTTTCGGCAACGCTTAACCCAAAAGGTTCTTCAAAGTTAATCGGATGAAGCAACGCATAGGCTTGGCCCAATAATTTATCCCGTTGAACGGGATCGGCATTTCCCACATAGGCTATCTGCCGGCCGTCAACAAAAGGATGCACCTCCCTTTTGTAGTAATCGTTATCCTGGATGTACCCTGCAATGATCAGTTTCATTTTTGCTTTTAGAGCAATGTCTATCGCTTCTCGCGTACCCTTGTCGGGATGAATGCGGCCGAAATACAGCAGATAATCTCCCACAGCAGGACAGAACGTAAAATCTCGGGGATTGATTCCATTATACACATTGGCAATATAGCTCAGGTGTTCATTTCTATTGGAGTAGCTGATGGATACATAGTGATTTATGTCGTTGTACCGTTGGTATACGGGAACAATCTTGGGTGATGAAAAACCGTGTACGGTGGTTATCATTGGAGTTTCAATCAACCTTGAATAGGTCAGGGGGAGAAAATCAAAGTGATTGTGAATGATATCAAACTCACCGGCCCGCTCCATCAGGGAGCTGATGTGCAGGCATTCAGCTACTTTCGGATCGACATTTTTGTCTTCCTCGTAGCCTTGAGAGCAGGCATACGACAATTTCCCTCCGGTAATGGAATCACCGGTTGCGAAAAGCGTCACATCGAATCCTCTTCTCACCAGTTCTTCGGTAATGGTTGAAGCGACCAGCTCCCAGGGTCCATATTTGCGAGGAGGTGTCCTCCAGGCAATAGGGGCAAGAACGGCTATTTTCATGATTCGCACTCCCATGCCTTAAGAACGGTCAGGTGAGAAATAAGATAGGCTAACGTGCTCTCTGCACCTTGATTCCTATTCACGCCATCTTTTTTGAGCCCGTCGCAACATCCTCCCGTTTCGTAATCATAAAGCGGCACACGTAAGTCGTTTTCACCCAAAAACCACAGGAAAGATTGAAACATTTTTTGAATATAATCCGGGTTCCTGGTAACGTTAAATGCCTGAAAATACAACTGTACATTTGCCATAACATCGATGGCTTGCTGATCGAACCTCGCCCGTTCCCCACCTTTCGTGTACCAGCCGTAACTCCCTATGGGCGAAAGATATCCTTTACTCAACGTGGCTTCCTCTAAAAACGCAGCTGTTTTCACGGCAATCTCCTTAAAAACATCATCATCAGAAATCTCTGTCGCATGGAAAAGGCTTAACGGTAACACGGCATTGTCATAGGTAAGAGCCGGCTCAAACCATTGCCATTGCCCGTCCCGGTTCTCGAAATAAGAATCGGCAAGCTTGGTGGCCAATTCTTTCATCAATTGCAGCAGGGATTCATCGCCCGGGAAGCTCCTCAGATAATAGCTAATTCCTATGACGGTATCTGCAATACCACGCAAATGTTCGAGTCTAGAAAAGTGCTTTCGCGAATTGTCAAACAATTCTTTGCCAAACTCCCTGTAAGCGATGTTTGGAGAAGCGTACAGAAGATATCCGAGCGCCCAGATCGTTCTTCCGAAAGAATCTTCGCTACCCTCTTTATCCAGAAAATCCCGCCTAAAACTGAGGAAGTTACGGAATGTACCCTGCTCTGTCTGCATGTATTGTATATAGCTGAGATAAATACGCATACAATCCAACGCGAACGGATCTTTGTTTTGTCCGTAAGCCATCAGCGACATCAATAGTGCACGGGCGTTGTCGTCCAGGCAATAGCCCTCTTTTAGATTAGGAATACCATAACGGGCATGTTGTACGATGCCTGTATCGTCGGTCAGCCTTTTCACGTGGTCTAAGGTAAATTCTGGTAAAAGCTCAACTTCGATGAAGGATTTTCGGGGTTTCTTTGCCACCAAGGGAGTATCTTTCACTGCGTTAAGCAGTTTGAGATAACGTTTCCCGATCGTTGGCCAGCGTAATTGTATTCCGTAATTATACGCTTTCTCCCTCAACGCGTTCATCTTTTCGGGATGATCAAGCAACTCGTTCAAAATATCCGACAACTGTTCCGGCTTTTTGAAATCAAACAAGCGTCCGCGCCCATCCGCCAACAATTCCTCGGCATGCCAGTATGGAGTAGACAATACAGCAGCCCCAGCTCCTACGGCGTAAGCCAGTGTCCCGCTGGTAATCTGTTCTTTGTTGTTGTACGGAGTTATGTATATATCACATGCCCTCAGGTATTCAAAAAGAACATCTTCCGTAACGAAGGATTTAAGAAAAATCACGTTATCCTGCAATTTACGATCCCTCACCAATTTGTTTAAGTAATTCCGGTACTCTTCGCCCGAATACTTCAAGATGTTGGGATGGGTGGCTCCCAGAACAATGTAAAGCAATGACGGATGTTTTTGCACTACTGCGGGCAACGCGTCAATCACGGTCTCTATCCCTTTGTTCCGTCCTAAAAAACCAAACGTAAGCAACACGTTCCTGTCGCTCAAATTGTACTCTTTTTTAATCGCATCGTGCGAAACATCCTGATAGTCAGGGACACCATGTTCAATAACTTCAATTTTGTGTGGAGGTATATCGTAAATACCGATCAGCAACTCTACCGCCTTATTGCTCATCACCACTATTTTGGCAGCTGTTTCATTGATTTTCCGGATGATGTTTTTTTGCAGAAAAGAGGGTTCTTTCAGGACAGTATGAAAAACTACGGTAAGTGGAATTTTCAACCGGTCAGTAAGGGAAAGGATATACAACCCCGACTCCCCTCCAAAGATTCCAAATTCGTGATTAAGGATACAAGCCCGGGAATTGCTTAAGTTGATCTGTTCCGCTGCATTGATATAGTCTTCACGGTAGTTCTGACGGACAACAAACTTAACTTCAGGCGGATAATCATATTCCTGCAACGAGCTAGAATCGTTAATAGCTATTACGCTGGCGTGAGTTTTTGTATTCTGCCGCACATTCAAAGCTATGGATTTACACAGGTTCTCTGTGAATGTACCTATTCCGCATTGTCTGGGCGGGTATGTTCCAATGTATGCAATTTTCATCTTTTTGTTGTTTTATTAATTGTTACGATTGATTGAATTTGCTCATTTACGGAGAATCGAAGAAGCAATTACCAGGATGTCTATCTTTTGACAACCCGGTACTAATTTCTAAATGGAGAATAGATTTCCATCAGGTTTTGTTGTTGTAAATAAAAACGCGCTGCAGAAGAAAGATTCGGTCCAGGTGGTTACAAAGATAACATTTTTGCCCGAATTTGCAAGAATAAGGCAGAAAAATTTAGATCTTGCCATCGGATGAAGACTCATCCAAAATGCTCTCTAACTATTTTTAATCCACAACTGCTAAGATTGTGAGAGCAGAATTCTTATCTTTGCGTTCAATTAATAAAAAGAGACCAGTAATAAAAAGAGACCAGGGGTATTCTGTGATTAAGGACTTATTCGCTGTCAGCGTCCGGCAGTAGTAAGCACGGTTTTCACACAAAACCCGGTTGGACCAAAAGAATTGTATCGTTTTGAAATTTGAACTGCAACATACCGATTCCTCCTCGCAAGCACGGACAGGATTGATTACAACAGACCACGGGCAGATTGAAACACCCGTATTTATGCCCGTAGGCACTGTGGGAAGTGTGAAGGCGGTGCAGGTAACTGAATTGAAAGACGACATCAAAGCGCAAATTATTCTGGGGAACACGTACCATCTGTACCTGCGGCCAGGATTGGATATTATGCAACTGGCCGGAGGACTGCATAAGTTCAACAGTTGGGAGAGACCCATCCTGACAGACAGCGGTGGGTTTCAGGTATTTTCGCTTGCCGAAAACCGGAAGTTGACAGAAGAGGGGGCTGAATTTCGCTCGCATATCGACGGTTCAAAACACTTTTTCTCTCCGGAAAAGGTGGTAGACATCCAGCGTATAATCGGAGCAGACATCATGATGGCTTTTGACGAATGCACACCCGGCGATGCCGATTACGACTATGCGAAAAAGTCGCTGGAGCTCACAGAGCGCTGGTTGAAAAGATGCATGAACAGGTTCAACGAAACCGAATGTCCATACGGCTATAGGCAAACGCTGTTTCCTATCGTGCAAGGATGTGTGTATCCCGACCTTCGTCGCCGCGCAGCAGAAAATGTTGCTTCGTTTGAAGCGGATGGAAATGCCATTGGCGGACTGGCCGTGGGCGAACCCACGGAAAAAATGTACGAAATGGTGGAACTGGTCAACGAGATCCTGCCCAAGGACAAACCACGCTATCTGATGGGAGTAGGTACTCCGGCCAATCTTCTGGAGGGTATAGAGCGAGGTGTAGACATGTTTGATTGTATCATGCCTACGCGAAACGGCCGAAACGGACAGATTTTCACCAAAAACGGCATTCTGAACATGCGGAACGAACGGTGGAAAAAGGATTTTTCTCCCATCGAAGAGGCAGGTGCTTCATACGTAGACACACTCTACAGCAAAGCTTACCTGCGGCACCTTATTAACACGAATGAAATTTTAGGGTTACAGATTGCATCGGTGCATAACCTTGCGTTTTACACCTGGCTCATGCAGGAAGCCCGTAAACATATTATTGAAGGCGATTTCCCTTCCTGGAAACGAACTATGGTGGAAAGGACCATGCAGCGTCTGTAGGATTGTGGCTGAATACCTATTGAGTATGAAAAACAAACTCAACCTGTTACGTATAGACAAGTATATCATCAGGAAATTCCTGGGGACATACATCTTCATGATTACGCTTATCTTGTCGATCTCGGTAGTGTTCGATATCAATGAAAAGATTGATAAGTTTATGAGCAACAGCGCTCCACTGAAAGAAATAATTTTTAATTATTACATTAATTTCGTTCCGTACTACGCCAATCTTTTCAGTCCGCTTTTTATCTTTCTGGCAGTAATCTTTTTCACCTCCAAAATGGCTTCAAGTTCAGAGATAATTGCTCTTTTATCCAATGGAGTCAGTTTTAAACGGTTGCTCAAACCCTACATGGTTTCGGCAGCCGTTATTGCTGTTTTTTCCTTCGTGATGGGCAGCTTTATTATCCCCCCCGCCAACAAAACGCGTATTGATTTTGAACAAAAATACATCGACCCGCGAAAACGGAAAACAGGTGACAGGGACATACAGTTTAAGGTAGCCGAAGGGACGATTGTCTATTTCGGTAATTTTGATATGGAGTCTAAAACGGGCTATAATTTTTCCATTGATCATTTCGACAGCCTGAAGCTGGTCTCCCGGCTGACCGCCCAATCCATCAAGTACGACTCGTTATATCACTGGACAATTAGCAATTACCAGATAAGGGATTTCGACGGGCTGGAAGAGAAAATCACCCACGGAACCACCACTGATACCATTATACAAATCGTCCCCAACGATTTTATCGTGGCCAAAACAGACCAGCAGATGATGACTACCCCGCAATTGCTCCGCCACGTCAGAAGCCAGAAGAGAAGGGGATTGGGCAACATTCAGGCGTTTCAGATAGAATACCATTCGCGCTACGCTTCTATATTTTCTGCTTTTATCCTGACCATTATCGGAGCTTCCCTCTCAGCACGGAAGGTGAAGGGGGGCATGGGGCTGAACATTGGAATCGGACTGGCTTTGAGTATGGCATATATTCTGTTCATGACCATCAGCTCTTCCTTCGCCGTAAAAGGAAGCATGAGTCCTTTTGTGGCGGCCTGGGTACCCAATATTGTTTTTATCGGCATCGCGTTCTTCCTTTATAAGAAAGCACCAAATTAGGATTTACGATCTGCTGCAGCAGATATGCCTGCGATCTGTAATTCAAGAAATCAGTTGAGACATGAAAAAAAATATCCTTTCCACCGTTCTGCTCGCATTTTCATTGCTCGCCAATGCTCAAACGGAATACCCGGTTATCATTATCGAAACCAATTACGGTACAATGAAAGCCGTTTTGTACGACGACACCCCCAACCACAGCAACCATTTTTTGAAATTGGTGAAGCAGGGATACTTTAACGGAACGTTGTTTCACCGGGTAGTTAGGGAATTTATGATTCAGGGAGGAGCACAGGATTCGAAGAATGCTCCTGCCGGAGCACAGATCGGCGGCGGACGTACCGATATGGATATTATGCCCGAGTTCAGGGACAATCATTTTCATAAAAAAGGAGCTCTGGCTGCTCCGAGAAGGGGAGATAACGAAAACCCGCAGAAAAAATCAGACGCCTCCCAGTTCTATATCGTGCACGGGAAGGTATATTCACCGGGACGGCTGGATTCCATGGAAATGGCGGTAAACGTGCCCATCAAAAACAAGATTATCCGCGACCATTACTTACCGCATAAAGACGACCTGGCTAAATTAAAAGCCACTGATGCCAGTGCCTTTAACGCTATGCTGGATTCGGTCCTCCACGTGGTGGATTCGTTGTATGAAGCCGCTCCCGGCAAGTTTTTTCTTCCTGAAGAACTCAAAGAAACCTATTCCACGATTGGCGGAGCACGTCATCTGGACGGTGAATACACCGTTTTTGGCGAAGTCACCGAAGGGCTGGAGGTTATTGACAAGATTGCCGCCCTGCCTGTCGACAGCAATAACCGCCCTAGATCAGATGCGAAGATTGTGAGGATTTATGTGGAGTCTAAATAGCCACTCTACTCAATATTCTTTCTTACCTGCGTCAAAAACACCTTCATGGCTTCGCTGTCCCTAACTTCGATAATAGCCAATAGTTCTTTCAGCTTCTCCCTGATTTTTACCAATTGATCGGGAGTATAAGGGTTGAACAAGATCTCCGTAAGGAGAAAATCATCTTCCGAAAGCAGCCCCTGTGCTATGTTCATATGCTTTTTGAACGTGGTTCCCGGCGCATCCTGATGCTTCATTACCGATGCAAACACCAATGTGGATGCAAACGGGATGGAAAGCGAGTAAGCGATGGTTTCGTCGTGCTCCCGAAAAGTGTATTCAAACACGTTTAGCTTGAGCCGGCGGTACAGATCGCGAAAAAAAACCTTTCCCAGGTGCGACGACTCCGATATGATAATGGCACTTTGTGTGCTGAGGTCGCTCAGGCTGGCAAACGTAGGTCCAAACATCGGGTGAGTGGAGACATACGGGCGGGTACGTTCCCGGTAAAATTCCTCCAATCCGGTTTTTACCGATGCAATATCACTCAGGATACACGTTTGCGGCAAATACGGCAGCACACTGTGAAACGCCTCGACGGTGTATTTCAGCGTAGCGGCATTGATCACCAGTTCGGGGGCAAAATCCCGCACCTCCTCCGGCTTTGTCATCCGGAGCGTGTTGTATATGAACCGCAGTTTTTGGGGATCGGTATCCAATACGGCTACTTCGTGATCGAAACTGAGCACATCGGCAAAGAACGATCCCATTTTGCCGGCTCCTAAGATGAGTATTTTCATTTTTTTGCTCTTTCCATTACTTCAAACTGCTGACGAACAGATTCCGTGTGAATAGCTTCCAGGATTTTCAAGGCAAATTCACCCGCCATCTCCATTTTCTCGGCTTGCTCCACGCGGTCCTTGCGGATATGATCGTAGCGTCCGGTCTGGAGTACGGGCATATCGTGCTCCAGCTTGTAGAGACCTATTTCGCGGGATATGCGCATACGTTTCGATAAGAGTTGCAGGATTTCATTGTCCAGGTCATCTATTTGCCGGCGCAGGTCGGATAAATCCTCCGTCGATTGCACCTTGTCGCGAATAACCAGTTCATTCAGAATTTCAGCCAGCGTTTCGGGAGAGATTTGCTGGGAACTGTCGCTCCAGGCATCATCGGGGTTACGGTGAGACTCGATGATCAACCCGTAGTAATTCAGGTCCATGGCCTGTTGGGAAATCGTTTTAATCATGGAGCGTTTTCCACCGATATGGCTTGGATCACAAATGACGGGAAGGTTAGGGTAACGTCGTTTCAATTCGATGGGAATGTGCCATTGAGGAATGTTGCGATAAACGGTCTTGTCGTTGGTACTGAACCCGCGGTGAATGACCCCGATCTTCTTAATGCCTGCGTTGTATAAACGTTCAATGGCACCGATCCATAGCTCCAGGTCGGGATTCACCGGATTTTTTATCAGAACCGGGATATCCACACCCCTTAATGTATCTGCTATTTCCTGTACGGCAAAAGGATTTGCTGTAGTGCGGGCACCGATCCACAACATATCCATGTTGTACTTCAGGGATTCATACACGTGCTTTTCCGTGGCCACTTCGGTCGCCACATACATACCGGTCTCTTTGCGTACCTGCTGGAGCCATTTTAATGCCGGGGTACCGACCCCTTCAAATCCACCGGGCTTTGTGCGTGGCTTCCACACACCCGCCCTGAAGATCTTCACCCCTTTTTCAGCAAGTTTTTTTGCCGTCTCCATGACCTGCTCTTCTGTTTCCGCGCTACATGGGCCGGAAATAATGATCGGACGCTTGTCCTCGACCCCGGGTAATAAAATTGATTCAAATTCCATATTTTTCTTTGTCATGTGTTGTATGTTAAAATTCGATTGTAGGCTTCCTCCATTTTTTCAACGGATGCGCCGAGAGAAATCCGGATATACCCTTCGCCATTGCTTCCGAAGATTACACCGGGGGTAATAAAAACGCGGGCGTTGTACAGGATATCATCGATAAAGTCTTTGCTCGACACCACAGATTCCGGCAATTTTCCCCAAACAAAAAGGCCAACCTGGCTTTTATCGTACTTGCAGTTCAGCAGATCCATAATTTTCTCCGCCCACAAACGGCGTTCGGCATAAATACGGTTCATCTCGTCGTGCCACTCCCGGGTGTTCTGCAAAGCGGCGACGGTTGCCAGCTGCATGGGTTTAAACTGGCCGCTGTCGATATTGCTCTTGGCTTTTAATACCCATCTTACGAACTCTGGATTGGATGCCAGCAGCCCCATACGCCAACCCGACATATTGTGTGATTTGCTCAACGAGTTAAGCTCAATGCAAATGTCTTTTGCACCCTGCACCGACAAGATACTCATCGGACGATCATTCAGGATAAAACTGTATGGATTATCATGACAAATGACAATACCGTGTTTTTTACCAAAGGCCACCAGTTTTTCGAACAACGCCAAGGATGCATTTTTACCGGTAGGCATATTGGGATAATTTACCCACATTAGCTTTACCCGGGTCAAGTCCAGCTTTTCCAGGGCATCAAAATCGGGCAGCCACTCATTTTTCTCCAGCAAATCGTACTCGATGACGTTCGCACGAAGAAGTTCCGAAACCGATCTGTAGGTTGGGTATCCCGGATTGGGAACCAATACCGAGTCGCCGAAATTGAGAAATGTCATCGAAACGTGTAAAATTCCTTCTTTTGAGCCGATAAGCGGCAATACTTCGTCCGTCGACAAGTCGACGTTGTAAAACTTCTTATACCATCCGGCATAAGCCTTTCTCAATTCCGGTACCCCGGAGTAGGGCTGATAAGCATGTACATCGGGGCGACATGCCGTATCACACAAAGTTTCAATCGTTTCCTGCGACGGCATTTTATCGGGTGCTCCCACCCCCAGGCTGATGATGTTTTTGCCTTCCGCATTCATTTTGGCAACTTCGGCAAGCTTCACCGAAAAGTAATATTCCGAAATGCGTTTTATGTGCCCGGCAGGTTCTATGTTAAGTACTTTATCCATTTTGTTCGATAGTTGTTAAATAGTTATTCGGTTGTTATTCAGTCGGCAACAATGTGTTTGTCTTCGACATACTCACCCAGCACCTTGAGGTTTCCCACCAAAGGCAGTATGGCCTTGATAGACTGACGGTACCGTTCGAAATTGGAAAAAGTCAGGTCGATGTAAAACTGATATTCCCACTCCCGACCGATAATCGGCAGCGACTGAATCCGCGTAAGGTTGATGTCGTAGAACGAGAGCACCGACAACACCCGGGAAAGGCTCCCTTCACTGTGTGGCAGAACGAAAACAAGCGAAGCCTTGTCTATATCGGATGACTTCCGGATTTCCGGAACCATTTCTTCGTGAGCCAATACCAGAAACCGGGTAAAGTTACGTTTGTTGGTTTCTATTCCTTCCCTTATAACTTCCAGGTGATATACCTCGGCGGCAAGCTTGCTGCAAATGGCCGCTATCCCCGGGGTGTTTCCTTCCATTATTTCCCGGGCAGCCAAAGCAGTATCCTCGTGCTCAACGACCTTCACCTGGGGCAGGCTTTCGATAAAATCGGAACATTGCATCAGTGCCATCGGGTGCGAAACAATTTCCCTTATGTCTTGCAAGCGTTGTCCGGGCAACGCCGATAACGTATGGGAGATACGCAATTTATGCTCCCCCGCAATCTTCATGTCGTTGAGCTTAAGCAGGTCGTGATTGAGCAACAGCCCCCCGGCAATCGTGTTCTCGATCGCCATAATTCCAATTAGATGTTCATCTTTTTGAGCTTTTAAAAAAATCTCTTTAAACGTAAGGCAAGGAACAATCTCTATCTCCTCCCCGAAGTAATTGCGGGCAGCAATGTCGTGGTAGGCGCCTAATCCGCCCTGTATGGCAACTTTTTTCATCTGTTTTGAGAGCTAAGTCTATTAAAATAAAAAAATCCCGTCGTGCTATCGACAGGATTTTCTATTCAAAAAAGTTATTTATTTATTTCTTCATTTTGCACATCAAATCCTGTTCTACTTACTAAAGTAAAAGTAAAAATAGAAAGAATAGGCAAAATGGTTCTGTTTCATTTTATTCGTTATTTGCGAATATCGGTTGCAAAATTACAACAAAAATTAAATAATACAACAAAAGGAAGAAATATTTTGTTCATTTTTTTCAAAGCGGGAATAACTACCCCGTTTGTCGATATTTTTATGCTGCATTCAAGCATTGCATGTTATTCCCATCAGTGGCTGAATCAACAACTTGCTCAAGTTAAATATTTCATTTATTTATGTATATTTGCAAATTAAAAAAATTCCAAACATCTAAAAAAATCAATTTATGTTCAAAAATCATCCTAAAGGTTTACTCGTTGCATTTTTCTCCAACATGGGTGAACGCTTCGGTTTTTACACCATGATGGCCATTTTGGTACTTTTTCTCCAGGCTAAATATGGGTTAAACGAATCAATCGCCGGAGAAATTTACAGTTGGTTTTATTTTGGTATTTATGCACTGGCATTAATCGGTGGTATTATTGCCGATTCTACCCGAAAATACAAAACCGTAATTCTGTTTGGTATCATTATCATGTTTGCCGGATACGTTATGTTGGCGATTCCGGGCAATCCTTTAGCCTTATCAATCATTGCACTGGGAGTTATCGCATTGGGTAACGGTCTTTTCAAAGGCAACCTACAAGCTGTAGTTGGTCAAATGTATGACAATCCGCAATACGCTAGCGTAAGGGATACGGGTTATATGATTTTCTACATGGGAATCAATATAGGAGCCTTGTTTGCGCCTCACGTAGCCAATGGAATCCGTAACTGGTATCTAAGTACTCAAGGGTTTGCCCACGACGGAAGTTTACCCGCACTCGCTCACGCTTTTAAAAACGGAACCCTAGAAAATACTGCAAGTTTTCAGGCTCTTGCTGATAAAGTAAGTGGACATGTTGTAACAGACTTAGGCACGTTTGCAACACAATACCTGGAGGTATTTGCAAAAGGATATAATTATGCTTTTGGAATTGCAGCCGTGGCAATGATTATATCCTTGCTGGTTTATGTAATTTTTAACAAGAAGTTACCGCAGGTTGAAAAAGCTAAAGCTAAAGTAGAAGAAGGGCAAACATTGAAATCAACCACTTCGGCTTATATTATAGCAGCAACAATTTTTGTTATTGTCACGGTTATATTCCATTTCGTTTTTAATAACCTGGGGCTTGGGTTAGCTATCGGATTATTTTTAGGCTTTGTAGCCATTATGTTCCAATTGTCAACGAAAGAAGAAAAGCCAAAGGTAAATGCTCTTTTACTCGTATTTTTAGTCGTTATTTTCTTTTGGATGTCGTTTCATCAGAACGGATTAACATTAACATTTTTCGCCCGTGATTACACCGTTAAAAATGTAGGACCTTTCACAAATATCTTCTTTAATATTTACTCATTATTGTCATTTGCCGCAGGTGTAGCCGGATTGGTGCTCCTTTTCAACAAAAACAAAAAAAACAGACTCTATGGCCTCATTCTAGCTGTTTTAGGAGGCATTATTACATTCTTCCTCTATAAGAAATTTGCCCCCGCCAACCCAATCGGCCCTGAAATTTTCCAATCGTTCAATCCCGTCTATATCGTCGCATTAACATTTCCTGTAATGGGTGTGTTTACTTGGCTGCGTAATCGAAACATGGAACCTTCCACTCCCAGAAAAATTGGTATAGGCATGATTATTGCGGCATTGGGCTTTACGGTGATGCTGATCGCTTCACTGGGGTTAGTATCTCCGCACGAATTATTGTTCGAGGAAGGAGGAGTAACCAAAATAAATTCCATACCCGATTCTTCGAGAGTTTCGGCATACTGGCTGATCGGCACCTACTTGGTTCTGACCATTGCGGAGCTGTTCCTTAGTCCCATGGGACTTTCATTCGTATCCAAAGTTGCTCCTCCCAGATTTCAAGGGATGATGCAAGCTGGATGGTTACTGGCTACAGCTGTAGGGAATAAGCTTCTTTCCATCGGAAGTGATTTATGGGGTAAATTAGACCTGTGGCAGTTGTGGGCTGTTTTCATTTTATGTTGCCTGGCCTCGGCCGTATTCATCTTTTCCATTATGAAAAGGCTTGAAAAAGCAACCAATTAAACCATAGCCCGCTCCAAACACATTCAACGGAACCGGAGGGCAATGCCTTCCGGTTTTTTTGTTGATAACTTCTATCTATTTCTTCTCGGGCCGGCTGTTTTTTTGGCTAAATTTGTTGCTGTTAAAACGGAAAATCCATTTATTTTTCTCTTATGCAGCCATTTGTACATTTACACGTCCACTCCCAATATTCCTTGCTCGACGGACAAGCCAGTATCAACCGGATTGTTGATAAAGCCATGAACGACGGGATGGCCGGAATCGCACTGACCGACCACGGAGCGATGTACGGGATCAAGGAGTTCGTGAATTATATCAACAGTGTCAAATCGAAAACAAAAAACGAAATAAAACAATTGAGCAAGGAACTGGAAAGCAATCCTGCCAGCCAAAAACTAAAAGAGGAGATTGCTGCCAAAACCGCCAAACTCAATTTCAAGCCCATTATTGGCTGCGAATGTTACTGTGCGCGCCGCAACCGTTTTTCACAAACGGAAAAAATTGACGGCAGTGGATGGCATCTTGTTGTGCTTGCCAAAAACCTGACCGGATACAAAAACCTCATCAAGATGGTATCGAAAAGCTGGACCGAAGGGTTTTATTACCGTCCGCGCATCGACAAGGAACTGCTTGAGCAATATCACGAAGGACTCATCATCTCCACGGCTTGCCTGGGGGGTGAGATACCGCGGAAAATAGACGATGGCAACGTGGAGGGAGCAGAAGAAGCGGTTGAATGGTTTAAGAACATTTTCGGCGACGATTTTTACCTCGAAATTCAACGCCACAAAACCGACCGCTCCGATGCCGACCAAACGACTTTTCCGAAACAGCAACGTGTCAACGAAGAGATTATCAAAATCGGCAAGAAATACGGTGTGAAGGTGATTGCTACTAACGACGCTCACTTCGTAAACGAAGAGGATGCCGAAGCGCACGACCGGCTTATCTGCCTGAGCATGGGGAAGGATTTCGATGACCCCGACCGGATGCGCTATACCAAACAGGAGTGGATAAAAACCACGGCTGAGATGAATCGAATTTTTAGTGATGTACCTGAAGCGCTCGCCAACACGATGGAGATTGCCGACAAGGTAGAAATTTATTCCATTGATAATCCGGCATTGATGCCTTTTTACCCCATCGACAGTTCGTTTGGAACCGAAGAAGAGTATAAGACCAGGTACCCGGAAGCAGCATTGATCGAAAAGTTTGGTGAAACCAATTTTAAGCGGTTGGGAGGATACGACAAAGCAATCCGTATCCAGCTCGAGTCGGACTATCTTAGGCACCTTACCAAAATCGGGGCACGCAAAAAATACGGGGAAGAACTCAGCGAAGAGGTTACCTCACGGTTGAAGTTTGAAATCGATACCATTACCAACATGGGATTTCCCGGGTATTTTCTGATCGTCCAGGACTTTATTAACGCGGCACGCCAAATGGACGTTGCGGTTGGTCCGGGCCGTGGATCGGCAGCCGGATCGGCTGTGGCATACTGCCTGGGAATCACGGATATCGATCCGCTGAAATACGATCTGCTGTTTGAGCGGTTCCTCAACCCGGATCGTATCTCCATGCCTGATATAGACATTGATTTCGACGACGAAGGCCGCGACAAAGTACTCCAATGGGTTACTGAAAAGTACGGATTCGAAAAGGTCGCCCGCATCATCACCTACGGGACTATGGCTACAAAATCGTCTATCCGTGATGTGGCCCGCGTGCATAAACTGCCTCTGGCAGAAGCAGACCGGCTGGCGAAACTGGTTCCCGACAGGATTCCCAACGTAAAAAAAATAAATCTTCGGGAAGCCATTGAACACGTTCCAGAACTCAAAGAAGCCGCCAACAACCCCGACCCGCTGGTCCGGGATACGCTCAAATATGCTGAAATGCTCGAGGGGAACGTGCGCAGCACCGGAGTACACGCTTGTGGCGTTATTATCGGACAAACCGATATATCCGACATTGTCCCTATAAGCACTGCTGACGACAAGGAAACAAAGGAAAAGCTGCTTGTGACGCAATACGAAGGCTCCGTCATCGAAGAGACGGGGTTGATAAAGATGGACTTTCTGGGACTTAAAACCCTGACCATCATAAAGGATGCGCTCATAAACATCGAAACAACATACGGCATCAAGATAGACATCAACACCATTCCGCTGGATGACCCAAAAACATACGAACTGTACAGTAACGGCCAAACCACCGGTACATTCCAGTTTGAGTCAACCGGGATGCAGAAGTACCTGAAAGAGCTTCACCCCAGCAAGTTTGAAGACCTGATTGCAATGAATGCCCTGTACCGTCCCGGCCCGATGGATTATATCCCATCTTTTATCGCCCGCAAGCAAGGAAAAGAGAAGATCGTATACGATATTCCGGTAATGGAGAAATTTCTGGACGAGACCTATGGAATCACGGTTTACCAGGAGCAGGTGATGCTTTTGTCGCGACTGCTGGCCAATTTCACCCGGGGACAATCGGATGAGTTGCGCAAGGCCATGGGCAAGAAATTGGCGGACAAAATGGCGGCCTTGAAAGAAAAATTTATTTCCGGAGGGAAATCCAACGGCTACAAAGAAAAAGACCTGCAAAAGATTTGGACGGACTGGGAAAAATTTGCTCAATACGCCTTCAATAAATCGCATTCCACCTGTTATTCGTGGGTTGCCTACCAGACCGCCTGGCTGAAAGCAAACTACCCATCGGAATATATGGCGTCGGTGTTGTCTAACAACCTGAATAACATCACTGAAATCACCAAGTTTATGGACGAGTGCAAAGCCATGGGCATCAATGTTCTTTCGCCGGACATCAACGAATCGGTACTCAAGTTCTCGGTGAACAAATCCGGCCATATCCGCTTCGGGCTGGCTGCCATAAAAAGTGTCGGCCACGGAGCCGTGGAAGGCATACTGGAAGAAAGGACGAACAATGGCCCGTTTAAAGATGTGTTTGATTTTGTGGAGCGGGTGAATCTATCTTCGTGTAACAAGAAAAACATTGAATCACTGGCATTGGCTGGAGCTTTCGATTCGCTTCCCGGAGTAAAACGGGAACATTTTCTATCGGTAAACAGCAAAGGGGAGGACTTTTTGGAAACGCTTATCCGGTACGGGAACAAGTTTCAGCAGGACAAGTATCTATCCATGAATTCACTTTTTGGAGACGATACATCGTTTATGATCAGCCGCCCCGAACTGCCGAAAGTGGAGAAATTATCCGACCTGGTACGATTGAATAAAGAACGGGAACTTATCGGAATTTATTTGTCGGCACATCCGCTGGATGATTATGAATTCATATTGAACTATGTTTGCACTTCCAGTTGCGCATTGCTACAGGACCTGAATCCCCTTAACGGCAAGGATGTCAGCTTTGGCGGCCTGGTTACCAGCGTAAGGGAGGGACAGACAAAACGCGGTAGCCCCTACACGATCATGGCTATAGAAGATTATACTGGCAGCTGTGAGCTGGCGTTTTTCGGAGATGACAGTGTAAATTTCGGAAGGTTTGCACGCCTCGGACTTTCTATTTATGTCACGGCCAAAATCCAACCCAAGCGATTCCGCCCGGAAGAGCTGGAAATAAAGGTAATCTCCATCAACCTGCTTTCTGAGGTGAAAGACAAGCTGGTTACCAAAATAACACTTCAGCTCCCGATTACCGAACTGGACGACACGTTGGTTTCGGAATTATCGGCTCTGATGAAAAACAATTCGGGCCATTCGTTGTTATATTTCAACATTATCGGCGAAGCGTACAACATGAACGTGCAACTTTTTTCGCGTCCGTCTAAAATTCAGGTAAACAAACACCTGATAGACAACTTAAAGAACAATTTGAACATCGACTTCAAAATTAATTAATTCAAAAAAATAACTATGGCATTACAAATTACAGATGCAACACTTAACGAAGTGTTAGCAACAGACAAGTTAGTGGTTATCGATTTTTGGGCTGAATGGTGCGGACCCTGCAAGATGGTTGGTCCCATCATCGATCAGCTGAGTGAAGAATATAAAGACCGTGTAGTGGTGGGAAAAATAGATGTTGACAACAACGATGAAGCCACTTCAAAATACGGTATCCGCAATATTCCCACCGTTCTTTTCATCAAAAACGGCGAGGTAGTGGATAAGGTAGTGGGTGCCGGCGCCAAAACTCTTTTCTCCGAAAAAATAGAGAAGAATCTTTGATGCTACTCTCCCCATTTTAAAACATCCACTCACGGAGCTCCCTTATGGTGCTTCGTGATTTTTTTTATAGGGTGTAGATATCAAAAAAGCGCCATATCCTTTTCGGATATGGCACTCATACTATATTCTGTATACCAACAGCTTCTCAATAGCGGTTGCTCACTACATCCCAATCGATAATCTTCCAGAGCTCTTTCAAGTGATCGGCTCTTCGATTCTGATAATCGAGGTAGTAAGAATGTTCCCAGACGTCGAAACCCAAAATCGGTGTTAGACCTTTTGTCAACGGATTTCCGGCATTAGCTTCCTTTTCGATTGACAGCTTGCCACCGGCATCTTTCGCTAACCAAACCCATCCTGATCCGAAAACCGTAGCTCCGGCAGCGTTGAACTCCTCTTTAAATTTATCGAACGATCCAAACTGTGAGTTGATGGCTTCAGCTAACTTCCCTTTGGGTTCGCCGCCACCATTCGGTTTGAACGATGTAAAGTAAATGTTGTGGTTAAGGGTTTGCCCCGCATTGTTAAAAATTGCTCCGTCGCTCTTCTTTACGATGGTTTCCAAATCTGCATCTTCAAATTTTGTTCCCACAATCAACTTGTTAAGGTTGTCCACATAAGCCTGATGGTGTTTGCCATAATGGAGTTCAACGGTTGTTTTACTGATTACCGGCTCTAAGGCATCGGTTGCATAGGGTAATGCTACTTTTTCAAATTTCATAGTTTCTTTATTTTTAAAATTATTATTTTCGTTGTTGGTTGCTTTTGAATTGTTGCACGTGGCCACTGACGCTGCAAAAATTATTGCTAACACGGAATACTTCATTGCTTTCATAATTGAAAATTTGATTGTTCGTATCCTATTAACGAAACAGCCGTAAAAATGTTCACGCTATTTAGAATGAAACTTAATAATCAGGATGAAAAAACAATAAAAAAACAGTCCGGGCACCGAAACCCGGACTGAGAAATAAGATCACTGCTCCAATAAAACTTACGCTGTAGGAATGGGCGGCAGTGAAAGATCGTCGTTAACGTTCTTAGACTTGTCTTCGCTCTGCAATATTTCCTGCGAACGGGAAATCCAGGGACGTTTTCCGAAAATCTGCTCCAGGTTCTCCGCGTAAATGATTTCCTTTTCAAGCAAGATCTGAGCCAGTTGATGGTGTCCATCGGCATGTTTGAGCAGCATTTCCTTGGCTCTTTCATATTGTTCAGCGATCATGACTTTGACTTCGGCATCGATCAGTTCCGCTGTATTTTCGCTAAAGGGCTTCTGAAAAGTATAGTCCTGTCCTGACGAATCGTAATAGCTCAGGTTCGGCATCTTGTCGCTCATACCCAAATATGTTATCATGCCGTATGCCTGTTTGGTCACACGTTCCAGGTCATTCATAGCGCCCGATGATATCTTGCCGATAAAAATCTCTTCTGCAGCCCTTCCGCCAAGCAGAGCGCAGATCTCATCTAGCATTTGATCCTTGGTGGTAATCTGCCGCTCTTCCGGGAGATACCACGCGGCGCCCAACGCTTTTCCGCGCGGCACAATAGTGACTTTAACCAACGGATTGGCATGCTCCAGGAACCAGCTCAATGTAGCGTGTCCGGCTTCGTGGATAGCAATTGATTTTTTTTCATCCTGCGTGATGATTTTGTTTTTCTTCTCCAGACCGCCAATAATCCGGTCAACAGCACTAATAAAGTCTTCCCTTTCAACAAATTTCTTTTTGTTTCGGGCAGCTATAAGAGCGGCTTCGTTACAAACATTGGCAATATCTGCACCGGAGAACCCGGGTGTTTGGCGCGCCAGAAACTCCACATCCACCGATTCGTCAATTTTAATGGGGCGCAGGTGAACCTTGAAAATCTCTTTCCTATCGTTCAAATCCGGCAACTCCACGTAAATCTGCCGGTCAAAACGGCCGGCCCGAAGTAAGGCTTTATCCAAAATATCCACCCGGTTGGTAGCTGCGAGAATGATCACTCCGCTATTTGAACCAAAGCCATCCATCTCCGTAAGAAGTTGGTTCAGCGTATTTTCACGCTCATCGTTCGATCCAAAGTTGACGTTCTTTCCACGGGCACGCCCAACAGCATCTATCTCATCAATAAACACAATACACGGCGATTTTTCCTTAGCCTGACGAAACAGGTCGCGAACACGGGATGCCCCTACCCCAACAAACATTTCCACAAAATCGGAACCGGATATGGAAAAGAACGGCACGTTGGCTTCGCCGGCAACCGCTTTTGCCAGAAGTGTCTTCCCTGTTCCCGGAGGGCCTACCAGCAAGGCGCCTTTAGGAATTTTCCCCCCCAGGTTGGTGTAATTACCCGGATGCTTGAGGAACTCAACAATTTCCTGAACCTCCTCCTTGGCTTCAGAAAGCCCTGCCACATCTTTAAAAGTAACCTTGGGCCCAGCATCCTTATCGAAAAGCTGTGCTTTGGATTTTCCCACACTGAAGATACCACCGCCACCGCCTCCGGGACCGCCTTGCATGCGTCTCATCATCCATATCCAAAAAACAATGATCAGCAGAAAAGGCGCAAAGGTTAGCAACATGCCCCAAATCTCTGACGTAGTATCGAAACGGACTTTTATGTCGTATGCCTTTTCTTTTTTAACGGTATCAAGAAACTCCGAAGTTCCCTGGGTAGAGGGGATATTTACCTGTATAAACGGGTTGGCGCCAAACCGGCCAGCCTCTTCTCCAAAAACATAATTAACGGACTCGGAACGCACTTTGGCTTCGGCAATGTCTTTATTGCTGTAGACAACGATGCTTTCAATACGGTTATCGTTTACGTATTCCTGAAAATCCGACCAATCTACCTTTTTTATGGTTTTGTTTTGTCCGAAAAATAACATTCCGATAAGCCCCATCGACAAAATGGCGTATATCCAGTAAACATTAAAGGGTTGATTGGGATTTGTGTTTCCCAATCCTCCGGGACGGACCGGCTTTTTTGGGTTATTGTTATCTTGTTGATTTTGGTTGTTATTTTCCATTAACGTCTCCTATGAAATTTTTGATGAATATATGTAACACTTCAGATGAAAATAAGTTTTAATCCAATGCCGGAACTTGCTCCAATGAAGCGTCTTCCCACAGATGATCGAGGTTGTAATAGTGCCGTAATTCGGGCACAAAAATATGTACGATTATTGTACCGTAATCCATACCTATCCATTCGGCACGTTGTTTTCCCTGGACTCTGATAGGGCTTTCCCAGGTATTTCTTTTCACCACCTCTTCTACCGATTCTGCCAATGCAGAAACCTGAGTAGGGGTATTTCCCTCACAAATGACAAAATAGTCGCAAATTGCTCCCGGAATTCCTTTCAATTGAATTTGAGTGATGTTCTTCCCTTTTTTCTCTTGTATCCCTTCAATGATGCTTTGTAATAACTTGTTATTTTCTTTCATTCGCTGTTTTAATGAGTTACGTATACAAAGATAGTCGCTTTTTCACAATCACCTTATCTTTCATACACAAAAATAACAGCAAGAAGAGTGCCAAAAAATAAATCAAAAAAACAAACTCGCCAACAACGTAAATCCCAATCCGCAAAAAGCGATAATGGTCTCCATTACTGTCCAGCTTTGGAGTGTTTGCTTCTCGTTCATTCCCAGGTATTTTCCTACTAACCAGAATCCACTGTCGTTGACATGCGACAGCAACGTAGCTCCCGATGCTATGGAGATCACAACCAACGCACGTTGCGGATCATTCAAGCCAAACTCAGCGATAATTGGGGCAATAATGCTGGCAGCAGTGATCATGGCTACAGTGGCAGACCCTTGCGTCACCCGCACCAACGCCGAAAGAATCCATGCCAGTAGAATAGGCGGCAGTGCAGAATTTGCCATGGACTCCGCCATCATCTGGCCAATACCACTATCGATCAATACCTGTTTCAGAACACCGCCGGCACCGGTTATCAGAATGATGATTCCAGCAGGGCCAAGTGCCTTGGTGCTTAATTGAAGTACCTTTTGCTTGTCCATGCCCCTTCGGATACATAAAAAGTACGTGGCAATCAATGTGGCAATAATCAATGCTGAAAAAGGGTGCCCAATAAACTCAACAATGTCTGTAAAAACGGATTTAGTGACAACGCCTTTAGAAACCGCCACCGCTGTGATCGTGTTCAGTAGAATCAACAGCAACGGAATAGAGATAATCACCGCGATCGACCGGAACGACGGGTAGTTTTCCGGATCGAATTCCGGTGAAACATCTCCGAATGAATACGGTGATTCCAGGTAAATCTTTTTAGAAATATACTTCCCGAAGATTGGCCCCGCAATTATCGCAGTAGGGATACCCAGAATAAATCCCATAAAAATTACCCAGCCCAACGGTACACTGATGATATCTGCCACCGCAATCGGCCCGGGCGTTGGGGGAATAAAACTATGCGTTACCGCTAATCCTGCCAGAAGCGGGATGGCGTAATACAATAACGAGAGTTTGGTATCCCGGGACAGTGCATACACGATGGGAACCAGAATAATAAAGGCCACATCCAGAAAAATAGGAATAGCCACCAGGAAGCCTGTTGTCACCATTGCCCAGGGAGCCCGTTCCTTACCGAACTTCTTCACGAGGTGATGAGCTAACGACTCTGCTCCTCCGGAGCTTTCCAGCATTTGTCCGAAGATGGCTCCCAAGCCTACAACAGTAGCCACAAAGCCCAGTGTTCCCGCCATTCCTTCCTGAATGGACTTGGTGATGCTGCTGAGCGGCATTCCGGTAAGGACTCCCACATAAATGGAAGTGAGCAACAGAGCGATAAATGCGCTCACCTTGAGTTTTAAAACCAGGAATAGCAGTATCGCTACTGCAGAGGCAACGATAAAAGTTAAAAAAAGTGTTGACATATTTACCAGTATGGAAGATTTCTGGTTTATGACCGTTTAAAGAGTATGTCTATGACATATCCGAACGGAATCCAACGCCGATTCTGGAGAACACTTCACGGGATGAACACCTTGTAAAACGCATTCGGCGAAATAATAAAGTTCGTTCGAAAAACCATCGTTTGCATCACCCCCTGAAAACAGCATAGTTTCAGTATCCGTAGTTACTTTTATATTGTGCGGGTCTTGCGATGAAAAGAAAACACTGGCATTCTCGAACCGGGCACTAAAGCCGGCGTGAAACGGATACCCGGCATGAAACGTATTTCCTCCATCTACCTTGACAACGACGTCCGAGTCGTTATACTTCCACAATGCGCTCACGTAGTCGTGATTGCTTAATTTTCCCGGCAAGCACCGGGCCTCTATCTGATCGGGAACACCGCAAACCCATTGAGCAAAATCGATATCATGGATAACTAAATCGAACAGAGCACCACCCGACGACCCAAACTCTTTTTGCCTCTCTTTCCATTGTCCCCAGATGGGTACACCCGAGAAACGCGACAGAGTAAGAAATTCCAGACGCCCGTATTCACTCGAGTCTATCCATTTTTTCAATGTTTTGTAGGCTGGCATAAAGCGTACTACATGACCAACCATCAACACCTTGTTTTTGGAACGGGCAAGGTTAATCAGCCTTTCCCCCTCCCCTGCATCAATGCAAAAAGGTTTTTCAAGGAAAACATTTGCTCCTGCCAGTAACGCCATTTCAGCCATCTCATAATGAAATGCTGTATGAACTGCAATAACACAGGCATCGGGCTTCTCCACTTTCAGGCATTCTGCAAAATCAGAATAAATGTTCACACCCGAAAGATCTTTTGCATCGACATTTCTGGTGGAGAAATTACCGGACTGCCCGGTAAGCTTTGTTAAAATGTCGCCGGGGACTTTATCAACAATGGCTTTCAAATGAAGACGAGGGTTTTTCAAAATATTCAACGTGTGGGTCATTCCCATGAACCCGAAACCAACAACAACTGTATTCATAAATTTATCCTATTTGTAATTTGTTTTTTTATGGCAAAGAGTGAAGATCAACTCCTTTCACACTCATTTTCAAGGTGTATACCGAAGTCCGGGCGGTGATAAACAGGATGTTTCTTTTTTTCCCCCCAAAACAAACATTTGAAGGGCTTTCGGGAACCTCGATTTCCCGGATAAGTTCGCCTTTGGGGGAGTACACCAAAACTTTTCCCATGGTCAGGTAGACATTTCCTTTGTTATCTATGGTCATTCCGTCGGAACCATGGGGTGCAAGAAAAGTCTTGTTGCTCAGGGTACCATCCGACTGGATGTCGTACTTCCATATCTTCCCGCCATTTATATCGGCAACATACAACGTTTTTCCGTCAGGCGTACCGATTAATCCGTTGGGTTGCTTATAATCGTCGATAACCCGGGTTACCTCTCCACCAGGGCTTAGGTAATAGACTCCCCGCACATCCTGAACTTCAGTATGCCCGTCCCGCCAGTAGTTCCGGTGATAATAAGGGTCGGTGAAATAGATGCCCCCTTTGGGGGTAATCCATAAGTCGTTGGGACCGTTCAACTGTTTTCCATCGTACTTTTCATATACAACCTGCATTTTTTTATCTTTCCCGAAACGCACGATCTGGTTGTGTAAATCAGCACAGGAGACCAATTGACCGTCAGCATCAACATACAATCCGTTGGATCTTCCGGTCCCTTCAGCCCACAGAGAAATGCCTTTTCCTTCTTCCCAGACATAAATGCGATCGTTCGGCTGATCGGTAAAATAGACCCTACCCTCTCCCGAAACGGCCGGGCCCTCGGTAAAAGAATAACCGGTCCCCACTTTTTCAATTTTCGCATTTTTCGCAATGATACTGTTTTTCTGTCCGCAAACAGAACTGCAACAGATCAATAAAACCAATCCTGTTACAACCTTCATCCGTTTATGTTTTATTATTCATATTGTTGTCCGGTGGAGCTGAAGAGAAGTGCAAATCATATATAAAACTGATTGAGTTTGACTGAAAACAGACTCTTTGGCAAATATAGTTATATTGCACAGAAATACAACTATCCACCCCGATTTTAATTGTAGCTAGCCGCTCATTTTCCCTCTCAGGTAACGGTAAAAAGCAAATTAAACCGTAATATTGTAAGGGCAAAACTATTCGAGCGAAAAAATGTTATATATTCATATGCGGACAGGAGCCGGACATTAAAGGTTAAGAGGTGACCGGAGTCCCTTGACCAGTAATGGATGCCTGGCCTAAAATCACAACATAAAATTTAAAGAATCTATGAAAAATCTTGAAACTACCTTTATGGGAATAAAACTGGACAATCCGGTTATATTGGGCGCCAGCAATATGTCGTCACACCTCGACCAGCTAAAAAAGGCTGAACAGCAAGGCATTGGAGCTGTAGTTTATAAAACCTTGTTTGAAGAGCAGGTACAGTTGGAAAACCTGCAATTGGATGAAAGGTTAAGCCAGTACGCACACATTCACGCAGAAATGACCAGTATTCATCCCGATGTAGATTTTTCCGATATCGATTATCACTTGTCAAGACTTCGTAAAACGAAGGAAAGTTTGTCCGTACCTGTGTTTGCCAGCCTTAATGCTGTGAATAGAGAATCCTGGATAAGCTATGCCAGGATGTTAGAACAAACCGGGATTGACGGGATTGAAGTAAATCTTTATCAGACCCCCGTCGATTTTAGTAGCAGCAGTGAAAGTGTTGAAAACAATCAAATAGCTATCGTTGAAGAGGTAAAGAAAGCCGTGTCCGTTCCCGTAAGCGTGAAGTTGAGTTCGGATTATACGAACATCCTTCATTTCGCGAAAAAGCTGGACGAAGCAAAGGTAGGTTCCTTAGTCCTTTTCAATGCATTTTTCCAACCCGATATTGATATTCAGAAGGAAAAGCATAAAAAGGTTTTTAACCTTACCCAAAAAGGCGATTACAAAAAAACGCTGAGATATACTGGAATGTTGTACGGCAATATTAAAGCTGATATTTGCAGTAGCCGGGGAGTTTTCACCGGAGAAGATGTGGTGAAGCTGATCCTGTCGGGTGCAACAACAGTGCAGGTTGTCAGCTCGGTATATAAACACGGCGTAGAAAGAATTGCCTCCATAAAGAACGGCATAACAGAGTGGATGCAACAGAAGGGATACAACAACCTTGATGAGTTCAGGGGCAAACTGGCTAATGTCAATTTAGACAAAAACGAACATTCACTGGTTTATAAAAGGGCGCAATATGTTGATTTGATGCTGACTTCGGAAACTATTTTCGGAAATTTTCAATAATTAACAACAAAACCCACTGAGTTCTTTTCGCTCAGTGGGTTTTGTTTATTTCCGGCGTAACAAGACGTAAGGCCGGATTACAGCGTCTGCAACTTCAAATTTCTCCAAAGCACTTTGATACCTCCTCCATCGTGGATTTGCAAGGCAATACGGCCCTGTGCCTTTCCGATTTTCTCGTCGGTCAGATCCACCATTTCCTCGCCGTTGAGGTAGGTTTTCACGTTATCGCCATTAACAACAATGCGTAAAGTGTTCCAATCGCCCACTTTCAGGATCTCCTCTTTTTCGTCAGGGATCTGTACGAGCCAACCCCTTTCGTAAGACTCATAAATGCCTCCTGTATCATTTCCTTTGGGAGCAACTTCAACTTGCCAGCCATTCACAATAGCCCCCGGTTCAATAAATGAACGAATGAAAACTCCCGAGTTTCCATCGGCTTCCTGTTTAAATTCTACCGAAAGGTCGAAATTGTCGTAATACTCACGAGTAGCCAGATAGCCATATTGTTTATCAGGCCCGCTTTCACAAACCAACAATCCGTCCTGAACATACCATTTTTCGGTTCCGTAAGCCTCCCATCCAGTCAGGTCAACACCGTTGAAAAGATTTACTTCCTGGGTTTTACGGGGAAGTTCTTTGATTTTCACGTTGCGGAACCAGGCTGCCGATCCGTGGTCTTGCAAACAGATAACACCTTTACGAGCCAGGCCGTATTCGGGTGCATTTTCCCATTTTCCGCTATTTTTGCGTGCAAACCAATCTTCTGTCCACGCTTCAAATTCGATCACCTTTTCACCGTTCAGCCAATGCTCAACATGTCCGTTATCAAAAACGATTTTCGAGGTGTTCCATTCTCCTGCGGGTTTAATAATGAGTTTCGCCGTATCGGGAACATACATGGCATAATCAGCAGCCGTTTTCTGCCATTCTTCCAGCGGATCGGGAAATCCGAGATTATCAATCAACTGATATTCTGGCCCCGTAACGTACGGTACCGCAAATTTGGGATTTTCCACCACGTGATACAGCACCCCGCTGTTTCCACCGTCGGCGACTTTCCAGTCCCACACCAATTCAAAGTTTTCATACAATTTATCCGTTACAATGTAACCGTGTTCATCCGCGCCCTCGCCTTTTGCCTGAATCATACCGTTTTCGGCAAACCACGGAGCGGTTAATGAATCGCCATTGTAATCGCGCCAACCGTTCAGGGTCTCTCCATCGAAAAGGAGCTGCCAACCTTCGGCTTTCTCAGCTTCCGTCAACACATTGTGTTTCGCAGAAGGTTCACAAGAAGCAAATACCATTGTCATAAGCAGTGTTGTGCACAATAAAAAAAATCTTGATTTCATTTTTTCTGATTTTATAATTAAACGTTAGGAAAACAAAAGTATCTATTTTATGAAAATTATACAACTGTTCCCGTCGCCGGTTACTTTCGGGCTACAGAGAACGATCCGTTTAAGAGTTCGTCATAAACCCCGGGATTGCTGATGATACGCAAGCCTTCCCTGAAAAGATCATTTTCGTCATTGATGATAACAAAATAGGCGGATGAATCAAACAGATCCCTAGCCATCAGTGCCTTGAGCTGTATTTTCAAAAATTGTTCCGACTTCCGGAATTGCTCATCGTCCCATTCCATTTTTTCTCCTTTTGCCATTTCCTTCATCCGGGTTATCATGGATTCGGGAATCCGGTAATCCGACTTGAATTTTTCGACGTGGGAATATGATTTTAACAATCTTGCCCGGTTTTTGTCCACTTCGGCAATAGCGAGTTTGTTGACTATTCCCCGGCCAATAAGGTTACGGTGTAAATCCGTTACCGAGTTCGTGTCCACAGGTACAAAATAGTCGGGCATGATCCCGCCTCCACCGTAAACAGTGCGCTTGTTGACAAGCGTCTTGAACCTTAACGAATCGGGGAAACGGATACTGTCGGCGTGCCACATTTCACCGTGTTGTACCCGGTTGAAGAAATCACGGTTGTATGCGTCGATATTGCCTTCTTCGTAAGGCTTCTGGATGCTTCTGCCCGTAGGTGTGTAATACCGGGCAACGGTCAACCGGATCATCGTTCCGTCGGGAAGCGGAAGTTGACGTTGCACCAACCCCTTTCCGAAAGTCCGGCGGCCAACCACCACACCCCGATCCCAATCCTGAACGGCCCCGGCCACTATTTCACTTGCCGACGCCGAACCTTCATCCACGAGAACAACCAGGCTCCCCTGTTCAAAGCTTCCTGCCGACGTTGTGCGTAAATCATACCGAGGCTGGTTCTTCCCTTCGGTATATACCACCAATTTCCCGGCACCCAGGAATTCATCCACAATATCCGATGCCGTTTGCAAAATACCTCCTCCGTTTCCGGTCAGGTCGAGAATAAGGTTTTTCATTCCTTTTGCTTTCAGTTCTTTCTCTGCTGCCAGAAATTCTTCGGATGAACTGACCCCAAAGCGGCTTAAACGGATGTATCCGGTATGATGATCCACCATGTATTTGGCATCGATACTGTAAATGGGGATCTTGTCGCGAACGATTCTGAAGTCCAGCAACTGCGGAGTTCCACGACGCAAAACCCTCACGTTCACGGTTGTGCCTTTGGGACCTCGGAGCATCTTTATAACATCCTGGTTATCCTTTTTTATACCGGCAATAAGCGAATCATTTACGTAAATAATTTTATCGCCGGGCAGGAGACCCACCTTTTGTGAAGGTCCGCCTGAAATGACTTCCATTACGTAAAGTGTATCGGTAAGCATATTGAACGAGATTCCAATACCGTCAAAATTGCCTTGTAACGGTTCGTTCATCGCTTTCACCTCATCCTTGTTGAGGTAAGTGGAGTGTGGGTCGAGTTCAAGCAACATGGCACGGATGGCCGCTTCTGTCAGATGAGAGGTTTCAACGTCATCGACGTATAAACCGTTTATCATCTGGAGCGTCCTCTCCAGCTTTACTCCATCAGGGGATAAACGAGATTGGCCAAACGACAAGGAGGATACCAGTAAAAGTGTTGCAAGAAAAAAAGTTGTTTTAGACATTGTTATTCAATTGTTATCCAAGTATCATCCCTTTCGGAACAAAAGCGCTCACATCGTGTCCGTAACGCAATAATTCACGTACGTGGGAGGAACTGATGTGCGTAAGTTCAGGCTCGGTAAATAATACAAATGTTTCTATTCCCGAAATCATCCGGTTCATATCGGCTATGGTTTTCTCGTACTCGAAATCATTAACCGAGCGTATTCCCCGTAATATGAACTTTGCATCCATTTTCCGGGCAAACTCGATAGTGAGAGAATCGTAGCTCCCAACTTTCACCCGGGGTTCATCCTTGTATAAGCTTCTAATCATCTCCATCCGCTTTTCTAACTCGAAGTAAGCCTTTTTTGCTTCGTTCACACCAATGGAAATTACAATTTCGTCTACCAACTCCAATCCGCGCCGTACCAGCGACTCGTGCCCGATAGTGAACGGATCAAAAGTGCCCGGGAATAATGCGATCCGGAGACGGGGCGATCCGGAGACGGGGTGTGGGTGTGAAAGACTTATGTTGTTCATTTTCGGGGATGTTAATCATTTTTACAATTACTTCTCAAACTAAGCTTCCTCTTCAACAACCAGGTTCTCTATGATAAAAGTCTGCCGGTCGGGAGTATTCTTACCCATATAGAACTCGAGAAGCTCTTTGATAAGATCTTCTTTTCGCATGGATACCCTGTCAAGCCGCATATCTTTTCCGATAAAATTCTTGAACTCGTCGGGAGAAATTTCACCAAGACCCTTAAATCGGGTAATTTCAGGGTTGGGACCGAGCTCTTCGATGGCGGCAAGCCGTTCCTCCTCCGTATAGCAATACAGGGTTTTCTTTTTGTTACGCACACGGAAAAGAGGTGTTTGAAGAATATAAACATGCCCTTTTTTTACCAGATCGGGAAAAAATTGCAGGAAAAACGTGAGCAGCAACAGGCGAATGTGCATACCGTCGGTATCGGCGTCGGTAGCGATGATTACCTTGTTGTAACGCAATCCATCCATTCCCTCCTCGATATTAAGGGCTGCCTGCAACAAATTAAACTCCTCATTTTCGTAAACGATTTTTTTGGTCAGTCCGAAAGAGTTTAGCGGCTTGCCCCGAAGGCTGAAAACAGCTTGCAAATTGGGATCTCTACTTTTGGTAATGGAACCGCTGGCCGAATCACCTTCCGTGATAAAAATACAGGTATCGTCGAGATTATTCCCTTTTGAATCGTTATAATGGATGCGGCAGTCCCGTAGCTTCCGGTTGTGCAAGTTTGCTTTTTTTGCCCGTTCTCGGGCTAGCTTTGTTACCCCGGCAATGGCTTTTCGTTCTTTTTCGGAATCGAGAATTTTTTTCTGAAGGATATCGGCCGTCTCCAGGTGTTTGTGCAGGTAGTTGTCCAGCTCCTTCTTCAGGAAGTCGCTTACGTATTTATTGATCGAAACTCCATCGGGGGTCATGTCCTTTGATCCGAGTTTTGTTTTTGTCTGCGACTCAAAAACCGGCTCTTCGATCTTCACGCTGATGGCAGCCACCATCCCGTTCCGGATATCGGAATATTCGAAATTTTTGGTGAAATATTCTTTGATAACCCGGGCAGTTGCCTCACGAAAAGCGGAAAGATGCGTCCCGCCTTGTGTGGTATGCTGGCCGTTGACGAAAGAGTAGTATTCTTCGCCATACTGGTTGGAATGAGTAATCGCTACTTCAATGTCATCACCGTGAAGATGGATGATGGGATAAAGAATCTCAGTTGTCAGGTTGTCGTTGAGCAGGTCTTCGAGCCCGTTTTTTGAATAAAACTTCTTTCCGTTAAACGTAATGGTCAGCCCCGTATTCAGGAAAACATAATTTTTAAGCAGAGGCTCGATATGTTCGTCACGATAAGCATAATCCCCAAAAATTTCGGTGTCGGGAGTAAACTCGATAACGGTTCCGTTGCTTTGCGAAGAAGATTGCTGCGGGCTATCGTTTACTACATGTCCGCGCTCATATTCAACACTCTTTGATTCACCTTCCCTATAACTTTCGATCAGGAACCTCGAAGACAAGGCGTTTACCGCTTTGATCCCAACACCGTTTAATCCCACGGATTTTTTAAACGCCTTGGAGTCGTACTTGGCTCCGGTGTTCATCCGCGAGGAGACATCCAACACCTTTCCCAACGGCACACCCCGTCCATAATCACGCACACTTACATTCCCGGAATCAATACAGATGTCTATGTTTTTCCCAAAACCCATCCGGTATTCGTCGATGGAATTATCCATTACTTCTTTCAGCAGGACATATATACCGTCGTCTGACGAAGAACCGTCTCCCAATTTCCCAATATACATCCCGGGACGTCGGCGGATATGTTCACGCCACTCCAGGGTTACAATGTTCTCTTCGCTATAATTCAGTATTGCTTGTTCTCTTTCTAACTCAGTCACTTGTTCTCTTTCTCCTATAATTTTTCAGGTGCAGGGCCTGTTTTAAAACCTTTCTGCACTTCTTAAAGTCAAAATTTGTTCCTTCTTCCGATAATTATAAATCTTTTATAAAAGCACGGCGCGTTTTATGATGTCTCGCCTCCAGATCATCCCACATGGATTGCACTTTATTGTTTACTGCCAACTCGGGATTGCTTTCCGCATATTCAAATCCCAGCCGAATAGCTTCGGGGATAAACTGACTAAAGATAAGGGCATTCACACCTTTGCCCTGATACTCAGGATCAACGCCGATCAGCAGCAGGTCAAGAACTTTATTGTCGTTCCCTTTCAAAGCCCTGTATAAATGATACCACCCGGTAGGGAGGAACTTTCCGCCCGATTTCTGCAGTGCTTTTGCCAGACTGGGTAATCCGATTCCCACTCCCACAAGCCGATTGTCTTCTTCACGCAGCACGAGCGACAAGAAGTTCAAACGCAACATAGGAATATACATGTTTACGTAATAGTCTATCTGCGCTTTGGACAACGGAACGAAACCGTATAAATCTTTATAGGAACGGTTCAACAACTCAAATATCTCATGCGCATAAGGCCAGACATCCTTTTTACTTTCAAGCTTGACAACATTTAGTCGAAAACGTTTTTTTACGATTTCAGCAACACGCACAAACCGTTCGGGAATTTCCTTGGGTATCTTGATCAGAAACTCATACCAGTCCTGATCCTTTTTGTAGCCCAATCTTTCTATATGATCTACATAGTAGGGGTAGTTATAAATGGTTTGCATAGTACCAATCTGATCAAAGCCATCTACCAGCAGACCCTCGTAATCGAAATCGGTAAATCCCATAGGTCCGTGCATCTTTTCCATACCGCGAAAACGAGCCCAGTTTTCAGCTTCATAGAAAAGCACATCTGCCACTTCCGGGTCATCAATGAAATCGACAAAACCAAAACGGGCGTTCTTTTCGCTCCAGACATTATTCGCTTTATGATTGATCATTACGGCAATCCTGCCAACTATTTTTTCTTCCCGGTAAGCCAAGAAATAAGCAGCATCGCAATGCTCAAAGGCCGGATTTTTATCCCGGCTCAACGTGGCAATTTCATCATAAACGAGCGGCGGAACAAAGAATTCGTTTCCTTCGTATATATCGATACTGAACTGAACAAACTGTCTCAGCGCATCTTTGTCTTTTACTTGTCTGATTTCTAATGACATACTCTTTATAATTTTCGCGTATATGAATAATTGATGGTTTAATTTTCACAAAATACTATAAACGGCAAAGATAATGAATTTTAGAGAATGTTTGAAACATGATTTCAGAAAAAACAATATCTCTACCCGGGTGTTTATATCTATTTGTATATAAGTTGTTTTGTCTTCAATCAAATAGTTTTCAAAACCATTTTACTTGTATATCCAAAAAAAAGGCTAATTTTGCATTCTTAAAATGCTCATTTAAAAAATGATTAATCGAATTTTAATTCGTACCCGGATAGTACAGATTGTTTACGCCTGGTATCAGAATACGAATAAAGATTTACGTACAGCCGAAAAAGAACTTCTGTTCGGATTACAAAAATCCTACGATCTTTATTACTACCTCCTTTTGTTAATGGTTGAGCTGACAAAAGCTTACGACGCCCGCGTAGAAGCCAAGCGGAACAAGTATCTTCCTACGGATGAGGATTTAAATCCCAACACCCGGTTGATCGAAAACAAGTTTATAGGGCAACTTTCGCAAAACCATCAGTTCAACAAGTACCTAAATGAGCGCCCCATGTCTTGGAGAGAACATGATGCGTTTGTAAAGAACCTGCTCGACGAAATCATCGCATCCGATATTTATGCTGAATATGCCAACGAAACAAAAACGGATTACAACGACGACAGGGAGTTTTGGCGAAAAATCTTTAAGCAGTTTATCCTCGACAACGAAAAACTGGAAGAAATTCTGGAAGATGAAAGTATTTTCTGGAACGATGATATTGAAATTGTACAAACCTTCGTTATGAAATCCATCCGACAATTTTCGGAGGAAAATGGGGAGAATCAACGCCTTCTGCCAATGTTTAAAGACGACGAAGACCGTCAGTTTGCACTGAAGTTGCTTCACGATACCATCCTTAATGAACAGAAGTACCGTCAACTAATTGAAACCCACAGTGAGAAGTGGGATTTCGACCGTATTGCATTTATGGATATGATTATCATGCAAATTGCATTGGCAGAGATCCATACCTTTGAAACGATCCCCACCAGTGTATCACTCAACGAATATATTGAAATTGCAAAATCTTACAGCACTCCCAAGAGCGGCACCTTTGTCAACGGAATTTTAGACGCAATTGTTGCCGATCTTCGAAAAAATAATATTATTTTTAAACATTAATTTCAAACACTCTAAAACGTTATTCGTATGGATATTTTATTACAAGCAGCTACAGGCGCAGGCGGAGGAATGGGAACATCGCTATTGATGATGGTGGCTATCATTGCCGTATTTTATTTCTTCATGATCCGCCCGCAACAGAAAAAACAAAAAGACGTGCAGAAGGCTCGCGAAGCCATGAAGGTGGGCGACAAAGTGGTTACTGCCGGCGGTATTCACGGACGCATAAAAGAAATTGGCGAAACCTGGTTTCTGGTAGAGGTAGCCGATGGTGTAAAATTAAAATTTGAAAAAACATCGGTTTTTGCCTCTTCATCCGATGTGACTACACCTTAAGAAACCGTTTGTTTAACTATGGATTTGGCATCAACCAAGAATAGATGGATTGCGAAGATACGATCGTTCTTTTCCAGATTAAACTGGAAGAACATTCTTCTTTTTTTCGGATTCTTCATTCTGGCTTTTATTTTTTGGTTGATGTTGTTTTTCCAACGCGACATTGAGGCTACCTATAAAATACCGCTGAAGTACACAAATATCCCTGACGATGTGGTTTTTGATGCTGTATTGCCTGACGATATTGAAATACGAGTTGCCGACAAAGGTTCGGAAATATTCCGATACACCTTTACCTTGAAGGATTCTATTGAAATTAATATCGCCAAGTACAAAGAGGAACGGATCAATAACCTGCAGGGGACTGAACTAATGCAACTCATCCGGAAAAAATTATCCCAGAGCACAAACCTCAAAGCCTACTACCCCATAAACATATCGCTGGTTACCTCTAAGCTTCAAAAGAAAGAACTGAAGGTAGTTTTCGACGGGGTTATCGCTACCAGCCGCAGTAATCTGGTGGCAGACAGCGCTACATTTCTGCCCGGAACCGTAATAGCTTACGGTTCTCAAAGCCAGTTAGCTGAAATTTCGTCAGCTGTAACCGAGTATACCCTGTTCAACAACCTGAAAGCTACCTCGCAACTGAAAGTAAAAATTATGCCTGTGAGCGGAGTCAAGTTCATACCCGACGAGGTAGAACTTTATATCCCCGTTTTGGAGTATACGGAAAGAAAATTTGAAGTTCCCGTCACGGCAAGAAATGTTCCGGATAATATCGACGTGAAGTTTTTCCCATCGCAAACAGAAGTATCGTTCTCGGTAACTCTGGAAGAATACAAGAAAATTGCCCCAGAGGATTTTGAGGTTGAACTGGATTACAAAAAATTCTTCAAAAACGAGGATGGACGCGTAGACCTGGAATTATCGGCAAGCCCTTCGCCCATACGTAACGTCAAGCTATCGCCCTCGTCGGTAGAGTTCCTTTTAGAAAGCAGATAAGATGATAAAGCTAGGAGTTACTGGTGGGATCGGAAGTGGAAAATCGGTTGTCTGCGATGTGTTCCGACTTCACGATATCCCTGTTTTTGATGCCGACCGGGAAGCCAAAAAGCTGAACGACACCTCTCCCGTAATCCGTGAAAAACTGATCAACAACTTCGGCCCGGACCTTTACCAGGGTAACAAGCTCGACCGCAAAAAACTGGCAAACCTTATTTTCAATAATGCAGAAAATCTTCGTATAACAAACGCTATTATACATCCCGAGCTGGCAAAATATTTCGAAAAATGGGTGGATCAACGAAAACACCATGCTGTTATTGCCATTGATGCAGCCGTTTTGTACGAAGCAGGATTCCAATCGTTGCTGGATAAGACCATAGTCGTAATGGCTCCTTTGGAAACACGCATTGAAAGAGCGGCAAAAAGGGACCGTCTCTCCAAAGAACAAATAACGGCACGCGCCAACAGTCAAATGAATGACGAAGAAAAAGCAGGACTGGCCGACTTTATCATCCATAACGATGGACGGCATTCCCTTTTGGAACAGGTTGCCCAAATCCTACAAGATATTTCAACCCTTTATTAATACAGGCTTCAGGGAGGGCTTCCTGTAGAAAAACGTACTAATCAACCACTTAATTAAGTATTTTTATACTATCAATAAAAGACATTAAACATAAAT
This sequence comes from Petrimonas sulfuriphila, assembly GCA_038561985.1. Lineage (NCBI taxonomy): Bacteria > Pseudomonadati > Bacteroidota > Bacteroidia > Bacteroidales > Dysgonomonadaceae > Petrimonas > Petrimonas sulfuriphila. Next base: position 1,461,728 of record CP073276.1, on the reverse strand, counting down.
TCACTACTTTTGTATCGGATTTAGGTTATCTAGTGGACTTTCGCACTGAACGTATTCGTTATAAATACATGCGAAATGTAATTTACTTATTTAAAATTAAAAAAATGATAGAAAAAATTGGGACCAATGCCGGTAAAGTCTGGACATTGCTGGACGAGGCCGGAACACAAAACGTAAAAGATCTGAAGAAGTCTTCAAAATTGACGGATAAAGATCTTTATGCTGCTCTTGGCTGGTTAGCCAGAGAAGGAAAGGTAGCGTTGGTGGAAGACGGAAAAGAATTATTCGTTTCGCTGATATAAAAAGCACACAACCAACGATTTAAGAAAAAATAAAGTAAAAGCCGTCTTTAAAGACGGCTTTTTTGTATCCATTTTTTTCGACGATCTGTTTTTATCCGCTATCTTTACTAAAAAATAAGCGAATGAGAAAGTTGGCCATCCTTCTTTTATGGATATTTCTCACCCTCTCCGAAAAATCCATTCCCTGCACAACGGCTGTTATTTCCGGGAAAGCCACGCCTGATGGGCGAAGCATGATATGGAAACTGCGTGATACGGATGACCATGAAAACTGTTTCCGCTATTTCAATGACGGAGAATACAGTTATATCGGTCTGGTAAACTCCGGGGATATGAAAGGTGAAAACGTGTGGGGCGGATCCAATAGTGCTGGATTTGCCATTATGAACAGTGCATCGTATAACGTGAACGAAAACGATACCACCTCCTTGAAAGACAGGGAAGGTATTTTCATGAAACTCGCTTTGCAAACATGTGCATCGCTGCAGGATTTCGAAAAACTGCTCAATGAATACCCAAAGCCGCGAGGATTGGCGGCACACTTCGGCGTTATAGATGCCAGGGGCGGAGCGGTCTTTTACGAGGTGAACAATTACACCTGGACAAAATTTGATGCCAATGCCGCTTCCGAAGGTTACGTGATCCGCACCAATTATTCCGAAACCGGCACTCCTGATTCAGGATACGGTTTTATACGCAGACAAACGGCAGAGAAAATTTTCGCAGAAGCGAAACGGATGAATCGGTTGAATTATCAAACCATTGTTCAAGAATTTACGCGGTGTTTCTATCATCCGGTTTTCGGGTTGGATTATCGGGAAAAATACGAAACCTCCACACCAGAAACCGTCTTTATCGCATCCGACGATCTCCTTACCCGCCATAGTTCCTCATCATCTATAATTGTACAAAGCATAAAGAAAGGCGAATCGCCCGATATGTCAACCATCTGGGCGCAAGTGGGATTTCCCGGAACATGTATAGCAATTCCACTCTGGGTACGCGGCGGAAAAAATCTTCTACAACTGGTACAATACGAAGAATCCATTAAAAACAGCCCTCTCAATTACTTCGCCTCCCTGTGGAAGAAAGAGGCTTACCCCATCGGTCGTTCCGACGGGTATCACTATTTAAAAGTGCCCGTGCTCGTCAACTCCCAAAACAACGGCTATATTCAACGTATCGAACAATTGGAAAAATATATTTTTGCATGGACGGACGAGAAATTGACCTCGTGGAGAAGCATGCTGCCGCAAGCATCTGAACTTGAAACGTTTTATGAACAATTGGATGAAACAGTGAGTGGATTTTATGGAAAATAAACAACTACATTCTCGCTTAACAAAACTTTTTCCCAAAGAACAGGTTTTCACCGACGAACTCTCGCGCCTCGTCAAAGGCACCGATGCCGGACTGTATCGGCTTGTTCCCAAGGCAGTGGTAAAAGTCAACACGGAAGACGAAGTTATCCGATTACTGCAGTTTTGCAGTAAAGAAAACGTCCCCGTAACTTTCAAAGCCGCGGGAACAAGTTTGAGCGGACAAACCGTTTCCGATTCTATCCTGATGGAAATCGGGCAGGGATTTGAGTTTTCAGTCATAACGGACAACGGGAAAACGGCTACTTTCGGCGCGGGTCTTACCGGAACGGCAGCCAACCGTATGTTGCAGCGCTACCGTCGCAAATTAGGCCCCAAACCGGCATCCATCAACTCGGCGAAAATTGGAGGCATTATTGCCAACAACGCCAGCGGTTCGAGTTACGGCATTAAGCACAACAGTTACCATACCGTAAAATCGATGCGGATAATTTTTGCCGACGGCTCATTGCTCGATACCGCCGATACAACCAGTTGTCAGTCGTTTATCGCATCTCATCCCGAATTTATTGCTCAGATTGAACGCTTGCACAACGAGGCTTCTGGTAACGAAGGGGTTAAAAACCGGATACAACAGAAGTTCCAACTCAAAAACACATGCGGATACGGCGTAAATTCGTTAATCGATTTCTCCGACCCTGTAGATATTCTGCAACACCTGATGATCGGCTCAGAAGGTACACTGGGGTTTGTATCGCAAGCCACGTTCGAAACCGTACATGATGCGCCTCTCAAAGCTACAGCCATGCTCTATTTCCATAACTTGCGCGATGTGTGCGAAACCATTCTACCGTTGCGTTCGTGTTCGGTAAGCGCCGCCGAATTGATGGACAGGAACGCTTTACGTGCTGTGGAAAATCAGGAAGGGATGCCTGCCGAACTGAAGTCACTTCCGGAAGGGGCCGCGGCATTGCTTATAGACACCTCTGCCGACGACGAAGAAACGCTGCTTGTCCAGATGCGTGACATTGAAGCAAAACTGGCGCACATTCAAACACTTTATCCCATACGGTTTACAACCGACATCCATCTGTATAACCTTTACTGGAACGTACGTAATGGGTTGTTTACTTCGGCAGCGGCATCACGCCCACCACACACGGCAAGCATTATTGAAGACATTGCCTTTAGCGGTGAAATTTTAGGCGACGCGCTGACCGACGTGCGTGAACTGTTGGTGCGGACCGGTTATGCCGATGCCGTAATGTGGGGACACTTGCTGGATGGGAACGTTCATTTTACCGTTTTTCCAGACATAAATTCACCGGACGGTGTTGACAAGTACGCCCGTTTTATGCATGAACTGGCCAATCTGGTGGCTGTGAAACATAACGGCAGCCTGAAAGCCGAGCACGGAACGGGGCGAAACATGGCTCCCTTCGTGGAAAAGGAATGGGGCACGGAGATTTATGGGTTAATGAAACGCATAAAATCGGCTTTCGACCCAAATCACATATTGAATCCGGGAGTAATTATCAACGACGATAAAGACGTTTTCATCAAGAACCTAAAAAATATCCCCGATGCCAATCCATTGATTGACAAATGCATCGAATGCGGGTTTTGCGAAGTAACTTGTCCGTCAAAAGAGTTAACCTTTACACCACGTCAGCGTATTGTAGCGTATCGTCGGTTAACGGAATTAGTCGATAGTCGTTTTGATAAAAAGTTGCGCGAAAGATGGGCAGGAGAGATGGCATATGAGTTTAACGAAACTTGCGCTACCGACGGACTTTGCGCCATTGCCTGCCCTGTAAACATCGATACGGGGTCGCTGGTGAAAGAACTTCGCTGGAAAGAAAACGGAAAATTCGCGAACAGAGTTGCAAGCAGTATGGCTAATAATATGGCATCGGCCACATCACTGATACGTGGTTTGTTAAAAATCCCCCATTTCATCGCAAAAATTATAGGTTACAACCCAATGGAAGATATAACGAAAGGGGTATACAAAATGGGCGACGGCCTCTTTCCCTTATGGACAAGATATACGCCGTCGGGGAGCCGGAAAATTGTTCGTAACATTTTTCCGGGCCACAGTGCCGATGCGCCCGTAGTGGTTTATTTCCCATCGTGCATCACGCGCTCCATGAGCGGCCCTTCTTTCGGCTACGCAGAAACAGAGGATATCCCTTCGAAAATGCTTTCTCTGTTGCGAAAAGCAGGTTATACCGTTATAATCCCGGAAGGAAAGGATAAGTTGTGCTGTGGAATGGCATTCAGCAGTAAAGGGTTTCGGAAGCAAGCGCGGCAGAAAGAGTCGGAGTTGAACGGTGCATTGCTCAGAGCGAGCCGGAACGGCGAACTGCCTATCGTGTGCGACATGAGTCCCTGTCTGCTGCACATGCGTGAAACGCTCGACTCCCGCCTGAGACTGTACGACCAGGTAGAGTTTATTCATGATTTTCTGTTAGACAAACTGACCTTCGAAAAGCAACCTGTGTCCATCGCCATTCATACCACATGCAGTTCAACGAAAATGCACCTCGAAGAAAAACTATATACTGTCGCGGCTCTTTGTGCCGACAAAGTCATCGTCTCCGAAAACGTTTCGTGTTGCGGATGGGCAGGCGATCGCGGCTTTTTCTATCCCGAGTTGAACCGTTCGGCGCTCGCATCCCTTAAGCACGATATCGGCGATGCTACCGAAGGGTATTCCAACAGTCGCACCTGCGAAATCGGCTTGTCGATAAACAGCGGTGTAACGTATAAATCGCTGGTATATCTGGTGGATAGGGCTTCGGAGAGGAAGTTTCTTTCGTAGATTGTTTGTATCTTTGCACACTCAATCAGCAAATTCACATTATGAACATCGAGAATATACTTCAGACTGCAATTATAAGCGCAATAAAAGAATTGTACAGCGTAGATGTAAATGCATCGCAAATCACACTTCAGAAAACAAAGAAAGAATTTAAAGGACATTTCACCCTCGTAACCTTTCCTTTGTTAAAGATTTCGAAGAAGAATCCCGAACAAACGGCACAGGAAATCGGTATGTACCTGGCCGATAAATCACCCGTTGTTTCGGAGTTTAACGTGATAAAAGGTTTTCTAAACCTGACGATTGCCTCGAAAGTATGGCTTGATCTGCTCGAGAACATCGATAAAAATCCCGAATTCGGCTTCACACCTGTTGCTAATGACGCACCCTTGTTTATGGTGGAATATTCGTCGCCCAACACCAACAAACCGCTTCATCTGGGACACATCCGTAACAATCTCCTGGGACATTCGCTCTGTGAAATACTGAAAGCCAACGGTAAACGGGTGGTAAAAACCAATATCGTGAACGACCGGGGTATCCATATCTGCAAATCGATGCTGGCCTGGCAGAAATGGGGAGATGGGGAAACACCCGCATCATCGGGCAAGAAAGGCGACCACCTCATCGGCAAGTATTATGTGCTTTTCGATAAAAAATACAAAGCCGAACTAGCCGACCTGCAGGCTGCCGGACTATCAAGGGAGCAAGCCGAAGCCCAATCGGTTTTGATGGAGGAAGCGCGCGAGATGCTTCGTCAATGGGAAGCAAACGATGCCCAAACTGTGAATTTATGGAAAATGATGAACGGATGGGTGTATGCCGGTTTCGATGAGACGTACGAAAAGCTGGGGGTCTCGTTCGACAAGATCTATTACGAGTCGCAAACCTACCTGGCTGGAAAAGACGAGGTGCTGCGAGGATTGAAAGAGGGTGTTTTCTACCAGCGTGAAGACGGGTCGGTATGGGCCGATTTAACCCATGAAGGGCTTGATGAAAAAATCCTTCTTCGCTCCGACGGAACTTCAGTGTACATGACGCAAGATATCGGCACAGCGAAGCTCCGGTTCGATGACTATCCCATAGACACCATGATTTACGTGGTTGGAAATGAACAAAACTACCATTTCCAGGTGCTCTCCATACTGCTCGATAAGCTGGGTTTTGAATTCGGAAAAGGATTGGTCCATTTCTCTTACGGGATGGTGGAACTGCCCGAAGGCAAGATGAAATCGCGTGAAGGGACCGTAGTGGATGCCGATGATTTGATGGCCGAGATGATTCAGACCGCCCGCGAAACTTCGGAAGAACTGGGAAAGCTGGACGGTGTAACACCAGAGGAAGCCGATCGTGTTGTAACCATGATTGGAATGGGGGCCCTGAAATATTTCATTCTGAAAGTAGATCCGAAAAAAAACATGACCTTCAATCCGAAAGAATCCATTGATTTTAACGGGAATACCGGTCCGTTTATCCAATACACCCACGCCCGCATCAAATCAGTTTTGCGCAAAGCCGAGGAACAAGGGATTCCTGTTCCTGAATCAATGCAGGCAGACATTGTTCTTTCTGAAAAAGAAGAAGGGTTGGTGCAGTTGCTGGCTGAATTTCCGGATATCGTCAAACAGGCCGGAGACGAATACAACGTCTCGCTAATCGGAAATTACGTGTACGATCTGGCCAAAGAATTCAACCAGTTCTATCACGATTTCCCCATGCTGCGTGAAAAGGACGAAGCCCTGCGTGCGTTCCGCCTGCTGCTTTCGAAGAACGTAGCCATAACCATCAAAAAGGGAATGGTATTGTTTGGGATTGAAGTGCCGGAAAGGATGTAAACGGATTGCGGAGTTGGGAATCGGGGATTAGATTTTTATGAACAAACAAATCACATACAAATTATTAATTTTTGCTACTGTTTTCCTGTTTTTCGCCACGAAACCCTCGTCCGCTCAAACACGTTCAGATTCTGTGCTCCAACCGGATAGGTTCCGGAACAGATTGGAATTCGAAGCCCGGCCGGGATACATTATTCCTACCCATAATTTTCTGAAAGGCGAGAATGCCCGCTCCAAACCCATTCGGAATTCGTTTTCCACCCACCTGAAGTACTCCTTTCAATTTAAGCCCGGCTCCCCTGCAGGGAGCATTTACGGTATACCGCACCAAGGGATTGGAGTTGCATATTTTACGTTTGGCGAGCCTCAGCAATTGGGAGCCCCCCTTGCCGTGTATTTGTTTCAAGGTGCTCGTTTAGCACAAATGACCTCCAAGTTGTCGCTTCATTACGAGTGGAACTTCGGGTTATCGGGCGGATGGAAACCTTACCATCCCAAAACAAATCCGGATAGCCGCGTCATCGGCTCGAAAATAAACGCATATATGAACACCGGATTTTATCTCAACCAAACACTTTCACAATACTTCAACCTGATTGGGGGTATCAGCATCGCACACTTTTCCAACGGGAACACACAGTTTCCCAATGCAGGATTAAATACGGCAGGAGTCAAGCTGGGGCTGATGTACACGCTTAATCCTAGTATAATGTCCCGGCAGTCCCCATACCGGGGAGCAGTGGCAGATTTTCCCCGCCATGTGAGTTACGATATTGTTTTGTTCGGTTCGTGGCGGCGAAAAGGTGTTTATCTTGAAGGCAAAGGAATAGCCTCACCGCACGAATATCCGGTAGGCGGCTTCAACATCAACCCCATGTATAACTTTGGTTACAAGCTGCGTGCCGGTTTATCGCTGGACGGTATTTACGACAGCAGTGCAAACGTGTATACCGAAGACTATATTGTTGAGCCTGGTGGTAAAAATCCCGGATACACGTTTCATAATCCACCGGTTAACAAACAATTGGCTTTAGGTATTTCTGCACGGGCGGAGTATGTGATGCCTTACTTTACGGTGGGTGTGGGTATCGGTTCGAATATCGTCCACGGAGGTGGCGACCTGGCCGGACTATACCAGATGTTGGCGCTGAAAGTGGAAGTTACCAGAAATTCGTTTATCCATATCGGCTATAATCTTCAGAACTTCCAAACGCCGAATTACCTGATGTTGGGTATCGGGTACCGGTTCAATAACAAATATCCCTGTTTTTACAGGTAATGGAAAAAATGTCCTACCTCTCTCCATATGAATGTGCGAAGGAATTTGTCACCTATACCGGCAGGAATATATTTATCACCGGAAAGGCCGGCACGGGAAAAACGACTTTTCTGCACCGGTTTCGTACGGAAACCACGAAACAGGTAGCCGTGGTAGCACCAACGGGTGTAGCGGCCATTAATGCGGGTGGGGCAACCATCCATTCTTTTTTTCAGTTGCCGTTTACCCCTTTTACGCCAACACCTGCCGGATGTGAAGCGTTGATTGCCCGTATGAAAATGAACAGCTCCCGGCGTCGTGTGATTCGTGAACTGGAAGTGCTGGTGATCGATGAAGTCAGCATGGTGCGAGCTGATGTGCTGGATGCCATCGACACGGTGCTTCGCAGTGTGCGCCACAGGCGTTCTGAACCCTTCGGCGGTGTGCAAGTAGTTTTTATCGGGGATGTATACCAACTGTCGCCCGTGGCCAAGGCCGATGAGTGGCGGATCCTGTCGGACTACTACCGGGGAATTTATTTTTTTCACAGTCGCGTCATCCAGGAACACCCACCGGTCTATGTGGAGTTCGACAAGATCTTCCGGCAGTCCGACAACCTTTTTATCGATGTGTTGAACCAGGTGAGGAACGACTCACTTTCAACTGAAGGGCTCGAGCTCTTGCAAAGCCGTTACGACCCGCACTTTAACCCGACGCCTGAAGAAAATTACATCACGCTCACCACGCATAATTTCAGCGCCGATGCGATCAATAGTACCGAGCTGGAAAAAATTAACACAACCGCTCATTCGTTCCATGCGGTGGTGAAAGGGGAATTCCCCGACAATGCTTTTCCCGTGGACCGGGTTCTCATCCTGAAGGAAGGCGCCAAGGTAATGTTCGTGAAAAACGATACGGAAGTACCGCGACGTTATTTCAACGGTAAAATTGGCACGGTCACACACATCCTGGAAGAGGGTGTCACCGTACAGTGTCCGGACGACACGGAAGAAATCACCGTTTCTCCTGTACTCTGGGAGAATATCCGATACACCACCCATTCGGAGACCAATACGGTGGAAGAGGAAATAATCGGCACATACAAACAAATTCCCCTGCGGCTCGCCTGGGCCATCACCATCCACAAAAGCCAGGGACTTACTTTCGATAAGGCCATCATCGACGCGGGGAAAGCCTTTTCACCGGGACAGGTGTATGTGGCACTGAGTCGTTGCCGGTCGCTCGACAGCCTGGTATTGAAAAGTCCGATTAACCGTTACAGCATAGGGGTAGACGAACAGGTTGTCCGGTTCTCCTCCTCTAAACCAGAAGAAAACCAGGTTGCCGGAGAGTTGCAGTTGGCAAAGAAGCAGTTCAGCATCAACCTGCTACTGCAACTGTATGACTTCGACCCGCTTCTCCAGGCAGCACGTTCCTGGTACTCCAATACTCAGGAAAACGAATCTTCTTTCAGCGAGGGAACTGTTCCTTTCGTAAGTGAGGTCTGTAATCAGTTGACGGAATTGGAGCAGGTAGCCGGCAAATTCAGGATACAGTTACAACATATTACCGGGCAAACACCCGTCAACAAGGTTTTTTTTGCAGAACGCCTCCGAGCATCCTCATCCTATTTCACCGAAAAAATAGAAACATTGCTGCGGACATTGCAGGAATCGACCGCAACCACGGATAGCAAGGCAAATGCGCAGGAATACGACGAGGACATCGTTTCCCTATTTGTAGCGGCAGCCCTGAAGGCGCACCTGATCTCTGCGACTTCAGATAACTTCTGCATAGAGTCGTATTACAATGCGCGACGCCAGTTCAGGCAACCTCCTTTCTCCCTCACTTCCTACAGCCGTGACAGCACGGGGATACAGTTGAAATCGATCCACCCCGAACTACTAAGCGAGCTGGTACAGCTCCGTAACCGCATCAGCAAAGAGGAAAATCTGCCGGTCTATATTGTGGCTTCAGTAAAAACATTGGTACAAATGGCGGATTACCTACCGGAGACGGAAAAGGAGTTACTGAGGATCCACGGTTTCGGAAAAGTTAAAACAGAACGCTTCGGCGCGAAGTTTCTGGAGCTAATCCAGAACTATATCGCGGCTTACGGAATAGAATCACGCATGATTCATTTTAAGGAAGACAAAAAGCCGAGAAAAAGAAAAAATAAAGGATAGACCCTGCCGTAGGTATTCTCCCAAACGGTCAAAACATCTTAACTATCCGTCGGATTCCGTTCACCAGAACATCCACCTCTTCCCTGGTGTTGTACACCGCAAACGATGCCCGGACAGTTCCCTCTACACCCAACCGGCGCATCAGCGGCTCAGCGCAATGGTGGCCAGTACGGACAGCAATCCCCATCGTGTCAAGCAATACACCCATATCGTAATGATGAACTCCGTCCACAAGGAAAGAGATTACACTGCATTTGTTTTTTGAGGTTCCGTATATTTTGAGTTTATCGATAGACAACAACTGCTCTGTGGCATACGCAAGCACTCCCTGTTCATGCTTCGCAATATTTTCTATGCCGATACGTGATATATATTTCAGTGCTGTGGCCAGCGCTGTGGACCCCACATAGTCGGGGGTGCCTGCTTCGAACTTGAACGGCAACCCGGCGAAAGTGGTTTTTTCGAACGATACTGTCGCAATCATCTCACCGCCGCCCTGGTAGGGAGGAAGTTTATCGAGCCACTTTTCTTTCCCGTACAGCACTCCCATACCGGTTGGTCCATAGATTTTGTGTGACGAAAACACGAGAAAATCGCAATCCATCCGTTGAACATCAACCGGTATGTGTTGAACCGATTGCGCGGCATCAACCAAAACAGGGATATCGTACCGGTGTGCCGTTTCAATAATTTTCTCTATCGGAGTGATCGTACCGAGAACGTTGGAGACATGAGTGACGGCAATCAGCTTTGTGCGGGAAGAGATTAATTTTTCCAGCTCTTCCAAAAGAATTTCTCCCTCATCCGAGATAGGCAATATCCGCAGTTTAATTCCGGAGATTGCCTCCTGCAGCTGCCAAGGAACAATGTTGGAATGATGTTCCATAGCGGAAATTATGACCTCGTCACCGGGTTTGCAGAACTCACGGCAGAACGAAGAGGAGATCAGGTTAATGGCTTCCGTGGTACCGCGTGTAAAGACAATCTCGTTTGAAGAAGCGGCACCGATAAACTCCTGCACCGTTCTTCTCGATGCTTCGTGCTCGTCGGTGGCGGCCTGGCTCAAAAAATGTACACCGCGGTGCACGTTGGCATTCACGGAACAATACATCTCCCGGATTTTATCTATCACACAAAGCGGTTTTTGTGTTGTCGCACCATTGTCCAGGTAAACAAGCGGTTTACCGTGTACCTGAAGCGATAGAATGGGAAAGTCAGCGCGTATGTCGTTTACATTAATCATTTACACACGTGGCAATTTCCGCAACGCATCAGTTCGCCCCTGAAGCGCTTGTTGATCAGTTGTACAAGCCTGTCCTGAAGCGAATCGATACGGACCAGGTCTACTACATCTTGCGTAAATGCCACCATCAGGAGCATGCGGGCTTCTTCTTCAGGAATTCCGCGCGCCTGCAGATAAAACAGGGCATCCTGATCGAGCTGTCCGGTAGTTAACCCGTGCGAGCATTTTACATCATCGGCATAAATCTCAAGCTGCGGCTTCGAGAACATCTTGGCTTCATCCGAGGTGACAAGGTTCTTGTTGTTCTGATAGGCCAGTGTTTTTTGCGCACCCTTATCCACCAGTATCCTTCCACAGAAAACCCCCGTTGATCTTTCCTGAAGTGCATATTTAAACAACTCGTTACTGTGGCAGTTGGGAGTAGCGTGCTCTAAAAATGCATAATTATCAACATGCTGCTCCTTGTCGCAAATGGCCAGCCCCCCGATATGGGCCTCAGCGTATTCACCCAGCAGGCGGAAGCGATAGTTATTCCGGGTGAACCCATTATGCAGTGTGATCGTAGAGACCGTTACGTTTGAATTTTCGGCCTGCTCGGCGAAAACATTGTTCAATAATTTGACCTTTATCGAATTCTCTTCCAGTTCGTAAAAATCCACTTGAGCATCTCTGTCGGCGACAATCTCCGCTACCTGTGTCACGATAAACTGAACATCATCGACCGTATGGTCGCAAACAAGCAGTTTAACCTGTGCATTTTTTTCAGCTACAATAAGAATGCGGCGGTTCACGTTCAGGTCGACCCCTCCCCGGAGGATATTGATCAATTGAAGCGGTTTTTCGATGACCACATTCTCGGGGACATAAATCACAAAACCGTCCTGGGCAAACATAGTGTTGTAAGCCACTACGCCATTGCCGGAATAATCGCCTATTTTCGCGTAATACCTTTCGAAAATATCGGGATGAGTTTCTGAAAACAGCTGTAAACTACCCACAAAAACTCCTTTCGGCAGGGGTCCCTGATGATGTCCGTTGGTGTAAAACCGGTCGTTTATCAGGAAATATACATTGGTGTTGAGGTTAGGCACGTCACATTTGAATGCTTCGTACGGATCAACAGGAACAGGGACGTTCCGCAGGTTCAACCCTAAATCACAGTCGAACACGCGGGACACATCCGTATGTTTATAATCTTCTGATTTTGAGGTGGGGAATCCCGATCTATTGAACGCTTCAAAAGCAGCGTCGCGATGACGATTGAGTCCGGCAACGGAATTCGCATCGATCTCGTCTCTGTAGTCGTTGAATAAATCGATATATTGTTGTTCAATCATTTTTGTTACGGGTTAGGGGTTCACAAGCCAGTCATATCCTTTTTCTTCAAGTTCGAGAGCCAGATCCGGCCCTCCGGTTTTAATGATTTTTCCGTCGTAAAGCACGTGAACCACATCAGGTTGAATATAATCGAGAAGTCGCTGATAATGGGTAATTACAATAGCTGCCTTATGGGGACTGTGCAACGCATTTACTCCGGCAGCAACAATCCGTAGCGCGTCGATATCCAATCCCGAATCGGTTTCGTCAAGTATCGCCAACGTAGGATCAAGCATGGCCATCTGAAAAATCTCGTTTCTCTTCTTCTCCCCTCCCGAGAAACCCTCGTTCACCGAACGGCTTACCAGTTGACTGTCGATACCCAGTAATTCGCGCTTGTCACGCATCAGTTTCAAGAAGTTTGACGCCGATATCTGTTCCTCACCCCTGTATTTACGCTGTTCATTTAACGCAGCGCGCATAAAATTAACCATGCTCACGCCCGGAATTTCAATAGGGTACTGAAAGCTGAGGAAAATCCCCTCCTTGGCCCGGTCGGCAGGCTCCATATCGAGCAGTTCCTTTTCTTTGAAAATTACGCTACCGCGTGTCACTTCATATTTTGGATTTCCGGCAAGAACAGAAGCCAACGTACTTTTTCCTGAACCGTTGGGGCCCATAATAGCATGAATCTCGCCTTCGTTTACTTCCAGATGAATACCTTTCAGGATTTCTTTATTCTCTACTACTGCATGTAGATTTTTTATTCTCAATAAATTAGTCATATTACTCGCTACTTATTCTTACTTGTGGTTTCTATTTCTATACACACGTTCTATGTGAATAACAATTTTTTTCATCAATTGTTTTGTCCTAGCCAGCCTCTTGTCCCGAAGCATTGTTTTCTGTGATAATAGTGTCAGCAGCTTTTATCTTTTTGAAAAGCTCCGAAGCAAAAACAAATTCGTTAAGCTTTTCGTTGTTGGCATCCATTATTTTGTCTTTCGATCCTTGCCACTCCAGGATTCCTTCATTCAAGAAGATAATGTTATCGCCGATATTCATTACCGAGTTCATATCGTGTGAAACCACGATGGAGGTAATTCCAAAATCGTCCGTAATGTCCGAAATCAGCTCATCGATAAGCTGTGCTGTTTTTGGGTCGAGGCCGGAGTTTGGTTCGTCGCAAAACAGGTACCTGGGATTCAACGCAATGGCACGGGCAATAGCAGCCCGCTTCATCATACCGCCCGATATCTCCGACGGATAAAGATCTGCCGCATGTGAGAGGTTTACCCTTTCCAGACAGAATTCGGCACGTTTTTTTCTTTCACGAAGGTTCATCCGGGAAAACATGTCCAACGGGAACATCACATTTTCAAGCACAGTCTTGGAGTCGAACAGGGCCGATCCCTGAAACAGCATCCCCATGTCACGGCGCAAACGTTTCATTTCTCTTGCTCGCATCTCGGTAATGTCACGACCGTTATACCTGATCTCACCAGAACTGGGCTGTATCAAGCCGATAAGACATTTCAAAAAAACCGTTTTGCCCGAACCGCTCTTTCCGATGATCATATTCACGGCTCCTTTTTTAAAGGAAGTCGTAATATCGTCGAGAACGAGACGCCCTTCGAATTCTTTGATTAAATTTCTTACCTGAATCATATATCAAGACTTATCTTTTTCATCCCATGACCAATTGCGTGAAAACCAAATCGGCAGCCAGTATCAGGATATTGTTGATCACGACCGAGTCGGTACTTGCTTTTCCCACCTCAAGTGATCCGCCTTTAACGTGATAACCAAAGTATGCGGAAACCGAAGCGATTATAAACCCGTAAATCATCGATTTCAAGATGGAAGTCCAGACAAAACTCTCCCGGAAAAAAAACTGAATCCCGTATATATACGTGGACACCGGGGGAGTACCTGTGAAAAGACAGATGACGTACCCGCCAAACATACCCAGAAACATACTCAATCCCACCAAAACAGGCATAAAAAACACAAACGCCGAAACTTTGGGCATAATCAGGTAATTCGCCGAATTCACACCCATAATATCCAATGCATCAATCTGTTCTGTAACACGCATCGTACCAATTTCCGAAGCAATGTTAGAGCCCACCTTTCCCGAAAGGATCAAACACATGATGGTGGAAGAAAATTCCAACAAAATAATTTCGCGCGAAACCACTCCAACCGTGAAGCGGGGCAGTAAAGGAGAAGCTACGTTTATAGCAATCTGCATAACAATAACCGCCCCTATAAAGAAGGAGATAATTATAACCAGCCAAATGGAGTTGACCCCCAGTTTATATACTTCCTTCGAGAATTCTTTAAAAAATTCTCGAGCTCGGTCGGGCGGAGCTATCACTCTTCTCATCAGCTCGACATACTCGCCGACACTCTCTAAAGAACTTATAATGCTCATTTCATCGGAAATTAAGGAATTGTAAACAAATAAGTATGCAACAGTTCACAAGCCAGAACGAATAGTTTATTTGTTTACAATTCCTAACGTGCACAAAGATAGGCAATGTTTTTTATTTTGATGATTGGCGGGGTAAAACAATTGGGAGAAATAATTGCATTATCTTTGTTAAATGTACGAATACAACGATAAAGAACTGGGAAAGATAATCGTGAAACCCGACACTCGGGCAAAGAGGATTATCGCCCGAAGAAAAGGGGAATATATCCAGTTGACCGTTCCGTTCGGATTTACCCCAAAAAGGTTACCCTCCCTGCTTGACGATATGCGTCATCGGTTAACAAAGCTGTTTACTGCTAGAGATCAATTTATTACGGAAGACTCCGTATTAGAGACGTTCTCGTTTACCGCGAGGCTGTCGAGGACACACCTGGTAGAAAATGTAAAAATGAGGTTGAAAGATGGCAATTTAACCATTTTTGTCCCCGGGAATTTTGATTTGGAGAACTCCACTTCTCAACATATTGTTAAAGAAATGATCAGGCAGGCTTTGCGGCACGAAGCCAAGAGAATTTTACCGGAAAAAACACGAAAATTTGCACAAATACTCCACCTGCAGGTAAACGATGTAAAAATCAACAAAAGTGTGTCGCGCTGGGGGAGTTGTTCCCGCCGGAAAACCATCAATTTCTCTTATTACACGATGTTGCTATCCGAAAAACAGATTGATTATGTGATTCTTCATGAGCTGGCTCATACGGTCGAACTGAATCACAGTGAAAAATTCTGGAACTTGCTCAATCGTTTTTGCGGTGAGGACGCCAAAACCATCAGCCGGTCGCTCAGAAAGTACCCATCAAAAGCCTATCAACTGTTGAGGCCTTGATTTATAAATCTTTCAGCATTATGTCACTGGGAGATTCATAAACAGACATTCGTGTATGCATCAAGGCATTCCAGTGCCGAGCGAAATCCCCTTCTACATCAATCAGAAAATCTTCTGAGCCCTCCTTGTCTATCTGCTCTATCAGGTCATTAACAGTCAGCAAATTAATATCCAAAGCGGGTTGGTAGGCCATAACGCGGTCATCATCCGGTGTGGGGGTCGGTAAAATCACCTGAAGCTTGTGCAGTTCATCAATAATATCGTTGGTTAACTTAATGGGTATTTTGCACTTCATCGATATCTGGTCGGCGGTAAGCGGGGTTTCACCTTCTGCGAACCGCCTTACAATTACCGATGCAATCATGATGGTAAAGAAATCCCGAAAACGGCGGCTGATGTTTTTAGTTTCCCTATCGAAAGAAAATTTTCGGACATTTTGTGCCGAATACGACAACTCTGCACCTATTAGTACAATAAACCAAGACATCTGTACCCACAAAAGCAACAGCGGTATGGCGGCAAAAGCCCCGTAAATGGCATTGTATTTTGCTATCCACAGCTGCCCGTTTAAATAGATCATCTGAAAAAGCTGAATAGCAACACCGCCGACAATCCCTCCGATCAATGCACTTGCCCATTTCACTTTTGTATTGGGCATAAACCTGTACAGAAGTGTCAAGGTGATGATCATTACTAAAAAAGGAAGAAAATTCAACACCTGGGTTACCACAGGGTCAAGGATATAACTGAACTTATCAAACGGGCCCGTAGATGCTTGTATAAGAGCTGTCAGACTGTAATTAAGGACAGCAAAAATAGGCAATAGTAGAATGAGCGCGAAGTAGTCGACCGCCCTCCGTTGGATAGATCGTCCTTTTTTCACTCCCCAAATACGGTTAAAGCTGTTCTCTATATCGGAAAACAGTAAGATGACGGTATATAACAGCAAGATAACCCCGATTCCGGCAAAAACCCCTCCCTTAGCATGCTCCAGGGAGTTGTTAACCAGTTTGATGATTGTCTCAATGGTGAAGGAGGTCGTCTCCGACACATCGATAAGGGTATCGGTCGCCATTTTTGACTCAGGCAAAGCAGCCGTTATTTCCGTATCGCTGTTGCTGAAGAAGTCGAAAATCTGGCTTTCCAGGATTTTCTCGAACCCGAAACCGCGGGCAATGGCAAACAACACGGCCAACATGGGGACAAGAGAAAGGATTGTACGGTATGTCAACGACCGGGAACTGGCTCCGAGGTTTTGCTCCTGCACACCTCTAACGGTGAGCATGGTGACTTTAAGAACATTGTGCAAAACATTCTTTTTATTGGAGAAATTTTCAGGATTTAGCCGCCAGATTTCGTAAGTAAGAAAGTGAACCCATTCCTTTATTTGGAGCCTGATCCTTTCAAACAACCCAGGCTTGTCTTCCTCCTCCTGTTTCGAAACTCTTTTTTTCCTTTTCAGCATACCTCAAAATAAAAAAGCAGCGGGCCTGTAAGCCGGGTTCTGTATCCCGACAAGTCGGGATGTTTGTCATTTATCTAAGCGACCTACCCCTCGGCATCGGGCGAGCAACCCTACCTATCCGATATACATGGTCTTGCAACCCATAAGACGTACGGCATGCCGTGTTGCCACGGCACCCGGTAAGCTCTTACCTTACCTTTTCACCCTTGCATCGTAATCTCCCGAGAAAACGAAGCGGTTGTTTTCTGTTACGCTACTCTGCCCTCACGAACAGCTTCCCGTTAGGAAGTATGGTGCTCTACGTTGCCCGGACTTTCCTCCCCGAATCCCGACAAATATCGGGACCGAAGCGACAAACCGGCCTGCTGCGACTGCAAAAGTAATACTAAATTAACGATTTAGCGTAATTATACCTGATTTTTTACAACTCACGAAGCATATTACGAATTGTGTACATCTACCGGCTACAATTAGCCGTCCAGGTCGCACCGTCCTTTACAACAGGCATCGTAAGGTGGCTTTTTGTACAGGAAAAGGTGATTATCACCGGAAAGGTGATTGTGAATGACACACCAACGAAAGGTTTAGTTAACCGAATACCGTGAAAACTTGTGCATAAACGACTCGTAATACGTTTTTGATACAGGGAGCTCGGGAGTGTTTTCGGCATCCAGTTCAAGCACAATCCCTCCTTTTACTTTTTTCAGTATCTTCACCTTGTCCATGTTCACAATATAAGAACGGTGACAACGTACTAACGGAGTATCTTTTGTCAGATTCTCCTCCATCCATTTTAGCGAATTGCGAAGCAGGAAGCGGGATTGCCTGGATTTGTTCAAATAAAAAATGGTGGCGTAATTATCAGCGGATTCAATATAGAGCAAGTTTTCCAGGGTGATCGAAATCTTCAGGTCACCCTTTTCGTCCGGAAACGCTACCAGGGTTCTTGTATGCGAGTCCGCCGTTTTTTCCTGTTCCATGTTTGCTAAAAGCAAACTTTTTTCCTTCCACGAGAAGTAAAGCCACGAAATAGCATAGGGCAACAACAGCACCAAGGCTGTGTTTACAGCACTTTGACGAAAGATATCCATAAAATCCCTGTCGGCACTCTCCTTGGGCACAAATTTCGAAAAAAGCGAATAAAACACCGCCATGGCCAGTACCTCACACAAGATCCAGAAACCATATTGCCAATAAAGGATATCGTTTTTTTTCGAATAGACCGCAAGAATAACACGGCTGACAACCACCACCAACATTCCGGTAAGAATGATCAGGCTGGAAAAAGTAAAATACTTAAAATCGGAAATAGCGGGATACCATGCCCTTGAGCCGAAAGGTTGGAAGATATTGATGAACAGCAATGCAAAAACCGCTGTGAACACAATCATTTTTACCGTGTTGCCTTTCTCGTATAAGTATGCGGGTATTTTCCCATTCATGTTAATAGCGTCAGTTACCGACCCGATGCAAAAATAGTTTTTTATTAAGGATTAACCAAATGAATTGCACGCTGCCCTAAAAAAATTTCACCCCGCTATAGCGATTTCCACCCCACATAGGTGCTCCTGCCACATGCAGGCATCCTTTTTCCCTTTGATTTGCGGATACCTGAAAAAGGATATTTCTTTACAAGAAAAAATGAATTATTGCCAACGATTTACCGAGCTGGGAAATCTTTTTAAACAAGGGGCCGACTGCCGCTTACCCGAAACAAAAACGAGCATCCGTTTTTTTTCGTTCGGAAGCACCTTATGCTCTGGCGAAACATTACCCGCCGACTGCCACATTGAAGAAAATTATTCCTTTGAATATCCCGTATTTACCCCCTGCGGAAAACAAAAACAGGATAAAGCTATCTTGCTTTTGCACGGGTTGAACGAAAGGAACTGGACCAAATACCTCACCTGGGCCGAGTACCTGTGCAGCAACACGGGAAAACCCGTCATCCTGTTTCCTATCGCGTTCCACATAAACCGCTCGCCCCTGTCGTGGTCAACTCCGCGTGCCTTGTCTTCCCTGTTGAACTGCAGACGAAATAAATACACAGACGACCGCTCCATAAGTTTTGCCAACGTAGCGTTGAGCGAACGCATCAGCCAGAACCCTGAACGCTTTTATTTATCGGGCAGGCAAACCTGTGCCGACTTGACTTCTTTATACGAAGAAATAAAAACAGGAAAACATCCCCTTTTCACGGAAGGCACGCATATCGACATTTTTGCCTATTCCATAGGAGCATTCCTTTCGCAGGTGGCACTCATGGCAAACCCAAAAGGGCTCTTCGCCGATACGCGCCTGTTTATGTTTTGTGGAGGGAGTATATTCCGTTCCATGCATGGCGTTTCCCGAAGCATTATGGATAGGGCCGCCTTTGAAAAGCTGTATAACTACTACGTTTATACTTTCGGCATGGAACCAATTGCTAAATGGTTTCGGGACAAAGCTTTCGACGCATTTTTCCAGATGATTTTACCCGAGAGGTTTCAAACACAGCGCGAAAGTTTTTTTGAACGGATCGGGGAAAAAATCAGAGGCATTGTTCTTGCGCAAGATGTGGTAATTCCATACCATGGAGTACAAGAAGCGCTGGGGATAAAGAATACGGAAGTAAGAATTGAATTACTGGATTTTCCATATCCTTATTCCCACGAAAATCCTTTTCCCGTGAACCTCAAAGATGTTTCATCCGTTGACCGTTCTTTTATGAATGTCTTTTCCCAGGCAGCCGGTTTTTTAGAATAGGCTTTTTAACTTTTTTTTTCTTTACAAGCTGATTTTAATGTTTTATTTGTATATTTGGGCTCGAAAGTTTGAGGAATGAGTAATTCCCGGAATTGCTCCAGTCTTCGGAATCTCCATCAAAATCGGTTGGGAGATTATTATATTTAGTAAAATTTCAAATAGAACTAATTATGTCGGTAAAATTGAAGAAAAAAGGGATCAGCCTGCTATTCGTATTACTTTCCTTTGCATCACTGTCTGCTCAATACCAACCCCACTGGGATTCGTTGGATAAAAGGGAAGTACCCCAATGGTGGCAGGATGCCAAGTTCGGTATTTTTATTCACTGGGGACTGTATTCCGTTCCCGCCTACGCTCCTGTCAATGAAGTAGATGGTATTTACGAAAAGTATGCCGAACATTATTACAACCGGCTCTTAACCGGCAACAAGTTTTTTCAGGATTTTCACGCAAAACAATACGGTGAACACTTCAAATACGCTGATTTTGCACCCCTCTTTAAAGCCGAATATTTTAATTCCGACGAGTGGGCAGAACTTTTCAGGGAAGCGGGTGCGAAATACGTCGTGCTGACATCCAAGCACCACGATGGTTTTTGTTTATGGCCCAGTACACAATCCCCTCATTGGAACAGCGTGGTGATGGGGCCGCATACCGATTTAATCGGTAAGTTATCCACCTCAGTCCGCAATACCGGTCTCCGTTTCGGGTTGTATTATTCCCTGTTGGAATGGGCTCATCCGTTGTACTCCCAGCCCACCATTGAAAAATGGGTGGACAGGCACATGATTCCGCAGATGAAGGAGCTGGTCAACAATTACAAGCCCGAAATCATTTTCTCCGATGGAGAATGGGATTACGACAGCAAAACCTTGAAAAGCGAAGAGTTCCTAGCCTGGTTGTACAACGAGTCTCCCGTAAAAAACTCGGTAGTAGTAAACGACAGGTGGGGAAAGGAGACCAGAAGCAAGCACGGGGGCTACTATACCACGGAATACGATCTGGTGCACAGTCAGCAGGGTATTGGAGACAACGCGGATCACCCGTGGGAAGAAAGCCGCGGTATAGGAACATCCTACGGATACAACCGTTTCGAAACAACGGAACATTACCTTTCTTCAAAACAGCTGATCGATATCCTTATCGATAAAGTGGCGAATGGCGGTAATTTCCTGCTGAACATAGGCCCCGATGCAACCGGCATGATCCCTGTCGTTATGCAGGAAAGGTTATTGGATATAGGGAAATGGCTGAAAGTGAACGGAGATGCCATCTATTTTTCGCAGCCGTGGAAAAGTCCCAACAGGCCAAAAAACGAAAACCTGCTCTTCACACGGAAAGGAGGGAATTTGTATATCCTTTTAAAGAAGTGGCCAAAGACACCTGTCATCCTTACCGGCCTGAAAGGTGCGGGAAAAGTTGAATTATTGGGATACAAGGGAACTTTGAATACAAAACAACAACAGGGAAAACTGACGATCACCTTCCCCCCCTCCTTAACTGTTGATGAACTACCTTCCCAACATGCGTGGGTAATTAAAGTTTCAGATTTCAGGGAGTAGTGTTTCTATTTTGGGAAGGTTTTCACTTCCTTTATGTTGTTTTTTTGGTTTTTTGAGTTTGTAATTTCATTTTGAGCTTTAGCAGACAAGAATGAGCAATACCATTAAAAACAGGATTGAATTCGAGAATATCTATGTTGCCCACTACTCGAGGATGAAACGTTTTGCACAGGAATACGTTATTCGCGAAGAGGATGCAGAGAATATTGTGCAGGATGTCTTTCTCGATTTGTGGGAGCAGAACTTTCTTTTGCTGACGCACACCAATCTTTTCGCTTATCTGTTTACGACGCTAAAGAACAGGTGTATCGATTTTTTAAGGCACAAGACAATTGTGCAGAATACAGCACAAAAATTACAGGACGACTATACAAAAGCTCTGCAGATTAAGTTTCAATCCCTGGAAGCATTCGATGAGCAGCTGTTTTCTGAATCCGATATTGAAACGGTCATTCAAAACGCTATCGAAAGCCTGCCTGAGAAATGCCGTGAAATTTTTGTTTTAAATAAAATTGAGGGGAAAAAGCAAAAAACCATCGCACAGGAACTGAATATCTCTATTAATACCGTGGAAAACCAAATGGCAATAGCCTACAAAAAACTAAAAGAGATACTAAAAGATCACATCCCTTTACTTATTTTTTTGCTTGCTTAATTTTTTTTGTTTTTTCTTGGTGGTTTTTTCACGTTCGATCGTTAATTAATAAAGCAGAAAAAGAATGGAGGAAAAACTCCCTAAATATTTCTCGGGTGAACTGGGACAATCCGACACCGCCGAATTGTTCAATGAGTTAGAAAAGAATGAACTCTTGCGGGAGGAGTTTGTACGTATGCAAAACACATATGCGCTTACGCACTTATCCAAATTTTCAAAAAATGAATCGGAAGGTAGGAGAAGTTATCAACAATTCCTACAGCAATTAAAGACAAAAAAGCGACAAAAAGTTGTTCGACTGGCCGTGCAATATGCAGCAGCAGCACTGATACTCATTGCCTCCACTTTTTTCGCCACCCGACATCTTCTAACAGATAACAGCAGTAACAGGGAGATAAACACGTTGGTTGTCCCTGCCGGACAACGGGCACACCTGACGCTTCAAGACGGCACTTCAGTGTGGCTGAACGCACAATCCACACTCACTTATCCGGCCCGTTTTTCCGGGAGATCGAGGCGGGTGACTGTCTCCGGAGAAGCATATTTCGATGTTGCAGAGAATTCAAGGAAGCCTTTTATTGTCTCTACACAGAACATGGAAATGAAAGTGCTCGGGACCCAATTCAATGTGTACAGCTATCCCGGAGCCGGCTGTATCAAAACCGACCTCATAGAAGGTTCGCTGATGGTTTACAGCAAAGAATCACCAAAGTCGAGCGTGACCCTGAAACCCAAAGAACAGATTGTCGTGAAAGACGGAAAAATGTTTCTGAGAGAAATTCAAAATTCCGATTATTTCCTTTGGAAAGACGGGATATATACCTTTGAAAATGAGCGGCTGTTGGATATTATCGAAAAACTTCAACTTTACTACGATGTAAAGATCGTAGTAAAAGACCCCGAAATATTCAACGTGCATTACACCGGAAAATTTCGCCAACGCGATGGTATCGACGAGATCTTAAGGATAATTCAGAAAATACAGAGGTTCAATGTTCAAAAAGATACGGAAAACAACATTATCACAATCACAAAATAGAATTAATTATTAATCTTTAAAAACACATATGCCTATGATAAAGCACGAAAGATAGAAAAAGCGATAAGTGCGCCAACACCTATCGCTAAAATAAAGCAAACACAAAGAGGTCAAATCTAAGTTATTCACTTTAAACACACAAATATATGAAAATAAACACTTCATCCGATCACTTTTTAATAAAAAAAAGTGACTTTAAAGATTTATTTAACATCATGAAAATCTGCTTATTTCTATTGTTTGCCTTCACTCTTCAACTGATGGCAACAAATACAAACGCACAGGATGCAATAATTGAACTGAAATCTAACTCTGTAACCGTAAGTCAGCTGATCAGTGAAATTGAAAAACAGACGGACTATCTGGTCGTTTACAGCAACCGCGAAGTAAACACCTCGCGCACAGTAAGCCTAAAAAACAAATCGGACAAAGTATCCGAATACCTGAACCAGACATTCAGCGGCACAGATATCGGTTACGATTTTGAGAAAAACTATATTGTTCTCTCGAAAAAGGCTGAAGAAACCGCTAGTATTCTTACAAATTTAACTCAAACTCTTCAACAGCAAGGAAAAACCGTGAGGGGTACCGTTACCGATTCAAACGGAGAGCCCGTTATTGGAGCGACAATTGTTGTAAAAGATAACCCTTCGCAAGGTACAGTTACAGATATTGATGGGAATTTTATTTTGTCCAATTTACCGGAAAACGCTGTATTACAAATTACTTACGTGGGAATGAAACCTCAAGAAGCAAGTACAGCAGGAAGAAATACAATAAGTGTTGTATTGGATACTGATGTAGAATTGTTGGATGAAGTAGTAGTTGTAGGATATGGGACACAAAGTAAACGAGATTTAACAGGGGCTATTGCAACAGTTAAAGGTGACGAACTCGTTAATAGAGGAGTTTCAAATGTTTCTCAAGCTCTACAAGGTGCTTCACCTGGAGTAATGGTCACCAGATCAGGAGGTAGAATTGATAGATCAGCTTCTATACGAATTCGCGGAATTACCACAATTGGTGATAGTAATCCTCTTGTCATTATTGATGGTGTATCTGGAATGAGTATTGACGATATTAACCCAAATGATATAGAAAGTATCTCTGTACTAAAAGATGCCGCTTCTGCTTCAATTTATGGATCCAGGGCTGCCGCAGGTGTCATATTAATAGCTACAAAAAAAGGTAGGCAAGATGTTTCTGAATTTAGTTATAATTTTGAGTATGGAATATTAAAACCATCACAATTGCCCGAATTCACAAGTGCAGTTCGTTATATGGAAATGGCAAATGAATTAGCATGGAATGATAACAATAATAATACAAATGAATTTCCAATCTACTCACAAAACTTAATAGAAAATTACACAAAACTTAACCAGGAAAATCCAAATTTGTATCCTAATACAGATTGGCAAAAACTAATTTTTGCCAATAGCGCACAAAGACTAAAACATAATTTCAATTTTAACATTGGGAAAAAGGGAATTTTCACTGTTGGCTCTTTTAATTATGAAAAAAATGGATTATTATATAATTTCGATAATGGCTATAATGAACGCTATACTGCAAGAATTAATAATCTTATCGATTTTTCAAACTCTTTGAAAACAAATATTAATGTTTATTATACAAGGAATAACAGTAATGATGCATCATACGATCCGATATATGAAGCACGAATGATGCCTTCAATATATCCTGCTGAATGGTCAGATGGACGGGTTGCTGGAGGAAAAGCATCTGAAAATCCATACGGCTTAATGAAATATGGAGGCTTTAACAATAGTATAAATAGTAGACTTGGAGCAAAAGCTTCTATCGACTTTAAACCAATTGAAGAATTGACTCTCACAGCTGTAATTTCACCAACACTTACACATTTAAAACAGAAAAGTTTTCTGCCAACAGTGTCAGCTTACACAATGGATGATCCTTCAAGATTCGATGTATTTCTATATGGACGGACACAAACCCAATTATACGAAAATCGAAATGATGCTTTGCAAGTAACAAAACAATTTTTGATTAATTATGTAAATTCTATTGATGAAAAACATAATTTCAATTTATTGGCCGGATATGAAGATTATTCCTTTAAAAATGAGAATCTGTCAGCTTCAAGAACAAGATTCGACTTAAATAATTATCCATACCTAAGTATTGGTGATGAAAATTATCAATTCAACAACGGAAATGCTTATGAAAACTCATACATATCTTATTTTGGACGGTTGGACTATAATTACCTATTTAAATACTATTTTCAAGCTAATCTTAGGACAGATGGTTCATCAAGATTCCATAAAAATAATCGATGGGCAACATTTCCTTCTATTGCTCTTGCGTGGGTGATTTCTCAAGAGTCTTTTTTTAAATCAAACTCAATTATTTCATTTATAAAGTTGAGAGGATCATTGGGATTACTAGGTAATGAAAGAATAGGCTACTATCCTTATCAGTCAAAAATTTCTTTTGGTGATGCTGTAATGTATTACGGAGGAAATGCAATGGGAGTGAAGACTGCGGCTCAAGTAAATTATGCTATTAAAAATATCTCATGGGAAAATACTGAATCATGGAACGCCGGCATAGATATAAATTTATTTAATAATAAGCTGCAATTCATAGGGAATATTTATAAAAAAACAACTCATGATATGCTACTTGCACTTGAAATACCTAAATACATGGGATTTGATAATCCACAACAGAATACAGGTAAAATGTATACTGAAGGATATGAATTGCAGCTAACATGGAATGACAAAATTGAAGAATTTAAATATTCTGCATCCATTAATATTTCTGACTTTAAATCAATAATGGGAGACCTTGGTGGAACTGAATTTATTGGTTCAAAAATTAGGAAGAAAGGAAGTGAATTCGACGAATGGTATGGTTATTTATCGGATGGATTATTTTTGACTCAGGAAGAACTTGACAAATATCCTAAGGTTAACAGCGCTATAGGAGTGGGAGATATCAAATTTTTAGATGTGAGTGGTCCTAAAGGTGTTCCTGATGGTAACATTTCTTCAGATTATGATAGAGTATTACTTGGTGGCTCTCTACCTCGATATATTTTTGGCAGTTCACTAAACATGGAATATAAGAATTTTGACATGTCTGTATATTTACAAGGAGTTGGAAAACAAAATGTTTTGAACACTTCTATGGGACAACCACTTGGAGGCGGTTGGCAAAATATTCCTCTGTTTGTAGACGGTGATTATTGGAGTAAATACAATTCTGAAGAACAAAATAATTTAGTTCATCATCCGAAACTCTCTTCTAGAACTTCATCATCAAACTACACTACAAGCAATCATTTTATGTTTAATGGCAGATATTTAAGACTTCAAAATCTAACTTTTGGCTATAATTTACCTAAAAGTTTTCTCGAAAAGATCAACATGCAAAAATGTCGTTTTTATGTCTCTGGATTTGATTTATTTTCTATTGACAAGTACCCTAAAGGCTGGGATCCTGAAAGTTCAGCAGTAGGATATTATCCAATTACATCTTCATTCCATTTTGGAATTTCATTAATTTATTAATTCGTGAACTATGAAAACATTTAAAAAAATAACATTGTTGTTTGCTATAACATTTATCTCTTCTTGCGTCGAATTAGACTTAAATCCATTAGCTGAAGGATCTTCAGAAAATTGGTATTCTAATGAAGTTGAGATAACGATGTCTTTAAATAATTTATATAATATTGACAATTGGTATTTAAATACTGAAGAATATACTGATGACTGGTATACCAGAACTGATTTAAGCCCTATTGTTGCAGGAACAATCAGTAGTGACTGGAATATCTCTTCAAACTTATGGACCAACTGTTATAGAGTTATATCCCGTGCAAATACATTATTAGCAAATCTAGACGAGGCGAAAAATATTCCAGAAAATAGAATAATACAATATACAGCCGAAGCACGTTTTGTAAGAGCTGCTCAATATTCAATATTAATAAGTTATTTTGGAGATGTTGTATTTTATAAAGAGCCTCTTATTGACATTAGTGAAGCATTTTCAATGTCAAGAGCAAATAAAGATAAGATTTTACAAGAAATTTATATTGATTTTGATTACGCAATTGAAAATTTACCTCTAAGCTATGGAGATGATGAACTTCAGAGAGCAACAAAAGGAGCTGCTTTGGCATTAAAGGCACGCATAGCATTATATATGCAAGACTGGAATACAGCTAAGGATGCTGCGAAAAGTTGTATTGATTTAAATATTTATAGTTTACATCCAAGTTTTAACGATTTATTTTTATCGAAAACTAAGAATTCAAATGAAGCTATTTTTGTTTTTCCTAGGTCTATAGAATTAGGACTCATTTATAGTACTGGCACAAATGGAATCGTTAACAGAATGCGATCACGGAATGTAGGAGGTACTTCTTATTACAACCCAACTTGGGACTTATTTTGTTCGTTTGAGTGTATCGACGGACTTCCCATAGATGAATCACCATTATTTAATCCTCGAAAACCGTTTCAAAACCGTGATCCAAGGTGTACTGCTACCATAG
Organism: Petrimonas sulfuriphila; assembly: GCA_038561985.1. Taxonomy (NCBI): domain Bacteria; kingdom Pseudomonadati; phylum Bacteroidota; class Bacteroidia; order Bacteroidales; family Dysgonomonadaceae; genus Petrimonas; species Petrimonas sulfuriphila. The sequence continues at coordinate 1,434,100 of CP073276.1, read as the reverse complement.
TTGAATTCGGGAGCTCACATTTAGGCTATATTTATGACCCTCATCCAGATTCTTTAAATGTATTAAATTTAAACACAGGAATGTATGTGAAAAATAATGACTCAAGAGGTACTATACAGTGGGCAAGCTATAACGGGCTTCTTTTCAAGAAAGGTATTGACGAAGATTGGCTGGATTTAATAACTGATCCAGACTTTATTTATATTCGTTATGCAGATGTATTATTAATGTATGCCGAAGCAAAGATTGAGCTAGGAGAAATAGATCCATCAGTGTTAAATGCTATTAATCAAGTTAGAGCAAGAGCTTACGGGGTTGCTGTTTCTGCTATAACTGAATATCCTGCTATAAATTCTAATGACCAAAATTATCTAAGAAAAAAAGTAAGACTAGAAAGAAGAGTTGAATTTACAAATGAAGGATTAAGATATATGGATCTTATTCGTTGGCGTCTGGCAGAAAAGGCTTTAACAAACAAGAATTATGGAATGTTAGATGTTCATGATTTACGAGAAAAGATTGTTAAGTCAAATCTCTGGTTTTTCCCAGAAACACCCAGCATTGATGAGGATGGAATTGTTGATTTTACTAAGATGTATTCAGAAGGGTTAGTTAGAATGTTATCGCAAAGAAGTTTTGATGCAAGTCGACAATATTTATGGCCAATTCCATCAAAAGAAATATTAATAAATAGAAACATGAACCAAAATCCTGGTTATTAATAGATAAAAGCATATCATATGTATTTTAGTAAAATCCAAAAACGTATCTTATATAATTGCAATTTATACACTTGAATAGTATTTCCAAATAAACGAAGTTGAATTCTCAACTTTGCGGTCCTAAGCAGGATACAAATACACAACAATAAATTCGTTTTAATTTAACTCGTAACTCTCTTAGATAGTAATAAACCCAATAACGTCGATAGAAAGTATGATGGCAATAATTATATGAAGCATTCCATTTGTTGAAATCAGATGCTTGCTATGATGTTTGGCCAATTATCTGATCGAAAAAGTCTGAATAATTTTTTTTGTGCTTGATGCTCATAATTTCAAGTGCAACTATTTAGGAATAGGCAGAAGCGCGTCACTGACGTCTTCAAACTCGATGGAAGTATATTGCTTAGATTCAACAATCATTGATTTGTGTCCTGCTGTGAACTGATTGATGGGTTGAATTCAGCAAAAAACTGGTGTCAATGTGAATACATTATACGATGTAAACACAGATTCCTACATTCTTCCATATTACAGAAACGACAGTACATGATTCAAAAGCGTTTACAAAAATGTCAAAGAATTAAATTATAAACAATTTGAAATCAATCGGATCTAAGTATCCACGCAAATATTAATAAAATAAAGTTTTACATATGAAAAGAAGAAATTTTATAAAATTTGGCGCTTTAACAGCTTTTACATCCTGTTCAACAATTAAGCCTCATGTTTATCAACCTACTAGGGAAGGAAAAACTGTAAATGATTTTTTTGACGTTATTGTCTGCGGGGGTGGACCAGCAGGAATTGCAGCGGCAGTTAGTGCTGCTAGAAGTGGTGCGAAAACTTGTCTTATCGAGTTATATGGATGTTTAGGAGGAGTTTGGACTACAGGCATGCTAAGTAATATCATTGATCACAATGGTAAATTAGGTATCATGGCGGAAATATTAAAGCGACTAGATTCAACTAAAGCTCAATTACAAAACAGCATATACGATGCTGAAGCAATGAAATTAGTGTTAGAGCAAATGTGTGCCGAAGCTGGTGTTCATGTTCGTCTTTATACTAGAATAGTATCGTCTATAATAAAAGGAAGACGTATTAGTGCGGTGATTACTGAAAGTAATTCAGGACGTGAAATCTGGAAAGCTAAATGTTTTGTAGATGCTACAGGAAACGGTGATTTGTCAGCCCTTTCAGGTTGTAATTTTGACTTAGGTCATCCTGTTACTGGAAAAACACAACCCCTATCCTTGATGGCCATTGTTATGGGAATTAATAAAGAAGATCTAATAAAAGAGAAATTCATTAATGGAAATGCATCAAGTTCAGATAATAAAATAAATTTGAGAAAAGAAATTGAAAAACTCGGATTTTCTCCATCATACGGAATACCTACATTTTTTGCAATTAGATCTGACCTGATTGCAATAATGGCAAACCATGAATATAATGTCTCACCAAATAATGCACAACAACTTTCAGATGCCACGATTCAAGCTAGATCAGAAGTGAATAAAATCGTAAATGGATTACGTAGCTTGCATGGAATTTGGGAAAATATGAGATTAGTGGCAACTGGAAGTCAGATTGGAATTAGAGAAGGGAGACGAATTAAAGGCATTTATACAATTAACAAAGAAGATATGATTTCAGGAGCAAGGTTTGAAGATGCTATTTGTCGTGCAACATATATGGTTGATATTCACTCATTAGACTACAACAAAGCAGGCTATACAACTGATGGAATCAATGTTAAGCCATATGATATTCCACTACGTTCTTTGATCGCACAAGATGTTGATGGACTCATGATGGCTGGTAGATGTATAAGTGGTGATTTTTTTGCACATGCAAGTTACAGAGTTACCGGAAATGCAGTTGCAATGGGTGAAGCAGCTGGTGTAGTAACAGCTATTGCTTCTCTAAGTAACAAGATGCCTCACGAGGTTACATGGATTAGTGTATCTGAAGCATTAAAATCAATTCGAAGATGAGAGATGTCAAATTTTTCTCATATTTTCAAACTACATAAAAACGAGTTCGTTGGAAATAAATTTTAAGTTAGCAACCATCAAATTAGCCATACTCATTTTTGTTTCTTTATTCTTAGGCGGATATAATTATTCTCCCGGTGATTCCCTTAAAACAGCTTTCCCTTCAAAAGATTTTCTCAATATGAAAGGAATCACTGTTTCTCATGTGATAAAAAATTCCAGTGATAGTCTGTCTGATAACAAAATAGTAGAATTACAGGATAAAAACGGACTGACCATCTGGTTTGGCCGGTATTTTTATAAAGATATCTGTGTAACAGGAATATGCCGGATGGTAAAATTGTGGGTATTTTGGGATGGTGTCGGGAATTATTTAGGCATACAATTAGATGAAAGAGAGCCATTAACAAAATCCGATCACACTCCTTTCGAACCACAGGATTATATCCGGTTGGACGAAATATTGAGTGATACAGTTTCCATTTTAAAGGAACTTCAATACGAGGATCTGGTTATTGAAGATAAGCCTCAGCTCAACATCGATGATAGAACTGAAAAGAATTTATTTGAAGTGGACGGCTACTCAAGTGCTACATTGCCATCATTGAAAGAATATGTGATTAAAGATGCCGTATTCACATGTTACACATTATGGCATACGGTGCATGGTGAAACAAAAGTGTATATAGATGATATATTGAAAGAGAGGATTGACACTAAGTATATTAACAAATTACTGAATGGAAGTGAGAATCAGGAACTATTTGCCCTTGAGATAATTAGACGAAATAATTCGTTTTTCATCGAATTTGACTCCCAGTTACTCCCCCTGGTTGCTTCCCAAAACAAGAATATTTCTGAAAAAGCACTTTCCGTAATAACTCCTCAGTATTTAAGTAATTCAGAGAATCAACTTAGATTTATTGAGTTAATGGATAATTCCCTGCCGGAAACAAAATACGAAATAATTTATAAAATGCAACTGGTTGACAATATATCCCCTGATGCTATTGTCCTTTTAATCGATAAATACATGACTGGAAAAATAAGCGTCGGTGGTTTAAATCAAATTTATAAAATTATTTCAAAACAGATGGTTACCAACAAAAATATCCTTGACAACCCTGAAATAGAAAATCGGTTGGTTCAATTATCAAAACATTCAGATCCCTACACCGCCAATCTCACTAAAAACTTTTTAAAGAGTATCAGATGATCACATTTATTTTGTCCCTGGCCATCCTGTTAGCCGGTTATATCTTTTATTCCAAATACCTGGAACGGATGATGGAGGTTGACCCGAACAGGCCTACCCCGGCTGTATCCATGAGTGACGGGGTTGACTTTGTCCCAATGCCCTGGTGGCGAGTTCTACTTATCCAATTCCTGAATATTGCCGGGTTGGGCCCAATCTTCGGCGCAATCGCCGGCGCTCTCTGGGGACCGGTCGCATTCGTCTGGATCGTCCTGGGAACCGTGTTTGCGGGAGCCGTGCACGACTATTTCTCGGGAATGCTCTCTGTCAGGCACAACGGGCTGAGCATAACTGAAGTCATCGGCATCTATCTGGGGAATATAACAAAGCAGTTAATGAGAATCTTCACCATAGTGCTCTTGGTGCTTGTGGGGGTAGTTTTTATTTCAGGCCCTGCCGGTATTCTCGCAAATTTGACACCAGCCACTTTGGATTTTAGATTTTGGGTCTGGGTGATCTTTATCTATTATATTTTGGCAACCCTGCTGCCCATTGATAAAATCATAGGAAAGATTTATCCCCTCTTTGGCTTTGCTTTGCTTTTTATGGCTGTCAGCCTGATTTTCGCCCTAATAATTAAAGGGTATGCCATCCCGGAGCTGACCTCCGAAAATTGGCAGAACTTTCATTATGACAAGGCAAAATTCCCCATCTTCCCCATGTTGTTTATCACCATAGCCTGCGGTGCCATATCCGGTTTCCATGCCACACAGTCACCCCTGATGGCCCGTTGCATGAAAAATGAAAAAGAGGGACGAAAAGTATTTTACGGGGCAATGGTTATTGAGGGGGTCGTGGCCCTTATCTGGGCGGCAATCAGCATGAGCTTCTTCGGAGGTGTCCGGGAGCTGGGCGAGGTGATGGTGGCGCAAAAAGGGAATGCCGCATGGGTGGTGAATGAAATCTCCAACTCCCTGCTGGGAAAATTTGGGGCGATACTGGCCATACTGGGGGTGGTGGCGGCTCCGATCACTTCAGGCGACACCGCTTTCAGGAGCGCCAGGCTTACCGTTGGCGACCTGCTGAGGTTCAATCAAAAACCGATAAGGAACAGGCTGGTAATTACGATTCCTCTCTTCGCCGTGGGGTTCTTGCTTACTAAAATAAACTTCGACGTGGTCTGGCGCTATTTTGCCTGGTCTAACCAGACATTAGCCACGGTTGTTCTCTGGACCATCACCGTATACCTCTTCCGGAAAAGAAAACCGTATTGGATAACCCTGCTCCCGGCCCTGTTCATGACAGCCGTGGTGACAACATACATCATGCTTGCCCCCGAAGGGCTTGCCCTTTCAAAACCTGTCTCATACGCTACAGGATTCGCTGTCACAGCCCTCGTGTTTTCGACCTTTCTGTTTTATACAAGAAAATTTACAAAAATAAAACAACACCTTTAAAAAGAATGTCCGATTCAAATGGAATCTGTTTATTCCTGAGTTAACTTATTTACTAATAATTCTTTATATCGAAATCCTATATGAACTAAGACAATCAAATTTTTAAAACATATATTAATTTAGAAAAATATAAAAAATGAAAAAGACAATTGTTTTAATTTTCGCAATTCTGCTTTCAGCAAGCACTGTATTTTCTCAAGAAAAACAAATTGGGAAAGAAACCCCAGCTCAAAAAAAGGAACGTATGCAGTGGTGGACTGATGCTCGCTTTGGAATGTTTATTCATTGGGGATTATATGCCCTTCCCGCACGACATGAGTGGGTGAAACATAATGAAAGACTTACTAGCGAACAATATCAGAAATATTTTGAAGAATTTAATCCAGTAAACTATGACCCCATAAAATGGGCAAAAGAAGCAAAAAAGGCCGGCATGAAATATGCGGTATTAACTACAAAACATCATGAGGGATTTTGTCTATTCGATTCTAAATATACGGACTATAAAGCCACAAACACAAAGGTCAAAAGAGATTTGGCACAAGAGTTTGTAGATGCTTTTAGAGCTGAAGGACTGAAAGTGGGTTTTTATTATTCTCTTATCGATTGGCATCATCCCGATTTTACTATTGACAGAGTACACCCACAGCGAGTTTCTTCTACCGAAGAGTACAATGCATTAAATGTCGGAAAAGATATGGCCCGATATCGCACCTATTTGCATAATCAAATAAGGGAAATACTCACTAATTATGGGAAAATCGATATCTTATGGCTTGATTTTTCTTATCCGGGTGATAACGGAAAAGGCAGGGATGACTGGGATGCAATTGAATTAATTAAAATGGCTCGAAAATTACAACCAGGAATCATTATAAACAACCGCGCCGACCTGAACGATTATTTGGACGGTTATGATTTTGAGACTCCTGAACAGGTCTCCTCTGCAGAGTTGAAAAATTATAGGGGAAAATACTGGGAAACATGTCAAACTTTCTCCGGTTCGTGGGGATATCATCGAGATGAAACATCATGGAAGTCGGAAGAACAATTGTTAGACCTTCTGATAACTTCGACTGCAAATGGTGGAAACTTGCTTTTAAATGTTGGTCCAACGGCAAAAGGAGAATTCGATCATAGAGCAGTAGATGCCTTAGAAAAGATTGGGTACTGGATGCATGCGAATAGCTCATCTATTTACAATTGCACTTATGCTCCTGATAAATATGCTCTTCCAGAAAACATGAATGTTCGCCTTACTTTTAATCCAAAAGAAAGAAAATTATATCTCCATCTATTCGATTTTCCTTCAGGAGGTAAAATTGAGTTAAAAGGATACGAAGAGAAAATTAAATATGCACAAATGTTAAACGATTATTCTGAGGTAAAGTTTCAACAAAATAATGACACTTTGATTCTTCAATTATCGATCCAAAAACCCCCTTATAAAGTTCCAGTTGTCGAATTAGTTTTAGAATAGGTCGCATTAAATTAGATAGGATTTGTCTGTTTAATTATCGGTATTTAATGTTAGCAAAAAGAGAATAAAAATCTTCGTGCTGCATAGGTAATTGTGATAGAGGACTTGATGAACATCTCGGTAAGCAGGGAAAAGAGTTATCTTCTCTTCGACTCTATAAACAGCGTGTACGAATCAACATCATTCATCATTACCACCAATATATCTCCGGCGGAGTGCCTAAGGCCACCTTACGATAAAGCCCCTGTAACGGTCATTCGAGACAGGTTGCTCTATAAATATAAGTTGCTTCAGCTATCAGGAAAAAGTTATATAAACTTCTCCTCTTCCTTGGACAGTTTTTATTCACAGATAAGTTAGTTTCTTGGAGGTCGTCTCATAATAAACCATGAGACGGCTTTTTTTCTATCTTACTTTTTCATCAAGAATCGATTTTTTCTATTTTTCAAATGTAAATTTCCATTCTTTCGGCTATTTGGAGAATAAAAGGCCTCCAAAAAAAAAAACAGCCCATTCAAGACCTTACGATGCCATTTTTGCCAGTTATAGGCACTCAAGAGCAAACCAAACTCCACTTCTGGGGTATCCTTGCCTCTGCAAAGAAACCGCTTGAAGTATTTGTTATTTTTCAGTATACCGAAGGTGGCCTCAACATCCTGAAACCTTTGACTTCGATGCATCACCTCCTCTTCCGAGAGTAACTTCACTTTTTCTTTGACCTTTAACTTGCTTAGTCTGTGATTGGCTCGTATCACCTGGTCATTTTTGAATTTATGATAAAGAGACCTTAAAGTACATCCCGGGCAACGCGTCGCCTTATAATGGTGGACTTCTTATGTGAAACTTGTTTTGGTTTTCTGCCTTTGTATATAGATCAGGCGTATGGGTTGTCCCATGGAGCAATAAAAGTAATCTTGCTTCTCGTTGTAATAAAAGTTGGAAGAACGGAAAGGATCATTCATTTGCTGGATTGCTCCTTGTAGAAGTAGTTGAATTTGATAAAGGAGTTGATTCCTTTTTCTTGCGCGTAAAGATAGTTCTCCTCGCTGCCATAACCGGTATTGGCAATGAATTCTCTCAGGTAGAGGTCATAAAGGGATTTACACTGCTCAAGACGGTCGATGTAAGTGGTAGTATCAGAAGTAGTCTGGCGCTATTTTGCCTAGTCTAACCAGATATTAGCCACTCTCGTTCTATGGGCCATCACCGTATACCTGTTCCAGAAAAGAAAAGCGTATTGGATAACCCTGCTCCCGGCCCTGTTCATGACAGCCGTGGTGACAACATACATCATGCTTGCCCCCGAAGGGCTTGCCCTTTCAAAACCTGTCTCATACGCTACAGGATTCGCTGTCACAGCCCTCGTGTTTTCGACCTTCCTATTTTATACAAGAAATAAAACAGACGACTAAAGAATAGCTTTAAAAACAATGTAGGTTTTAACAAAATCTTTCTATTAGTTTTATTGGCTCCAAGTCAATAAAATGATTCTTCGTCATTCTTAGCAGTATCCATACAATAAATATCCCATTTCAATACCTAAAGTTAGTATACAGTAAAAATTAATCAATTTTTCTTGATTATATCTGCAAGTCTATATACATTTGAACTATAAAATCACAGCGAAAAACTATGCTCGCAAAACGACATAACCGATCACATAACGCTCCGTCATTTCACTGAAAATTATATTCGGGAATTGAAAAACAGATAAACCCAGGATTAACACAATCATCTTGGATGAGAATAACTTCAAAAAAAACAGACTATGAGATTATTATTGACAAACATTATTCTCGCTTTTTTTATTGTAACCTCTTTTGGCCAAAAAACAAAAAGTTACGATGTTGTTGTTTATGGCGGCACATCCGCAGGCATAGCCTCCGCTATTCAATCTTCAAGAATGGGCAAATCGGTCGTACTTATCGAACCGGGTAAAAGACTCGGAGGGCTGACTACAGGAGGACTGGGTCAAACGGATATCGGAAACAAGCACGTGGTGGGCGGAATCTCCAGAGAGTTTTACCAAAATATTGGCAAGTACTACCAAATTCCTGAAAACTGGAAATGGCAAGAAAGAAGTGATTATGTAGACGAAGGGCAAACAAGAACCGAAAAAGGTGAAGATGCCATGTGGACATTTGAACCTTCCGCAGCCTTGAAGGTGTATCATCAAATGCTCTCTCATGAAAAAGTCGATATCGTGTACGGTGAAAGATTAAACAGGGAAACCGGAGTAATCAAGAAAGAAGGCCGAATTGTCTCCATTGAAATGGAGAATGGCAAAAGGTATACCGGGAAAATGTTTATCGACGCAACCTATGAGGGCGACTTAATGGCAGCAGCCAAAGTATCGTACAGCGTTGGCCGAGAATCAAATAACGAATATGGAGAAACGTTGAACGGTATTCAGGCAAACAGAATAAACAGGACTTTAAAATGGACGCTTTCCAGAAACGCCCATAACCATAATTTTATCGATGCAGTAGATCCTTACGTGGTTAAAGGCGACCCAAGCAGTGGTTTGTTACCCTACATCGTTGAAGGAGGAAAACCGGGGATCGATGGGCAAGGAGACAAAGGCATCCAGGCATACTGTTTTCGGATGACGCTAACGGATCACCCAGAGAACAGGATTCCTTTCAAAAAACCGGATAACTACAAGGAGATAAACTACGAACTCCTTTTCAGAAATTACGAAGCAGCAACCGGCCCGATTGAAGAAATGTATACTTACGGCGACAAACTGGTTCCCTGGATAAATTCGCCCATGCCCAACAGGAAGACGGACACAAACAATCAAAAAGGATTTTCAACCGATTTTATTGGACAGAATTATGATTATCCCGAAGCAAGTTATGAAGAGAGGGAAAAAATCGTTCAGGCTCATCGCGACTATCAGCAAGGTCTAATGTGGACATTGGCTTATCATCCCCGGATTCCTCAAAAAGTAAGAGACGCAGTATCAAAGTGGGGTACCTGTAAGGATGAATATGAAAAGGGAAGCAACGGCTGGCAAGAACAGCTTTATATCCGGGAGGCCCGCCGCATGAAAAGCGAATATGTTATGACGCAGAAAAATTGCGAACGAATAGAGGTCGTTGAAGATCCTGTGGGTATGGGAGCTTACGGTATGGATTCGCACCACGTAAAACGACATGTCGATGCCAACGGTTTTGTGCAGAACGAAGGGAACGTGGAAGCGCATGTCCCTAATCCTTATCCGATAAGCTATCGATCAATCGTTCCTAAAAAAGATGAATGCGAAAACCTGCTGGTGCCCGTGTGCTTAAGCGCAACCCATATTGCGTTTGGGTCTATTCGTATGGAACCCGTATTTATGGTACTGGGGCAATCCGCAGCAACGGCTGCATGCCAAGCAATAGACCAAAGGAAGGCGGTACAGGATATTGATTACACACTGTTAAAAGAAAAATTACTGAACGACAAGCTTATACTTGAAATTGAATAGTAACAACTTATATAACAGCTTACATCTCTATCCGTAAAAAACGATTACTTTTCTGATTTTCCTGGTCTTCCTGGTAGCCGGTTTTATTTTTATTGTTTAACCTCCATTTTTTCAGCATTTTTATCATTTTCTTAAATTATTCCTTTATCTTTGCAATATATTTAGACGTTGCGATGATTTTTTCACATTCAACATACACGACTCCCTTCACTATGACTATGACCCCCTGGGGGGTTATATAATATTTTACATCCACACGGCAACGCTGTTTGCCACATGCAAATCAACCGGTTTGCCACATGCCATCCTACTTTTTTTTGTTTCATTAAAAAAACCGTTCACAACGGTAAAAATATATTCATACACATGAAAGTTATGAAATTTGGAGGGACATCCGCAGGGACTCCCGAAAGTATGCTTTTGGTTAAAAACATCATAGAAGCTGAAAAAGAGCCTGTGATTGTTGTGGTCTCCGCTCTTGGAGGCGTGACCGACCGTCTTCTACTGGCAGCAGATTTTGCGTTAAATGCAAACCCGGGTTACCAATCGATATTGGAAGAAATCATCTTCCGACACGAGGAGATGATCAGGGAAATGGTAGTTTCCGCTGTCGATCAAAAGGAACTGAGGCAGAAAATCGACCCGATGTTCGAAGACCTGCGCAACATATTGCGGGGTGTTTACCTGATCGGAGACCTGTCGCAGAAGACATCGGACAAGATCGTCAGCTACGGCGAACGTTTCTCCTCGCTAATCGTAAGCAAAATAATCGACGGGGCTAGAGTTTATGATTCCACTCAGTTTATCAAGACCACAAAACAATTCAGCCATCACATCCCCGACATCGCGTATTCCAACGAACTGATCAAGCAGGCATTTTTAAGTGACCCGCTTCCCAAAGTGGCTATAGTTCCTGGATTTATCTCGTCGAGCAAGGAGGCGGACGATATCACTAACCTGGGCCGGGGTGGATCGGACTATACCGCCGCCATTATCGCTGCTGCACTTAACGCTTCTGTGCTGGAAATATGGACGGATGTGGATGGCTTCATGACGGCCGACCCCAAAATCATCAACTCGGCTTACGTCATTGAAGAACTCTCGTTTACGGAGGCCATTGAGCTTTCCAACTTCGGGGCAAAAGTGATCTATCCCCCAACCATCTTCCCCGTCTACCACAAAAGCATACCTATCCGCGTAAAGAATACTTTCAAACCTGCTTCGGAGGGCACACTTATCCGCAATATAAAGCCGACCCCTAACGGAAAAATAATCAAAGGCATCTCGTCGATCAACGATACCGCCCTGATTACCATACAGGGACTCGGCATGGTAGGAGTTATCGGCGTAAACAAACGGATATTCACGGCATTGGCGGATAACGGCATCAGCGTTTTTCTGGTCTCCCAAGCATCCTCCGAAAACAGCACATCCATCGGAGTCCGCACCCAAGATGCCCCGCTTTCCCAAAAAGTACTCAGCAAAGAATTTGCGAAAGAGATAGAGAGGGGAAGCATCAACGAGATTATTGTCGAATACGACCTGGCAACCATTGCCGTAGTGGGACAAAACATGAAACACGTGCCGGGGGTTGCCGGCAAATTTTTCGGAACGTTGGGAAGGGGTGGTATCAGCGTTGTCGCGCTAGCTCAGGGTGCATCGGAAACCAATATTTCCTGCGTGATCGCCAAAACCAACCTGAAAAAAGCACTCAACATCATCCACGATTCGTTCTTCTTGTCGCCTTACCAGGAATTAAACCTTTTCGTTATCGGAACCGGAACGGTCGGGAGCAAACTGCTGGCACAGATTAAGCAGCAAAAGCACATTTTAGAGGAACAGAACAAGCTGAAAATAAACATTGTAGGAATTGCCAACGGACGAAAAGCCTTGTTCTCGCGCGACGGGATTTCCCTCGAGAATTACTTCGAAAACCTGATGTCCAGGGGCGTCAAAAGTTCACCTCAACTGATCCGGGATGAAATACTCAAAATGAATATCTTCAATTCCGTCTTTGTGGATTGTACTGCCAGCCAGGCCATTTCAGAATTGTATGAAAGTCTGATATCCAGAAATATATCAGTGGTGACGGCAAACAAAATTGCAGCCTCGTCCGACTACAAGAATTACCATCACCTGAAGGAGACCGCCCGAAAAACCGGAACAAAATTTCTTTTCGAAACCAATGTAGGGGCGGGATTGCCCATTATCAACACGATGAACTCCCTCACCAACTCGGGAGATAAAATCGTCAAGCTCCAAGCAGTACTATCGGGGACACTGAACTTTATTTTCAATACCCTGAGCGAGGATGTTCCTTTTAGCAAAGCCATAAAAATGGCGGTGGACGCTCAGTTTGCCGAGCCCGACCCCCGTATCGACCTGAGCGGATTGGATGTTACCCGCAAATTGGTAATCCTTTCCCGGGAAGCCGGCGCTCAAGTGGAACAGGAAAATGTGCAAAAGCACCTGTTCATCCCGCAAAAGTATTTCGAAAGCACCCTTGATGAGTTCTGGTCAACCATCCCCGAAATGGATGAAGCTTTTGAAAACCGGAGAAAAAAACTCGATAAAGAAGGGAAAAAGCTCCGCTTTATTGCTACGTACGACAACGGCCTGTGCGAAGTCGGCTTACACGAGGTGGAAAAGGGACACCCTTTCTACGACCTGGAAGGTAGCAACAACATCATTATGATCACCACCGAACGCTACAATGAGTATCCGATGGTCATCAAAGGCTATGGTGCAGGGGCAAGCGTTACCGCTGCTGGCGTTTTTTCCGACATTATTTCTATTGCGAACATACGATAAAGAAAGAAAAATGAAATACATCATCATCCTCGGAGACGGCATGGCAGACGAACCCGTTGCAAAACTCGGCAACAGGACGCCCCTACAGGCAGCCAAAACACCGTATATGGATAGGCTGGCACAAAAAGGACGCAGCGGCATGCTCGACACCATTCCCGAAGGCATGTCTCCGGGAAGCGAAATTGCTAATCTTTCCGTGTTGGGATACGATGTTCCCCGGGTGTACGAAGGCCGGGGTGTGTTGGAAGCCGCCAGCATGGGTGTAGATATTCTGCCGGACGAAATGGCGATGCGGTGTAATTTAGTGACTATCGACAACGATGTGCTGAAGAATCACTCTGCCGGACACATTCCCACAGCAGAAGCTGCCGAACTGATTCATTTTCTGGACGACAGGCTCGGGAATGACCGGTTTCGCTTTTATCCCGGTGTTTCGTACCGCCATTTATTAAAAATAAAAGGTGGAAACAAAAACATCGTTTGTACCCCGCCCCACGATGTTCCCGACAAGCCTTTTTACCCCTTGCTGATCAAACCGGCCGAAGAGCCCGCCCAAAGCACTGCTGACGAACTGAACAGACTGATCCTTGCCTCGCAAGAAATACTGCCGGCTCATCCCGTAAATCAAAAGAGGATTGCCCTGGGAAAAGATCCGGCCAACAGCATCTGGCTGTGGTCGCCCGGGTATCGCCCCGGCATGCAGCCGCTGAACAAGAAATATCCTATTCAAAAAGGAGCGGTAATCTCGGCCGTTGACCTCATCAGGGGGATCGGTGTATATGCAGGATTGGAGGTTATCCAGGTGGAAGGTGCCACCGGGTTGTACGACACCAACTACGAAGGGAAGGCCCGTGCCGCCCTGGATGCACTGAAAGAGAACGATTTTGTTTTCCTGCATATTGAAGCCAGCGACGAAGCCGGACACGAAGGGGATGTGGATTTGAAAGTGAGAACCATCGAATACCTCGATTCGCGCATCGTAAAACCCATTTTCGAAGAAACCTCAACGTGGGACGAACCCGTCACTATTGCCGTCTTGCCCGACCATCCCACTCCCTGTGCTATCCGCACACACACCCGTGATGCCGTTCCTTTTGTTGTCTATCACAAAGGAATTGAACCCGACAGCGTAAAAACATACGATGAGTTTGCTGCGAAAAAAGGTGTTTTTGGCCTTCTTCGCGGGGATGAATTTATGAAGAATCTGATTTTGTAGAACATGAACTATTACAGCACCAACCAGTCCGCACCCGTTGTATCGCTCCGGGAAGCCGTGGTAAAAGGACTTGCTCCCGACAAGGGGCTTTATATGCCCGAAAGTATCCCCCATCTTCCGGAGGTTTTTTTCGATGAAATCGGCCGTTTTGGATTGATAACCATCGCTAGAACGGTAGCCCGGGCTTTCTTTGGGGAAGATATCCCACAAACAAAACTGGATGAGATCGTTGCCGACACGCTCAATTTTGACATTCCTCTTGTAAAGGTGGAAGACGGAATTTATGCGCTGGAGCTTTTTCACGGGCCAACCTTTGCCTTCAAGGATGTGGGGGCCCGGTTCATGGCACGGATGTTATCCTATTTCGTGCAGGAACAGAGGCAGGAAGAGGTAAAAGTACTGGTCGCCACTTCGGGCGACACGGGAAGCGCGGTTGCCAACGGATTTTTGGGAGTAAAGGGCATCCGCGTTTTCGTTTTGTACCCATCGGGAAAGGTAAGCGATATTCAGGAAGCTCAGTTCACTACCTTGGGAAAAAATATTGTTGCACTCGAAATTGACGGGACGTTCGACGATTGCCAGGCCCTGGTGAAATCGGCGTTTATGGATGAAGAACTAAACCTGCAGATGAATCTCACCTCAGCCAACTCCATCAATGTGGCGCGCTTCCTGCCTCAGTCGTTTTATTATTTTTACGCTTATGCACAACTGGCCAGGCAAGGGATTTCTACGGATGTGATCCTGTCTGTGCCCAGCGGGAACCTGGGCAACCTTACCGCGGGGCTTTTCGCCAAACGGATGGGATTACCGGTAAAACGGTTTATTGCTGCTAACAACCGCAACGATGTATTTCGGGAATACCTACAGTCGGGGAAATATACTCCCCGGCCCTCTGTACAAACCATAGCCAACGCCATGGACGTAGGTTCACCCAGCAACTTCGAGCGCATCCTCAACCTTTACGGACACTCTCACGAAGCCATTTCAAAAGATATTTCCGGATACCGGTTTTCCGACGAAGAGATACAATCGGCTATCAAAGGGGTATACAAAGGATCAAACTATCTCCTTGACCCACACGGCGCCTGTGCTTACCTGGCCCTGAAGAAAGGCCGGAAAGCCAGTGAGGCAGGTATTTTCCTCGCCACTGCACACCCTGCCAAATTTAAGGAAACCGTGGAGAGTTGTATCGCAAAGGAAATTGAAATTCCCAAAGGATTAGGGGCATTCATGAAACAAAAAAAACAATCGTATCCGCTCCCCCGGAATTTCGCTGCGTTTAAAAAAGCGTTAATAAACTTGTCTTAAGTTTTATTTTGGATATTTTTTAACGCTATTAAACCTAAATTGATTAGTTTTGCGCTTAGAATCAGATTGGGGCTTTTCGTTGATGAAACAACTCATAACCGTTTTATATTTTCTAACCGTAACCACGCTTCTTCCTCAACTTTCTTTTTCCCAAACAAGAACGCTGAGCAGTGATTCATTGCGTCAACAGCCCACAGACTCAGTTACTGCAGACTCACTATCGACAAAAGAGAAGCTCACGGCCCCGGTATTCTATACAGCCCAGGATTCCATGGTTTTCACCAAAGGCAATTTGGGTTACCTTTACGGTGACGCCGATGTAAAATACGGCGACCTGGGCATCAAGGGGGAACAGATCACCATGAACCTGGATAGCAATCTCATCTCATCCACCTTCGGGCTCGATTCAGTCGGAAAGGAGTTCGGGTTTCCCGTATTTACGCAGGGAGGTACCGAATACGAAATGAAAAAGGTCCGCTACAATTTCGACACTGGCAAGGCATTTATATCCAACGTTATAACGCAACAGGGAGAAGGGAACATCGTCGCCAACACGGCGAAAAAGAATGCCGACAATTCCTTCTATATGGTGAATGCCAAATACACCACCTGCGACCTGCACGATCATCCGCATTTTTACCTGAACTTGTCGAAAGCCAAGGTACGTCCCGAAAAAGATGTTGTCACAGGCCCGGCCTGGCTGGTGGTTGCCGATGTCCCGCTTTTCCCTATTGTCCTGCCCTTTGCTTTTTTCCCTTTCACCGAAACCTATTCTTCGGGAATAATTATGCCATCGTATGGTGATGAGATGGAACGCGGATTTTATCTTCAGAACGGCGGATATTACTTTGCCATTAACGATTATGTTGATTTAGCGCTGACCGGCGAGATATATACCAAAGGGACCTGGGGGCTTAGTGCACGGTCTAATTACCGCAAGAGGTACAAGTTTTCCGGTAGTGTAAACGGAAGCTACCTGAATACCGTCATCGGAGATAAGGGATTAAAAGACCTGAATATTCCCGGTGCCTATTCGGTCTCCAAAGATTTCAGGATTAACTGGACCCACTCGCAAGACCCGAAAGCCAACATGTACCGGACGTTTTCCGCCAGTGTGAACTTCTCAACAAGCCGTGCCAACCTGAACGACTTATCCCGGCTCTACTCCCGCGAGGCATCCAACAACACCAAAAGTTCGAGTGTAAACATCACGCAGCGCTTCCCCGATTCGCCCTGGAGTTTATCGGCATCGATGAATATCAATCAGGTCTCGCGCGACTCCACCGTCTCCGCGACGTTGCCCAACATCTCCATCACCATGAACCGCATCTACCCCTTCAAGCGCAAAAAGGCGGTAGGCGCCGAGAGGTGGTACGAAAAAATATCCATGAGCTATTCGGGTGAATTCCGCAACTCGGTAAACGCGATCAAGGAGAACAGGTTCTTCAAATCAAACCTTATCAAAGACTGGCAAAACGGCATGCGCCACAGCATCCCGGTGAGTGCCACCTTTTCGCTGTTCGACGTGATCCAGATATCTCCGTCGGTGAACTACACCGAACGGTGGTACACCGGCGGAATAAAAGAGGCCTGGGACCCGGTGGAAAAGAGAAACGTGGTTGTGGATACCGTAAACGGATTCAAAAGGGTGTACGACTATGGCGCCTCCATCAGTGCCAATACAAAACTGTACGGAATGTACGTTCCCTGGAAGATTTTCGGAGACAAAGCACAAGACATCCGCATCCGTCACGTCTTTTCACCCAGTATCAGCCTGAGTTACAAACCCGATTTTGGAGATCCCAAGTACGGTTTCTACGAAAAATACACTTACCGCAATGAATTCGGGGAGGATGTGGAATATTCTTATTCGCCTTATTCCCGAATGATGTTCGGAACCGCTCCTGCAGGACAAAGCGGGAGTATCGGATTCGATTTTAAGAACAACCTCGAGATGAAAGTGAAAAGCGAGAGCGACACCACCGGATTAAAAAAAATAAGCCTAATCGACGACCTGGGTGTAAACTTCAGCTACAACATGATGGCAGACTCCATGAAATGGAGCATGATCAACACCAATGTCCGTTTGAAATTGTCAAAATCCTACACCCTGAGCCTTAACGCTACTTGGGACCCGTATGTCTATGAGCTGGACAAGAACGGAAGGCCGGTTGCAGTGGACAAACTACGTGTTTTTAACGGCAAAGGAATCGGGAAACTGCAAAGTACCGGCACCTCGTTCTCCTACTCCGTCAACCAGGATACCTTTAAGAAACTGTTCGGCAAAGAAGACGCTAGCAACGAGGACAAGGAGGGCGGAGAAGACTCCAACGCCAACCTTCCTGATGACGGCACGATGGGACGGAATCCAAACGAAGCCGCCGCAAAGAAAAGTGTTTTTGATACCGGAAGCCAGTCCATAGGAGAATTTGACGATGACGGCTACCTGAAAAATCAGATTCAGTGGAATCTCTCGTTTAACTATTCGGTAAGGTATGGGTACGATATGCAGAATTTCGATTTTGACCGGATGGAATATCCGGGAAAGTTGACGCACAGCCTAGGTTTCAGCGGTTCCATCCAACCGACCAAAAACTGGAACTTGACGTTCAATACCGACTATAATTTTGATTATAAAAAATTCACAAGCATCAACTGCTCACTGACCCGGAACCTGCACTGCTGGAGCATGTCGGCCAGTTTTATCCCCATCGGGCCGTATAAATCGTACAATTTTACCATCCGAGCCAACGCTTCCATGCTGCAAGACTTGAAATACGATCAGCGTTCATCACCGTACGACAACGTAAGCAATTGGTATTAAGCATTTATTTTCCCCACAATTTTTTCATCAATTCCTTCATTTTCGCCTCCGAAGGATTGGGCTGAGCCTGCCAGAACTTACTGCTTTTCAACTCCCGGGGCAGGTATTCCTGTTTGACAAAGTTATTCTCGTAATCGTGGGAATATTTGTAAGCCTTCCCATAATCAAGCTCCTTCATCAACGAAGTGGGAGCGTTGCGCAAATGCAGCGGTACAGGGAGGTTTCCCGTTTGCTCCACTTTCGAAATGGCGCTGTCGATAGCCAGGTAAGCGGAATTACTCTTCGGGGAGGTAGCCAGGTATATGGCTGTTTGCGCCAATACGATGCGCCCTTCTGGCCATCCGATTTTCTGAAGGGTATCAAAACAGGCATTGGCCAGCAGCAGGGCGTTGGGGTTGGCCAACCCGATATCTTCAGCAGCCGAGATAACCAGTCTGCGCGCGATAAATTTAGGATCTTCCCCTCCCGCAACCATCCGCGCCAGCCAGTAAACCGCAGCATCGGGGTCACTCCCGCGAATGGATTTTATAAACGCCGAAATGATGTCGTAGTGCATCTCGCCACCCTTATCGTACGCCGCCGGATTTTCCTGTAAGCGCTCCGTAACACCCTTATCCGTGATAACGATTTTTTCTCCGGTCTCTTCTGCAGCTATAACCAGCTCCATAATATTCAGCAGCTTACGCGCATCACCTCCCGAAAAACGGAAAAGAGCATCGGTTTCCTCAACTTCGATCTCTTTTCCTTTCAGGATATCATCTTCGGTCAGCGCACGATCCATCAACACCTGCAGGTCTTTTACCTCCATGGATTTCAAAACGTAAACCTGACAACGCGAAAGCAACGGGCGGATAACTTCAAACGATGGATTCTCCGTTGTTGCACCGATGAGCGTAATGATTCCGGTTTCTACGGCATGTAACAGGGAATCCTGTTGCGACTTGCTGAACCGGTGAATCTCATCAATAAATAGAATGGGGGCAGCAGCTTCAAAAAAACGGTTGTTCTTGGCCTTCTCAATCACGTCCCGCACATCCTTTACTCCCGAATTAATGGCGCTTAACTTATAAAACGGAGCGTGCAACGTGTTGGCAATGATGTTTGCCAGCGTAGTTTTGCCGACACCCGGCGGTCCCCAGAAAATGATGGAAGGGATCCGGCCCGAATCGATCATCTTGCGCAAAACAGCCCCTTTACCGACCAAATGTGTTTGCCCGATAAATTCGTCCAGGCTCCGCGGACGCAACCGTTCTGCCAAAGGTGCACTCATCACTTTCTCACGGATCAAATCAATATCTGCCGGCAATACTCCATACAGGTTCTTACCTCCTTTACCGAAGTTGACCAGGGTACAACCGGATACTCCAATTCGATATCGCAATAAATTGGCCACTTCTCTTTCTGGATTAAGCGCAACACTTCGGCAATGGGGGTTTCTCCCTGCCCGAATACCTGGTTAGTATTCTTTTGCGTGGCATTCGTTGCGCTCGTCTTATCCTTTACGTGAATACTTGCAATCCGGTTGTAATATTTCCGAATAAAATCGGCAGGGTTCAACCCGGTTGACCCCAGGTAATGCCCTATATCGAAGTTCAGCATGTTGGCCGGTGAGTATGCCAACAACCCGTCTACATCAAAACCGGGCTCTCCAAACTGATAATGGTTGTGTAAAATGGCGTACATCCCGTTTCTGGCGGCAACGGGCCCCATCAGCCGGGCATTTTCATCGTTCAGTTCAGCACTGATTCCTATTGCCCCAAGTGTTTTGGCCACTTTGAATGAATAATCGAGTTCCTCTTCCGTATTTCCGGCCACCCATTTATAGATATGGATTTTCACACCCGCATCGTTGAATTTTTTTCGGAGTTGGGCATATTTATCCAGCGTTCCGTTTACTTTTCGCCATTCTTTCAAGTCGCGGTTGTACTGATCCAGCGTCTTCCTTTCTGCATCGGAAAGCTGACGCGGAGCACCGGGAGGACGTTGCAACGGATTTTTGGGAGCTCCAAGGTAATCCTCCACGCCTGTACCCATCAGCTCAACGGAGCTTAAGCCTGCATCAACGCAAGCCTTTAAAACTGCTTCAAGGCCACCGGTCAAGTCACGGAAACTGTAGGTAATAGCACCGACCTGGACTCCACTGAATTTCGAATTCGGAATACCCTTTCCCGGAGCCGATGACTGAGTACTCCCGTACGATGTAGAAAACGGAATTACTGAAGCAGCCGTCGCAGCAGCAGCAGCACCCAGAAAACCTCTTCTGGAAAGCCTTTCTGTAAAAATCTCTTTGTCTTTCATTTTATTGTTTTTATTTGATAAACTGATATCTGTATTTCTCAGGAATTATTCTGTGTTGTTCGTTCCGTTTTCTTTCTGCGCACGCGCTTTTGCTGCTTGCTTTTCCTGTACCCGCCGGGCAATTTCTTCCGGACTCATTTTCGGACTTTTTACCGGCTCAGCGGATGACGCTTGTTTTTTCACACCGCGGAGCACCAGAGTGCCCGGAAGAATTACGTTGATTAGGTGTTTTCCCAACATACCCAGTTGCACGGCGGTAGCAAGCGATCCGAGAGAAAGAAGTAGAAAGTACCAGGGGTAAATATCACGCCTAAAAACTATTGCCTGAATAACGGCAAGTGCAATCACGATGACACTGAGAATAATCTTCTTTAACAACAAAGGGGTGTTTATCGTTTTAAAACGTACAAGTCCGTCTGCATACCCGGATAATGCAGACAATATAAGGGTGAGCGGAAACAAGTATACCGAAAAGGCAATCACCGAATGGATGATCGTCGGCTCAAAGTCCGGGAAGAGATAATGGAAGATGATGAGAAACGGCACAAGGGCAACAAATGTCTGCGAAAGGTGAATAGCTATGGGATGGATATCCAGGGCTAAAAACCGCAAACGTCCGGAAGAGACCTTTTCCCGGTAGGGCTCAAATACATCTCTCGGTAAACCACAAGCAGGACATACATCACCCAGTTCGCTCTCTTTCATTACATAACCGCAAGGACGGCAACGGACTAACTTTTCTTCTTTCATGTTTTCGCGGAAGTAATTTTTTTAACCTCTTTATATGTATGTTGGTAATTAATATACGTAAAACATAGGTAACGATTATCCTTTGCAAAAATAGCAATTAATTTTGATTGGATATTTTATTAAATGAATTTAAAACAGATTTATCGAAATCTAGCTTTGCGTTTCTTTTCAAAAAAGTTACCTTTGCGGCTGGAAATCATAAAGTACTCCCTATGCAACATTTGCCGCTTTTGTCACTATTCGGAAACCTGGAACAGCTGAACACGGTACAACTCAACTTCAACCAAAACTCGTTAAACATGATGAATATAGCCATCGCGTTTATTATGTTTGGTGTGGCGTTGGGCATAAGACCCAAACATTTTAGGGACATCGCATTGAATCCCAAGCCGGCTATAGTGGGGGTTATCTCGCAATATATCCTGCTGCCGGCTTTAACTTACCTGCTGGTCCTCGTTATCAAACCGAGCGTCCCGGTAGCAATGGGAATGATCCTGGTAGCTTCCTGTCCCGGCGGGAATGTCTCAAACATGATTTCGGCATTGTCGAAGTCGAATGTGGCTTTGTCTGTAAGCCTGACGGCAACCACCACCGTATTGAGTTTGTTTATGACGCCTCTCAATTTTGCTTACTGGGGCGGGCTTTACGCTAGCAAATCCCCACTTCTGGTTCCAATCACCATCGATCCCGTGGAAATGTTCCGCACTGTTTTCATCATTCTGGGAATACCTGTGATAATGGGAATGATCGTCGGGATGAAATTTCCGGTATTCGTAAAAAAAGTGGAAAAACACGTACAGATTGCATCGGTTTTATTTTTTATCGCTTTCCTGGCAGGAGCGTTGGCGGGAAATTTCTCCCTTTTTCTGAAATACATCCACCTGGTTTTTTTGATTGTTTTACTGCATAATGGGATCGCCTTCTTAGGCGGATACCTGTTCCCCAGAGCCCTCAAGATAAATAAACTTAACTCCCGGACTATCTCTATCGAAACGGGAATACAGAACTCGGGGCTGGGACTGGCCTTAATTTTTAATCCCCGGGTTTTTCCTCCGGAACTGGAGCTTGGGGGAATGGCATTTATTGCTGCCTGGTGGGGAATCTGGCACATTGTTGCCGGTCTGATGCTGGCTTTTTACTGGCGGAGAGAATCCATTAAACACATTGCTGTAACATCATGAAGTACGAATACAGTAAAGGATACGAAATTGTCCGTTTTTTCGAACGGATCACCCTCAACCTGCATTACAGGAAAATTGTATACAAGGGGACTGAAAACATCAACGAAGATCATCCGGTAATTTTTGCATCGAACCACCGCAACGCCGTTATCGATCCTTTTTTGTTGTTGAACGCTTGTAAAAAGGAACCGGTTTTCCTGGCCCGTGCGGATGTATTCAGGAAACCTACCGTTGCCGCTATCATGAAGTGGCTTCATATTATGCCGGTATATCGCATCCGGGATGGGGTGGAAAACCTGGGGAACAACAACGAATCGTTTCGGTTGAGCGGAGAGCTGCTGAAAAAGAGAATTCCGATGGCGCTATATCCAGAAGGGAGGCATAATCCCAAAATGTCATTACTGCCTGTTCAGAAGGCCATTTCCCGAATTGTATTGCCCATAGAAGCAAGCGAGGATTTCACCTTGAACAGCGAAGTTATTCCCGTAGGGGTATATTACCCGGATATTTTCGGATTCCTTTCCGATGCGTACGTAGTTTTCGGGAAACCCATCCAAGTGGCGGATTACCGCAAACAATACGAAGAAAACCCCAACATGGCAGCCAACTCTTTGAGGCACGATCTGGAAAACAGCATGAAGAGACTGATCGTGAACATATGGAACGATGCGTTTTACGATGAATACGTTTGGGCCATCGATTGGAACGCACCCCAACTGGTAAGGGGAAAATATGCCGGGAAGCAAGAAGATTATCTGCTGGCTTCGCAGGAGGTTGTCCACACGCTGGATGAGATGTTCCACCGGGACAGGCCCTCCTTCGATACGCACATTGAAAATTTCCGCAGGGCAGAGAGCATACTCAAAAAACACCGGTTAACATCCAGGGACAATGTCTTAAAACCGGCCTCAACGGTTTTAATCGTCTTGCACCTGTTGCTCCTGATCGTTTCGCTGCCCCTGGCCGTTTTCGGGTTTGTCAACGGAATCTTTCCCATAATTGGCTACAGAAAACTACTCGGGCTTTTTAAAGACGATCAGTTTATACCGACGGTCCGTGTCGTTTCCGGTATGTTTATCGTCCCCGCTTTCGTTGTTATTCAATCCCTAATCGTTGGCCTGGTTTTCAACGGATGGTGGGCGTTCGCCTATTCTTTTCTAATGCCTGCAACGTTCTATTTTGCATGCTGGTGGCGTAAATGGGCAAAATCTCTTGCCAGAAAATGGTGCGTTAACCGATTTGTGAAGAAGTTCCCCGACAGTTGGAGAGAGTTAACGGAGCTGATTAAAATCAACCACAGCTGACTCAACGTTAATGATTCCTTTCTTTCAGGTAAAAAACTATTTTTTGGGCTTTCGACAGCTGTTCGTGTGAAATACGGTAGCCGTTGAATTTTTTTCCGTCGATCACAATTTTATCGATAAACCGGGCATTTTTTCCGGGGCGAACAATTTCCATCTCCAAAACCTTGTTATCGTAGTAGTCCGGATTTAACCGCAACATTATTCTATCGAAAATCGGAGTTGTAAAAGTGTAAAAAGGCTCTGTGGCGTTGTCGGGATAAAAACCCATCATCGAGAATACGGCCCAGGCAGACATGGTGCCCGTATCATCGTTTCCCGGAAGTCCGTTAGGAGAATTCTTAAAATACCGGGTCAAAAGCTCCTGCGTAAGTTGTTGCGTACGCCACTCCTCCCCCTTCACGTAACTGAAAAGATAGGGATAACCGATATTCGGCTCGTTGGTGGGGTCGTAATGCTCATCGTCAAACACCTCCTGAAGCTTGTTTGTAAATTTTCTGTTGCCGCCGTGCAGTTTAATCAATCCCGGCACATCATGCGGTACCATAAATGAATAATTCCATGAACTGCCTTCGTGAAATCCAGGTACGTCTTCAAAGTTTTCGCCCTGTTTGGGATTGAAAGGCGACAGGAAAGTTCCGTCGGGCAATAGCGGGCGGAACACCCCGTATTCGGGCGAGTAATAACGGGAATAATTCAGCGACTGGGCGCGGAAACGGACGGCATCTTCTTTTTTTCCCAAGGCGGCAGCAAATTTTGACAAGGCGTTATCGGCGATGTAATATTCGAGCGCGTGAGAAACGGAATTGTCGTATTTTTCACGAAGCGGCACATAACCCAGTCTAAGGTAATCATCGTTATCCGGGCGAAGAAGGTTGTCTTTACCTTTCGTAGTGGCCGATTTATACATGGCTTCGTAAGCCGTTTCCACGTCGAAGTCGCGCAACCCTTTCATCCAACTGTCCACGATAACCGGAATAGCCGGGTCTCCCTCCATCGTAAGAGTCTCGCGGCCATACAATTCCCATTTAGGCAGCCATCCGCTTTCTTTGTACATATCCACCATCGAACGGACCATGTCCAATTGTTTTTCGGGATAAAGCAGTGAAAGCATCTGATGCACATTCCTGTACGTGTCCCAAAGCGAAAAAACCGTGTATCGCCCTGCTCCGGAGGTAAGGATCTTATCACTTCCCATTGCCGGATACTGGCCGTTCACGTCATTAAACAGGTTGGGATGGATGAGCGCATGATAAAGTGCGGTATAGAAAACCACTTTCTGGTCGGCGGTACCTCCTTCAATCCCTACACGGGCAAGCTCTTTCTCCCAGCTTTCGCGGGCAGCAGTCCTGACCTTATCAAACTGAAAGCCGTTTTGCTCGGCCTCCAGGTTTTCGCGGGCATTGGCAGTGCTTACGAAGGAAACCCCGATCTGTACTTCGATGGTTTCACCCGCTTTAACATCGTAAGAAAAGTAGGCTCCGATATCGTCTCCGGCAATATCCCGCCTATAACGGGTGTAAATTTTCCGTGTGCCTGCCGTACTGT
Source organism: Petrimonas sulfuriphila (assembly GCA_038561985.1). Lineage (NCBI taxonomy): Bacteria > Pseudomonadati > Bacteroidota > Bacteroidia > Bacteroidales > Dysgonomonadaceae > Petrimonas > Petrimonas sulfuriphila. The sequence continues at coordinate 1,408,537 of CP073276.1, read as the reverse complement.
CCCAGGCAGCCTCTGCTGTCATTTCGCGTTGTTTCTTCCAATATCCGGCAGTCAACGGTGGTTTGCTGACACGCATCACAAAATAAATGGGAAAAACCGCCTGAGGGTTGTAACAAAAAGTCCCCAGCACTTTCATCCCTTCAATTTCGGTATCACTGATGCGACGCATCCAGGCACCACTTTCGTTGGTAAGACCTTCCCCCAGGTTCAGCAATATATTTGCCTGCCCTTTCGGAAAAGTAAAACGGGCGATACTCGTGCGTGTAGTGGCCGAAACTTCGGTTAATATGCCGTATTTGGTCAACCGGTTGGTATAATAGCCGGGCGACGCCTGCTCACCGGCATACCCACTGCCATACTCCTCGTAATTGACATTCAATTCTCCCGATGTGGGCATCAGCAAAAGAGAGCCGGCCTCGGGGCACCCCACTCCGCTCAGGTTAACGTGCGAGAATCCGGTAAAGAACTTATTTTCGTACGAGTAGGGTGTCGACCACCATTGCTTGTCCTTATCGAACTTGTTTTCATCCGACCCCATCACGTTAAACGGGGCCACCGACATCATTCCGTTGGGTAGTACCGCCCCGGGATTGGTGGTGCCGTAGTTGGTCGTACCGATAAAGGGGTTGACAAAACCGGTAAGGTCTTGACCGAAAAAATTCGAAGAAATCACAAGAAAAAGAATAAAAAACAGTCCGGATCGCATACGATAAATGATTGATTCAACTTCTACCTATATTTCGTGCAAAAATAACCATAATCGTCCAACACAACCTAAATTCTTTTGCAAATAATTTTTGAAACCGAAAGCTTCGTGTATTTTTGCAAAAATAATCAGCAACAACAAAGAGTATGGACGAAAATCTAAAAAGATACATTGAGTTAATTCCCAAGGCAGAACTGCACGTACATATCGAAGGTACGTTCGAACCTGAGCTGATTTTCGAAATCGCTCAAAGGAATAATGTCCCCCTAAAGTACAACTCCGTGGAAGAGTTGCGTAAAGCATACAATTTCAATAACCTGCAAGATTTTCTGGATATCTACTACGGAGCAGCCAGCGTACTTTTGTACGAACAGGATTTTTACGACCTTACCGCAAGCTACTTGCGGAAGGCACATGCCGACAATGTCGTCCATACCGAAATCTTTTTCGATCCGCAAACGCATACCACCCGCGGCGTAAGCTTTGCAACGGTTATCAACGGAATTACCCGGGCAATGGGTGACGCCAAAACCGAATGGGGGATTTCAACGAAACTGATCATGTGTTTCCTGCGCCATTTAAGCGAAAAATCCGCCGAAGAGACCCTGGAATCCGCCTTGTTGCATAAAGAAAAAATCATTGCCGTAGGGCTCGATTCTTCGGAGAACGGACATCCGCCGGGAAAGTTTTTCCATGTTTTCAACCGGGTACGCGAGGAAGGCTTTTTTGTGGTTGCCCATGCCGGAGAAGAAGGTCCTGCAGAATACGTCTGGGAGGCCATCGACCTGCTGGAGGCAGAACGGATCGATCACGGGGTCAGCTCTGTGGATGATCCTGATTTAATGGAAGAACTGCGTGAACGGGAAATCCCCCTGACCGTATGCCCATTATCAAACCTCAAACTAAGGGTAGTGGAAGACCTGAAAAATGTTCCGGTCAGGTCCTTCCTCGAGAAAGGAATCCTCGTCACCCTCAATTCCGATGACCCTTCCTATTTCGGAGGATACATTAACGACAACTACCTGCAAACGGCAGAAGCACTCCAATTGTCGAGAAACGACATTTATACGTTAGCCAAAAACTCCTTCCTGGCATCGTTCATCACCGAGAAGGAAAGAAATTTTTTCCTGGAAAAACTCCTGAATTTCGAAAATTCGTTTGTCTAATTTATCAGGAAGAAGCCTCTACCGATAAAAATTGACACAACTTCTTTGCGTGTCGCAATAAAGTGTAAGAAAATCCGCATTCTACTTACCACAAAGACAGCACATACAGCTATTTGTCAGCTATTTACAGGGACGACCTCACCTCTTTTTTCTTTAAAAAAAAGAGGTGTGTCAGAAATATTTTGTTACTTTTGTATTGCCTTATTTGCCAATATCTAGTCATATTACGACAAAATGTAAGCAAGACACAACATGTTGCCGTTTATAAGCAAACAGAGTAACAATATATAACCCATGAAGAAATTAATATCATACCGCGCTGCTGCAACCAAAATAAAAGACGGAATGACTGTTATGGTGGGGGGATTCTTAGGACACGGGGCTCCCGATACCCTTATTGACGAACTGGTACGCACCGGCGTGAAAGACCTTACCCTTATCGTAAACGATTCAGGGTATCCCGACAAAGGGTGTGGTAAACTCGTATCCAATCACCGGGTAAAAAAACTGATTGTTTCTCATATCGGCACCAACCCCGACTCGGGGAAAAAAATGAACAGCGGAGAAATGGATATCGAGTTCAGTCCGCAGGGAACCCTTGCGGAGCGAATCCGTTGCGGCGGGGCGGGATTGGGCGGAGTCCTTACACCCGTTGGACTGGGAACCGTGATTGAAGAAGGGAAAGAAGTCATCCGGGTGGAAGGCAAGGATTATCTGCTCGAAAAACCCATTAAGGCCGATGTGGCCATTATAAGGGCAAGCATAAGCGATGAGTGGGGAAACCTCATCTATAAAGGCACAATGAAAAACTTTAATCCGCTTATGGCGATGGCTGCAGAAACGGTAATCGCAGAAGCGGATGAAATTGTCCCCACCGGCTCCTTAAGCCCGGAAGCGGTTCATACGCCCCATATATTCGTGGATTTTATTATTCAACATTAAAAAAAATATCGATGAAAAAATCTCTTATCAGAGTGCGGATGAGTGCTCACGATGCACACTACGGAGGTAACCTGGTTGACGGGGCAAAAATGCTGCAGCTTTTCGGCGACGTGGCCACGGAGTTACTTATTGCCAACGACGGCGACGAAGGCCTTTTCGTCGCATACGACAACGTGGAGTTTCTAGCTCCGGTCTACGCAGGAGATTATATTGAAGCTACGGGCGAAATAACGCATCGGGGAAATTCCTCACGCAAGATGTCGTTTGAGGCTAAAAAAGTCATTAAACCCCGTCCCGACATCTCTCCATCGGCTGCCGACGTTCTCGAAGAGCCCCTCCTCGTATGCCGTGCCAGCGGAACCTGCGTGGTGCCCAAAAACTGTCAGCGGAAAAATAATTCATGATGCATAATTACTTATGGAAAAGCTTATCATCACAGCTGCCATTTGCGGGGCGGAAGTAACCAAGGAACACAACCCTGCTGTACCCTATACCGTAGAAGAACTTGTGCGCGAAGCGGTATCGGCTTACGATGCCGGCGCAGCCATCGTTCACGTACATGTGCGCGAAGACGACGGCACGCCCACGCAAAGCAAAGAGCGTTTTCGTGTTTGCATGGAAGCTATAAAGGCTGCACGTCCCGATGTCATCTTGCTTCCTTCCACCGGCGGGGCGGTAGGAATGACGGCAGAAGAGCGCCTTCAACCCACCGAACTGTTCCCGGAAATGGCCACACTCGATTGCGGCACCTGCAATTTCGGGGACGAAGTATTCGAAAATACTCTTCCCATGATGCGCGACTTCGGAAAAAGGATGATTGAAAACAACATTAAACCCGAGTATGAATGTTTTGAAATGGGACACCTGGAGACCGCACTTCACCTAGCAGCCAAAGGATATGTCCCCGGCCCGCCCATGCAGTTCAACTTTGTTCTCGGTGTTCCCGGATGTGCCGCGGCAACCGTCGAGAACCTGGTATGGATGGTGAACCGGATTCCGGCCGGATCAACGTGGACTGCCACCGGAATAGGGCGGAGCGAATTTATCCTTGCCGCACACGCCATCGCCATGGGAGGACACGTACGCGTGGGATTCGAAGACAACCTATACCTGTCTCGCAGCGTATTGGCAAAATCCAACGGTGAACTCGTAAATAAAGTGGTTCAAATGGCAAAACTCCTGAACCGGGAGATCGCCACGCCGGCGGAAGCACGAGCTATTCTGGGATTAAACCCATTATGAGTAAACAGGAATAAATTACCACGAATAGAATCAACAGGATTGCTTCCTGGCCCAAACCTAAAAACAAATATAACCACATGAAAAAAGGAAACAAGTACGGCACACACCGCGTCATTGAGCCGAAAGGCGTGTTGCCGCAACCGGCAAACAAAATCGACAACAACATGGATGAGATTTACGACAACGAAATCCTCATCGACGTACAGACCCTCAACATCGACTCGGCATCGTTTACCGATATCTCGGCGCGTGCCGGAGGCGACCACGAGAAGATAAAGGAAATCATGTTCGAAATCGTTGCCACACAGGGTAAACACCGCAATCCGTGGACGGGTTCGGGAGGGATGTTGCTAGGAACGGTCGAAAGAATCGGGGATGCGCTCGTCGGAAAGACCGACCTAAAAATTGGAGACAAGATTGCCACCCTGGTTTCCCTCTCGCTTACCCCGCTGCGTATTGACAACATCAAGGAGATCCGCGACGAAGTGGACCAGGTAGATATCGACGGGAAAGCCATCCTCTTCGAGAGTGGAATCTACGCCCGGATACCTGCAGACTTGCCCGAGAAGCTGGCCCTCTCGGCGTTAGACGTTGCGGGGGCGCCTGCACAAACCGCCAAATTGGTGAAACCGGGAGACACGGTGGTGATTATCGGCGCCGGCGGAAAATCGGGAATGCTCTGCTGCTACGAGGCCAAAAAAAGGGCCGGCATTACTGGAAAAGTTATAGGGATAACCCATTCGCAAAAGAGTACCGACCGGCTTACCACACTCGGCTTTTGCGATCACGTCTTTCCGGCCGATGCCACGCAACCGGTGGCCGTTCTGGAAAAAATAGAAGCGCTCACCAGCGGGCAACTTGCCGACGTCACCATCAACAACGTAAATATCTCCGATACCGAAATGACCAGTATCCTTATCACCAAAGATACGGGTGTGGTTTATTTCTTCTCTATGGCAACCAGTTTCACGAAAGCGGCTCTCGGAGCCGAAGGTGTGGGCAGTGACGTGACCATGATCGTGGGCAACGGTTACACCCGCGGACACGCCGAAATCACGCTTCAACTTCTCCGGGAGTCGGAAAAACTGCGGAATATCTTTACGGAATTATACGCCTAATTAGCAGAACTAGGAGCAAAGGGTGAAGGATACTCCACTCTTTACTCTTTGCCCAACGCTCAAAGCATAACGCAAATCATAAATAACATGAGCACTTCAATCCGCCAATTTTTTTCTCACGTTCCCGACGAACAATGGAACGATTGGAAATGGCAAGTGAAGAACCGCATTGAATCACTTGAAGCCCTGAAACAACATATCCGCCTGACACGGGAAGAAGAGGAAGGGGTACGCGAATCGCTAAAAACACTGCGGATGGCCATCACGCCTTATTACCTGAGTTTGATAAACAGGGAAGATCCGCATTGCCCCATCCGCAAGCAGGCGATTCCTACTATTAATGAGCTGCACATCTCCCGTGGCGACCTCGACGACCCCCTGCATGAAGACGGCGACTCTCCCGTGCCCGGACTCACGCATCGGTATCCCGACCGTGTACTTTTTCTCATCACCGATATGTGTGCCATGTACTGCCGCCATTGCACCCGCCGCCGATTTGCCGGGCAAAAGGATGCCGGCGCGCCCATCGAACGTATCGATAATTGCATCAACTACATTGCCAGGACCCCGGAAATCCGCGACGTACTCCTTTCTGGCGGTGACGCGCTATTGATGAGCGACGACAGGATAGAATATATCCTCAGGCGCTTGCGCGACATTCCGCATGTCGAAATCATTCGTTTCGGAACCCGCGTGCCTGTGGTCATGCCGCAACGTATCACGGATGAGCTCTGCGAGATGATAAAAAAATACCATCCCATATGGCTCAACACACATTTCAACCACCCCAACGAAATCACGCCTGAAGCCACCGAAGCCTGCAACAAGCTTTCTGCTGCCGGGGTACCCCTCGGTAACCAAACCGTACTGCTGCGCGGCATCAACGACTGTACTTACGTCATGCGTGAACTCGTACACGGCCTGGGGCGCATTCGTGTACGGCCATATTACATCTATATTTGCGACCAGTCAAAAGGAATCGGCCACTTCCGCACGCCGATTTCAAAAGGCATTGAAATCATTGAAAACCTGCGGGGGCATACTTCCGGTTACCTCGTACCCACCTTTGTGGTGGATGCACCCGGCGGAGGAGGGAAGGTCCCCGTGATGCCCACATACATGATTTCGCAATCGCCCAACCGTGTCATTGTGCGCAACTACGAAGGTGTTATCAGTGCGTACACCGAACCGGAAGACTACAAGGAAGATTGCCATTGCCCCGAATGCGCCAAACAGAAAAAAGAAGGTGTGGCAGCGTTACTTTCGGGACGGCAATTATCGCTGGAGCCCAAAGACTTGAACAGGTTTAAACGGAACGGACACTGAAGTGCCCTTTATCGACGACATATTATCCCACCGCAGCGTTTCGATCGTAGGACTCGAAAAAAACACGGGAAAAACCGAAACGTTGAACTACGTCCTAAATCGCCTGAAGAGGAAGAACGTGCAAGTGGCAGTGACCTCGATCGGTGTAGACGGAGAACGCACCGACAGCGTTACGCTAACACCCAAGCCGGAAATAACACTGTTCGAGGGAATGATTTTTGTGACCTCCGAGAAACACTATTCCGAACGGAGAATTGTATCGGAGATTTTGGAGGTTGGCGACGTACGAACGGCATTAGGCAGATTGATAACGGCACGTGTCAAATTACCGGGAAAAGTTGTCCTTTCCGGACCGCCAGACACCGCCGGAATGAAGAAGCTTATCGATGGAATGGCCCGTTTTGGTGTTCAAACCACAATCGTGGACGGTGCACTGTCGCGCCTGAGTCTTGCCTCACCTGTTGTTACCGAGGCAATGATTCTTTCCACGGGAGCGTCACTTTCGGCAAACATCCCGCAGTTGGTGCGCGAAACGCGCTTTGTGCAGCAGCTGATCGAATTGCCGTGCGTTGAGGGGAAACTTGTTCGGGAACTGCAACCGTTAAAAGGCGGTATGTGGGCGATAGACGCCGATAGCCGTGTGCGCGATTTGGAAATACCCTCGGTATTCCTTCTCGATAAAAGGGAAAAGGATATTTTCCGGTTTGGTACGCGAATATACGTACCGGGAGCCGTAAGCGATAAGCTGCTTTCAATACTGCGGTTACAGAACAGGAATGTTGAACTGATGGTGAGCGATTTCACAAAATTATTTGTCTCGCAAAAAGAATTCAACGCATTCCTGAAAAGTGGAAATTCGATGAAGAGTGTCGTACGAAGCAAGCTCATTGCCGTGACGGTAAATCCATTATCGTCCAGCGGCTTTTGGCTCGATCCCGACTCGCTTCAACGGGAAATGAACAAAGCACTGAATGTGCCGGTATATGATGTGAAAAGAATAATTCATCCAACGGACAGCAACCAAGAATTTTGACCATAAGACAAGCCATACAGCAAATCAGCGGATTCGGTTATATCCTAAACTCGCTGAACATTCTTTCTCCCGCCGGAAGAAAAGAACTCTTTTCTTTACCGTTCCTGACAAACCAAAACGATATTGAAACCGCTCTGGATGAAACTGAAACGGCTTTCAACATCGTCAACACAACGGAGAACGAGAGACTACTGTCGGTGCTCTTTTCCAGGCTGACGCAGTTACGCGACATTTCAGGGACCGTAAAACTCCTTTCAACCAAAAACACATTGACCGATATTGAACTGTTCGAAATAAAACATTTCGCCCTGCTTGCAGAATCCGTGCGCGAACTTGCCGGACAATTGAAAATTTCTTTTGCAGCTATCCCTGTTCTCGAAAAAATTATCGATATCCTCGACCCGGAAAAAAAACGAATTCCTCACTTTTACGTGTACGACCGTTATTCACCGGCCCTGGCAGCGCTGCGTACTCAATTAAGCAGGATGTCGGGGCAAGAGTGTGACGAACAGGAAACAGAGCCGGTTCGTTTACAGGCGCAACTGCTAGAGGATAAGATCCGAAAAGACCTTGTACAACAGCTTTTTCCGCACGCTCCAGCCTTGTCGAAAGCCTTGCACAAAATTGCCCGGCTTGATGTTGTGTTTGCCAAAGCCCTTCAGGTAAAAGAATCAGGACTATGCAGGCCAACCGTCGACGACCAGAGAACCGCATACACTGCACTGTTCCATCCTGAAATCCGGAACTTGTTGCGGGGGCAACACAAGGATTTTCAGCCGGTGGATATCACTGTCCCGATGCAACCCACCGTGATTACCGGAGCCAACATGTCGGGCAAGAGCGTTCTGCTGAAAAGCGTGGCCCTGGCACAAACAATGATGCAGTTTGGGTTTTACGTTGCTGCCCAATCGGCAACCGTTGTGCCCGTTGAACAAATTGTTATCAGCGTGGGCGACAGTGAGGACGAAGGGAGAGGGCTCTCTTCTTTTGCTGCCGAAATGCTTCGCCTGAACACCGCTATCGACAACACGAACCAACAGGTTAAGCAACTTGTGCTTATCGATGAACTGGCCCGTACCACCAATCCGGAAGAAGGCAAGGCCATCATGTGCGGGATACTCGACTTCTTCATTCAACACAACGTGCAATCGCTTATCACCACACACTACAGCATCGGTATACCCTGCCGGAAACTGCGCGTGAAAGGATTTACAGAAAACAGAAACAACGAAAAAATAACCGTCGCCAACATCAACTCTTTCATCGACTATTCACTGGAAGAAACCGCGGAAAAGGAAGTGCCGCACGAAGCATTGAAAATTGCGGAGATAATTGGTGTGAATGAAACTATTTTAGAACGGATAAAAAAATATATTGAATAGGTATGGTCAGAAGTAAACTGGGGATAGATTTCAAGAAGGTAAAATACGCACGCGAAATTGCCGGCAGTATTGCTGCCGACGTGCATTCTTTTGCCGACAATTACACCACGGTGGCCGTTGAGCGGACACTCTGCCGTTTAGTGGGAATAGACGATATCGACGATGCCGGGGTACCGTATCCGAACGTGCTGGTAGACGATCTGAAAAGAAAGAATGTATTGGAGCAGGGTGTTCTTTTCTTTTTGGCCAACGCGGTTATCGAAACGGGGCTACCGCCGCAGCAAATTGCTGAACGGGTGGCTTCGGAGAGCTTGGATATCACGGCTTTTCCGTTTCGCTCAAAAGAAGAGATCGCCCGTGCATTGCAACCGTTTGTCGATACAAGCATCCGTCAAATAGCGGAGAGACGGAAAAAAAGGGAACGTTACCTCGAGACCATCGGCGAAGGAAGCCGTCCGTACCTTTATGTGATAGTGGCAACCGGCAACATCTACGAAGATGTGGTGCAAGCCGAAGCCGCCGCAAGGCAGGGGGCAGACATTATCGCCGTTATTCGCACCACGGGGCAAAGCCTGCTCGATTATGTGCCTTATGGTGCTACCACCGAAGGGTTCGGCGGAACGTACGCCACGCAGGAAAATTTCCGCATCATGCGCCGTGCGCTTGACAACGTGGGTGAAGAGATCGGAAGATACATCCGTTTGTGCAACTATTGTTCCGGATTGTGTATGCCCGAAATTGCCGCGATGGGAGCCCTGGAAGGACTGGACGTAATGCTTAACGACGCGCTTTACGGCATCCTTTTCCGCGACATCAACATGCAGCGTACGATGGTCGACCAGTTTATGTCGCGTGTCATCAACGGGTTTGCAGGTGTCATCATCAACACCGGAGAAGACAACTACCTCACCACTGCCGATGCCGTGGAAGAGGCGCATACCGTGCTGGCATCAGACCTGATTAATGAACAGCTGGCCCTGCTTGCCGGCCTTCCCGAAGAGCAAATGGGGCTGGGGCACGCTTTTGAAATGGATCCCGATCTCGAGAACGGGTTCCTTTTCGAACTCGCACAAGCACAGTTGACCCGCGAAATATTCCCCAAGGCGCCACTGAAATACATGCCGCCCACAAAATTCATGACGGGGAACATCTTCAAGGGGCACCTGCAGGACGCGCTTTTCAATATGATCGGCGTTTGGACATCGCAAGGAATTCAGCTGCTGGGGATGCCCACCGAAGCCGTTCACACACCCTTCATGAGCGACCGCTACCTATCCATAGAAAATGCCCGATACATCTTCAACAATATGCGTAACCTTGGCGATGAAGTGGAGTTTAAAGCGGGCGGAATCATCCAAAAAAGAGCCAGGGAGGTGTTGGACAATACCATCGCATTGCTCGAGGAACTTCAGGAGGGAGGGCTCTTCAATGCACTGGAAAAAGGTATTTTTGGCAATATAAAACGTGCCAAGAACGGTGGAAAAGGATTGGACGGCGTATCGGTGAAAGGAACGCAATATTACAATCCGTTTATTGACTTAATGAACCCCAAACCCGATAAATTATGAGCGAAGGACTGTACAAGACCCGCCCCTGCGATTTCGACCAGACGTTGGACCTGACCCGGATAAAACCTTACGGCGACACGATGAACGACGGCAAGACACAGCTGAGCTTCACCCTGCCCGTTCCTGCCGGAGACGAAGCTGTTGAAGCCGCCCGGCAATTGTTGCGAAAAATGGGATTCGACAACCCTCAAGTTGTTTATTATCAAGAATTGAAAGAAGGATTTACGTTTTTCAACTGTTACGGGAGCTATACCGGGAGCATCGATTACACGCAGGTCCACGTACCCAAAGTATCCTCCGTGAAATGGGATATTTCTCAAACCGATACGTTTATCCGGGAGCATATAGGCAGGAAAATAGTGGTGGTCGGAGCAAGTACCGGAAGCGATGCACATACCGTCGGTATCGATGCCATCATGAACATGAAAGGGTTTGCCGGAAGATTCGGCCTGGAAAGATACGGCATGTTCGAAGCCGTGAATATGGGAAGCCAGGTGCTTAACGAAGAACTTATTGCCAAAGGTATCGAAAAGAATGCAGATGCGCTGTTGGTATCCCAGACCGTTACTCAGAAAGACGTACACATAAAGAATATGGTCGAGCTGGTGGAAATGCTCGAAGCCGAAGGATTACGCGAAAAGATCATCCTTTGTGCCGGAGGGCCCCGCATTTCACACGAGCTGGCCAAAGAGCTCGGTTACGATGCCGGATTCGGGATGAATACGTATGCCGATGACGTGGCGTCGTTTATTGCACAGGAAATGGATAGGAGAATGAATAAAAACCAATTGTAGCTATGGACAAAAACCAAATCAGGGAAGTTATCGCCCGTCGCGTTGCGCTCGAATTGAAAGACAATGACGTGGTTAACCTGGGAATTGGAATACCCACGTGGGTCCCCAATTATTTGAAGCCCGGAGTGCACGTGGTGCTACAATCGGAAAACGGGATGATCGGCATGGGGAGGACTCCTGCCCCGGGGGAGGAAGACCCGCATTTCACCAATGCAGGAGGAGCTCCCGTTTTGCCCGAACCGGGAGCGGCATGCTTTGACAGCGCCACATCGTTTGCCATCATTCGTGGAGGGCATGTCGACGTGAGTGTGCTGGGCGCGTTACAGGTAGATGAAGAAGGCAACCTGGCCAACTGGAACATCCCCGGCAAGATGGTTCCCGGTATGGGTGGAGCTATGGATCTGTTGACCGGGACCCGCAAGGTGATTTTGGCGATGGAACACACGGCAAAAGGAAATCCCAAAATCATGAAGCTATGTACGCTTCCCCTCACTGCAAAAGGGCAGGTAGATATGATTGTCACGGAGATGTGCGTGATCGAGGTTACCGGAAACGGCCTGCTCGTTACCGAGATCCATCCCGAATATACCGCAGAAGACGTGCAAGCAGCAACTGAAGCCACGTTGCTCTTCAGTGAAAACCTGAAATTAATGCGTGACCTATAAAATAAAAAATATGGAAAAAATCTTTATCGTATCCGCCAAACGCACCCCTATAGGGAAGTTTATGGGTAGCCTGTCCGCCATTAAACCGGGACAGTTGGGTGCTATTGTCATCAAAGCCATGCTGGAAGAAACCGGTATGGAAAGTTCAAAAATCGATTCCGTCATTGTCGGAAACGTCTTATCTGCCGGACAAGGACAGGGTGTGGCCCGTCAGTGTGCCATGTACGCAGGCATTCCCGCCGAAGTCCCAGCCTATAGTGTCAACATGGTGTGCGGTAGCGGAATGAAAGCGGTGATGAATGCCGTCTCGGAAATCCGAAGTGGCACAGCATCGGTAATCATTGCGGGAGGAGTTGAAAATATGTCGGATGCCGGATTTATCCTGCCTTCATCGGTGCGCAACGGCATTAAAATGGGCAGTATCCAGGCTGTCGATCACATGGTGAACGATGGGCTTACCGATGTTTTCAACAATTATCACATGGGAATTACTGCAGAAAATGTTGCTGAAAAATTCGGTATTTCCCGTGAGGCACAGGATGCCTTTGCCTACCATTCACAGCAGAAAGCCATTGCCGCCGTGGATAATGATAAGTTTAAAGAGGAGATTGTCCCTGTGGAGATTGTTACGCGAAAAGAAACTACCGTGTTCGACAAAGATGAATTCCCGAACCGGACAAGCACACCCGAAAAGCTGGCGGCACTGCGGCCAGCTTTTAAAAAAGAGGGAACGGTAACGGCCGGAAACGCATCGGGAATTAATGACGGGGCATCTTTCGTAATGCTGGCCGGTGAAGAAGCCGTAGCCCAGTACGGATTGAAACCTCTGGCCGAGATCATAGCCGCCGGCGAAAGCGGCGTCGCCCCAGAAGTAATGGGCCTGGGGCCTGTTCCTGCTATCAACAAGGCATTACACCGTGCAGGCATGAAACTTTCCGAGATGGAAATTATTGAGCTGAATGAAGCTTTCGCAGCCCAATCCATCGGTGTAATAGAGAGGTTGTGCGATAAGCACGGCGTCTCACGCGAGTGGATAAACGAACGATGCAATATCCACGGTGGTGCGATTGCCTTGGGACACCCTATCGGCGCGTCGGGCAACCGCATCCTGGTTTCGCTGGTTCACGCACTGAAAATGTATGACAAAACATACGGCCTGGCATCGCTCTGCATAGGCGGAGGAATGGGAACGGCGATCATAATTAAGAAGTATTGAGAAACTGTTTTTTCATGTCCTGTTTTATGCCTATTTTTGGATGGTTTTGGACGCGAAAAAGAGCAAAAACAGCATGAAGAAAGTAGAAATAAATAGAACATTTTCGCTAAGCTAATGAGAAAAGCCAAACTTGTTTGGACTTTGCCATAGCGAGAAAATACCTAATAAAAATGAAATATAAAATTCAAAACAGTTTCTAAGTATGGAAGAAAAGAAAATAATTGTTCAACGGGATAACCACCTGGCTACGGTAATCATTAACGAACCGAAAACGTTAAACGCCATCAACGGACAGATGCTGCAGGAACTGGATACCGTTTTTGACAAGCTGGCGAACGACAAGGAAATCCGCGTGATTATTCTCACTGGAGCCGGCCGTGCGTTTGTTGCAGGAGCCAACATTCAGGAAATGTCCGGCATAAATTACGAAGAAGCAAAGGCCTTTGGGAAAAAGGGCTCATCGGTTTTCAGGAAGATAGAGGCTTGTCCTCAACCCGTCATTGCCGCTGTAAACGGCTTTGCCCTAGGTGGAGGTTGTGAACTGGCACTGGCGTGTGATATCCGCATTGCATCGGAAAAAGCTACGTTCGGGCAGCCTGAGGTAGGACTGGGCATCACACCCGGATTTTCTGGAACGCTGCGTCTAGCAAGGCTTGTGGGGTTGGCAAAAGCCAAGGAACTTATCTTTACCGGAAAGGCAGTAACCGCAGAAGAGGCATCGGCGATCGGGTTGGTAAACCGGGTTGTGGCACCGGAAGCACTGATGGAAGAAGTCCGTTCCCTAGCCTCTACCATAGCCGGACAAGCACCATTGGCCGTCCAAAAATCGAAAGTGGCTATCAACAACGGCTGGGATCTTCCCGTTTCCGAAGGGATCGAGCTTGAAACGGAGCTCTTTGCCCAATGCTTTGAAACCGAAGACCAGAAAAACGGGATGAGCGCGTTCTTAAAGAAACAGAAAACGGAATTTAGAGGGAAATAAGCTTAAACGAGAATGTAAATTAGCTACATACGAACACATGAAAATAGGAGTTATAGGTACCGGAACGATGGGCAACGGAATTGCACAGACGTTTGCACAGGGAGGATATCCCGTGGTCATGAAAGACCTGTCGGACGAACTGCTGCAGAAAGCAGTGGAAAACATCGACAACAGTTTGTCGCGGCTGGTAGCGAAAGAGAAACTCAACGAAGCTGACAAACAGCAGATTCTCGCCCGCATCGCCACCACATTGTCGTACGAAGACTTTAACGATTGCGGCCTGATCGTAGAGGCCATTGCCGAAAATATAGAACTGAAAAAGAAGGTATTCCGGGAATTGGATGAAACCTGTCCGCCCGGCACCATCCTGGCGACCAACTCATCATCGCTTTCCATCACCGAGATTGCTGCATGTACCAGACGCCCAGAAAAAGTGATCGGCATGCACTTCTTCAATCCCGTTCCGGTGCTCAAGCTCGTGGAAGTGATCCGGGGACAGCTCACGGCAGACAGCGTTTTCGACAGTGTATCGGGCATCGCAAAAAACATCGGTAAAGTGCCCGTAACTGTAAATGAAGCGCCCGGATTTTTGGTAAACCGGCTGCTTATACCCATGATAAACGAGGGCATCGGTGCACTGGCCGAAGGTGTTGCCTCGAAAGAAGAGATCGATGAGGCCATGAAGCTGGGTGCCGGCCACCCCATCGGCCCGCTGGCACTGGCCGATTTAATCGGGTTGGATGTTTGTCTGGCTATCCTGGAGGTGTTACACCACGAGTTTGGCGACGACAAATACCGCCCGCATCCGTTGTTGCGCAAAATGGTCCGCGCCAACCTACTGGGAAGAAAAACCGGAACCGGTTTTTACGATTACCAAAAATAAAAGGAGTCTTTATGAAGCGGGAAGAGGACAAAGTTCCTGCCCTTCCCGTTTCTTTGGCCCTGTGATCACAAATACCATCATCAACAAGGCAGACAAAACAGCGGTGGCCGATCCAAAATAAAACGGTATGCTCGAGTTGATTTTGTCGTATAGTGTTCCTGCAATCAGGCTTGCCGGCAACAACGTTATTCCGATCAAAGCATGGTATATTCCCAGTCCTGTGCCTTTTTTATTTTTAGCTGTCAGGTCCGAAATAAGTGCTTTCTGCACTCCGTCGGTTGAAGCCGAATAAACTCCATAAAGAGCAAACAGGATAACAATGGTGTCTATGTTTCGGGTAAATCCAAATCCAAAATAGACCCCGGCATAAATCAGAAAACCCGCGACAAGCAGTTTTTCTCGGCCGATTCTATCCGATAGTGCACCGAACGGAATGGCCAGTACCACTGACACAACACTTGAAATCAGGTAGACCAACGGGATGAAGGTAACTTTAACACCCACCTCATTGGCTTTTACCATGAGAAGTGCATCGGTGGAATTTCCCAACGTGAAAATAAAAATTATAGCAAGGAACAGATAAAAACGTTTAGGAAAGTCCCTGAACTTAAATCTTTGTATCAAGCTCTCTTTCTTTTTTCCCGCTTCTTTGATTCCTAAAATCAGTACCACCATGCCCAAGAATCCCGGTAAGGCTGCAAGTAAAAAAATAAACCGGTAGCTGTCGGGCTTAAGGGAAAGAAGTAAAAAAGCCAGCAAAGGCCCAAGAATCGCTCCACTGTTGTCCATGGCTTTGTGTAAACCAAAACTTTTCCCCGTTTCGTTTTTTTCTGTCGACCCCGCTACAAGGCTATCCCGCGGAGCAGATCGAATTCCTTTTCCTACACGCTCGGCAAACCGAAAAAGCAACATCTGCAATGGGGTGACAACGGTAGCGTAAAGCGGCAAGATGAGTGAAGACAATCCATAGCCGATTACCATGAAAGGCTTGTTTCTACCTATCTTATCGCTCCAGTATCCTGAAAACGCTTTCAACAGGGAAGCCGTGCTCTCCGCCACTCCTTCGATCAGCGAAAGGCTTGTTTTGGACACGCCGATGGACATTAAAAACATCGGTACGACGGAATAGACCATTTTCGTGGATGTATCCGTTAAAAAACTGACTATCCCCGCGTAAAATACATTGGAAGAAAATCCAAAAATCTTTCTTTGTGTTGTTACTTCTTCAGGCATAATACAACTCCGGCATATAAGAAAAACATTCTTTGCAGAGGATGCTCACTCTTCCCTCATACCCCGGCGATTAAAATTGTTTACAGCAACAATAAAAACATACATCCTACGGGTTTGTTCATTATGCGTAAACAAACTACCTTTGAAAAAAGAAAGGGAATCCGTTATGAAAACACTTCGTTCCGGCTTGAAAAACGTATTTTTTAGTTTTCTGCTGATGGGGCTGATGGGCTGTAACAGTCTGGCAGAAAAGGATCTAAAAATTGATTTGGAAGAAATAACCATTGCCGATCTTCAGCAAGGATACAAGACCGGAAAATTTACCATCGTGGGAATTACGCAAGCGTACCTCGACCGGATTGAAGCCATTGACAAGAACGGACCGGCGTTGAATGCGGTAATCAGGGTCAATCCCGATGCACTGGAAATCGCTGCAAGCCTCGATGAAGAGTTAAGGCAAGGAAAAAACCGCGGGGCAATGCACGGCATTCCGGTATTGCTGAAAGATAATATCGATACGCACGATAAGATGCCCAACACTGCAGGCTCGGTCATTATGAAAAACTCTTTCCCATTGCAGGATGCCTGGGTCACGAGGAAACTGCGCGAGGCGGGAGCAGTTATTATCGGGAAAACCAACCTGAGCGAGTGGGCAAACTTCCACAGCAGCTATTCTTCCAGCGGGTGGAGTGCGCTGGGTGGGCAAACAAAAAACCCGTACGACCTTACCCGGAATCCCTGCGGCTCAAGCTCCGGATCGGGAGTAGCCGTTTCTGCCAACCTCACCGTTATTGCTATTGGTACGGAAACGGACGGCTCCATTGTCTGCCCTGCGAATAACAACGGTATTGTAGGTATCAAGCCCACAGTGGGTCTAGTCAGCCGGTCGGGTATTATTCCCATTTCCTTCACGCAGGATACTCCCGGGCCGATGGCGCGAACCGTGCGTGACGCGGCCATTTGCCTGGGCATAATGACGGGAGTTGACCCAAAAGACTCTAAAACAAGCGGCTCAGAAGGAAAAAGCCTTGCCGACTATTCTCCTTTTCTGAATACTGACGGATTGAAAGGGAAGCGGGTTGGATACGATAAAACACTGGCCGGCAGGAATCATCATGTCGACAACGTGATGATGGAAGCCGTTGAATTCATTAAAAACAGCGGAGCAGAAGTCATCGAAATACAAAACATTATCGCTCCCGAAATCGAAAACATGGAATTTGAGGTCATGCTCTACGAGTTTAAGGACGGACTAAACAAGTATTTTGCCACTTTGGGAGAGAACGCCGCGGTAAGGAGTGTGGAGGAACTGATTAAATTACAATCCGCCGACAGCACCGAAATGGAATGGTTCGATCACAAATTAATTGAACTGGCGCAGGAAAAAGGGCCGGTCGATTCTGACGAATACAGAAAAATAGTACGAGACATGCTGAAAGGTGCACGGGATAACGGGATCGACAAAATAATGGACACTCACAGGCTGGACGCGATAATCGCACCCACCGGTTCTCCAGCATGGAAAACCGATTGGGTGAATGGCGATAATTTCGGTATCTCTTCAAGCTCGGCTGCTGCCATTGCCGGATATCCGGCAATCAGCCTGCCCATGGGTTTCGTCTCCGGACTACCCGTCAATATCACTTTTTATGGCAAAGCGTGGAGTGAGCCAACCCTTATTGAAATGGCATTTGCCTTCGAACAAGGAACAAAACACCGGCGCAAACCGGTGTTAAATACAGAAAATTGAAGGCCATAACAACGTTCAGAGTGTCCACCCGCTCCTGTATTCATAATGCAGGAACTGATCTGCCTCCGGCATGTTGGGGAACGAAAGTGTTTCTGGATCGAAATTCAGGCTCTGATAGCTCATCTTCTCTCTCAATTCAGGCCTTAATGCGATATTTCCCAGCAACACGGTTTCGGTCAGCGGCCCTGCCCAGTCAAAATTCGATCCGGCAGGATCACCCCCTTTACACGCAAGGATCCACTCCTGACGATGACCGGGCGAAGATTTAAGATACGGCTCCGGTCTTTTGTAGGTATCATCCAATGACTGAGGCAAGAGGCGGTCACCCAGTATCACTCCTTTAGTGCCTACATAGAGCACCCCTCCCGCTCCCATTTCGACACCGGGCACTATTTCGGCCAGGCGGGGAGGGCGTAATCCTCCGTCGTACCAGCTCAGGCGTAGCGGAGGCATATCTCCCCGAGCGGGAAAATCATAAGTAACCATGGATCCTAGCGGGAAAGAGTCTCCGTTAACCAGTGTGGAAGTGCCTTGAATGCTTATGGGGTATTTCAGCTTCAGTATCCTGAATATCGAATCGAAGGAGTGACAGCCGATATCCCCAAGCGCTCCAGTGCCGTAATCTAGCCATCCGCGCCACCTGAAAGGATGATAAGAAGGATGATACGGACGTAACGGCGCCGGTCCTGTAAACAAATCCCAGTCAAGGGTTTCAGGTACCGGAGGCATATCTTCCGGGCGTTTTACTCCTTGCGGCCAGTATGTATCGGATAATCCCCGGTTGGGCCGATCGGTCCACACATGGACCTCCTCAATAGCCCCGATGGCTCCATCGTGAATCATCTCCTGCAATCTTCGCGGGCCGTCACCGGCTTGTCCCTGATTTCCCATCTGAGTAGCCACGTTATGCTTGCGAGCTGCCTCCGTCAGCATTCTTGCCTCATACACCGTATGTGTCAAGGGCTTCTCCGTGTAAACGTGCTTACCCCTCCTGATGGCTTCCATGCTGATAACAGCGTGTGTGTGGTCGGGTGTGGCAACGATAACTGCGTCGATATCCTTTTCCCGGTCCAGCATTACACGATAGTCCTTGTATCTTTGGGCTTTCGGGTAGAGTTTAAATACATTTTCCACCTGACTGCTCCAATCAACGTCGCAGAGTGCCACAATATTTTCTGTTTTGGCTACATCCTCCAGGTCGCCACTTCCCATTCCACCAATTCCAATTCCAGCAACGTTCAGCTTATCGCTCGGGGCCACATGCCCCAGTCCGGCGACAGCATGAGCCGGAACAAGGGTCAGTCCGCCAATGGCCAAGGCAGAGGTTCCAATAAACTCTCTCCGACTGATTCTTTTTGAGTTTTCTGATTTCATGACAAAAGATATTTATTAACGATCAATTGATTATGGGAGTCAACACTATGTTCCTGTAAGAAATAGCTGTATGATCTCCCTGAAGATAGATCGGGCCCGGAGCGGTAATATCCGATTGGATAGCCCCGCCGGTTGCCCCATACACGGGTTGATTTTCGATAATGGTTACTCCGTTTAATTTAACGGTAATGTGACGCTTGTATAGCGTAATGTCTAGATCCTGCCATTCTCCGGCCGGTTTTTCAGCCTTAACCGTAGGAGTGATTCTGGTAAATATAGCACCCATACTGCCGCCCCAGTCGAGAGGCCTATCGTAGGAGTCTGCCACCTGCACCTCGTACATCCCGCGGAGGTATACCCCGCTGTTGCTTCCCCGAGGGGCATTAACCTCAAGCTTAAGGTTAAAATCCTCATACACATCCTCCGTACGGAGATTTCCGTAACGGATATGTTCCTCTCCTTCTGTTTGAACCGGATTATTCGTAAGCACACCGTCATTCATTGTCCAGCCGTTCTTCAGGTCTTCTTCTATCAGCCTCCATCCGGTTAGGTCGCCGTTGTTCCTGATTAACCGTACAGGTTCTCCGAAACTCAACTTGCTCAGGTCCGGTGCAGGCTGCATCTCGGGTAATTTAGCTCCTCTTATGTAAATCGAATCAAGTCCGGTTCCATCAACCTTCGGGCTTAAATAGTAGCCCGAAATACTGTCCCCTTCCCTTGTCAGCTCAATCCAGGCAGGATAGCTTCTCGATAACAGCGGTTGGCCGCCACCATCCCTGGTCAGAACTGTGTTCCGGGAATTTCTTCCCAAGTACAGGTTCCCTCCTGCAACATAAACATAAGGCAACCCATAAAAAACACCTCCACCACCCCACATCAGGTCCGCATCCAAATAACCTACTTCCTGCCTCACCTGCAGCCACCCCACGGATCGCTGACCGAAATCGAAAGTCCATTGTCCCAGGTAGGAAGAAACATCGTTTTGAGGAACAGCAATTCCGGAGTCCTGTTTTCTTTCACTGCACGAGCCCCAGAAGCATCCCAACACAATAACTAACAATAAATTAAAAGTTGTTAATGATTTCATAGAATAAGTTTTAAAAAGTTACGTTCATTTCTCACTTGGTATAGCAATACAAGGTCGTTCAGACACCTCTTCCCGGGCTATCTGTCAGGCTGAATACCGGCAAAGAGCCCGTTTAGCATGATTCATGGTATTCCTAAGCATCCCGGTAATCGGAAGAACAGTACTCCCACAGAAAGACGGGAGTTAATAGAAAGCGCAAAATGCGGTAGATCAAGACAAAATCAGTCCTATATTTTCGAACCGCTCGTTATAGTCCTGAACAGCGTAGCGGATAACTTCAAGGGCCTCATCGTGTCCATAAACATGGGTGATCTCGGTGTTGCGGTCTTCGCCAGGCATATCCTTGTAAGTAAGGAAATAGTGTTCCAGGCGTTGAATAACAATTTTAGGAACATCATCGATATTGTCGTAATGTCCATAAACGGTATCGTTCTTCAGGATGGCGATTATCTTATCGTCTGCCTGATTACCGTCGATCATCCGAAAACCTCCGATAGGGATAGCATTTACCAACAAGTCACCGTGCGAGAGGTCTTTTTCCGTTAACACGCAAATATCCATAGGGTCTCCATCACCCAAGATGTCTGTCCTTCCGGTTTTTTTATTGCAGAAGTCGCCAACTCGTTTTCCACAATAGGTTTGCGGAATAAATCCGTACAGAGCGGGAACTACATTTGAAAATTTTTGTGGACGATCCACCCGTAGGTATCCGCTTATTTTATCTATTTCGTATTTTACCGTATCGGTAGGAACCACCTCAATAAATGCCGTCACCTCTTCGGGAGCATGATCACCGATAGAAATGCCGTGCCACGGATGAGATTTGTAACGTAATCCCATCAACCTGCCAATCGGGTCTGAAAGTTTATCAACCATAAATTATCTTTTATTTACAAAAGTACAAAAACAATTTAGAATTTGAGATCTCGGGACAGGGTTTTCAGAGCTAAAGCCAATTTCTACCTAAATCCTCAAAAAACCCATCATTCATCGTATAACAGATAAGGGCGCCGTTGCTGCTTAAACCTCAGTACGTCACAAAACCATTTCTCTTTTATTTCCTGAGCAGATTTTCCGGCAATAATTTCTTGACGTATGTAATCCACTCCCACTAATTTTTCAAAGAAGTCAGTAAAAAATTCATCGCCCATTTTCAGGTTTTTATAGGCATCGATCACGTAGGAAAGATCGAAGCGGTTTTCCCAAATGTATTCCTGCGAAACATTCCGGAGGTCAACACCGTAACATTTTTTGTCGAGTAACGGCGGGTTTTTAGCTCCCGGAACGCTGCGGGGTGTAAAGGAAAAACCGGAGCCCTCGAAGTTCGGATGTCCGTAGGCCTGAAATGGAAAAGAGGTCCCGCGGCCCAAGCTCATAACCGTACCTTCAAAAAGGCAGGTCGAGGGATAAAGATAAACAGACCGCATGTTCGGCAGGTTGGGAGAAGGGGCTATGGGTAATTCGTATTTTGTTTGATGTGTATAATTTTCACACGGGATAACCGTCACATCGCAGATCCGGCCTTGCGGCAGCCATTTTTCGCCGTTTATCATCAGGGCCAGTTCGCCCAGTGTCATTCCGTGAACCACGGGGATGGGCAACCACCCTACACCCGACTTGTGTTTCATATCCAAAAGCGGCCCATCCACATAAAACCCATTTGGGTTGGGGCGGTCGAGCACGATCATTTTCTTGTCGTGCTCAGCACAGGCTTCCATTAAACGGGCCATACTGGCGTAGTAGGTATAAAACCGTAATCCGACATCCTGGAGGTCGAAAAGAAGTACATCGAACCCTTTCATTTTTCCGGTAGACGGCTTACCTCCTCCACTACCGTATAGCGACCATACGGGAACCCCTGTCTTCTCATCCACCGAACTTGCCACGTGCTCCCCCGCATCGGCCATCCCGCGAAACCCGTGTTCGGGGGAGAAAATTCCGACCAGGTCAACTTTATTTCGGATAAGCAGATCCACCAGGTGTTCGTCTCCTACCCTTCCGGTCTGGTTGGTCATCACCGCCACCCGTTTCCCCCGGATGAGCGGGAGATATGCTCCGGTCAATTCGGCCCCTGCTTTAACGGTTTGCGCTGGTAGGCCAAAAGAGGAAAAGAGTAATGTCGCAATAAAAAGTACTTTCTTTACCCTCATTCTATTTCCGTTTTGCTGTATTTTTGCTGCTCGTGAAGCCGGTCAAACGCTTCTTCCAGCGAGAGCAGTTCCCTCTTTATTTCCTTGAGTTTTTCCAACGCTTCCACACGCTTTACCTCATCGTCCTTTTTCGACTTCAACGACTGGCGTGCGCCTTCCAGCGTCAATCCTTTCTCCTTTACCAAATGATATACAATCTCCACCTGTTGAATGTCTTCCCGGGTATACTGACGCGTTCCTCCGGCCGTTTTTTTCGGGTTGATGTTCTCAAATTCTTTTTCCCAGAACCTTAAAAGCGAGACGTTTACAGCAAAATGATCGGCTACCTCCTGAATGGAGTAGTAAAGCCGCTTATCGTTGAACTGGATTGGTTTTCTTCGCTTGCCCATTTCTCTACCAAAGTTTTGAACCTTGACAAAGATACAAATTAGAATCAAAAGACAATGGTTTTTGCTTATGTTTTGACGCAAGAAAATTGTATCTTTGCACCTCAAAAACAAAACTTCGGATTTCCCGCTCGAAATTCAAAAAATTCGAAACCCGTATATGACTTCAAAAGAAATTCGCCAATCGTTTAAAGATTTTTTTGCGTCCAAGGATCACCAGGTTGTGCCTTCGGCTCCGATGGTGATCAAGGACGATCCTACGCTGATGTTTACCAATGCCGGCATGAATCAGTTTAAAGATATCATTCTGGGAAATGCCCCTGTTAAATACCCGCGGGTGGCAGATTCTCAAAAATGTTTGAGAGTGAGCGGCAAGCACAACGATCTGGAAGAGGTGGGACACGATACTTATCACCATACCATGTTTGAAATGTTGGGAAACTGGTCGTTCGGCGACTATTTCAAGAAAGAGGCCATCGCCTGGGCCTGGGAATATCTTGTAGAGGTACTGAAGCTTGACCCGGACCGCCTTTATGCAACCGTTTTTGAAGGAAGCCCCGAAGAGAAACTGGAACGCGACAACGAAGCAGCCGGTTACTGGCAGCACTACCTTCCCAACGAACGTATCATCGATGGAAACAAAAAGGACAACTTCTGGGAAATGGGCGATACAGGGCCGTGCGGTCCTTGTTCCGAAATTCATATCGACATCCGATCCGAGGAGGAGCGTGCCAAGGTAGACGGGCTTCTGCTCGTCAACCAAAGCCACCCTCAAGTTATCGAGATCTGGAACCTGGTGTTCATGCAATACAACCGCAAGGCTGATGGTTCGTTGGAACCGCTTCCTGCCAAAGTGATTGACACCGGTATGGGGTTTGAGCGTCTTACAATGGCCGTACAAGGAAAAACATCGAATTACGACACCGATGTTTTCCAGCCAATCATCGCAAAAATCGGAGAAATTACAGGCGTGGCGTATGGCAATGACACCCGGAAAGACATAGCAAAGCGTGTAATTGCCGATCATATCCGCACCATTGCTTTTTCGATCACCGACGGGCAATTGCCCTCTAATGCCAAAGCCGGATACGTTATCCGACGCATTTTACGCCGTGCCGTCCGTTACGGATACACGTTTCTCAACATGCACGACGCGTTTATGCATAAGCTTGTGCCCACACTTATTGACGTTATGGGAGACGCCTATCCCGAATTGGAGGTCCAAAAGACCTTGATCGAAAAGGTGATCAAAGAAGAAGAGAACGCGTTCTTGAGAACGCTCGAAACCGGAATTCGCTTACTTGACAAGGAAATTGCTGAGCACAAGGGATCGGACAGAAATGAACTGGAGGGGGGGATTGCTTTTCAGTTATACGACACATTCGGCTTCCCGCTCGACCTGACTGAACTTATTCTTCGCGAACACGGTATGTCTGTCGACCACAAAGGTTTTAACGTCGAAATGCAAAAACAGAAAGAACGTGCCCGTAACGCAGCTGCCGTTGAAACGGGAGACTGGGTTAAAGTACGGGACGGCGGGACCGAATTTGTGGGTTACGACGAAACAGAATGCGAGACACAGGTGATCCGTTACCGGAAAGTGAAACAGAAAAACAAGGAATATTACCAGGTTGTGCTTACCAAGTCGCCGTTTTATGCCGAAATGGGGGGCCAGGTAGGCGACAGCGGCTGGCTTATCGACGAAAATGGAGAGGGGACCGACATCTTCGACACCAAGCGTGAGAACAATCTTCCCGTTCATTTGGCGAACAAGCTGCCGCATCATATCGAAGGCTCTTTTCGAGCAAAAATAAACACCGCCAGGCGTACGGCAACCGAATGCAATCACACCGGGACACACCTGATGCACGAGGCGCTGCGTGAGGTACTGGGAACGCATGTAGAGCAAAAAGGATCGTATGTCTCTCCTGAAATCCTGCGGTTCGACTTCTCGCACTTTCAGAAAATGACCCCGGAAGAAATTCGTGCCGTGGAACAGAACGTCACCGAAAAAATCCGCAGCAATTTCTCCATTGAGGAACACCGCCACGTACCCATCGATGAGGCGAGAGCACAAGGTGCCATGGCCCTTTTCGGCGAGAAATACGGCGACGATGTTCGCACGGTCCGTTTTGGGTCGTCCATTGAACTTTGCGGAGGAACACATATCTCTTCCACCGGGCGTATCGGCACATTCCGTATCGTAAGTGAAAGCGCCATCGCTGCCGGTGTCCGCCGCATAGAAGCCGTTACTGCCAAAGGCTGCGAAGATTATTTGTACACGATGGAAGACATGCTCCGAAACATAAAAGAAGCATTGTCGGGTAACGCGCCCGAAATCATGGTGGGCTTACGCAAACTGATGAGCGAAAACGAGGAGATGCGGCAAAAAATTGAAGCGTTTACAAAAGAGCGCACCGTACAGTTAAAGAACCTCATTATCCAGAAAAAAGAGATCGTTAACGGTGTCACGGTGTTTAAGCTTGAAGGTATGGTGGTTACCCCCGAAATTGTTAAGGATATTGCCTTTCAGCTGAGAGGAGAGTTTCCGGAATACATGGCCTTTATGGCGGCAACCGGTGGCAACAACAAACCAAGCCTGACAGTAATGCTGAGCGACGACTTAGTGTCAGGAGGGCTTAATGCAGGAACCATTGTACGTGAAGCAGCCAAACATATTCAGGGAGGAGGAGGAGGCCAACCACACTTTGCGACTGCCGGAGGTAAAAATGCCGATGGGTTAAAGATGGCGATGGAAACAATGTTGCAATATTTACCATAAGCCGGAAAAAACTCCCGGGTTTTGTTGTTTAGGTCCCTTTTTTTCATATATTTGAGACATTTAAAAACCTCAACAATATGGACAAGCGACAAATTACCCTGAAAGACATTGCCAAGGAGTTAAAATTATCACCCTCAACCGTATCCCGGGCGCTAAGGAATCATCCTGCCATCAGCAAGGAAACCAAAGAGCTTGTACGGGACTATGCCGTGAAACACAAATACAAGCCTAACACGCTTGCGCTTCAACTTCGTACGAATCGGAACAATACCATTGGCGTTATTGTTCCTGAAATTGTGCACTATTTTTTTTCTACGGTAATAGCCGGTATTCAGGATGAAGCGGAAAAAGAGAATTATAACCTGATCATATGCCAGTCCAACGAAAATTACGGCCGGGAAGTAAAGAGCGTGGAAACCCTTCTTGATGCGAGGGTACGGGGCATTCTGGCTTCTCAATCCAAATCGACCGAAGAGTTTTCTCACTTCCAGGACATTATAGACAACGGGACACATCTCGTATTTTTCGACCGTATCTGCACCGGGATCAATACCGACAAGGTGGTTATAGACGATTACGCCGGTGCTTACAATGCCGTTGATTATCTGATCAGGAGTGGATGTACACGCATTGCATTTCTTGGATCCAACCCGCACTTGCCCATTGCCAACAACAGAAGGATGGGTTACGAAGATGCGTTGCGGAATCACAATATCTCCGTGGATAAAGCCCTTATACAGGTATGCGATACCATTGAACTTGCACGCGAAATAGTGCCTGTCATGTTGAAGATTGCTCCTGCTCCCGATGCTTTTTTCTGTATCAACGACGAAGTGGCCTCTTATTGTCTTCAGATTTGCAAATCAGCAGGATACAAGATTCCTCAGGACATATCGGTTTGCGGATTTACCAATTCATACATTACTGAAATGACCGATCCAACGCTTACGAGCGTAGATCAACACGGTTTCGAGATGGGAAAAGCTGCAGCACGCCTGCTTATCAACCGCATAAAAGGTATCGAAAAGAAGACGGGTATCGTGAGCAAAGTCATTAAAACCAAGTTGGTGGTCAGGAACTCCACAAGAAATTGACAACGAGTGACGCCCTCAGTTGTTACGTCACAGATTCCAATGCATTCGATTGCATACATTTTTCAACTTTTTTACTTAAAATACGGTTCTTCGATGTTCAAAGCATTGTAAATTTGCTTATTAACAGAAGAAAAACATCACAACATGAAGAAAAGACACCTCTCTTTTTGGGAAATCTGGAACATGAGCTTCGGATTTTTGGGAATTCAATTCGGCTTTGCGCTTCAAAACGCGAATGTCAGCCGTATCTTCGAGACACTGGGCGCTCGGGTGGAAGATATCCCCATACTCTGGATTGCCGCCCCGCTTACCGGACTCATCGTTCAACCCATCATCGGACACCTCAGCGATAAAACCTGGAACCGGTTCGGCAGGCGTCGTCCCTATTTTACCATCGGAGCCATTTTTACTACGCTGGCGTTGTTCGTCATGCCCAACTCCCCTGCACTGTGGATTGCGGCCGGAATGTTATGGATCATGGATGCTTCCATCAATATTTCCATGGAACCGTTCCGCGCTTTTGTGGGAGACAATCTTCCTTCGGAGCAGCGGACCATGGGATTTGCCATGCAGAGCTTTTTTATCGGTTTAGGCGCCGTCATTGCTTCGGCATTACCTTATATCTTAACCAACTGGTTCGGTGTGCCCAATACGGCCGGTGAGGGCATAATACCCCAGTCGGTTAAACTCTCGTTCTATATCGGAGGGGTTGTTTTGCTGGCCTCGGTCTTATACACGGTCTTTACCTCCAAAGAATACTCTCCCGAAGAATTGGCTGCGTTTGAGCAGGAAAAGGAGAAAATATCCGGTATTAAAGCCGGGCTGAAATCGCCGGTCACCCCGGATCAATTTCTTAAAAACGGTTCCGTCTGGACAGTGGCAGGGATCGCTGCAACTGCAATAATCGTTTTGTTGAGGCTTGAAGCTCAACTCTACATTGTTTCGGGATTGTTATTGACCTTTGGAATTATTTTACTGGTATCGGGTGCGTTGACTAAAAAAGGAAGTACCCAAAACGGCATGGTGGGCATCATGAACGACTTGCTTCATATGCCGAAAACCATGGGACAACTCGCCGTGGTCCAGTTTTTTTCGTGGTTGTCGTTTTACGCCATGTGGATTTATACTACGCCGGCCGTAACCCAGCATGTCTTTGGGACGAACGAGACAGCTTCCGAACTTTACAACCAGGGTGCCGACTGGGTGGGGGTTCTTTTTGCCGTTTACAATGCCGTGTCGGCCCTGTCGGCATTCCTGCTTCCGGTGCTTGCCCGTCAGATCGGGCGCAAGGCAACCCATTCCATTGCACTGGCTGTGGGCGGGGTCTCATTTATCTCGTTCTTCTTTATCCAGGATCCCCAAATTCTTCTTCTGCCCATGATCGGCATAGGGTTCACCTGGGGAAGCATTCTCTCCATGCCGTATGCCATTCTCACGGGCGCCCTTCCGGCAGATAAAATGGGAACGTATATGGGGATTTTCAATTTTTTTATCGTTATTCCACAGATCCTGGCTGCCAGTATCCTGGGATTTGTCACGAAAGATATTTTTGGAGGACAAGTTATCTTCACGATGGTGCTTGCCGGATGTTCGCTTATTCTCGGAGCTTTATCGGTTTTCTTCGTTCAAGATCGGGACGATGCGTATAAATTTAAAAAAAATGCACAAGAACAAAAATAACAATTTAAGTTTCGCATGTGTTGCTAAGGAGCTTGAATAAATAACACAGCAATGAAAAAAACAATTTTCCTTTTATGGATTGTGTCGCTTCTGTTTTCGTGCGGAAACAAAAAGCAGGAAGCGGCAACAAGTGTACACCCCGAATGGGTTTACGATGCCACTATCTACGAGGTAAACACGCGACAATTCACGCCAGAGGGTACGTTCAATACCTTTGCCGCTCATTTACCCCGGCTGAAAGAACTGGGCGTGGACCTGTTGTGGTTCATGCCTGTTCAACCTATCGGAGAAAAAGACAGGAAAGGAACATTGGGGAGTTATTACTCCATCAGGAACTATACGGAGGTGAACCCTGAATTCGGCACCATGGACGATTTTATAACCGTGGTAAAAGAAGCACACGACATGGGTATGAAAGTAATTCTGGACTGGGTACCCAACCATACCTCACGCGATCACACGTGGATAACGGAGCACTCCGACTGGTACAAGAGGGACAGTTTGGGAAGTCCGATTATCATGTACGACTGGACAGATATCGCGCCACTGGATTACGGCAAGAACGAAATGCGCAAGGCGATGATTGACGCCATGGCGTTTTGGGTGCGTGAGGCCGATATCGACGGTTTCCGCTGTGATGTAGCCTATGAAGTCCCGATTGATTTTTGGGAAACGGCAAAGGATTCACTCATAACGCTGAAACCGGATATTTTCATGCTTGCCGAAGCTGAAAAACCGGAACTCAACGAATCAATTTTTGATGCCTATTATGCGTGGGATCTCCACCACAAAATGAATATGGTGGCTCAGGGAAAAGAAAACGTGGATTCTCTACGGCTATCGCTCAAGCGAATGAACGAACGTTTTTCCTCCCATGCCATACCGATGTATTTCACCTCGAACCACGATGAAAACTCGTGGAACGGAACGGAGTTTGAACGAATGGGCGAGGCCGCCGGAACCTTTGCCGTACTCACCTATATGCTCCCCGGCATGTCTCTGATTTACAGCGGACAAGAGGCCGGATTAAACCGCAGGCTGCAGTTTTTTGAAAAAGACAGTATCAATTGGACCGACAGGAGCGGATTTACCGGTTTATACACATCGCTTAACGCATTAAAAAAAACCAATAAAGCGTTGCTTTCACCGGAGAGAGGGGGAAAGATGACTGAAATCGTGAACGACAGTCCGGCAAGCGTTTTCTCTTTCAAACGCGCCCATGAAGGAAACGAGATCGTTTGTGTTTTTAATCTCAGCAAATACAGTGTGAAAACTGTTTTCAACGAAGAAGTGCCGGGTATAGGCTTTACCGCTTTTCCTTCTGCCAAAACAGTAACGCCTGTAAAAAAAATAGAACTGGCCCCCTGGGAATACCGGATATATATCAAATAGCCGGTGATAACTTTACAACCACTTCCTTTTCTTGAAATACAACAGGATGGCCAGCGATGAGAGCACCATCAACCCTATGGATACTGGATATCCCCATTTCATATTCAACTCTGGCATGGCTGTAAAATTCATCCCGTAAATACTGGCGATAAGCGTGGGCGGCATAAAAATCACCGACACAATGGTAAAAATCTTGATGATTTTGTTCTGTTCGATATTAACATAACCTAAAAACGTATCCTGCAAGTAATCCAACCGGTCAAAACTGAACTTGATATGCTCTACCAGCGAGTTGATGTCGCGGATCATCATGGATAGTTTCGGCTGTAGTTCCTTGGGAATAAAATCACTGCGTAACATGCTCGAAACCGTGCGTTGCTTATCGATAATGTTCTCGCGGAGCATCATGGTCTTTTCCTGTAAGTTCTTGATCTCGCCCAGCAACTCCTTGTCGGCTTCCTGCAGACTCAAGCTGTTACTGAGCTGGGTGATCTTGTGCGTCATGTTTTCAATCATATCGGCATCAAACTCCACCCGGGTTTCGAGCAATGCCACCAGAACATCCGCACCGGTATTGTATCCTTTGGGGTTTGCCGATATTTTCTTCACCGTTTCATGAAACGAAATAAGTTCCTCGCTGCGAACCGTAACCAATATATTGTTTTTGAGTATAAACGACACCGGGTCGCTTTCGAAGTTCGACAAAAGGAAGTTCGAGTTAACCACCAGTGTATCCTGCGTCTCGATGTAACGCGACGACATCTCGATCTCGATCATTTCCTCTTCTTCCTGAATGTAAATCTTCAGAAAGTCTTCGAGTTCGTTTTCCACTTCTTCGTCAACGTCATTAAGGTCTATCCATAGAAAGCTCTGGATAGGGTTTGATTTGAGAAAATCAAGGCTGCGGCTGAGTCTAACCACGCCGTCTTTGTGGTAAAAGAGTTTGATTTCCGCCATGATGTTTCGGTTTTTAATCGATGAATAATCAGTTCTTGTTTTCTTCCAAGAAATTTTTGCCGGCTAAGGGTTCGAGCAGGTTCGTCAGCTGTTCGAATTGTTCGATCGACAGCTGCTCGGGACGCTTTGTGAGCATCGGGTCGTCGGGCAAAGGACTTTCTTCGGGCAGCAGCGATCTGATGGAGTTTCTCAGCATTTTCCTTCGCTGGTTGAAACTTGTTTTCACTACCGACTTGAACAGTTTTTCATTGCAGTTGAGCTGCTTTCGTTTATTACGTGTAAGCCGCACAACTGCCGATTTGACCTTGGGCGGAGGAATAAACGCCTGTTCGCTCACCGTGAAGAGGTACTCGATATCGTACCAGGCCTGCAGCAAAACACTGAGTATGCCGTAAGCTTTACTACCGGGTGAAGCAATCATGCGTTCAGCCACCTCCTTCTGTATCATACCCGCACAACAGGGAATCAGATCCTTGTTTTCGAGCACTTTAAAGAAAATTTGCGTGGATATATTGTAAGGATAGTTACCAATAACACAGAATGGTCCGTCGTAATATTCCGCAACATCCAGGGTCAGGAAATTTTGCTGCAAAATATTTCCGTTCAACGAAGGAAAATACTCCTTCAGGTAAGCAATGGACTCCCGGTCGATTTCCACAACCGTAAGGTTTCTGCCTTTTGACAGCAGAAATTGCGTGAGCATACCGGTACCCGGCCCTACCTCGAGAATGGGAAGCGGAGCAAAAGCGTCGAGCGTGTCGGCAATCCGACTGGCAATTGCTGAATCTTTCAGGAAATGTTGCCCGAGGTTTTTTTTAGGTTTTACCGATATCATTGTCAATTAGCGATTATTAGCTATCTTTACGGTCGCAAAGGTAAGGAATAATTTAAAAATTTTGGCAATCAACGGTCAAAAAAGGATAGAACAATAAGTTAAAATAGTGCTTTTTAGCTTTCTTTTTATGCCTTTCGCTCCTACTCTAGAAAGACCCTATTCAGTTAAGATGAACTCAAAGCGCATACAGGATATTCTAAAAACAACATTATCACTTGCAATTGGCGTAGCTATAATCTGGCTGCTCTATCGCAAAACCAATTTAAGAGAAGTGTGGGAGATTGCAAGCTCCGCTCATTTCGGGATTATCGCTTCATCGCTCGTGTTCGGGCTTTTGGGCAACTATTTTCGCGCATTACGCTGGGAACTTTTCCTGAATTCCCTGGGATACCGCCCCAAGCGGGAGAGCATTGTGTTCGCCACCTTTGGAAATTATGCCGTCAATTTTCTTTTGCCCCGCGCTGGAGACCTGTGGCGATGTGGGATAGTAACCAAATACGATCAGATCCCTTTCTCCAAAACTTTCGAAACTTTTTTTGTAGATAAAATCCTCGATATCTTGGCGGGTGTTGTTCTCGTTATCATCAGCCTGGCGCTTTATGTCGACTTCTTTGTATCTTATTTTCATCAAAACCCCGGCTTTGCAGAAAACTTCACGAAATTATTTACGTCCGTTTGGCTGTACCTGCTTCTCATACTGATTAGCGGCGGAATCTTTGTCATGTTTTTCTACTTTAAAGAAAACCCTCTGGTAAAAAAAGTCAACAAGTTCCTACAGGTCGTCCAGTACGACATGGTACTGATTGCCAAGATGAAATCGAAAGGGAAAATAATTATTTACACCGTTCTCGCCTGGTTGAGTTTTTATGTGTATTTTTACATTTGCTTTTATGCCTTTGATTTCACCAAAAACCTGGGTCCGATAATCGGGTGGATTGTATACGCCATGAGTAACGTCGGCGTGGCAGTACCTGTTCAGGGAGGCGTCGGGACGTGGCATTTCATGGTAATCTCCTCCCTGGTTATCTTCGGGATAGGTTATGAAGAGGCCAGCGCATTTGCAGGGGCAATCTTCACCGTTCAATCGGTTTGGATCATCCTTTTGGGAGTGATGGGAATTCTAGCTCTTCCGTATGTAAAAAGAGAAAAAGAAAATTTAGGATTACCTGTTATCGAAAATCAGAAACAATAAATATATAATTATGGCAACATCAGAAATTTTAAACCTAAATCCCCAAGGGGTCTGGAAATATTTTCACGAACTCAATCAAATTCCACGACCTACCGGACAAATGGAAGAGGTCACGAAATTTGTAATGAATTTTGGCAAATCACTCAACCTGGAAACCAGGCAGGATAAAGCAGGGAATGTGCTCATAAAAAAGCCGGCATCAAAAGGGTACGAAAGCGGAAAAACCATTATCATTCAATCGCACCTGGATATGGTTCCCCAAAAAAACGCTGATGTTACCCACGATTTCTCCAGAGACCCCATTCAAACGTATATCGACGGTGAGTGGGTGAAAGCCCGCTCCACAACGTTGGGAGCAGACAACGGTATCGGCTGCGCCATGATGATGGCCGTACTGGAAGATAACCTGCTGAATCACCCGCCTATAGAAGCTCTTTTCACTGTGGATGAAGAAGTGGGAATGGACGGTGCCTTTGGTCTGCAGAAAGGCTTTCTGAGCGGCACGGTCATGTTGAATTTAGATACCGAAGAAGACGGCGATCTCTGTGTTGGTTGTGCCGGAGGGACAGACGTGAATGTCTCTTTCCAGTTTAAGCCCGATGAAGAAATTGAGAAAGGCGACGTGGCTTTTAAGATAAGCCTTACCGGGCTCAAAGGCGGACACTCGGGAACACAGATCCATCTGGGACATGCGAATGCCAACAAACTGATGAACCGGTTTCTCAAAGACGTTGTGAGAAACTACGAAGCCCGTCTCGCAAACATTCACGGAGGATCACTGAGAAACGCCATTCCACGCGAATCATTTGCCGTTGTCACCATCCCCGAACAACTTTCGGAGGACCTGGTTGATTTGGTGAATGAATACGAATCGCTTTTCCGGGAAGAATTTTCAGGAATTGAAAGCTCCATCTCTTTTAAAGCCGAAAAAACCGACGTGCCGGAATCGTTGTTACCGATTGAGGTTCAGGATGATCTGATCAATGCCGTAGAAGGTTGTCCAAACGGAGTAATCAGTATGCTTGCCGAATTTCCGGGTGTAGTAGAAAGCTCGCTCAACCTGGCCCTGGTTCAGTCGACGGAAGGACAGATTGAGGTGAAACTGCTGGTCCGAAGCTCCTCGGAAAGCCGGAAAGAATGGGTTTGTTCATCGGTGGAAAGCGTGTTTATGCTTGCCGGAGCAAAAGTGGAATTCGACGGTGCTTATCCCGGCTGGCAACCCGATGCCAACTCAGAACTACTGACCACGATGACGAAAATATACATGGAGAAGTACGGTCAACGTCCCAACGTAAATGTTATTCACGCCGGACTGGAATGCGGAATCATTCAGGCAAATGCCGGACACAAACTTGATATCGTTTCATTCGGCCCCACCATCACCGGTGCACATTCGCCCGATGAAGCCGTTCATATCGCAGCC
The DNA here is from genome assembly GCA_038561985.1 of Petrimonas sulfuriphila. Lineage (NCBI taxonomy): Bacteria > Pseudomonadati > Bacteroidota > Bacteroidia > Bacteroidales > Dysgonomonadaceae > Petrimonas > Petrimonas sulfuriphila. Next base: position 1,374,179 of record CP073276.1, on the reverse strand, counting down.
GTCGGAAAATCCTACGACTACCTGTTAGCTATTTTGGAACAAATGAAATAAATTTCTATTCTGCACGCACTTCTTCCCAAAACAACCATCAGATGGCAGCAAACAACACACTCATTGTTTATGCTTCCCGGCGCGGAGACGAGGAGAAGTGCGCGCGGGAGATTTTCAATTTGATCGACGGTAAAGTAGATATCTGCGACCTGAGTAACAGAGAATCTTTTCCCGATGCGTCAACGTATGATACTGTCATTATAGGCAGTTCCGTTTATCACGGAAAAGTTTTGGAGTTGGTCTCTAATTTTTGCCGGATAAACCTCGACATACTTACCCGGAAGCGTCTCGGGCTTTTCATCATATGTCCGGATTCCGGCGAAAGGGCAGAAAAAGAATTGCAGGAAGCTTATCCACCCGAGCTTTTTAACAGTGCCATTGCCAGGGACTACTTCGGTGGAGAGATCGATCCTTCCAGGCTGTCCATCCTGGAAAAAATAATAACGTACCGGCTGTCCGGATCAAGAAAACCGTCGATCCCTGCCTCCCGGGAAAAAATTAAAAAATTTGCCAAAAAAATGAACCCGTCCCATGCCTCTCAAGAGTAAAAGGTACATATTTCTACCGCTGGCTTTAGCTGCTTATGCTATCGTGATGGCTGTTATCGGATATCCCAACTACAAACAGTCGGGTAACCTCAACGAGTTCTGGATGATTATTGGTGTATGTCTCATTTTGGCAGTTTTACTCCATTTCGTTTTAAAACGAAGAGAAAAAAACCGGGAGAAATTCAACAAGTAATTCTTTTTTCTGTCACAAATCTAATCCCTTTTCGTCTTCTTTTTAAAAGGAAGACAAATCTTATTTTGCAATCACCAAAAATTCTATTTTATGTACAAACGTCTATCACTCATATTGCTGTGCGGATTATTGGCATTCTCCGCCTATAGCCAGTCGAAAGTATCGTTCGAACACCTGTACAACAGGTTTGCGCAGGAGAAGAACGCAGAAAAAGTTAAGGTGGGCGGATTGCTGATGTTTCTGACCAAGCCCCTTGTAGCGAAATACGCTGACGGTTTAAATATTTCGAGCGTTCATGTTCTCGCTCTGGATGAATGTTCGCAGGATGTAAAACTCAGGTTCAATACGTTGGCTGAAAAACTGAATGATGACAAATATGAGGTTCTGCTGAAAGCAAACGATAAAGAAGAAAAAACAAGAATACTCGCACGATTTCAAAACGACGCAATCCGGGAGCTGGTCATCGTTTCCATGGGTAATGAACCGACTCTCGTACGCATCAAAGGAAAAATTAAACCCGAAGATGTACAAAAATTAGTCAACCCGGACGACAATGAGCAATGAGGAATTTAAAAAGCGTTTTTTATCCTTTCATTCGTTGATTTATCGAATTTCGTGCCGTATTCTCGAAAACGGAGATGACGCTGATGATATTACGCAGGAAGTGTATATAAAACTTTGGGAACAGAGGAATAATCTTGGAAACATCCGTAACGATGAAGCCTTTGTGGTAACCCTGACAAAAAACCTGTCCATTGACTGGCTCAGGAAAAATCACCGCAAAACGACATCCGTTGTTGACAACAAAGACATAAGGTGTGAAAACAGGGAAGAGGAAAGAATGGATGCCCGGGACGAATTATCCAATTTGATGAAATGTATGAGCGCTTTACCCAAAACACAACAGGAAGTAATCAGGCTCAGGCACTTCGCTGATCTGTCGATCAGAGAGATAGCCGAAGCCACTCGTCAAACGGAAACCAATATCCGGCAACTATTATCGAGAGCCAGACGTACAATGAAAGAAAAATTAAACAGAAACGGAAATGAACAGCAATGATATCAGAAAATTAGTAGAAAAATTCTACGAAGGAAAAACTTCGTTGGAAGAGGAGAGAACACTGGCTGATTTTCTTCTACGGGATAACGTGCCGGACGAGTTTTTCCCAGACAGCAAACTGTTTTATGCATTGAACACGCATTCGATGGCAATAGCGTCACTCATCGACTCGTTTAAAGAGGAACAACCGTCGGATAAAAAAATAAAGATGTCCCACGCAAAGTATTGGGCCATTGGCGTTGCAGCATCGTTCGCGCTTATTTTAGGAGTAAGACAGTTTCAAAAAAGTCAGCATGCAGAGTCTACACTTTTTACCGACACTTACAAAAATCCTGACGATGCTTATCGGGCTACCGTAGAGGCCTTACAACTCTTTTCGGATAATTTCTCCAAGGGAACCGAATCGGTTGAAAAAGCCAACATGCATCTGGAAAAAGCACAAGAGATAATCAATCAATCACTTAAACAAGGCATAGAAAAATGAAAAAAACAATCTTATCCATACTGTTACTGGCAGGTTTCACATTTACTTTTGCACAAAAAAACCCGTTTGAACAATTCTCCGAAATGGACGGTGTAACATCGGTTTACATATCAAAGACGATGTTGTCCATGATTCCCAAAAATTCTAAAATGAATTACGGAGGAGTAAACGTGGGAAGCTTTTTAAACAAATTGTCATCGATCCTCATCCTTACATCCGAGGATCAGAAAATTGCCCCGCAAATGCTTTCCATGGCTAACAACCGCGTGAAAGGACGTGATTACGAACTGTTGATGCGCGTGAAGTCGGACGATAACGATAACGTCAATTTCTTTATGAAAGGTAAGCCCGAGGATATCCGTGAGCTGATTATGATTGTTGCCGGAAATGACGGTGAAAACGTGGTGATGCAGTTTTTGGGAAATTTCACACTCGACGATATTCAGAAAATGACAGAAGGGTTCAATAAATAACCAAACTTAGTTCAGAACACCTTTCCATATATTTTATCACACCTAACAACCGGAGATCAGCCTCTGTCGGTTCAGAAGGAAAGGAGGTTGTCCGGAAAAATATTTTTCCGGACAACCTCGCAGATTTACCGAATATTCTTCAAGTCAATATCCTTCATTCTGAACGATACTTCCTCCGGATTTGTCTATCTCCCTTTGAGGAATAGGGTACAGGTAATGCACACCCTGAAATCCCCGGGAACCCAATACCTCTTCCGCAATACCCCAGCGTTTAAGGTCCCGAAAACGGTGAGACTCAAACCCCAATTCAACCCTTCTTTCGTGAATCAACCAGTTTGAAATAACAGCTACATTTGATTCATTGATATCTCTGTCGGGTAATGTCCCGGCTGGAGGCCAAGTTCCGTCAGCGGCCATCGAATTTCTGGCCCTCTGGCGAACCCGGTTGATAATACCAATGGCAGCTTGTAGTTTTCCGGTTTTTAACAACGCTTCCGCTTTCCACAAGAGGACATCGGCATAGCGAATGTAAACTCTGCTGCTTGGCGCATCATCATCACCTTTAAATTCCCCGTCGAGCGTTCCCAGAATTTTATTTATGTTCCTTGATTCAACATCTACCGTATAGAGCAGCCGTGGATCATTATCCTCAAAAGCAGCGATGAACGATGCTTCGGGAGCCACGAACCCCCAACCCAGCAGGGCACACAGACCGTTTCCTTTTCTTGGAGTCTGGGCCGACTCGTGATCATAGCAAAAGATCACTTCTTGCTCCTGAAATTGCTTATTCACATCAAAGCTATCGAAGTAATTATCGTTTAAATTATAATACCCGCTGTTTTCAAGTTCCTCTACAAACGTGATAACATCCTGCCATCTTTCGTTAAATAACGCCACTTTCGCCTGAAGGGCTATCACCGCCCCCTTTGGCACACGCCACTTTTCTTGTTGATGGGAATATTTGGCATCGGGCAACAGACTCCGGGCATCATTTAAATCTTTATCAATCTGAGCCCAGACTCCATCGGCGGTTGCCCTTACGGCAACTTCATAAGCCTCATTAAAGGATGTCAATGGCTTCAACAACAATGGAACTCCTCCGAAATTCGTCACCAGATCAAAATAGTAAAATGCCCTTAAAAAGTACACCTCTCCTAAAAGCCTGTTCTGTTCCGTTTTATTGAAATTAAGCTTGGCCATCATTTCCTCATCGGTTAAATAGTCAATGGCGGTATTCACCCTGGAAATTCCCTCGTAATTATATGCCCACTGCCCATTGAATCCTCCGTTTGAGGCAATAAAACTAAAATTATTGAACTCATCCATCCAAGCCTGGTCTCCATCGGGATTCCATTTTTTCTGCACATCGTCGGAAGCGATATCCTGAAGGATAAAATCGCCTCTGGTAACCGTTCCGTCATTCCATCCCCATTCCCCGATAATATTCAACGTACTCGAAAGCAGTTGATAGGAGGAGCTTACAGCATATTGTACAGTGGTAGTCGTGGGCTGCATATCAACCTGGTCGGGCGTCAACAGGCCTATCGGGTCTTTCGACAGATAGCCTTCGCATCCTGACAAAAGAAATACCCCGATGATCAACACAAACAGATTCTTATATAATTTCATTATTCAAAAGATTTAAGTTGTTTAAAAAGAAAGATTTATTCCAAAAATAAAAGACCTGGACTGTGGATAGGTCCCCATATCAATTAAGTCCGTAGATTCCGGATCGAGTCCCGTATACCCGGTCAATGTAAAGATATTTTGACCTGACATATAGATTCTCATATTCTGTAAGCCAAGCTTTCTTATGTTTGTAAAAGAGTATCCGATTTCAATGTTTTTCAACCTGAAATAAGAAGCATCCTCAACAAATATGCTCGATATCCTGCTACTTCCATTGTCGGTAAAACTCACGCGGGGAATTTTGTTCGTTGATCCTTCTCCGTCCCATGCGTTCAAAATATTTGTGGTATAATTAAACGGACGCGTATCGTAATCAATTATTTTTTTAGAGTCGTTATACCTGTCTACACTTCCAACACCTTGAAAAAGTACGGCCATATCAAAATTTTTATACGAACCTGAAAAATTTAATCCGTACAACAATCCCGGGTTAGGATCGCCGATGAAATCCCTGTCGTTGTCGTCGATTCTTCCATCGTCATTTCGATCTTTAAATCGGATATCTCCGGGTAGGGGTGTCGGGTTCGTTGTACCATGCAGGTGGGTTTTGATCTCATCCGTATTTTGATAAACTCCTTCAAAAACATATCCGTAATAGGCATTAAGCGGCTGTCCGGGCTCCGTTCTTGTGACTGACCCTACTAAACTGGGCAGATTCGGATGCAGTTTTTCCACCCGGTTCTTTACGGTAGATAAATTGGCATTGATATTATATTTAAATGCAGTTTCAGAATTGCGCAACGTTATACCAAATTCCCAACCGCGGTTACTCACTTCTCCTGCATTAACGATAGTAGGCTGTACATCGCCAACGATACTCGGAAGGCTTATAGGTAACAGGATGTCCGTGGTGTACTTATGAAAATAGTCGGCAGTGAAATACAACCTGTTTCTAAAGATACCTGCATCAAGCCCTACGTTATACTGTGTGGTGGTTTCCCACTTTAAATCGGGATTTCCATATCTTGAAACAAGATATTTGTCTCCATCTTTTTTTATCAACGTGAGATATGCATAGTTGGCAATTTCCTGATTTCCCAACTGTCCGATGCTTGCCCTTAGCTTCAAATCGGAAAGCCAGTCCTGTTTTTTCAGAAATTGCTCTTCGGATAGCTTCCAACCTACTGACAAAGAGGGGAAATATCCCCATCGGTTTTTTTCCGCAAACCGGGAAGAAGCATCTGCCCTGAAATTTGCCGTGAGCATATACCTCATATCATATACGTAAGTTAACGAGGTAAAGTAAGACATCAAAGCCCATTCCGAGCCACTGCCCCCATTCCATATATCCTGCTCGGTACTTCCGAAATCAATATACCTGAACTTCTCGGTATCATACTCATATCTTCTTCTTGATGCATTTATTCCCGATCCGTAATTGGTAATAAATTCACTTCCGGCCAAAGCATTTAAGGAATGGAGATTGAACATTTTGTTATAATTCAACGTGTTGTTCCAGGTAAAAGTCAGCTCTTCCCCCCTGTATTCATCTAATCCATTGGGTCTGTTTTGGCGTCCTAATCCGCGATCGATCTGACTTCCGCCACCATCGTCATCTCCAAAATTAACAAAGAAAGCCTTTTCATGCTGGAAATTCAAGTCAACACCTGCATTTGTCCTGAAAGTCAGCTCTTTTTCGGGCAAGAAAGAGATTTCTCCGAAAAGATTGCCGAATGTTTTGAAATGCGAACGGGTATCATCAGTGAAGTAAGCCAGGGCAATCGGGTTTTGTGTCCATTCGTACTTATCGCTTTCCCAACCTCCCGCATCTCTGTTGTTATGGAGATAGAAAGGTAAATCGGTAAAAGGATTTGTCTCCGAATAGGTGGGGTCGGAGGGTGATTTATACACCGGAATAACGGGCGGGCGTAAAAGCGCATGCCTGATAATTCCGGGGGCATCGCCTTTCGACGAAAGCTTATCCTGAACGGCATAGGAGAGTTGCAAGTTGGTCCCTATCTTTATTTTTTCCGAGAGATTGGCATTGATGTTCGTACGGAAATTAAAACGCTTGTATTTATCGTTATCATACACGACAATACCGTCTTGGCTAACATATCCTGCGGAGAGCAAGTACTGTAATTTATCACTGCCTCCACTTGCCGTCATCTGGATATTCCGCGTATATCCCGGTTCAAAAAGCTCACCCAACCAGTCGGTATTTGCAAAATCACTTCTTCCCTTATCGGCGGTATAGGGATTCGTTCCGGAATAACCGGCATTGTTCCACGCTTTTTCCACAACATTCATATATTGCTGGGCATTCAGCATCTTGGGAAGATTGGAAGCGTATTGTATGCCGCCGTAAAAATTAATGTCGAAGTTCGTCTTTCCGGCGGCGCCGCTTTTTGTAGTAATAACAATTACTCCGGCCGAGGCCCTCGAACCGTAAATGGCGGCAGCGGAAGCATCTTTCAACACAGTCATCGATTCAATATCGGACGGATTGATAAAAGCCAATTCCCGGGTAGGGACTCCATCCACAATATAAAGCGGGTTGTTGTTACCGATGGTGCCTTCCCCTCTGATCCGGATGTTTATCTCATCTCCGGGGGCGCCGGTACTTTGGGTCACCTGAACACCTGCTACCTGTCCTTGAAGCGCCTGCCTCACATCTGCTACGCGACGCCGCTCCATATCGTCAACGTTGACAGGTGCCACCGCCCCGGTAAGGGTCGACTTTTTTTGCGCGGAGTAACCAACGACGACCAACTCATCCATCAGTTGAGTTTCCGGCTGGAGGTTTATATCCAACACCGTTTGATCGGTTATGACAACTTCCTGGTTAGCATATCCCACATAGGATATTCTAAGGGTATTATTTACCGGGACAGCCAGTTCAAAGGTACCATTGATGTCGGTAACAGTACCTGCTCCTGTTTCTACAACAAGCACGGTTACTCCGATCAATTCTTCATTGGACAGGGCATCCTTGACAGAACCCCTGACATGGATAGTCGTTTGAGCATGCAATCCTAAAACAGCACAAACCCCTATTACAAAAAATAATGTTTTCTTCATGTTTTACAAAAGTTAAGTTATTTATACGCTATAATTTTTTTATCAATCAAAAGCTTTTTATCCCCTTTTTCCATTTCCGCGCCTGACGGCAACTCCACGATAACACAAGCCTGATCGGCCGGCATTTCTATTTCTGCACTGCCCTTAACCAACCTGGCTAAATAAGTCTTTGAAACAATATCAAAAAGATCGGCCTCCTCTCTCACGGGCGTGTACACCACTTTCACCGGTTCGTTATACGGGTTGTACAATAAAAAAGTAGGATAACTCCTGTCTGAATAAAAGTCTGTAACGTTACAGTTAAGTTTAAGTACTTTTTCAACATTGGTTTTTTCTATCATAGCCCCAAATATGCCCACGGGGGCCGTACTGTAAAGACTGAACATGGATTCTTTTGGATTGTCTTTGTGCCACTTCGGCCCGTCGCCGAGGGCAACGGGGTGCACCCCCTCCAGCCGGGGACTCTGCAAGTCGTCCGCGTAACGCAAGCCTTCGTAAGCAACAACGGAATTCGTATATCCCTGCATCGCCGGAAGCCATTGATTGGCATCCGGTATCTTATCGGGGAAGAAAAGCCGTGAAGCATTCACGTTATTCAGCATCCATTTACCTATAGCCCTCGCAAACTCAGGTTCATACTTTACCATCGGGACAAGGGGCATGGCCATTTTTATACTGTTCATCAGAAACGCGTAACCACCCCCGTCGGTAATGCTTCCTTGCAGGCCGCTAACATCGTATTCCCCCCATTTGTCCACAATAATTCCCCATCCGGTACGCCCGTTTTCGCTTTTCGTGCCCTCAAAAACCCAATCAAGCATCTTAGCCACGTCGTAATCCGTTCCTTCTTCGGCATTTAAACGGGCGGCCGTGTAAACCCCAATAGGCAGCAACACTTCATAGAAACGGCTTTCGGTTTGATGGTCCAACGCCTCAATGGCAGATTTTGCGCGTGCCAGATAACGCTTATCCCCAAATAGTTTGTATGCCGCATACAGCACGTAGCCGTGTCCTCCGGCAGCATCTTGTTGCAGGGGGATCTGGTTTGTCATGCCCTTCATTTGAGCGTAATCGAAGTAAGAATAATTGTAATTCCCGTTTAATAACGAATCGGCTTTATAAAACTGTTCTGCAATCGTACGCTGTATGTTTTCGGCATTATCAACACCCGGAAAAACGTCACATACATTATAAAACAACACGTTCGGAAAGACATCATACCACCAGTCTCTCCCATAACCTCCACCCAGGAGAGCCACTTCAGGAGTCGTGTTGTTCATCATGATATTCCATCCGTTGTCCCTGTTAAAATAGTTCTGGATCATCTTCACAAAGTTATACCCGTTCTGACTGGTTTTGTCAATCCCTATTAATCCGGCGCCTAATATTGCCGCTAAGGAATTGAGGCTTTCGTGAAATTCGCCGTTGTTTACATCGGGGCCCTGACGCACGTCATGAACCGCAGTAAATAACCCGAATGTCTGTTGGGGCAAATTACGCTGGTTATTGTCGAGCCAGATCATCGGTCCCGCGGGCAGCTTGGAATCAAAGTCAAAAACATATTCGTCAAACTGCCGGGCCTTTTCTTTCCAATCCAGCAAATCATAAGGCTGCGGCATATTGGGCATAAGCTCTACCCTGTTAATATTAACCTGAACAACAGGATCTCCATAATAAGGCTCCGCAGTATTGCACGACAACAGGGCAACAATGCAGACAAGTGCTGCTAAATTAAATATCCATTTCATCTGTTTATATTTTTCTTTTTGCATTATAGTCGGATGACAATTTTGCCTCGCTAAATTGCCGACTTCCGTTGAAAATCTTATTGACTTTTATCAAATGACAATTTAAAACCACACATTTTTTATGTAAGTTCTTTATACTTCGTATCGATATCGTGGATGATATTTTTGGCAAGCGGCAGCGATAATAATTGGATGCCCCCCACAATCACCAACGCGTATTTCAAGGCGAAATCTTCCGATATCCAATAAGCCAGTGATATAAACAACCCCATTCCAAAAGCACGGCCAATAAACAATCCTATCTCATGACTGAGTATATAGGCATATTCATTTCTATTCTCAATTGCTTTCACGGCATCAATGGTTTTCATCATGGTTGGAAAATAAGCCAAGTCGTGCAGGGGTTGAAACAACACTTTGCACAACACGAAAACAATGACGCCAACGGCAGAAAAAAGAACGGCGTTAAACAGTGTGCCCAGAAAAAAGACAAACAGTCCAAGTCCAAAGATTGCCATCCGGTGTTTGGGTTTGGCAATCCGCCCTAATGTGTAAACCAGGATTGCCGTAAGCAATCCTCCCACACCTTGTATCAATCCCAAAGACCCTTCATTACCGACAAGACGCATGACCAATATGGCCGGCGCTGTCACCAAAAAGCCCTGCACCATCCCTTTGAGCCCGGCAAGAGTCAAAAGTTTTTGCCAAAGCACATGAAAACGGGTATAAAAAAACCTTTTTTGCACCGGGTTGTCGAAGTGTCCTTTCGATAAAACAAATCCGGCAGCCATCGCGACCAGTAAACTGAACGCGGTAATAAATTGATAACCGTTATTCACATCCAGCACCCTCCCAAGAAAAACAAACCCGTCTACCGAAACCAGAAAAGCCCCTACAATTAACGGGACGGTAATACTCCATAACGAGAAAAAGAACGACTCCAGCCCGAAAAAGTAGTTTCGGTTTTCATCATTTGTTGAATTTAGCGTGAGCAGGTAACGGTTGGTCCAGAAAAATCCGGTAGACGCGCCCAGAACAAATCCGGACAGCCCCAGCTCTACGATTCCGATGGAATTCACGAACATCATGGCCATTAATGCAGTTGCCGACAACAAAATACCGAAGACGTAAAGCAGCGAAGCCTTAAACCTTTTAAGCATTAATCCGTTGAGAACCGATGTAACCAACACCCCAAAGTACATACATAGCTGATAAATTGCCACGTAAGCCGGGCTACCCGTGTTACGCATGATATACGCCCCCACGAAAATCTCGATGATGGGCAATATAAACGCATACAACATGTTTGTGACCAGCAGTGTTCTTATGTTCAAGGGTTGAGAACGGAAAAACCTGTATTCTCCCAATATGCTTTTCGACATATCCCTATTTTAATGAGTTCAATATTTCCTGAATGGATAACTTTGCTCCGCAAATAACCTCGTCACTCGCACCATAGAATATTTTAACGGTATCGTTTTCCACATAATGTCCGTTCGTGAAGACAACGTTACCGAAGAATCCGTTTTTTTCATATTCGGCAACGGGTTCCATAATCGGCTCCACACTCCTTGCCAGCACTTTCGACGGGTCGTTCAAGTCCAGCAGTAACGCACCCAAACAATACCGGTGATCGGCATTTGCACCGTGGTATATTTCGAGCCATCCTTCCGGCGTTTTAATAGGTGGACCTCCGGCTCCCACACGCGCCGAGTCCCAGCTGTTCCGACGGGTAACGGCAATGCATTTGTGATTCCCCCAATGAAGCCTGTCGGGAGATTCGGCTAACCAGATGTAATTTCCTCCCAGTTCGGGACTACTCGGACGATGCAGGGCATAATACTTTCCGTTTATCTTCTCTTCAAAAATAGCGCAATCTTTATTGTGCGGAGGAAATATCATCCCCTTACGATCATAAGTTTTAAAATCATTTGTGACAATCAGCCCAACGCCTACTGCCACGGGTGATACCATTGTATAGGTAAGAAAAAAGCCATCATCCAGTGTCGCCACGCGACAATCTTCAATACCGAATGACTCCAGTGCACCCTCACCAAACAGGGGCGGATAATCGGGATCTTCACGGAAATGCACGTCGTCATCACTGACAACAATACGCAAATAGGATAAAGTGGTGAGGTAATCCTTCCCCTTGTACCGTATCACCCGCGGGTCGGAGGCATCCAACCGGGGATCTTTCTTATCGAAAACAACGATCTCTATTTTACCGTTGTCATTGTAAACGGGAAAGCTGATCTTCCCTTCCACCTGTTTCGGCCGTTCCGCCACGCGTAATAAAAGAGCGGTTTTGCCATTTATCCGGAATACTCCGGGATTGAGCAAACAGGTTATTTCCATTCCTGCTATTCCCGGCTCTAAGTCCGAAGGTCGTAACAATGGATTTTCATTGAAGCGTTTTGCAATATCCATGATATAAATATTTTTAATGAAATTCAATCAAAATTAATGGATTCAAGACAAACAGAGGTATCCTAAACTTTCAAAACAGTATACTCCTCTTTCAATTAAAAAAATAGATGCTCCTCTTGAAAAGATAATGTACTTTCGGCATTTTAAAAGCAGCCAAAATTTAGATATTGCCGTAAGTTTTACGGAGAAAATATGTAAATTTGTGATTACAACCGGATGAAAGGAACATGTAAATCAGTCACACCCCTATTTATCCCTAAAAGCGAACCGCCTCCGGCTAAAATTTCCAAAGGAAGTCGACAATTTCGCTTCATTCAATTGTCGCACGACACATTTGAGCTATCGCGATAAACCGGAAAAGCATACTACGTAATACCGCCAATAGGTCGAACAAAGAAGAGAAACTCCAACGCTTGCGGCAAAGAAGACTCATGCTTCTAAATTTGAACGAAAACAAAATAAATATCAATTTACAATGAAAAAAATTATTTGCATATTTTTTCTTATTTTTCCGGTAACGGGGTATGCAATTGATTTTGACATTAAGGCTCTGACAAACAAGGATGGTTTGTCGAACAGTTCCATTAATGTTGTTTTTCAGGATTCGAATCAACTGATGTGGTTTGGAACCTGGGATGGGCTTAATTTGTATAATGGGAGGGAGTTTCAAGTTTATAAACCTTCTCCGGGTAATATTCAAAGTATAAGCAACAACATTGTCCGGGATATTATTGAGGAAAAAAGAGATTATTTGTGGATTGCCACAGACATTGGTATAAACAGGTTTAATGTCAGGGAAAAAGTTTTTGAGCGTTTTTTTGTCGACTCCCTAAGTCGTCGGGAAATAACGAATGAACACTCCTATTTAATCGCCCGCAATTCTCAGGGAAAAATCATTGTATCCATTTATCAACGAGGACTATACTATTTTGATTTTGAAAAAAAACATTTTGAGCCACTGAATCTCAACAAAAAGCTGAACATAAAAAAGATTATTTTCGACCGAGATGATAATCTATGGATATTAACTAAAGAAAAAAATCTGCTCACCGCCACGTTGCAAACCCAGGATGGCCATTTAATTGTACATGATACCAATCTATTTCTTTCAAGAGATATTGAGAATTTCTTTCCTCTCAAATCGGGTGATCTGTTTATACAAACATCCGATTATAAAATATATACATACGGTAAGTACCAGGATAAACTTAAGCCACTTCCTTTCCATGGCGAAATTGGCAAGATCAACGACATTGAATTTAATGAAAAATCAATTTATTTAGGCACAAACAAAGGATTGTACCTGTACGATTTTAACACCGGTATTGTTCCGATAATCGAAAATACTCCCGTATTGAATGTGGGCAGAGGCACTCAAAATATTATATGGGTAGGCACAGATATGAAAGGAATATTTAAGATTGTTCCTTCCGGGGAAAAATTCAGAGCCTGTTTATCGGAAAACATCCCCAATTTTGGCAATTCTGCCGTAAGAACTTTTTTTGAGGACGAAAGCGGGACGCTCTGGGTGGGCACCAAGGGATCGGGCATCTACAACTTTACAAGGGATCCGACAATCAAAGCATTAACACTCAGCAACAGATTCAACATGGAAAGTGGGTTATTGAGCAACTCTGTTTATAAGATAGCCAAAGGTTTCAAGAATGAGTATTGGATCGGAACGGACGGGAGCGGGATCAATTATTATGATAAGAAAACGAAGAATATTCGCAGCCTGAATATGCCCGATAACCTAACCCTCTCATCCGTCTATGCCATTTTACCGGACGATGACGATATCTTATGGGTGGGAACAAGCGGTTACGGCATGTACAAATTGAAAATCGATCTCTCAACGACTCCTTATCGGGTTGCCGATTACAAACAATTTATTTTCAATGAAGAGAAATCTTCCCTGAGCAATAACATTGTATATTCAATCATAAAAGAAGACAGTGCTCACTTATGGATAGGTACACGAGGAGGGGGAATAAACCGATTCAACATCATTGACGAAACCTTCCAAATATTCAAATTTTCCGGGGAGAGCTATGGTAGCAACGATGTGTTATGTATGCATAAAGATAACAAAGGAAGTTTATGGGTCGGTACAAGCATGGGGCTTATCAAGCTGACATGGAGAAACAGAGAACAGCCTGCAGTCATTAACTTTAATGAGAAAAACGGGATGCCTAACAATACCATTCACGGTATTTTAGAAGACAAAAACAATAATTTGTGGGTAAGCACCAATCATGGGCTGGCAAAACTTATTCCGGACGAAACGAAAGAGGACTCCTACCGCATTATTTCATACTTTGCAAACGACGGACTACAAGACAATGAGTTCTCGGACGGGTCATATTACTCAAGTCCTTATTCTTCTCTCTTTTACTTTGGGGGTATCAGCGGATTCAATGAATTCAACCCTCTCGAAATTATTCAAAATGAATACATGCCCGAACTCTGGTTGGACGCATTTCATGTTGATAATACAGAAACAGATTTGTCCGATTATTTAGTACAAAAAGAAGGCCTTAAAGTTCTTACTTTATCACACCAACACAAATCTTTCAGCTTCCGCTTCGTCCCCATTGATTACATTGCTCCATCCAAATGTGAAATAGCCTATATGCTGGAAGGGTTCCACGATGCCTGGGTTAACTTAGGGACATCGAATGCGGTAGTGTTCACTAATTTGCCAAGAGGGAAGTATGTACTTAAAGTCAAAACAAGCAATGCAAATAAGGTATGGAGCAAAACGCTCTACAGCTTACCCATCGAAATGACACCCCCCTGGTGGAAAAGCAATCCGGCATATTTCCTTTATTTTGTTTTTTTCTTAGGTCTCCTGGCAATTATAAGGAAAATGATATTGTATCGCATAAGGCTTACCAACGATATACGAATGAAAGAGCTGGAAACACAAAAAACAGAAGAAATCCACCAGGGAAAACTCCGTTTTTTCACCAATATAGCACACGAATTTTCCAATTCTTTGACACTTATCTATGGCCCTTGTGATAAATTGTTGAAGGAAAAAGAAACCGACAGGTATACTAAAAAATACCTACAGGTAATAAAATCAAATTCGGAAAGGATGCAGAATCTGATAGAACAGCTCGTGGAATTCAGAAAAGCCGAAACCGGACATTTAAAATTGAAAATTGAAACGGTGGATATTTCCGAGTTGATTAAATATGTAATTGACAACTTTATCGAAATATTGGAGCAAAAAAAGATCGATTACACAACCACTTTCATACCCGACGAAAACATAATTTGGAGAACCGACAGAAACAATCTCGAAAAAATCATCTTCAATTTGCTATCAAATGCCGTAAAATACACATCGGAAGAAGAACATATTGAAATCAACGTTAGAACGGAAGATGAAATATTATCCATCTCAATCAAAAATACCGGTATCGGAATAAAACCAGAATACTATGACATTTTATTCGACCGGTTTGAAGTGCTTAACCGCCTTGAAAAACAAATGACTATCGGCGACTATCCCCGGCATGGGATTGGATTGGCATTATGTAAAAGCATCGTAAATATTCTAAAAGGAGACATCAGCATTGAAAGCGACGGGGAAACCTATACATTGTTTGAAATTCGTATCCCAAACTTAGAGTTAACATCCGTACAACCTGAGCCGGCATATAACAAACCTGATTTATCACGGTTAAAATCAATTACATCAAGTGAAATCAATCGATCAGAAGAAAAAAATAAATTACCGGAACAGGATTATATCTCAAACGACGGATCTGTTTTGATAGTTGAAGATGATCAAGACATCCGTTCAATGATAAAAGATCTTTTAAGCCCAAGTTACAATATAATAGAAGCTTCCAATGGAATGGAAGCATTACAGGCTGTAAACAGACAACACCCAATATTGGTTATCAGCGACATTATCATGCCAAAAATGAATGGGGTTGAGTTTGTGAAAATAATGAAGACGCAGGAAATGACCAGCCACATTCCCATCATACTTTTATCTTCAAAAAGCTCCATCGAAAGCCAGATTGAGGGATTTGAAGTGGGTGCCGATGCTTATATAAACAAGCCTTTCAATTTTCGCCATTTAGAAGTAATCGTAAAAAGCCTGCTTCACAAAAAAAACATATTGGAGAAGTACAGTAATTCTCCCTACTCCGCTCTTGAACAATATGAGGGCTCTCTGATCCACAAAGAAGACAAAGATATAATCCTGAATATCTCAAAAGTTATCTACGATAATATCGACAACGAAGAACTCACGATAGATTTCATTGCAAATGAAACGGCAATCAGCAAGATACAACTTTACCGTAAAATAAAGGAGATCACCAAAAAAACACCTACCGAATTTATTCGTTCCATCAGGCTTACGCATGCGGGAAAGCTTCTGAAAACCACTAACAGGACCGTTCAAGAGGTTATGTATGCATCCGGTTTCAACAATAAGGCCTATTTTTACAGGGAATTTTTTAAAAAATACAATACAACCCCCAAAGATTTCAGGGCATCAAGAAGCGATCCGAAAAATTGAAAATCGACCGATAACTTTTACACGGTTATTCGTTATCTGGGAAACTTCACGCTCGACGATATCCAGAAAATGCGTATATTTGTCCCTCCACCATTTATCGAGATAGAATGAAATTGTCCGGCATCACCTTTTTCTTGTTTTTCTGCATCACTTTGTCCGCTCAAAACACGCAACTTCAGTATCGTTTCAGAGTTTACCTGAAAGACAAAGGAAATACGCTTTCCTTGTTTTCCGAACCTGAAAAGTTCCTCACCCCAAAAGCCATTGAGCGTAAAAAGCAACAACAGGTAAAAATAGATCAATCGGACCTCCCTATTTCTCCCGACTATTTCAATCAATTGAAAAATGCGGGCGGGAAGCCGGTTTCGTACAGCAAATGGTTTAAAACCATCGTGATTCAATTAAGAGACAGCTCTCAGATCAACGCTATTCTACAACTCCCGTTTGTGGATTCTGCCAGATATGTTTGGCGGGGTATCGAACGGAATTACCGCAACCCTGTTCGCCCCCGACTCGGGTGGCCCGATTGCCCGGAAGAAAGCGGAGAGGAAAATGGATTCGGACTTACAGAAAAACAATTTGCGCTCCACAATGCCCAACAGATGGTGTTGAGTGGATTCACCGGAAAAGGCATAAACGTAGCCGTTATCGATGCCGGATTTACCAACGCCGATGTTATCCCGCAATTCGGGGATGTTAACTTGGCAGGGTTCAGGAGTTTTGTTCCCGAAGGCGATATTTTTGCATCTAGCGACCACGGCACCAAAGTCTTTTCGACCATGGCGGCAAACCTGCCCGGGGTAATGGTGGGATCGGCTCCTTCTGCGAGGTATTATTTGCTTCGTTCCGAAGACGTTGTGAGTGAGTTTCCCGTGGAAGAGGATTACTGGGTACGGGCCGTTGAATATGCCGACAGCATCGGGATCGACCTGATAAATTCATCGCTGGGATACACCGCCTTCGACGATACTACCCTGAATTATAAACCCGAAAGTTTAGACGGAAAGACATCTTTTATGACCCTCGCTGCCGATAGAGCTTACGAAAAGGGAATGATCCTGGTCACAAGTGCGGGGAATGAAGGCAATAAACCGTGGCAGAAAATATCGGCTCCAGGCGATGCGCAACATGCCCTGACCGTGGGGGCAGTCGGAACGGACAGCCTAATTGCTTCGTTCAGTTCAAAAGGTTTTACGGCCGACAACCGCTTGAAACCTGATATTGTTTCCGCAGGAAAAAATACGGTAACTATAAGTAACAACGGCTTATTAGATTTCACGAACGGAACATCGCTTTCATCGCCTTTTGTAGCCGGACTTGTGGCTTCGTTGTGGTCGGTAAATCCTAGCATGAACCGGGCGGAAGTGCTGGATATTGTGAAACGATCGTCCGACCGGTATAACCATCCCGATTCTGTTTACGGGTACGGTATCCCCGATTTCAGGAAAGCGGTAAGGGTCGTTTTAAGCAAACTGGAAACCCACGAAAAACTGGTTGCCGAAGACTGTTTTTCCATATCGCGTACTGCGAAAAACAGTTTCGAGATAACCATTACCGAGCCCGATTTTTCATTCGATGCCTACACGGTAAATGTGTTGGATGAATCGGGTAACCTGATAGCAAAACACGAGTTTGAAAACGAAAAGCTCACTGTTCCTGTTCAACAGGAGGTCAAAAAAGCTAATCAATTCATACATTTCGTCTTCAAATCACCTTTTACACAGAAAACGGTCCGGTTCAAATTGTGATCCGGGACTGATAAAACAAACCAAAAATAACGGTATGCCCGAAAATTCACTTTCG
Source organism: Petrimonas sulfuriphila (assembly GCA_038561985.1). Classification (NCBI taxonomy): domain Bacteria; kingdom Pseudomonadati; phylum Bacteroidota; class Bacteroidia; order Bacteroidales; family Dysgonomonadaceae; genus Petrimonas; species Petrimonas sulfuriphila. The sequence goes on along the minus strand of CP073276.1, from coordinate 1,356,136 downwards.
TTATCGGAACTCAACGGTCAGGTGAGTGACGCCATCCGCGACCACCTGCCCGACACCTATTGGGTACGTGCCGAAACCAGTGATGTGCGCCTCAACCGGAACGGGCATTGTTATTTAGAGTTTATTGAAAAAGATGCCAGGGGGCAAAACATTGTTGCGCGCGCGCGTGGAGTTATTTGGAACAATGTGTATGAAATGCTTTCGTCCTATTTCGAGACGGAGACAGGACAGCCATTTGTATCGGGATTAAGTATTTTGGTACGGGTCTCGGTGGATTTTCACGAACTGTACGGCTTCTCTCTCTCGGTGGTGGATATAGATCCTTCGTTCACTATCGGCGAAATTGCCCGAAACCGGCAACTCGTTCTCAGGAAGTTGGAGGAAGAAGGCGTCTTAACGCTTAACAAAGAGCTTACGTTTCCCGAACTGACGAACCGGATTGCGGTAATTTCATCGCCAACAGCCGCCGGGTACGAAGATTTCTGCGATCAATTGGCAAAAAACCCGTACGGGTTTGTGTTTTATACCCGGTTGTTTCCGGCAATCATGCAAGGGGAGCGGAGTGAACCGTCGGTAATCGCTGCCCTGGAAAAAATTTACGCCCACAAAGAACACTTCGATGCCGTTACCATTATTCGCGGCGGCGGTTCTTCGTCCGATTTAAGTTGTTTTGATTCTTACTATCTGGCAACCAACTGTGCGCAGTTCCCGCTTCCTGTAATCAGCGGAATCGGCCACGAACGAGACATCACCGTGATTGATATCGTTGCTCACACACGGGCAAAAACTCCGACAGCAGTAGCCGAACTCCTGATTTCTCACGCCTCCAAAACGGCCGTCGAGTTGATGGATTTACAGCAGCGTCTGGTAGAAAAGAGCGGCCTTATCTTGCAAAGTTTGCAGGATAAGCTGGGCGAATTATCGCGTCGAATGATCCATTCCTCCCGTTTTTTTGTCCGGGAAGAACTTTCTGTAGTGCAGCAGTTATCGATTATTCTCAATCACCAGGCCAAACGTTTGCTACAAGCAGAAAATCACTCTGTGGCCGAAAAAAGTCAATACATCCACATGGCGTCACCCGAAAATATCCTGAAACGGGGGTATACATTGACATTGAAAAATGGAAAAATCATTAAATCGGCAACGGAGCTTTCGGAGGATGATATTATCGAGACCCTTTTTACAGATGGAAAAACAGAATCAATAATCACTAAAAAGTAATACTGTCATGACAAAAAAAGATTTCTTCAGAATCGTGCTAAGAATTCTCGGACTCTATTTCTTGGCCATGGTGGTTTTTAACTACCTTCCCAGCATAGTGGTCTTTTTTCACAGTCTGCCCCTTCTTAGCCTAATTCTGGCCATAGTTGTGGTTTCGCTGTTCGCATACATTTTTTTACTGCTTATTTTGAAGCCTGATCCAGTTATTAGAATTTTCAAGTTAGACAAAGGATTCGACGATGATGCGCTGTCTGCAAAGCGCATAGAATTCGTCAACTTATTAAAAATAGCTATTATAGCCACGGGGTTATTTCTAATCATCAGCCACTTGCCAACCTTTTTAACTCACCTCCTTTTTCTTTTAAAGCTAGTAGTAAAGAACCGGAACGAAATAACGGACCATGTGGAAAGCGCGCTCCTGACCGATTATATCTCTTGGGGAATAAAGATTTTAAGTTTGATAGTCGGTTATCTGATGATAACGAATTACTCGGCTATTGCTCGGTTTATCATAAAAAAAGATTCAGAAAAACAGTCAGATAAATGAAAGAATCAGCCCTTACCTACTCACAGGCCAAACAGGAACTCGAAGAGATTGTTTCGGCGATTGAATCGGGGGAATTGGATGTGGACGCGTTGACCGAAAAAGTGAAACGCGCATCGGAACTCATCGCATTCTGTAAAGAAAGACTCACAAAAACCGATGAGGAGTTACAGAAAATATTGGATGAAATCAATTAAGAGTTTATGATCCCGGAACAACACTTCAGCGTAGTTATCGTTGCCGGCGGCAAAGGATTGAGGGCAGGCGGAGAAATCCCGAAGCAGTTCCAGCCCATTGGCGGGAAACCCATATTGATGCGTACGGCAGAAGCCTTTTACAATTTCGATTACCGGATGCGAATTGTTATTGTTCTGCCAGAGGAGTTTCGCTTCTTCTGGGAAGAACTTTGTGAAAAGCACAGTTTCCGGATACCACACAGCATTGTCAGCGGGGGAGAAACACGCTTCCACTCCGTGAAAAACGGACTGGAAGAAATCCAGAAAGACGAGATTGTAGGGATTCACGATGCCGCCCGACCGTTCATCCCTAAAGAAGTGATCGGGAGATGTTACCGGGAAGCTTTTGATTTTCGTTGCGGAGTCATTCCGGTTATCGAGGAGAAGAATAGTGTCCGTATTCTTACTGCATACGAGAGTAAAGCTCTTGACCGTAAAAAAATCCGTGTGGTGCAAACTCCGCAGGTCTTTCCGGCCGATTTGCTAAAAAATGCCTACGAAACACCTTACCGCGAAGAATTTACCGATGACGCTTCAGTGGCTGAAGACAGTGGAATTCAGATAAAATTGGTGAAAGGCGATGAAAGAAATATAAAGATTACCACCCCACTCGATCTGAAATTTGCAGATTATTTATGTCGGAACAACCTTGTTTGAGTAACTTTTTGTAAACAATTAAGCGGTTATTAACCCCTATTTCGTACTAAAAGCACTATTTTATTGAAATAAACTTCTCAAAATGCTATTTTATTGTGACTTTTTCTCTATCTTTGCCCTAATATTTTAAAACGAGTTCCCATGGAAAAAATCGACAAACTAGACAGGCAAATACTTGAAATTATTTCACAAAATGCCCGCATCCCATTCAGAGATGTTGCGGATCAATGCGGAGTTTCACGCGCTGCCATTCATCAACGTGTTCAGCGTATGGTGGAAAACAATGTCATAACAGGATCAGGTTATCATGTCAATCCCAAAATACTCGGATATGCTGCAAGCGCTTATATCGGTGTGAAACTCGAAAAAGGATCGATGTACAAGAACGTGATTCCCGAGTTTGAAAAGATTCCCGAAGTAACCGAGTGTCATTTTACTACTGGGCCATACACTCTTCTTATAAAGCTTTATGCTAAAGACAACGAGCACCTAATGGACTTGCTAAACAACAAAATTCAGGAGATTCCCGGTGTTGTAGCCACCGAAACCATGATTTCGCTGAGCCAGAGCGTAAAAAGAGAAATTCCTATCTTAAAAGAATCTCCACGCGAATAACCAAAAACATTAAATAAAGTTAAACAGACGGCTTTTTTCGTGCATAAATAAGGTTTATATTATAAATCGATTTATATTTGCGTCGTATTTTGATTATAAACTTGAAATAACTATTCACTAAAATATTAAACAAAATGGAAGACAAACAATTAAATGAAAAAGAAAGTCTGGAACTTATCGCTCAGATGATCCGCAACACGCAAAAGAAAATGGAAAAAGGGAGCGGTATTCCGTTCCTGATTTGGGGCTATGTCACCATAGCCGTTTCATTAACAGTGTGGTATTTACTCGGTAAAACCGGAAATCAGAACTGGAATTTCCTCTGGTTTGCCATTCCAGTTATCGGATTTCCCGTAATGCTGCTCGCCCTGAAGAGGAAAACAACTCTTCCCAAAACGTATATCGACAAAGTAATCAGCTATGTATGGATTGTCATGGGGGTTTCAGCGTTGATCCCTTCGATGGCTGCAGCCGTAATACACAATTTCCCGGTACTGTTTTTGGTAGTCTTGCTTATTAGTGCCGGGACGGCTATGACGGGACTTGTTATCAAGTTTAAGCCATTGGTTATTTCCGGTTTTGGAGGGATGCTTTTGTCGATTCTGTGCTTGATCCTTCGCGAATCGCTAGATTCAATCCTTGTCTTTGCTGCTCTTTTCTTGTTAGTCCAAGTCATTCCCGGACATATTTTGAATTATAAAAACCGAAAAAACCATGTTTAAGGAACTAGATCCGCTCCTTCATTCCGAACTTCGACTGGCAGTTATGTCAATACTGTTGTCGGTAGATGAAGCCGATTTTGTTTACCTGAAAGAACAAACAAAAGCGACCTCCGGCAACCTGAGTGTGCAGATCGACAAGCTGAACGAAGCTGGATACATTGAAGTGGAGAGGGGATTTGCGGGAAAACGCACGCGTACCGTTTGTAAAATAACGCCGGTTGGCGTGAAAGCTTTTGAAGATTATGTGGAATCTCTAAAAAGCTATTTGAAGCTATAAGGGAAAGACAACGGAAAGAGAATATAACTTCTAAAAAAGACGAAAGCCTGAAACTTTCGTCTTTTTATCTTTGTCGGGATGAGGTGACTCGAACACCCGACCTCCACGTCCCGAACGTGGCGCGCTAGCCAACTGTGCTACATCCCGATTTTTACGTATGCAAAGGTACAATATTTTTTTGTTCGTTCGGAACAAAAGTGAAAAAAACTCTTGCCCAATGAATAAATCGATCGAAAAAAATGTTACATTTGCATAACTATTTGCGGCAATAGCTCAGTCGGTAGAGCATTAGCTTCCCAAGCTGAGGGTCGCGAGTTCGAGTCTCGTTTGCCGCTCGTTCATCATCAAGCACTTATCGGTTTATTCCGGTAGGTGCTTTTTTCTTATAACAAACAAATAACAAACATGCGCCCAGAAAAACAATGAAAAGAAAAACAACGTTATCTACTGAAATCGAATAATAAATAGTATGTTTGCTATTCAAAATCATGGATTATGGCACGTCCCCGCAAATATACCTTTCCCCTTTCCGATCTGAGAGGATTTGAAGATGTAAGGCTGGAACTTAAATCCAACCCTGAACTTGATGGTCTTGATATTGAAAACGCAGTTATAACCCTGAAGCAACGTAAGCAGTCATATACCGCACAGCCTGAAAACCTTAAAAGAGCCCTTGTATCACTTGAACGATATATTTCCCGAAACGGTATCACCGAACCGGTCGAGTTGAGCAAGCGTGAAATGAGCGATATATTATGCATTTCCCGTCCGACCGTTGACAAGTGGATCGATGCGGAGATTATCAAGGCCGAAGTCACTGAAATTACAAATGACAAGTTCAGTAGCATTCAGTATTATCCGAAAATCTTTACTACCCGATCCGTATTGCAAGGATTGAAAAAGTTAGTAGATAAATTATAGTTATACAGCGTTTTATAATCATTACTACCTCTCATTTACACATACTCCCCCTTTCTATTTATATTTATTTAACCGAAAATAATTACCACTTTACGTTTGGCATCGAGTGGCTTCGACTGTCTCCGAATTGACATATGGTATTGTTAAAATGTAAAGTTTAATCTCTGCCATTACTTTACGTTTGTCTGTGAGTGGCATCGAGTGGCTTCATAATACAGACATCTGTAAACCGATTTTGTGATTTGATTTTCAATAATATACGACTTTACTTTGTGCGATGGATTTTTATTTATAATTTAAAAGAAAACGTAATGGAGAAAATTATTATCACTACACCCGACGAATTGAAAGCACTGGTAAAGGATGCGGTACACGGGTTACTGCCGGCACCGGCAGAGCAAAAGAACGATACGGATGCAGCCAACCTTGTGGAGATACTTGCCTTCCTGAAAGAAAACGGTTATCCCACATCCAGAGGAAAGATGTACAAGCTCACTTCCGCAGGAGATATCCCGCACCGGATTTATAATGGCAAACTTGTCTTTTCACGGAAAGAGGTACTGAAATGGGCTGCAAGCCAGACACGAAACCGTCATGACTATAGTGAAATCACCCGAACCGTTGCCCGTAGCGCACGCAGGAAAATGAAATGAAGCCATGGAAGATAAAAGAGAATATTTCCGTGTCGGGACAACCCTGTACAAGAATGTCAGGCGACCACTGATCAGTGGTGATTTTATCGAGGAAAAGATTGTCTGGAGCTATGAAGCGTTACGGCAGGATTACGGGAAAAACAGTCTCCCCGAAATCGGGAAATACGACGGATTTTGTATCATACCCAGCCATATAGACTATCAGCAGGCCTATGGAACTTTCCTCAACCAGTACGAACCTGTTGGCCATGCACCCTGCGAGGGTGATTTTCCTTATATCCGGCTATTTCTGGAACATATTTTCGAGGAACAGATAGAGCTGGGACTGGATTATATCCAACTACTGTATGTCCGTCCGACACAAATGCTGCCCATTCTCCTGCTTGTATCCAATGAAAGAGAAACGGGCAAGACAACGTTCCTGAAATTCCTGAAAGCATTATTCGGGAAGAATGCCACATTCAACACGAACGAGGATTTTAAAAGCCAGTTCAATGCCGACTGGGCAAACCGGCTGTTGATCCTGGTCGATGAGTTGCTGTTGAACAGGATGGAGGATACCGAGAAGATCAAGAACCTGTCAACAGCCGGAGACTACAAGATTGAAGCCAAGGGGAAAGACCGTCGTGAGATCGAGTTCTTTGCCAAGTTCGTACTCTGTTCCAATAATGAAAAGAACCCGATTATCATCCCGAGGGAAGAAATCCGTTTCTGGGTTCGTAAAATCAAACCGGTCGAAAAGGATATAACTTCCCTAAAGGAATTGATGACAAAGGAAATACCCTTTTTCCTGCATTTTCTGAAGAACCGGAAGCTATCCACGCAAAACGAATCCCGCATGTGGTTCAAACCCTCGCTGCTTGAAACCCCTGCGCTGAACAAGATAAAGAAATACAATTCGAGCAAGGTCGAGATTGAAATGGCTTCCTATTGTGCCGAGGTCATGGAACGGCTCAACCTGACCGGAATCCATTGCTGCCCGAAAGATTTACTTGACGTGGTACGGAATGCAGGATTGAAAGCAAACCTTCCTCAAATCCGGAACATTCTAAAGGATAACTGGAAGCTCCGTTCGGATCACAACAGCGATTATACATTTTACAGTATAGGCCCTAACGGGGAGATAAGTCCACTGGACAGGAAAGGACGGTATCTGGAGGTAGGGAAAGAGGTGATCGATAAAATCCTGTTGTGATGTTTTTCTTTCATCGTTAATTGGTTAATAATCAATGAAAGAAAAATAACAACAAAAGCACAACAACCGTACAACAAAACCGGGATTGTCGGGAACGGGCGGCAACGGAAATAATACTTGTTGTGGAAGTGTTGTCAGTGTAATGTATTGTAATACAGCAAGTATTGGATAAACCGCAACAAAACAACAGAAAAATGAATAGAGACAATATAAAAAACATACAGATAAGGGATTACCTGAAAAGTCGGGGATTTTACCCTGCAAGGGAATATTCCGGCTACGGGATGTACAGGAGCCCGTTCAGGGATGACAGCACGCCAAGCCTCAAAATCGATTATTCCAAAAATCTGTGGTACGACTTCGGAAGCGACGAGGGAGGAAGCATCATCGACCTGGTGATGAAACTGGAGGGATGCACTTTCAATGACGCCATCGAACATCTGAGGGAACAGCCGCTCATACCCATGGAGGAGCAACGATCCTTTTCCTTTCACCGGAACAGCGGAAAGAACAGCGGTATCACCCTGATCGAAGATAAACCGCTGGAACATCCCCGACTGCTGGAATACCTGAAAATCCGGAAGATCAATGCGGACATCGCACGGGAACATTGCAGGGAGATACACTACAGCGTGGGGGAAAACACCTACTATGCCATCGGCTTTGCGAACAATGCCGGAGGCTATGAACTGCGCAATTCCTCATTCAAGGGATGCATCGCCCCCAAGGATATCACCCATATCCGGCAGGAGGACGGAAAGGAAAGCTGTCTCGTTTTCGAGGGGTTTATGGACTATCTCTCTCTGCTTACCATACACAAACAACTCAATCCGGAATATCCAAATTCCAACCGGCACGACCATATCATTCTCAACTCGACGGCAAACCTGCAGAAAGCCATACCTCTATTGGTAGACTATGAACAGGTACATCCCTTCCTCGACAACGACAAGGCAGGGATGACAGTTTTCAGAAAAATGGAAAAGGATCTGGGCTGCCGTGTACGGAATTCCTCGCACCACTATTCGGAGTACAAGGACTTGAACGAATACCTGTGCGCAAGGGCACATTTGAAACACAGCCGATCTCCTAAGAAGCCAGTCCAAAAACCAAAAAGGGGATTAAGGATTTAATGCAGCAAAAAATGGGATACCTTATGTTTTTGGGAGTAGCAAGTTTATGTTTTGGTAGTACCAAAACCCGCTTGCTCCCCGAATAGGGAGAAGAAATCCCGCCGGTCTGGAATGAAATCATAATGAAAAATGACATTGAGAACTAAAGTATGAACACGATAAAAAAGGGAGGAAGACCCGCCAAGAAACTGGGAGAAAAACGCAAGTACACCGTCAGCGTGAAACTCGACACGAGGGAGTATATCTCGCTAAGGACAAAGGCAAACAGTGCAGGGATCAGCAGGAGTGAATTTATCCGGCAGTCCATATCTGGGAGCATGATCCGTCCACGGATAACCCCCGAACTGAACGGCCATATCCGCAAGCTGTCGGGGATGGGGAACAACCTGAACCAGATCGCAAGGAGAGCGAATGCCGAGGGGTACGCCAATGCAAGGGGGGAATATCTCCGTCTGGCAGTCAAGATCGATGACCTGATAGAAACTTTACGCAATGATGGCTAAGATCACAAAGGGAAGTTCATTCAAGGGCGTAATAAAATACGTCATCGATGAAAAGAAAGAGACACGGATACTCAATTCGGACGGCTTACGGCTGAAAAACCTGAATACCGTCATCGACGGCTTTGTAACGCAGGCAGGGATGAACGGCAGGGTATCGAAACCGGTCGGGCATGTCACGCTCGATTTTTCGGCACAGGACAAGGAAAAGCTATCCGACAAGGTGATGGTAAGAATCGCCCATGATTACATGCAGCGGATGGGGATCACCGGTACACAATACATCATTGCCAGGCATTTCGACAAGGAACACCCGCACATCCATCTTGTCTTTAATCGGGTTGACAATAACGGCAAGACCATATCCGACAGTAACGACCGTTACCGGAGCGAGAAGATCTGCAAGGAATTGACGCACAAGTACGGATTATACTATTCCACGGGCAAGGAGAATGTGAAGCAACACCGCCTGCGTGAGCCGGACAAGACCAGATACGAGATATACGAAGCCCTTAAAACTTCCGTCCCGAGGTGCAGGGACTGGAAACAATTGATAAGAGAACTTGAAAGATCAGGAATCAGGACGGAATTCAAGACCAAAGGCAATACCACCACCGTGGAGGGAGTAAAATTCAGAAAGGGAGGGTACACGTTCAACGGCTCGAAAGTGGACAGGATGTTCAGTTACTCGAAAATCGACTACCAATTAAAACAGAACGTCCGACAGTCCATGCGGCAGGATCAGGCACAATCGATATCGGCAACGGTACACAACAGTACAGAATCCATAGTATCGGGATTGGGAGGACTGTTCGACATCCGGCCTGCAAGCGGGCATGATGACGATCAGGCATACCTGTACCAGCAACCGAAAAAAAAGAAGAAACGCAGGTACGGCCGGCAGATGTAGTCTACATAATGCAGTCAATATCTCAATAAGTCATGGCATCATGATCTCATTAAATAGTACTTCAATGCATAAATGCAAGGGTGCAATAAAATATCAAGGTAATAACACAATAACACATTAAAGAAATGAAGAATAAAGACGTAAACGAGATATACACGCTTTTCGAGGAAATCAGGGAGATTGTAAAGGCAGGGAACAGTAATAGCGCTCCCACCCAACCCGAAATACTCGGCTTGTCGGCCATCGACGAGTTATCCGGTAAACTGGATGAAGCCATCAGAGAAATCCGCAAACCGGTTAGGACTGAATACCACCATATTTTCAGTATCGCTTCCAGTAAGGTATTTTACGGGATGATCGGGTTATGTATCATGTGCCTAATTTTATTTTTCATCGTATTCTACCAGCAGAAAGAAATCACTACCTGCAAGGACAACGATTTAAAGTACCGTTACGTCCAGATGCAGGGAGAAATCACCCCTGCAGGTGTAAACGATCTCGACAGTATTTTCGAGAACCGGAGGGATAGCGTGAGAATGATCCGTAAACTGGTGAAACAGCACGAAAAAGCAGTTATCGAAAAAACCAGAAGGTTGGAAAGGGCAAGGCTGAAAGAACTGGAAGCAGAGCAGTTGAGACAGGATGTGGAAAATTTCAAACACAAAAAATAAATTTCACAGCGATCAAAAAACACACTTTTGTGTGTTGTGTACACTATTTTTCTTCACGACCTTTGTTGCAAAAATAAGACAATATGGAAGAAAGATACAGTAGGAACCGAATTTATGTCCGCCCGGAAGAACAGCAACTCCTCAAGCATTTCCGCATCCTGCTGGGTGGTGCAGGTATCGGCAGTATTATAGCCGAGTGCGCATTGCGGTTCGGATTTGAAACCATTACCATCGTGGATGGCGACGTGGTGGAAGAATCAAACCTCAACCGCCAGAATTACCGGATGCAGGATATAGGTAAACCCAAAGCCGAAGCTTTGAAAGAGCATTTATTGAGTATCAATCCAAATGCTGACATTACGGCAATAAATACATTCATCGATGCCGGCAATGTGGAAGAACTGGTTAAAGAACAAGATGTTGCCATAAACGCATTGGATTTCCAGTCGGATATCCCGTTTGTTTTTGATGAATGGTGCCAGAAGTATAATGTCCCGGTCATACACCCCTATAATCTCGGTTGGGGCGGATTGGCATTTGTGGTGGAGCCTACAGGCCCGCAACTGAAAGACTTTACCGATAAATGGGAGAACTTTGAAGTACAGCTTATAGAGCGCATTGTGAATTACTTTAAACTCTGGGTACAACCCAAGCCGTGGATTGAAAAAATCATCACCCAATACAAAAATGAAAAAAGTATACTTCCGCCACCGCAACTTCCTATCGCTTCGTGGATAGCCGCCGGATTGTGCACCAACCTGTTGTTTTGCATTGCCACGGGGCAAAAGACAAAACGCTATCCAAAATTTTATCTGTCATCCATTATAGATGACAGGAATTAAACAGGGGAGACAAGTAAAGGTATTGTAAAGCTTCGAGCTCCACTTTGAATTATACTATATCAGCCTGTGGTGAATGGCAAAACCAAGGGCTTCGGTTATGTTACCCACGTTTAATTTCTCAAACAGTAACCGTTTATACCCCTTGATGGTATCGACCGACTTATGGATCTGTTCAGAAATTTCGTTCATCGTGCAGCCTTGTGCGGATAACCGGAGCACCTCTTTTTCATAATCCTTCAGTTCTACACCCGCATATTTGACCCATTTTTTATTTTCCGGATGATACCTCCAGCGCGAATTACAACCCTGACGGGAAATCTCGATATTACCGGCTTTCGTCTGTGAGGAGAGGGATACCGAGCATAACGCCAACCATATCCTGCCGTCCCTTGTCAAATGTAGCGGTGTGATTTCATGGTGGACAAGCATAGCCTTGCCTGACGGTTGTTTCATATGGAAATCGTAACCAAGCGTATATTCCAGCCGGTTCACAGGCGGAACAGACTCCGAGAACAAAAAACCTGCCCGGTTGATTTCCAGTAGAAGTGGCAGGTCTGCATCCGTCACACGTTCAAGATAAAAATCGTATCCCATATCCCTGACCTTTCCGGCAGGCATACCACAAAGGAATAAAGGGTTTTCAGACACATACAGGAAGTTTTTCCTGAAATAGTCAATGACGTAAATACTTACATAAGTAGTTCGTGAGAACGCATCCAAAAACTGAATATACCTTTCCATGGGTGCATAGTCCTCATCAGGGACAAAAAGAATTTCATTCTCCTGAATGAAAAAATCCTCTTTTTTAGCCATACAACACTCCTTTTAATAAAAACAGACGGATCTTACATCCGGAACTTAAGAAACACACTTTTGTGTCATTCCCTTTTGCCCCGACAACTGTACTTTTGTGTCCGTAAATATAAAAAAATAAATCTAAATAATGGATAAATTCATTACATTTTACGACAAATATACCATCTGGCAATTGTCGGAGGATAGTTTGCATGAACTTGCCGGATTTGTGGTGCGGGAAAACTACAAGCATCATTCCAATAGCCGGCCCAATATTCATTTCGATGCAGAAGTCGAAGCAGTATATCGGGAAGAAGTGCGTTATTTTAACCATTCACGGATATTTGTAGCAAAAAATAGTGAGAATAACATTATAGGAGCCATCCGCCTGATGCTGTGGGATGGGAGAGAAACACTGCCCATACAGTCTTTATTCGGCATTCAATGCCTAAACGATATTTCACCCGATGATAGTTGTTCTGCAATTTGGCATATAGGACGATTGGCAGTCAATACCGATATCGGCCGTCATGGATTGTTACTGTTCAAATCGCTGTTGCTCTATGCCATGTACCCGATTTGCAACAGAAAGAAAGGGATTGTGTTTGCAGAATGTGATAGCAAACTGCTGCGAACAATGAAACTAATGGGTATTCGGGTGCATAGCCTTGGCAATGGGATCGAATACCTCGGTTCGGAAACGATCCCCGTTTATTCCACATATGATGACCTTGTCGGTTTTTTTCGTGAGAACCAATCTTCCTACAGTATCAATCAAGCCAGTGTAGTTGCTTGAAATGCAATTGTAAGGAACAACCAAGTGTCATTACGACGGCTTTTTTGGATCAGAATTGAAAAATATTCCGTAAAACCAGAAGTTTTTTGCCCAAAGGAAAAAACACACAAAAGTGTGTATTTCGATAGTGTACGCCAAAAACACACTTTTGTGTATAGTAAATGGAAAAACAAGGGTATAATTTTGCATCAGCAAAGCAAAAAAATGAATTAACAAACAGCTTTTTTATAGTGCGCAATCAATATAGAAAAGATGGTTAAGAGAATTTACTAACAAATATTCATTCACTCCGCAAGTGCCTGAATACAATAGGCATGGGAAAATAAAAAATTAAATTTATGAAAACAAATTTCAGACATTTATTATTGGCGATATTTATGATTTTCGCCGCCTGTGAACAAGATGAATTAATTGTTCCAGAACAACAACCTGAACAGTCTAAACAACAACTTGTCAACCCAGATTTTCCAATGCTTCAATACAGTAGTAGAGATGCTTTCTATGCTGCATTGGAAAGTGGGGTTGAATCAACAAGAAGTACAACGTCAAATTCGTTTATTAGTCTTTTGGATGAAATTCCTGTTTCTTTACGCAGTGCATCTAATGATGATGAAGAAATGAGTTATTACGAACTAAATGGATATGATGAACTTGTCCCAAATAAGGATTTTGCGAAACTATTGAATCCGAATGGAGAAATAATGGTAAATGATACTATTTATCTTATAAACAGAAACGGAACATATTATTTCCCGAAAGAAAAAGAAGAAGAATTTAGAAATATTTATGCTATGGATTCTATCGGGACAGAAGTTTCCGAAGATTTGTACGAATTAGCGGATAACATTTACAGATTCGATACATTCAAAGAGTTGAAAGATCTTATAGAAATCGATTTAGATTCCTTGGATTTTGAAACGAATGAAGTTGAAACAAGGTCTTCAAATAATGAACCTAATTACGCGAGTTTTCCGTCTTACAAGGCAGACCGTCATACATGGTTAGGTAAACTAAGACAGGGACTTTTTGGAAATGATAAATGGTATTCGGTTGAAATAAAAAATATTAGTAAAAAACGTAAAGTAAGAGGCCGCTTATATGCCTATCATTATGCATTCTATTCGGAAGCAGGAATTACAGGTCAGGTTAAGAAAAAAAACTGGATTGGTTGGAGTAAAGAACCAGCTCAAGAGATAAGAGTTGGATGGAGACCCGTTGTTTTGACAGTGAAAATTCCTGAATTAGCAAGAATACAGAGACCTGTTATACAGCAACCAGTTCTTACTAACGTATTAGCAGAACCTTTTCCTCATAAGACTGCAAGAGTTGAGTGGGTTCACGTGTTACTTCCAACAGATCTTTTAACTGATCAGCAAGTAAACCAATATACACAACAGGCTATTCAAATGGCGTTTAGTCATGTAAGAAGCAAACATAATAGTGTTACAGAAGTAAAATGTAAAAATATTGTTATGGCAGGCCCCTCAACTATATATCATGTTATGCCTGATGATTTTATTATTGCGTATAATGCTAAAGAAATAAATAAAGTATTTACATCAAATTATAACATTCATTTCAGTGCAGATTTATTAAATTTACCAAGCTCAATAATTGGATGGGCAAAGACATTGACCGGCTCACTCAAACAGGAGTATCCTAAACTCCATTCGGGGGAGGCTATAATCTGTGGAAAAGAACAAAATAAATGGGCTGGTATGCGCATAGTGAAATAAATAGAATTTGGTTTTGCAAGTAAATAACTTATATTATGAATAGTAAAATTGGATTTGCATTTCTATGTATTGGTTTGTTTTTCAGCACTGTTGCTAAATCACAACTAAATAATACTTCTACGCTTCAAGTTGAAATTTTGGGTGTTTACAACCTTGCAGGTGTTTCTTTTGATCAGCGCTTTTTGGATAATTACTCCGGACTTGGTTTTAAAGCGGGGATTGGTGTTGGATATGCTAATGCTCCCTGGACTTTTGTACCTTTTAAATATACCTCATGGGGGAGTTTTCCAAAAAATGAAATTGTATCAGTTCCTCTACAATTGAATTATCTTTTTGGGAAAGGTAATAGTCAATTTGAAGCAGGTGCAGGTGTTACACCCTTTTATTCAACTTATAAATTCAATGAAAAAAGTAATTTCAATGCGTATGGAACACTTGCTACCGGTTATCGTTATCACAACCTAAAGAGAAACTTAGCTTTTGGTGCAGGTATTATGTATGGATTTAAACTGCCCGTACTTAAACTTAACTATGTAGATAATTTCTTTTGGCAACCCTATTTTTCAATAGGTTATATCATTAATTAGTATGTGAGAAAAAATAGTCGAAGTTTATTCATGAATAGGAAAGAGGTTAAAATCACTTCAGTGGATTTCTATCCTCTTTCTCTTTATATATTGTACCGATATTCTTATGATTTAGTAGCTGGAATATACTGGGATATATTCTTAAAAATAGAATGCCAAAGATTAGATGGCTGGTTGAATTGGGTTAGATTAATCTCCCAAAAAGAATCTTTATCAAAGAAAAAAAGTTTATCCTTATTTATTAATAAATCGCCGGATGTTTTTATAGTACCTACCGGAACATACGAATTATCAAGTAAGATAAAATCTGTATTATTATTCGATACCAATGTGTATTGACTATTATCTGTTATCTTATGATACAAGTCAGGTTTACCATACACCAATATTGTTTCAAGATTATCTGTCAGAACAAAAATCCTGCCTTTGGAAGTCATCATAAAATTGTGATTTGAAAAATCGGATATGAGTTCTTTGAAAAAAGGCTCATTCCCTTTCCAATAAATCCCGGAATCAACAAAAACATCCAAGAATTCCCCATCATGTAATTCTAATGCTTTTTCAGTTATCATTGAGCCATCACTTAATGAATATGCAGCTATCTTATCCTCAAAAACCACGAATAATCTATCATTTACTACCTGAAAATTACGAATAAACTCTTTCTTTTCAGCAATGGATGTAAGAAATAATTGTTCCCCACTTTGTAAATCAAATGATGCAAAATAGGGTGCGCCAACCATGGAAAAATTTCTATTATATTGGGCATATCCCCGGTTAATCATAAAAATGTTGGTATCAATCAGGAATAAAGAAGATTTTGATGTTTTTTTCTCCGGTAAAGAGGTTGACCATTGTATTTTCCCTGACTTGTCAATCTTCGATATTCGATCTTTAGAGGCAAGGATTGTATTTTCATAGGGATCAATAAGCATATTTGATACCATATCGGAATAAGTATTAGGTTCCGTTTGTAAGATATATAGATCAAAAATCAAACCAAGAATTATATTGATCGCATTAAAACCTATCATCTTTCCAATCTCTTTATTGGAGGTGCTTGCCTTATAAGTCCACCCTTTGCCATTTGTTAGATTTATTGCTCTGATGCCGTCAACTGAAATTAACAATGTAGTATCGTCCAACATATATGCGTCATTCCATCCGCATATCCGGTTAACCTTTTTTCTCCATAACTCTTTGCCGTTCGATAAATCAACTGCCGTAAGTTTATTGGACAACGATTGGAGCGGATAACCAACCCCAATATTTAAAAACGGATCGATAAAATAAAACTCATTTCTGTTCTCCCACAATACATCCCCCGTTTCGGGATGGATACAATAATTTTTTTTCTTTTCAGAAAGAAAGTAGTAGTTTCCCTGCAATTTAACTTCCGACGAATTATAGTTTATAGCCCGTGCCCATTTCACATTCTTAGCCTCCATGTCGACCATGTTAAGGGTACCTCTATTTGTGAAAGAAATCTCCTTACTGTCAGGATCTTTCAATTCGAGCAGTAAATTATCCGAAATCCCATCCCAATGCCATCCGGATAATTTTCCCGAAACAACATAACGTGTTGCGGTAACAGGAGATCCTGTCACATAAGATGTGCCAACTGTCGAATCCGTTAATGAAAACAAATGGGTTGATGTTTGACCAACAGTAATCCCAAAAATACAGATTGATAGTATTAAAAAAGATGTTCGTTTCATGTGATTGCTAAAATATGAGGACTGTTACTCTATGGCAAATTTACAGAATTTTCTTTTATAATCGATCAGGAAAAAACACACAAAAGTGTGTATTTCGATAGTGTATGCCAAAAACACACTTTTGTGTATAGTAAATGGAAAAACAAGGGTATAATTTTGCATCAGTAAAGCAAAAAAATGAATTAATCAACAGATTTTTATAGTGCGCAATATGGAAAGAAGGTTGTTAAGATAGTTCATTGACAAATATTTATTCATACCCTGAGTACTTGAATACAATATGTACGGTATGGGGACAAAAAAATTACAATTATGAGAACAATTCTTTTTACATTGCTGGCATTAACATGCATGCTACTATCCTCTTGTAATAATGAGTTGGATGAACAACAAGTAGCGATCACCGATGAAACTAATACAGTTTTTAGGCAATCGGATGGAATTCTTATGTTTGATAATGAAGCAGCATTTTTAGAAGCTGTCGAAAAAGTGAGAAATAATGAAGTTGGAACTGCCTCTTTTACCCGTTCTGCTTCCGGGGAAGAATTTATTTCTTTATTTAGAGAATTTGATCAGGCTATGACTGAAGCAGACGATTATTACCAACGTGAGGGAGGATATGAAGAATTTAAGGTGAAATTCCCCAATCTGTATTATCCTGAATACGAAGAAGATTATGCAGCGTTCCTGCCAGTAAGTGACGAGGCTATTGCAAAGCTATTAAATCAGCAAGGTAAAGTTATAATAGCTGGAAAAGAGATAGATATGCGTGATGTTTTTTCTTATGAAAAAATTCAAGAATTAGGATTAGGTATGCCCGAAAATGTAAATGTTGATGTAGAGGAAAATCCCAATACTCGCGCATTTACAGATATAAAGTATCTTACCTTGGATAAAGAAAATATGAATAAAAAAAGAAAAGCTTGGATTACTTTGAGAGGAATTGAGGTTAGTGATAAAAATTCAAAAGACGGGTCTAAAGTTAAACTAGGAAGAGTTGATTTATGTTTTAGGAAGAAAGGGGCTGTTCATTGGTATAATGGGAAAATGACATCAAGGGGTTATTGGTATTCAACAAATGGCGTTCGAACCCCCATAACAAGTCAAGGTCTAAAAGAACTTGAATATTCCCCCCATAAATATTATGTTTCTGCATCCAGGTATTATCAAACTATAAAGCCATCAGAAGTTGATAAAATTAAATTGGAATTCGCATGCGGAGAAGATTATCCTAAATACTCTTTTACAGGAATTTATACTGTAGATATAAATCATTTAATGTCACTAGATAACGGTACGGGTTTTGGGGAAGACCTTGCAAGTTTTTTGGTTAATTGGGGCCTGTGGTTAATACCTGTAGCAGTAACCATTATTTTATTATAAATATAAAAAAAAGGATTATGTTTTCGATTTTAAGGACATCATTATTTGTGTTATTTGTTTTCGCATGCACATACATGAACGGCCAGAACTTAGAAAAGATGGAATTTTTTTTTGAAGCAGGTTCCGCAAAGGGGATAAATGACGTTTTTAGTTATAACTTCCAGTTTTCTCCAGGATATAAATTAACAGAAAATTTCACATTAGGAGTAGGAATTGGATTTGTAGACTATAATAATAGAACGGATTTAAAAAATGAATTAATAGATAATCATTATTTTCAAACAGGCTGGCATAATGCGTGGAAGCCTTATCTACATGGAAAATATAGTATTTCGTCAAATCATCGGGTAAACCCCTTCATTAAGGTTGACATTGGCTATGCATTCTTTTCCCATAAGAAAAAACTTTCTTATGTAGATGAAATTGAAAACGATTATGTTACTATACCGTTTGATATAAAGGGGGGGATTAACTCTACTATCAATTTAGGCATTTTAAAACATTCAAATCATTTTGGAGAGGCATTAACTGTATCCGTGTTTTATCTTTTTCAGCCTGTAACATATAAATATATGTCGAACTCTGTAAGGAAAAACATATCTTCCATTGGATTTAATGTAGGTGTTATTTTTTAGTCTCCTGCGATTGTATCGCATGGATGAGCATGAGCCATATGAATGTGAAATATACGTTCTCCTCACGTGGTAAGATCGCTCCTTACGTCAAAGGCCGGGTAGGACATGGGATTCTCTTATCCACTTGCGGGAGAAGCTCGTATATTGTTAGCTGTTTCTTATCATTATCAGCGGTTAACAAATAGATACCTGGAGCATCCATGAGAATATAGCCGGTTGCAAGTCAATTCCTCCGTAGGATTAAACGTCGATATTCTTTTTTAAGACAAATGTCTATTGAAATAGTAGCACTATCATTTCAGCATGCTGCCTTTTAAAAATTTTATGGAAATGAAATTGATTAAGTACTTTTATTTGACAGCTATATTGTCCCTGCTAGTAAGTTTGGGGTCAAATATTACTTTTAGAATATATTTGATTCCAAGCCAATTTCTCTTTCAGAATTACCCGCAGGAGTTTTGTTCTTACATTCAACAATGATCACGGCACTATGTGGGGGGAATTTGAAATTAATTGATAAGGTAGAGTTGAGACTTTAACTAAAGTTTCTTTGTAAACTCTAAATGACAATATTGGATAAATACTCTATCCTCTTCTCAATGGCAGCAAGCTTGTGGCTGAAATAAGACAAGCAATAAAAGCAATTATTAATTTCGTCCTGAATGCGTAGGGACGTAACACAATTTTACAAAATGAAAAAGTTTAATGTATTCATGCTTGTAGCATGTTTTGTTGTTTTTCAGTTTTTGTCTTCATGCAATAAAAGTGAAGATAATTTTGAGAATGAAATTTTGGTTAAACAGACAGAATCTGTTTCTGAGATCAATGCTTTTAGTAGTAAGGAAGAATTAAAAAATGCGATAAACAATACAGGTTATACTCGATCGGCATCTTCTGTTTCAGCATTTGACTCTGATATTTCCGAGGTACTCGTTCCAAATGAAAATTTCAGAAAATTATTGAATGAAAAAGGACAAATTATCGTAGATGATACCTTATATATGATTACAAGACAGGGTACACTATTTACCCATATGTCAAATCAAACAGTTGTTGACACGCTTTCTGATTTTTCAGTTTTTGAGCAAGTTTCTACCGATTTAAAAAAATTCAATGAAATATTTCTTTTTGATACTTTCAAAGATTTGTCAGAAGAAGATTTTTATGAAGAACCGGATGGAGATGAAGAGGATATTTCATCTATCTCTACACGTGCAACCGCATATAATCTACAAAGAGATCCTGTAGATATAAAGAATTTTCCTGTTATGTCAACAGAACCGTATACTTTGGTTGGGAAAGGACTTGCAGGTTTATTCGGAAATAACAGTGCTCACAAAATAGATATTCAACATAAAAGAAGATTGAGTGCTTCTTTATATAGTTATAATTATTTGGTCTATAGTGAAACAGGATTAAAAGCGGCTGTAATAAGAAGACGATCGTTGCTTCATAACTGGACTAAAGAAGCAAGTTGGGGGCCTGGAACAGTTATGGGATGGGAACATATTCATTTTGTATATGATAAGTTAGATATACCTGACATGCCTGATTTACATGATCAGACTAAGAGAATGACCTACGGCAAATTCATGGGAAATTTAGCTAAAGTCTCTACATTGTATAAATTTGACAAGAAAGTCTCGGATGGTAATATTATTACCATACCTATTATTTTAGGAAAAGAGATTGAAGTTAATTCACTTGATATTGCAAATGCAGGTATAGACTTAATGACAAAAGCAGGATTAGATTATCTGAAAAAATTAGGAGACCCCTATCTTACTCAAGCTCTTGAGCAAAGAGAAGCGGCGATTAACAAGAGTATATGGAATACAAATCCTTTTCAAAAAGTACCGATTCCGGGTATTTCAATACATATTATAGATTTGAAGAAAAAGCAGATGCATGTTTTTATTGGTTCCGATAAAATTTGGAAACCCGGGCCAAGCCAAGTGAAAGTTTTTGATAGTGGTGTTGTATTTGAAGTTGAATACAATTCAAATTTAGGACTGGTTGGAAGTGCCCTTAAAACTTTAGCAAAAAATGTCAAGAATAAAGCTCCTAATGTGGAATCTGCATTTGTTTACGCATATACAACAACTGATTCCGGCGGTGAAGTAAAAGGTATGATTCTTAAAAAGACAAAAGACAAGTAATAGAATCATAGTAAAATATTATATTTAAATTTTATATCCGGCGTGAGTGTTTATTTGCTTGCGCCGGATTAAAAGTAAAATAATCAAAATAATACGAATATATAAATGGAAACGAAGAAACTACTTTTTAGATACTTTTTATTTTGCTCCCTTTTTATTACAAACACTTTGTATTCACAAGAGTTGCAAACAGTATCCAGAATAGGATTGGGAATAAATGGACTTGATCTGGCGGTTGAGTTACCCATAGCGAAAAAAATAACCATTGAACCGAGCATTGGTCTTGGGCCAAGTTATGATTTCGGTGAAGGTGAAGCCCTTACGTTCAGGATGGATTGGCATTGGACATTATTGAATCCGAGCGTACATTTAGGAGTAAATGGCAAGTTTATTTATAACCATAAAAGTGAACCGAAATTATTCAATTCGGGAAACTTTATCGGTTTAAAAGTGAAATATGTATCAAAACCATTAACTGATGAGATACATTATTTGACCAATACATTGCTAACAAATCTGAATTGGGGAGGACAGCGAAATATTGGAAGACATTGGATTTTCAGTTATTCGTTAGGAGCAGGATACGGCTACAACCTCGATGAACCGTATGGTTTATTCTATCCGGCTTTCGATCTCAAATTTGCCTATGTATTGCCCTACGGAAGAAGCAATTAAAATTTAACTATAGCAAACAAAATACTAAATAGTCTCTTAGCTAATAAATTAATGTTTTCACAATTATAATTAGTATGAGGGACTATTATTTTACTAATTGTTTCTTTCTGCAAAAATAGAAGAACAAATAATGATACAAATATCGGCATGAAACGTATAATATTTTGTACTTTGGTTTTGGTTATGTTTTTTCTTAATTCAGTTTATTTGAATGCGCAAATCCAAAAAACTTTAGGTATGGATGGCGGTTTTTACTTTAATTCCAGTAACATAGCATATCATTTTTCGTTGACTTATAGCCTTCAATTCAATCAGTATTTTGGAATTTCTGCTGGAACTATGTTCCTTTCCGTTCCATTGGATATTGCTGGATGGTCGGATAGTTCAAGAAATAGCAGCTATTATTTTGATGAAGATAATATTAAACGTTTCAATCTGTTTTTTTCTACTTTTTATTCACGACCACTTTTCCAATCTACAGGTGTTTACACGAATTGGTCGGTTTCATTCGAACCAATTCCATATGAGTATATATCATTAGAGAAACGGATGAACAATGATATACTATCCGAGAATGTAGGTAAATACCAATTTGCTGGATTTTCACCCGGTACATTTTTAGAAATGGGCTTAGTTCAATATTTAAATAGAGATAATAATGGATTAAGGCTATCCCTCGGGTTTGGTTATGGCTGGTATGATATGTATGCCGGTTATAATAGAGCTATTATTGATGGACAAAGAATATCGACATATATTCCTAATAATAATCTTTATAAAAGGATAAGTCTAAAGTTAATTGGACTTTAGACGATTAATGACTTAAAAATAAATGTAATTACACTTTCTAAATTCTAACGCGCTCATACCATATTTTCATTAAACAAATAGTTGGGATAATGTTTTCATTTAGCGAAGGTGCCTAAAATATCACATTTTACAACCAGTTCGGTGTTATACAGGAATTGGTTTCCTTATCTTTGAAATTAACAGACACAGTCTGTCATATTTCGGGAAACGATCATCCGGTTACAGACAATAGACTTATCGTATTATATTTTTTGTTTGGGTTTAATAGTTTAGAATTCACC
Organism: Petrimonas sulfuriphila; assembly: GCA_038561985.1. NCBI lineage: Bacteria > Pseudomonadati > Bacteroidota > Bacteroidia > Bacteroidales > Dysgonomonadaceae > Petrimonas > Petrimonas sulfuriphila. The sequence goes on along the minus strand of CP073276.1, from coordinate 1,333,464 downwards.
TCTCTCCTTTTTTTGGGGGATGGATTATTATAGCCGGCGGTTACATTCTTTCCAGTACTATGGCCAACCATTTGTTTAACGAAAATCTCACTAATATACATTTCGCTTGTAAGATGAGTTACGTAGCTGTTACGGGTATAGGCGGTCGATAAATTCCGGTCTATCCCTAATTGTGCTGCTATTACTTTTAATGAATTATTTATTGGGTTTAATGCCAGTTGAATAGCGTCTTTTATCTTTCTTTCGTTTTGATCTACTCGTTCGATGCCGTTAAGAAATGGAAAGATATATCCATTCTGTTCTTTATTGCCGTGTCGGTTAATTATTTCTACCATTGGAGGTAGTAGCGGAGCGCAAATAGGCTCTGGATTTTTTTTCTTTTTTGTATCTCTGGTTTTCTTACGATGAAATACAATCTCTTGGGATGCTCCGTCGATGTCTTTGTATTGCAACCTGCATAGATCACCGAAATTTAGTCCGTTACAATAGAACATGAATATGAAAATATCCCTTGCAACCATCAATCCTTGATTGTCAGTCTCAAAATCCTCTATTTTCCAAATGTCCTCAATGTCTAAAGCGATAGATTTTCTCCCACCTTCCGGAATAGAATATTTATTCTTGCCCTCTCCAAATGGATAGCGAGTTCCGCTTAAATAAGGGTCTTCTCCATTGTTTATTATTGCCCTAAGTGTTCTCATATAAATCCCGATAGTAGCGTATTCTATACCGGTCGCACTCCAAAAGTCTTCGCAGTCAGATAAAAATTTCACCGTGATATCGTCAAATTTAATATCAGCGATGACGTTTAAAACATCCTTACCTTTTGTCTTATGCTTTTTACTTACACATTCTTCAATAAATAGTTGTTTGGCTATTTTACTTTTGATTTTTCTGTAATACTGAAAACGTATAAGAGCGTTTAATGTGGTTCTGTATATTGTTGTAATCAGTAACTTCGCATGTACAATTTTCGGCAAGATTGAATGTACAGAAATTGGCAATATGCAATGTACATAAAAAGGGTTAAAGAAGAGTCTTCATATATTTGTAATTCACAAAAATACAAACACTATGAAGACTCAGATACATGACCTTAGAAAGGTACGTATGTGGTACGAAGTTAAAGAACTTTCCAGTAATCCGGGCAATTCGGACAGTAAAATTGCAAAAAAGTTGGGTGTTGATCGCAGAACTGTTTCCAGGTACAAGAAGATGAGTGAAGAAGAGTTTCATGAGTTTTCAATGAAACAACGTGTATACGAACTTGTTCTGTCGCCATATTACCCGGACGTTCTTTCCTTATTGAGTATAGACAATGGTTTGCCGGCGGCAGTGATAGAAGACCGGCTGAAGGAGAAATACGCCGACTTGCCGAAGGTGAACAGCAAGACTGTATACAACTTTGTCCAGCACGTGCGGCGTCAGGAGAAGATCCCTGTACCGGAGAAGATCCGCCAGACGGAAGCCCTGGAAGAGTTTGCATATGGCAGCCAGGCGCAGGTTGACTTCGGTACAGCACAGATGCGACGTTTGGACGGCAGTAGGCGCAGGGTTTATTTTTTTTGCCCTTGTCCTGTCACGCAGTCGCTACAAATATGTGTTTTTCCAAACAACTCCCTTCACCGGGAAAACAGCCGTCCAGGCTCACGAGCAGGCCTTCAAGTATATAGAGGGTATCCCCGGGAAGCTTCTCTATGATCAGGACTCGGTGTTTCTGAAAAGTGAGAACCTTGGCGATTATCTCCTGGCTGATGATTTTCGTCGCTACAGGGATGAACGCGGTATCAGCGTTGAGTTCTGCCGCAAGGCCGATCCCCCAGAGCAAAGGCCGGGTCGAGAACGTGGTAGGATACGTGAAAAACAACTTTCTTCGCGCGCGTACCTTTCACGATATAGATCGCCTCAACGAGGAAGCCCTGAGCTGGTTGGAGCGCAAGGCGAACGGCACCAAACATGCCACGACGAAGCGCCTGCCCCATGACGTGTGGTTGATTGAAAAGGAGCATCTCTCCTTTTTTTCGCCCCTCACCGGCAATCCCCCGGGATGAGATTCCCACCTACACGGTGAGAAAAGATAACACAATCAGTTACAAAGGGGAACTTCTACAGGGTCCCATATGGCACCTATAACGGGAAGGGACCGGAGGTATTACTCAAGGTCAAGGATGGCACCCTTTCGCTTTCCAACCGGCAAGGCATCCTTCTGGCCGAGCACCCCGTCAGTCTTGAAAAAGGCAAGGTAATCGGCAGCACAACTTATCGACGGGATCGGAACTCCAGGCTCGAGGTCTTCAAGCAGGAAGTCCTATCGATCTGGAAGGGCAACAACACTTTGTACCTGTTCATAGAGGAGATACACAAGTATAAGCCCCGTTATCTGAGAGACAATCTGAAAATGATAAGGGAGGTGATGGGCGAATATGGTGAGGAGATCGTTGGCAGCGCACTTGATTACTGCCTCGACAATGGGCTCCACAACGCCCTTTACCTGAAAGAAGCCGCATCACATTACCGGGAGTTAAAACGCCGGGAGAAGAAGCCCTTGCCTGTTGTAAGCGTGTTGCATGACGGTGTTCAAACAAGTCAGTATGACACGGATGCATACATCCCCGAGAGAAGCAAGATAAACCGGTACGATCAAATCATGGAGCTATGAAGCAGATAGAAAACATGAAGCAATATGCCGGCATACTTCGTTTGGGATACCTGAGCAAAAACTTGCAGCCGATGCTTCACCAGGCGAGCATAGATACACCGGGATACGCGGACTTCCTGGAGAACATGCTTGTAAAAGAGCTGGAGCAGCGACAGCTGAATGATTACCGGCGCAGGACTAAACTGGCCCGTCTGCCACGTGCACACGAGCTTGACGAGTACGATTACAAGGCCTCGAGCAGCATCGGCATAAGGCAGATGACACAGCTCAGGGAGCTGCTCTGGGTCGATCAGCTATACAACCTGGTGCTGATGGGTCCAAGCGGTACGGGCAAAACATACCTGGCCGGGGGACTGGTCAATGATGCCATCAAGAAAGGTTATAGGGCCTATTTTACCACCATGGCTGACCTGATAGGCGTGCTCAACAGGAAAGAAATCATCTCATCGGCAATGAGCACCTACAAGCGATACACCAAGGCACACCTGATTGCCATAGATGACATCATGATGTTCCCGGTGCAAAAGAGTGAAGCGGTGGCTCTGTTCAATCTGATCAATCACCTGCATGAGCAGTGCTCGATCATCATCACCACTAACAAGTCACCCAGCCAGTGGGCGGAGACACTGGATGATGAAGTGTTAGCCACAGCCATCCTGGATCGACTGCTATATCGTTGCGAGGTGATCAGGTTCGAGGGAAACGGTTACCGTATGGACAACCGGAAAACTTTCCTTGAGAAAGAATAAAAAAACAGTTGAATACAATAAAAAAGAGATAGTTAATGTAATGTTAAACCTGTACATTGGATATTGCCAAAAGTTGTACACTCAACATTGCCATTTTTTGTACATTGTAAATTTGCTAATTACAATTGTTGCATTCCCGACCTTGAAGGTGTTGTTTAAAGTGTTTATTTTGGCCGTAAACGCATCATTTACGGTTAAGATATCCGACTTGCCTAATTTGTGATCGAGTGCTGCAAAAGAGAAATTGTCTGCAGTCTCTTTAACTGCGGGTTTAAGAATATCATCAAAATATTTTTGTATGTCGTCTTTATGCTCTCTTAGATGTGCCGCTTTAGTCTTAAAATTAAAATCAGCTTCCTCTGAAGCTTCAAATAATTCCCAGTCCTCACGATCTAATACTTTTCCTGTAGAGTAGTAGTCGCTATCTCTTTTATATGTTACACGCCACCGTAGTGGGCATTCATTTTCGGGATTTTTATTCCTTATATCTCGAACAAGTTTAACGGTTATACCGTTATTGGAATAGTAGAATTTCATATCAGTATATTTTTAGATTGTATTCGATATATAACAAACAATCATAACAAACAAATAACAAACAAAAGTAGCAAAAATATACAAATAGAAGAAATAGGAAAGAGTTAATAATTTATTATATATGCTGTTAAACAGGTATTTATGAATTATTTGAAAATAGAGAAAAAATACAGAAATAACTGTTTAAAAGCTTCCCAAGCTGAGGGTCGCGAGTTCGAGTCTCGTTTGCCGCTCGTTGAAAATCAATCGCTTATAGGTTTTACCTGTAAGCGATTTTTCATTCTGGGTAAACAATGGGTAAACATTTTGCCACAAACATCCAAAACCAACCACCCCTATCCATAACCTCAAACTCACCTTTCACCATTGAAACATTCTCTTTCGATAACGAAAACCATAATTATCCGAAAACCGTTTATAAATTATATAGAGGTGTGATCATTATCATCACGTGCTTCGCACGCCATGATAATCGACAGTATTAGGTGAAACGACAGAATCTGATTATTCTTTTGTGAAAAAACCATCAACATAACCTCTGGCAACCGTACCGGTTACCAGGTTATGTCATTCACATTGAATAATCAATCTTGTCAGATTGATTGGTGCGACTCAACAAGGATTGTTTGGGTAATTATTCTCTGAATCTTTTCAGAAGTCTTTCATGTCCCATTAGAGAATACAAATCTGTTATGAGAGCGAAAGAATACCTTGAAATCAATAAGAAAAGGATTTACCACTACGACCAGGTAAAAAAATCCGTTTATGATCTCTACCCATTGAGAAATAGCAAGATACAGACGGAAGTCTATTTTAACCGGTATCTTTTCGCCGATACAAGATACCGGAGTTACGAACAATATTATGCCGATAAACCACCTTCAACAACTTTCAACGAAAGAGAAGACGAGATCGACAGGAATATTGCCCATAAAGTCAGGCAGGAGATCCTCAATGTCATTTCCGCGGATGATACATTTATCTTCGCCTATAACATCATCACGGTAGGAGCCAACAAGTACGACGACTACCACCGCATCATGGCCTATAACCTGAAGGAAGAAAACCGGAATACACTCACCTATATAGAAGAAATTTGCAAAAACTATAAGGAGGATTATCCAAAAGCCGATCTGGCCGACTATCTTTTGGATGACAACAACAGGACAATCTTCAACAATAGAAAGTGCGACCTGCGGAAAGACGAGGACTGGTGGATTTGCGCCTTCAATAAAGCCTACGAGATATTCGACCTGGTACGTGCCAAAGTTTCCAATCCCTTCCAGGCGCAATATATCATCAAAAATATCTACTTTGATGATAAGGACCTCGAAAGAACCATCGTCGAAATAATAAAAAGCCTGATCGACAATTACTCCTACGATCTAACTGATGCACAGAAGAAAAAATTACAAATGTTATCAGACAATATCGATGGATATGGGAAAGAGTATTTTCTAAAAATTGATGATATATACCTGGACAACATCCGGGATCTAAACCTCGATGAAATAAACTGGCTCAAAGCGACACATCTATTCAATTACGAAGTGATTTCCATGTGGACCACACACGAAGCGTTCAATCCCGAACAAAGACTGCATATCATCGACCTTATCGAAAAGAAATACCTCATCGAGAAAGAAAAGCATCCCGATATTTTTATCTACGATCTTTCTCATTTCTTTGCTTCACTTCGTGAACAAAGAAATATAAATTACCTCAACGATCCCCAACCCCAAGCGTATAAGTATCTTCCGGAGAGGGTAGAGGAACTCGAATCGACCATCGACCAAAAAAACAAAGAAATTGAAAAAATCAAAAACACTATCGGGCAACTTAATCAGTTGCTCGATGGAGAAAAACAAAAAATCAAACAACTCAAAACCAAACTCCGGACAGAGACCCGGGCACTCAAAACAACCATAGCAGAGCTCACGGAAGAAACCAACACCAGGGGAATGACCATGCCCCAACAAGTACTGGCGTTCTACTATCTTTTCAACGAGTTGGGAATTAGTTTCAACAACTCCGACAAGACACAATGGGCAAGATTTATCAACACCTTCACCGGGAAGAATTTCCAGAACATCCGGACGGAACTCAATATCGATTTCGAGAGCAGGAAAACTCAGAAAAATCTTAGGATAGTTGCCGATCTCTTTGCCGAATTATTCCCGAGAATCCAACAAAAAGTAATAAACGATAGCCAAATCTAAAATTGTAGCACCCAAAGTAGCCCGGTAGATAGTCTACAACCCTTACTACAAGGTTATTATTACTTCTCATATTTGAACCACTTCCTCACTTCCGGGGAAGTGGTTTGCTTTTCTATTGGTACGGAAGTGAACCTACATACCGATAGTATCATGGCAGAAAAAACAATCACGTTCAACGACGTACCCGAAGCAATGACCTACCTGATCGAAAAATTCGACAGATTGGAAAATCTGATCGAATCCGCAGTCTCCCCGAAAACCGATGAAGTACAATGGATGGATATCGATGCCCTCTGCGAGTATCTCCCCGACAAGCCGGCCAAGCAGACAGTCTACGGATGGGTATGCAAGAAAACCATCCCCTTCCACAAGAAAGGAAAGAAGCTGCAGTTCCTGAAAAGCGAAATCGATCGCTGGTTACTCTCCGACGAAGCACCACCGGAAGCACCACCTGAAGTCTTCCGGATCTCCACCAGGCGAAGAAAAAACTACTAAGATGGCCGACAGAAAGCATACCGGCAGCCATCAGGACAGGAGCGACAGGAACGGCAGAAACAACAGTAACGATTGGACCGACTGGATCGATGCGCAGGATGTGATGCAAAAGCTACACATCTCGCTGCGCACGCTCCAGACATGGAGAACCAACGGAATCCTGCCCTATTCCCGAATCCGGGGAAAGCTCTATTACCGTAAATCCGACATTCTATCCCTACTCGAAGAAAACTACAATGGAAAGAAAGGAGAATCCCTATGATCGGAAAAACAAGTACCGGCATCAATCCGCAACAACAACGAGTAAACATCAATAACGGCTTTTCTTTGGAAAACTCCGACTTTATTGATATCCTTGAAATGGATTTGCAGAAATTCAGGAGCCAGTTCAGCGAGAAACACGAAGAACCGGCAATCGACCATTCCAAGATACTCAATTCATTATTCGAGCAGATTGATGAGGTCGATTTCCGGGAAGAAGCCGGATTTACCAATGAGGACCAGAAACTGTCAAAGAAACATTACCTGGTAACCTGCGTCGAGAAAATTCTGGAAACGGCCAACCTCAACAACTGGGGAATCTGTCGCAACCACGATTTTATCTACCTCTATAATGGCGAGTATTGGAGCCTGTTGGATAACATAGAGTACCAGACCTTTCTGGGGATCGCTGCAGAGAAGATGGGAGTAGACCGGTTCGATGCCCGGCTTTACACCTTCCGGGAACAACTACTCAAACAATTCCTTGCCGTGGCAAACCTGCCAAACCCGCCACAATCCGATAAGGTGTTGGTAAATCTCAAAAACGGAACCTTTGAAATTGATGAAGGACGGTTGAATTTACGCAAACCCGACAGGAACGATTTCCTCACCTACCAGCTCCCATTCTGTTATGATGTGAGTGCCAAATGCCCTATCTTTGATTATTACCTCAACACCGTCCTGCCCGAAATTGAAAAGCAACAGATACTCGCAGAGTATCTGGGATATCTCTTTATAAAACCTTCGGTTTTAAAACTCGAAAAGGCATTGCTCCTTTATGGCAAGGGGGCAAATGGCAAATCCGTTTTCTTCGAGATCGTGAACGCCCTCTTGGGAGGAACCGAGAATGTAAGCAGCTATTCGCTGCAGAACCTCACCAACGAAAACGGATACTACCGGGCCATGTTGGCCAACAAGTTGGTCAACTATGCCAGCGAGATCAACGGCAAACTCGAAGCATCCATATTCAAACAACTGGTCTCCGGGGAACCGGTCGAAGCCCGGCTGCCATATGGAGAACCGTTTACCCTGATTAATTACGCTAAACTGATCTTCAACTGCAACGAACTCCCGAAGGAAGTCGAGCAGACGACAGCCTATTTCCGCAGGTTCCTTATCATCCCTTTCGATATCTCCATCCCGGAAGAAAGACAGGACAAGCAGATCGCACAGAAGATAATCAGGAATGAGCTGTCGGGCGTATTCAACTGGGTGCTCGAAGGACTGAAACGGTTGCTTCACCAGAAGCAATTCACCCGAAGCGAAGCCGTGGACAATGTCCTTGAGCGGTACATGAGAGAATCCAACACCGTTATCCTGTTTCTCGAAGAAGAAGGCTACCGGGCATCACTGGATGAGCATGTACAACTCAAAGACCTCTATAACGACTACAAATTATTCTGTTACAATGGAAGTTATCACCCGGTATCAAAGCGGAACTTCAGCGAACGGCTCCGGAATGTGAACATAAAATCAGAACGGAAGAACTATGGCATGGTAGTCTATGTAAAGAAATATTTTTTTTAGAACGTTCACTTCGTTCACTTTCTACACTTTTTTCGGCATTTCAGCCCCTTTTTCTCCAAAATCGTGCACGAAGTGAAGAAAGTGCAGCTTGAAAAACAAATTATTTTTATGCCAGTCTATAAAAAACCATATCTCCAACCCTATAAGGGAAAATCCACCAGGCACACCTGCCCGGCTTGTAAAGCCGTGCAGTCTTTCACCCTCTACCTCGATGGGAACACCGGCCAACCCATCCATCCCACTGTAGGCAAATGCAATCACGAAAACAAGTGCGGTTACCACTATACACCACGCCAGTACTTTAACGATCATCCCGGGAAGAAAAACAACCAACCTAAAAAACAGCACACTTCCCGACAATCAAAAAAGCAACAAACTCAACAAACCCAAAAACAACCCACATCCAAACCCCTAACACCCCAACAACCGAAAAATCAACAACCACCGGAATCGTGCCAATTGCCTTTCCGGCAATTAACACCACCTCAACAACTTCAACTCCAACACCCGGTACAGCCGGTCGGAAGTGCCCCAAATAAGAAACCATCAACAGAAATAAACTACATCCCCTACCTTTATGTTAAGAAATCCGCATCTTGCAATTCCAACTTCGTGCGCTTCCTCTGCAATTTTTTCTCCAAAGAAAAAATAGAGAAAGCTGTAGAAGACTATGCCCTGGGAGTCACAAAAAATAACGAAGTTATTTTTTGGCAAATAGACATCGATGGGAAAATCCGTACCGGGAAAATCATGCAGTACAATCCCAAGACAGGCAAGCGGGTAAAAAACAATACCGGAGCGATCAACTGGGTACACAATAAACTAAAGAAAACCAACCCTACGTATGCCGACTTCAACCTTCGCCAGTGCTATTTTGGAGAACACCTGTTGCGCCTCTACCCCGACAAACCCCTGGCCATTGTTGAGGCGGAGAAAACAGCCGTCATAACAAGCATGGTAATCCCCCAATGCAACTGGTTGGCTGCCGGCAACCTCAACGGCTTAAACATAGAAAAATCAAAAGTATTCGAGAATCGCGATATAGTCTTATATCCCGATGCCGGATGTTATGAAAAGTGGAGTAGGAAGATGCTTGAAATCAGAAAACAGATACCCTGCCAAATAGCCATATCAGAATTAATAGAGTACCACGCAACACCTCGACAGATTGAAGCCGGTTACGATATTGCCGACTACATCATCCAACAACTCAAAGCAAACAAGGCTTACGATCAGCAACAAACCCGGAATCAACACCCCCAGCCCCAACAACAATCATCAACCTTGCAACCCGGACAACAACCGCCCCAACCCCAAAAAGAAGAATCCATTGAAACAGGACACAACACTCCCTTTAGCCCCACACTACAAGAAATGATTGACATTAATCCCTCATTACTAACTCTCATAAACGAATTCGAATTAGTCGAATGTCAATAGTGAAGAAACTTCTCTCGAAGCACCTTCCATTGTATTCTTTATGTGCAACTATATTATTATTTTCCAATTTGTAAGTTTATTAGATTGTGATTTTTTACCTTTGTCAAAAGGACGTGAGTTTTTCAATAAATTGGATAACTAATCGGTTAAAAATATTCAATCATTATGTACAAATATATCTTGATCATATTACTTTTAAATAGTATGGTTATATTGGGGCAGTCCAATGCCGAATACTATAAATTTTTACGAGATATTTATTCAGCAATTGATAAAGATACAACGGATTTTAAATACCAATTAGGTGCCAATGAGCTATCGTTTAGCGGCTACTATATGGATGTTTTAAAAGTCTGGGAGAAGAATGGATTTGGTGGGTCTGAAAGGCCGACATTCACAAGAGAAGATAGTTTGTTATGGTTGAACAGCAGGAAAGTCGATGCAAAACAATATATACTTAGTAAATCAAAAGAGGCGGAGATCGTCATAATCAATGAAGCGCACCACATCCCAAAACATCGGACATTTACCAAATCCTTACTGGAAGGATTGTATGAGAATGGTTATCGATATTTAGGACTTGAGGCGCTATTCGACACAATAATTAATGAGAGAAAATATCCTGTCATTGAAAGTGGAATTTACACGAAAGAGCCTGAATTCGGGAATCTTATTTCCGAGGCATTGGCTTTAGGGTTCGTCTTGTTTGGTTATGAAACGTCGAAATTAATGAATGGGGCAGAAAGAGAAAAGGAGCAGGCGGAGAATATCCAGAGATTTATTGAGAATAATCCCAAAGGGAAAGTTCTTATCCATTGCGGATATGCACATGTATATGAAAATGAATATGGGGCATGGGGAAAAGCAATGGCCGGCAGGTTAAAAGACAATCTCAAAACAGATCCGTTGACAGTTAACCAGACGATGTTTTTAGAAAAATCCAGAGAGAGCTATAATCATTTGTATATCAGGAATAATGATAAAGGGTATCCGATAATTCTGGTCGGTGAAGATGGAGAAGTCTTTAATGGAAAAAAAGAACCGAAACAAACCGATATTGTAGTAATACATCCGGGAACAACATATATCAATGGCAGGCCCGATTGGTTTATAAAAGGAAAACATAAGCACTCTGTTGAATATGCGCGGACAGACAATAGCCAACCTGTTTTGGTATTGGCCTATAGGGATCAGGAATTTGAGAACGATGGAATTCCGTCCGATGTTATAGAGGTAACCGGGAATAGTATTTCTCAAGATCTTTACTTAAAGGGTGGTATGTATGAAATTATAATTAAGGATCAGTATTATAACATTATCGAAAAGTATAATATCACGATAAGATAGTGTGTGCTTTATTCCTTCAGGTAAATGCTGTTTGTATAAGGTGTTTGTCAATCAAAAGGAGACGTTTCAAAATAGATAAAGTATGAAAATAAAAAAGACAATATGTTTCAGCGGTATTTTATCCCTTGTTTTGTTAATGAGTTGCATACCTAAACAAAACGGACAAACATCTGTGTCTGATCAGAAAAAAGATTTGACAGAAAATGAAAGGATTAAATCTCATTTGAATTCTTTGGATATACGGATGGAGTTGGTGGACTCCCTATTTTTCGGGAGAGTAGATATGATAGAATGTGTTATAATCAATAATTCCGATTATGATCTTCGCTCGGGTTCGATGTATGATATCAAACAATTTGAATCGGGACAATGGAAGCAAAGTCAAATACCGTTGAATATGATATGGAATGATGAGGAAATTATCGTACCTGTAAAAAGTAATAGACGTTTTGAAGCATCTATTCATTATCTCAATTTAAAACCGGGTAGATACCGGATAGAGAAAGAATATGAAATACACCTTCCATTCAAACGAACTACAAATCCCCATCGTATAACTCTGTCACATGAGTTTGTGATAAACTCCCAGAACTCATAATTGATTATGTTCATGTTACACTCCCAAGACAGGCAAGCGAGTAAAGAACAATACCGGAGCAATCAACTGGATGCACGACAAGTTATCGAAAAAAAATCTGTAATTTTGCATGAAGTGCAAAGATGCGAAACAATCACCTAATCTATGGATAATACAGAATTAATAAAACTGGTCGATGAGTTACGTGCCCTACCCAAAGAGAACGAATACGTAGAATTCAAATCAGGGAATGCAACTACCAATGAAAGATTTGGAATGTATATCTCCGCTATTTCCAATGCGGCATGTATTCACAACAACCCTTTCGGGTATCTTGTATTTGGCATAGATGATGCTACCCATGCCGTGGAAGGCACTAAATTCAGATTTCAAAAAAGAAAGGAAGGCAATTCGGAGTTGGAGATATGGGTAAGAAGATTGCTCTATCCTTCCATCAAATTCGAGTTTCTGCCTTGCGATTATGAAGGACATTATCTCGAAATATTTAAAATACCGGCAGCCGTCGGTGAACCCACTTACTTTAAGAATACACCCTATATCCGTTTCGGATCGAGCCTCACCGAATTAAAGAAATATCCCCAGTATATAAAAGTCATCTATAACTCACAGGATGACTGGTCAGCCAAAATAATCGAGAGTGCAACAATCAACGACCTCGACAGTGAGGCCATTTCCCTTGCAAGAGAAAAGTTCAAGGAGAAGATGGCCGGAAAACCTTTCTTCGATGATATTGATCGCTGGTCGGATGAAACCTTTCTCGACAAAGCCAGAATTACCCTCAATGGTAAAATCACCAACACCGCCATTATTCTTCTGGGAAAACCCGAATCGTCCCATTATATCCTGCCAGGTGTGGCACAGATCACGTGGAAACTCGATACCGAAGAAAAGGCATACGAACATTTTGGGATACCTTTCTTTATCACCGTGAACGATGTCCTGAAGCAAATCCGCAATGTAAAATATAAATTCTTTCCCAGGAATCAACTCGTTGCCGTTGAGGTGCAGAAATATGATCCCGAAGTCATACTCGAAGCGCTGAATAACTGCATCGCACATCAGGAATATAACTACAACTCCCGGATTGTCCTAACTGAACAGACCGGGAAACTGATATTTGCCAATGCCGGAAACTTCTTTGAAGGAAATGCGGAAGACTATACAACAGGAAATAAAACACCCAAGAAGTACAGGAACAGATGGTTGGCAGAGGCGATGGTTACCTTGAAGATGATCGACAGCCTGGGATATGGTATACACAAGATGTATAAAAGCCAGATGCAACGATATTTCCCTCTGCCCGATTATTCCAAATCAACATGGGATGAGGTCGTACTTGAAATATATGGCCACGCCATTGATGAAAACTACTCGAAACTCCTGATCGAGAGAAAAGGCGATATCGACTTGACCGATGCCGTCCTTCTGGATAAAGTGCAAAAGTCGCTTCCGATCAATGGTGAAGCAGCAAGAAAATTAAAACAGAAAGGATTTATTGAAGGACGGAAACCAAACTACTTTATTTCGGCGCAGATAGCGGACATAACCGATAAAAAAGCCCAATACACACGTAACAAGGGATTAGATACTGAACTACTCAAATCATTTATTCTAAAGCATATCGAAATACACGGCTACGCTACCAGGAAAGAAATCGACGAATTACTATTAGACAAGATGCCCGATTACTTGGATGAAAGACAACGTAAAAAGAGAATCGATAATATCATACAGAATATGAGAGACGACACCATTGTAAATCTTGGAACTCGTAGTATTCCTAAATGGGTGATAAAAAAAGATTAAGAGATAAAGTAGGAAAGGAATTCAGCAATTTAAGGAAAGAAAAATTTATTAATTGTTGATAATCAAAGGTATATGCTTTCCTATTAAGGAAAGGATTAGGAAAGGAATTCAGCAATTTAAGGGAAGGAAATATATACAAATGTCTGGTATTTAGGTTGATATTGATGAGTAAATAAGAGAAGGGTAAGGAAAGGATAAGAGGTAAAATAGGAATAAGTAAGGGAAGGATTGGAAATAAAAAAGGGAAGAAATTCATTAGTTTATTTTTAAATACAATATTAATTGTAACTTTGCACCCAGTTGAATTTCGATCACACATAAAACTTATTTATGATGAAATCAAAAACTAACTTCTTTTTTGCGATGGTTATCGCATTGCTTACCGTTTCCTATGACGGCAAGGATGAACCGGTCAATCTGAAAAAAGTGTCTACAAGTTTGAAGTCTCCACAACGGAAAATTCAATGTATTATCAGGAGAATTTGCTTTTGCAAATCTATGATGACAATGCAAGCAGTGTTACTCTAAGTAATGCACTTGATTTTGAGGTAGTACCTGAAAGAGCAACCCCAATTTCCAAAATGTTTAGATCGGCCAAAAAGGCACAAAGGCTATCAGTTTTTGAAACTTCACAACCGATCTCTGAACTTAGCTTGTTTATAAGCTATTTGTTTGATGATGATATTACTACTGAAGGGGATTTTTCATTTATCTGTACTGTAAAAGTGTATAAAGACAATAAACTATTTGATACTAATAATTATAATTTCAATAAAACTTCGATTGAACCGGCAGTATTGAACTATCTAAATAATGAATCATAGAAGAATTAATCTGTCCGGTTTGGATTATAGTTTTTCTATTTGCTTTATAGTAAGCCCTGCATACTCTGAAATATTGGAATACTATACTCCTTTTGCTTTCATCCTTTTGGCAATTATTTAGTGTTTCGTCCTTATCCGTTTTTATTCTATTTTTAATCCGTTTCTTATTATGAAGAAAAAAACGATAAAATATTTACTTTGTTTCATTGTATTCTTTAGTTCTCTGAAAGATATTTATTCTCAACAAATTAATCCGATTTTTTCTTTTATTGAGATTGGTGGGGGAGCTCTTATAGCCAATCAAAATAATAAAGACTTTGGTAATGCACATTTTATATTTAATAATTCGCCAAGTATTTATACTACAGAGCATTTTGGATTGGGGTTTGGCTTTTCAATAATGACATACAGTTTAAATAAGAGATTGGCTGAACTCTCTCAGGGAAATGATATAGTCTTTAACATCCCAATTTATATACACGGAATGTATATTTTTCCTGGGTATAAAAAATATTACCCATTTATCCATTTAAAGGCTGGATATGGTATCCTCTCAAAAGAAGTTGAAATAACAGAGTCTCAGTCACAAGAAGCCAGGGAGTATAAATATTCAGGTGGAAGATATTTAGGGACTTCAATCGGAGTCTTCTATAATTTTAATAGCGATCATAAGTTCTCAATATCTTTATCCTGCAACCTCATGAATTACCACTTAAAGATAAATGCAACTGAATCCATAAAACGGGATAATACGGCTGTTTCAATAAATATAGGGTGGTTATTAAACTAATATCACTTTCCATAAATCATTTCACAACAACTGAAATTTTGATCAGCAATAAAACTATGACTATCGTCAACTACTTCTTATGTTCTCAATCAAGTTGAACTATCATAACCAGTAATCATGTAAGAATTAATCTGTCCGGTTTGAGTTATAGTTTTTCTATTTGCTTTAGGGTAAGTCCTGTATACTCTGCAATATTGGAATACTCTACTCCTTTTCCTTTCATCCTTTTGGCTATTGTCATTGTCTCTGATCCGGAATTTAGGTAGGAAAAGAATATACTTGACAGGTATTCGATTGCGTTACGCAGCCGTTGGGTGCCTTCCTCAGAATTAATGTCAATCCCGCCAAACTCCGATAAATCCCCATGTAACACGAGGTAATATATACCACCGATGATTAGTGCCGATAGAGCATCTATCTCGACGGAGGAATCCTCAAAGATCTTTTTATATCTCTCCACTAATGGCAAAGTATGAAATTCCCGTAGCCTTGCCGTACGTTTAGTCGTATTATTGTGCGTAGATAACTCCCACCGTAGCAATTGCTGCATTACCTTATTCTCTTTTAATGAATCCAATAAGGAATGCATGATAGTTATATATTGCTCCCGAGGGTTTTCCTGAATTTCTATGTTTTTAATAATATCACTGAACCAGTAGTCGTATTTCTTTACAAATTCATCCATAAAATTGTCGAGGTCGTCGTATCTATTATAAAATACGACAGGTTCTATCTTGGCTCTTTGCATGATAGCTGTTACGGCAATATTCTGAAATCCCTTCTCCTCTATCAGTTGAATCGCTGCATTATTGATGCTTTCATCAATATCTTTCTTTGTTCTTTGTTTCCTTTTCCTTGTTTCCATTTGCCCGGTTTGTTACTTAATGTCTTTTTGATTTGAGTAGAGAATTAACAATAAAATTACTATTTCCTGATGACTTATGCGTATTTAGCAAAGAATAATGGGTATTAATACCCAAGTCAAAGTGTTTTTGAAATGCAAATTTACATATAATTAGTTAGAGTAGTATCAATTTACAATATATATTGTATCTTTGCTTTTGGCATAAAAATAATAAACCGCAATACGGATATAAGTAGATATTTAATATTACACGGTGAAGATAGTATTCTTACCTTTAAAATAAAACGTTATGGATAAATTACTAAGATTTCCCTTTTCATGTTTCGTTTTGATTAGTGGTGTATTCTTGACAAGTTGCACCGATAGATATCTCTTTGATATGCCTGATACTATAGAGACAAGGTTATATGAGCAAGATGCTGAAATATTAAGTCGATTTGTGGATATTGATATGGAGAACGGCTGGTATTACTTAAACACTCAAAGAGGTTCCTTCTTCGATCTACTTCCTCAATCCTACAGGAATGAGTTAAACTTGGTAGCTGAAGAAAATCGACAAATATTTCTTCGGGAAATGGAGATATTAAACAGGAATCTTGCAAGTGTTATTGACAATGGGAGTAGTGATTTTGTTGTCTTTTCTACCCCGAGAAAATATGTGACAAAAAAGATCAATCCCAATTCAACTATTGAATTTTTTAGTAAATCTCCGGGCACATCAACACGTTTGGCCAACCAAAGTCATAGTTTGTCCTTGACCGGATTTGACGATGCGCAAAATCAGCTTAATTTTAATTCCGGTAAATATGTTGATTGCCTGGTAGATATGACAGCTTCCGGTGGAAGTAATTTCTTAATAACTATCAGTGAATCAAAATCGAATGCAACGCCAAACGGTTCCGATCCAACTAATCCTTATTCAATTACTTATTCCGGTTATGGAAGTTATAGTGGGATCACCAGATGGACTCATAGCAACTGGGGAAATAACCTGCAATGGAATATGGAATCATACATAGCAATTGCTCCTACAACCGGTAATGCTGTTTTTAGTTCTGTTCAATAGTATTTCCGCAATTCTTATAAACAAACAAAAGATAGAGTGAATTAATCTGGTCATCATACACTTTATTTTAAGTGTTTTAATCACCTAATGGGGAATAGGTATAAGAGGAAGACATGGAATTAAATCGGAAACCCACTTTACAGGAAGAAAGATTAATTGAAATTCTTTTAAGAAGATCTTCCCTTGAAATATCCGAAGATTGGAAAGAAGGGTTACTGGTTCGTCCTATGGATAACGGAATGGGAGACAGTTTATATTTATTTCCCAAAGGCAAGGACATTACAGGCCGAAATTTCGGAAAACGGATCAGTGATTTCCAATTTACCGATGCCGATGGAGTAGAAGTGATCGCATCCTTGCATATCGATAGTGATGGAGACTTGTTCGAGCTCGATATCTGGAAAACCGATCACGGCAAACTTGTAGAATTTCCAAATATATAGATTAATAAAAAGAAACAACACTTGTCATTGCCGAGGTTTGCATACGAATTAAAAATAGTTGAAAAATGGTGCAAAGTTTCTCAATATTTTAGCGTCTTGATAATATAGAACCTTTCTTGAAGTGATGTTTATGTGTTTAGATAGATAAAAGATGAAACAATTAAGTGGTAAAATATTTCATTGTTGGCATATAGCTTTCATTGTTGGTTGTTTTCTATTGAACCCTGTTTTCACATATTCGCAGAAACAAACACTATTAAGTATAGATGGTGCGTTGTATGCCAATTCAGATAATATAGCAGCTCATTTTTCTGTTAATCGTAACTGGTTATTTAATCCCAGTTTTGGTATCTCTGCAGGAGTTATGTTTGCCGCAGCACCATTGGATATTCCCCGATGGTCGAACGCAGAACAAACCATTAGCTATACTTTAGATAATAAAAGTGTAAAACATTTGAATATAGCACTGTCCACTTTTTATATGCGACCACTTATCGGGAATACCGGAATATACGGAAATGTCTCTTTTTTATTTGAGCCTATTCCGTTTGATTATATTTCCATAGAAAAGCGAGCAGAAAATGATTTCAAACAACAAGCGGAAACTATTGGGAAGCTTCAATTCTCCAAATTCTCACCCGGCATTTTTGCTGAAGCGGGCCTGTTTCATCATTTCAAAAGGGGCGACAAAGGAGTCAGGCTCTTTATTGGCATAGGCTATGGATGGTACGATATGTACACCGCATGCCGGATTGTTACCCTCGATGGACAATCTCTCTCTAAATTTCTTCCTCAAAACAATAACTACAGCAGGTTCACAATAAGAGTAATGTAAAGTATTAAGATGAGTGTATTTATTATTTACAACATTTTCCCATTTGAACAAATCGAATAATTAATTTATTATGAAGCAGATACTTTTTTTTATTTTATGCCTTTTGATCGGTATCTCCGGAAGTTTAAAAGCACAATCTTCTTTTTCTAAATCAAAAGGAGCCATCGGTATCACCTACTCCGGTCTGGGGGACAATGATGCCTACTATTTTGAAAGCCTTGTTGGAATAGGCGGATATGACGGCAAAGGGTATTATTCTTTGGGAATTACCTATATACGCCCCATCACAAAACGTTTGGATATAGAAACCGGTATCTCTTATAGTAAATATAAATACCGAGTCAGTAGTGCGCCTATGCCGGATCCACCGGCACCTTACAATATAACGAATGCTGTAGTCGATATACCGGTAACAGTTCGATGGAATTTTCTTAAATATTTCTTTTTGAACGGAGGATTGTTACTCGGGATTGATACCGGAAAAGAAAATCATTTAGATAGGCAGACCGGTATTGGGGCGATGATTGGTGTCGGCGTAAAGTATGATCTGAAAAATGTACCGGTAGGTTTCTTTGCCAATCCCTATTTTAAAATGCATAGCTTGCTTCCGTTTTCTATGGAAAAATATCATCAACGAACAGATGAAAGTGGGTTCCGGTTCGGTGTCGTCTATTCCCTACCATAAAGTGATATTGATTTATTATAAGTGTCTGTTATTAAGATGGGAAAGCAGGTATGAATTAAAATAGGTGAAATAGTCAATGAAGCGATTGTAATTTTCTCACAAACGATATTATACAGGATAAGACAATGATGAATTTCTTAATCGGACAGAATCAAATTTCTAATAACAAAATGTACAGTTATGAAACAATTTAAATTATCAAGAACATCGGTTTTATTTTTCTCCTTGTTATTGTCATGCGTATTGCTTTCTTGTGACAAGAAGGAGAAGGAGCCCGAAATCCAGCATTTGTATATCGGGAACAGCAGCTATTCAGTGGGAGTGAAGGCAAGCAATTATATTCCTATCTATAGCGGGAATAAGAGCTATACACTTACGCCCGGTGATGCCAGTATCTTCAAAGCGGAATACAGACCGGCAACCGGTTCTTACGATAGGACCGGAGATATCCGTATTGAAGGATCGAAAAAAGGAACTACCACGCTTACCGTGAAGGATAATGTCAGTGGTGAAACTGCAGTGCTGGATATTACCGTAACACGAAAATACTTGAATCTGTATATGAATTATGCTTTTCCTTCTATTGATATGGAGGATAAGGTGGATAAAAATAAATTAAGTTTGGAAGTGAAAGGTGATATCCTACATACAAAGGATTATGTTGTCACATTGTTGGCCAATGAAGGGAATAACCTTGAGAATAAGGCGTACCTGTTCAATTCGCCCAAGGAGGCCCGAACCGGGGAAATATTATTGGCTGGAAACTACCAATTTGAACGGAAGGGCGATGACTATTGGCTCTATCTGAACTTCAAGGATGGCGATAAAACAATCTCCCATAAGTTCAATATTTTTAGAGGCGAATACATTTTTCCCTCTCTGGTAAGTTATTTGAATGTAGCCTCGGGAGAGAAGGAAACAGATTACATATCAGAGGAAATACGATTGTTGGAAGACTTGACAGATAAGTATAAGTCCAATTATCCGGAATTAAAAAATATTTCTTTGACTGTCAAGATGTACGCTTCGGCCCGTAATTGGGATATTGCAACCGATTTGATTAAATAATGGGAGTTCGAGCTCCCATTAAACAGGATATAGATGTAAGTGTTTCTCTACTTTCCCTTACATCTTGACAATCATCCTTGACAATAGCCATATTTTCAGGGATGTTGTTTATTGATCAAATAACTCAATAATATTTTACAAAATATGAGAGACCATATTGTTGTAAATATTTGAAGCACCAAAATTTCGAAATGGGTAACCATACCAGTAGTCATTCTTTGTCTTTACTTTGCAGTACGAATTATTTCTCTTAATTGTGAACAAGAAAAAAGTTAATACATATGAAGCTAAAAATCAGAATTTTATTCGCTTTCGTAATAATGACAAATCTTGTATTTACACAAAATGCTAAAATGACAAACAACTACGGAAGTGAAAATCAAGAAATCCAAGACTTAATGGATTTTGAAAATATTTACATCGAACAACTCAACTTTGAAAGTGAAAATCTGAATGGTAAATATTATCAAATAAATCTTGAAGAATATAAAAACGGAAAACATATAAAAACTTTTACACTTTTTGACGGCTCAGAAACTGAATATTTCAAAATAGACTCTAATAAAGAATCAATAAAATTCTTTTTCAAACTGAGTGACGGAAAATTAAAAACTTATATCAAAGGAAAAAAATTTGGGAGTAAAAAATCGTATTTCAAACTAAGTAATAATTCAGATAAATACGCATTGAAAGATTTTTTTGGAAGTAAAAAAGAATTAAGCATTGACTTGCAGAAAAAAAATGCTGTTTTTGCAATCATTACACCAACAATTCACGAAGACGGTTCTGGTTCATATTGCGAAGTTGCACAATCAGAAATTGCACCAGAAAAATTGGGAGAACATTTTAAAATTCCACACTATTTTTTAATTACAATAACATTCAAATAAAAAACAGCAGGTAACACACGCTAAATAGTTCTGCGCTTCGAATAAACTTCCTTTAAAAACAATAGTATGAATGGATGTTTGAAGATAATAGGTTTTATAATTATCATTTCGATCGCTTCAATCACAATATTGAACGGTTTGATGTCTCGTAACTATTTTGCCTTTTTTATTGGTGTAGTCCTTTTTTGGGGATATGTTATTTGGGCATTAAAAAAGAAAAAGCAATGATGATGAAAACTTGTATAAAACACCTACTTGCAAAATGAAAAGTTCTATTTTTAAAACAATAGTGGTGGCCAGCATTTTGGCATTTAGCAATAATATATATGCTCAACTGGTATAGCCGGGGGAGTAAATCTCTCCACCTTGAGGAATGGTAATACCATCCTGCGATGGGATAATTCTCCGGGAGTAGGATTTCAAATTGGAGCATTCTATGATATTCACCTGTCAGACAAATTTAAGTTTCAACCTTCCTTGATGTTGTTGAACGAAACATACCGGCGATCAATGCTGGTTGAACAGGGTAGTACCGATGACATGAAGGAAGCCTTCAAATCATTCGGTTTTTTATCCCCATGGTTTTTTCATATAAGTTACCGGTAAAGTCAAATGAGAATTTTTTAATTGATCTCGGCTTGTATAACTCTTTTGGTCTTTGGGGAAAGGTTGATAGGACTAAAGATTTAGTCACAACCAAAGCTGATTTATACACTGAAGATTTTGGCAGATTTGACTTTGGATTAATAACAGGAATAGGTTACGACACACAGAAAATAAACTACTCACTTCGAGTCAAACATGGTTATATGCTAAATGGCTCTACCCGGGATAGACCGATGGCTTTCTTATTCACTATTGGATCTAAATTGCAATAATAGTTTTAAATAGAGTTTTTTTTCAATTTGCAAGAATTCATTTGTTTGTTTCGATTGTGGAAAGAAGTAGAAAGTAAAGAAATAATGACAAACTCTAAATTATGAAATATCCTATTTTATCAATCCTGATAGTTTTTATCTTATTACAAGGTTGTGTTTCATCGAGAAATTACATTTCTCCTGATGAAACTGCAAAAAAAATCTTTACCCCGACAGAGCTGGAAGGCATCGGACAGATGATCCACTTCGTGGATAGTATCGTATCGGAAAAGACCGGGCTAACAGGCATCAATGAAAGTTACCACGCCTATTTTGATAAATTGACCGCAGATTTTTTTAACGAAAAGGGCTTTGTTCCACTGTTGAATGATACCGCAAAATTTAAGTTTTTCGATACAATGGAGAGTGAGGCTTTTTCTGCATTTTGGATAGAAGGTCTCGAATACATAAATAGAAGCACACAAGGTAGAAAAGTCGTTACTCTTGATATACGAGGGAAATATATGAAATATTTGCAGGAGACAGGAAAGTCGGACGATCCGTATGCTATGGTATATGAACTTACATACACGTCGGGGACTATCTTATCTGCATCGGTAATTGTATGGTTTTTCAGAAATTACCATGAACTTGACTTTACCGTTTACAAGCACCGTTTATGGGCTACAGTTTTCCTACTTAGTATAAAAACGTATGAACCCCCGGAGACTTATTTGCAAAACTTAAAACGTGAATAATAAATCTTATAATCTTGAAAAGACTGAACTAAAGTCGAGATTATATTGATCTAAGCAAACTTATCGATGTAAGAGTTTCTCTACTTTCCCTTACATTTTAACAATCATCCTTGAAGGTATTTTATTTTCAGGGATATTGTTTTGAAATAGAAAGAGTATAAATTCGATTAGTCTCATTTTAATTTTCCCCATCCCCCGGCAGTGAAATCAGTCTACTGTCTTTTGAACCTGTCGAACGGCAACTAACAAAAGCGAACAATTAAATAAAGCACCAAAATAAGCAGATAACAAACGAGAGTAAATTTTACCCTCATTCTATGAACGAGAGTAAAATATTTGTGTTTTTACCCTTGTATTGAAAACACTCCCCAGACAGAATAAAATTCTTACCACATGCTCAGTTCAGTTGTACCCCCCGGCAAAAACAACCTTTTACATTTCTATACCCATACATCATTACCGGGCATTAGGATTTTCTAATCCTGCAGCTCTAATCATTCGGGTACAGCGGAAATTGGGGAACGAACATCAAAGGTAACCCCCACCACATCTTTCATCCCGGTTCCCCAACACCGTAACCACAGGAACTCTCAAATCCCCAATTCCCCCTGTACCTCTGCCGGGCAAAGGATGTTTTTGCCTCACCGACAGCGAAATCCATGCACCGGCTTCTGTTCCTTTCAACATCCCCCGGAAGTCTTGGATACCACCATCATCCCTGTAGTGCATCGATGAATCCCACCGGCAGACCGATTTCCAACCCCATCCCGATAGTGATCCGACTCTCTCGCTATCCGTCTCCCCGGTTTCCAACCTTCACCCCAATAGTAATACAATCCCCTCGTTACCCATCTTCCCGGTTCCTACCTCATCCCAATATTGCATATGCCACCTATCTCCACCCATCCCGGTATTCTCCCGGGATGCAGTCCACACCGCTCTTTGACCGCAGACCATAAAATCAACCATCCCCTTCCTATCCCGGTAAACTCCTGCACCCACCGTCTCCCGGTAAAACCAAACAGGTTATAAGGTGTTCGTCAATCGCTCGCTTAGTTCCGCAAAACATGTGAGCAAGGGCAAGCAAGTGGCTTAAAAAAATCTCCACACCTCGCTCCGCTTCGGGTAGCATTTTTTTAGCCACCCTTGCACACACCGCAGTCACACCTCACGCTTCCGCTCCAGTCCACTTCGCTTGCGGAGGGCAATCCATATCCATACCAACCTATCACATCCCCCAAAAATATCCAATAAGAAACCCCTTCAAACCGCTCCGTTTGGTGCTCATCGTGGCGTGGCTGCTTGTTTTTCTGCACAACGCTCGCTCAATCCTCACCCGTGGCTACTCTTGCCCCCTTAAACCCCGATATCGAATTCGCTACGCTCATACATCTTTTTCTAAGGGGGCAACCGCCACTCAGTGTTTCTGCTCGCCTGCTGGTCGCTCGGGCTACGCGGGGTGTCACACTTTTTGTAAATCCACCGGTCTGCCGCTATTGCAGTGCTCATTTCACTCACTACGTCTGTTGCCGACCCTCATTCTTCGGGACAACAACATCCTTCGTTCGGTTCCATTCACACCGCACCGCTGTATCAAGGCAAGAGCTTAATTCCGCTCGTCATCCCGTTCCATCCTTCGCTCATTACACTACAGGCGCTTTTCCCTAATCGTTGAATATCAACCAATCGTTCTCCGCTTCGCTCCGCATATTGCAGCCAAGTTTGCTCCGCACTTCGCTGCAATCCGCACCGTCTAAAGCCCCTTACGTTTCATTCGCTCAATTCCACTCACTTCCTCACTGCATCAAGCACTTGCCCAAACCGATACCCATAAACAAAAAGATGCGCCACCCCTGCTGAAATCAGTAGGCGTCACTCGCACTCGTGACCTCGTGCTTCCTTCTGCCACCACCCTCGCTCCACTCGCAACGGCTCGCGCCTCTTCACTCCGCAACAAAAAAACACTCCACTTCGTTCCGCAGTTTTTTTATTGCTCCGTTCCGGATAACCTGTTTTTCCGGCAGGCGAAGAACCCGATAATCAACCGGCAGGTCGTTCAGGTATATCCGACGCAGTATAGTGAACCGAACCTTTTCAATAGAAAAACCAGGTTGCTTCGCTCCCCCGGTTTTTGAATTGAACCTTTGAGGATAAATATTTTATCCTCAAAAATTCGATATTCTTTTAGTCCTTTTTTCGGATTTCCGAAAAAAAAGACTAAACTTGCACGGTTATTACTATTTTAAATGCATTATGTGTGATATTGAAACGATAAATCCATACGAAGAACCTCTAACAAAATATTTTGAGACAATAATTGATTTTATTCATACTTATAATAGACTAAATAAAATTCTCTTGAAAGACGCTCAAAAATATTCCCAAGAAGGCTCTATATATGATGCTACGTCTGCTTTAGTAATTAGTGATTGGACAGGTTCCACTGATAACGGATGGAAAATTAATTATTACACGGGTACAATAAAAGAAGTGAATAAGAAAAACTATCCTGATGAAATAAGCAAAATACTCTCCAGGGAGTTTGGAATGGCATATGCTCAATGTTTTGAAGCGTTCGAAACATTATTAAAGGATTTGATTTACATCAAAATTCAGAATGATCACAATTTCAAAAACTTATTGCCAAATAATGACTATTCAAGACAATCTATAAAAGGAGGAACCGACTTATTTAAATTAGTGAGAAAAGCTGGAGGTGAGAGATTTAGAAAGTATTCTAAAGAGAATAATTGTAAATTCAGGTTTAAAGAAATGTTCACCATTATATCCGAAATAAGGCATGCAATTACACACTCAAAAGGAGTTCTTGCAACGGCAAAAATTCCAAACGACAACTATTACAAGGCTCTTTTCAAATACTTAATGCCTTTTAATGATCTTGAAGGAGAAAAAATACTTTTGAAATTTGAATATGATATGTTTTATAATCTTCTTATTTATTTGTCAGAGTTTGGTTATCAGATATTTAAGATATTAAGCGAAGAAGATAATTACGAGTGTAAAATACTGTAAATAAATTCTTACTTAAAAATGACACTACACGAAGCCATAGAAAAGCTTTTACGACGGACAGGACTACCTATGACAACCCTGCAAATAGCACAGGAGCTGAATAATAATGGTTGGTATCAAAAAAGGGATAAATCACCAATTCATGAATCGCAAATTCGTATTAGGGCATATAATTATTCTAAGATTTTTCACTTGCATCGTTCAATTGTCTCACTTAAAAAACAATCTTCAAATGAAGCAATAGGGAAGGTTACAATATTATCCGATAATACTAACAAGAGGCAAAAGTGTACTCTCCTTCAAAAAACTAATCAATGTATAACGAGAATCTAAAATTCCGTTAGACATTTGTTAGAGTTCCGTTATGTTTTTTATTTCGTCCCACCTTAGGTCTGTATAACTTGCTTTTAATCATAGATAAAATGGAATAAAGAAAATAAAAATCAATAAATTCGGTAGTGTGAAAAAAAATAGTTAAACTTGCAATTGACATTATTATGCTTTAGAAACATATCAGTTCATATTATCAGATTATTATTAAATCAAGTAGAGAAGCATGACAATTAAAGAAGCTGTTTTAAAGAGTCTGGAAGATATCAATGGTGTAACAAATTATTGGGCTGTTTTCGAGCATATCATTAGCAATAATTATTATGATTTTGGTGAAGCGAAAACTCCCGGATCCACAGTATCCGCAATATTGGGGGATTTTATTAGAAATGGAGATACCAGAGTAAAAAGAATTAAGCAAGGAAGTACATATTCATATTACCTGACAAAAAATGAGCAAAACATTGGTCTGGAGATATTGAGCGGAGAAACAGAACCTTTAGTAACCGGCAAAACTAAGGCAAGGAAGACCAAAACCTATGAAGAGAGAACTTTACATAAGCTTTTGAGTAGTTTCCTTAAGAATATCGATACCTATTCAAAAACCATTTTTCATGAACATTCTAATGGGAAAGACAGCAACCAGATTTGGACTCATCCAGATATGGTTGGTATTAAATTCTTGAATTTACAGACAAAAGCCAGTCAAAACTTCTTAAAATCAATCAATCGGGTTGACACTTTCAAATTGAGTTCATATGAACTCAAAAAAGAAATTAACAGCGATAGCGAACTGAAAAAAGCGTATTTCCAGGCAGTATCAAATTCAAGCTGGGCAAATTATGGTTATCTCGTCGCTTTTGAATTTAGTGATAACCTGTATGAAGAAATGGAAAGGCTGAATCAGTCTTTCGGAATAGGTATAATTGAGCTTAATGCCAATCCCTATCAAAGTAAAATCCTTTTTCCGGCAAGTTATAGGGATCTGGATTTTAAAACGATTGATAAACTCTGTAAGATGAACAACGAATTTGAAAATTTCATCGTGCAGGTTGAAAAACTGATGACCGCAAGTGAAAAATATCTTATGGGGGCAGAAAAGGAACTTGATGAATTTTGCGACACCTACTTTGCCAATGACACAGAGGTTGAAAATTATTGTACTGAAAACCATATTCCTATAACAATTGAATAAAAAAACATTCATAGGCTTGCATCCAAAGAAGTAACACTGAAATTAAAACAACATTAAAATGAATAAGGCAATCTCAATATTTCTGTCAGCCATTATCCTGATGGCATGTTCCAAATCGGATGAAGACGTTCCTTCCGGAGATGAGGATAATCGTATTGTCAAAACCACGATAACTGGTAAAATCGAAAAGGGTCCTTTCCTTACAGGCTCAAAGATTACACTGTACGAATTGGATAAAGAGTTAAAACAAACAGGAAAGAATATATTTAAGACAGAAACAACGAATGATAATGGTGATTTTGTTTTTGACAGTAAAATGGAACTACTGAGTCAGTTTGTCGAATTGGAGATATCCGGATATTTTTTTAACGAAGTTACAGGTATAAGATCTTCCTCACAAATCACGCTTAACGTTCTCGCAGATGTTTCCGGTAAAGACAAGGTCAATGTGAATATCCTCACGCATTTGGTCTATAAAAGAATTAAAAACTTGATCTCTGAGGGGTTAAGTTTTCCTGTTGCGCAAAAACAGGCGCATAAAGAACTTCTAAACGTTTTTTATATCGCCAATGAAGTCAAAAATTCCGATGACATCGGGTTAACAGACGGAAATGATGATGCAGCGGTACTGCTTGCGATATCGGCAATTCTATTGCATGACAAAAGGGAAGCTGAGTTTTCAGAATTCATTGCTAAACTGAGTAATGACTTTGCGGATGACGGTACAATTTCGGATAGTGACTTGATGGGGAAAATTCATCTGGGTCAGCAAAATGTGAACTCAATTAAAGTGATGGATAATCTGAAATCCTATTTTTCTGAACAAGGTAAAACAATAGAGGTTCAGAAT
This sequence comes from Petrimonas sulfuriphila, assembly GCA_038561985.1. Lineage (NCBI taxonomy): Bacteria > Pseudomonadati > Bacteroidota > Bacteroidia > Bacteroidales > Dysgonomonadaceae > Petrimonas > Petrimonas sulfuriphila. Next base: position 1,305,337 of record CP073276.1, on the reverse strand, counting down.
ATTCGCAAATTTATCGATGGTAATGGAGATGGTATATTGGATGATAAAGACGCAAATCTAGACCGTAACCCGAATGAGTCGATAACGGAGGATGAGATTTTTAAAAATGAGGAAGTATTTAAACAAGCCTTAACCGGATCCTACGATAAGGTTCGTGGCTATTTTGAGAGAATGCTTGTGCTGGATGCAGTTCGATGTAATTTAATCGATTATAGTATAGATATTTCTTCTGACAATACTATTTTAAAAGACGCCTGGGCCCAAGCATATCAAGCTATTCATAGGTTAAATCAAATCATTGAACATTCCCAGGATGATGCAAACCAATACGCAAAACCATACCATTTTACCTCACGGGTATTGCGTGCTTTGCTCTATTTGGACATGGTTCAGCATTGGGGTGATGTACCTTTCATTACAAAGCCATTGACAATGGAAGAGATATTTGTACCCAGAACTGACAAAGTTCAAATATTCAATTCTTTATTAATCGATCTGGACGAATCGATGCCTTATTTAGAAGAAGATACGGAACATAATCAGATGTTTGTTTCACAAGATCTGGCAATCGCATTGATTGCAGCCATCCAATTGGAACGTAAAGATTATAGTACCGCAGCAACATATTTCGAAAAAATAATCAATAAAGGGAATAAAATATCTTTGGATAATACTGTCTACTCTGACATAAATAATAACGAAGCATTATTTACCCTGTTGTTTTCTGAAAGCGAAGATTATCAGCCTTTTCAGGTGTTTAGTCAACACTTGAAAAAAGGCAATTTGCATCCAATATACAGAAATACAGATGTATTTCTCAGCTATGCGGAGGCTCTGGTAGCTTTAAACAAAACATCAGAATCGTTAAGCTTATTGAATAAGGTCAGGGCTGCTGATAATATGGCTCCATTACAAGACTTTCCGTTAAAACCTGAACATGAAATAGCAGATCTATGGAAAAAATTCATTGGTTCGGATTACGGTTACTTTAGTCTCCTCAAACGATTAGGAATTGCAGTTGAACTTTTAGATATTCAAAGTTATCATCAGTTATATCCTATTCCGCTAACTGAATTAATGATGAATCCAAATATAACGCAGAATCCGGGATATTAAAATATATTTATACCTCAATTTAAGACAGAGATACTTATCCCCGCCCAATCTCTCATAAATACGCACACCGCAAAGGTACGGTGGCTTTTGTGTAATCTTGCAAGGTCGAGCCCTTCGGGTTTTCGATGGAATCTCCAATTCCGCCGGGGCGGAAATAGTATTCCACCGAAAAACCTTGCCGATTACAAAGCCACCCTTTGCTATACGCTAAGTTTGTATTTAATCCATTCCGTTCATTTCCCTTCGTTTTTCCTGACACATGGTTATATGATTGATCAGACGTCTATTAATAGGAAGAGTAATGGACAAGCCTAATCTTTAGCTACCGGTTTAACCTCTTAATTATTTATCAATCGAAACGTAGACTCTTTCAATACCAAGTTTCTGCCATTCTCCATTCCTAAATTCAGGTCTTGACCTTAAATTTCCTAATACACCTGAACTTTCGCTAAATCTTAGGGCATTCCAAACTTTTTGTTTTGTTGTCCCATTATTGTAGAACGTTGTTATATACGCTGTTTTTGTTGATAAAAGCCTCTGCTTAAACTCCGACTCAGACGATGGATTTAACTCGATCGGCAAAACACCCGCAGAATAGTCAATATTTACCTCCTGTTTTAATTGATTTTTAGGTAATTCTGTTGGATTTTGCTCTATGTTTTTCTGTTTTATCTCAATTCTTAACTCTTTCAGTACAGTATCTATTAGCTCCCCATCATATTCGTTTAAAAAATCTTGTTTTATCAACTCCCGGATTTTATCCTGATAGCTTTCTGAGAGTATTTTTTTTGTCAAGATTTTATGTTCTTCCCTTCGGTTTATTTTTTTTAAAGCACTTATTGTATAAGATTTTAATGATTCCCGGTTGAAGCTTTCTTTGCCAAATAATTCAACAAATCTCAACCCTTTCTCATTATCTTTTGTAAAATTAATTGTCTCTAATAGTATTGGATCTTCTTGATTTGATAAGTCGCCATCATAAAATATTTGAATTTCTTGTCCGATTAAGATTCCGTATTCAAGCCTTAGTTGACGCATATAAGAAAACAACTGTTGTTGGAATTTGGAAGTAAGCGGAATACTTGGTTGCTTTATTTCAATGACAAACAGTTTCTTATTGTCAGAAGCTTTGATTACAAAATCAGGAGTAATTTTGTTAGCCGCTCCAATTGGTAAAGAAGGGCGAATCTCAATATCACCAGAATACTCTTTCCAGTCTAAAACTCTTAAAGCCTGAACTACATTCTTTTCGAAATCGTTTTCACTAATGTCAAATTTAATGCTATCGAATAATAAAAAGCATATTTCATTCCATTTTTCGTTGTTCATTTTTGTTCTTTTCAATATTAATATAGTGAGATAAGCAATTAACAATTAAATAGATATATGTATATCTGTACTATGTAATTCAATCGAATCCACTTGCCCGATATTTTAAATCAGATCGCTTGAGAAATATTGGAAGTATCTTTTCAAAATACTTTCCTGACAAACCAAAAAAATTGGCTGAAAATAAAATAGATATGCAAGTTTAGCGAATTTTTTTAATACCAATAGCATTTATTTTGAAGTTTCTTCCTATAACGCAAGATAAAGCATACGAAGGCACTCCATACCAGCCCCAAACAACTTGAAATATTATTCAATATTTTAGCCTCGGATAAGGTTACGGCCATACCAAGTCAATACCAAGTCCAAGCAATCAATGTTTAACATTTTAAAGAATACAGTTTTATGGGAACAATTAAACAAGGTATTTTAGGAGGTTTCTCCGGCAAGGTCGGAACGGTTGTCGGAGGAACGTGGAAAGGCATCCATTACATGCGAAGCCTTCCTTCCAGTGTGAGGAATCCCCGGACACCCGGGCAAGTGAAGCAGCGGACAAAATTCTCCATCATGATCGAGTTTCTAAAACCGCTCACCCCTTTCCTGCGGATAGGGTTCAAAAACTACGCCAACAGGCAGACAGCGTTCAATGCAGCGATGTCTTACAATGTAAACAACGCGGTAGATGGCGAGGTTCCCGATCTGGAGCTTGATTTTCCAAAAATCCTCGTCTCCCGGGGAAGTCTTCTGCCGGCAGAGAATGCCGCTGCAGTAGCTTCCGAAGGGAGCCTGAACTTCACATGGAATGACAACAGTGGAGTAGGGAACGCCTCTGCAGGAGACCTGGCAATGCCGCTGGTTTTCAACAGTGACAAAGGCGAATCCGTTTTCAGCACCGAAGCCGGTGAGCGCTCGGCCGGTTCTGCAACAATGAATATCCCCGACAGTTGGATGGGTGATACCGTGGAAATATACCTGGGGTTTATTTCCGAAGACGGTACGATGGTGGCCAATAGCGCCTATCTCGGTCAGCAGACAATAGCTTAAGCTATTACTGTCCTTCATGGAACCGCTCCCTGCAGGAACGGTTCCATGTTCACCTACTATAATGTTTAACATGCCACATACAACCACAAAATGTTTTCGGTTATTGCCCTGATTGCATCGTGATATTTTTCTCAAACCGGCTCCCCTATAAAATATTGAAAAGATGATCGGACTTCTTCAAAATAATTATGAATTGCTCGCCATATTCTCTTCATTGGTAGGTGGAGGTGCGTTGGGTGGATTAGTTTCGACAATCATAAACCGGAAAGAAAACAAACGGATCAAAAAGAGTGAAGCCGTAAAGTCGGAAGCGGAAGCTAAAAAGGAAGATGTTTCGGCAGCCGTGGAAATGATGGGCTTATTGGAACGTACAGTGGCACACATGGAACGGATGAATGATTATAACAAAACCAATTCGGAAGAACTGCTAAAACTACTTCGGGATAAGGACGATATCAACGAGAAGTTGAGGAGCGATATCAAACTACTACAGCTTCAAAGAACCGAAGATCATAGAAGGATCACCGGACTTGAAAAAGCATTCGACAGGGAGCTTCAATGGCGAAAAGATGGGGACTACCATTATTGCGGGGTTGAGGATTGCGACAAAAGACAACCCCCTCTGGGCACATTTAAACGTGAAACCCAACAAAAACAACAACAATGAATATCCAAATCTTTCTTCAGGAGATAAATACAAGTCTGTTCAACCGACGTATGAATGACAGCCAGCGAAAAGGCATCATTGTTAAGTTGACAGAATTTGGCAACCACCATATAACCGATACCCGATGGAGAGCATATATGCTTGCGACATCCTTCCATGAAACCGCCAGAACCATGCAACCGGTCGAGGAAATCGGAAAAGGCCGAGGCAAACCTTATGGTCAAAAACTGAAATATAACCGAAAACCCTATACATGGCCCGACAAAATCTACTACGGACGAGGCGATGTGCAATTAACCTGGTACGAAAACTACCTGAATATGGGGAGAATCCTCAACCTGCCGCTACTTGAACAGCCGGAGCTCGCCCTTCAGCCCGGCATATCCGCACGGATAATGATAGAAGGCATGACAAAAGGTATCTCCAACCGAGGCGATTTCACCGGTGTATCGCTCGAAAACTACTTCAACCCGTACACCGATGATCCCATACGTGCACGACGGATTGTGAATGGACTCGATCAAGCCAATAAAATAGCGGAATATCATTACAAGTTCCTGGACGCAATAAAAAAAGCATCATAAAAAAGTACCACTATGAGTAAAGCAACAAAAGATATAATAGCTGCAGTCGCTTTAGTAATTGCAATTCTGCAATTACTTTTAGGATGCAAACCCAATCAACTGATCACAGAAAAAATAATCACAGAAATCGACAGTACCGCAGTATGGAATCTTGAAAAAGAACTCTATAAGAAAAAACTCCAGATCACCCTTCTCGAAACCGATTTAAAGCTGACAAAGGACGAAAACATCAATCTCCGGAATGAAGTATTGAAACATGAAGTACATTACGATACAACCGCCCCGGTTGACACCTCAACCGGTCGGCCGCCTGTATCTGCAGAGATCATTACCATCAGCAAGAGTTGGATGGAAAAAACGATTAAGGAGTATGAAACCCTTATTCAGCAAACATCCACTCAAAATGAAACCCTAACCACGGAAAATGCCAACCTGCAGCTCACGGTTAAAACCTTGGTCAATGAAAATAAAGAATTGAAAGAAAAAACCACCAGTACTGGCAGTACAAAATTCAGGCTATTTTTCTCCGGCCTAATGGCCGGCATACTCTTGAGCTTGCTGATTTGTTTCGCAATTCGCAAACTCAAATAAAAAATGGATGAGGATCCTCTCCTTCGGAGTAGATTATCATCCATGCAAAATTCAGATCATTCCTGCCGATTTTTTTAAATTATTTTGTTTTTACATATCCTATCGGATTACGTGGTTTTCCGGATAGTTTCTTTTGCGCTTGGAGTTCAGCCAATGACTCATTGATAAGCTCTAATTGCATCCTTGTATCTTCATTAATATCATTGTAGTCGGTGAACACTTCCTCTATGTATTCTTTGAATTTCCTTACTTCTTTTTGCAGTTCCTTTACTTCATCGACTTGCGGATTGTGGATCAAATGCCGGATGGCGACGAAAGCACGCATGATACCCTTGTTTATTTCAATAGCTGTATCTGAGTTCAGTACACTACTTAACATTGCCACGCCTAATTCGGTGAATGCAAAGGGCATATATTTTATGTTGTATCCACGACCTTTGTTCAAGATCACAATTTGTGATCTTGAAAGTTCTTCCCTTGTAACCTCAAACATAAAATCATCACCTTCAAAGCGTTTTATATTGCGCCTTACCGACTGTTTTAAAACCCTCGTTTCCACGCCATACATCTCCGCCAAATCAAAATCCAGCATGACCTTTACGCCCCTTATTTCATATATCTTACTCTGTATTATTGCTAATTCCATGAACTATTAAATTATATTCAAATTCTCCTTTCCCCTTGTTACGATCCACATTCAAAAACAACATAGCTTATATAAACTCTCCTGCACCTCAAATTATTGACAAAGGTATGAAAAACAACCAATTTGTTGCTACTCGTATAATCTTCTATGATATAAACATATAGGTTTATTATCTTTGGTTTAATCACCACCCGGGACGTAACCCCTAAGTCTAAGTTCCTGCAGCAATGAGTTTATTTTTATTAGAAAATATGCAGTTATACTGCAAATATCCTAAATAATGTAACCCATTTGTATTTCTTCTCAGATCATTTATCCGACTTCTACCGACTTGCCAGAATTGATCGTCGCATATTTTTTTTTCGGGTTCAACAATTTTGAATTGATCTCTCTTCTCTTTTTCGGCGTCAGGTTGACATATCCTGCCGTCACATCCTTCTTTGTACTATGCCCAACCATTTTTCGTACCACGATAGGATTGACATACATTTCGCTGGTAAGATGCGTTATATAGCTGTTTCGTGTGTACGAAGTTGATATTTCCGGGTCTAACTCAAGTTTATTGGCAATTATTTTTAACGAAGAATTGATAGGGTCTAATGCGAAATTGATAGCCTCTTTGATTTTCCTTTCATTCTTGCCGCTTGGAGCAATTCCGTTGAGAAATGGGAAAATATATCCGTCCTGATTTTTGTTCCCTTGCCGGTTGATTATTTCAACCATAGGTGGGAGCATCGGTGCATAAATATAAGTAGGTTTTTCTCCTTTTCGCAAAGTCTTTTTTCTTTGGAAAATTATTTCTTCACTGGGAGCATCAATATTCTCATACCTTAACCGGCAAAGGTCTCCGAAGTTCAATCCATTGCAGTAGAACATAAAAACAAATATATCACGTGCTGTTGCTATGGCATCATTATCTGTTTGGTAATTTTCGATTTTCCAAATGTCATCAACTGGTAAAGCAATATTCCTTCTGCCACCTTCCGGTATGGCGTACTTACCCCGTTTTACTCCGAAAGGATATTTCTTCTGGTTTATATAAGGTTCCTCACCCTCATTATTATTGATGATGGCTCTCAATGTTCTCATATATATACCGATGGTCGCATGTGCGACCCCGGTATCGAGCCAAAATTTCTCACATTCGATTAAGAATTCCGGAGTGATCTCCTCAAAAGATATTTTTTCGGATATACTCAACGCCTTTTTACCGATGGCTACATACTTGCTTTCAATACAGCGATTAATAAAATCCGTTTTGTCAGCACTTTTCTTATAAAGTTTATAATGTTTGAACCTCATAAGTGCATTAAGGGTTGTTCTATAAATCGATGCATTTCCAATCTTGTACTCATTTTCCAATGATACAATTTTCTTTTGAAACGCTTCATTGACTGTAGAGGTCGGTTGATCAGTCAAAAGGTTATCCAACGCAGCAAAAGAAAAGTCATTCGTCTCGGCCAAAGTATCTATCGCAGGTTTTAATGTAAGGGATAAAAAACGTAATAGTGTTTGTTTAGTTCCTGCATGTTTTCTTAGGTCTCTGTTTACAAATTCATCCCACTCATTTCTAGAAAACTCAAAGCCGGAGAAATAGACTTTTAGTTTTCGATTGTACGTAATCCGCCAGAATATGGGAGCCACTTCTTCAATATCGTATCGATATTTTCTCACCAAGCTAACAGAAATATTCCTATTTTTGTATTTAAAAACGGGGTGAGTTGATAAATAATTGTCGCTACTTGGCATAATATTAATATTTTAAACATTATATTTTGGGTAAACAATGGGTAAACAAAGATAGAAAAATACCAATATATAAGCAAAAATATCGATAAGATTTAACGTGGAAAAAATCATAAATAATTATAAATCAAATATATAATAAATAACGGTAAACAACGAAAAGAGCCAACTATTGCTTCCCAAGCTGAGGGTCGCGAGTTCGAATCTCGTTTGCCGCTCATTGAAGAACAAGCGTTTACCTATCGTAAGCGCTTGTTTTCATGATAAACCGTCCGGCGTCACTTCTTCCACAAACTTTCCATCTCTTCCAATGACTTCCCTTTGGTTTCGGGAACCATTTTCCATACAAAGAGAGCCGAAATTACAGCCATCAACCCATAAAAACCGTAGGTCAAAGCTCCGCTGTATTCCATCATTGCCGGATAGGTAGACGAGATCAGGTAATTGGCAGCCCATTGTGCGGCAACCGCCACGGCTACCGCCTGACCCCGGATTTTGTTTGGGAAAATTTCAGAGATGAGCACCCAGCAGATCGGTCCCCACGACATCATAAACGACGCCGTATAAATGATGATGAATACCAGTGTGCTTATTCCGATAATTTCGTTATAGGACAACGAGGATATGGCAAACATGCCGATGGCCATGCCAACGGAGCCGGTAATCAACAACGGTTTTCTCCCCCACTTATCCACCGTCAGGATGGCCACAACCGTAAACACGACATTGACAAACCCCATGATGATGGTTTGCAGCATGGAGGCATCTTTCGCAGCTCCCATACTCTCAAAAATACGTGGAGCGTAATACAACGCAACATTGATTCCCACAAACTGCTGAAACACCGACAACAAAACACCGATAAGAATAACCATTTTCCCGTAAGAAAAAATACGGGAACGTTCCGTTGTACGTCCGATGGACTGCTTTATTTCGGAGAAAATAGCTTCAGCCCTTAATTTATCAGCGTTAATCCGGCTTAAAACAGACCGTGCTTTTTCATCGCGATTCGACAATACCAGGTATCTCGGCGTTTCAGGAACCAGAAACAGCAACATACCAAACAAGGCTGCAGGAATAGCTTCTGATGCGAACATATACCGCCAACCCACATCGTTGATCCAATCGATACTCTGTCCAAAGGCGATGCCCCAATTAACGAAGTACACCACCAGCATTCCAAAAATAATGGCGAACTGGTTGAAAGAAACCAGCCTTCCCCGAATATCTGCAGGAGCTATCTCGCTGATGTACATGGGAGAAACGGCAGATGCCAGTCCCACTCCGACACCTCCGATTATACGGTAAAAATTGAATGTCAACAGCAACCCGATGGACGGCTGCCCTTTAGAGAAGAAAATAGCTTCGGGAAATCCCGATCCCAGTGCTGACACAAAAAACAAAACGGCAGCTATAAGCAGCGTTTTTCTTCTGCCAAACCGGTTTGAAAACACTCCCGAAATAACTCCTCCGATAATACAGCCGATCAGGGCACTCGACACGGTGGCTCCATGGATTAACGAATTTAATCCCAACGGCTTGACCAGGTAAGCTTCTATCGATTTTTCCGCACCGGAAATCACGGCCGTATCGTAGCCGAAGAGTAAGCCACCCAATGTCGCTACCAGGGTGATCCCAAAGATATAGGTTTTGTTGTACTTCATTTATCTTTAGATTATAAGACGTGAGAGCCAGAAATCAAGACAGACAAAAGATTATCAGGTCAATAAGCTTTTTCGTTGAATTGCTCAACGTTGTGCCCGATGAATTCACTGGTCAATGTTTTGAGAGTAGGGACGAACGTCCTTGTTCTTGGCTCTACTACCATCTTGGTTCTATCAAATGTACATGTTTACAATTGCTTCGTACAGTTCCTGCTTGCCGCTGATCTGATCAGGCTCTTTCCCCAGCGCGAGAGCGTATTCACGCATATCTTCGAGCGAGAGCTTTCCCTCTTCGAACTCGTTTCCTTTACCGCTATCGAAAGAAACGTATCTCTCCTTGAGCATCTGCAGATAGGGTGATTCATCCAGAATCCCGGCGGCAGCCTCCAGGGCTCGTGCAAAGGCGTCCATACCGGCAATGTGTGCAATAAAGATATCTTCCAAATCGGTGGAATTTCTCCGGATTTTGGCATCGAAGTTCGTGCCTCCGCCTTGCAAACCTCCACCTTTCAGAATAACCAACATGGCTTGGGTCAGTTCGTAAAGATCGATGGGAAACTGGTCTGTGTCCCAGCCGTTCTGGTAATCACCCCGATTGGCATCAATGGAGCCCAACAAGCCGGCATCGACAGCGCACTGCAGGTCGTGTTCAAAAGTGTGCCCTGCCAGTGTGGCGTGGTTTACCTCAATGTTCAGTTTGAAATCCTTGTCGAGGTTGTGTGCGCGGAGAAATCCGATCACTGTTTCAGCATCTGCATCGTACTGGTGTTTGGTCGGCTCCATCGGTTTGGGTTCAATAAGAAATGTTCCTTTAAATCCCTTCGAACGGGCATAATCGCGTGCCTTGGCCAGCATCATGGCCAGGTGTTTTTTTTCACGCTTCATATCGGTATTCAGGAGGCTCATATACCCTTCGCGACCACCCCAGAACACATAATTTTCTCCTCCCAGCTCGATGGTGGCATCAAGTGCGTTCTTGATTTGTGTGGCAGCGTAGGCTACACTGTCGAAGTTGGGGTTGGTAGCTGCCCCGTTCATGTAACGCTTGTGACTAAAAACATTGGCCGTACCCCAGAGCAGTTTGATGCCTGTCTCTTCCATCCTTTTTTTAGCGTATGCGACGATGGACCTGAGGTTGGCTTCATACTCCCCGATGGTTTTCCCTTCGTCGATCAGATCGATATCGTGAAAACAGAAATATTCGATTCCAATCTTCTGCATAAACTCGAAACCGGCATCCAGTTTCTTCCGGGCTCTTTCCAAAGCGCCATCACCATTGTTCCATTCGAAATCCTTGGTTTCTTCGCCAAAGGGGTCACTCGATTCCGCACAAAGGGTGTGCCAGTAAGCCATGGAGAATTTGAACCACTCTTTCATCTTCCGTCCGTAAACCACTTTCTCCGCATCGTAGTAACGGAATGCCAGCGGATTTTTGCTTTCTTTTCCTTCGAACCTGATCTTCCCTATTCCGGGAAAAAATTCTTTTTTTGTTTCCATAATTTTTCGCATCTGTTTTCTATTGTTTAATGTATTTTTTCCAACGTTGGTAAACCTCCTTGTACCTCTCACCATTCTTTTCATCGGGCTTAACGGTCATGATTTTCTTCAGCGAAGCAAATGCCTCTTCGTTGGAAGAATAGATCCCTACGCCCATACCGGCAGCTTTTGCAGCGCCTGCCGCTCCGTCGGTATCGAACAGCTCGATGGTTGATCCGGTTATGCCCGCCAGTGTTTCTCTGAATACGGGACTCAGGAACATATTGGCGTTTCCAGCCCTGATAAGGTTGATCTTCATCCCCATCTCTTCCATAATCTCCATTCCGTATTTAAAAGAGAAGACAATGCCTTCCTGCGACGCACGAACAATATCGGAAAGGGTATGAATATTGAAATTGATACCGTGAAAGGAACATCCCGGATCCTTATTTTGCAGTACGCGCTCTGCACCGTTTCCGAAAGGAATCACCGAGACCCCCCTTGAACCGACAGGAGACTTTTCAGCCAGCCCGTTCATGTCGTTGTAACTCAATCCCGGCTGTATCATGTTCCTTTTTATCCACGAATTCAGAATACCGGTTCCGTTGATGCACAATAAGACACCCAGCCTCGGCTTCCCGGATGTGTGGTTCACGTGTGCAAAGGTGTTAACACGCGAAAGCGGATCGTAATTCACTTCGCCCAGCACGCCGTAAACCACTCCCGATGTTCCTGCGGTAGAGGCTATTTCTCCTGGGTTGAACACGTTGAGCGAAACGGCATTGTTGGGCTGGTCCCCTGCCCGGTATCCCAGCGGGATACCCTCTTTCAGACCGAGCTCCTTGGCTGCTCCGGCGGATACCGTTCCCTGAAAACCAAACGTTGGAATTACCGGAGGAATAATTTCGTCACTGAATCCAAAATACCTCATCACCTCTGTCGAGACGGCGTTTGTCTGAAAATCCCAGAAAACACCTTCCGATAATCCTTCAATCGTAGTGCAAACACCACCCGTCAGCTTCATGGCAATATAATCACCGGGGAGCATGATCTTATCGATTTGTCCATAAAGGTAGGGTTCATTTTCTTTTACCCAAGCCAGTTTTGATGCGGTGAAGTTACCCGGCGAGTTCAACAGTGCAGCCAGGGCATTCTCTGCCCCTATCGCCTCGAATGCTTTTTCACCGTAGGGTACAGCGCGACTGTCGCACCAAATGATGGACGGGCGAAGCACTTTTCCGTTCTTATCGATGGCGACCAATCCGTGCATCTGCCACGATATCCCGATGCCTTTGATTTCGGCAACATCTATACCCGACTTTTTAATTACCGATTGGTTTGCCAGCTTCAGGTTTTCCCACCACATGTCGGGGTCTTGTTCCGCCCAACCCGGTTGTGCAGCATAGATCGGCATCTCGGTCTTCGGGAAAAAATCGGATGCTACCACCTGCCCCGTTTCTGCATTCACCAGGCAAGCTTTTACCGATGAACTGCCTATATCGTATCCCAACAAATACATGATGTTCTCTTTTTATTCGTTAATAAAATAATTATCCCCCTCTGTCTCAATAAAAACCTCTACTACGTTTCCGGTAGCCAGCGAACCGGCATCGGGTTGCTTACCTCCGATCGACACCTGCACTTTTCCGGTCTCAACAACCGGTATGTTCGCTTTGTTCCTTGCAGCAATCTGATGCGGTTTCAACGTAAACTTCACGGTTTGTGTTTCGCCTTTTTTCAAATGTACCCGTTTAAATCCCTGCAAAGCACGAATCGGTTTTTGCAGTTTACTGTCGGGTAGAGACACGTAAAGTTGAACAACTTCATCTCCATCCATATTGCCGGTATTGGTCACATCGACAGAAACCGAAATATCCTCTCCGTTCTTCACGCTTTCGGGAACAGTACGCAGTTTATACTGAAAGGTGGTATAGCTTAACCCATAACCAAACTCGTACAGAGGTTTTCCTTCAAAATACCGGTAAGTTTTACCCTGCATGTCATAATTATCAAAAGCAGGAATCTGGTTCACATCTTTATAAAAGGTAACCGGAAGGCGGCCTGCCGGATTGTAATCGCCAAAAATAACGTCGGCAATGGCTGTTCCGCCCGACTGCCCGGGATACCATGCCTCCAGAATGGCAGGAATATTTTCAGCTTCCCAGTTAAAGGCTAAGGCGCTTCCATTGAGAAGGACCAGAACAGTGGGTTTCCCGAGTTTCTGAATTTCTTTCATGAGCTCGGTTTGAACAGCGGGTAGTTTGATGTCGAGACGGTCTCCACCCGCAAAACCTTCTACATTGACTTTCATCTCTTCGCCTTCCAATAAGGGGCTCAGTCCCATACACAGAATCACCAGATCGGAGTTCCTGGCCAAATCAATGGCTTCTTGTTTCAAATTAGGATTAGGCACATCCCAAAGTATCTTCACATGAGCATATTCTGTTTTATCCTGAACGTATTCCACCTCTATTTCATACGGTTTTCCGGCTTCAAACTGCACATACTCATACCTTTTTCTCGCGTGATGCTGGTCCCTGCCTTGTGTTACCTCCTTACCGTCCACCGACAGTTTGTATCCGGTGAAAGCTTCGCCTCCAATGGCATATTCACCTGTAACAGGTGGCACAAGAACCCCTCTCCAGCAGATCGAGAATTCTTCCGGGTTTAAATCATCGAAGGGTGCTTTATTCCACCACACGAAATCGATATTGTCATCAACGCGCGTGCGCTTTGCGATACCTTCCAGCTTGTTGTTATCGAAATATTCAACATTCAGTCCTTTCGTTTGAAGCGTTTTATCGGTATAAAAATAATCAGCCGGAATAACGGTAAAGTAGGGAAGCTTTTCCGCCAGTGTGCATCCCTGAGCAAAAGCAACTTCAGCATGGGGTAATTTTTCGATAATCCCTTTTAACGGCGTGATTCCTTTCGAAGGGTATCCGTTGTAGTTGCCCAACAGAACCTCGTTATCGTCCGCATTTGGACCAATAACGGCTACTTTTTTAACTTCCTTGCTAAAAGGCAAGAGGTTGTTGTCGTTCTTCAATAAAACCATCGATTTTCGTGCAGCTTGTAATGCCAGCACCCGATGATTCTCACTGTCCACGACCTCAATAGGGATTTGCGCATATTTCACTTCGCTATCCGGGTCAAACATTCCGAGCTTGAACCTGGCAAGCAAAAGCCGTTTTACCGAAACATCCAGCTCCGCTTCCGTGATTAGATTTTGCTTCACGGTTTCAATCAAACCTTTGGCATATGTATCGCCACAATTAAGGTCGGTTCCGGCTTTTACCGCTTTAGCCGATGCTTCTTCGGGTGTGTTGACTATGTGGTGGGCATTTTCCCTGTAAAAATCACTGATGGCCCCACAATCGGAAACAATATATCCGTTGAACCCCCATTTGTTCCGCAACAGATCTTCCAGGTATTTATCGCCACAGCACGGCTCACCCCGTAACCGGTTATAGGCACACATGACGGAATAGGCACCCGCCTCCTGGACAGCACGCCTAAAATGAGGCAGATAAGTTTCTGCCAGATCATAATCTGAAGGATATACGTCGAACGAATGCCGGGTGGATTCCGGACCGCTGTGAACAGCAAAATGTTTGACGGTTGCCACTAACTTCAGGTACTTTGAATCATCGCCCTGTAATCCTTTAATGAAAGGGATGGCAAGTTCTGCCGTCAGGAACGGATCTTCCCCGTAGGTTTCCATCCCCCTGCCCCACCGCGGATCACGGAAAATATTGATGTTGGGTGTCCAGAAAGTCAATCCCTGGTAAATACCTCTTTTCCCTTTTGAGACATAATCGTGATGCTTGGCGCGCGCTTCGTCAGAAATGGCTGTTGCAATTTCTGACATTTGCTGACTGTCCCACATAGCCGCCATTCCGATAGCTTGTGGAAAAACCGTAGCCAAACCGGAGCGCCCGACACCGTGCAAGCATTCGTTCCACCAATTATATGCAGGTATGCCCAGCCGGTCAATGGCCGGTGAATCGTATCGCATCAGCTCAGCCTTCTCTTCGATTGTCAACCGTGAGAGCAGGTCGTCCGCTCTTTCTTCGAAAGAGAGTTTTGTGTTTAAATAAGGCTGTACCTCTTTGCAGGAAAAAAAGAGAAATCCTGCGATCCACAAAAGAAACAGGTAGTAACCAGAAGTCTTTTTCATTGCAAACTGTATTTTGAGTTTAACATGAACGGCTAACTATATAGTTTTCGTGTATTTTTTTTGTGTACTTTTTTATCGAACCTGTAAAGCCTGGGAGCTCTGTAAGGTACATCTTTCTGCACTTCGTCCAATTGTTCCAGGCCTTCAATCTGCATTATTTTTTTCTTGAAGTTACGGACATCAGACGTTGTGCCCATTATGATATCATACAGGTTTCTAAGTTGTGTCATGGTGAACTTCTGAGGCAGCAGTTCGAATAACATGGAGGGCTCCGACTTCACTTTGTGGCGGATATGCTCTAACGCAGTATCCGCAATTTCATTGTGATCGAAAGCTAGCCGTAAAGATTTTAATGAACTTACGTCGTACCAGTTTGCTGCAGTATTCTCCGACTCAAAAATAATTTTTCTACTTATTTTAATCAGTGCCACATACCCTACTGTAACGATTCTGCCGATTTTCATGTTTGTCAGTTTCTCCAGCCAATTTTTGTCCCTCATATTCTTTGTCCTTTGGGGATTGCCAAAGCTATGAAACTGGCTCAGGTAAATGTTTTTTAATCCCGTCAGTTCGTTAAGGATACGTATAGCTGCCTCATCCAGGTCTTCATCTTCGAAAATAATGCTTCCCGGTAATTTTTTATCGCTGAAGTTTTGTTCTTCTATCGTCCGTTCGATAAGCAATACTTTCAGTTTTTCACCGTCAAACCCAAAAACAACGCAGTCCACCGAAACGTGAGGGTTGTAAACATGAGTGCTATTTTTCATGACATATTCTTAATAAGAATACAAAATTATACAGATTAATCACAATACATGTAAAATTTTTATATGTTTTAAAACATTATTATCAGCAATTTATATAAAGTAAAAAATACATATATAAAAATAACCTTATTGTAATTATTACTTATATTACATCTTGAAAACTACTTCGAATTACTTTTATAGCTTTACCTTTTTATGAAAAATAATATTCATGAATAGTTTTATATATATGATTAGCTTAGGAGAAAAGTTTCCTGCCAAAAGAAACAGATTTCTGACATAATTCCAATAAAAAACTTGTTTCAGGAGATTATCTTCTTTTTTTTTTGTTATTTTGTGCGTAAACTCCCTTAACAATACTTTTTATGATTCACAGATTAGCTGAACTTACCGAAAAAGCCAAACAGAAACCCATACGGAAGATTGCAGTTGCGGCAGCAGAAGACGGATCGGTACTAAAATCCATCAAAGCAGCTATGCAACAAGGACTTGTCAGTCCTGTACTGGTTGGTAACAAAAGTGAAATTGAAAGAATCGCGCAACTCATTGATTTTGATCTGAGTCAGGTAGAAATTATCCACAACGACAACGGAGCCAATGAATCGGCAAAAATAGCTGTGTCTGAGATAAAGAAAGGTAATGCCGGTATTCTTATGAAAGGCCTTGTCAGCACGGGCGACCTGCTAAAAGCTGTTCTCGACAAAGAAAACGGCCTGCGAAAAGCAGCAGTCCTCAGTCACGTGGCCTTTTTTGAGTCGCCTTACTACCACAAACTTTTCTGTGTAACGGATGCGGCCATGAACATTGCTCCCGATCTGGATACCAAGGTACATATCCTCAACAATGCCGTGGAGGCATGTCATAAACTCGGGATAACCGTGCCTAAAGTCACTGTAGCCGCCGCTGTAGAAACCGTTAATCCAAAAATGGAAGCCACCGTTCATGCCGCTCAGCTGAAAGAAATGAACATCAATAAACAATTGCAGGGATGCCTCGTGGATGGACCTTTTGCCGTCGATATTGCCGTCGACAAAGAGGCTGCCACACATAAAGGCATCTTCAGTGAAGTTGCCGGGGACAGCGACATTATTCTCGTACCCGACATAGAAGCCGGAAATATATTTTACAAGGCGTTAAACTTCTTGGGAGGAGCCGTCTGTGCAGCCGTAATCATGGGTGCGGCGGTTCCTATTGTGCTTACATCACGCTCCGATTCAGAAATCAGCAAGATGCTTTCTATCGTTTTGGCAGCAGCTATGGATTAAACATTACAACTATGGACAATCATCCACGGATCCTGGTGATTAACCCGGGTTCAACATCAACAAAAATTGCCGTTTATAAAAACGGAGATGTAGTTTTTTTAAAGACTATCCGCCACTCAGTCGAGGAATTAAGCCAGTTTAAAAGAATAAGCGATCAGTATGAATTTCGCAAAAACATCGTCTATAATGAATTAAAGAACGCCGAAATCAGGTTGGACCTTATCCGGATCGTCGTCGGACGTGGAGGAATAGTGAAACCTATTGCGTCGGGCGTTTACAGGGTAAACGAAACCATGAAGAGAGACCTTATCGAGGCAAAAAGAGGAGAACACGCCAGTAACCTGGGAGCGCTTATTGCCGACGATATCGCCAAACAACTCCCCTCAGCAGAAGCCTTTATCGCTGACCCGGTAGTGGTGGACGAGTTCGAACCCATTGCCCGGTATTCGGGGCATCCCCTTTTCGAAAGAGTATCCCTTTTCCATGCGCTCAATCAAAAAGCCATTGCCCGCGCTCACGCCAAATCACTCATGCGGAGATATGAGGATATGGACCTTATCGTGGTACACTTGGGAGGAGGAATATCGGTGGGGGTACATCATCAGGGACGCGTCGTGGACGTGAACCAGGCACTCGACGGTGATGGACCCATTTCTCCGGAACGGTCCGGAACGCTTCCCGTCGGCGAACTCCTGAAAATGGCTTTCAGCGGCAAATATACGTATGAGGAGATGAAGTCGATGGTGGTCGGCAAAGGGGGACTGTACGCATATACGGGCCTCAACAATGCCTATGAAGTAGAAAAAGCCGCTCAGGCCGGAGATAAAAAATGCTACGATGTGATGGAAGCCATGGCTTACCAGACAGCAAAAGAAATCGGCGCATTCTCAACCGTTCTGAAAGGCGATGTGGATGCCATCCTGATCACCGGAGGAATGGCTAACAGCAAATGGTTCTGCAACCTGATCATCGAACGTATCCATAAAATCGCACCGGTATACGTTTATCCGGGTGAGGATGAAATGAAAGCCCTGGCTGAAAACGGTGCACTGATCCTAAGCGGAGAGATTGAACCGAAAGAGTACGTGTAACCCAAGCGTATGCATCTCTTCAATCCCGAGAACGATCTGGCCCTGGCGAACTTCGGTATTAACTACACGCCTCCGGCATCTGCAGTGAAAATTGCGGACGATCTGGCCATTTTGCCGATGTGGTATGCTCCGGAAGGTGCTAAGGTGATTGCCGCCACTGCTCAAAACGAACAGTTCCTTTCCCGATTGAAAGAGTTTTTCGCCCTCGAGGTATCCCTCATCCCTTTTTCGGGCATTTCCCTTTTTCCGAAAGAGAAAATTATCCCGTGGGGATGGAACCCCGCATTGAGAAAAAAGTTGCTGGACGCCGGTGCAATGGAAGAGAGCCTGCCTTCGATGGAGGAGTTAAAACAGCTTCGAAGCGACTCGGGCAGGAAGAACGCCATACATATTCTGAACGAACTCAGGGCGGAGAATAACGCGTTTTGTGGAGAATCCTATTTTTTCTCCGCTGTTGATGATGTATTGCACTTTTTACATTCGCGAAACGGGGATCACGTATTGAAAATGCCCAATTCCGGCAGCGGCAAGGGATTAAGCTGGATCAAAGGGAAAATAACCGACAAACAAACCGATTGGTGCCGGCGGGTAATTCACGAACAGGGAGGCCTTATTGCGGAGCCTGTTCTGAACAAGATTCGAGATTTTGCCATGGAATTCTGCCTTTCCGATAACAAAGCTGAATTTATCGGGTACTCCCTGTTCCAATCCACATCTTCAGGTGCCTACATGGGCAACTTCCTGATGCCACAAACCGATATTGAAGAAAGGTTGGGTGAATACACCGGTCCGGAGTTGCTGCCGCAACTCCGGAAATCTCTTGCCGAAAAACTCTGCCGCCAGTACCCATCCTATTCCGGTTGTCTGGGAGTGGACATGATGGTTTGCAAAACCAACAGAGGGTATCAAATCCAACCTTGCGTTGAGATTAACCTTCGAATGAATATGGGGATTGTCGCCTACATTCTCTACGACCGTTTTGTAAAACCCGGGTCTACCGGAAAATTTACGGTCGATTTTTTCAAAAAAACGGGCGGAGCGTTAACCTTCCAACAGAAAATGTCAACAGATTTTCCCCTCATCGTTGAAAACGGGAAAATTATTTCGGGATTTTTAGCTTTAACACCGGTTTCCGAACAAACACAATATCTGGCTTATGTGTTTGTTACCTCCCCATCTCTTCTGCAAAATACCGGTAAAACAGCGGAATAGTACGGATTCCGTTGTAAAACTGTTCCAAAGGGTAATTTTCATTGGGTGAGTGAATGGCATCAGATCCTAACCCAAAACCCATTAGCACCGACTTAATACCGAGGACCTCTTCAAAAGTGGCGATAATCGGAATACTTCCTCCCGAACGGACAGGAATCGGAGTTTTTCCGTATACCTCCGTGTAAGCCTTTGCGGCGGCTTTGTATGCCGGCAAATCAATAGGGCAGACATACGACGGCCCTCCGTGCAGGTATTCCACTTTTACCTTTACCGATTTCGGAGCAATGCTTTCAAAAAACTTCACAAACAATTTGGCTATTTTGTTGTGGTCCTGGTTGGGCACCAGCCGGGTACTGATTTTAGCATATGCCCTGGAGGGAAGCACTGTTTTGGCGCCTTCACCCGTGTAGCCGCCCCAGATACCGCATACGTCGAAAGTAGGCCGGATGCCGGTGCGTTCATTGGTGGTGTACCCTTTCTCGCCGAAAACTTCCTTCACGTCAAGCGATTTTTTGTATTCCTCAAGCGAAAACGGAGCTTTCGCCATCATGTTCCGTTCCTTTCGGGAAACCTCTACAACATCGTCGTAAAATCCGGGAATCAAAATACGTCCGTTATCGTCCGTAACCTGTGCAATCATTTTGGCCAGCACATTGATGGGATTGGCTACTGCACCGCCAAAGAGGCCCGAATGAAGATCTTTGTCCGGGCCGGTAACTTCCACCTGCCAGTATGCCAATCCGCGCAACCCGGTGGTAATGGAAGGAACATCCGGGGCTATCATTGAGGTATCTGAGACCAGAATAACATCGGCCTGCAGCATTTTTTTGTGTTTTTTGCAAAACTTGGGCAAACTGGGCGACCCAACCTCTTCCTCACCTTCAATCAGGAATTTCACGTTACAATTCAATTTTTCCGACTTCACGAGGTATTCAAACGCTTTGGCGTGCATAAATCCCTGGCCTTTATCGTCATCGGCGCCACGCGCCCAGATCTTCCCCTCTTTCACCACCGGTTCAAAGGGGTCGGTTTTCCATAAGCCGACCGGATCAACCGGCATAACGTCCATGTGAGCGTAAACCATTACGGTGGGTGCCTTGGGGTCGATTATCTTCTCGCCATATGTCACCGGATTTCCATCGGTTTCATATACCTCCGCCTTATCGGCACCGGCAGCGAGCAGAATTTCTTTCCATTTTTCGGCGGCGCGGTACATGTCCGGTTTGTGCTCGGGAAGTGATGAGATGGATGGAATTCGGATCAGTTCGAAGAGCTCGTCTAAAAATCGTTGCTTGTGGGTTTCCACGTAGTTGTTAATCTCCTGCATAATTAATTTAGTTTTAGGGTTTGGGCGTAAAACTACAAAAAAAATTGCATCCAGAAGCGGATGAAACGCTTTTTAATTACCTTTGCAACATAATGTTAAAGTTTAAACATGAAAAAGATGAGGCCACTACTATCCGTTTCACTACTGTTGGCATTACTTGTTTCTTGTAATACCCACCCATCAAAAAAAGAGAATGATATGTCAGAAAGCCGTTTTATTGCAGAAGCGCAGCGCAACGAAGTAATTTCAATGCTGAAGGATTCGTTGGGAGAAACGGCCTATTTCCGTATTGAACGTGGTGTCCGGCAGGTTGCTGACCTTTGGCGGGAACCGGACGGAACGGCAGGAGAATTTGCCGAGTTCTGCAAGCGGAGTTTTGTTGCTGATGAAGCTCGACTCGATCAGCTTTTTCATACACTGGAGCGAAACTTTGAAGTATTCGACGGATACTTCCACAAAATCGATGTCCTGTTGAAAGAGCCGCTACAACTGGAAGGTGAAGAAATTACCCCCGTAGACATGATGTTTGGAAGCTACGATGTAACAGCACACCTGAACGATGACCTATATGCCAATAAAATTGCCTTTATTACAGCACTTAACTTCCCATTCTATTCGTTACAGGAGAAGACAGGGCTGGGGGAGAAATGGTCAAGAAAAGAATGGGCTTACGCCCGCATGGGCGACCGTTTCACCGCGCGTGTGCCGGCAACTGTTCAGCAAAACATATCGAAAACAATTACCGAGGCCGACGCATACATTTCCGACTACAATCTTTTTATGGGAAAGCTTCGCAACGATAACGGTGAACAGCTTTTCCCGGACGATATGAAACTGATTTCACATTGGGGGTTACGCGATGAACTGAAATCGAACTATGCCGATACAGTCAGGGGGCTAGAAAAACAACGCATGATATACACGGTGATGAAACGTATCATCGACCAGACTATTCCTCAGCAAACCATTAACAGCGACAAATTCACGTGGAACCCGGGTACGAATCAATTGTTTGAAAACAATGCCGAGGCATCAGCTTCTCCCGAACCCGATACCCGGTACAAGATTTTCCTCGCCAATTTCCACGCTATGCGCCAGCTCGACACCTATTTTCCGCATTATCCCACTCAACTCTCGCGAGCCTTTGATGCGACCATGGAGATTCCGCAAAAAGACGTGGAAACCCTTTTTAAAGGGTTGCTCTCTTCACCCGAAGTAAAAGAAGTAGCCGCATTTATCGAGTCGCGCTTAGGACGGAAATTGGAGCCGTTCGATATTTGGTACAACGGATTTAAAGCCCGCGGGGGAATACCCGAGGAACAGCTTACAGCCATCACCTCTAAAAAATACCCGAACCCAAAAGCATTGGAGACCGATCTCCCCAATATCCTGGTTAAACTGGGATGGAAGCCAGACAGGGCCCGGGAAATTTCATCACTCATTGTGGTTGACCCGTCACGTGGCGCCGGGCATGCCTGGGGGGCAACGATGCGTAACGACATAGCTCATCTGCGTACAAGAATCGGTGCTGGCGGAATGGATTATAAAGGCTATAATATTGCCGTACACGAGTTCGGTCATACGGTGGAGCAAACCATTACGATGAATGATGTAGACTACTATGTTCTCAACGGTGTACCCAACACAGCATTTACCGAAGCAGTGGCTTTCCTTTTCCAGAAAAGAGACTTGGAACTGCTGGGCCTCAAAAATCCAAATCCTGAAGACGAGCACTACCTGGCTTTGGACAACTTCTGGTCGAGTTACGAGATCATGGGAGTTTCCCTGGTGGATATCCGCGTTTGGGAATGGCTTTACAACCATCCGGATGCCACTCCCGATCAATTGAAAGAAGCGGTTATAACGGCTGCAAGAGATGTGTGGGACACCTATTATGCCGATATTTTGGGAGGGAAGGGAGAGACGCTTCTCGGGATTTACTCGCACATGATCGACTACCCGCTTTATCTACCGAACTATCCGATGGGACACCTCATTGATTTTCAAATCGGCCAACAGGTGCGCGGAAAAAATCTTGCCGACGAAATGGACCGGATGTACACCCAGGGTAGAATCATCCCACAGCTGTGGATGAAGAACGCTGTTGGCTCCGGCATATCTATTGAGCCGCTTCTGGCATCCACAAAAGCAGCGTTATATGCTTTAAAGAAATAACTTTCAGGGGCCACAACATGCAAATATCCAAAAATATTGTACCTTTGTATCGTTTTTTAAAACCATATTTTAATGATGAAAAAGTTAAGTATTTTATTATTTGCTTTTGTTGCAATTGTCTTCATCAGCTGCAATAACGCAAAACAAAAAAATGCCGAGACTCCCGATATGCATACATCTGAAATGGCTTTAGACTATCTTGGCGTTTACGAAGGCATACTTCCTTGTGCTGATTGTGAGGGCATTAAAACCCAACTGACAATCCACGACGACAACACATTCACTCTCGTCAGCGATTACCTGGGTGAAAAGGAAGCTAAGTTTGAAGATAAAGGCTCCTATTTTATCGAAAGTGGAGAAATTTTAGTTATTCAGGACGAAGACGGAGATCAAAAATATTTTAAACTGCAAGAAGGAAGTCTGGCTCAGTTGAATGCCGATAAAAAAATGATTGAAGGAGAATTGGCTCCTTTTTACGTTCTTACAAAAGTAAGGTAAGACTTGACATAAAGCCAATAGCGAATAGGCTTTAAAAGGAAAGATGCCGGAGTGGTCGATCGGGGCGGTCTCGAAAACCGTTGTACTCTTACGGGTACCAAGGGTTCGAATCCCTTTCTTTCCGCAGAGGTAACACAACAATGATATCCCACGTATTTCCGGAATATGTGGGATTTTTTATTGTCGATTTTCTATTTTCACTTACATTTGCAGTATGAGAAAAGTGTATGCATCGACACAAATAGAAATTTACAAACCGGAGTTTTCGGAAGTGGAAATTTCATTGGGGGGCAGCGTAGCGGCGGGCCCATTCTCGAATGTGGACGATTTTGCAAGCGAACGGATCGATATAAACAAATTGCTTATCCGGCATCCGGAAGCCACATTTTATGCCCGTGTCCGGGGGAATTCCATGCTGGGAGATTTTAACGATGGAGACCTGCTGGTTGTGGACAAGGGAGAGGAATGGTCGCACGGCAGGATTGCCCTGTGTTATCTGGAGGGTGAATTTACCGTGAAACGTATACACCTGGAAAACGGTGTTTGTATGCTTATGCCCTCCAATACAAGTTATAAGCCTATTGTCGTCACATCGGAAAATACACTCATTGTGTGGGGTATTGTCACCTACTCAATCCGCAAACATCCATGATTGCCCTTATCGATTGCAATAATTTTTACGCTTCGTGCGAACGGGTGTTCAATCCTTCCCTTAACGACAAGCCGGTAGTTGTGCTTTCCAACAACGATGGGTGTGTTATCGCACGCAGCAACGAAGCTAAAAAGATAGGCATCGAAATGGGAATTCCGGCCTTTAAAGTACAGGAATTGTTCAGGAGAAATAACGTGGCTGTCTATTCAGCCAACTTTGCCCTATATGGTGATATGAGCCGTAGGGTAATGAGTATTCTATCGGGTTACTCCCCTCTGCAGGAAGTATATTCCGTGGATGAATGCTTTCTCGACCTGGCGGAAACGGCAACCCCGAAAGAGTATGGCCTACGAATGAAGGAGCACGTGGGGAGATGGACAGGAATCCCCATTAGTGTGGGTATTGCCCCCACCAAGGCGTTGGCAAAAGTAGCTAACCGTATTGCCAAAAAGTATCCTTCACAAACGGGAGGATGCTACGTAATGGATACGGAAGAAAAGCGGGTGAAAGCCTTAAGGTGGCTGTCGGTAGAAGATGTGTGGGGCATCGGCAGGCGCAATGCCGTGAAGCTTCAGGCGGCAGGAGTGTTCAAGGCCGTCGACTTTGCGGAGATGTCCGAGTCGTGGGTGCGCAGAAACATGACCGTTACAGGAATTAACCTGCAAAGGGAATTAAACGGGATTCGCTGTATTGAGTTTGTGGAAGAAGAGAAAAGCAAGAGTTTTTCCGTCACCCGCACGTTCGAAAAAGAATACGGAACGTGGGACGAGATAAAAGAGCGTGTGGTTACGTTCACAGCAATGGCTGCCGCAAAAATACGCAAACAACAATCGCTGTGCAGCCGGATACAGGTATTTTTACAGACCAATTATTTTAAGGATACGGAGGAAGTGCTTTCAAGGAGCGTTGAAGTGCGATTACCCTTTTCCACATCGTCCACGCTGGAGATAGTGGACTTTGTCGTATCCGGACTAAAAAAAATCTATGAAAAAGATCTCCACTACAAAAGAGCGGGGGTTACACTTTATAATTTCACCGATGAAAAGCACCATCAGCCCGCTCTTTTCCCTGAAATGAATGCCAATCCCCGCCACAAAGGACTGATGAATGCCATAGATGCGATCAATCACTTTTCATCGTCGGGAGGCATAAGGCTGGCTTCACAAGATGCCCGTATGTTTAAAATGCACCAGGAACATCTCTCCGGAAGATATACCACCGATATACGGGATATTTTACAAGTAAGGGGCGAATAGACAGACGATTTTTGCACACACAAAAGTTGTGTATATTTTCCACGTTTTATCCCTCATTTACAATTAATTGAAACAATTAAAGTAATTTTGTCGTTATTAATTTCTTAATTAAGATTGTAAGATTGTCAACGACAAAAAAGATGAAGGCTATAAAAATCATTGCACTGGCCGCGCTTATCACATTATTAGCAAGCTGCGGCAACGGAAAACCGGCTAACGAAAACCAAAACGACCTGACTTCACAAACGGAAAATGAACAGATTGCCAGTCCCTTAACAGATATCTACGGAACCTACCAAGGTGTTATCCCGGCAGCAAACACCGCTGGTATTGCAATGCATCTTACCATTAATTCCGATGAAACTTTTATCCTCACCCGTGAATATCAGGACAAAAAACAAGGTTCTTTCAAGGACCATTTGCCTCACGCTATCAACTCAAAAAGATTTAACCCATGAAAAAGGTTGCTTATTTGCTTCTGGCATTGACTTTTTTGGTCTCATGCGCCAAATCGAAAGAAGACCAGGTATTGAATTACGTTCAGAAAACTATCGGGGAAAAACCGAGTAACGTTGAAGCCAATCTGGGAGATATTCTTTATGAATTTGAATACGTGAATGAAAAAATGATGCTTGACCTGCTCAACGACTTTAGAATCTCGACCAACGGATTGGATAAAATCATGAACAAGAAGCACGAAAACCGAAAAGGAGTGATTGTGAGCGACGCCAGCGGGCGGCAGCTCGGCACATCGGAAGTAAATATCTGGGAAACAAGGGATATGACAACTTTACTCGAACTTTTTTCACCCACTGAAGAGCAATTCAATCACAAGATAAACGTTCGGGTGATATCCAAATGAGCACGCGGCCTATTTTTTGACTGCCCGCAACATTTCCCTTTTTCCGGGCGGCCCCGGCAGCCTCTCAACAAAGAAACCCGCAGCCTGTAACATTCTCCTCACGGACCCTTTGGCGCAATAAGTGGTCAATATCGCATTTTCGGAAGAAACAGAATATATTTTATCGAAAATTGCCGGTGTCCACATTTCGGGTTGTTTTTCAGGAGCAAAAGCATCGAAAAAGACGACATCAAACTTGTTCTCCGGATGGAAATTAGATGGGTTGCTGAAATCGAGCCGCATTTTCAGCAGCGAAAAATAGAGCGCTACCTGATTCCATTTTCCCCAGCCTGTTTTGTGCAACTCATTAAAAACTTCCTTTCGGGTGGGATCAATCAACTCGGCATAATTTAATTTTTCAGCATCGGTTATTGAAACAGGATAGAGTTCAAGTGAAGTGAAATCTATTTTCCTGCTGTTTTTTTCGGCTTCCAACAAGGTCAGAAATGCATTTAACCCGGTTCCGAAACCGATTTCCAGCACCTTTACTTCGCTTTTCACGCAATGTCGTAATCCGGCATCAATATACACGTGCATCGATTCCTGTATGGCTCCATGCGTGGAATGGTAATGTTCGTTCCGTTCAGGAACAAAAAGGGTGTGCGAACCGTCTTCGGTAATTTCAAATTTGATGTTCATGTCCGTCTTTAACAACAAACAAAAATAGAAAATCTTTGTTTATAACTTTCCTGTTGCGCTATTTATCTTAATTTTGCAACAGATTCTAACAAAACAATCAACCCAACAGGATGAGAAAATATATTTTCACGCTCTTATTTCCATTCTTACTTCTTGCCTGCCATTCCAACCGTGAAAAGGAAGCAAACGTACTCACGGTAACTATTGAGCCGCAGCGGTATTTTCTGGAACAAATCGTGGGCGATAAATTTCAGGTAAACACGCTTGTCCCTCCGGGTTCAAGCCCGGAAACCTATGAACCGTCGCCCTCGGCCATGATAAAGCTGGGAAACAGTCGCGCCTATTTTAAAGTAGGTTTTCTGGGTTACGAAAACGTGTGGACGGGAAAACTTGCCGAAAACAATCCTGACCTGAAAATCGTGGATTGTTCAGTAGGAATTGAACCTGTTTATGGTGGACACGGGCATCACGATCATTCGCACGAGGCCGCAGACCACAGTCATAACCAGACAGATGCTGCTGATCCGCATGTATGGAGCTCTGCCAAGAATGCGGTTCTTTTTTCGCAAAATATGTTGAACGCAGTAGTGGAACTGGACGTTGAAAACGCCGATCTCTACCGGGCCAACTTCGAAAAACTGACGCAAAAGATCGCCGAAACCGATTCCGCGTTAACCCGCTTGCTGAAAGATATTCCTACCCGGAGTTTTATCGTTTACCATCCGGCGTTGGCCTATCTTGCCCGCGACTACAAC